>NZ_BDBB01000013.1 GCF_001612765.1 Nocardia arthritidis NBRC 100137
CCGGCTCGATGATTGCCTACGAGGGAAATGTGCAGTTCAAAGCGGCCGGTTTCGGCGGAGGCGACGGTGTGATCGCCGGGCTGAAGCGCCGGGCCACCGGCGAGAAGCTGTCGCTGATGGAGTGCGCCGGGCACGGCCGGGTGTTCTTCGCCGTCAACGGCCAGAACGTCACCGTGGTCGATCTGAACAACGAGACGCTGCAGGTGGAGTCGCAGCAACTGCTCGCGTTCGCCGGGAACCTGCGCACCGACGTGCGTTTCGCCGGGTTGCGCGGTGCGTCCAGCGGGCAGGGCCTGTTCACCACGACCGTCTCCGGCCAGGGTCAGGTCGCGCTGCTCTCGGCCGGCGGTCCGCTCATCCACCTGGAGGTTTCCCCGCAGTACCCGCTGATCGTGGATCCGGACGCGTTCGTCGCGGCGCGCGGGAACCTCAACCAGTCCTTCGTCACCGACGTGTCCTGGCGCAGTTTCGTGGGCCAGGATGCGGGCGAGGCGTTTTCGCTGCGCTGGGACGGCCAGGGCGTGGTGTTGATCCAACCGGCGGAACGGTAGGGGCGAGCGGGTGTTCGAGAAGGTCAACGGCAAAGTCGTCAAGGTCGATGTCGGGATGGCGGGCGGTGTGGTCGCCCGCAACGGCGCGATGCTGTTCTATACCGGCGACGTTTCGTTTGCCCCGCATCAGATTCCGGGGGCGCAGGCAATGGGCGGCATGGGCGGGCTGATGTCGCTGGCGGGCCGCGCGATGGCGGGTGAGCATGAGCGCACCATGCTCGCGCAGGGCAACGGCCAGGTCCATTACGGATTCGCGGGCCTGGAGGTCCACGTGGTTCACATGCAGCCGGGCGCGGCGCTGCGCGTCGAGGCTTCGCGGCTGCTGGCCAATACCGCCGGGTTGCAGAGTTCGGTGGTCTCGGTGATGAGTTCGGGCGGCGGAGGCGGTGGCGGCCTGATGGGCGCGCTGCGCGGCGCCGCCTCGGGCGCGTTGACCGGGCAGGGCATGTTCACCACCCAGCTGTCCGGGCAGGGGGCCGCGGTGCTGCTCGCGCACGGCGGATTCCTGGAATTGCAGGTGGGCGGACCTAATCCGATCGTGGTCGACCCGCAAGCCTTCGTCGCCGCTTACGGCAACGTGCAGACCGAGCTCAAAGCGGCATTGAGCTGGCGGGATGCCGTCGGCCGCGGTTCCGGCGAGGCGATGCAGTTGCATTGCGCCGGGCAGGGCGTCGTCTACGTGCAGGCCTCCGAAGAGAAGTTGTGAGCAGGGTATGTCCCAGATCCTCAACCCCATGAATCTCGGTGAGAGCGACAACATCCCGGGAAACAGCTACGCGTACTGCATCGACCTGAACAAGCCTTGGTTCATGCGCAAGGGCGCGATGATCGCCTATTACGGCGACATGCGGTTCCAGATGCTCACCCACGGGTTGCAGGGCGGGCTGCTGCACATGGTGTCGCAGCAGTTCTCGGCGCCGCTGTTCACCGGCGATTACGTCGTCGCGGAGGGGCACGGCAAGCTGATCATCGGCGACCGCGGCTACGACATCAATTCCTATGACCTCGAGGACAACGGCAACCTGACCATCCGGGCGGCGAACCTGCTGGCCTTCGAGCCGGGGCTGTCGCTCAACCAATCCATCGTGCCCGGCTTCCTCACCCTCATCGGCACCGGCAAATTCCTCGCCTCCTCCAACGGACCGGTCATGTTCGCCGAGCCTCCGCTGCGCGTCGACCCGGAATCGCTGGTCGGCTGGGCGGATTGCCCCTCCCCCAGCCACCACTACGACGAGCGCTGGATCTCGAACTTCCTGGCCGCCGGTGCGGCGCGCTTCGGCGCGAACTCCGGTGAGGAGCGCCAGTTCGAGTTCACCGGCGCGGGCACCGTGCTGATCCAGTCCAGCGAGAAGGTGCTCAGCGACTCGATGCTGGTACGCACCATCGAGGGACAGATCCAGAGCGGCATCACCGTCGGCGGCCTGCAAAGACTGCAAGGGCTCATCGCGCAACAACTGGCGGGGCAGCAGCAGTACTGACCGGCGGAACTCCGGTCTCGGCCCTGCGAACATCGCGACGTCGACCGGCGTAAACACTCGCGTGGGGGATTCGCGCCCCACCGGGCCTGGATACCGTGCCTCGGGCTGCCACCGGGTCTCTATGTCAGCGATCCCGCCTCGATGATCGTGCTCGGCAAACATCCACTGCCCGGTAAGAGCCCGATCGATACGCTGCGGCCCGGCGCTTTCGACAACTTCGTCGGCGGCGGGTACTTCTACCTCGATGACGAGGACCGCGCCGTAGTGGGCACCGGCGCCGGGCACATCCAAGTGTTCGCGGAAACCGCTGCCGCCGACAGCTTTTCGCTGAAACGCGACTACGACCCGACCGGCGTCCTGCATCCGGGCGAGACATTGAACTCCGCACTGCCGGACTCGAACGGCCTGATCTGGTTCGTGGCCAAGACGAACGGCGTGGTCGGCACTCTCGATCCGGACACCGGCGCGGCGCAGGTGGTTCGGCTCGGAACGGGCACGGAGAACCAGATCGAGAACTCGTTCGCGGTCGGCGCGGCAGGCGAGGTCTACGTCGCCACCAACCGGCAGCTCCTGCGTTTCGACGCCGGTCCCGACCGGGCGCCCCCCGACGGAGCGGCCTACCTCGGCACGCTCGGCGGACTGGTGTCGATGCGCGACGGCCAGTGAGCCGGCGAAGCGGGCAAACCACGTCGGAGTAACTCGCGCCGACGGGCAGGTCACATACGTACAGCAAAGGATTCGCGACGGAACGGTGAACTCGTCTCGATGTGCACCGGCACCCGTGCACGGTCGGCGCAGAATCGGGTCATGGCTGACTCGGCGCTTTCGCCGCAGCGTCGCACGGCGCTGACGCACCTGGCCCAAGACGAATTCTGCTTCGCGACAGCGTATCCGCGTGTCGCCGACTACTGGGCCGCCGCGGGCCGGCTGCCCGGCACCGGGGACGACATCGCCGACGCCACGTTCGACTTACACCTGCTGCACTACATGACCGGCGGCGCGAGCACGAACCCGTATTGGGACATCGTCGCCGCGGCGGTATCGCCCGGGCCGTGGGAGCGCGCGAACCGCTCCGAGGTGAACGGCGGGAACCCCAAAGGCAGTGCGCGACTGGCGTACGCGCAGATCCTGCTGCAAGCCGCCTACGCCTACGCGATCCCCTCGCCCGCGACACTGCGCTGGGTAGCCGACGTCGCGCAGGGTCGACCGCTGCTGGAAGTCGGCTCCGGGCGCGGCTATTGGGCCTACCAACTCACCCGAATGGGTGTGCCCATCAATGCTTTCGACTCACACCCGCCGGACCGGGCAGCCAACACGGCGTTCCCCGCCGCCGTGGGACTACCCGCGACCTGGCACCCCACCGCGACGCCACCCGTGTCGACAGCCGATCTCGCCGCCGCCCACGCCGACGACGCGCTGTTCCTCTGCTGGCCGCCCGGCTGGGAGAATCCCATGGCTTCGACGACGCTGACCGCCTATCAGGAGGCGGGCGGCTCGCTGCTGGTCTACATCGGCGAACCGCGCGGCGGGCGCACGGCCGACAGCGCGTTCTTCGACACGCTCGAGGCCGGGTGGACTCTGCTCGACCAGGACCCTGGCTACGTCTCGTGGTGGAATCTCGGCGACCGGGCACAGTGCTGGCAGCGTCGGTGAGTTCAGCTCGCGCGCTGGAACTCCCACGGGTCGTGCGCGCTGATCAAGGTGACCTCGTCACCGTGATCGCGGTGTAGTTCGCGCAGCCGCGCCTGGGTGCCCAGTCGCAGGTCGTGGTGCACCTCGGAGGTGGTCTGCACGATGTCGAGCACCGGGTGGGGCTGCGGGGCCGGATCGAGTTCGCGATGGTAGTAGTACGCGTCGCCGCAGTGCAGCAGCCAACGTTCACCGTCGCGGACCGCTACGCCGGTGTGGCCCGCGGTGTGCCCGCCCAGCGGAATCAACTGGAAGTCGCCGGGCAGGTCCTTCGGTTGGATCGCGTCGAAGCCGAACCACTGTCCCGTCGGGTCCGACGGGTAGGTCTGCCAGAGCGGGTCGTGGGCCCAGTGCGCGGGGCGGTAGCGGAAGCTGGGCGCTTCGGCCTGCGCCGCGGTCAGTTCGGCGGCGAGCACGTGGACCCGTGCGTGCGGGAAGTCGGGCAGTCCGCCGCAGTGATCCACGTCGAGGTGGGTGAGGATGATGTGCCCGACGTCGACGGGGTCGTAGCCGAGCCGCTGGACCTGCCGGATCGCCGTCTCGTCCTCGGTGAGCACGGGCTGGGCCATCGCCACCCAGTCCGCCCCGAGCGTGCCCGCCGGGTCACGCACGTCATCGAGCCCGATGCCCGTCTCGATCAGGACCAGCCCGTCGGATGCCGTCTCGACCAGCAGGCAGTGGTTCACGGCATGGGCGGGCGCTGGTCCGTCGTAGGTGGCTTCGATCTGCCGGACCGAGCCGCAATTGAGGTGATGGATCGTCATGCGAGTTAGTCTGTGACTTGAAGCGCGGTTCAAGTCAAGGAGACGAGATGAACGACCTGCTCGATATCGCCGAAGTGGGCGAGCAAACCGGCCTCGCCCCCTCCGCACTGCGGTTCTACGAGAAACGCGGGCTCATCACCGCGACCGGCCGCAACGGCCTGCGCCGTACCTACCACCCCGACATCCTCGGCCGCCTAGCCCTCATCGCCTGCGCCCGTGGCGCCGGTTTCACCCTCGCCGAGATCGCCCGCTTCCTGCGCGCCTCCCCCACCGACGCCGAACTACGCACCCGCATGGCGGAGAAAGCCAGGCAACTGGACGACGACATCACCCGCCTCATCCGCATGCGCGACAGCCTCCGCCACGCCTCCACCTGCACCCACGACCCCTTGGTCGACTGCCCGGACTTCAAATCAACCTTCGAGCCCACCACCGACGCGGTATGAGTGCCCGGAGTCCATCGCGATAGCCGATAGACCAAGGGCCCCATCGACGATGATCGAGGCCGAACTCGAGGCTCGAGTCCGTGATGTCGAGTCGATGCGGGCTGCGCTGGCGGCGCAGAGCGCGGTCAACGCGCGAAGTATGCGGACACCTACTACGACCTGGCAGATGAGCAGTTGTCGTCGGAGGGCAGGAAGCTGCGTTTGCGGACGATCACCACGGACAACGGGCGGCGGTCCCTGCTGACCTACAAGGAACCCACGGTGGACACGGCCAGTGGATCGAAGCCCGAATACGAAACCGAGGTGGCCGACCCATCGGTCATCGACTCACAGCGATCTCACCACGAGCAGTACACGGATGCCGTGCTGGCTACTCGGAGGGCGTCGGAGCTGCCTTGATGAACCAGTTGATGATTTCCTCGCCCGCCAGGATGCCGGTGGCTCGGGTGATGGTGAGGTTGGGGTGGGTCCAGTTGAGTTGTTCGAGTTCGCCGTGGCGGGGGCGGATCGCGGAGTCGGCCGCGCGCAGCATGTCGGCGTCGAGGGCGCCGTCGCCCGCCGCGAGCGTGCGGGCATCGTCGGCGAGTTCCCCGCTTTCCCACAGGCGCTTGCGCACCTCGTCGACCGCGCGGCTCTTGCAGACGGCCTGCGGCATGGTGTAGATCTTGCGGCCCTGCTGGGAAGCCGACCAGCCGCGTGGACGACACCAGTCGTCCCACTCGGCCAGGAATTCCTCGGGCACCTCCTTGGGCTTCACCACCAGGTAGCAGAAGAGGTGGTCTGCCACGCGGAACTTGGTGACCCAGGAGTCATCGATGCGGGCGTGCAATTCCTTGCTCACCTCGGACAGGGTGGCTCCTCCCGCACGGACCTTGGCGTCGATATCGATGCGCCAGCTCAGATCGGGCACGCCGTCTACCAGGATGTTCCCGCCGTTGCTGGTGATCGCGTAGCGCCACGGCGCTCCGGGCAGCCGGATGCGGTCGAACTGTTTGATGGTGCGGGTGGTGGTGGGAACGACGGCGGCGGGTTCGGTCAGGGTCTGCATCCGCAGCGCCGCGGTGGTGGTCATGAACGACAGCGGCGCCCCTTCCAGATGCTCCACACAGACCGTCGGCACGTCGGCGGTGGTGCTGAAGGCATTACGCGAGTAGATCATCGTCCGGTCCAGGTCGGTCGCGATCAGCGCGCGTCTTCGGTGTGCTCTCGGAGATAGGTTCACTGCTGCACGTCCTTGATCAATCCCATGCACGAATATGCCAGGTCGGCGACGACTTCGACCGGGACACCCCGGGCGGCGGCGAGCATCCGGATGTGGGCGTGCTCCGGCGCGTCCGCCTCGCGCACCAGCACCCGCCACGGCACCCGCCGCAGCAGCACCCGCGTGGTCTCGCCGACGCCGGGCTTCACGAAGTTCACGCTGGTGATGCCGTATCGCTCGCGCACCTGCTCCACCGACGCCCAGCCGGTCCAGGTGGGCGTCCGGTCACTCGCGCGGACCGCGGCCAACTCCGCGGGCACCCGGTCGCTGATCGCGTCGAAGGCGCCGCTCACGACGTCCAGCAGACGGCCGGACACATCCTCACCGGCCAGTTCGCGGTAGAACTTGGCGCCGTGGAAATCACCGGGGCCGATCAGCGTGTCGTTGAGAACCGTGCGCGAGACCAGGCCGGAAACGGTCGAATTCAAGCAGGCCGAGGCGATCAGGAAGTCGTCGCGGGTGCCGTAGGTGCGCACGCAGTGCCCGGGATCGGCCAGCACCGCCAACTCGTCGTCGAACCGCGCCCCACCGGCCGCGTGATAGGCGTCCAGCGCCTCGGTCAGCTCGCGAGTGATCGCCCCTTTGCCGGTCCATCCGTCGACGAACACGACCGAGGACGGATCGTGCTGCTCGGCCAGGTAGTCCAGCGCCACCGCGTCGATGCCGCGATCCCGCACGATCGACACCGCGTAGTGCGGGATCTCGAG
Source organism: Nocardia arthritidis NBRC 100137 (assembly GCF_001612765.1). Taxonomy (GTDB): domain Bacteria; phylum Actinomycetota; class Actinomycetes; order Mycobacteriales; family Mycobacteriaceae; genus Nocardia; species Nocardia arthritidis. Next base: position 6,897 of record NZ_BDBB01000013.1, read on the forward strand.
GCTCGGACGCCGCGAACGCAGCCAGCGGCGCATCAGAATCCCGACCGGCGTGCCCGCCCGCGCCAGCGACGCCAGGACGATGTCCTCGCCGCGTTCGGCGACGACCAGCTCGGAGACGGTCGCCACGGCCAGCGCGAGCCGCTCGGCGCTGGCCGTCAACACCTCGTCGAACAGCGACCGATACGTCGCGTCCGGCTGGTACTCGATCGGCAGCGACTCCGCGTAGTGCGCCTGCCCCGCCTGGATCCGCTGTTCCCGCTCCGCGACGTCGGCCTCCAGATCGACACCCGACAGGTCCTTGAGCAACCAGGCGACCTCGTCGGCGGCGTAGGAGCCGAACTCCGGCCCGTGCAGCGGCGTGGGTAGCGCACCCACCCTGGTACTCGTCACGCCCGGCTCCCGGCCGCCGTCGCTCGTTCGGCGCGCAGCCGCCGCGGGTCCGCCTCCGGCAGCACCGCGAGCAGCACGTCCGCGCCGGAAGCGGTCAGTACGTCCACCAACCCGTGCTCGGCCATCAACTCCGCCGTGTCGGCGGGCGAGTCGACCACGACGACGAGCACCGGATCGTCGGCCGGGCCGTCACCCTCGGCACCACTGCCGACACCGACATCGGTAATCGCGACAGCGGCCTCGTCGCGGCGCGGCGCAACGGCGAGCAGCGCGCCCAGCCCCGCGAGGTCCGCCTCGAACAGGTCGAGCGAAGTCACCGGCCAGTGCGCGTTGTACAGATAGCGGGGCGCGGGATCGCCCGGTTCCGGCGCGATGAACCGGAACCCGCGCCGCAACGGATACCCCGGCTCATCCAGTACGTAGGCGGGCGATCGCGTGGTGGTCTGGAAACGCGTCGGCGTCCCCGTGTCGGCGAGCAGCGCCGCCAGCCGCAGCGGCAGGTACATCAACTCCTCGTGCCCGAGCACGATGACGGCCCGGCCCGGGAAATCGGTGCACAGCCGGGCGGCCAGCACCTGCCCCGCGTTCAGCAGGGCGGCCTCGAACGCGCCGGTGTCGGAGGCGAGTACGCCGTGCCTGCCGCCTTCCGGGACGGAGGCGGGCCACGGTAGTTCCATCCGGCGGAACGAGCCGAGATGTCTCCCGGTCGGATTCAACCGCGGCTCGGGGAGAGCCTCGACGGCGTCGACCAGCTCCGCGGGCAGCGACGCCCGGCCTGCGGCGAGACAGACCGTGTCGATCCGCGCCCCGAGTTCCGCCGCGGCAGTGTCGAATGCGGCACGGTCGGCCTCGGTGCGCAGGTCGACCAGCGAGGCGAGCACGTAATGGGCGCGCGGCGAGAAGGCGTGCAGCGCGCGCACCGCATCGATCGCCGTGGCGCCGGTGGAGATCTCGTCATCGACCAGCACCAGCGGCAGGTCGTTGACGAAGATGTCGGCAGGCGCCGGTTGCAGCAGGTGCGAGGTGGCATGCGAATGCCCCTCCTCGAACCCGGCGAGCGTCTGCGCGTGCGGCACCTCGCGCCGGGTCGAATGGAGATAGCAGCTCGCGCCGATCCGCGCGGCCACACAGTGGCCGAGTCCCGTCGCGGTCTCGGCGAACCCGAGCACGACGGCTTCGCGCTCACCGAGCACCGCCCGCACCAGATCACCCAGGTGATCGCCCGCGCCGAGCACCACCCGCGGATCGGTCGGCAGGTGCTTGCCGAGGACGGTGGAGACCAACAGGTGCGCCCGGCGCCGGTTGTTGCGGCGAACACCCGGCTGCACCAGCGCCGTGATCGGCAGCCGCGCCGAGCGCAGCCGGTCCGAATCGCGTTCGCGCATCGGGTCGCGATGCAGCGCTATACCGAGTGTCCTTGTCGCCCAAGGGACTTCACCGCTATCGAGTTCGGTCGCTCCGCCGTTCATACGGTGACCATCGCCGTCAGCAGATCCACGAAGGACACTCCCTTGTTCGCCACGCCGAACACCCGTGCGCGCAACAAGGTCTGTCGCGCCCAACTGCGATGCGGCCGCATCTCGTTCATCTTGTTCCGGTAACCGGAGGCCGCCACACCGCCGACGTCCTCGCGCAGGATGTCCAGCGCGTCCGAGTACTCCTCGTGCGACACCACCGACAGTGCGTGCACGGCGGCCACGTGCGACGGGTGGATCACCGTCTTGCCCTGGATGCCGTTGGCCCGGTCCAGCGTGATCTCTCGCAGCAAGCCATCCAGATCCCGGCTGACCAGGTACTGCCGGAACGGCACCGCGTCGGACTCCTCGAACGGCGCGGTCCGCAGCAGCGGCCGGAACATCCGTTCGTGATCGGCGAAGTACTCCCACACCGGCCCCGTGATGACGAACCCGGTGCCGTCCGCGCGCCCCAGGTAGTTCACGATGTCGGCGATGACGTCGGCGACCACGCGCACGTCGTAGATGGTCAGGTCGCGGTCGCGGCGGATGCCGAACGTCGAGCACATGTCGGTCGCGCCCACCCGCACCGCGAGCACCCGGTCGCGATGCGCGGCCAGCAGCGCCGCGATCTGGGTGAGCTCGTAATCGCGGGTCTCCCGGTGCACCAGGCCCGCCGACTCCAGCACCGGCATCCCGTACAGCGGCCGGTTCACCCGCTGGGCTGCCACGTTCAGCGCGTTGAGGTACTTCGGTCCGGTCACGCTGTCGAACTTCGGGAACACGAACCCGGTCAGCACCTTGGCGCCCGGTCCGAGTTGCTCGATGAGTTCGGTGATCGTGTCCGCGTCGCGCACCCGTACGAACAACAGGGGGTTGGCGTCGTGGCTGCCCGCGAGCAGATCGAGCGCGGCGACGGTCTGCTGCTTGGCGTACTCCACCTCGTGATCGGCCACCGCGTCCTCGAGGTCGATCACCATCGAACACACCCCGTGCTCGGCGCGCCTGCCGATCGTCAGCGCGAGATCGGGCCTGGTCGCGGGCGCATACAGCGTCGCGCCGAGCCCGACCGCGAGCAACTCGCGATCGGAGTGGTCGTCGCCGAACGGCTCGGGCTGCCGGTGGAAGAGTCGCCTCGCCTCTGGGCCGTGCAACTGCCGGAAGTGGCGCAGCGGCATTCGCTTCCGCAGGGAAACCTCCTGCTGGACGGCGATGCCTGCGGTCATCGTTGCCCCATCCTCATTCTCGTCGTGGTCCTGCTTGTCTTCTCATTCGTTCCACTACCCCGGCTATGAATTCCGTAACGGCATTCAGTTCCGTCACATAGGCCCAGTAGTCGGGATGACGCCCCGACAGTGTTTCGCTGATTCGGTCGATCCGTGCCGCTTGCGCGTCGAGCACCGACCCCCATTCGGTGACCAGCCCGCGGCTCACCGCGAGCATCTGCGCGTCCCGCAGCCGGAATCGTACGGCCTTGGCCTGTTCTTGCGGGTCGGACCGGATCGCACGCAGCAAGGTGAGCCGCTTGGTGACGGCGTCGACCCGCTGCTCGGCCTCGGCGAGGAACCCGCGCGCGGAAGTGGTCAGATCAAGTGCAAACTCCGGATTGTTCTCCGCCGCCGTACGCGCCCTGCCCAAGGCCGCGTCCGCGGCCTCGATGGCTCGCTGGCTTTCCCGCTCATTGTTAGCCAGATCGGCCGAACTCGCAGCATTGAACTCGCGCAGCAGCGCCGAGAAGGCCTGCGGAACGCGTTCGGCCCTGGTCCGGACGGCGGCAAGGCGGGTTGTCACCGACGAGATAGCGGTGTTCGCGGCCGCGGCCCGAGATGGTGCTTGCGCCAACGCATCAGCCAGTTCCCTGGTGGCCCTCTCCAGCCGGTTCGCGGCCTCCCGCACCGCGCCCGCGGGTGCGCCGGACCCCGAAGCCTCCAGTGTGACCAGCGCCTCATCGACCGCCGTGGCGCCCTTGCGCACCGAAGGATAGTTCGCGAACTCCGACTCGGCGGCCCGGCCGCGCACCTCGGCCGCGGCGGCCTTCACCTGCTGCGCCAACCGCGGCACCGCGCCGAGCACGGCCACCGCCTCTTCGAGCTTGCCCTGGTCGCCGCGATAGAACTCGTCGACGGCGCGCGCCGCGTCGGCGAGTTGCCGTACCGCGGCGTCGACGCGTTGCCGGCCCTGGGGGACCGGCGGGCCGCCCTGCTGCGCGGCCTCCAATTCCGCGCTCAGCGTCAGATAGACCTCCGCAGCGCCATAACACTTGTGGCGCACCGGTTCCCAGCGCGCGCCCGTCCGCCGCTCGGGGAAGATCTGATCGGCGGCGTGCACCGCCGCGTCGGCCGCGCTCTGTCGCCGGTCCATGTCGAGGAAGGCCGTCGCCAGCGTCGCGCGGGCAGGTTCGATCCACTCGTCGTTTCCCGACGAACGGAACCAGCCGCGCCTTCGCCCTGCCACGCCCCGATGGTAGGAGATCTTCCTGTTCGCCGGGGGTTACGCCGGTTCCTACGCAAGTTCGCGGAAACCTACTACTGTCGTATGACGTACCCGGCGATTCGGACATGCTGGGAACCAATGACGGACTATTGAAAGGGAATCCCGCATGGGTGTCAGTTTGTCCAAGGGCGGCAATGTCTCGCTGACCAAGGCGGCGCCTAACCTCACTGCTGTTGCAGTCGGCCTCGGGTGGGATGTGCGGACCACCACCGGCACCGACTTCGACCTCGACGCCAGCGCCATCGCGACCGGCGCGGACAAGAAGGTCCTGTCCGACCAGCACTTCGTCTTCTTCAACAACCTGCGCTCGCCCGAGGGCGCGATCGAGCACGCGGGCGACAACCGGACCGGTGAGGGCGAGGGCGACGACGAGGTCATCAACGTCGACCTGGCAAACACCCCGCCCACGATCGAGAGCATCTTCTTCCCGGTCTCGATCTACGACGCCGACTCCCGGTCGCAGTCCTTCGGCCAGGTCCGCAACGCCTACATCCGCGTCGTGGATCGCAGCAACGGCGAGGAGCTCGCCCGCTACGACCTCACCGAGGACGCGTCGACCGAGACCGCCATGGTCTTCGGCGAGCTGTATCGCAACGGCGCGGAGTGGAAGTTCCGCGCGATCGGCCAGGGTTACGCCTCCGGTCTGGCGGGCATCGCCCGTGACTACGGCGTGAACGTCTAAGCAACACTTCGCTGTTCGCAGGGGGCCCGGCGACGGGCCCCCTGCTCATGCGGCCCAGGCATGCCGGCGCCCTGGGAGCAGCGTTGGACAACCGGCGATCCAGCGGCCACGCTGGTAGCAAACCGTCGCCGCCAAGTCTTCACCTCACGAAAGGTCCCAGCGTGGTCCTGCGCATATTCGGCATGTCCCTGGTCGTCACGGTGATATCCCTGGTCGTGGCGGTGTTGTACGGCGGGCCGACCGCCCTCGCGCTCGCCGCGATCCTCGGCATCCTCGAGGTGTCGCTGTCCTTCGACAATGCCGTGATCAACGCCACGGTGCTCGAGCGGATGAGCGCGTTCTGGCAGCGGATCTTCCTCACCATCGGCGTGCTGATCGCCGTCTTCGGCATGCGGCTGGTCTTCCCGCTGGCCATCGTGTGGATCACGGCCGGACTGAATCCGGTCGAAGCCTTCGACCTGGCCCTCAACCCGCCGCCGGGCGACGCCCTGACCTTCCCGGACGGCAGCCCGAGCTACGAGAAACTGCTCACCGACGCACACCCGCAGATCGCGGCGTTCGGCGGAATGTTCCTGGCGCTGCTGTTCCTCAACTTCATCTTCGAAGAGCGCGAGGTCACCTGGCTGAGCTGGCTGGAGCGGCCGTTGGCCAAGGCGGGCAAACTGGACATGCTCTCCGTGGTGGTCGCGGGCATCGGCCTGATCCTCACCGCGGAGTACATCGCCGACGAGGCGCACCGCTCGACCGTCCTGATGGCCGGCCTGCTCGGCATGATCACCTACATCGCCGTGGACGGCCTCGGCTCCATGTTCCACACCGAGGAGCACACCGAAGGCGGCCCTTCCGAGCTGGCCAAGGCCACCGGTAAGGCGGGCTTCTTCCTCTTCCTCTACCTGGAGGTGCTCGACGCGTCGTTCTCCTTCGACGGCGTGATCGGCGCGTTCGCCATCACCTCCGATCCGATCATCATCGCGCTCGGCCTCGGCCTGATCGGCGCCATGTTCGTCCGGTCGATCACGGTGTACCTGGTCCGCAAGGGCACCCTGTCGGAGTACGTCTACCTGGAGCACGGCGCGCACTGGGCGATCGGTGCCCTCGCGGCCATCCTGCTGGTCTCGATCGGCGTGCACATCAACGAGGTCGTCACCGGCTTGGTCGGCGTCGCGTTCATCGGCGCGGCCTTCGTCACCAGCATCGTTCGCAACCGCCGGGCGGACGAGGAAGAACTGGACAGCGAACGGGAACCCACGCCGGTAGGCTGATTCCCGGCAAGCAGCCGAAGACCCGTTGCGGCAGCGGCCCCATCCCCGCGGATGGCCGCTGCCGCTCTCGTTTCCACAGAGGGGGATCGCGCCATGGCGATCAACGCCAACCCTGGCGGCGTCAACCTGTCCAAGGTGACCCTGTCGAAGGCGACGCCCAGCATCAACCTGACCAAGCCGGGTGAGCAACAGGGCACCATGCGGGTCAACCTGAACTGGTCGAGCAGATCCAAGGGATTCTTCCGCCGGTCCAAGCCCGTCGACCTGGACCTCGGCTGCCTCTACGAACTGTCCACCGGAGCCAAGGGCGTCGTCCAGGCGATGGGGAACAATTTCGGCACGCTGGAGGCGGAGCCCTTCATCCGGCTCGACGGCGACGACCGCAGCGGTTCGGCCACGTCGGGCGAGAACATGCACATCGACCTCGCCCGCCCCGAGTTGTTCCGGCGCATCCTGATCTTCGCCTTCATCTACGAGGGCGTGCCCAACTGGGCCGCCGCCGACGGCGTGGTCACGCTCTACCCCACGTCCGGTCCGCAGATCGAGGTCCGCCTCGACTCTCCGGTGGACGGCGCGCGCTCATGCGCCATCGCCCTGCTGCTGAACCAAGGGGCCGGAATCACCGTGCACCGCGAAGTGCATTACGTCAACGGCGCCCAGCGTGAACTCGACCAGGCCTATCAGTGGGGCATGCAGTGGCAGGCCGGGCGCAAGTAGGTCACCGCGCCGCGGGCACAGGCTGCCGCGCCACGACCGCCGAGCCGGTCGGCGTGCGCGCGGCGAACACCAAACCGACCAGGCCGATGCCGAGCCCGGCGACCGTCAGCGGTCGCAACGGCTGATCGATCAGCAGCCAGGCCAGGATCGCGGTCACGGCGGGCGTCGCGAAGAACAGCTTGCCCACCCTGGTCGCGTCCCAGCGGCGCAGCATGGCGTTCAACAGCAGGAACGCGGCCATGGAGTTCACCAGCACCATCCAGGTGAGCGACCCGGCGAAGCGGCCCACGTCCGACACGTGCGTCTGGCCCGACAGCCAGGCCAGCGCTCCCGCGATCGGCGCACTCACCACCACGTGCAGCGCCGTTGCGGCCCTGGGATCGACGGCGGGCACGAACCGTTTCTGGTACACGGTGCCGAGGCTCAGCCCGAGCAGTCCCACCACGCACAACGCCAATCCGGTCACGGAGAAGTGGGACTGGTCGAACACCGCCAGCGCGACTCCGACCCCGCCGACGCCGAAGCCGAACCACTGCCGCAGCGTGACGACTTCGCCGATCAGTCCCGCGCACAGGGCGATCACCACCGGGTTCAAGCCCTGCACAAGCGCGATCACCGCCGCCGAGACGTGTTCGGCCATCGCCGTGTAGAACGCGCCGAACTGCACCATCTGCATCAGCAACCCGGCGACGAGCACGTGACGCAGTCGATTGCCGCGCGGCCACGCGACTCGCGCGAGGAGCGCGTACGCCATGAGCAGAATTCCGGCGACGGCGAAGCGCACGAACAGCACCAGCAACGGTGGCGCGGCGCCGACCCCGATCACACCCGCGATGAACGCACTGCTCCACAACAGGACGAACAGCGGCTGCGCGGCCACCATCGCGAACCGACTCTGCACGGGACCTCCCGGTAATAACCGCCTTGGGCGGTTATCACGGTGACATCCCGCGGACTAACCTGTCAAGGCGGTTACCATGAGGGCGTGTTCACCTTCGTGAGCGGAAATCTCGCCTTGGACTTCGCCGGGACCGTCAAGGCGCGGTCGACCACGTTCGAGGACGCCCTCACCACACCCGCCGCGCTCGCCGACTGGATCGCCGCCGCGAACCTGCTCGACGATCCCCCGCCCAGCGACGCGGGCACCCTCGCACGTGCGGTGCGCCTGCGCGAGGCGGCTTATCGGTCGGCACTGGCCGCCGCGCGCGGACACTCCCTCGACGACGCCGACCGCCGCACGCTCAACGAATTCGCCGTGACAGCACCGCCCTCGATCAGCCTGGGCACCGACGGCGCGGTCGTCCGTTCCGGTGACGCGGATGCCGCCTTGGCCGCCATCGCCCGTTCCGCGATCGAACTACTGGGTGGCGGGGCACTCGTCAAGGAGTGTGGCCGGACCGTATGCACCCGGCTCTATGTGGACACTTCCCGGGGCGGCTCGCGCCGTTGGTGTGACATGACGCTGTGCGGCAACCGCGCCAAAAGCGCCGCCTTCCGCGCTCGGCACGGCGGGCCTTAGACCACCGGGACCAGATTGCGGGGGTCGGACCGGGCCACCGGGGGCGGCGTCGAACGGTGCCCCCGGGGCATCGCCCACACGAACACGAAGAACAACACGATCAGCAGGCTCGCGCGCCCCCACACACCGAATTGGACGACGTTCTCCATCTGCTCGACCGAGGTGCCCGCACCCATCGAGTAGAAGTAGCGGAACACCCCGATCCCGATGGCCGCGTCGGCGACGAGATAGCTGCCGATAAGCCACCAGGGCACCTCGAGCAGCACGAGGAACGGCACCAGCCACAGGGTGTACTGCGGCGAATGCACCTTGTGGAACAACAGGAATCCACACAGCATCGCCCCGCTCACACCCACCCACGGGAAAACGCCGACCGCCAGGTAACGCTTCCAGCCGAGCCACATCGCGAGCGCGAACGCCGCCAGCACCAGCAGCGGCGAGGCGATGGTGACCACCTGCTGAAATGCCACCTCGCTGCGCGCGTCCGGGCCGAACATCGGCCGCAGTCCCCAGTACCAGATCGAGTTCGTGGTGATGTCGGCCTGACGCAATTGCTGGAAGGTGATCGACGCGCGCCAGCCCTCGTACCCCACCAGCGCGAAGGGCAAATTCACCGCGACGACGGTGCCGATCGCCGCGGCGGCGGTGAGCAGCGCGCCGCAGGGGTCGAGTTCGCGCTCGCGCTCTTCCGGGTCATGGTCGACGCCGCCCGTCAGCACGTACGCCAACAGCGGCAACACGAAGATGCCCGGGTACAGCTTGAGGCAGAACCCGAGGCCGAGCAGCACCGCGGCCAGGATTCCTCTGACACGCACGGAGAATCGGGTCAACGTCGCCATCACGTAGACGGCCGCCACCGCCGTGCAGACCACCGGGAGCTCCCAGTTGTGGAAGGCATAGAGCACCAGCGGCGGCCCGGCCGCCCAGAGCAGGGCGGCGCTTCCGGCCAGGCGGGCCAGCATCCACGCGGTCAGCAGCGCGAACGGCGCGAGCAGCAGCGCGGAGTACCGCAGGAAATCGGCGTCGTTGTGCGCGCCGACCGCGCCGAGCCACATCAGCACGCCGCTGAGCACCGGGTACTCCACCGCGCCGCCGACCAGGGCCCCGCCGTCGGTGATGCCGCCGCTCACATAGGGAAAGACGTGCTCGTTGATGTCTCGGCCCAGCCAGAGGAACTGGATGTCCGAATAGCAGACGTCCGAATCCTTGATGACGTCGAAAACCGCGCTGCGCCCGTCCCGGTCGAACGGCGCCCCCGCACAGCGCGCCTTGTTCGCGTACGCCAGCCCCAGGACGAGACCGCAGAGCAACACCACCACCACGGCCAACGCCGCGCGGCGTCGCACACCACCCGCGGGCAGGTCGCTGGCGGCGAGTGCGGTCGGCATGGATCCACCCTAAGCGGACGGTCCGGGCCGCGCCGCCGTTCCCCCTCCCCACGAAGTGAACGCGCGGACCGATTTCGCGCTCGCCCGGGCGGCTCGCCGGGGCGATTTCACTGCTCACGCCCCGCTCATGTAGCCTGTTCGGGTTGCTGACGCAACGACCCTCCTGCCACGGACCGTCCGTGGCCGTTTCCTAGTCCACAGGAGGTGATTGGTCCGTGCGTCATTACGAAGTGATGGTTATCCTCGATCCGAGCCTGGACGAGCGCACTGTTGGTCCGTCGCTGGACAACCTGCTCAGTGTCGTTCGTACCGAGGGCGGCAAGATCGACAAGGTCGACATCTGGGGCCGCCGCCGGCTCGCCTACGAGATCGCCAAGCACGCCGAGGGCATCTACGCCGTGGTCGATCTGACCGCCGAGCCCGCCACTGTGAGCGAGCTCGACCGCCAGCTCGGTCTCAACGAGACGGTGCTGCGCACCAAGGTTCTGCGCCACGACAAGTAGTCCGGCAACTCTCGTTTGCGTCGGAGCCTGTGCCTAGGCTCTAGCGCAACAGCGAGACGCGGACTGCACACCGAGCAGGAGGAACCACATGGCAGGCGACACGGTCATCACCGTCATCGGCAATCTGACGGCCGACCCGGAGCTTCGATTCACACCGGCGGGAGCGGCGGTGGCGAATTTCACCGTCGCGTCGACACCCCGTGTGTTCGACCGTAATTCGAACGAATGGAAAGACGGCGAAGCGCTGTTCCTGCGCTGCAATATCTGGCGCGAGGCCGCGGAGAATGTCGCCGAAAGCCTGACCAGAGGTTCCCGTGTCATCGTGAGCGGACGGCTCAAGCAGCGCTCCTACGAAACCCGCGAGGGTGAGAAGCGCACGGTCGTCGAGCTCGAGGTCGACGAGGTCGGTCCCTCGCTGCGCTACGCCACCGCGAAGGTCAACAAGACCAGCCGCGGCAGTGGCAGCGGTGGCGGCGGCTTCGGGTCCGGCTCCGGTGGCGGTGGCAACTACGCCTCCTCCGGTAGTGGCGGTGGGCGTTCCGGCGGTGCCGAGGACGACCCTTGGGGCAGTGCGCCCGCGGCCGGCTCCTTCGGGGGCGGCGGCCGCATGGATGACGAACCGCCGTTCTGAGAACGGCCACAACGGCCCGCAGGAATTCGGGCCATCACTGATTACGGAGTACAAGACCATGCCTAAAGCGCCCGCGCGCGAAAAGGTGCTCAAGAAGAAGGCCTGCGCGTTCTGCAAGGAGAGCAAGACCGGCACCGTCAACATCGATTACAAGGACACGGCGTTGCTGCGCAAGTACGTCAGCGACCGCGGGAAGATCCGCGCCCGCCGCGTCACCGGCAACTGCGTGCAGCACCAGCGCGATATCGCGGTTGCGGTCAAGAACTCGCGTGAGGTGGCGCTGCTGCCTTACGTGTCGACGGCTCGCTGAGAAAGGGAGGCGCACAAATGAAGTTGATTCTGACTGCTGATGTGGACAACCTCGGTGCCCCCGGCGATACCGTGGAGGTCAAGGACGGCTACGGCCGCAACTACCTGCTGCCGCGCGGCCTGGCGATCGCGGCCAGCCGCGGTGCGCAGAAGCAGGTCGAGGGCATCCGCCGGGCGCAGGAAGCGCGCCGGGTCCGCGACCTGGACCACGCCAACGAGTTGAAGCAGGCCATCGAGGGCCTGGACTCGGTCTCGCTGGCGGTCAAGACCGCGGGCACCGGCAAGCTGTTCGGCTCGGTGACCCAGTCGGACGTCGCGGCAGCCGTCAAGGCGGCGGGTGGCCCCGTCGTCGACAAGCGCAGCATCGAGCTGCCGAAGGCGCACATCAAGTCGACCGGCAAGCACGGCATCGTGGTGCACCTGCATCCGGATGTGGTGGCGAAGTTCGACCTCACGGTCACCGCCGCCTGATTCAGGCATTGCGTCGAGGACCGCTCCCGTCTGTCGAACGGGAGTGGTCCTCGGCTGTGCCCTGCCGTCCACGCCTGCTTAATAGCTGATTATTTGCCGAATGGTGCCGAGCATTATTCGGGACAATCGGGGCGTCACCCTACCTACACAAGCGCCCCGCTCACCCAGCCTGTGGAGTACCGGTAAAACCGACCGCTCGCAATGTGATTCAGGTCATATACGGCTCACGTGCTGTTAACCCAACACGCCCGGCTGTTCAACTTGGCCGACACGCCGGTACTTCCTTAATCCACACCTGGGAAAACGTGGAAATCTATATCTATCTGCGTATTTGACCCCGCCGAACTGGGTTTTCCCCAAGTTGTCCACAGGGGCTGCACACGGTTGGGTGAACTTTCCCCAAGTTATCCACAGCTGTGTGCACAGTGCGGTTTGGTCCACACCCATCGGGTCGCCTAGGTTCGTCGCATCGCTGCGCGCGGAACGCTCCCGATCGCGGGCACGGACGGGTGCCGAAGCGGTAGCTGGAGCCCTGGTCAACGGCTTTCACGTACGTGTCGGTGCCCGGGAGTAAAACGAGTCGACGGGGTGCAACCCGGTCGTGGGGTAGAGAGGACGGTCGAGTCTGGTGACAGCCACCGATGACCGCGGGCGCAGGGATTTTCCGCCCGAACCCCCCGGCGAGGATTTCGGCCGACAGCCTCCGCACGACATGGCGGCCGAGCAGTCGGTGCTCGGCGGCATGCTGTTGAGCAAGGACGCCATCGCCGACGTCGTCGAGGTGATTCGTCCCGGCGATTTCTACCGTCCCGCCCATCAGGCCGTCTATGACACGATTCTCGATCTCTACGGGCGCGGGGAACCCGCCGACCCGGTGACCGTCGCCGCGGGCTTGGACCGCCGTGGCGAGCTCAAGCGCATCGGCGGCGCGCCCTATCTGGTCACGCTCACCCAGACCGTGCCGACCGCGGCCAACGCCAGTTACTACGCCGAAATCGTCGCGGAGAAGGCCATTCTGCGCCGCCTCGTGGAGGCGGGCACCCGCATCGTCCAGTACGGCTACGCGGGCGCTGACGGCCAGGACATCGCCGAGGTCGTCGACCGCGCCCAGGCCGAGGTCTACGAGGTCACCGAACGCCGCACCAGCGAAGACTTCCTTCCCCTCGAGGAATTGCTCCAGCCGACGATGGACGAGATCGACTCCATCGCCAGCCGCGGCGGCATCTCCCTCGGCGTGCCCACCGGTTTCACCGAACTCGACGAGGTCACCAACGGCCTGCACCCAGGGCAGATGATCATCGTCGCGGCCAGGCCCGGCGTTGGCAAATCGACGCTGGGAATGGATTTCATGCGCAGTTGCTCGATCAAGCATGGCTTGGCGAGCGTTATCTTTTCCTTGGAGATGAGCCGGACCGAGATTGTCATGCGGTTGTTGTCGGCGGAGGCGAAGATCAAGCTCGGGGATATGCGTTCCGGGCGGATGAGCGATGACGACTGGACGAAGTTGGCGCGGCGGATGAGCGAGATCAGCGAGGCGCCGCTGTTCGTGGACGATTCACCGAACCTGACCATGATGGAGATCCGCGCCAAAGCGCGGCGGCTGAAGCAACGACACGATTTGAAACTCGTTGTGGTGGACTACCTGCAGCTGATGACCTCCGGCAAGAAAGTCGAATCCCGCCAGCAGGAAGTCTCGGACTTCTCCCGAAATCTGAAACTGCTGGCCAAGGAACTCGAAGTGCCGGTGGTGGCGATCAGCCAGCTGAACCGCGGCCCCGAACAGCGAACCGATAAGCGCCCGATGGTGTCCGATCTTCGCGAGTCGGGGAGCCTCGAACAGGATGCCGATATGGTTATCCTGCTGCATCGTCCCGACGCATTCGAGCGGGACGACCCGCGCGGCGGTGAGGCGGATCTCATTCTCGGCAAGCACCGTAATGGTCCCACCGCGACGATCACCGTCGCCCACCAATTGCATTTGTCGCGCTTCGTGGACATGGCCCGCGGCTGAGTTACGGCCCGTGCAACCGCCCGTGCTGCAACGTCCCCGGGGGAGGTAAGTTCGCCTGCCGTCCGGTGCCGCGTCGCCGAGCTTCGTAGCGGTCGCCGTCCTTCCAGTGACCATTGCGCGGGCGCGGCACGACAAGCCTTTCCTCCCGGCGTCCTTTTCAGTCGTCGATCGCCTGGTAGGCCGTGGTCCAGAAGTCCCGGTGCAGGTGCGCGGTGGCCGGGATATCCATCGCCGACTGTGTCAGCAGAATCCCGGTGAGTCCTTCGACCGGGTCGGAGTAGGCAGTCGTCCCCAGCCCGCCGTCCCACCCGAACTGACCCACAGGGGCCAGGTCGCGGCGATGGGTCCGCACGGCCATTCCGAACCCGTAGCCGCCGTGCCTACCGAAGTGGTCGCCGAAGGCGTCCTTCTCGACCTTCTGCTCCGGCGTCAGGTGATCTATCGTCATCAGCTCGACCGAGGCGCGTGACAGGACGCGCTCGCCGCCCAGGCTGCCCTTGTTCAACAGCATGCGGTAGAACGCGTGATAGTCGTCGACGGTCGACACCATCCCGTCGCCACCGGCCTGGAACTGCGGCGGCCGACTGTACTTGCCGCCCCTCGCCTCGTCCCACACCACCGGGGCGCCCGTCTCGGGGTCGTGGGCATAGCTGGTCGGCAGCCGGTGGATCTGATCCTCGGGCACGTGGAAGCCGGTGTCCCTCATACCGAGCGGGTCGAGGATCCGTTCGCGCAGGAACGACTCGAACGTCTGGCCGGTGACCCTCGGGATGAGCACGCTGAGGACGTCGGAGCCGGTGTGATATTGCCACAGCTCTCCCGGCTGATGCATGAGCGGAAGGGTGCCCAGGCGCCGGATCCACTCGTCCGGCGCGACCGACGGCGGCACGTCCAGGCCGAGTTCGGCCATCGCGTCCTGGATGGGGTAAGTGCCCGGCGCGGCCGGCACGGCGCCGAATCCGAACGTGAAGGTCAGCAGGTCCCGTACCGTGATCGGCCGCAGGGCGGGGACGGTGTCCTCCAGTGCGGCGCCGATGTTTCTGAGCACCCGCCGGTTCGCGAGTTCGGGCAACCACGTGTCGACCGGATCGTCCAGTCGCAGGCGGCACTCCTCGACCAGGACCATGACCGCCGCGGCGGTGATCGGCTTGGTCAGCGACGCCATCCGGAAGATCGTGTCGCGCCGGATCGGCTCGCCGCCGCCCTCGTGCATCGTTCCCAGCGTCTCGACGTGGACGTCGTCGCCCCGGCTGACCAGCGCGACCAGTCCGGGCGCGGCTACGGCTGCCACATGCCCGGCCAGCACGTCGCGCATCCGCCGCAGCCCCGGCCGCGACAGTCCACCGCGCCGCGCGCCCTCGTCGTCCCGGCTGCACCGCGCCTTCCAATTGCCCTGTGCGTCCCAGCTCACGGTCGTCGACATAGCCTCTCCTCAAGATGAGTACGGTGTTCTCGATATGCGAACACCGTACGCATAGATTGTGTCGTGCGCAAGTGCGAACAGTGTGCGCTATCGTGGCCGTCAACACCGAAGAGGAGACCCATGCCAACCGACAAGCCGCCCGTGCCCTCGGTTTGGGCCCGTCAGCGCCCCGCCCGGCGACAACCGGTCCTCACCCGGGAACGCATCGTCTCCGAGGCTGTGCGCCTGCTGGACGAGGAGGGCATCGAGGCCCTGAGCATGCGTACTCTCGGGACCCGGCTCAACGCTGGGGCCACCTCGATCTACCGGCACGTGGCCAACAAGGACGAGCTGATCGAGTTGGTCGTGGACGAGGTCTACGGCCAGATCAGCGTCCCCGACGCGGACGCCCCCGAGACCTGGCGGGACGCCGTCGCCACGTGCGCGCACAGCATGCGCGCGATGGCGCTCCGCCACCCTTGGGTCGTCTCCGTCCTCGGCCAGGTGGGGCTCTCGGAATTCGGGCCCAACATGATGCGGCAGTCCGAACGCATACTCGCCCTCTTCCATGCGGCGGGGTTCGCCCCTGGTGAGGCCGACCGGTCCATGAGCACGCTCATCGCCTACGTCATCGGCATGGCCACCAGCGAGGCGGCCTACCTCTCCCTGCTGGCCCGCAGCGGCCAGACCGAACAGGAGTGGGCCGAGAGCCTGCGGCCGACCGCGGAAGCGGCCGCACGGGAGCATCCGCTCCTGAGCGAGGGCTACGCCGCCCGGCGCGACGACGACCCCGCCCGCCTGCGCGACGAAAACTTCTCCTACGGTCTGGACCGTGTCCTCGACGGTCTCGCGGCGGCGCTACCCTCCACGGACTGAATCCACGCCGGTCCGCCGGTGACGGGGATAGGCGCGGCCCTGTGGCCGGTCAGCCCTACGCGACCACCGAGGCGGGCCGCAAGTCTGGCTCGTCGACCCGACGAAACCGCGGACGCACACTTGTCCGGCCGCATGATCCGGCTGGGTGCGGCGGTGTTGCCGGGGTCGCAGACCAGTAACGCCCGGGTCCCCAACCACGACGTCCTCGGTGACGTATGGCCCGTCGGGGGGCTTGTCCGTCCACTTTGTCGGTGTATGGAATGGGAATCAGGACATGGCTCTTCGCGAGTTCTTCGCGCGGCATCGCATCGCTTCGGCCGCTGCCGCGCCGGCGGTATTGGGGGTGGCGGCGGTCGTCGCCGCCTCGTTGGCACTGACCTCGACGCCGGAAACCAGGGATACGCAGCTCACGTCGTCCGTCACGGAATGCCACGACATGGTCACCATCTCGGTGGCCGGTCGCAATGACACTCCGCGGGAGGGCACCACCAAGATGCTGGTGGATGCCGACGGCAACCCGTTGCCTGCCGCCCTGTCCGGTGACCACAGCAGTGAGTGGGTCGACCCGGTTGTCAACGCGCCGGCCGATGACGTCGATCCCGGCGCGTACGCCGCGGTCTACATCGCGTATCCGGCGAATATGTCCACCTACGAAGACGCCGTCAACGCGGGTGTCGCGAACACCGAACAGGTGATGCGGGAGATCTCCGCGGCGTGCCCGGACACCAAGTTCTCGATCGTCGGCTACAGCGAGGGCGCCGACGTGGTGCGCCGCGTGGCGATGAAGATCGGTCACCAGGAGCCCGGCCAGGACGGCGCCTACGGGATCGTGGATCCGGACGACGTCGTCGGTGTCGTCATCCTCGCGGACTCGGGTCGCTCGGCGGGGGACGGGCCGTTCCCGGGATCGAAGGATCCGTTCAGCAACCCGGACGGCTTCGACCAGCAGTATCAGAACGGCACGAACCCGGTTCCCGGTCAGGGTGCGGCGCAAGGCACCAGCGGTGACTTCGGTGCGCTGAACGGCAAGATCGCGTCGTTCTGCTCGGACGGCGATCTCACCTGCTCGGCCCCGCAGAACATCTCGCTGCTGCAGTTGGTGGTCAACGTCGGCAGGCAGCTGAACGTCGACGCGCTCGAACGCGACGGGCTCACGCCTGCGACCGGGCAGGACGTCGCGGTGGTGCTCGGCAGGATCGCGCTGGCGGCGTTCGCCGACATCCAGTCGCAGCCGAACTGGATGCAGAGCGACGAGACCTTTCTGCAGGTGCTGCTGAGGGTGTCCGATCCGGCGTACAAGCCGGGTGAGCAGTCGAAGGCTCCCGCGAAGGCGGACGCGATCGCGATCGATGACATGTCGCCGCTGGCCTACCTGCCGCAGAAGGTGTTCAACGAGATCATCGGTCTGATCGTGACGAACCAGAACACGATCCCCGTGATCATGAGCGACCCGTACAACCTCACGCTCGGACCGAACCACACCGGTCATCACTTCGACTACTGGGACGACGCCGACCCGGACGGCGGCAAGCCGCTGACCTCCGCCGAGTACGCCGCTGCCTGGCTCACCCATCTGGCGAAGCAGGCGCAGGCGGGCAAGCAGGTCGACACGACGTCCAAGCCGCAAGAGGCGGACCTCGCCGCCGTGTACAAGGCGGCGGAGACCACCTCGGCGACGCCGACGACCGAACCCACCAAGACTTCGACGACGTCACCGACCAGCGCCGCCCCGACGACGACCGCCACCACCGGCAGTTCGACGACTACGGTCGCGCCGACGAGCACGACCTCGACGCCGGCGGTCACCACGACGCCCGCTCCGTCCCAGGTCGCGGCTCCGGTCGAGACGGCGAAGCCGACCACCACCGAAACGACCACGACCACAACGCAATCCGCGGCACCGACCACCAGTACGACCGCGCAAGCGCCGAATTGACCAACCCGTCGGCTCGTGATCGCCCCTCGGCGCGATCGCGAGCCGACGGCGCTGTCAGGAGATGACGGTGCGCAGGTTACGGGCCAGCACTTCGATGCGGTGGTGCTGGAGTTCGGTGAATTCCTCCGGATGGTGTATCTCCACACTCAGCCGCCCGGCGAAAGTGCTGATGACGCAGGTGCCGCCACCCGGCTGCTGCGGACGGCGGCCGGTCAGGTCCGGCTTGGCGAGCATGGTGGAGTGGAAGTCGTCGATGCGCAGCCCGTCCTGTTCGGGTAGCGGGGGGATGGCGCCCCAGTTGGTGGCGATGACCACGCCGGGCAGGGCGGGCCTCGGTGCGGCCGCCATGTCGGGGATGCTCAGGGGCGTACGTTGCACGATGCCCGCGGCCAGGCCCGCATGCAGAGCCTCGCTGATCCCTCGGGCCGATTCCACCAGCGTCACGTCGGATGCGGGGGAGAGGTAAGTGGCGAAACCGAGGACGTTCGTCCCTTCGGTGGCGTCGATCGCGGGGCTCACTCTGGTCCGCAGGTCGACGGAGTACAGGTAGAGCAGTCCGGTGAGCGGCAGTTCGCGAATCTCGGCCTCGGTCCGCAGCAGCGCCGCCGACACCAGGCCGTGCAGCGTGACATTCGCGCGATGCCCGACCGCGACCAGCGCCGCGGTCTCCTCCGCGGTCAGCAGGCACCGGGTGGTGCACAACGCCGGGTACTCGTCTTCGCGCGGTCGCGGAATCTCCGGCGGCGGGGAGGCGGTCGCACCGGCGGGCCCGGAACCGGGCAGCGCCATCTTCTCGATGCCTCGCGCCGCGAGCAGGTGCTCGACGGGTTCGGGGAACGGGTGCACCGGCAGCTCGGACATACCTTCACCGACCGCGTCTCGATATCCGGTCCAGAACTCGGTGACGATGGCGAACGCGTGGAAGGCGTCCGCGACGCTGTGATGGAGCATCAGCGTGACGCTCGCGGTAGCGCCGTCGCGCACCACGCACAGGGCGCACACGCCCGCCCGCTGATCGAATTTCGCGCCGCCGAGCGGGGATTCGGGGCTCGCGTCGGCGACGAAGATCTCCGGCGCGGCATCGGTCACGGCGAAGACGTGGCCGCCCTCTTCGGTCGCCTCGATGCGGGCGCGCAGGATCGGATGCGCCCTTGCGACGGCCTCGAAGGCAGCCGTCAGCGCGGGCAGGTCCAACCGCCCGGACACCCGTGCCGCATAACCGATGAAGACCTCGCCCGCGGCGAACATTTCCTCGCTCGGGGCAAGCCGGCGGATCACGTCGACCACGATGATGTATTCCCTTCGCTCCCGGCGAGACTAGCCCGAACACCCTGCACACGCGGATGATTCGCCCGAATCAGACGAAAAGGACAGGCGGGCGGCCTCTTGTCACAAGGGGGAACGGGATCTGTCGGATGATCGGATCATCTGGATAAGCTCCGAACGGTCGAAAGCGAGCGGAGTATGTCCCGAATCGAGCCGATTCCATCCGTCACCGAGCCGGTCGCCGTCCGTGCGTGCCGAACAGTGGGCACGCGATGACGCGCCGCGGGTGGACACTATTCCTGGCGATGGGCCTGATCTGGGGCGTGCCGTACGCGATGATCCGCGTGGCGGTGCGGGATCTCGACCCGGTCGTGGTCGCATTCGGGCGCACGCTCATCGGTGGCCTGCTGTTGCTGCCGGTCGCGCTGTACGCTCGCGCGCTGACGCCGGTGCTGCGGCGATGGCGGCCGCTGTTGCTCTACACCTTGGTGGAGATCACCGGGCCGTGGTTCCTGATCGGGTACGCCGAGACCACCCTGAACAGCTCGACCGTCGGCTTGCTGATCGCGGCGGTGCCGCTGATCGCCGTGGTGCTCGTGACCGTGCTCGGCCACGACAGGTTCGACGCGCGCCGGGTGATCGGTCTGCTCGCCGGGTTCGCCGGCGTCGCCGCGCTCGTCGGCTTGGACGTCGACCTGGGGAATCCGGCGGCGCTCGCCGCGATCGGCCTGACCACGATCGGATACGCGGTGGGGCCGGTCGTCATCGATCGCGCGCTGGCCGACCTGCCTCCGTTGGGCGTGGTGACCGGGTCGCTGCTGCTGGCGGCGGCGATCTACGCGCCGTTCGCGGGTTGGCTGTGGCCCTCGCGCATCACCGCCGACGCGGCCTGGTCGGTGCTGGGTCTCGCGGTGATCTGCACGGCCGCGGCGTTCCTGTTCTTCTTCGCGCTGATCGCCGAGGCCGGCCCCGCCCGTGCGACGGTGATCACCTACATCAATCCCGCGGTGGCGATCCTGCTCGGCGTCACGGCGCTCGACGAGCCGCTGACCGCGGGCATGGCGATCGGCTTCCCGCTGGTCGTCCTCGGTTCGGTGCTCGGAACCGCCCGCGGTCGCGACGAGGCGGCCCGGGCGGACCTGCCCGCGCCCGCCGCGCCGGAGGCGGCGGTCCCATTACCCGAGAGGTAATCGCCATCGGGCGCGCGCCTGCCGAGAATGGCAGGGAGCCGCGGGATCACGCGGTGTCGCTGTGAAAGGACCTGCCGTGTCAGTGCCCGCGCCGACCACTCGAGCGGTGGTCGAAGAGTTGCTGCGCCGAATCGGTTCCGGTGATCCGGAAGCCGTCGCCGATTTGTACGCCGAACACACCGATTGGCAGCTCAATTGGCCGGAGGCGGAACACGGGCGCACCGCCACGCCCTGGATTCGGCACCGTTCGACCCGCGCGGACGCCGCGGCGCATTACCGCTCGCTCGCCGAACACCATGTGCCGGAGGAGTCGGCCACGCGGGTCGACCGGGTGCTCGTCGACGGTGACGACGCCGTGGTGCTCGGCGAGATCCGGCAAACCGCGCGCGGCACCGGCCGTGCCTATCGCGCGCGTTTCGCGCTGCACCTCACGGTGCGGGATGGGCTGATCACCCGGCACCACGTCTACGAGGACAGTCTCGCCGTCGCCCGGGCATTCGACCCCGGGGAGTGAGCACGTAATACGCTGCTACAGGTGCTGGATTCGACCGAAGACTTCGCCGGCGAGCGTCCCGATCCGATCGCCACCCGCAGGGCGTACGACGAGGTCGCCGACCGCTACGCCGAGGATGTCCGGCACCGGCTCGAGCGCCAGCCGCTCGACCGGGCGATGCTCGCGGTGTTCGCGGAATCGGTGGCGGGCAACGGTTCCGGACCGATCGCCGATCTCGGCTGCGGGCCGGGGCATGTGACAGCTCACCTCGCGGCGCTGGGTGCGCGGGTGTTCGGCATCGATCTCGCGCCCCGCATGGTCGCGCTCGCGCGTGCGGAATACCCGCACCTACACTTCGCGCAGGGTTCGATGGAACAGCTACCGCTGGGCAACGGCACGCTCGGCGGCATAGTGGCTTGGTATTCGTTGATCCACACACCACCGGATCGCGTGCCGCACGTGTTGAGCGAGTGCAATCGGGTACTCGCGGGCAAAGGGCACGTGCTGCTGACTTTCCAGACGGCGGACCGGCCCGATGCGGTGGAAGCCTTCGATCACAGGGTGATTCGCGCCTACCGGTGGGCGCCGAAACGCCTCGCGCGTCTACTCGGCGCCGCCGGTTTCGCCATGATCGCTCGCATGGTGCGCGAACCGGGTCCCGAGGAGCGGTTCGGGCAGGCATACCTGCTGGCATCGAAGGTTCGGTGATTCACCGAACGCGGTCCATCCCGTCCGGGTAGGTTTGTCGTGTCGCGGCGATTTCATGGCTGCGCGGGCCCGCCGACAATGTGGTCGATCTGAACTCCGAACCTTTTCACCATGTCGTCAGGGGGCGACTCATCATGGAATTCATCGCGCCGGTCGATGCCGTCTTCTTGCTCGCCGAATCCCGGGAACAGCCGATGCACGTCGGTTCGCTGCAATTGTTCGAACCACCGGAGGACGCCGGAGCGGACTTCGCTGCTCGGGTCCATACCGAACTACTCCGAAGCGCCGACGTCGATCCGACCTTCCGCAAGCATCCCGCAACAATTTTCGGGTCACCGCAGATGGCCTGGACGCATGCCGACCACGTGGAATTGGACTATCACGTGCGGCGGCAGGCCGTGCCCGCCCCGGGCCGCATGGACCAGCTCGTGGAACTGGCCTCCGGCCTGCACAGCAGCCTGCTGGACCGGCATCGCCCGCTGTGGGAGTTCCATCTGATCGAGGGTCTCGCCGACGGCAGGTTCGCGCTGTATTCGAAGATGCATCACGCGTTGATCGACGGCGTCTCGGCCCAACGCCTGCTGCGGCGCACACTGACCAGCGATCCGTCCTCCGGCACCACGCGGGTGCCGTGGCATCTGCCCCGGGGCAGGCGCAGTAGGGAGTCCGGCGCGGCCGGTCCGGCGCGGAACCTGGTCTCCGCGGCCGCCTCCGGCGCGTCGGTACTGCGCGCCGCGCGCACCGCCCTGTCGCGGCAGCAGCTGACCCTGCCGTTCGCGGCCCCGCGCACCATGTTCAACGTGCCGATCGGCGGCGCGCGCCGTGCGGTGGTCCGGTCCTGGCCGCTGGAGCGGCTGCAGCAGGTGAAGAAGGCGTCCGGTTCGACGCTCAACGATGTGGTGCTCACCATGTCGGCGGGCGCGCTGCGGCGGTACCTGATCGAACGGGACGCGCTGCCGGACAAGCCGTTGATCGCGATGGTGCCGATGTCACTGCGCGCCGAGGACGACGAGACCAACGGGGTGAAGGTCGGGGCGGTGCTGTGCAATCTCGGCACCGACATCGCCGATCCGCTGGACCGCCTGCGGGTGGTCGCCGGGTCGATGCGTGACGGCAAGGACGTCTACAGCACGCTCTCGTGCAACCAGACGATGGCGCTGTCGGCGCTGATGCTCAGCCCGCTCGCCCTCAATCTCGTGCCCGCGCTGATCTCGTTGACCAATCCGACCTTCAACATCGTGATCTCGAACGTGCCGGGGCCACGCGAGCCCATGTACTGGAACGGTGCGCGGCTGGACGCGAGCTATCCGTTGTCGATCCCGTTCGACGGCCAGGCGGTGAACATCACGCTCACCTCCAACGCGGGCAACCTCGATTTCGGCGTGGTCGGCTGCCGCCGCAGTGTGCCGCAGTTACCTCGCCTGCTCGATCACTTGGAGGAGTCGCTCGCCGAACTGGAGCGGGCCAGCGCCTGAGGGCAGCGCATTCCGCAGAAAACTAGAACGTGTTACTGTCGATGAATGGTGCACCGGCCAGTCGAGGATGCCGCAGCCGCTTCATGGCGATATTCGCGGCTCGCGGCGGACTCGACGCGCGGCAGCCAGGCCGCACCGCGTGCCACTTATGCAACTCGTTCTAGTACACCTGCGCCGCGCCGTTCGCGGCGGAGCAGTTAGGGAGACCAGCACGCCATGCGTACCGAAATCTGCGAACGGCTCGGGATCGAATTCCCCATCTTCGCCTTCACC
The DNA here is from genome assembly GCF_001612765.1 of Nocardia arthritidis NBRC 100137. Taxonomy (GTDB): domain Bacteria; phylum Actinomycetota; class Actinomycetes; order Mycobacteriales; family Mycobacteriaceae; genus Nocardia; species Nocardia arthritidis. The sequence goes on from NZ_BDBB01000013.1 coordinate 30,346, forward strand.
CACTGCCGCGACGTGGCGGCCGCGGTCAGCAACGCGGGGGGACTCGGCGTGCTCGGCGCCGTCGGCTTCACCGCCGAGCAGCTCGAGGTCGAGCTGGCCTGGCTGGACGAGCACGTGCATGGCGTATACGGCGTCGACCTGGTGATCCCGTCCAAGTACGAGGGCAAGGGCATCGACGACCTGAGCCCCGAGGAGCTGGAAGCCAAGCTGGCCGAACTCGTCCCGCAGGGGCACCGCGACTTCGCCGAGAAGATCCTCGCCGACCACGGTGTGCCCAAGCTGCCGGAGAACGAGCACCACAACCAGTTGCTCGGCTGGACGGCCACCACCGCGGGACCGCAGGTGGAGGTGATCCTGCGGCACCCGAAGGCGAAGCTGGTGGCCAATGCCCTCGGCACCCCGCCGGAAGACGTGATCAAGCAGGTGCAGGACTCCGGCAGGCTGATCGGCGCGCTGTGCGGTTCGGTCAAGCACGCGCTCAACCACAAGCGCGCGGGCCTGGACTTCGTGGTCTGCCAGGGCACCGAGGGCGGCGGCCACTGCGGCGAGGTCTCCTCGATGGTGCTGTGGCCGCAGGTCATCGACGCCGTCGGCGACCTGCCGGTGCTCGCCGCGGGCGGCATCGGCAACGGCCGCCAGGTGGCCGCCGCGATGGCGATGGGCGCCGCGGGCGCGTGGACCGGTTCGGTGTGGCTGACCGTCGAGGAAGCCAATGTGCCGCCGGCCCAGATGCAGACCTACATCGACGCGACCAGCCACGACACGGTGCGTTCGCGCGCATGGACCGGCAAGCCCGCCCGCATGCTGCGCAACGACTGGACCGAGGCGTGGGAGCAGGCCGATACCCCTGACCCGCTGCCGATGCCGCTGCAGATGATGGTCGCGCTGGACGGTGTGAAGCGTGGCCACCGCTATCCGGAGGCCGCCAAGGACGTCAACTTCAACCCGGTCGGCCAGATCGTCGGCATGATGAACCGCGTGGAGCGCTCCGCCGACGTGGTCAACCGGCTGATCCAGGAGTACGTCGAGGCCTGCGAGCGCCTCAACAAGCTCAACGGCGGGGTCTGAGTTCGGGCGCCGGTTCCTGGTCGCGATGCCGCGCGGAATTCCCCGTGCGGCATCCCCACCGCGAGCCGCCCTCTTCGGCGGTCGGCCCGAGCGCTGATGCCCTGTCGCCCAGATTGATTCGTCGCGACCGGCGGAGCCCCGCTAGCCCGAGCGGCTCAGCGTCGGGGACCACACCCGTTGCTTCACTCTGTCTGAGACAAGACTGTTCACCGAACTCAGCGGACAGCCGGATCGGCGCGTCCCGAGCGGACAGATCCGCACTGGTCTCCCAGCGCCGTCCCAGACGGAATGTGCGGCGTACGAAAAATCAGGCGGTGGCAGCGTGCGTCTCGTCGGAGCCGTCCACGACCCCGGCCACCAATTCCTCGAAGCGCGCGATGACCTTCTCGTGGTACATACCGAACAAATCCTCGAACAGCGCCAGCTGCGCATCGCTCGGCCCGGAGCCGGAATCCCACACCGCGGCCAGCGCCCGCCAGACCAGGACGTGCAGGTCCGCCGCACCCGCGAAGTACGCCTCGACCGCCTCCGGCACCTCGAGCACCATCTCGCCGATAGAATTCAAAATCGCACGCTGCATGGGGAGTCCGAGCACGGTCAACAGCCTGCGTACCAGCGCGACCTCGAGCGCGAGGAGCTGTCGGAAGTCCGGATCCGGCTGGCGCGCTATCGATTCGAGTTCGTCGATCGCGTCCTTCAGTTCGGCCGCATCGATCCGCTGTTCGCCACCCGTGTAGGTGAGCAGCGCCTCCAGCACGAGATTGCGCTCGACGTCGACGATGTCGCGGAACATCTCTATCGCGATGTCCGGCATGGGAATCGAGAACCGGAACAGCTGGCGGTACACGTCCACTCCGCCGGCCTCCCGGACGTCACGGATCGTGAAACCCTTGCCGCGCCTGGCTTCGACGAAGCCATACGACTCCAGCCGGCCCAAGGTCAGCTGCGCGGTAGCGCGATTCATCTCGAATTCCTCGGCGACCTGACGCACCGACGGCATGAGATCCCCCGGCTGGTATTCCCCCGCGGCAACCCGGCGCGCCAGCTCGTCGGCAACGTCGGCGACCACCGTCTGGGATCCCATCGAAGTCACCTTTCGACTACTTTTGAACACGTCCCAGACAGTCTAAGCCCTACTGTCCGGTACTGCACCTGTGTCACACTTGGGCGCGCGACTGTGAGGTGAGGCATGACCATCCGGCCCATCGGAGAGCGCCCCGAGGAGGGGTCCACGGGCAAGCGATCCCGCCTTTTCGCGTCGCGGTCCCATGATAAACCGCCTGTTCACGGCGCTGTGCGCGGCGTCAAACTCGCCGCCCTGCCGATGGCGTTCGCCGGACGGCAGGCCGCGGGCCTCGGCAGGCGGGCGCTCGGCAGATCGGCCGAAGAAGTCAATCGCGACATCCAGCTGCGCACCGCGCAGCACATCTTCGAGGTGCTCGGCGAGCTGAAGGGCTGCGCCGCGAAACTGGGGCAAGTGCTGGCCATCTACGAGCTGGCGCTGCCGCGGGAGGTGGCCGAGCCGTATCGGATCGCGCTCAGCAGGCTCCAGGATGCCGCGCCCGCCATGCTGCCGCACACGGTGCACGCCGCCATGGCCGAAAGCATGGGCGCGGAATGGCTTTCGCGCTTCCGCGAATTCGACGACCGCCGCGCCGCGGCCGCCTCGCTCGGACAGGTGCACCGCGCGGTCTGGCACGACGGCAGGACGGTCGCGGTCAAGGTGATGTACCCGGGCGGCAGGCAAGCGGTGGCACGCGATCTGGACCACCTGCGCCGGATCTCCTATCTCGCAACGGTGTTTCTGCCCGGCGCGGACGTGAAAGCGGTGACCGAAGCGATCTGCGCGTCGGTCGCCGGGGAACTGGACTACGCGGCGGAGGCCGCCCACCAGACAGCATTCGCCGCGGCCTATGCCGGCGATCCGGACTTCTACGTACCGAATGTCATTGCGCAGCAGGGTGATGTTCTGATCAGCGAATGGATCGAAGGCACGCCGGTACCGCGCGTCATCACCTCCGGCACGCAGGCCGAGCGCGACCGGGTCGGCATGCTCATGGTCCGTTTCGTGACCTCCGGCTGGGGCCGTCACGGATTGCTGTACGCCGATCCGCATCCGGGCAACTTCCGGGTGCTGCCCGACGGCAGGCTCGGCGTCATGGATTTCGGCGCGTGCTGCGCGTGGCCGCCCGCCGGTTTCGGCGAACTGACGCTCGACTGCTGCAAGGCGATCTTCCGAGGCGGGCCGGGAGATCTGGCGGCGGCCACGCGCAGGCACGGTTTCGTGGAGAACGGGCAAGCCATCGACAGCGAGGCGCTCTACGCCGCGATAACCCCGTGCGGCGAACCGTTCCGCCACGAGACGTATCGCCTTACGGCACGCTGGTTGCGCCGCCAAGTGTTGCGCACCACCAACCTTCGGTTGAGCAACGTGGTACGGCAGATGACCATGCCCGCCTACTTCACGCCGTTCGCCCGCTCCTTCCTGACGCTGGTGGGCGTGCTCGGCCAGCTGGAGACCGAAGGTCCCTATCGCGACGAAATCGTGCGCTGGGTACCGGAATTGAGCGAGGCGTTCATCTCGGAGGAGAACACGGAGGCCATCGCGCCGACGGTGGACCTGGGCGCCGCGCGGAGGCGGCGGGCCGAGATGAGCGAGCGCGGCATGCCGATCACGTGAGCCCGGTTCTGCTGAGTCGCAGGTGGATTCGCTGATCTATCAGCACATCTGGTGCGATCCAGCAGTCGTTCCGTCTTTGTCTCAGACAGTTTATCCGCAGTGCTGTCCGCCTACGAAACCGGCTCTTCACCGTGCCAACCACGCGCGCCAGTGCGGGGCGATGAGTGCCGCGAGCTGCTCGTAGCCCGCGGCCCCCGGATGCGCCCCATCGCCCGCGCGGACCTCGGCGGCCCAGACCGCATTGGCGCGCAGGGGCTGGTGCACGCGGACGTACGGCACCTCCGATCGGGCGCAGACCTGCGCGAATCTCTCATCCAGCGCGGCGGTGCCCGCATTGTGCTCGTCGTCCGCGATCGGCGGCGGGGCGACCATCAGCACCGGCCACCCCCGCTCGGCCGCCTGCGCGAGCAGTTCGCCCAGATTGGCCACCGACTCGTCGGGGGCCACCCGCGGACCGCCGTTCTCGTGCATGGCGTCGTTCACGCCGAACGACAGCACCACCCTGGCGTCCGCATCCTCCGGTAGGCGGGGCGCACATTCGGCTCGGAAGCGCCGCAGGATCGCGACCGAGGTTTCCCTGCGAACCCCGAGGTTGTAGGCGGTCAGCGGGACGCCCTGCGCGTGCGCATCGGACGCGAGCCTGCCCGCCCAGCCCAGGCAAGCCGGGTCGCCGACACCGGCGACGAACGAATCCCCGACGAAACACACACGCAGATCACGGCTCACCACCTGATCCTGGCAGCGCGGAGACCGGCCCGCTGCCACCGGGTGCGGGCAATATGATCGCGGAGGTTCGACCGGGAGGAGTAACGGTGACAACCGAGCCGGAGCTTGCGACACCGCCGGTTCCGCAGTGGTTCGCGCAGCTGTTCGCCCACCGGCGCTGGGTCCGGCGCAGTCTCCCCGCCGGACGCCGCGGCGCCGGAGAACGGCGCACGTCCGGCCGCACCCGCGCGGCATCGTCGACGGCGACGCGGCGCTGGACGACTTCGGCCCCCACTTGCCTTGACTGTGGCTGTGCCACTGCGGCTTTCGACGCGGCCGGCGCAGCGGTGCTGGTTGCACGCGGGACCCGAGAATCGCGCGCGCAACCGGAATATCGTCAATGTCAGGAGCATCTCCGCGCCCGCCGCTTTTCCCGTGTTGATCCCCACCGGACAAGTAGCCCGGACCATCGTCGAACTGGACGCGAGCGACCGGTCCGGTGGGGGCTACGGGGTCGGCGTCGAGCCGGAGCCGGTGGACGGCCGCTCCCTGCGACTCACCGACGCCGAGCCGTAAGGGAAGGCCTATTCGCTCGGCGTCAGCCCGGTGGCCTGCTCGGACAGCGTCCACAGCCGCCGCGCGAGATCGGCGTCGACCGCCTGCTTGTTGCGCGGCGGCTCCAGCTCGAACCGGTGGAAGTACTGCCCGTTGATCGCCGCGCCATCGGCGGTGGTGGCCAGGTGCACCAGTGGCTGCGCGCCCTTGTCCGGTTGGATGAAGAACGGGCGCGCCAGCGGGGACCGGATGAACCAGCCGAGACCGAGCGGGGCGTTGTCGTAGACGTGGGTGGCGACCGCGCCGGGATGGAAGGCCGCGGTGGTGATCCCGGTGCCCTCGGTGCGGCGGGCCAGTTCCCGAGTGAACAGGATGTTCGCCAGTTTCGACGCGCCGTACGCGCCGAGCTGGTTGAACGAGCCCGTCGCCGCGTTCGCCGTGTCCAGGTCCAGCTTGGCCATCCGGTAGGTCATGCTCGCGGTGTTCACCACCCGGGCCTGCGAGTGGGCCAAGCGCTCCAGCAGCAGATTGGTGAGCAGGAACGGCGCCAGGTGATTGACCTGGAAGGTGAGTTCATTGCCGTCGTCGGTGACCGTCCGCTTGGGCCACGCGCCGCCCGCGTTGTTGGCCAGCACGTCGATCCTGGGATACCGGTCGAGCAGCTGGTCGGCCAGCTTGCGCACGTCGTCGAGCCGGGCGAAGTCGGCGACGAACGGCTCCGCGCCTGCCTTCGCCGCCACCTCGGCGGTCCGCTCCGGTGATCGGCCGACGACCGCGACGCTTGCGCCGCGCGCGGCGAGCCGCTGTGCCGCGGCGGCGCCGATGCCGGAGCTCGCGCCCGTCACCACCATCGTCTTTCCGGTCAGGTCCTTGTCCTGTACCTGGTCCTGCGCTGCCATCGCTGCCTCCCGAGCATCGTTTACGTGACCCGATCGTCTTCGGCTCGCGCGTATTCGGCAAGCATCGACGCGCCCTCGTAGTGCTCTGCGATCTCGTCGCTGGTGGTCAGCCACACCCCCGGGTGGCTCGCCACGTAGTCGAGCGCTTGATCCAGGTACTTGATCCGGAACGCCTGCCCGATCACGAACGGGTGCAGGGCCAGCGCCATGACGCGCCCGCTGCCCGCCGACTCCGCGTAGAGCTGGTCGAGCTGGTCGCGAACGATCCGTACGAAGTCCGGTCCGCTGGTGGCCTTGCCCAGGAACAGCGTGTTGTCGTTGAGTTCCACCGAGTAGGGGACGCTGAGCAGGCCGGGTACCGACAGGGGATAAGGCTGGTCGTCGTTGGTCCAGTCGAGTACGTAGCCGAGGCCGAGTTCGGCCAGCAGCGACGGGGTCAGGAACGACTCGGTGAGCGCCGGTCCCATCCAGCCACGCGGCCTGCGGCCGGTCGCTCGTTCGATGGTCGTGACCACGTCGGCGAGGTAGGCGCGCTCCTCGTCCGGCGGAAGGTCGGCCTGGAAGATCGAGTTGTTCTTCCCGTGCGCGAGCCACGCCCAGTTCCGCCGCACCCCTGCGGCCACGATCTGGGGATAGTGTTCGGCCACATCCGAGTTGAGCAACGCGCTGGCCCGGATGCCGTGCCGGTCGAGCACCTCGATCACCCGCCAGATGCCGACGCGCGCCCCGTAGTCCCGCCACCCGTAGTTCAGCGGGTCGGGCGCGAGCCCGGCGGTACCGGGGAAGATGCTCGTGGACGGCCGGTCCACCTGGTAGTGCTCGACATTGAGCCCGATATAGAACGCGACCCGGGCGTTGCCGGGCCAGCGCAGCGACGGGCGGTCGACGATCGGGCTGTAGCCGAAGAGTTCGTTGTCCATGTCCTCATGCTCGAACTTGACACTAGTGTGAGGATCAACCTCGGTCTCGAGTGACGTCCGGCACAGTGCCTCATCGATGCCGACAGCGGCCGGGTTCTGCCGAGTTCGCGCTGTGCATCGGCCGGTATCGTGCAGCGAACGCAGCAACTGGTTTCGTACGCACATGGGTAACTCGCCGGGCACGCCCAGAACAGGAGTGGCACCCCACGCAGGACCTGAACGCAAATCCTGCGCCACCTGCACAGTACGGCCTGAAGACCCGGAGAGGCGGAACAGCATGCGAGTGGACGGGCGGGAGATCCCGGTCACGGGCAACCTGCTACAGCCGCTGATCCGGCGGACGAGCGACATCATTCGCGTCGTTCTCGCGGCGCTGTGGGTGGCGGTCGTGATCGCGGCGTCGCTGATCACCCGCCCGGAATGGCTGGCGCTGGAACGCTCGGTCTCCAACATCGTCGGTTTCCTCAATCCGGACCAGTCGAACCTGGTGTATCTGGTCTACGGCATGGCGATTCTCGCGCTGCCGTTCGCGATCCTGATCGAGCTGATCATCGGCAGGCAGTGGAAGCTGCTCGCCGGCTACGCGGCGGCCGGTGCGGTCGCCGGACTGCTGTTGTCCATCACCGGCACCGGGCTGTCCGCGCCGAAGTGGCATCTGCAGGTGCCGGACCGGTTGGACACCTTCTTATCCCAGTTCCTGGACGATCCGCGCTGGATCGCGATGATCGCCGCGATGCTCACCGTCGCCAGCCCGTGGCTGCCCGTCCGGCCGCGGCGCTGGCTGTGGTTCCTGCTGCTGGCGTTCGCGCCGATCCATCTCGTGGTCAGCACCGTGGTGCCCGCGCGGGCGATGTTCGGGCTGGCGGTCGGCTGGCTGGTCGGCGCGGTGATCGTGCTCGTGGTGGGCACGCCTGCGCTGGAGGTCCCCCTCGACGCGGCCGTCCGGGTGCTCGCCGGACGTGGTCATACGGTCACCGGATTCACCGTGGTGCATCCGGCGGGCCGGGGGCCGTTGATGCTCGCCGCCGCCGTCGAAGGGCCGGAACGCGAACTGAGCATCGAGATGTTCGGCAAGAACCAGAGCAGCTTCGGCGCGCTACGGCAATTGTGGCGCTGGCTGACATTCCGCACCAGCGAGACCGCGGCCATCCACGGTTCCATGCACCGCGTGGTCGAGCATCGCGCCCTCATGGCGATCGCAGTGGGCGAACTCGGTTCCAGCAGCAGTACGCCTGTCGCGGTCGCCGCGCTGTCTCGCGGCTGGATGTTGTACGCGCACACCAGACCCCGGGGCACGCCGATCACCGACCGATCCGTCGACGCGCTGCCCGGCGTGTGGCGAGCACTGGACACTTTGCAGCAGAAGCGGATCGCGCACGGCGACCTGCGGCCGATCGATATCCGCGTCGACGACGGCGTCACGTTGTTCGGCGGCTTCGGCAACGCCGAGTACGGGGCGTCGGACGCGCAACTGCAATCCGACATCGCCCAGTTGCTGGTGACGACCACCGCGATTTTCGGCAAGGAGCCGGCGGTGCGCGCGGCGATCGAAACCCTCGGCGAAGCGCCGGTGCTCGCCGCGGCGAGCCGGTTGACCAAATCCGCCATACCGACCGGCATCCGCAAGGCGGTCCCGGAATGGAAGACCGCGCTGTCCGCCGCCCGCGACGAGGTGCGCAGACAGACCGGACAGGATCGAATCGAAGCCGAGCAGATCACTCGGTTCTCCCGTAACCAGATCATCCAACTGGTGCTGCTGATCGCGCTGGTGTACGTCGCCTATCCGTTCATCAGCGCCGTGCCGACGTTCTTCACCCAGTTGCGCACGGCGAACTGGTGGTGGGCGCTGCTCGGGCTCGCGGTCTCCGCGCTGACGTATGTCGGCGCTGCGGCGGCGCTGTGGGCTTGCGCGTTCGGGACGGTGAGCATCCGGAATCTCCTCGTCATGCAGGTCGCCAACACTTTCGCGGCGACCACCACGCCGGCGGGCGTCGGCGGGCTCGCATTGAGCGTGCGTTTTCTGCAGAAGTCCGGGACCGGCGCGGTGCGCGCCACGGCCGCGGTCGCACTGCAACAAGCGTCCCAGGTGATCACCCATGTCGGCTTGCTGCTCGCGTTCAGCATCCTCGCGGGCACCTCGGCGGATCTGTCGCATTTCGTCCCGGACGCCACGGTGCTGTATCTGCTCGCCGGCGTCGGTGTCGGGATCGTCGGTGCGTTCATGTTCGTACCGAGATTGCGCCGTTGGCTGAACAACGCGGTCCGGCCACAGCTGCAAGAGGTTTTGGGCGAACTCGCCGGGTTGGCGCGTGATCCCAAGCGATCTGCGGTGATCATCGGCGGATGCGCGGCACTCACCATCGGCATGGCGGGTGCGCTCTGGGCCAGCGTGCAAGCGTTCGGCGGCGGCACCACCTTCATCACCGTCACTATCGTCACCATGATCGGCGGCACGCTGGCCGCGGCCGCGCCGACGCCGGGCGGCGTCGGCGCGGTCGAGGCCGCGCTCATCGGTGGTCTGGCCGCCTTCGGCCTGCCCGCGGAAATCGCGGTGCCCTCGGTGCTGCTGTATCGCGTGCTGACCTGCTGGCTGCCGGTGTTCTGCGGGTGGGGCGCCATGCGCTGGCTGACGAACAAGGACCTGATCTAGGTTCGGTCCGGGGCGGCCCGCTTACGGCTTGGTGGCCGACAGGACGCCGGTGGCGGGGCGCACGACGGCGAACTCGACGTCCTCGAAACCGTGCGCCTCCAACATGTCCCTATACCGGCGAATGTCGATGTTTGCCATGGGATCACCATGGTCGTGGCCGGTGTCGTGGGTGCGGTGGGCCGCGAACCGGGACATCGCGCGCACAACGGCGGAGCGGAACGGGTCGGTCGGATAAGTGTCGGCGAGCAGCAGCCGACCGCCGGGTCGCAGTACCCGGAACATCTGCGCGACGGCGTCGGAACGGTACGCCGCGGGGATGTGGTGCATGGCGAAGGTGCAGGTCACCAGGTCGGCGGAGAGGTCGGGCAGTGGAAGCGACTGCCCGCTACCCACTTCGAATCGGCAATTCGCCAAGTCGCGGCAGCGCGCGGTCGCGTAGTCGATCATCTGCGGCGACGGGTCGACGCCGGTGACCTGGCCGGCGCGACGCGCCAGCACTCGAGCCAGGTCGCCCGGGCCACAACCGATGTCGACGACGTCGGCGCCGGGCGCCGGACGGGCCAGTCCGGCGAGGCGGGTGTTCAGGCGGTCTGCCCCGCCGAGCAGGAAAGCGGCCTTGAAGGCCCGGTAGCGGCGCGGCTGAGTGAGCAGGACTCCGATGTCGTCGTGCGAAGTGATGGCAGACTGGGGTTCGTTTCGGGACATGAGTTCAGGATCGGCCGCCACCGCGCTGCCTACCAGGGACAATGCCCCGGGATTTGTCCGGAACCGGACGCACACGAGACTTTTGTCCGGGAGGCTACCGTGCCGGGAGAACAGGACAGCGCCGACCGCCGGGTCCGGCGCACCAGGGCCTTGCTGCACCAAGCGCTGATCGAGCTCATGATCGAACGCGCCTACGACCGGATCACCGTCCGCGACATCCTGGATCGCGCCGACGTCGGACGGTCGACGTTCTACGCGCACTACCGGGACAAGGACGACCTGCTGTTACGCAGCAGCACCGACTACCTGCGCGCGGCAATGGCGGCGGCCGAGACGGACACCGATGCACCCGAACTGCTCGCGCCGGTGCGCACGCTGTTCGAGCTGGCCGCCGGCCATCCCGAGGTCTACCGGGCGCTGCTCGGCCGCAAGAGCGGCACCGTCTCGCTGCGCACCACCCGGGTGATGGTCGCGCAGATCCTCGCCGAGCGGCTGCGCGAGCGACTGACGATGCCGGAGGACGAGTTCGCGACCACCGTGACGTTCCTGTCCTGGGGTGTCGTCGGCCTGCTCGGCGCCATCGCCGAGCCGCATCCGCCGCTCTCGGCCGCAGAGGCGTACCGCCAATTGGTGCGCTTGGTCGGTCCCGGCTTGCGCGACGAGGTTTGACGAGCTTTTTCCGCTCCCGCCGTCGACCACCGTCCGGGCGGTAGCCCGCTCCGAGATATCCGCACGAGGCCGCGGAAGCAGCCGCCGTCGCGGTGTCGAGCGTCGCCAGGCAGACCTCAGCGAGATCTCGCGGGCTTGGGCCGTCGCCGCGTACACCGTGATCAGCGGGCGTTCAAGCGCTCCACCGCGTCGGCGGCGCGGATACTCCCCGCGGTGACGAGTTCGAGGTTGGCCAGCGCGGCTTCGTGCGCTTCCGGGGTGGCGGCGGCCACACAGTCGGCCACCGGGTGCACGCTGAACCCGAGATCGGTGCCGTGCCGCGCGGTCTGCTCGACGGTGAGATTGGTCGCGACGCCCGTGACGAAGAGCGTCTCGATACCCTGATCCGCCAGCCACTCCGGCAGTTTGCTGCCCGCGAGGCCGGACAGCTTCTGGTTGTCGAAGACTTCCGTCGGCTGCGCCGCCATCTCCGGAATAATCGCCGCGCCAGGCGAATCCGGCCGGAACTCGGTCTGCGCCGCGCCGACCGAGCGCATGAATCCGGTGTTGCGCACCAGCTCACCCTCCCCGACCGGGATGGTGAACCGGGTGAAGATCACCGGCATTCGCGCCGCCAGCGCCGCGGTGTGGAAGTCCGCCGCCCGCGCCACCACGCCCGTGGCTGCCACGGGCGCGGCCAGCATCGGGCCGAAAAAGCCCTCCGGCCGAATAACATTCACCTGCCAGTGCAGCGCCAGCACGGCGGCGCGGATACGTCGGATCGCCATACGACGACCTTACGCATCCGCGTCCGCGTAAATCGTCCGATTCACGTGAAACGAACGGACCGCGCGGTCAGGACGAATAATCCTTGCGCAGCTGGACTTTCACCACCTTGCCGCTCGCGTTGCGCGGCAGCTCGGCCAGTAGCACCAGGTCCTTGGGGTGCTTGTAGCGCGCCAGGTTCTCGTTGAGGAACGGCTCCAGTTCGGCCAGGGTCAACTCGTCGTCCGGGTTGTGCAGCGCGACCACCGCGACCGGCACCTCGCCCCACTTCTCGTGCCTGCGGCCGACCACCGCCGCCTCGCGGATCTTCGGGTGCGCGAACAGAACGTTCTCCACCTCGGCGCAGTAGATGTTCTCACCGCCGGAGATGATCATGTCCTTCTTGCGGTCGACCACGTAGATGAAGCCCTCGTCGTCCTGGCGGACCAGGTCGCCGGAGTGGAACCAGCCGCCCGCGAACGCTTCGGCGGTGGCCTCCGGCTTGTTCCAGTAACCCTGCATGAGCGTCGGGCCGCGGTAGACGATCTCGCCGACCTCACCGGGGGCGACGTCGTTCATCTCGTCGTCGACGATGCGCGCTTGAATCGTCGGGATGGGCTTGCCGACCGAGCCGAGCTTGCGGATCGCGTCCTTGCCCTCCAGCACGCAGGTGATCGGCGACATCTCCGTCTGCCCGAACACCGCGACGTTGAACGCGTTCGGGAAGCACTCGGCCATCGCGCGCAGCACGGTGTCCGAGGCGGGCGCCGCGCCCCAGCTGAGCACCTCCAGCGCGAGCTTGCGATCCCTCACCGTCGGGTGGTCGCAGACCAGCTGCCACTGCGCGGGCACGCAGAAGGCGGAGGTGGCCTGCTCCCGCTCCAGCGCGTCGAGGAACTCACCGGCGTCGAAGGCGCCGAGCGGATGCAGCACCGTCTTCGCACCGAGCAGGAACGCCGGGGCGAGACTGCCGAGGCCTGCGATGTGGAACAGCGGCGAGGTGCACAGCCCGATCGACTCCGGCTGCAGCGCCAGCGCCCGGATGCAGGTCAGCGCCTGGGCGTTCATGTTCGCGTGGGTCAGCACCGCGCCTTTCGGGCTGCCCGTGGTGCCGGAGGTATACATGATGAGGCTGGGGGTGTCCTCGGGGATGTCCAGCGGGATGTGCGGTTCACCCGGCTCCGCGAGCAGATCGTCGAAGCCGATCACGCCGTCGCCGGACGCGCCGCCGATCACCACGCAGGTCTTCAGGGCGGGCACCTGCGCCTGCACGGCGGTGGCCAGCGGCTGCAACACGGTGTCGGTGACGATCGCCTTGGCTCCACTATCGCTGACGATGTAGGCGACCTCCGGCGGCGTCAGGCGGAAGTTGACCGGCACCGCGATCGCGCCCAGCGCGTTGATGCCGAACACCGCTTCGAGGTACTCCGGGTAGTTCAGCGCCAGGATCAGCACCCGATCGCCGAACCCGACGCCCCGGCGCGCCAATCCGTCGGCGAACTTCAGCGACCGTTCGTGCAACTGCCGCCAGGTGGTGTCCACGCCACGGAATCGCAGCGCGACCGCGTCCGGGCGCATCTGCGCGTGCACGGCGAGCTGATTGTTCCAGTGGTTGCGCCGCGACCTGATCGGTTCGTCGAGCGCTGCTGCCCCGGTGGTCATTGCCACGAACTCCTCTCGGACCGTCATCGGCCGCCGGGTTGTCCGGCGGCGGCGACGGGCTGAATCGCGTGCAGAATAGCAACTAACTTAAGCGACCGGCAAGGGATAGCGGGATGAATCGGGGTTAATCGGCCCGGCTCGGAGGTCGATTCCAACGGCACGCCTTCTAGCAGGCCATTCGATCTCGTGGCAACACTCCGTACCGCCCGAACTATACCGGGAAAGATCATCAAATATGCGAACCTCGGCTCACTTATGAGTTGAATGCGAGGCGATTCTCGTGTCACCATCGACCCCAACGGGCGAACCGGCACGCCCGCGCGAGGTATAGGAGAAGCGCAATGCTGCGGACCAGGTTCACCGAGAAGTTCGGAGTGGAGCACCCGATCGTGCAGGGCGGCATGATGTGGGTGGGGCGGGCCGAACTCGTCGCGGCGGTCGCCAACGCGGGCGGGCTCGGCTTCATCACGGCCCTGACCCAGCCGACCCCCGACGACCTGCGCCGCGAGATCGAGCGCACCAAGGAGCTGACCGACAAGCCGTTCGGCGTGAACGTCACCATCTTGCCGTCGATCAACCCGCCGCCGTACGCGGAATACGTGCAGGCGATCATCGACAGCGGCATCAAGATCGTCGAGACGGCGGGCAGCAACCCAGAGCCGTTCCTGCCCTACTACAAGGACGCGGGCATCAAGGTGCTGCACAAGTGCACCAGCGTGCGGCACGCGCTGAAGGCCGAGCGGATCGGTGTGGACGGGGTGAGCATCGACGGCTTCGAGTGCGCGGGCCATCCCGGTGAGGACGACGTTCCCGGCCTCGTGCTCATCCCCGCCGCCGCCCGCGAACTGACCATCCCGATGATCGCCTCGGGCGGGATCGCCGACGCCCGCGGCCTGGTCGCCGCGCTCGCGCTCGGCGCGGACGGCGTCAACATGGGCACCCGGTTCCTGTGCACGCAGGAGTCCTCGATCGATCAGAAGGTCAAGGAGAAGATCGTCGCGAACTCCGAGCGCGACACCCAGCTCATCTTCCGCACCATGCGCAACACGGCGCGGGTCGCGGACAACGAGATCAGCCGCAAGGTCGTCGAGATCGAGAAGTCCGGCGGCACCTTCGACGACGTGCGGGATCTGGTCGCCGGAGCCCGCGGCCGCCGGGTGTTCGAAGAGGGCGATCTGGACGCGGGCATCTGGTCGGTCGGCCTGTGCCAGGGCTTGATCCACGACATCCCGACCTGCGCCGAACTCATCGGCCGGATGGTCACCGAGGCCGAGCGGCTGATCACGGCGCGCCTCGCCGAAACCGTGGTGGTCGGCTGACCAGGAATTACCTGGCCGCGCGGACGGTGACGGCCGCGTAGTCGTGGCTCGCGACGAGTTCGATGCCGTCGGGCAGCGCGTGCAGGCGGTGGATGGTGGTGAAGGCGGCGTCCCGGTCGGTGTCGAACAGTTTGCCGGGCATCGGCGCCTTCTCCCGCAGCAGATCGACCTGTAGCTTGCTCCAGACGGCGTCGCCCGCGAGCAGCACCCGGGTGCCGTCGTCCACCGCCAGCAGCACACCGATGCTGCCGGGCGTGTGTCCCGCGAGATCGACCAACAGCACCGAACCGTCGCCGAACAGGTCCTTGCTGCGGGGGAAGGTCAGCACCGGCGGGCCGTCGAGGTCGAAGCGGTCGAAGCTGCGTCCGCGCAGCGGGCCGCGCGCCACACCGGCCGGCGCGTGCGGGCCGCCCATCGCCCAGTCGTACTCGGCTCCTGGCAACCGGATCTCGACCGAGGCGGGCAGCTCGAGCAGGCCCGAGACATGGTCCCAGTGCAGGTGGGTCGGCACCACGAAATCGATGTCCGCGCCCGCGACGTCGTGCGCGGCGAGCGCATCGGCCAGACCGAGCACCGGCTTGTCCGGCGCGACGAGCAGCGGAACGGGGAAGGGAAGTTCGGGCAGCACGCGCTCGTGCACGCCCGCGCACAGGGCGGGATCGACCAGGAAACGCGCCTTCGGATGCTCGACCAGGAACGCCGCCATCGACAGCCGCATCTCCCGTAGGCTGCGCACACCCTCGGCCACGATGGTGGTCGGCGCGGACATGGTGGCCTGGGTCAGCACGGTCAGCTCGACCGTGGCGCTCGCGGGGGGCGGCGGCAGCACCTCGAGGTTCGCCAGCAGGGTGGTGTCGGGGCGGCGCGGCCGCAACAACCGGCCTGGCGTGGCCGCCAGCGCGGCACAGCAGCGCAGCAGGACGGGCAAAGTCGGCGTGCGCTCGGCGCGGGTGGCGGCACCGTTGTCCGGTTCGGTCACGGTGCCACGGTATGCGATCACCGCCGGTTCGCGAAAGAGCCGGGCTGGCAGCGGATATGCGACCTTGCTCCGGACGATTTCTCCGGCATAATCGCGTGGGTACCGATCTCGAGTGGGTAACAGCAGCCGGGGAGACGGGGAGGGAGGACGCGATGCGGCCCAGTCTTCCGGACGGGCGCAGTGGCGCACAGGAGAACGAGGGTTCGCTCGGCTGTAGCCGGCGCACCGCGCTCACTTGCGCCGCCGTCCTGGCCGTCGCGGATCTACTAGGCGTCGACGCCGCCGCGGTGTCGACCAGTTCGCCCTTCACCGATCTCGGCCTCGGTTCCACTCAACTCGCGAGGCTGACCGCCCATCTCGAAGACGCCATAGGAGTCGAGGTTCCGCTGACCGCGATCTACGACCATCCGGACATCGAACAGCTTGTCGAGTATCTCGCGATGCGATGAGCGGCGCGCCCACTTACCCCGTCGGCTCGCATCCACCCGTCTCCGTCATCGGCATCGGCTGCCGACTTCCCGGAGCGGCGAGCGTCGCCGAGTTCTGGCAGCTGCTGATCGAGGGCCGGGACGCCACGTCCAGCCCGCCCGCCGGGCGGCTGAGCTCCCGCCGCGGCGGGTACCTCGACGACGTCGAGTCCTTCGACAACGACTGGTTCGCCATCTCCGAGCGCGAGGCCGCGGTCATGGATCCGCAGCAGCGGCTCGCGCTGGAGGTCGCGGTCGAGGCGCTCGACGACGCCGGGATCGGCTACCGCGTGCGGGGTTCCGGCGCCGCCGTCGTCTTCGGCGCTTCGGGGTACGACCACGGCATCGCGGTACTCGGCCGGGCCGGCCACGACGCGCCCTACGCGGTGACCGGGTCCGCGCTCAGCATCATCGCCAACCGGCTGTCGTACGTGCTCGATCTGCACGGACCGAGCCTGGTGCTCGACAGCGCCTGCTCGTCCTCCCTCGCCGCGGTGGACCTCGCCGTCCGACTGCTCGCCGACGGCACGGTCCCGTTCGCCATCGTGGGCGGCGTCAATCTCGTCTTGCTGGAGCACACCTCGAACTACCTGGCCGAGAGCGGGGTCCTGTCGCCCGGCGGGCGGTCGGCGCCGTTCGACGTCACCGCCGACGGCTACACCCGCGGCGACGGCTGCGCCGTGGTGGTGCTGCAACGCAGTTCGGACGCGGTACGCGAGGGCAACCGGGTCTACGCGGAGATCGTCGGAAGCGCCGTCGGATCGGACGGGCGCTCGAACGGTCTGTACGCGCCCAACGGCCGGGCGCAGCAGGAGACGTTGCGCGCCGCCTGGTCGCGGGCCGGGCGCACGCCGGGGCGCGCGGGCTACATCGAATGTCACGGCACGGGTACTCCGTTGGGTGACGCGGTGGAAGTCGGCGCGCTCGCCGCCGCGCTCGGCGACAGCGCGGGCGATCCGATCTGGATCGGCTCGGTGAAGTCGAACATCGGGCATCTGGAGGCCGCCGCCGGAGTCACCGGGATGGTGAAGACCGCGCTGTCCATCCATCACGGGATGATCGCCCCGACGATCAACGTCCACACCGAACACCCGTTGCTGCACTTGGCCGAGCGCGGCCTGCGGGTGCCGACCGAGCCGGTGGACTGGAGCCGGGTGGCCGCTCCGGAGCGCGTGGCGGGGGTCAGCTCGTTCGGATTCGGCGGCACGATCGCGCACATCGTGCTCCGCGGCGTCGGCCCGGCCCGGCCCGGCCGTGCTGAGCACTTCCCGATTCTGCTGACGCTCACCGCACGCGACGAGGAGGAACTGCGCGAACGCGCACAGCGGCTGGCCGGCGAACTGGACCAGGCGCGGCCGCCGCTGCCCGAGTTCGCCTCGGCTGCGGCGAGATCGCTTCCCGAGCAGGCCCGGGCAGCGGTCCTCGCGCATGATCACGCCGACGCGGTGCACCGGCTGCGCGCTTTCGGACACGGCGACGCCGGCGCGGTGCTCGGCCCAGTGGTGAACCGCCGCCGCGGTGGGCTGTTGTTCCTGTTCTCCGGGCAAGGCGGCCAGCATCCGAAGATGGGCCGCGAGCTGGCGGCGCGGTATCCGGTCTTCGCCGCCGCGCTCGCCGAGACGACCGACGCGATCGTGGCGGCGGGCGGGCCGCGAGTGTGGACACCGCGCCACGGTTTCGCCTCCTCGAGTGAGACGCAAGCCACCGATCTGGTGCAGCCCGCGTTGTTCGTGTTCCAGATGGCACTGGTGAAATTGCTAACGGCGTGGGGGGTTCGGCCCGACGCGGTGGCGGGGCACAGCCTGGGTGAGATCGCGGCGGCGGCGGTCAGCGGTGCGCTGTCGGTCGCGGACGCGGCGCGTGTGGTGGTGCTGCGCAGCGCGACCCTGGCGCATCTGGACGGGCGCGGCGCGATGGCGGTCCTCGAGGCGCACCCGGACGAAGCGGCCAAACTCGTGGAGCCGATGCGGGCGGAGGTCGCCATCGCCGCGGTGAACGGCCCGAGATCGGTGGTCGTGTCCGGCACGCCACGCTATGTCGACACGCTGGTGCGGCGGGCCACGCGCCGCAACATGTTCGCGCGCAAGCTCGCGGTCGACTTCGCCGCGCACAGCCCACAGGTCGTTACCGTGCTCGCGCCTTTCGTCGCGGCGTTGACCGAGATCACCGCCCGGACGCCGCGCGTACCGGTGTACTCGACGGCGCGGCGCGGCACGAAACTCACCACGGCGGCGATGGACCGCGACTACTGGTCCGAGAACGCAACGGGCACAGTGGAATTGGCGGCCGCCCTGGAACGCGCGGCGGACGAGGGCATCTCGACCGTGGTCGAGATCGGCCCGCATCCGGTTCTGCTCCCGGCGGTGCGGGAGTATCCGGACTTCCGCGACGGCACGCATGCCGTGGCGCTGCGCGATGACGAGGCGAGCGGCTTTCTCACCGGCTTGGCGCGGCTGTACCTGGAGGGGCGACCGGTCGACTGGTCCGCCCTCGGTCCGTTCGGCCCGCTCACCCCGCGGCAGTGGCGCAAGCGGAAGTTCCCGCTGCTGGTGGCCGGGCCCGCGAGCGCGCACGTCCCCGAATCCGCGTTCGCCACCGAGGATCTCGCTCATCACGTGGTGCAGGGCGAGGGCGTCGTCCCCGCCGTCTTCTGGCTGCGCAGGCTGCTGCGACTCGCCCAAGACACCGCCGGGACCGCCGCCCTGGCCGACTTCGCCGTGCACGAGCGAACCGATCCGGGCGTGCTGCCCGAGGTCGTCTACCGCGGGCCGGGAGCGGAGCAAAGCGTGCGGGCGGAGGTCACAGGCACCGGGACGCTGGCTTCGGCCCGGCCCGCCGGTGACCCCACACCCGCGGATATCGTCGCATGGATGCGGGTGGTCGATGCAAACCGGGCCGCCCGGCACCACATGCGCGTCATCACCACCGGCGCTTTCTACCAGGAATTGCGCCGCAGGCGGCTGGAGTACGGTCCCCGGTTCCGCACGCTGCGCGGTATCGCGGCGGGCACCGGCCGAGCGCTGGGCTTGTTCGACGCCGCTGAATTGCATCGCACCGCAACGCTGGACGGTTGCCTGCACGTACTCACCGCAGCGGTGTTCGACGAGTTGCCCACCGCGTCGATTCCACTGCCGATCGGCATCGACTCGGCCTGGCTGTCGCACGAGCCGAACCGCCATGTGCTCGAAGTGCACGCGCTGGTGCGGGAGCGCGGCGACACCGGACTGGTCGGGGACGTCATCGCGACCGACCAGCACGGCGTGCCCTGTCTCGCCTTCTCCGGCGTGCGCATCCGTTACGCCGACCCCGGCACGGAGGAGGGGCTCGACCCACTTCGCACGGTACGTGCCGACGAAACGCAGATCGCGCCCTTCCGTCACGAGGTTTGGCAAGCTCGCGATCCCGGCTCGCTCGGGATCGGTGACGCGGCAGAGAGCGTCGTGCGGCGCGCGGTGGTGGTGGGTGCTTCGGATCTCGCGGTACGGCTCGCCCGCGCGCTGGACGCCGAGCTGCCGACCGAGCGGATCGCACACGAACCTGACGCCGCGAGCCCGCTCGTCGCCGCGGTCCTCGCCGGGCGCGGCGGCGGCCACGCCGTAGTGGCCGTCTGGCCCGCGGACTCCGGCGGGAGCGACGACCAGAACGCCGCCGCGGCGACCAGTCGCGTACTCGAACTGCTGCAACTGGTTTGCGCCCACGCCGCCACCGCGTCCGTGACGGTTGTACTCCCGCTGCGGGACGCGGCGCGTTCACTCTCGCGGCCCGACGAGCCGCCCGGCGCGCCGATCTCGATCATCCCCGCCGCGATCGCAGGGCTGGTTCGATCGCTCCAGCTCGAGACGGGCCGGACGGTACGGCTGATCTGGACCGACCCCGACCTCAGGAACTTGCCGCCGCTCACCCGTCTGGTGACGGCTACCGACAGCGCGACTCCCGGCGAGCTGCGCCTGTCGGCGGGTGAGGTCGCGGTGCGGCGCTTCGCGCCCGCGCGAGCGCGCGCCCTTCCGGTTGCCGGCATCGATGCGAACGGAACCTACGTCGTCACCGGCGGGCTGGGCACGCTCGGTTCGGTCGCCGTGCGCTGGTTACTCGACGGAGGCGCGCGCGACGTGGTTGTGCTGACCCGCGCGCCCCGGCCGGTGCCCGCGCTGCTCGACGGCTTGGAGGACCGCATCGTCGTGGTGCGCTGCGACGCCGCCGACCGGGACGATCTGGCGAACGCGCTCAGCGATATCCGAGCCTCCGACTCCGCGATTCGCGGCGTCGTGCATGCGGCGGGCGTGCTGGAGGACGCCGGGTTCGACGCGGTCACCACCGGCCAGGTGGCCAGGACGTTCCTGCCCAAATCCACCGCGGCGGGCAATCTGATCGAGCTCACCGCGCCCGACGCCACGGATTTCGTCCTGCTGTTCTCCTCGGCCACAGGTGCGCTCGGAGCGCCGGGGCAGGCCGCCTACGCCGCCGCCAACGCGGCGATGGACGCCCTGGCCCAGCGTGATCCGGGCAGGCGGATTCTGAGCGTCGGCTGGGGGCTGTGGGATTCCGGCCTCGCCGCGGCCGCAGGCGGGGCGGCCCATCTGCGGCGCGCGGGCATCGGGGCGTTCGACCTGCGGCGCGGAAGCGCCGTACTGTCCCAGGCCCTGCGCTACGACGGCCCGTACCTGCTCGCCCTGGAGTACACCCCGACGACCGACATGTCCCCGGTCGCGGCGCGTTTGGCGAATCTGCTGGTGCCGACGCCGGATTCGAGCATCGCTTCCACCCGGCACACCGCGACCGAGCCCACGCCCGCGCCCGCGGAGCCGACCGAACCGCTGACCACGATCATCCGCCGGGTGCTCGCGAGCACGCTCGATCTGCCCGCCGAGCACATCGACCCCGCCGCCGACTTCAACGAGCTGGGGCTCAGCTCGCTGCTCGCGATCGAGATGCGACGGAATCTGGAATCGCTGCTGCGCGTGCGGATCGCCACCGCGGAGTTGTTCAAGCACCCCACCATCACCGCCCTCGGCGCGGCCCTGCTCGAGCGTGTCGCCACGAATACCGGAGACGCCTCGTGAGCAGCGACCCGCACCCGGCAGGCAATGGCCTCGCCACGTCGGTGGCCGCGTGGGCCGCCATCCGGCCGGACGAGCCGGCTTTCACCGAACTGCGCTTCCGCGTGCAGGAACGAGTGCCCGTCACGCTGACCTACGCCCGTCTGCATGCCGCGGCGGGCGCGCTGGCCGCACGATTACGGCGGGAGAGCGCGCCCGGCGACCGAGTGGCCCTTCTCTGCGCCCACGGCATCGACTACGCGGTGGCGTTCCTCGCATGCCTGTACAGCAATCGAGTCGCGGTGCCGCTGTTCCCGGCCGCGGGCGCGCGCAACCGCGACCGGCTGCACGCCGTCCTGGCCGACGCCCGGCCCACGCTCAGCCTGCTCTCGGCGCACGACGAGATCACCGCGCCGATCCTCGGTCCCGCGCCGGGCCGGATAGTCACCTTGCCCGCGAATCTCTCGGCAGCGGAGTGGGGTTCGGCCGATCAGTTTCTGTCGAACGCTCATCCGGTGCTCGCAACGGCGGGTGCGGCCGACGCGGTCGCGCGGCAGGCGGAATCATCGCGGGCGCCTTCCGGTACGCCGGACATGCGTCCAGCCGCTTCGATCGCGGGTTCGGCCGCGGTGGACTTCGCGGCCGCGCCCGTGATCGACCCGGTGGGCGACGAGCTCGCCTACTTGCAGTACACCTCCGGCTCGACCAAATCTCCCGCCGGCGTCCGGGTCACCCACAAGAACCTCGCCACGGCGTTGACGCAGCTCGGGCACGCCGTGTCGGTCGCGGACGATCGGCCCGTCGTGACCTGGCTGCCGTTCTTCCACGACATGGGGTTGATCCTCGGCCTTTCGCTGCCGCTGTTCCTGGGCGTGCACGGCATCACCCTTGCGCCCGCGGAGTTCGTGAAGCGCCCTGTCCGCTGGCTGCGCGCGATCTCCGACTATCGTGCCGGTACCACGGGGTGTCCCAATTTCGGCCTGAAGCTCGCGGTCTCCGGCACTACCCCCGCCGAGCGGGCCGGGCTGGACCTGTCCGGGCTCGACCTCGTGCTCAACGGCTCGGAACCGGTCCGCGCCGACGCGCTCACCGAATTCACCGAGACCTTCGGCCCATACGGCTTCCGCCATCACGCGCACACCCCTGGCTTCGGCTTGGCCGAAGCCACGCTCACGGTCACCGTCTGCGACCAGCACGAGGACCCGGTATGGCAGCACTTCGATCGTGCCGCGCTGGCCGAAGGACGCGTGGTCGCGCTACCCGAGGCAGCGCCGGGATACCGGGACGGCGTGCCGCTGGTCGGGTGCGGCGCGCCCGTCGGGCAGGAGCTGCGAATCGTCGATCCGGAAGCCGGGACCGTGCTGCCCGCCGGACGCGTCGGCGAGATCTGGGTAGCCGGAGACAATGTGTGCGACGGGTATTTCGGCAGGCCGGATGCCACCGAGGAGACCTTCGGCGCCACCGTGCCGGGGAGCGCCGCCCGCTGGCTGCGCACCGGCGATCTCGGGTTCCAGCACGAGGGGCAGCTCTACGTCGCGGGCCGCCGCAAAGACGTCATCGTGGTCGACGGGCGAAATCACTATCCCGCCGATATCGAGGCGACGGTGCAGATATGCGCCTCGGAGGTCCGGCCGGGCCACGTGACGGCGTTCGGGCACGACGACGGGCTTCGCGAAGACCTGGTCGTGGTCGCCGAACTCGTCACGATCGGCGGCTGCGAGACCATCGAACTGTTCGCCCTGGCCCGGCGCATCCGCACCGCGGTCGCGGCCACCCACGAGGTGATGCCCGGTGCGGTGCTGCTCGTGGAGCCGGGGCGGATTCCCAAGACCAGCAGCGGCAAGCTCCGCCGCGGCGAGTGCAGGGCCCGCTACCTCGCGGGCCGGCTGCACCCGGTCGCCATGATCTGAGGTCAGCGGATTTCCGCGAAGCGAACAGTCCTGACGAGGACGCGCTTGTTCAGGAATCGGCTCGGCCCATGAGGCGATCGGTCTCGCGCCGCTCACGCTTGGTGGGCCGTCCGGCGCCGCGGTCGCGGCGGGGCAGGCTCGCCACGATCTCGCGCGGGGGAGGAGGCGGACTGCGATCGATCAAGCATTGCGCCGCGATCGGAGCGCCGACACGCTTTGTGACAATCCGCTCCACGATGACGATGCGTTCGATACCGCCGGCGCGGATGCGTACCTCGTCACCGGGGCGTACGGGTTGGGCGGGCTTGGCCGTCGCGCCGTTCACCCGGACGTGCCCACCGCGACATGCCTCCGAGGCAGCGGATCTGGTTTTGAACAGGCGCACCGCCCAGGTCCACGAGTCGACGCGGGCCTGGGTCGCAGTGCTCTGGATGCCGGATTCGGCGCGGGCCACTCGTCAGACGATACGGCGTGCGGTGACCACCATGTCGGGGCGCAGCGGTGTGTAGGACACCGGCGTACCCGACTGCACCGCGTTCAGCAGCTTGTTGTCGCCCGCGTAGATGCCGACGTGACCGCCGCCGTTGGTGATGACGATGTCGCCCGGCTGCAGGTCGTGGTAGGCGACCGGAGCGCCGACATGCGACTGCTCGAAGCTGGTGCGGGGCAGTTCGACGCCCGCCTGGCGGAACGCCCACTGGACGAGGCCGGAGCAGTCGAAGGCCCGGGGACCCGCGGCGCCCCAGGAGTACTGGGCGCCGACCTTGGTCTTGGCGGCGTCGAGGGCGATATCGCCCGGGGAGTTCTGCTGCTGGCCGAACAGGCCCGGCAGCATCGGCGCGAAATTGGGCGCCTGCGGAGCGACCTGCTGCTGCGCCTGGGGAGCCGCGGGGGCAGCCGCGAGCGCCTGCTGGATCTGCTGGTTGAGCTGCTGGACCGGCTGTTCCCATTCTTGCGGAACGTCGAAATTGCCGACACCGGGAACGTTGATGGTCGCGGCCATGGCCGGAATCGCGGGCATGGCGCCAGTAGCGGCCACCGCACCCATGACAATCGCACCCTTGACGGAATTCGGAACCCGAGAATCCCGTTGCAAGCTGTGTTTACCCACCGAGCTACGTCTCCGATCTTGCTGCTCTCCCGCCGACCGGGTTAGCTGACGGGTTCGGACCGGGAGAGCGGCCCTACCTCGCGACCGAAAATGGCCGCAAGGATTCACCCCAGACGAACCTGTGGGTCCCCGGCACGACAGCCGAGACCAGTTGGCCCCGACAGCCGTTAAGGCGGTAACTAGTGGCGCCGTTTCACTTACGAAGCGACTTGTTCCACTAAGTCACGAGAAGATTACGGTGCGGACGCGATGTTGTCCAGCGCACAGAGCTGCGACTTTTCCATCACCACCGAACCCGCGACGACATGGCGGAAAACGGCCATCGGGCCCCGGGTCACGACCGGATCTCGTTCGGCGGGGCCGGGTCACCGAAAGGACAACCCCGCCCCGCACGGGCACCCGGCGTCAAGACCGCGAGCCGTGCACCGCGCGCTCGAGCTCGTCGATCCTGCGGCGCGCCTCGGCCAGTTCGACCTCGAGCCCGCCGAGTGCCATGACCAGCGGCCCGACCGCAAGATCGGCGACCAGTTGGGGATCGTCGTAGCCGCGTTCGATCGCGACGAGGATGTTGGACCGGATGCGCTGGGCCACCGTGGCGCCCGCCGGAACATTCCAGGACCCGACCACTTCGGCGAGGCCGGGAGGGTTGGGTTCGTCGGACATGCCCCTCCGTTCCCGCGCGTCGATACCGCGCGACCATTCTGGCGAACCGCCACCAGCCTAGAGAACCGGCGGCGAGAGCAATAGTGCAATACGGACCGCTAGGGCTCTCTAGGACACGCCGTAGACGCGCCCAGATTATCCGGACGAAACGCGCTACGGTGTCAGGGCATGGACCCCGTGCGGAATCCGTATGCCCCCGGAGCGGGACAGCGCCCACCCGAATTAGCCGGGCGCGACAAGCAACT
Organism: Nocardia arthritidis NBRC 100137; assembly: GCF_001612765.1. Lineage (GTDB taxonomy): Bacteria > Actinomycetota > Actinomycetes > Mycobacteriales > Mycobacteriaceae > Nocardia > Nocardia arthritidis. The sequence goes on from NZ_BDBB01000013.1 coordinate 55,333, forward strand.
CACCGCTTTCGACATCGTGCTCGAACGCGTCGCGCGCGGCCGCCCGGAACGCAGCGTGATGCTCACGGGCTTGCGCGGGGTCGGAAAGACGGTGCTGCTCAACCAGCTTCGCTCCGCGGCGATCTCCCGGGGGTGGGGCACCGGCAAGATCGAGGCGCGGCCGGACCAGGAACTGCGCCGCCCGCTGTCCTCGGCGCTGCACATGGCGGCGCGGGCGATCGCCACGTCGCACCGGAATCCGGAGCGGGTGGACGACTTCCTCGGCATACTCAAGGCGTTCGCGTTGCGGGCCACCGCGGACAAGGGCATGCGAGAACGCTGGCAACCCGGCATCGACGTACCGGCGGTCAGCGGTCGGGCCGATTCCGGCGACATCGAGATCGATCTGGTGGAACTGCTGGTCGAGGCGGCGGCACTGGCCGGCGACATCGGCGTCGGCATCGCGATCTTCATCGACGAGATGCAGGATCTCGGGCCCGCGGACATCTCCGCGATCTGCGGCGCATGCCACGAACTGAGCCAGGACGCCGCGCCGCTGATCGTGGTCGGCGCGGGCCTCCCACACTTGCCCGCGGTGCTCTCCGCCTCGAAGAGCTACTCGGAGCGACTGTTCAGCTACCACCGCATCGACCGCTTGGACCGGGAATCCGCCGACCAAGCGCTGATCGCGCCGGCCCAGCGCGAAGACGTGAAGTTCACCGACGAGGCGCTGGACGCGCTGTACCGCAAGGCCGATGGCTATCCGTATTTCGTGCAGGCATACGGCAAGGCCGCCTGGGATCAGGCGCCCGAGAGTCCGATCACGGCCGAGGACGTCGAGGTGGCCTCACCCGCCGCCGAGGAGGAGCTGGCGGTCGGGTTCTTCGGGTCCCGTTACGAGCGGGCTACCCCCGCCGAACGCGAATACATGCGCGCTATGGCCGACCTGGCCGGCGACGACGGCCCGGTGGCGACCGCGGCAGTGGCCAACGAACTCGGCCGCAAACCGGCTTCCCTTTCCCCCGCCCGCGACGGCCTGATCAAGAAAGGGCTGATCTACTCCGCCGAACGCGGCACGATCGGCTTCACGGTGCCGCACTTCGGCCGCTATCTGCGCTCGGTCTGAGCGTCGCCCGGCGACGCGGGCGGCGGCGCATTGCCGACTATGGCCATCTCTTCCAAGATCAATAGATATTCGTAGATTTATCTCGACCAGCAGCCCTACCGATGGGTAACAAACCCTCCTACACTCGGATGTGATCCTGATCACGTCCGAGGAGGACATCATGGCGACAGCCGCGAAAGTCGACGCCACCGAAGAACAGGCCCGCGCACTGGTCGAGGAGTCGCGCGAAACGAGTTGGGCCAAGCCGTCGTTCGCCAAGGAGATGTTCCTGGGACGGTTCCGGCTCGACCTGATCCACCCGTATCCGCAGCCCGGCCCGGAAGACGCCGAGCGCACCGAGGCGTTCCTGTCCCGGCTGCGCACGCTGTGCGAGTCCATCGACGGATCGGTGATCGAAGCGGAGAGCCGGATCCCGGACGAGTACGTCAAGGGCTTGGCCGAGCTCGGCTGCTTCGGCCTGAAGATCCCGCAATCGTATGGCGGCCAGGGTCTCTCCCAGCTCGGCTACAACCGCGCGCTGATGCTGGTCGGCTCGACGCACCCGAGCCTCGGCGTCCTGCTCTCGGCGCACCAGTCCATCGGCGTGCCCGAGCCGCTAAAGCTGGCTGGCACCGACGAGCAGAAGGCCGAGTTCCTGCCCCGTTGCGCGGCCGGGGCGGTCAGCGCGTTCCTGCTCACCGAGCCCGATGTCGGCTCCGACCCGGCCAGGATGGCCAGCACCGCGACGCCGACCGAAGACGGCGAGGCCTACGTGCTCAACGGCGTCAAGCTGTGGACCACCAACGGCGTGGTCGCCGAACTGCTGGTGGTGATGGCCCGGGTGCCCAAGAGCGAGGGGCATCGCGGCGGCATCTCGGCCTTCGTGGTCGAGGCCGATTCCCCGGGGATCACCGTGGAGCGGCGCAACTCCTTCATGGGCCTGCGCGGCATCGAGAACGGCTTGACCCGGATGCACAACGTCCGGGTGCCCAAGCGCAACCTGATCGGCCGGGAGGGCGACGGCCTGAAGATCGCGCTCACCACGCTGAACGCGGGCAGGCTCGCCATCCCCGCCCTGTGCACCGCCGCCGCAAAGTGGTCGTTGAAGATCGCGCGCGAGTGGAGCACGCAGCGCGTGCAGTGGGGCAGGCCGGTCGGCGAGCACGCGGCCGTGGGTCAGAAGATCGCCTTCATCGCGGCCACCACGTTCGCGCTGGAAGCGGCGCTCGACCTGTCGGCGACCATGTCCGACGAGGGCCGCAACGACATCCGGATCGAGGCGGCGCTGGCCAAGCTGTGGGCCAGCGAGATGAGCTGTCAGATCGCCGACGAACTGGTTCAGATCCGCGGCGGCCGCGGCTACGAGACGGCGGCTTCGCTCGCCGCTCGGGGCGAGCGGGCTGTCCCGGCCGAGCAGTTGGTGCGCGATCTGCGGATCAACCGCATCTTCGAGGGCTCCAGCGAGATCATGCGGCTGCTGATCGCCAGGGAGATGGCCGACGCGCACATGGCCGCCGCGGGCGCGCTGGTCGACCGCAAGGCCGAACTCAAGGACAAGGCGAAGGCGGCGGTCGGGGCGACGGGTTTCTACGCCAAGTGGTTCCCGCAGCTGGCGGTCGGAGCGGGGACGGTGCCCGCGGCGTACACCGAATTCGGCGTATTGGCCCGGCACTTACGGTTCGTCGAGCGCAGTGCGCGCAAGCAGGCGAGGTCGCTGATGTACGCGATGGGCCGCTGGCAGGCGGGCCTGGAATACCGGCAGAACTTCCTCGGCCGCATCGTCGATATCGGCGCCGAGCTGTTCGCCATGTCGGCGGCCTGCGTGCGGGCCGAGGCCCTGCGCGCCGCCGACGCGCCGGAGAGCAAGGCGGCCGAAGAATTGGCCGACGCCTTCTGCAGGCAGTCCCGCGTGCGCGTGCGCAGGCTGTTCGACTCGCTGTGGGAGAACACCGACGATGACGACCGCACCCTCACCCGCGGCGTGCTCGACGGCCGCTACGAGTGGCTGGAGGACGGCGTGCTCGACCCGAGCGAGGGAACCGGGCCGTGGATCGCGGAGTGGCAGATGGGTCCGTCGACCGAGGAGAACCTGCTGCGCCCGTTCCTGCCGTCTACGCGCCCCCGCGCCGGGTCCTGATCGCCGCCGGTCCGTCGCGGCCGCCCGACGTCGGCCGCGGCGGGCGGTCGCTCGCGCATTATTCGCGAGTCTCGGATATATCCTAGAAAGCCCCGATTCTCCCTACCGCTCGCACGGAAGCCCGAAGTGCGCAGTGCAATCTAAATGAATCTAGTTTCTGAGCTATTCACTCGTAGATTTTCCTGTGAACGCGACGGCAGCTGCCGGATCGACCGGCAGCCTCAGTTGCGCAACGTATGCGTAACGGCGGGTGTGGGCCGCTAACGGCGCGGAAATCCAGTTCGACAACTGGACAGAAGCGCCGAACATGCGCCTCGCTCACAGGAGAGTGTCATGTCCACGAGCATCGCCCGCCGCGCCGCCGATCACGACGGACACCGCGTCACGGTGTCGGCCGATGACGGCATTCCCCTCGCGGTCCGCGTCTTCGGCGCCGACGACGCCACCGCCACCGTGGTCTTCGTCCACGGCCACTGCCTTGGCGGCGAATCCTGGTCCTACCTGCGTGAGCTGCTGCTGCGACAATGGGAGAGCGACACCAGGATGGTGTTCTACGACCACCGCGGCCACGGCGGATCCGGGACGGCGCACCCGTCGACCTACACCATCGAGCAGCTCGGCCACGACCTGGACGCCGTGCTGCGCACGGTCGCGCCGACCGGGCCGGTGATCCTGGTCGGCCATTCCATGGGCGCCATGGTGGTGCTCGCCTACGCCCGGCTCCATCCCGAGGCCATCGGCACGCGCATCACCGGCGTCGGGCTGCTCGCGGCCGCGGCCGCCGGAATCACCGAGGTCGGGCTGGCGCGCCTGCTGAACCGGCGGGCGGTGAGCTCGCTGCAAGCGGCCGTCACCCGAGCTCCGCGCGTGATGCAGGCGTCCAGGCGCCTGACTCGTCGCCTGTGCACGCCGATCCTGCGCGAGGCCGAATTCGGCACCAGAAAGGCGAGCCCGCGCATGACCGCGCTGGCCACCGCGATGCTGAACGAAACGCCGCTGCTGACCATGGCCGGCTTCCTGCATTCACTGATCACCTTCGACGAGACGGCGAGCCTGCACCGCCTCGGCGTCATTCCCGCGCTGGTGCTGGCAGGGTCCGCGGACATCATCTTCCCGTTCGCGCACTCGGTGGCACTGGCCTCTCAACTGGCCGGCGCCGAGCTGGTCCGCCTGGAGGGCGCCGGACACAGTGTGATGCTCGAACGGGCCGAAGAAGTCGCGCTGTCCATCGCCGGACTCGTGGAACGAGCCTTCGCCGCGGCATGCTCCGGCACCGGGTACGCCACTGCCGGCTGAACCCTCGGCAACCGAGGGGCAATCATCTGATTTCCGCCCGGCACGAGCCAGGAACAAAATCTTTCTGTACTGTGTTGTAGATCACGTTGTGCGGTGGGTCACACAGCTTGATGTCGCGCGGTCCAAGGCAGACGGGCAACCGCGCATCACGGCATCGAGTTCGCATATCCGCCAGGGAATTCAGGAGGTCTCGATGACACGCAGCGAACTTGCGGAACTACGCTACGCGGTCGGCCAGCTCCGGCAATCCATCGGCGTACTGCGCAACCAGTACGGCGACGCCAGCACGGTACGCAGGCTGGAGAACGACCTCGAGCGGCTCGTCATCGACGCCGACGAGTTCGAGAAGTCACCGCCGCCGGAGGTGCGGCGCAGCGCCCAGGACGTCATCTACGTGCCGGACAGCAAGTCCGATGAGGCCGCCTGGATGGGCGCGCAGGACGAGGGGCTGGGCTTTCACTCCCGTCCGCGGACGAAGTAGTCCCGTGCTGGGCGGTGCGGAGCCGCCCATCACGGTGCGTTGCGGCCCGGCGGCGGCAGGGTCCGCGTGTCAGTGGGGCACGCGGCATCCACGCTCGAACAGGGCGGCGATCGTGGCCGAACGCCATGGCCCTCGATGCGCGGCGTCCGCGTGCCGCCAGAGTTCGAGAGCAGCGACGTCGACACGATGCGCGGGCGGACCGCTCTCAGCGCGATCGACCGCCGTCGTCGACACCCGCTCGACCAACGTGTGTGCCGTGACCGCTCGACTCGCCATCGCTCACGTCGATCTCGGGGCGCGGTCGATGTCACGCTGATGTCCCGAGGCGGCACTTTCCGCAGAACTGCGCAGACCCGGGGCGACCGAGTGCGAAGCCGGTTCGACGGCGTCCTCGAGCGCGAAGCCGGTGCGACGGGCCACCGAGTGTGACTCCGGTGCGACGGGGTCACCCGAGTACGAAGCCGGTTCGACCCGCAATCGAGTGCGAAACCGGTACGACCGGGCACCCAACGGCGACGCCGGTTCGACCGGCAATCGCGTGCGAAACCGGTTGGATTCGCAATCGAGGCGGCGGGCGCCCCCAAGCCCGAAGGCGCCGGAATCGGACCCGCACCGCCGACCAGGACGACCATCCGGTGAGTTCGAGTTCCTCGGTCCGAGCCACGTACCACAGCCGCCCGCATCGGTGCCGCGAGCTCGGATCACCCGGCATGAGCACCTCGTCCGGCGGCATCGGTCGCCTCGCCCGAATCTTGTTTCGCACGAGTCGAGTTCGAAAAGTCCGGTTAGCCCGCTACGCGACGTAAGCAATCAAGCGGCACGCGGGATGTGGCGCAAATCATACGGTTGACGGCGGGCTTGGTTTGTCGAGACCCCGCTCGATCCATAGCGCACGTGTCGTATGGTGCTCAGCATCACATTCGATTGCGGAGGTAACGATGACCAACCGCACACAAGATCAGCGAGGCATCCACCTGTGAGTGCCGCACCGACCGCCGCCCCGGAAGCGGGCACCGGCGTATTCAGCAGAACAAGGGCCCGGATCTCGGAACGCACATTGCGCACCGACCGATGGTGGATCCCCCCACTCGTCACGGTGCTCGGACTCGCCGCGTTCGTCATCTACGCGACGGTCAGATCGTATGTGCGCACGGCGTATTGGGTTCCGGACTACCACTATCTGACCCCGTTCTACTCACCGTGCCTGAGCACTTCCTGCGTCGAGGGTTCCAGCCATTTCGGCACCCCATTGGGCGAACTGCCGGTGTTGTTGCCGCTGGGCTTCGTGGTGCTGCCCTTCCTGCTCGGCTTCCGCCTGACCTGCTACTACTACCGCAAGGCCTACTACCGGTCGGTGTGGTTCTCGCCGCCCGCCTGCGCTGTGGCCGAGCCGCACGCCAAGTACACCGGTGAGACCAGGCTGCCGCTGATCATCCAGAACGCGCACCGCTACTTCTTCTATGTGGCCCTGGTCGTTTCGGTGATCAACACCTACGACGCCATCGTCGCGTTCCACGGCAAATCCGGAGGCTTCGGTTTCGGCCTCGGCAATATCGTGCTGCTGGTCAATGTGATCCTGCTGTGGGCCTACACGCTGTCGTGCCACTCGTGCAGGCATATCGCGGGCGGACGGCTCAAGCATTTCTCGGGCCATCCGGTGCGCTATTGGTTCTGGACGCAGGTCTCCAAGCTGAACACCCGGCACATGGCGCTGGCCTGGACCACTCTCGGCACGCTCGTGCTGACCGACTTCTACGTCATGTTGGTTGCCAGCCAAACGATTTCGGATCTGCGGTTCATCGACTGACCGCCTCATCGAGGAGTTTTTCTGCATGGCAGAAGTGGAACGGCACAACTACGACGTCGTCGTGATCGGAGCGGGCGGCGCCGGATTGCGGGCGGTCATCGAAGCCAGAGAGCACGGGCTGTCGGTCGCGGTGGTGTGCAAATCGCTGTTCGGCAAGGCCCACACCGTGATGGCCGAGGGCGGCTGCGCGGCGTCGATGGGCAACGCCAACGAAAAGGACAATTGGCAGGTTCACTTCCGGGACACGATGCGCGGCGGCAAGTTCCTCAACAACTGGCGCATGGCGGAACTGCATGCCCAGGAAGCGCCCGACCGGGTGTGGGAACTGGAGACCTACGGCGCGCTGTTCGATCGGACGCCCGACGGCCGCATCAGCCAGCGCAACTTCGGTGGCCACACCTACCCGCGGCTGGCCCACGTCGGCGACCGGACCGGCCTGGAGATCATCCGCACGATGCAGCAGAAGATCGTCTCGCTGCAGCAGGAAGATTTCGCCGAGACCGGTGACTACGAGAAGCGCATCAAGGTCTTCGCCGAATGCACCATCACCGAATTGCTCAAGGACGGTGACCGCATCTCCGGCGCGTTCGGCTACTGGCGCGAATCGGGCCGCTTCATCCTGTTCGAGAGCCCCGCGGTGGTGCTGGCGACCGGTGGCATCGGCAAGTCGTACAAGGTGACCTCGAATTCCTGGGAGTACACCGGCGACGGGCACGCGCTGGCGCTGCGCGCGGGCGCGACGCTGATCAACATGGAGTTCCTGCAGTTCCACCCGACCGGCATGGTCTGGCCGCCCAGCGTGAAGGGCATCCTGGTCACCGAGGGTGTGCGCGGTGACGGCGGGGTGCTGAAGAACACCGAGGGCAAGCGGTTCATGTTCGACTACATTCCGCCGGTCTTCAAAGGGCAGTACGCCGAGACCGAGGAAGAGGCCGACCAATGGCTGCGCGATAACGACTCCGCACGTCGCACGCCGGATCTGCTGCCGCGTGACGAGGTCGCCCGCGCCATCAACGAAGAGGTCAAAGCCGGGCGCGGCACCGAGCACGGCGGCGTCTTCCTCGACATCGCCTCCCGGATGCCCGCCGAGGAGATCGTGCGGCGGCTTCCCTCGATGCACCACCAGTTCAAGGAACTCGCGGACGTCGACATCACCAAGGAGCCGATGGAGGTCGGGCCGACCTGTCACTACGTGATGGGCGGTGTCGAGGTCGATCCGGACACGGGTGCGGCCACGGTGCCGGGACTGTTCGCCGCGGGCGAGTGCTCCGGCGGCATGCACGGCTCCAATCGCCTGGGCGGGAATTCGCTGTCCGACCTGCTGGTCTTCGGCCGCAGGGCCGGACTCGGCGCCGCCGCCTACGTGGAGCGGCTCGGCGCGCGGCCGTCGGTCTCGGAGGACGACGTCACGAAGGCCGCGAAGGCCGCCGTCGCTCCGTTCGATCCTCCTGCCGACGGCAAGGGCGAGAACCCGTACACCTTGCACACCGATCTGCAGCAGACGATGAACGACCTGGTCGGCATCATCCGCAAGGAACACGAAGTGCGTGAGGCGATCGACAAACTCGCCGAGTTGCGCGCCCGGTTCCGTCAGGTGACCGTGGAGGGCCACCGCCAGTTCAATCCCGGCTGGCACCTCGCCCTCGATATGCAGAACATGCTGCTGGTCAGCGAATGCGTGGCACACGCGGCGCTGCTGCGGACCGAGAGCCGCGGCGGGCACACCCGCGACGACCACCCGTCGATGGATCCCGCTTGGCGCAACAAACTGCTGGTCTGCGCGGTGGATCCGAGCACGGCCGGCGATCCGATCCCGGGCGTCACCGTGACACGCAAGGAACAGCAACCGATGCGATCGGACCTGCTCGCCCTCTTCGATCTCGGCGAGCTCGAGAAGTACTACACCCCGGATGAACTCGCCGGGCACCCGGCCGCGGCCGGGCAATCGACGGAGCGAGAGGCGTAACGATGGGTTACGACGCCAAATTCCGCGTATGGCGCGGCGATCTCGACGGCGGAGAACTGCACGACTTCACCGTGTTGGTGAACGAGGGCGAGGTGGTGCTCGACATCATCCACCGGCTACAGGCCACCCAGGCGCCGGACCTGGCCGTGCGCTGGAACTGTAAGGCGGGCAAGTGCGGTTCTTGCTCGGCCGAAGTGAACGGGCGGCCGCGCCTGCTGTGCATGACGCGGATGTCCACCTTCACCGAGGACGAAGTGATCACGGTGACGCCGATGCGCACCTTCCCCGTGATCAAGGATCTCGTGACGGACGTATCGTTCAATTACGAGAAAGCCCGGGAGATCCAGTCGTTCACACCACCCGCCGATCTCAAACCGGGCGAGTACCGGATGAAGCAGGTCGATGTGGAGCGTTCCCAGGAATTCCGCAAGTGCATCGAATGCTTCCTGTGCCAGAACACCTGCCACGTGGTACGCGATCACGACGAGAACAAGAAATCGTTCTCGGGGCCGCGCTATCTGATGCGGATCGCCGAACTGGAGATGCATCCGCTGGACGTCGGAGACCGGACCGAACTCGCCCAGGACGAGCACGGGCTCGGTCTGTGCAACATCACCAAATGCTGCACCGAGGTCTGCCCGGAACATATCAAGATCACCGACAACGCGCTGATCCCGATGAAGGAACGGGTGGCCGACCGCAAATACGATCCGCTGGTCTGGCTGGGCAACAAGCTGTTTCGCCGTTAGCGGCGGGGAGGACCGGCCGGGGCGATCCCCGGCCGGTCGGCGCACCCTTACAACATGGCCACGACACCGAAGGCAACGATCCACACCAGCAGGCCGACGAGCAACGCCGACAGCAGCGAGTGGGTGAGGACGAAGACTCCGACCGCCGCCACTGCGAACAACAGCGCGACGATCAGCCATTCCACCCAATCGTCCGGCCGCAATCTCTTGTGTCGGGGATGGGAACTCTTGAGCCCACGGTCCACAGATTGTTGGCTACCCGTATCGGGACCAGGCAAACGTCTTTTCGTTGCCGAATATGCGTCGTTCCGTGATCTTCGGAACCCGCCGCGCCTTATCGCGGCCGGTCGAACTCACCGTCTTGCACACCTGCGGTGAAGGCGGCCCACTCGCCGGGCGTGAAGATCAACACCGGCCCGTCCGGGTCCTGTCCGTTGCGCATTCCCACATGGCCGTCTGCCAGTAGCGCCACCTCGACGCTGTCGTTCCCCGGCCCTTCTCCGGCCTTCCGCCACGTGGCGCCGGTCAGGTCTATGTTCGCGTTGCCTTGAATGCTCACGAATTGGACTCCTTCGTTGTCTGCCGCGGCAGACGTGTACGGACCGAGAACCCCAGCACTCCCACTGGACGCACTCACGCGCGCCCGATATTACCGCCGCCGACCGGCGCTGTAGGGCGAACAGCAGGCCGAAAGTCGGGCCCGGTATCCCCCCACCGCCACGGTTTCCCGCCCGTCGCCGCAGCGCGCTCCGCCTGCCCTCAACGGCGGCGCGGCGCCGGATCCGCCCACGCGCGGATGGCCGCGACCACCTCCCGCCCGGACGGGCGAAACCTGTTGCGCGGCGGCACGATCCACGATCGGATCGCTCCGACCGAAGCGGTCGGGGATGGCAACGCGATCGTCGATCCGGTGCGGGATACCGAGACGTTCAGCCGGAACAATTCCGCGAACAGGCGCGTATCGTTTTCGGGCAGATCCGGCACGATCAAGAAGGTCCATCGATTCGAGCGCGGGTGCGCCAGGATAGGGCCGAGCCGGACGCGTTTGCTCTGCATATGCGCCTTGACCGCCTGTCCCAGGCTGCTCGGCATCGTCAACGCCCACACCGATCCGGCGCGCATCACGATCCGGCCGAGTCCGGGTGGGTCGACAACGGCGGGCAGATCACATTCCCGCCGGTAGAACTGGCATCTGGACCGTGGTGTATCCCCAAGTGGCCTCTGCTCCACTGACAACCCCCTGCAGTTGTGTGGTTCGACGATGAGGTGCGCGCCATACCGAAGCCCCTGCGATCCGACCACGGCTCCCGCTCGCGTACCGACGTGAATGCGGCGATGGCCGAGTGTGGCGCGACGCGCTCTAGTTTCGCTTCGCCGCGGGCAGCTTCGACTGATAAAGAATGTGCAAAATTGTGGAAAAATGATTCCCGACGGGGGACATGTGAAAGATGTGACTCAGTGCCAGGTATGGTCCGTCAGAGCGGTGCGAGGGCCGAACTTCGGCTTGTGGAAGTGGCCGCTGATCTCGAGCAGGCGAATCGCTCGATAGCGGTGCGGGCGCAACGGTTCCAGATATTCGACCATCGCCTGGTCATCGATCGGGCGGCCGAGCAGGGTCCAGCCGACCGCGGCGGCGAGGTGATAATCGCCGACCGACAGCGCGTCCGCGTCGCCGAAAGCCCGCTGCGCGATCTCCGCGGCGGTCCACACCCCGATACCGGGCACACTGCGCAGCATGCGTGCCGCCTCGGCCGGGTCGGCGCGCGCGGCGCGCTCCAGCGACTCGGCGATCCGAGCCGAACGCACGATGGTCTGGGCGCGCTGCGGTCCGACATTGGCCCGGTGGTAGACCCAGGAGGGAATCCGCCGCCAGGTGTCGGCGTCCGGCGGTAGCCGCATTCCGTCCGGCGCGGGGCCCGGCGCCGGTTCGCCGTACTGCCGGACCAACTTCCGCCACGACGCCCGTGCGGAGACGGTGTGCACCTTCTGCTCCAGCACCGCGGGCACCAAGGCTTCGAAGACCAGACCCGTGCGCAACATACGCAGTCCGGGGAAGCGGCGGTGGGCATCTGCCAGTTTCGGGTGATCCGGGAGAAACGCGGACACGTCCTCGTCCAGGCAGAGCATGTGCTCGAGGCCCGCGAGGAATTCCGCCGCCCCCGGGCCCCACGCGCGTGCCTGCACCGCGCACGGGCTGGACTGGGCCAACCGGTAGGTGACCGGTCCAGTCGGCAGCCGGGAAGCATGCCAGTGGGCGCCGTCGCCGGTCACCCGGTGGCACGGGTCGCCGGTGCCACGGCCGAGCGGAGCGAGCGTGCACGCCAGATCGATCGGCCGATCCGTGGTCACGGTCCGGCTCGCTCCCGGCTCGACCGTCACGCTGCGCACCGCACTCATTCTGCCCGGTGCGGCGCGCGGCGCCGCAGCGCCCTCCGCTGGGCGCCACGGATTATCATCTGGACCACACCAGAAGTCCTTCAATATCGATCGTGCATTATTACCGTTTCGCAATCCGATGTAACGGAACGAGATTCACGGCGATATTGATTTCGTTCGGCAAATAGCTGGCTGTAGCAATGACGGAGGTTCTCATGATCACCAATCTGCTCAACTGGTTGCTCAACGCCTGGGGCGGGGTTTCCGCGGGCAGCTCGGGTTACCAGATCCCGCCCGGCACCCTGCCCTTCGGCAGCTGACGCACGCGGCGCGCCCGTCCGGCTTACCGACGGGTGTGTGCGAAAAAATCACTCGCCCAGCAGAAACTGCGCGAGATGCCGTGCCTGCCGCCCGGCCAGGGCTGTGGCCTGGGTGCGGCAGGAGAAGCCGTCGGCGAGGAAGATCGTGTCCTCGCCCACGGCGCGCAGCGCGGGGAGCAGGCCGTTCTCGGCCACCGCCACCGAAATGTCGTAATGGCCTTCCTGCATTCCGAAGTTTCCCGCCAGCCCGCAACATCCGGTGATTTCCGTCACCTTGACTCCCATGCTGGCTAATAATCGGCGCTCGGCATCGAATCCGAGAATCGCATGCTGGTGACAATGGGGCTGGACTACCACCGACTGTCCGGTTCGCTTCGGGGGGCGCCAGGTCGGCTGTTCGGCGAGGAACTCGGCGAAGGTGCGCACCGCGGCGGCGGTCGGGGCCGATCTCGGGTCGTCCGGCAGCAGTTCCGTGAGGTCGGCGCGCAGGACCGCGGTGCAGGACGGTTCCAGTCCCACGACCAGGCCGCCCGCGCCGACATGCTCCTGCAACGCGGTCAATGTGGCCCGCAACCGCGCGCGGGCGCCGTCGAGCTGACCGGTGCTGATCCAGGTGAGTCCGCAGCAGACGCGTCGCTGCGGAATCCGGACCCGGTAGCCGAGGGTGGACAGCAGCCGTGCCGCGGCCAGGGCGATCTCCGGGGCGAACGCGTCGGTGAAGGTGTCGATCCACAGCATCACCTCGCCGGAACCACCCCGTTCCTCCGGCGCGTAGGACGACTCGGCCAGTGCGGCACCCTCGTCCAGATCACGCCAGATCCGGCGGAAGCCGCGCGCGGCCAGGCGCGGCACGTCGCGGCGCGGATCGATGCCGGCCGCTCGCAATCCCATGCGGCGCAGCGTGACTCGCCCGGCCAGCGCGTTCACCACGCGCGGCATCCGGCTCGCCACCGACAACCACCGGGGCAACTGGCCAAGCGAGTAGTGGTCGATCGGGCGCGGCCGATGGCGGTAGCGCCGATACAGCGTCTCCGATTTGTAGGTGGCCATGTCCACGCCCGCCGGACAGTCCGACCGGCACGCCCGGCAGGACAGGCAGAGGTCGAGCGACTCGGCGACGGCCTCCGACGACCAGGGCAACGCACCGCGCACCACCTCCTGCAACACCCTCGCCCGCCCGCGCGTGCTGTCCTTCTCGTCCCGGGTGGCCTGGTAGGACGGGCACATGAAACCGCCATCGGCGCGGCATTTGCCCACGCCGACGCAGCGATGGACCGCGGCGCCCATATCGCCGTCGTCTTCGGGTAGTGCGTAGCCGCCCGACGGCCGGACGTCCGGAACTCCCGCCAGGCGCAGGTCGGCGTCGATCGCCCGCGGCGCGACCAGGACACCCGGATTGAGGACATCGTCCGGGTCGAACAGCGCCTTGTAGCCGGCGAAGACGTCGAGCACCGCGGGGGAGTACATCACCGAGAGCAACTCGGAGCGGGCCCGGCCGTCGCCGTGCTCGCCGGAGAGCGAACCGCCGTGCCGCACGACCAACTCCGCCGCGTCGAAGAGGAAGGCACGGAAACGGCGTGGCGCGTCGGCGATCGGGAGATCGAGGCGGACGTGGATGCAGCCGTCGCCGATGTGCCCGTACAACAGGCCGTCGAGGCCGTGGTCGCGGGTCAGGGCGGCGAAATCGCGCAGGTAGGCGCCCAGCCGCGCGGGTGGGACGGCCGCGTCCTCCCACCCCGGCCACGCCGCTCGCCCGTCGGGCGTGCGGCCCGCCAGCCCCGCGCCGTCGGCTCGGATCCGCCACAGCGCCGCGGCGGTCCCGGGATCGGTGACGATCCGGGTGTCCATCGCGCCCGCGGTCCGGCACAGCCGCTGGGCGACGGCCAACGCGTCGGCCCGCGTCTCGCCCGCGGTCTCCACGAACAGCCAACCGCCGCCGTGCGGCAGGTCGGGCACCAGCCCCCGGTGCGCCCGGACCACGTCGACCAGCCGCGCGTCGATGCCCTCGACCGCGATCGGCGCGCAGGCCAGCACGGCGGCGACGTCGTCGGCGGCGGTGGCGATGTCCGGGTAGCCGAGCACCGTGAGGACGGTGGCCGCGGGCAATGCGACCAGGTCGACCGTCGCCTCCAGCAGCAGGCCGCAGGTGCCCTCGCTGCCGACGAACGCCTTGGCCGCCGACGCGCCCCGTTCGGGAAGGAGATGTTCCAAGCTGTACCCGGACGCCTGCCGGTCGAAGCGCCCCAGATCGGTGCGGAGCACGGCGAGATTGGCCCGGCCGAATTCCGCGAGGCCCGGCACCGCCGACAGGTCGGCGGCCAGCCTGCGTTCGGTGCAGGTGCCGTCCAGGACGCGCAGTTGGCGCACGGTGTCGGAGGTGCGGCCCCATGCCACGGCGCGCGGTCCGCAGGCGTTGTTGCCGATCATGCCGCCGAGGGTGCAGCGATTCTGGGTCGAAGGGTCCGGCCCGAAGCGCAGGCCGTGCGGACGAGCCGCCCGCTGCAACTCCGACAGCACCACGCCCGGTTGCACGGTGGCCACGCGCGCGGCCGGATCGATCGACACGATCCGGTTCATATGCCTGCTGAAGTCGAGGACGAGTCCGGGACCGATCGCATTGCCCGCCACCGACGTTCCCGCGCCGCGTGCGGTCACCGGCAGGCCGTGATCGCGGGCGAATTCCAGGGTGATCGCGACGTCCTCTTCGGTGCGGGGAAAGACGACCGCGGCCGGGAGAACCCGATAGTTCGACGCGTCCGAGGAGTACTCCGCCCGCCGCCGCTCGGAGGTATCGACCTCACCCGCGATCGTGCCGCGCAGTGCCGCCATCCGGTTCTCGGTCACATCGTCAATTCTCCAGCGCCTGCCGCGCTGGGTGTTCGCGGCCCCTTTCGTGCTCGCGCCCGAGCGCCCCACCGCTGGCGTCCGCGTCGCGGACGTGGCGACCACTCGGATGTGAGCCGGGGCGCGAACTGCGCGTGGTCGGACACATCGATGCAAGCCCCAGCGGTGAGGAGCACACCAGCCCCGACTGGGACGTTATCGCCAGCGATCAGTCGTTGGAGCGCGCCTTGCCCGCAATCACTTCTGGCACAAACACGCTCGAATGGCTGATTCTGCCCGAATACTCTCGATCAGTGGTTGTGGAGTGGAACTTCGCTCAAAACTTCGACGACCGGGTCCGCCGCACCGTACATCTGTCTTACCACGTAACCCGTGTGTGCAGAGCGGGGTGCTTCTGGCGAGCGAAACCGGTGGCCTGCCATCTCCCGCTGCGCACACCGTCCTGCCTGTAGACGTTCGCTGTTGGCGGAATCGGATCGGACCGGGATCGACTTGAACTCAACCATTGTTGAGGTTCTAGTGTCGGTGGCCAGGTCTTGGATGGGTGGGGAGCGAGAGGGAGAGCAACGTGAGCATCGAATCCGTGGCGTGGAGCCAGATGTACCGGCGGGCGAACGCGCCGCAGGAACAGCGGCCGTTCCGCTTCGCCACCGCCCGGCGCATCATCCGGTTCGCGGCGCCGCACCGCCGCAGGATCGGCGCGTTCTTGCTGTTCAGCGTGGTGTCCGCGGTTCTCGCCGTGGCGACGCCGGTGCTGGCGGGCCGGGTGGTCAACGACATCGTGGGCGGCGCGGCGGCGCGGGTGGTGGTCGTCCTCGCGCTGGTGATCGGCGTGCTCGCGGTGTTCGACGCGGGGCTCGGGCTGGCGACCCGATGGATGTCGGCACGAATCGGCGAGGGGCTCATCCTCGATCTGCGCACCGCCGTGTTCGACCACGTGCAGAAGATGCCCGTCGCCTTCTTCACCCGCACCAGGACCGGTGCGCTGGTCAGCCGCTTGAACAATGACGTCATCGGCGCGCAGCGGGCGTTCAGCGACACCCTGTCCGGCGTGGTTGCCAACCTGGTCACCCTGGCGCTGACGCTCGGGGTGATGCTGAGCATCTCGTGGCAGATCACGTTGCTCGCGCTGGTTCTGCTTCCGGTGTTCGTGTTTCCTGCGCGCCGGATGGGCAACCGCCTGGCGGACATGCAGCGGGAGGCGGCGCGGCTGAACGCGGCGATGAGCACCCAGATGACCGAGCGGTTCTCGGCGCCGGGCGCGACGCTGGTCAAGCTGTTCGGCCGCCCGGAGCAGGAGTCCGGCGAGTTCGCGCTGCGGGCCCGCCGGGTGCGCGACATCGGCGTGCGCACCGCGATGCTGCAAACCGTCTTCGTCACCTCGCTCACGCTGGTTTCTGCGCTGGCGATCGCCCTGGTGTACGGGCTCGGTGGCTGGTACGCGTTGCGCGGGCAGTTGGACGCGGGCGCGGTTGTCTCGCTGTCGTTGCTGTTGACCAGGCTCTACACCCCGCTGACCGCGCTGGCCAGCGCCCGGATGGAGATCATGGCCGCGCTGGTGAGCTTCGAGCGCGTCTTCGAAGTGCTCGACCTGAAGCCGCTGATCGAGGACGCGCCGGGCGCGAAGCCCGTTCCGGCCGGTCCGGTGGCGGTGGAGCTGGACGCGGTGAGCTTCGGCTACCCGTCGGCCGACAAGGTGTCGCTGGCCTCGCTGGAGGAGGTGGCGAATCTGGACACTCGCGGCGGGGTGGAGGTGCTGCACAACGTGTCGCTGCGCGCCGAGCCCGGTCAGTTGATCGCGCTGGTCGGCTCGTCCGGTGCGGGCAAGTCGACCATCGCCCAGCTGGTCTCCCGGCTCTACGACGTCGACGGCGGCGCGGTGCGGTTGAACGGCGCGGACGTGCGCGAGCTGACCACCCGGTCGATCCGCGAGACGGTCGGCCTGGTCACCCAGGACGGGCATCTGTTCCACGAGACCATCCGGGCCAATCTGCTGCTCGCGCGCCCGGAGGCCACGGAGGACGAGTTGTGGGACGCCTTGGAACGCGCCCGGTTGCGCGAGCTGGTCGCGTCGTTGCCGGACGGGTTGGCGACCGTGGTCGGCGAGCGCGGCTACCGGCTCTCCGGCGGTGAGCGGCAGCGGCTGACCATCGCGCGCCTGCTGCTCAAGCAACCGCGCGTGGTGATCCTGGACGAGGCGACGGCGTCACTGGACTCGACCTCCGAAGCCGCCGTGCAGGAGGCGCTTTCCGAAGCGCTGGAGGGCAGGACCGCGCTGGTGATCGCACACCGGCTGTCCACGATCCGCGCTGCCGATCAGATCCTGGTGCTGGAGGAGGGCCGGATCATCGAGCGCGGCACGCACACCCAACTGCTGGCCGCCGATGGCCGCTACGCGGAGCTGTACCGCACCCAGTTCGCCGAGGAGCCCGTTACGACGGCGGCTTGACCCGCCGTCCTAGCTCGCCGTCTGGTCCGCGGTACAGGTGGTGTCGGTGTCCGGCAGGGTTCCCGCGCCGAAGTAGCCGTTGATCGCGTTATTCACACAGCTGCTCAACTCGGGCCGGAAGGTCATGTGGATGCGAACGCCTTCCAGCGTGACCATCCGCGACGCCGACAGATACTCGTGCAGCCGGACGGCGTGGGCGTAGGGAGTGCGCGGATCTCCCGCCGCCTGCACGATGAGCACGGGCACCGCATTCCGGACCACGGTCGGCGGTTCGACCGGCCGAGGCCAGAAAGCGCACGGCTGGATGTTGCCCGCCAGCGCGCCGAACACCGGCTGCGTGGCCCGGCTCTCCTCGATGTTGCGCCAGTACCAGGTCGGGTCGATGGGTGCGCCGACATCACCGCAGGCGATCTGCGCCAGGACGGAGTTCTCGTTGTCCCGCAACGCCGCCACGATGGCGCGCAACCGCGGCGTGCGCGAGACGGTGGGCGGGCCGCCTGCGTCATCGGCGAGCTCGCGCACCGTCGCGGCCAACGGTTCGTTCAACCGGAAGTTCCACAGCAAGGAGTGCAGGATGAACGGCAACCAGTGGTCGTCGATCGCGAAGTCATCGACGACGATCGGCCTGCGATTGACGACGCGGACCAGCTCCTCGACCTTCGCGCGCACCTGCTGCGGCGTCGCACCTAGCCGGAACTCTTCGTCCCGGGCGGCGGCCCACACCGCCCAATCGTCCAGCGCGACCTCGTCCGAGGGACCCCAGTCCTGGACCAAGCCCTCCCAGTACCGGTCCGGGTCGATCGCGCTGTCGAGCACGATGCGATCACTGCGCTCGGGGAACATCTGGGTGAAGACCGCCCCGAGATACGTGCCGTAGGACAAGCCGTAGAAATTGACCTTCTGTTCGCCCAAGGCGGCTCGGACCACGTCCATGTCCCGCGCCGTGTTGCGAGTGGTGAACTGCCGCACCAGCTCTGGATCGCGAACGACGCACGTAGCGGCCATGCCGGCGGATTGGACCGTGTCGTGCAGGAAGCCGAGCGGGTCGAGGCCCGCCGACCGGATCATCTCGCCGACCGGCCACCCGCATCGCGGACTCCGGCTCGACTCGCCGACCCCGCGCGGGTCCATCCCGATCAGGTCGTAGCTCGCCAGCACGTCCGGCGACAGCACGTCACCGAGCAGATCCACACTGTCCAGCCCCGGGCCGCCCGGACCGCCGGGATTGGACAGCAGGATTCCCCGCCGCCGTGCCGGATCGCTCGCCTTCACCCGGGAGATCGCCAGGGTGATCGTGCGATCGCCGGGCCGCGCGTAGTCGAGCGGCACCTGGACGTTCGCGCACTCGCCCCCTGCCTTGTCCAGATTCTCGACGCCGCACGGCCTCCATTCGAGCGTCTGGCGATAGAACCGGTCCGAACTGTTCGGCTGCGGGTCGGCCACCGGATCGGCCCGGCTGTACGTGGGCGCGGCGAGCAGCGCGGAAACCGCCACTATCGACATCGAACGCCAGAACAGATTCGCGGACAACGAAGTTCGCCTCTCGGCCGGTGCGATCACATGCTTGCCGAAGAACCGTAGCGGATCAGGGCACGCGATGGTGGCAGCGTCTTCCCCCGCGCGGCGTGTTCGGCTCGCGAGCCATCCACGGTGCGAAGATCATCGCGCGTAGTCCTTCGCAGCGTGAGACCGATCAGCGAAGCCCGGCTCGATTCGCTCGAGCCGGGCTTCGTCGGTCCTACGACCATGCGTCCACCGGGTGCGGATTCGTCCGAGCCCTGCCGAAGTACACCGAGAACTGGCGGGTCAGAATTCGCCCAGGACGCCGATAACGGTTCGCCCGCGGTGGCTGCCGCTTTGGATGGAGCGCAACACCTTCTCGGCCTCGGTGATCGGAGCGTAGTTCACCAAGGAGGAAAGATGCTGCGGGCGAAGCTCTTTGCCGAGCCGGGACCATACCTCGCGGCGACGGTCGATCGGGAGGTTGACCGAATCGATGCCTTCGAGCGCGACGCCGCGCAGGATGAACGGCATCACCGTGGTGGGCAGTTCCGCTCCGCCGGTGAGCCCGCTGGCCGCGACCACGCCGCCGTAGCCGATCGCGCTCAGCACATAGGCGAGCGAGGCGCCGCCGACGCTGTCCACGGCCGCGGCCCACCGCGCTTTGGTCAATGGCCGCGGCTTGGCGTTCGGCTCCTCCGGCAACCTGCCGATCACATCGTTCGCGCCGATCTCGCTGAGCAGGTCGTTCGCGTCGGTCTTGCCGGTGGATGCGATCACTTCGAAGCCGAGCCCGGAGAGGATGTCGATGCTCACGCTGCCGACCCCGCCGGTCGCGCCGGTGACCAGCACCGGGCCCGCGTCCGGGGTGAGGCCGCGATCGAGCAGGGCCTGCACGCTCAGGGCCGCGGTGAAACCCGCGGTGCCGAGCGCGGCGGCGTCGCGCGGGCTCAGGTCCGCCAGCTTGACCACCCACTCGGCGGGCACCCTGGCGTATTCGGCGAAGCCGCCGTTGTGCGAAACGCCGATGTCGTATCCGTGCGCGATCACCTGGTCGCCGGGGGCGAAATCGTCGTCGGCGGACTCGACCACTTCGCCGACGAGATCGATCCCCGGCACGATCGGGTAGTTGCGCACCACACCGCCACCCTTGGTGATCGCCAGAGCGTCCTTGTAGTTCGCGCTCGAGTAGTGCACCTTGATCGTCACGTCGCCCGGCCCGAGAAAATCCTCGTTGACCTGCTGCCGGGTCAGGACGATCCCGCTATCCGTCTCGTGTGCCACCATCGCCCAGAACTCCATGCGCACGAGCATACGAGGGTCCGGACGGGTCCGGGAGCTACTGCGGCAGGAGTTCCAGCCGGACGCCGAGCAGGCGAACCGGGCGGTCGAGGTCGAACCGTTCGACGATGCGCAGCGCGGTCTCGGCGATCCGCGCGACGTCGATGGTCGGTTCGGGCAGTTTCTCCTGCTTGCTGCGGGTGTAGAAAGTGTTGGTGCGCACCGTCACGGAAACCCGGGTGCCGATCCGGCCCGCCGCGGCCATCTCCTCGGCGACCTCGGTGGCCAGCCGCGCCACTTGCGCGCGGATCTCGCCGGGATCGGTCAGATCGTGCGGGAACGTCTCGGACTTGCTGCGGCCCACGGGTATTCGTGGTTCGGTGGTGACGTCCGTATCGCCTTTGCCGTGGCCGAGCACCCAGAGATACGGCCCGGTGTTCGGCCCGAACTCCGCGGCGAGACGATGCCGGTCGGCGGCCATCAGGTCGCCGACGGTTCGGATGCCCAGCTCGGCGAGCCGTGCGGCGATCCGAGTGCCGATACCCCACAGCGCGTCCGTCTGGCGATGGGCCATCACTTCGGTCCAGTTCTCGGCGGTGAGCCGGAAGACACCCGCGGCCGCGCCTGCACCGGCGACGGGCTCGGCCGACGACTTGCCCGATGACTTGGCGAACCCGGTCGCGAGCTTGGCGGTGAGTTTGTTGTCACCGATGCCGATCGAGCAGGTCAGTTCGAGCTTGGCGATGGCGCCGCGCACCCGCTGCGCGAGGGCCTCCGGGTCGTCGGTGTCGGCGGCGAGGAACGCCTCGTCCCAGCCCCACACCTCGACCCGTCCCGGAAACGTCCGCAGCAGCGCCATGACCTCGTCCGAGGCATCCTCGTAGGCGGTCATGTCGAGCGGAAGGAACACGCCGTCGGGGCACTTGCGCTGCGCGCTGCGCAGCGGCATCCCGGCTCGCACGCCGAACGCGCGCGCCGGATAGGACGCGCAGGTCACCACCTTGCGAGGTTCGGTGGGATCGCCGTGGCCGCCGACGATGACCGGCAGTCCCCGCAGTTCCGGATGGCGGCGGAACTCCACCGCCGCCTGGAACTGGTCGAGATCGACGTGCAACAGCCATTTGGCCACATCCCGTTCTACCCCAGGGCCGTGACATCGCGCATCGCGCCGACGACATCGCGCATTGCGCCGACCACAGAACAGAACTAAGTTCTGTTTATGAAGATTCGAGATCGGTTGCTGTCGGCGGCCGAGCGCCAGTTCGCCGAGCACGGGGCGCTCGACGCGACGCTGACGCAGATCCGCACCGCGGCGGGCGCCAGCGTCGGCGCGCTCTATCACCACTTCCCGGACAAGGCCGACCTGTACCGGCAGGTGTGGGCCAACGCGCTCGCGGACTACCAGAACCATTTCTGGGCAGCGGTCGGCGACAGCACCGACGCGCGCGCGGGCGTCACCGAGGGCGTGCGCGAGCACCTGCGGTGGGTCGGCGAAAACCAATACCGCGCGACCGTGCTCACCTCCGCGCGTCCGCCAGGGGTGCGCGAGAGCGAGAGCAATCGCCGCTTCCTTTCCGACGTGACGCGGTGGTGGCGCACGCACGCCGGATACGGGGTGGTGCGCGATCTTCCGATCGATCTGGTCTACGCGCTGTGGCTGGGCCCGGCGCAGGAATACACGCGACAGTGGCTGGGTGGCGAAATGCGCGTCGGCCCGGCCGAAGTCGCGGGTGAACTCGCCGACGCCGCCTGGCTCGCCCTCGCCGCCGATCGCACCCGAGCCGCAGCGGAGGTCTCCCGATGACGACAACCATGACCCTCGATCTCGACAGCGCCAAGAAGGTACTGGCCGCCCAGCCCTTCGCCACCCTGGTCGGCACCGAGATCACCGCGTTCGGCGACGGCGCGGCCACCCTGATCGTCCCCGTCCGCCGCGAATTGGCCCAGCAATTCGGCTACGTGCACGGCGGCGTGCTCGCCTACGCCGCCGACAACGCCCTCACCTTCGCCGCCGGTACGGTGCTCGGCGCGAATGTGCTCACCGGCGGTGTCACCATCACCTACCTCCGCCCCGCCGCGGGCGAGCGCTTGCGCGTCGAGGCAGCTGTCACCGGTGCGACGCGCCGCCAAGCGGTCGCCCACTGCGAGATCTGGGCGGAAAGCCCGGGCCGGGAACCGGTTCTGTGCGCAGTGGCCCAAGGCACCACCCGGCTCGCGGAGGCCGACCTTACTGACCGATGACCGGTGAGCCGCCGCCTATGACCGCACAGCCCGCGTCTGTCCGCCCCGCTCGGCAGCATGCGAACGGCCGGGCACGGAGTTCCCGTGCCCGGCCGTTCCAGCCCAGGTCAGGCAGTGGCCGCGAAGGCGGGCCCCAACGCGGGTTCGGCCACCGGTTCGATGGCGTAGGCCAGGATGTCGGCCACGTCGGCGACGGGGCGAACATCCAGCGCGGCCAGCACTTCCGCCGGGACGTCGTCCAGATCCGGCTCGTTGCGCGCCGGGATGAACACCGTCTTCAATCCGGCCCGCTGGGCGGCGAGCAGCTTCTGCTTCACGCCGCCGATCGGCAGCACCCGTCCGTTGAGCGTGACCTCACCGGTCATGCCGACGTCCGATCGCACCTGCCGTCCCAGCGCCAGCGACACCAGGGCGGTGACCATCGTGACGCCCGCGGACGGACCGTCCTTGGGCACCGCGCCGGCCGGGAAGTGGATGTGGATGTTGCGATCCAGCACTGTCGGCTCGATGCCGATCTCCTCCAGGTGCGAGCGCACGTAGGTCAGCGCGATCTGCGCGGACTCCTTCATGACGTCGCCGAGCTGGCCGGTGAGGGTCAGCGAGCGCTCACCCTCGGCGGCGTTCGCCTCGATGTAGAGGACGTCGCCGCCTGCGCCGGTCACGGCGAGGCCGGTGGCCACACCCGGGACGGCCGTGCGTTCGACCGAATCGGGGGTGAAGCGCGGGCGACCCAGGTAGTCCTTCAAGTCGGCCAGACCGATCGTCAAGGCGTCGGTATCCACCTCGTAACCCAGTTCGGGGTCGTAACCCGCCGTGGCGGGGACGGTTTCGCGCTCGGACAGCCGGGTGGCCGCCTTGCGCAGCGCCTTGGCGATCAGCCGTTCCATCTGCCGGACGCCCGCCTCCCTGGTGTAGTTGGCGGCGATCTCGCGCAGCGCTTCCTCGCTGACCGTCACCTCCTCAGCGGTCAGCGCGTTGCGCTCCAGTTGCCGCGGCACCAGGAAGTCGCGCGCGATGGCCACCTTGTCGTCCTCGGTGTAACCGTCGACGGTGATCAGTTCCATCCGGTCCAGTAGCGGGCCGGGGATGGTCTCCATGACGTTCGCGGTCGCGATGAACAGCACGTCGGACAGGTCGAGGTCCAGATCGAGGTAGTGGTCGCGGAACGTGTGGTTCTGCGCCGGGTCGAGCACCTCGAGCAGGGCGGCCGCCGGGTCGCCGCGGAAGTCCGAGCCGACCTTGTCGATCTCGTCCAGCAGGACGACCGGGTTCATCGAACCGGCCTCCTTCATGGCGCGGACGATGCGGCCGGGCAGCGCGCCGACGTAGGTACGGCGGTGGCCGCGGATCTCGGCTTCGTCGCGCACGCCACCCAGGGCCACGCGGACGAACTTTCGGCCGAGGGCGCGCGCCACGGACTCACCCAGCGAGGTCTTGCCGACGCCGGGCGGGCCGACCAGCACCAGCACCGCGCCGGACCCGCGTCCACCGACGACCTCCAGGCCGCGGGCGGCCCGGCGAGCGCGGACGGCCAGGTACTCGACCATGCGGTCCTTGACCTCGTCCAAGCCGTGGTGGTCGGCGTCCAGGACGGCGCGGGCGGCCGAGACGTCGGCGCTGTCGGTGGTCTTCACCGTCCACGGCAGCTCCAGCACGGTATCCAGCCAGGTCCGGATCCAGCCGGATTCCGGGCTCTGATCGCTGGCCCGCTCCAGCCTGCCGACTTCGCGCAGCGCCGCCTCGCGGACGGCGCCGGGCAGATCGGCCTGCTCGACGCGGGTGCGGTAGTCGTCCGCGCCGTCCGGCTCATCCTCGCCCAGTTCCTTGCGGATGGCGTTGAGTTGCTGGCGCAGCAGGAATTCGCGCTGGCTCTTCTCCATCCCCTCGCGAACGTCCTCGCTGATCTTCTCGCTGATCTCGGCCTCGGCGATGTGCGCTTTGGTCCACTCGATCAGGGTGGTGAGCCGCTCGGCCACGTCGGGGGTCTCGAGCAGTTCCCGCTTCTGCTCGGCAGTCAGGTACGGGGCGTAGCCCGCGGTGTCGGCGATGGCCGACGGGTCGGTCAGTTGATTGACCGCGTCGATGATCTGCCAGGCCTCGCGGCGTTGCAGCACCGAGACGACCAGCTTCTTGTACTCCGCGGCCAGTTCCTTGGTGCGGCCGTCCGGGGCGGGCGTCTCGACCGGCTCGGCCTCGACCCACAGCGCGGCGCCCGGGCCGGTGACCCCGTGCCCGATCTTGGCGCGCCGTTCGGCCTTGAGGACGGCCGCCGGGGCTCCGCCGCGCATACGACCGACCTGCTCGATGGTGGCGACCACACCGTAGGTGGCGTAGCCCTCGTTCAGCCGCGGCGCGAGCAGCACGGCTTCGGTTTTGGCGGCCCGTGCGGCATCTATCGCGGCCTGCGCCGATTCGTCCAGTTCGATGGGCACGACCATGCCCGGCAGCACGATCGGATCGGTCAGGAACAGCACCGGCAGGTTCTGTGGTGTAGTCACGTCTTCGACCCTTCCAAAAGTTGAGCGATGCCTACTCAACCCGGGGGTACCCGGGTTTGTTCCGCCCCGACCGGTCCGTTCGCTGACGGCGAAGTCCCGCTTCGCGTTGACACCCCGTCCAAGGCAATGAGAACGTGGGGACCTTGGTATCTCATACCGGCGGTACCGCCGGATCGGCTTAGGGAGTCCCATCGATGTCGTCGCTCGCCGCTGGCGTGTTCATCGACTGGGAGAACTTGACCGGGCAGCCGAAGTTCGTGGTCGACCTGATCACGTTTCCGATCTTCAGCGCGCTGGCGGGCTGGCTGACCAACTGGACCGGCGTGCTGATGCTGTTCTGGCCGATCCGGTTTCGCGGCGTCCGCATTCCCGGCCTGCACGTGCTCTACCCGTACTTCCCGCGCCGGGTCCAGGTGCTGCCGACCTTTTCCGGCGACGGCCGCCGCCTCGGCTTCCAGGGCTTCATCCCGGCACGCGCGGAGAAGATGGCCAGCATCTGCGTGGACAAGGCGCTGATGCGGATCGGCAGTCCGAAGGACTTCATCCACGAACTCGATCTCGACGGTATCGCCGACTACATCGCGGTGCTGGCGCGCGAACAGGTGCGACCGCTGGTGGACGAGCTGATGTACCGGGATAACCCGGACCTGTGGCGCACCGTGCCGCGCGCCGCCAAGCAGCTGATCTACCAGCGGGTGGATCGCGAACTGCCCGCCCTGTCGCGGCGCGCGTTCGCCTCGCTCGGCGACAACGTCGACCAGCTGATCGGCATCAAGGGGTTCGTGATCCGCTACCTGGAGGACAACCCGACCATCTTGAAGGACCTCACCACCACCATCGCGGCGCCCGAGCTGCGATTCATGGTCCGCGTCGGCTTGCTCGGCGCGCCCTTCGGCGTGCTGCTGGCGCTGTACATGCATGTGCACCAGAACATTCCGGTGCTGGGCTGGGTGCCGGGCTGGGTGATCGTCCTGCTCGCCTCGGCGGCGATCGGTGTGATCGTGAACGTCATAGCGGTGAAGATGGTATTCGAGCCGGGCGACCCGCAACCGAGGTACAAGTACCTGTGGAAGCAAGCGCTGCTGGCGAAACGGCAGCCGCAGGCCGCCACCGATCTGGCGCACATCCTGGCCTACCAGGTGCTGACGCTGCCCAACTTGTCCAAGGAATTGCTGGAGGGCCCGAACGGGGACAAGACCAGGCAGCTGCTGGAGCGCTTGATCGCCGACGAGATCAACCGTCAGCTCGGCCCGACCACCACACTGGTGCGGGCCGCCCTGGGACGCCGCCAGTTCGACAACCTCACGGTGGGCGCGGCGGGCGCGGCGGTCGGCTTGGCCCCGACCCTGGTCGAGGACGAGGAGTTCAATCGGGAGCAGGCCAAGACCATCGATGAATTCGCGGCGCGCAAGTTGCGGCGGCTCACGCCGGGGGAGTTCATGGAGATGTTCTACGCGTCCGTGGAACAGGACGCGTGGCTGTTGTATCTGCACGGTGCGGTCCTCGGTCTCGTGGTGGGAGCCGCCCACCTGCTCATCTTCGGCTGGTAGCGGTCCCGCGCCGGCCAATATAAAACAAGCATGCTTGCCTTTTTTTGGCCTCGCTGCGATGCTGGACGGCGGCGGCGCACGAGGCGGTGCGCCCGGAACCGGCAGGGGAACTGATGGCTGACCTGGAGGCGCTGCTCGGCGACTACGCCGACGAATGCGCGGACCTCGAACGACTCGTCGGCCCGTTGGCGCCACAGGAGTGGGCGCGCGCCACACCCGCGCCCGGTTGGACCATCGCCCATCAGATCGGCCACCTGGCCTGGACCGACGAGATCGCGACGATCGCCACCGCGGATGCCGCGCGCTTCGGGGAGTTGCTGACCGAAGCGGGGCCCCGTGCGCTCACATTCGTCGACGAGGC
Organism: Nocardia arthritidis NBRC 100137; assembly: GCF_001612765.1. Lineage (GTDB taxonomy): Bacteria > Actinomycetota > Actinomycetes > Mycobacteriales > Mycobacteriaceae > Nocardia > Nocardia arthritidis. The sequence goes on from NZ_BDBB01000013.1 coordinate 82,273, forward strand.
CGCCGAGAAGGCCGCGACCGAACCGCCCGCCGATCTGCTCGATCGATGGCGGCGCGGACGCGCCTCGCTGATCGCCGCGTTGCGCGCCGCGCCCGCGGGCGCCAAGTTGCCCTGGTTCGGTCCGCCGATGAGCGCAGCGTCGATGATCAGCGCCCGCATCATGGAGACCTGGGCGCACGGACAGGACGTGGCCGACGCCCTCGGCGTACACCGCATGCCTACGGCGCGGCTGCGCACCGTGGCTCACATCGGCGTGCGCACCAGGAACTTCGCTTACACCGTGCACGGAAAGACGCCGCCCGCAGCGGAATTCCGGATCGAATTGACCGCGCCCGATCGCACGATCTGGTCGTGGGGCCCGGAGGACGCCGAACAGCGCGTGACCGGACCGGCGCTCGATTTCTGCCTGCTGGTAACCCAGCGCCGCCATCCGGACGATCTGGCGCTCGTGGCGCACGGCGCCGACGCCGCCGAATGGCTCACTCTCGCACAAGCTTTCGCGGGCCCGACGGGTGCGGGAAGGACAGCGGGCCAGTTCGCCTGACCCGCCCACACCCGACCCGATCGATGGCGATTCGGGAGCGGGCGAGCGCCACACTTGGGTGCGCCGTTTTCATGTCGACGGCCGGACGCCGTTGGCCGGGTGTCTCGAGTGGCAGTCGAGAATGGCGCTCGCCAGCTACCCGACTATTTACCCGTCGGTGCGTTCACGGAAACATCGACGCCATGTACGCCGCGGTGACGCCTGGTCATTCCAATCGCGACCACGCCGAACCGCGCGGACCGGCCACCCTTCGCGCCGGCTGTGATCCTGCTCTCTTCGATGCGGCACCCCGCCCGACCCCCCAGGTAATCTGAACGGGCGTACAGCTTCCCACGGTGCTGGTCGCTGTGGGGAGCAGCGTCGCAGCGAAAGGAACCGCATCGTGACAGCACATCGACCTGCCCAGGTCGCGCGGCATGCCGCCATTGTGCTCGCCGGTGCCGCCAGCTTGAGCCTGACCGTCGTGGCGGGCGCGTATGTCGTACACCAGATCGCCGACATGCAGCGCCCGGAGACTCGGATCGCCGCGCCGGTCACCCCGCCCGCCCCGGACGAGCCCGACCATGGCCGCCGGTACATCCCCTATCCGGTACTGACCGGCACCAGTTTCGCCCTGCCCGCGGCGGTTTCGGTTCCACGTGACACCGAGCCGGAAACCGCCGAGTCGCATGTCGATTCGCCTGCCGCGCCGACCGCGCCCACACCGGTCGGCGGCAAGGTGCGGTTCGGCGACGCCTACGTCGGCGCGCAAGTCGCACAGGTCGAGGACGACACCGTCTCTGTCACCGTGGACACCAACGCTTTGATCATGCTGCCGGGCTACCTCCGCTCCGGCCCCACGTCGGAGACGCCGGGCGTGACCACGATGCGCACCGACCTCGATACCCACAGCGGTGAAGTGCGCATGGCCTTCTCCGATCCGCGACTGGGCGAGCACGACCTGCGCTTGAACCGGCACGCCACGCCCGCGCCCAGCGCCGGCCTGGAACAGCGGGCCACCGAACGCGCGCCCGCGCACGGCGGAGCGGATTCCACCGCCGTGTGAGCCACCGCTTACCCTGCTCGGCATGAGCGCCTACGACTTCTGTGTCATCGGCGGCGGCATCGTCGGCGTCGCGACCGCGCACCGGATCCTGGCGCGCAATCCCGGTGCGAGCCTGGTGCTGCTGGAGAAAGCCCAGCGGCTGGCCGCCCATCAGACCGGCCACAACAGCGGAGTCATCCACTCCGGCATCTACTATCCGCCCGGCAGCCTGAAGGCCACGCTGTGCCGCCGGGGCGCTCGCTGGACCAAGGACTTCGCGGCGGCCCACGACATTCCGTACCGCGTCTGCGGAAAACTCCTGGTCGCCACGGACGACACCGAATACGGACGCATGCTCGCGCTGCACGAACGCTCGATCACCAACGGCGTGGCCGTCGAGCTGATCGACGCCGCGGAACTCGCGCGGCGGGAACCGCGCGTCACCGGAGTGGGGGCCCTCTTCGTCCCGGACACCGGCATCGTCGACTTCACCCGGGTGACCGAAGCGCTCGCCGAGGAAGTCCGCGGCGCGGGTGGCGAATTCGTGCTGGGCGCCGAGATCACCACGCTCACCGAGACTTCGGATGCCGTGACCGCCGCGGGACCGGCCGGCTCGTGGACGGCTCGCCGCGCGGTGGTCTGCGCGGGCCTGCAAGCCGACCGGATGGCGCGGGCGGCCGGGCTGCGCACCGACTTTCGCATCGTTCCCTTCCGCGGCGAGTACTACCAGCTGCCGCAGGAGCGCCACGGGCTGGTCAGCACATTGATCTATCCGATCCCGGATCCCGGATTGCCGTTCCTCGGCGTGCATTTGAGTCCGACGATCGACGGAGCGCTGACCGTGGGGCCGAACGCCGTGCTGGGACTGTCGAGGGAGGGCTACCGCAAAGGCAGTGTCGACTTGCGGGACGCGCGGGAAGTGCTCGGATTCGCCGGATTCCATCGCGTCGCCAAGGCAAATGTTCGCACCGGTCTACGGGAACTGCGCAACTCGCTGTTCAAGCGCGGATACCTCGAGCAGTGCCGCCGCTACTGTCCGGAGCTGACGCTCGCCGATCTGCGGCCCCGGGTGGCGGGCATTCGCGCCCAGGCGGTGCTGCGGGACGGAACGTTGGTGCACGACTTCATGATCGAGCGCACCGAACGCTCGGTTCATCTGCTCAACGCCCCCTCACCTGCGGCGACCTCGGCCATGCCGATCGCGGAGCACCTCGTCGACCAGCTTTGAGCACGCTGCGAACGACTTCCCTCCCAAGCAACCATTCGGTCGCAACCTGGCGAAATAACGGACGAATTCCCGCAGAGCCCTCGAATAAAGAGGAGAGCTGTAGTACTTTTAACGCCAGTCGTGGGACAGGGAGGGCCTATGGGCCACATCAAGTACGCGAGTGACGTCGGAGCGCCCGTCGAGGTCGCTTTCAGCTATACGGACAACCATCTGTTCGTACCGGATTGGATGTTCGGCATCGCGGACTTCGTACCGACCGGCGACCAGGACCGCGGACTCGGCGCGGTCTTCGCCACCACCACCCGCCTCGCGATCTGGCAACCGACTTCCACCTGCGAGATCACCGAGCACCGCCACAACGCGGTGATCGGGTACACGCTGCGCGGACGGTTCTCCGGAACGCTGAGGCTACGCTTCGACCCGCTCGGTTACGGACGCTCGGTGCTGACCTCCGAGGCAGAGTACAGTCCACCTCGCGGAGTGGTCGGGCGCCTGAGCACCGGCATGGTGGACGCCGCGGTCAAATCGGCGCTGCGGCGTACGGAGGCCCGGTTACGGAGGGAGATAGAGGAATTCCACGGTACCGATCTTGTCGGTCGGATTGCGTAGGGTGCCACCCATGATCATCGTGAGCACCGACGGATCCTGCCTCCGCAATCCCGGCGGCGCCATCGGCTGGGCTTGGGTCAATCATCAGGGCTCCTCCGCCAGCGGGGGGGCCGCGTCCGGAACCAACCAGGTCGCGGAGTTGCGCGCGGTGCTGGAGGCGATCGTCGCCCATCCCGGGTCCGAACCCCTGCTCATCGAGAGCGATTCGCTCTACGCGATCAAATGCGCCTCGGAATGGGTGTCGGGCTGGCGGCTCAACGGCTGGCGCACGTCCACCGGTGGCGCGGTGAAGAATGTCGAACTCGTCCGGCAGATCGATCGGGCCATCTCGAGCAGGCCGGGCCCGGTCCGCTTCCGTTGGGTCCGCGGTCATGTCGGCAACTACTTCAACGAGCAAGCCGACGCGCTGGCCGGAGAAGCGGCTCGGCAGGCCGCGGTCACCGCGGCTGTCGCCGAGGCGAACACCGTGGAAATGCTCGCGGTGACTGTGGAGGAAGCGTCGACGGCGCCGGAAGCGCCGAAAGACAAGGCCGCGGGGAAGGCGGCCGCGCCGTCGGCGCCACAGGCTTTGACGCTGTTCTGATCCGCCGGATCGTCGCAGGCTGCCCGAATGACCTCCGGCGGTGGTGGCTCGGCCCACCGCCGGAGGCGCTCGGCTAGTTGCCCGGCTGCGGTGCGGGCTGACCAGACGGTGCGGGCTGCCCGGACGGCGCCTGCTGCGGAGCGCCCGGGGCGGGAGCGCCGGGCAGACCGGTGCCGGCACCCTTCAGCATCGGCGAATCGAGCTTCTCGACCAGCCACTTGTCGCCGGACTTCTGCAGCTGGGCGATCACCACGACGAACTGCCGCTCGGGGTTGGCCTGGGTGAAGTTGGTCCGATACTGCGTGAGGGTCACCAGCACCTTGGCCGAGGTCTTGTCACCGGCCTGGTAGCCGCACTGCACATCGTCGGCCCAGGACTTGACCTGTGCCTGCACCATGGCGTCTTTCAGCGCCTTGGTCGCGTCGTCGAACTCCTTGAGGAATTCGCCCGTGGAGCCCGCCTTCACGGTGGTGAAGTAGTCGTCCAGGTTCTTCGAGTAGTCGTAGACCGAGACGTCCTTGCCGAATGTGCACGCGGCGCTGGTGGAGTCGCGGATCGCGTCGAGCTTGTCGCCGCGATCCTTGCCCTGCAAGAAGAACACCACCACCGCGGTGATCGCCGCGACCGCGAGCACGCCGGCCACGAACGCGGCCACCAGCGGAAGCGAGGTGGATTTGCCGGCCCGCGCGGGGGCCGCCTTGGGCGAGTCGCTCTTCGCGCCCGGCTTCGTGCCGGCCTCGGCCTTGTCTGCCTTCTCCGCCTTGGACAGCTCGGGCTTCGCCGCGCCTGCGGTGTCCTCCGACTTCCCGGATACCGCGTCGGTGCCCTTGTCGGAGGTGGCGGCCGTGGTCTCGGCGTCCTTGTCGGTCTCGGCGTCGTCGGTAGACATCGATAAAACCTGCACTTTCCCGGCGCGCATCGGTGCGCACCGATTGGCTTCAGCGGCCCGCGGCAGCGAGCCTTACGCGTTCCACCGGCGAGTATGCCCGGCCGAGGGGAGGACCGCCGGGCCGGGTGGGACTCACCGCACCGGAGGCAGGGTCCGCTCGTTCGGATCCACACCCGGCGGCATGTGCGCGCCGTTGTTGGGCACGTCGGGCCGCGGCGCGTTGGCGGCACCGCGGATCTGCTGACCCGGCGGCGGGTTCTCGCAGTAGTTCCACATCGGGATCGTGCCGTCCTGCACGACCTCGTTGCGCATCTTCGGAGTGTTGTAGGTGCAGAACGGCCGCGGCCAGATGTCGATCATCGCGTGGAATTCGCCGTCGTGCGCCGGGACGCCGAGCGCCTCGCCACCGAGCGCGAGCGAGGGGAACAGCGCGCGCAGCGCCGGCAGCCGCAGCTGCGCCGCCTTCGTGATGGCCTGGAAGTTGGTCGCCAGGCTGGTGATCGGATCGGCCGTCCGGTCCACCACCGCGCCGAGGCTGGTGAGCTGACCCGGCGCCTGGTCCAGCACGCGCTGCAATTCCGCGTTCGCGTTGTCGAACTGCTCGAACAGCACGCCGGAGTTGCGGGTCAGCGTGGCCAGGTCGGGCTGTGCGTTGGACGTGGTACTCGCGATGGTGCGCAGGTTGGTGATCAGGTTGGTGGTCTGCGGCAGCAACGAGTCCAGGCCCGCCGTCGCCAGGCTGATCCCGTTGACCAGGCCGCGCAGCTGATCCGGGCCGCCGCTGAGCGCGATGTCCAGCTCGTTCAGGATGACCTGGAAGTGCTCCGGGTTGATCTGCGCGATCAGGGCGCTGGAGTTGTCCAGCACCGACCACACCGGCGTGGGCGTGTGGATCTTGTCCGGATCGAACTTGATCACCGCGCCGTTGGCCAGAAACGGCCCCTGCTCGGCATTCGGCCGGAAGTCGATGTACTGCTCACCCGCGCCCGACAGGGCCTGCACCGCGATCTGGGTGTCCACCGGGATCTTGTACTTCGACTCGATCTGCGCGGTGGCGGCGATGGCCTGGCCGCGATCGGTCAGCTCGATCGACGTCACCTTGCCGATGCGCCACCCGCGCAACGTCACGTCGTTGCCGGGTTGTAGACCGCCGGAACGGTCCAGATTCACCGTGACGGTGTAGTCGGACCGCAGCGGGTTCACCCGCATGACGTTCAGCAGCAGGTACGTCGCGCCGACCAGCAGCACGAGCACCAGGCCGACGTTCGACAGGAAGATCTTGCTTCCGAACAGTTTGCGCGCCGAGGTCATCGCTGTCCTCCCACCCGGCCCTGCACAAGTTGCAGCACCTGGATCAGGCTGCCCGCGAAGTCCTGCAGGTCGTTGAGGTCCTGGAGCTTGCCGTGCTGCGGATCGGTGAGCGCGCTGATGTCCAGGTTGGTCGCGGTCGCGTACACCGCGAAGCTGCTGCCGCGGAAGGTCGCGTCGACCTTCGGCCGCAGCACCCGCAGCCGATCGAGCAGGACGCCGAAGCCGTCACCGGTCTTGGCTATCGCGTCCATGAGCTGGTGGGTGTTCTCCAGCAGCCCGTTCAAGCTCTCGGTCGAGGTGTTCGCGTAATCGCCGAGGGCCGCGCTGGCGGTGGACAACTTGGCGAGCAGATCGCCGAGGGCCCGGTTGTTCTCGGCGATGGCGCCGATCATCTGCGGCAGCGTGTCGGCCACCTCGCCGAGCTCCGACCGCCTGCCCTCGATGGTGTTGGCGAGGGTGCTGAATTCACCGAGCACACTGTCCACCCGAGCGGAGTTGTCGTTCAAACTGCCGACCACGCCGGTCATCTCGGTGATCAGGTGGGCGAGTTGCTCGCCGCGGCCGCCGACGATGGAGTCCAGCTCGGAACCCAGCTTGGACAGGCTGGCGATGCCGCCGCCGTTGAACAGCATGGAGACCGAGATGAGCAACTGCTCGACGGTCGCGCCCGCGGAGGTGCTGTCGAGGGTGAGCGTGTCACCGTCGTGCAGCATTTCCGCGCCGGGCTCGGTCTTGGGCTTGGACACCGCGACGAACACATCACCCAGTGGGGTGGCCTGACGCAGTTCCGCCGTGCTGCCCTTGGGCAACTCGATGTCCTTGCGGATGGTCAAGTCCACGACGGCCTGGAAGTTCTTGGTCTTGATGTCGGTGACCACGCCGACGTCCGAGCCACCGATCTTCACCTTCGCCTGGTCGGGCAAATTCAGCGCGTTCTCGAAGACCGCGTGGATCGTGTAAGTCTCCCCGCCCTGGCCCGGTTTCGGCAACGGCAGCTTCTCCACGGTGAGCCCGCAGCCGGAGGTGACCGCCACACCGGCTACCGCGGCGACGGCGACCAGCGCCCTGCGTGCCTTGATCGTCATTCGGTACGTCATTTCGTCAGTCCGAGCAGTGCGGCGGTGAGCCCGTAGTCGGGTCCGAAGTCCTGCATGTTTCCGGTACGGCAGCCGTCGGCCTTCATCTGGATGCGCTCACAGAACAGGCTGACGATCTCACCCGACAGCGCGGTGCCGATCACCGCGTGCAGCCGGACGTACCCGTGCTCGCGGTTGATGATGTTGTCGACGTTCTGCATGACCATCGGCGCCAAGTCGGCGACTTCGGTGAGGCCGTAGGCGTTGTCGCGCAACTGCTGGGTCACGTTGGTCAGGCCGGTCATCGTGCCGGACAACTGGCTCTCGTACTGCGTCAGCGTGGTGCTGGTGTTGCGCAGGAAGGCGAGCAGCTGATCGAGTGTGGCCTGCAGGCCGGGCGCCTGGTCGGCGAGCAGACCGGTCATCTGGGTCACCCGGTTGCTGAAATCGCGCACCGACTGGTCGTTCTCGGCCAGCATGGTCGTGAGGTCGTTCAGCTTGATGATGATGCTGGAGATCGCGTCCTTGTTGTCCACACCGACCTTCAGCGCGCTGGACAGCGCGTTGAGGGTGTCACGGATCTTCTCGCCGTTGCCGTTGAGCATCGGGTAGAGCACCCGGCCCGACAGCGGGCCGATGCCCTCCTGGCCCGGCTCCGGCTTCAGCGCGGCGGCGAACTGATCGATGGTCTTGATCATCGTGTCCAGCTCGACCGGCGTCTTGGTGCGGGCTTTGGGCAGGTGCGCGCCGTCGGACAAGGTCGCGCCGCCGGTGTAGACCGGGGTGAGTTCGATGTGCCGGTCGGTCACGATGGACGGCGAGATGATCGCGGCGATGGCGTCCTTCGGGACCTTCACGTCCTTGTCGATGGACATGTGCACCTCGATCAGGGTGCCTTTGGGCACGATCTTGTCGACCTTGCCGACATCGAGCCCCAGCACCGTGATCGGGTTGCCCTCGTAGATGCCCGCGATGTTGTCGAAGTCCGCGGTGAACTGCAGTGTGGTGCCCAGCGTGTTGTTCACCGAACTCGGCAGCAGCGAACAGCTGCCGATCGTGAGCGCGGCGGCGCTGATCATGAGCGCCTTAGCGGCGCTCCTCAGCGGAAAGCCCGTGCGGAATCTCATCCCTGGCACCCCTCGATGACTTGGGCGAAGCACAACCAGTTGTCCGGGAACAGCCACGGCAGGCCGACATCGCCGTACGGACCGCTGCCGCCCCAGGAGTTCGCCAGGTAGCGCAGGGTCGGCGGCATGATCGACAGCATCCGATCCAGGTTGTCCTTGTTCTTCTGCAGGCCCTCGGCCATGGTGTTCAGCTGCTGGATGGTCGGGCCGAGCTGATCGTTGTTCTCCGCGCCGATCGCCTCCAGCTGCTTGGTCAGCGCGGCGACGTTGTCCAGCAACTGGCGCAGCAGCGCCTGGCGCTCCATCACCCGATTGGCGATGGCCTCACCCTGGGTGATCACCAGCAGGATGCTGTTGCGGTTGTCGCCGAGGATCCGGGTGACCCGGTCCAAGTCCTTCAGCAGGGTGTCCACCTCGGCCTTACGGCTGTCGATCACCTTGGCCAGCGCGCCGACGCTGTCCAGCGCCTGGGCGGTGAGCTGGGGCGAGCCGTTCATCTGCTCGTTGATCAGGTTCAGCGAGTCGGACAGCTTCTTGGTGTCGAGCGCTTCGAACTTCGGGGTGCCGATCTGCACGACGTCGGCCAGGTTGTACGGCACCGAGGTGTTGGACACCGGGATCCGCTTGCCCTCGAGGCCCGAACCGTCGCCCGGCTCGAGGTCGACGTACCTGGCGCCGAGCAGCGTGGCCATCTTTATCGAGGCGCGCGCGTCCGGGCCGAGTTTCACGTCGTCGCTGACGCTCAGCGTGAGCAGCACGTGACTGCCCTCGAGTTCGGCGTCGACCACCCGCCCGGAGGACACCCCCGCGATGTTCACCTTGTCGCCGACCCTGATGCCGGCGGCCTGCACGAACTCGGCCTTGATCGACTGCTCGCCGACGCCGAGAAGCTTGTAGACGCTGGACACCACCAGCAGCACCACGATGAGGACACCGCCGATGATGCCCAACCAGAAGTACCGGTTGCTGTCGAACCTGGACCTGAGCTTCGTCATCATGGGCGGCACACCGCCGAGTGCGAGGTGCCACCGATCTGCGAGAACAGACCGCGGGGGAAGAGGACGCCGTAGAGCGACACGTCCAGCCCGCACAGGTAGGCGTTGGCGTAACCGCCCTCCGAGGTGTGCCTGCCCGCCGCGGACAGGACGTTCGGCAGGTCGATCGCCGCTTGATCGAGCTTGGCGCCGTTGTCCAGCAGCAGCGTCAGCGCGGCGCTGGTGGAGTTCTGCGCCGTGCGCAGGCTCGGCTGGATCCGGTCCATCATGCCGACCAGCGACGTGGTCGCGGTCGCGATCTGCTCGGTCGAGCCGAGCAACGACTGTCCTTGTTCGTACAGCCCGCCGATCAAGGCCCGGGTCTGGGTCACCAGGGTCTCCAATTCATCACCTCGTTTCGCCAACCCCGACATCACGCCCGACAGGTTGGTGATCACATCGGACAGGATCGCGTCCCTGCGCTGGAAGTCGGTGGCCAGCTGGGCGGCCTGCACGATGAACGCACTCAACGAGACGCCGTCACCCTGCAATGCCTGGATGAAGGTCTCCGACAACCGGTTGACCTGCTCGGGCTGCAACACCTGGAACAGCGGCTGGAATCCGTTGAGCAGACCCGAGACGTCGAACGACGGCTCGGTCCGATCGATCGGGATGGAACCGTTGTTTTTCAGCGGCGCCGGGCTCGACGCCTTGCCGGGAGCCAGCGCCACGTACCGTTGGCCGATCAGGTTCTGGTAGCGGACCAGCGCTTTGGTGTCGTTGTAGAGCGTCTGGTCGCGCTGCACGACGAAGGTCACCTTGGCGACCGACTTCTTCAGATTCGCGTCGCGGCCTCGCTCGATCTTCTCGACCTTGCCCACCCGCACGCCCGCCATGCGGACGTCGTCGCCCTCGTGCAGACCGAGCACGTCGGAGAACGTCGCGGAGTAGGTGTAGGTGTCGCCGTTGACGATGCGCGCCAGCGTGTTCCACACCACCACCGTGACCAGGATCGACACGATGGCGAAGATGGTGAAGCCGATCAGCGGCTTGCGAATGCTCATCGTCCGGCACCGTTGTCGGACACCTGCATGGTTCCGCCCTTCAGAATCGAGCTCAGCAGCAGATATTCGGCGGTGGTCGGCTTGCGGCCGAGCAGCGCGGGGATCGCCGAGTCACCCCGGTAGGAGATCGGCGCCGCCGAGGGGGTGCCTTCGGGCGCGGCGGCAGGCGCGACGGGCGCCGGAGCCGCGGCAGGCGGGAGCAGACCCGGCGGCAGCATCGGGAACAGGCCTTCGAGCGGAGTGCCCGCGAACGGAGCGGGTGCACCGCCGGTGGGGGCGGCCGCGGTGGCGCGGTTCGGGTCCGGTGTGGTGACGCCGGGGATCAGCGGCAGGCCCGGCATCGGCACGACCGGCGGAAGCCCGGCGGCCGAGGCGAGCGCGCGCGGCTTCAGCTGTTCGGGCAGCTCGCCGACGTCGGCGACGGCGGGAGCGGTGTAGCAGCTCGGCCCGACCATGTCGCCGTAGCGCGGGCAATCGGCCACGGTGTAGGGCCGGTACGGCGTGAGCGTGATGCCCGCGTCCCAGACCTGCTGCTTCTGCGGGCCCCACTTGAACGTGGTGTCCATCCGGCGCATGGTCTCGCTGAGGTTCAGCAGGCTCCTGGTGATCGCGTCCGGGTCCGCGGCGAGTGCGCCGAACATGTCGTTCGTGCCGGCGGTCACCTCGATGCCCACGTTCGGGTTGCGGGCGAACAGGTCGTTGACCGTGTCGATCGTGCCCGAGGTGCCCGTGATCAACGCGACCAGCTCGCTGCGGCGGTCGGCGATGGTGCGCGCGGTCTGCACCGAGGTGCCGAGCACGTCGACCAGCTCGGGCGCGGACTGGTTGAGCGCGTTGAACGAGGCGGAGAAGTCACCCAGCAGCGCACCGAGATCGGGAATCGACTCGTCCACGGCCAGCAGCCAGCGGTCCAGCCGCTCGACGGTGGAGCCGGGCACCCGGCCGCTGCCGTCCAGCGCCTGCGACAGGGTGCCCAGCACCCGGCCGAACTGCACCGGATCGATCTTGTCGAGGATGTTGCGCACCGTGGTGAGCGTGTCTTGCAGCGCGATGGTGCCCTTGCTGCGGTCTTCCTCGATGACCGAACCCTCGTGCAGGTACTGGTCGGCGGGGCCGTTGAAGACGAGTTCGACGGAGGTGACGGCGAACAGGTTGCTCGGCACCACGCGAGCGGTCACGTTGGCCGGGATGTCGTCGGCGAACTCCGGCTTCATCTCGATCCGGACCTTCTGCAGTTCGCCCTTGGCCGCGACGTCGACGGTCTTCACAGCGCCGACGAGAACGCCGCGGAACTTGACGTCGGCCTGCTCGGGCAGACCGTCACCCGTGGTGGTCAGGTTCGCGGTGACGTTGACCTTTTCCTGGAAGAACCCCTTGTAGCGCAGCATCAGGAAGCTGAGTACCAGCGCGAACACGACCAGACCGCACACGCCTGCGATGAACAGCTGCCGCATCGTGGGCCCGCGCCCACTGGGATCGATGATCATCTGGTGTCTACCCCGAGATCCGGATGCCGGGGTTGACGCCCCAGATCGCCAATGTCATGAACAAGTTCGCGAAAACGACCGCGATGATGCACATCTTGATCGCGCGGCCCGCGGCCACGCCGACGCCCTCCGGGCCACCGGAGGCGAAGAAGCCGTAGTAGCACTGGATGAACGTGGTGATCGCGACGAACAGGATCGCCTTGATCAGCGAATAGACGACGTCGGCCGGAACGAGGAACTGATAGAAGTAGTGCTGGTAGGTGCCTGCGGCGGTACCGCCGATCAGCTGCACGGTCACCGAGCAGGAGACGTAGGCCATCGTGAGGCCCAAGCAGTACAGCGGGATGATGGCGATCATCGCCGCGAACATCCTGGTGCTGATCAGGTAGGGCAGCGGCCGGATGGCGATGGATTCCAGCGCGTCGATCTCCTCGGAGATGCGCATGGCCCCGAGCTGCGCGGTGAACCGGCAGCCCGCCTGAGCGGCGAAGGCCAGCGTGGCGAGCAGCGGGCCGAGTTCGCGAGTCGTGGCGAACGCCGAGATCGCGCCGGTGATCGGGCTCAGGCCGAGCAGGTTCAGCGAGTTGTAGCCCTGGATCCCGACGGTCATGCCGCCGAAGGCGCTCAGAATGACGACGACGCCGATGGTGCCGCCGCCGACGACGAGATTGCCGTTGCCCCAGGTGACGTCGGAGAGCAGGCGCCACACTTCCTTGGGGTAGTGCTTGAGCGCCAGCGGAATCGAGCCGATCGAGCGCAACAGGAAGAAGACCTGGTGGCCGAGCCTGGCGAGCCAATCGACCGGCGCCTGGGCCGATTTCCGGATCGTCTGGAGAGGCCGCAACAGCGGCGGTACATAGGTTGATGACACCGGCTCAGACCACCTGTGACGGGAATAGTGCGTTGTAAACCTGGGTGATGATGAGGTTCACCCCGAACAGCATGATGGTGGAGCCCACCACCGCGGAATTCACCGAGTTCGCGACACCGCCGGGACCACCGCGGGTGTTCAATCCGGTATCGCAGGCGATGATTGCCGCCAGCAGACCGAAAATCAGCGATTTCACCAGCGCGACAAGAAGATCGGTGGTAACGGCGAACGACGAGAAGGTGCCGACATAGGAGCCCGGCGTGCCGTTCTGCGCGAATATATTGAAGATGTAGCCGGTCAGGAATCCCACGAAGACGACGAAGCCGCACAGCAGCACGCTCACCAGCATCGCCGCGCCGAGCCGCGGGGCGACCAGCCTGCGCATGGGGTCGACGCCCATGACCTTCATGGCGTCGATCTCCTCGCGGATGGTGCGCGAGCCGAGATCGGCGCAGACCGCGGAGCCGACGGCGCCCGCGATCATCAACGAGGTGACCAACGGGGCGCCCTGCTGGATGATGCCGAGGCCGTTGGCCGCGCCGATGAACGAGGTGGCGCCGACCTGGCCGGCGACCGATCCGACCTGGATGGAGACGATGACGCCGATCGGGATGGCGACCAGCAGCGTCGGCGCCGCGGAGACGCTGGCCATGAACGCGCACTGCCGGACGAATTCGGCGAAGGGGAAGCGCCTGCGGAAAATCGAGACGAACAGTTCGGCGACAGCGGCGAAGCCCATCGTGATCTGCCTGCCGAAGGTCTCCAGCGAACGCTTCGGATGATCCTGCCAGTAAGACCTCGTCCAATCGACCGCACCGCTGAACCGTGACCCTGATGGTGGACTCTCGGTCGACTGCACTGGCTAATCCTCCTCGACGCCGGTTGGCTGCCCCGGCGACTCGTTTGCTTGACGCACCTTACTACGGAGTAGTGCAGAACACACCATCCACTTGTGATCGCAGTCATAGATGTGGCTCACCGATGCCGGAAAGCAATGGTTAAGCCGTGGAACATTGGGAACGAACCCAAAGAAGGCGCCCCGACCTCTGGCACAAGCTACAGCCCAACTGCACGAATCCGGGATCCACGACGGCGATTCGGCTAATTTCTTTGGATAATTCTCATCGAAAATCAGATTTGTTTCCGGAGACCAACACAACGGCTCCTTACTATCACCCGGACACTAACGGGCACGGCCTTTTCACAATTGTGATAGCCGAATGCTATTAGGCGCGTAAGATACATCTCATCTCAGTTGTATGAAATAGGGTTGAAGCGCGGAGCAGTGGGGACAACCCCGTAGTGGTGACGCGCCCGAGACCGTTTACTGACACGATGGGTGCGACAGATTGATATCGTGCGGGCTTCCGACGTCTGGAGGGACATGTTCAGCAAACTCGCCAAGGTGGCCAACGCCGCCTTCGCCGTCGCCCTTGGCGCGGCGCTGCTCGGCACGGGCACAGGGGCCGCGAACGCCCAAACGGGCCCGCCGGTGTTGGGCGGTGGATCCGGCATCATCATCGACAACCAATTCGAGTGCACGGTCACGACTGTCGGCCACGACAACGCGGGACGTCTGGTCGGCTTGACCGCGGGCCACTGCGGCGACCCGGGCGCGCAGGTCTACGCCGAAGCCGATCGGGAGGCGGGCGTGATCGGCCGGTTCGCCTACTCCAACCACGACCTGGACTACGCCGTCATCCAGTTCGATCCGGGCAAGATCACCCCGGTGAACCGGATCGGCAACGTCACCATCACCGGCCTGGGCGCACCGGCCAGCTTCCCGCAGATCGTGTGCAAGGAAGGGCGCACCACCGGCAACACCTGTGGTATCGCCTGGGGTGACGTCTTCCGGACGAACGTCGAGACCTGGAGCCAGATGTGCGTGGTGGAAGGCGACTCCGGTGCGCCGGTGGTCGTCGGGACGACGCTGGTGGGCATGGTGAACGCCTACCTCGCCCTCGCGTGCTTCGGTCCTGAGGTCGGTACCAACATGAGCGCGATCGTGGCCGACATCAACGCGCGCGGCGGCGTCGGCACGGGTTACGTCCCGATCTGAGCGGACCACACTTTCGGCTTGCGGCCCGAGCGGAGCGATCCGTTCGGGCCGCTTATCTTTCGCCGGGAGCCGGGGCCACCGCCGGACCCGCGACGGCGCACTGCGGCATGCAGTCGACGCTGTCCAACGCGGGTGCGTGCCGCTCGGGACGCAACAGCACGGCGGCGAGCACCGCGCCGGTCACCAGCAGTCCGGCACACAGCCACATAGCGGTGGCGAAGCCGTCGTCGAAGGCTGCCGGATCACCCAGCGCCCCCGAGATGCCCGCGATCCCGGGCAGCGCCGCCACCGCGAGCAGCTGCGCGGTGCGCGCGACGGCGTTGTTCACCCCCGAGGCGATGCCCGCCTCGCTCGCGGGCACCGCGCCGAGCACCGCGCCGGTGAGCGGCGCGACCAGCACCGCGAGCCCCAGCCCGAAGACCAGGACGCCCGGAAGCACGTCGATGAAGTACCTGGTCTCGGGTCCGATGCGCAGCAGCAGCACCAGCCCCGCCGCCGCCAGCAGCGGTCCGGCGGTCATCGGAATGCGCGGTCCGTGCACTTGCGCCCAGCGTCCGGCAGGAGCCGAGAGCGCCAGCATGATGACGGTGACCGGCACGGTCGCGACCCCGGACATCAGCGGCGAGTATCCGGCCACCAGTTGCAGTTCCAGCACCAGCAGGAAGAACACGCCACCGAGGGCGGCGTAGACCGCGAGCGTCACGAGATTCGCCGCGGTGAACACCCGCGAGCCGAACAGCGCGGGCGGCACCAGCGGGTGACCGCTGCGCAGCTCGATCAGGACGAAGGCCCCGAGCAGCACGACACCGGCCACGATGAGCGAAGGCATGGTGTCGATCAGTCCCAGGGTCAGCGCACCGAGTGCCAGCGCCACCACCAGTGCGCCGGGCACGTCGAGTTCGTCGGCGGCGCCGGGATCGCGGCTCTCGGGCACGTGCCGCAGCGCGACCAGGACGACGACCAGGGTCAGCGGAACATTGAGGAAGAAGATGGACCGCCAGCCCGCGACCTCGATGAGCCAGCCGCCGAGGAACGGCCCGAGCGCGCCTGCCACGCCGCCGAAGCCCGACCACAGGCCGATCGCCGCGCCTTGATCGCGCCGATCGATGGACGAGGAGATCAGCGCCAGGCTGCCCGGCGTGAGCATCGCGCCCGCGACGCCCTGCAGGATCCGGGCCGCGACCAGCATCTCGATGGTCGTCGCGACGCCGCACAACACCGACGTGAACGCGAACGCCACGGTTCCCCACACGAAGACCCGGCGTCGGCCGAGCTTGTCGCCGAGCGAGCCGCCGAGCAGGATGAACGATGCGAGGGTCAGGGTGTACCCGTTCAACGTCCACTGCAGCCCGGCGACATCGGTATCCAGCGATTCGCCGATCCGCGGCAACGCGATGTTCACGACCGTCGCGTCGAGCGAGGCGACCGACGAGCCGAGGATGGTGGCCAGCAGGATCCAGCGACCGGTGCCGGATTGCAGCCGCGGTAGCTCGGTGGTGCTCACCAACCCAACCTAGCGGCCCGCAGGCGATGGGAAGTCCCGGTCAGAGTTCCTGGACGCAGACGACGAACCGGCGCTTGTCGTAGACGTATCCGGTGCCGCTGCCGCAGACGCTGACGTCATCGGCGCCCTGCTGGATCTTGACCACCTTCACGCCCTTCGACGGCGACGAGCCGGTGCAGTCGATGCGCTTGGGGTCGTCACCGCCGACGTCCATGCAGCCGCCGACCACCCAGTCGATGTCCAGGCACAACGCACCCTGCTCGATGCCGTTGATGGTCTCGGCGTAGTAGTTGTCGGCGTCGCTGCTGCACTGCGAGCTCTTCGCCTTCTTGTCGATCACCTTGTAGTTCGACTCACGGCTGCCGCACGATGCCTTTTCGATGGTGGCGTTGGTGGTGGTGCCGCCGAGTTTCACGCAGTCGTTGACGTTCGCGTCGAAGTCGGTATTGCCGCTCGGCTTGCTCGTCGTCGGCTTGCTGGTGCTCGGAGTGGGCTTGCCCGACGACGGTTTCGGCGTGCTGGTCACCGACACCGCGTCGATCGTCCCGTTGTCCACGGCAGGCTGGGCGGTACCGCTGATCGTGGAACTACAGCCGACCAACGACAATCCCGCCGCGATGGCGAATCCGGCGAAGGCGAGACGCCCCCAGGTCAGTTGACGAGACACGTACAGTCCTCCCGAGCTGTAACGCCGGCGAACTCACGCCCCCGTGATCCGAAGTTGCCTTGGCTGTGCTTGAAATACCACGCCATGAATACACCATGGACCGAGCGCACGTCGAGCCGAAGGCGGAAACGAACCACGGCCAACGAGTCTGGGTATGGTGGGATTTCTGGTCCGAGAGGAGTCCCCCGGTGAAGCTGATCAGCGCAATCGTGTGTTCGACCGCCGCGATCGGAGGCTCCCTCGTCGTTCCGGGGACGGCGGGCGCGGCCGACGTGCACTGCCGATCGGACCACGGGACCGACATCACCGTCATCGATGGGGAGACGGCCTGCCGTGCGGCGACCGACAGCTACGGATCGGCCAGGGCCAGCGGGATCGATGGGGTCGGGTATGCCAACGCGACTCTCGGCGCCACGGCCATCGGCATCGGCGCGGCGGGCGGCGTCGGTGCGAGCGAAGGCGCGGGCGGAGTTCCGGTCGCGGTCGGCCTCGGCCCGGACGCGGTCGCGCTGACCTCGACCAACGATGACCCCGCGGCACGGACGTTCGCGATCTCCATCGCACTCGAAGGATCGCGAGCGGGGGTGGAAACCGCCGAACAGTCGGTCGTCTGCCTGGGCGTCGCGGCCTTCGCGTGGAACGCCGACAGCGGCCACGCCTGCCTTGCCACCCCTTTTGGGCTCTGGCAGACCCACTGAACGGGTTACGCTGGTTGACCAGCCCGGATAACGGCGGTCAGGAGGTGACCCCATGGTTTCGGCAATGGCGGCGGACGACTTCGAACCCGCCGATTCGGCCCGCGAGAAGCTGGCGGCACCGCGCGAGATGCTGGTCGACCCACGTTTCATCCGACTGGCCGATCAATTCTTCGGCATGTTCGCCCAACCCGCGCGCGGCGGCGGCGCGCTGGCGGTCTACCTCGACGGCAGACCCGTGGTCGACATCTGGGCCGGCTGGGCGGACAAAGAGCGGCGCTGGAACGGCGATACCGTCGCGCTGACCTTCTCCACCGGCAAGGGCGTTGCCTCGACCGTCGTCCACCGCCTGGCCGAACGGGGTCTGATCGGTTACGACACCCCGGTGGCCGCGTATTGGCCGGAGTTCGCCGCGCACGGCAAAGACGACATCACGGTGCGCGACGTCCTCTGTCACCGCGCCGGCTTGCACCGGGTGCGCGGCCTGGTGCCCGGCCGCGAGGGCATCCTGCACTACGACGCCGTGGTCCGGGCGCTGGCCGACAGCCCGCCGGACCCCCGGCGCATCCGCACCTCCGGCTACCACGCGATCACCTTCGGCTGGCTGGTCGCCGAACTCGTGCAGCGGACGACGGGCACACCGTTCACCGACGTGTTGCGCACCGAGATCGCCGAGCCGCTCGGCTTGGACGAGTACTGGTTCCGCGTCCCGGAGTCCGAACGACACCGGATCGCCAAGATCTTCCGCCCCCTCGGCCCGCCGGGCATCCGCTGGAACACCGCCTCCTCGGT
This sequence comes from Nocardia arthritidis NBRC 100137, assembly GCF_001612765.1. Lineage (GTDB taxonomy): Bacteria > Actinomycetota > Actinomycetes > Mycobacteriales > Mycobacteriaceae > Nocardia > Nocardia arthritidis. Next base: position 100,777 of record NZ_BDBB01000013.1, read on the forward strand.
GCTGTCCTGGGTGCGGCCGGTGCGCGGGCTCGCCGAGGCGGGCATGCCGGAGAGTTTCGACGAGTTGGTCCGCGACCCCCGGGTGCACGACGCGGTGATGCCGGGCTGGAACGGCGTCTTCTCGGCGCGCGCACTGGCGCGGATGTACGGTGCGCTGGCCAATGGCGGAGTGGTCTACGCCGGCCTCTCCGGGCGAGGCGTGCGCGAGGTCGGCGCGACCGGATCCGAGCGCGTCGTGCGGTTCCTGGCGCCGGAGACGATCGCGACGATCGGCCGGGCGCAGTCGGCCCACAGCCGCGATTACGTGCTCGGTCTGCCGATCACCTTCACGCTCGGTTATCACCGCCCGGTATTGATGTCCAAGCAGCAACCGCGACACGCGTTCGGCCACTACGGCGTGGGCGGCTCCGGCGCGTACGCGGACCCGGATCTCGGCATGTCGATCGCGTTCGTGACCAACGGGCTCGGCAGCATGGTGACCGCACTCGGCGACGCCAGGCTTGCGCGGCTTGCGGCGACGGCGCAGACCACGGTGCGCAAGCACAAGCAGGCCCCGGGCTAGCGTCGAACCGCTGCGGTGGCGGCTTCGTAGTTCTCAGTATGGATGTGCGCATGCGTCGAGCCGACGGGGGTGATGACCACCGCGCCGGACCGCATGTGCCGCGCTCGACCGCACTGCACGCCGTGGCCGCGGGGATCGATTTCGACCGGTACTTCCGGTGGCGCAGAGCGCGCGAAGGCGACCCCTTCTATGTCCGTTTTCCGGGATTCGGCGCCGTGCTGTTCACCGGGACGGCCGTCGGCGCCCAGGAGATCTTCCGCTCGCCAGCGGATTTCTCCGAGCCACCCCGGCCGAACCCGATCGAACCGATGGTCGGCGCCGCGTCGCTGATTCTGGCCTCGGGCACGCGCCACCGCCGCGACCGCGCACTGCTCGCCCCGGCCTTCCACAGCGCACGGATACGGCGGTACGGCGCGCTCATCCGGGAAGCCACCCTGCGGGAGTTGGCCGGCGAGAGCGGTCAGGTATGGGCGGCGGGCGCGCGGGTCGACGCGCGGGCGGCGGCGCGTGCGCTCACGCTTCGGGTGATCGCCACGGCGGTGTTCGGCGTGTGCGACCCGCGGCGGCAAGCGGAGTACACCGCCGCGGTGACGGAATTCCTCACCGCGTTCTCCGGGCCGCTGCTCCTGGTGCCGGCGCTGCGGCACGGACTGGGCGGGCACGGACCCTGGGACCGGTTTCGCGCCGCGCGCGAACGACTGGATCGATTGATCCGGGCCGACATCGCACGCAGGCGCGGACACGTCTGCGCCCAGTCCGGCGACGTGCTCGACGTGCTGCTGTCCGCGTCCCCGGGCACCGCCGCGGACGACGAGCTCTGCGAGCAGATACGCACCTTGCTGGTGGCCGGGCACGAGACCACCGCGACCACCCTGGTCTGGGCGCTGTTGCGGCTGCACCGCGCGCCGGAGGTCTTGGCCCGGCTCCGGCGGGAGCTGCGCGACGCAGGCCCGGAGGCGAGCCCGGCGGAACTGGCCGCACTGCCCTACCTGGATGCCGTCTGCCAGGAGACGCTGCGGCTGCACCCGCCGGTTCCGATCGTCCTGCGTCGCCTGATCGAGCCTTTCGCGCTGCGCGGAGTGGCGCTCGCCCCGGGGGACACCATGGGGATCGCCGTGCCGTTGCTGCACTCCGATCCGGAGGTGTGGCCGGACCCGCGGCGCTTCGACCCAGGTCGCTTCACCGAGCGCCGCTACCGGCCGTTCGAGTTCGCCCCGTTCGGCGGCGGCCACCGGCGCTGCGTCGGCGCGGCCCTCGCGGACTACGAGTTGCGGATCGCGCTGGCCACCATCCTCGGGCGGGTAAGCCTGCGGCTGCCCCCGCGATATGCGCGCAGAGGCGTCCCGCGCTCGGTTCCGCACAACATCGCGACCGGTCCGCGTCGCCCGATTTCGTTCGAAGTCGTCAGTGAGCTTGGTCACTAACTGGTTTGCGGTGAACCAACTTTCACGCACTTGTCGGCTCCGCGCCGATGCTGTCCGTTCCGTTGTGACCGGGAGGTTTGCCCACACCGATACCCAAAGGAAGTGATTGTGACTGAAGCCACAACGAGCACGGTTGATGTATCACTCCGAAACGCCGGTGGCTAGGGGGCGCGCCGGGACGGTAGGAATGGACGACGGGTCGGGCCGTCGATACCAGTGGGGCGCTCTTCTGGCTCCGCGCTGAAATGAAAGATCTCGCCACGCGCGCTTACGCGTGCGCGCGAGAGATGGAATGGACGAGAAACCTATGCATGCCGCTTTGCACACCGGATCGTTGCCTGCTCGCCGCAAGGGAGCGCGGCTGACCCGCCGGATGCGCGAGGGCGCCCTGCTGTCCGCCGCTATCGCGGCGGCCGGTGTTCTGCTCGTCGCGCCTGCTCACGCCGAACCGATCCCGGGTCTCGGCACCGGATCGGCCGCCGCGGCCACCGAGCCCGCGCCGCAGGCGAACTTCGCCCCGCCCTCGATCAACATCGCCGACGGCGAGGTCGTCGGCGTCGCGCAGCCGATCATCATCACCTTCAAGGAGCCGGTGACCGACCACGCCACCGCCGAGAAGGCCATCCAGATCACCTCGTCGAAGGCCGCCCCCGGCCACTTCTACTGGCGTGGTGACAAGCAGGTGCGCTGGCGTCCGGACGAGTTCTGGCCGGACAACACCGACGTGCAGGTCCAGGCGGGCGGCACAACAAGCTCCTTCCGCATCGGCGACGCCTTCGTGACCACCGCCGACGACGAGACCCACACCATCACCATCACCCGCAACGGCGAGGTGGTGAAGGAGATGCCCACCTCGATGGGCAAGCCCAAGCACGAGACGCCGAACGGCACCTACATCGTGGGCGAGCAGCTGCGCAAGATGACCATGGACTCGTCGACCTACGGCGTGCCGGTCACCGACCCGGAGGGCTACAAGCTCGAGGTCGAGTACGCCACCCGCATCTCCAACAGCGGCATCTTCGTGCACGCGGCTCCCTGGTCGGTCGCGCAGCAGGGCGTGTCCAACGCCAGCCACGGCTGCCTGAACGTCAGCACCGAGGACGCCAAGTGGTTCTTCGAGAACGCGCGCCGCGGCGACCCGGTGATCGTGCAGAACACCCAGGGCGGCACGCTCAGCGCGAGCGACGGCCTCGGCGACTGGAACTGACGAGTCGGTAACCCCGGATCGGCGCGAAGCCGAACATTACGATCGATCCTCGAAGCGGTCGATCGTGATGTTCGGCTTTCGCTCTTTTCGGATGGTGGTCGCGAGAGTCGACCGCCGCTTTCAGGTGCGGCCCGGTGACCGGTTGTCCCGCGGCCCACGCCCGTCCGAGCCGAGACGACCGCTCGCGACCGCCTCGGCTGGCGGATCACCAGATCTTCACACGCTCAGCGGGATCCAAGTAGAGCGCATCACCGGGTTTCAGGTCGAACGCCTCGTGGAAGCTGTCGATGTTGCGCACGACCGCGTTGCAGCGGAACTCCGCCGGTGAGTGCGGATCGGTGGCGAGCCTGCGGACGGCTTCCTCCGCCCGGGCTTTCGTGCGCCACACCTGCGCCCAGCCGAAGAACACCCGTTGCAGGCCGGTGAGCCCGTCGATCTCCGGTGCGGGGGCGCCGCCCAGCGAGATCTTGTACGCCTCCAGCGCGATGGAGAGGCCGCCGAGGTCGCCGATGTTCTCGCCGATGGTGAACTCGCCGTTCACCGTGTGCTCGTCCGGTAGGTCCTTCGGGGACAGCACATCGTACTGATCGATCAGCGCCCTGGTCCGCTTGCCGAATTCGGCGCGGTCCTCGTCGGTCCACCAGTCCACCATGTTGCCGTCGCCGTCGTACTTCGAGCCCTGATCATCGAAGCCGTGCCCGATCTCGTGGCCGATCACCGCGCCGATACCGCCGTAGTTGGCGGCGTCGTCGGCGTCCATGTCGAAGAACGGCGGCTGGAGGATGGCGGCAGGGAAGACGATCTCGTTCATGCCGGGGTTGTAGTAGGCGTTCACCGTCTGCGGGGTCATGAACCATTCGTCCCGGTCGACCGGACCGCCGAGCTTCTTCAGATCCCGATCATGTTCGGCCGCATAGCCTCTGCGGTAGTTGCCCACCAGATCAGCCGGGTCGATCACCACGCCCGAGTAGTCCCGCCACTTGTCCGGATAGCCGATCTTCGGGGTGAACTTCTCCAGCTTCGCCAGCGCGGCGAGCCTGGTGCCCTCGCCCATCCACTCCAGTTCGGCGATATTGCGGCGGTATGCCTCCTGCAGGTTGGCCACCAACTCGACCATGCGCGCTTTGGCTTCGGGCGGGAAGTGCTCGGCCACATACAGTTTGCCGACCGCCTCACCGAGCAGACTCTGCACCAGCGCGACGCCGCGCTTCCAGCGTTCCCGGTTCTCCTCGGCGCCGGTGAGCGTGCGGCCGTAGAAGTCGAAGTTCTCCTCGACCACCTCGTCGGTCAGATACGGCGCCCGCGCGCGGAGCACTCGCCATGCCGCCCACGCCTGCCAGTCCGCGAGCGGCTCGTCGGCCCACAGCCGGGCGAACGTGCGCAGATAATCCGGCTGATGCACCACCGACTCGGCGAACAGCTCGGGCCCGGCCGCTTCCGCGCCTTCGGCCAGCGCGGAAGTCCACGCGGCCCAGTCGAACTCAGGGTTGTCGGCGACCAGCGCGTCGAAGGTGGTCAGGTTGTATCTGAGTTCGGCGTCCCGGCGGCGCACCACGTCCCAGTGCCCGGCGGCCAATTTCCGCTCCAGCTCGAAGACGCGTTCTCCGACGGTGCCGAGGTCGTCCGGCAGTAGCCCGGCGACCTGCGGGTCGGCGGCGGCCAAGGCGAACATGCGGTTGATGTGCGCGATGTACTTCGCGCGGATCTCGGCGAACTCGTCCTGCCGGTAGTACGACTCGTCGGGCAGGCCGATGCCGGACTGGGTGGCGTGCGCCAGATAGCGGTTGGAGTCCTTGTCGTCGGTGTCGACGAAAACGCCGACAGCGCCCCCGACGCCGGTGCGCTGCAGCCGGCCGAGCAGCGAGGCGAAAGTCCCCTTGTCGCCGACCTCGGCGATCGCCGCGAGTTCGGCCGCGATCGGTGCGAGCCCGGCGGCGGCCACCGCGTCGGTGTTCATGAAGCTGGAGTACAGGTCACCGATCTTGCGGGCTTCGCTGCCCGGCTCGGCGTCGGCGGCCGCGGCGTTCTGGATGATTGCCTGCACGTCCAGCTCGGCCTGGTCGTACAGCGCACGGAAGGCGCCGTCCACCGCCCGGTCGGCGGGGATCTGATAGTCGGCCAGCCATTTGCCGTTGACGTGCGCGAACAAGTCGTCCTGCACCCGCACGTCCTCGTCGAGGTGGGACAGGTCGATACCGGAAGGACGGGTCAGTTCGGAAGTCACGGTGTCCAGTATGCCGACAAGAGTGTGCGTCGGCCCCCGGGCACGACGGGCCCGGGGGGGGCGAGTAGGGGAGATCAGGCGGACACGACGGCGCGATCGAACTCGCCGTCATGTGCGCCGAGCAGGAAGGCGTTCCACTCCTCGGAGTTGTAGGTGAGGGTGATTCCGCCGTGACGTAGTGCGGTGTGACCGTCGGCGACGGGGTGCGCGCGCAGTTCGCCATTCGATCGCCCGCGGGTGCGCACGGCGTCGAGGAAAGCGATCCACTCGGCTGCGGTCACGGTGATGACGGGCTCGTCGCCGGGGTGGTTCGCCGGGTTGCGGCGATATTTGCTGTCACGGATGAGCACCGCGTCACCATCGAACCTGACCTCCACGCATTGGTTGCCATTGTTCGATCTGGTCGATGTGAACCAGCCGGTGCGTGCCGGCCGTGCGGTGATGGCCATGGGCAGGATTTTACACGCGAGAATAGCGTCTGATCAGGGCTAATGACTCCGCTCGTGAGAGCGACTGGTCCACCGCGCGCAGGTACGCGAAACGCAGATCGCGGACCAGATCCGGATCTTCGACGGCCCCGCCGAACACCGCGCTCTCCACCCAGCCGAACGTGGGCAGCTGTTCACCGGCGAAGTCGATGAGGTGGAAGCTGGAGCCGCCGAGCACCGCGCCCGCGGTGGCCGCGAACGGGATCACGCGCACCTCCACGGTGTCCACTTCCTCGATCAACGCGGCCAGGTAGTTCAGCTGTCCGCGCAGCACATCCGGGCCCCCGGTCTGCTGCAGCAGTGTGCCCTCACCGAACACCGCGGTGAGTTCCACCGGATCCGCGCCGCGCAGCCGCTCTTGGCGCCGCATCCGGATCGCCACCAACTGCTCGACCTGGACCGGCCGGATCATCACATCGGCGCTGATCAGCGCGCGGGCGTAGTCCTCGGTCTGCAACAAACCCGGCACGACGAGGCTGTCATAGCTGCGAATGCTCTGCGCGCCGTATTCCATGCCGTAGAGCCGCTGCAGTTCCGGTCCGATCAACGCCGAGGACTTCGCCCACCATCCGCGCTGCTTGCTGGCCTCCAACAGGGTCAGCAGCTCCGCACGCTCCTCGGCTTCCACCTCGAGCAGTTCGAGCACCGGGCCGATGGTCTCGGTGGTGAGTACCCGTCTGCCCTTCTCCACGTGCGACCAGTTGGCCGGTGTGAAGCCCACTCGCCTCGCGAAGCCCGCCGAGTCGAACCCCCGCTGTTCCCGCAGTTCACGCAACCGCAGCACCAGCTCCCAGCGGGCAACGGTGGGCGAGAGGGGTGCCATGGGCAGGATGCTACGCCCACGCCGACGCGCGCCCCGGGTGACTATTGTCAAGCGACTTGCCCACGGCTAGGGTCATGGCAGCGATCGTTTCTTCCGAGCACGCGTCCACCACAGCGAGGCGAGGTTGTTCGACATGAGTACATCGCGCATCGAATCGGGCAGACATCTCGCGTCCACGGACTTCCCGTCGATCCAGGACGCGTTCGCTCGCTGCCGAACCTATCGCGAGCACAATGGGTTGTACGGCCTGGTGGAACCGATGCTGGGTCGCATCATGCTGGAAGTCGGCTCGGTCGGAGCGGTCGTGATGCCCGCCGAGTTCGGTCGCCGGGTGCGCGAACGCTTGACCGCAGGGCCCGAGCCCCGGCCGGGACCGATCATCGCGCATCCGCGCGCGAACCGATGGACCTTCCTGACCGGCCCCACCGACAACTCGTACCTGGACACCGGATTGTTCGCCGACCTGTTCCGGATCTGCGCCGCGATCGCACTGCCGGGCAGCCACCTCGTGCTGCCGTCACCCGCCGACGAGCACGGCGGCTACCGAATCTGGGTCGCGGCGCCCGACCGCGACTTCCGCCGCGACTTCGCCGAGGTGATCGCCACGACCCGGGCGTGCGCCGCGGCTACCGGGGTGTCGGCGCGGGCGGCGGAGTGAGCGTGATGCTGTACTTGTCCTGCAGCTTCTCATTCCAGTCGCGCTCGCACTGTTCGATCTTGGACTGGTCGTCGCCCGCTTTGTTCACGCAGTCGACGAAGTCCTTGCCACCCGAGTCGACGAAGAAGCTGTAACCCACGATGGTGAGCAGGACGGCGCCCACGATGCCCAGCACACCCAGAACGACACCGGCGATCGCCATTCCCATGCCCCCCGCGGTGCCGGCGCGGGCCTTGAAAATCGCGACGATGCCGAGGATGACGGCGAAGATGCCGCAGACATAGCCGCCGATGATCGTCCAGAAGAACAGCAACGCGAGGATGCCGAGCACCAGCGCGGTGATCGCCAGACCTCGGCCCTTCGGCGATTCCTGCCAATAGGCGGGCCGGCCAGGGTACTGGCCGCCGGGTGGCGGCGGGTACTGACCAGGCGGCGGGTACTGGCCGGGGGGCGGGGGCGGATATTGCGACATGGACTTCCTCTCCGTCGGTGCCTCGCGGTGCTCGGTCCGGACGAGGTGGTCCGGGGCGGCGCGGCCGTCGCCTACTGATCGCGCACCCCGCGGACGGATGTTAATGCGAACCGGTTACTGGGCGCCCAGCCGCGCGTGCATCTCCCAGACCAGGATTTCCGAAGGCCGCCGCGCCACCACACGCTGGCCGCCCGACCTGGTCAAACGCACCGCATCGCCCTCATAGAGCGGGCCGACTCCTTCCATGTCCACCTCCCCGCGCGCCACGAACAAGTGCAGGTACGGCGCATCGGGCAGATCGATCACCGGCTCGGCATCCGGCTCCGCGCCGGCCATGCGCGCCACATGCAGCGCCGAATGGCTGCTGGCGATGGCGATGGCGGTGCGATCACGGTATCGGGGCAGACCCGAGGCAACCGTGACCAGACCGCCTCCCGCGAGTTCGTCATCGATCTCGAGCTGCTCGTAGCCCGGAGTCAGACCCGGCTCGTCGGGCACGACCCACATCTGCACGAAATGCACGGGCTGCTCGTGTTCGCGGATGCGGCCGTCCAGCCGCCACGCGTCGTTCTTCTCCGAATGCAGGATGCCGGTGCCCGCGCTCATCCGCTGAGCCAGCCCGGGATAGATGACACCGCTGTGGCCCAGGGAGTCCTGGTGCACCAAACTGCCATCGAGCACCCAGGTGACGATCTCCATGTCCCGGTGCGGATGGGTGTCGAAACCCTGCCCGGGCGAGACGACGTCCTCGTTGTTGACCAGCAGCAAGCCGTGGTGGGTGTTGTCGGGATCGTAATGCTCCCCGAAGGAGAACGAATGCTTCGAATCCAGCCAGGAGACCCGCGTCTTCATACGGTCGCCGCCGCGGTGGACATCGATGTGTGGTGTCGTGAGTGTGGACATCATGGTCCTCCTCTCGGGACCGTGCACCGATCGCCATTCAGGGTAGGAGCACTTCCGCCGCGGTACTCCGCGTTCCTAGTAAATTGTGCCGCACTCGGCATTTTACGCGAGCGACCGGAAGGTGAACGGGAGGCGAGCAGAACCAACCGGTACGTCGAAACGTCGGGCCACCTCGCCGGATATCGTCGTCCGGCCCCGATTGCCAAGCGCCACAACGCCGACCGGAGGGAACGACGTGCTGGAATCCGATGACCTGACCCGGATCGAGCAGCAACTCCGTAGCGAAGCGCGCCGCGATGGCATCGCGCATTTCGTGATCGGCGTCGCGGTGTTCCGCGGAGGTCGGCTCCTGGTGGTGCGCCGGGTCGCCGACGACTATCACGGCGGTATGTACGAACTACCCGGCGGAGGAGTCGAATCGGGAGAGACTTTCGCCGAGTGCGTCGAGCGGGAATTGCTGGAGGAAACGGGGCTGCGGCTGCGCGCCGTCCTCGACTTCCTCGGTGGATTCGATTACGCGACCCGAACCAAGTCGAAAGTGCGGAAATACAGCTTCGTGGTGGAGGCCGAGCCGGGCGATGTCGTCCTCGCGCCAGGGGAGCACGACGCGTACGCCTGGATCGACGCGGGCGCGCTCGGCGAGCTGCCGATGGCGCCGGATATGCGCGCGACGGTGAGCGCGCTGGTCGACCGGGTCTGACTCGCGCGCCGTGTTGTTCGCGGCCGACGCGCGGTCGCGCGGCGCCATCGGCGAACGCAGTACGCTCGCGGATGTGTCGACTGGTCACGCCGAAGGCCTCACTCCCGCGGAGCAGCGGCCGGGTGGACTGCGCGCCACACTTCGGGAAAGCCCGGGCGTGTCGCGTCTGGCCGTGGTGCGTTTCGCCGGGCAGTTCGGCGACGGGATGTTCCAGGCGGCGTTGTCGGGCGCGATCCTGTTCAACCCCGAGCGGCAGACCGATCCGCTGGCCATCGCGGCGGGCTTCGCGGTGCTGCTGTTGCCGTATTCGCTGATCGGACCGTACGCGGGCGCGCTGCTGGATCGCTGGGACCGGCGCGCCGTGCTGCTGGTGGCCAACGTGCTGCGCGCGGTGCTGATCGCGCTGGTCGGCGTGGGGTTGCTCGCCGGAGTCGGCGAGACACCGCTGCTGTTGCTGGCCTTGGCGGTGGTGGGCGTCAGCAGATTCGTCCTGGCGGGCGTCTCGGCCGCGCTGCCACGGGTGCTGGCGCAGTCCTGGCTGGTGCCGATGAACTCGGTGCTCGCCACGGTCGCCTCCGGGTGCGCCGGGGCGGGTGCGGCTGTGGCGGTGGGGATGATCGGGCTGATGGGGGCGGGTGACTTCGCCTCGGCGGTCGCGGTCGCGATCAGCGGGACCGGGTCGCTGCTCGGCGCAGCGCTGGCAGCGGGGTTCCGGCCGCGGGTGCTCGGTCCGGCCCCCGACGCGGCGAAGGGCGAGAACACCGTGCACGCGATCGCCACCGGTCTGCGTACCGGTGCCACGGCGGTGTGGGAATCGAGAGCGGTCACGACGGCGATGCTGGGCATCGGCACCCACCGGATCGTCTTCGGCGTGAATACGCTGATCATGGTGCTGGTGTTGCGCCAGGCCCCGGTGGACGGCACCGGACTCAGTGGTGGTCTGGTCGGTTTCGGCGTGGCGATCGCCGCGACCGCGGCCGGCATGCTGGTGGCCGCCGTTGTCGCGCCACTGCTCATTCCCCGGCTGGGACGGGCGCGCACCGTGGTCGCCGGTCTGATCACCGCCATGCTGGTGCAGCTGACGCTGGTCACGCCGATCGCGTTCGCCGATTCGGTCGCCGCGGTGGAGCGCGCGCACGAACTCCTCTTGGCCGGCGCCTTCCTGCTCGGACTCGCCGGGCAGACGATCAAACTGACCGGCGACGCGACCATGCAGATCGATATCGACGACGCCCGCCGCGGTCAGGTGTTCGCGTTGCAGGACACGGTTTTCAACATCACCTTCGTACTGGCGATCGCGGCCGCGGCCCTGATCATTCCGGACGACGGCCGATCGGCGATCGTGGTGCTGACCGGCGCCGCCGCCTACGCCACGGGAATCGCCGCCATCGCGTTGAACACGCGCCGCCGCGCGATCAGCTGATGAACGGTTCGTCGCCGAGGTTGCGCACGCCACGGCTGAGCCGGTGGGTCAGGTGCTCGGGCATACTCTCGGTCGCCGAATCGCCGGGCGATGTGGCCGTGGAATCGGAATTCGGCTGTGCCTCCGATAGTCGTGTGTCGCCGAGCGCACGATCAGGCACGTCCGCCTCCGTGCGCACGATCCAGTCCAGCGGCTCGCTGGCCGCATCGCCGGGCAGGCCGGTGATCTGGTGGTTCCACGTGCCGAGGCCGGTGGGATCGGTGAAGAAGTGGTCGGGCACACCGTCGTCGTCGAGATCCAGCGCCGCGATGCCGGCGCGGCCCGAATCCGCCGGGTCCCACAGCGCGTCATCGGCGATGCCGTCTCCGTCGAAGTCCAGCCGCACCGCGTCGGCCGCGCCCGTGTCGCCGAGTTGCAGATCGGCCTGGCTGGTCCAGACGTGCACGGGTCCGTCACCGGTACCGAACACGTACTCGATCTCGTTCATATGTTCTTGGACGCGCGCGGTGCGGCGCGGGTTCCATCACGCGGCGCTTTTTCGATTCACCGTCCCCCGTTCACAGTGGTTGTTCCGGTAAGTTGACCTGTCAGCGGCCGACCGACAGGAGTCGATACGACATGGGTTTTCCGGTGCACGACCCCGACGCGGTAAGAGAACTGCTGGGCGCGTGGGAAATTCGGTCCGTCACCGGGCACCCGATCGCGTGATGACCGCGGCCGGGCCGACCTGATGCGCACCTGTGGAATCAAAACCCCCTGTGCACCGGTCATGTTCGGCGCACTGCTCGTCGGCGTCCTCATCGTGCCGCCACCCACCGCACAAGGCGCGCCGTTCCCGTGGGCGCCGCCGCCGGTGAACAGCTGCGGTGAGGTCGGGTTCGACCCGCTCGCTCGCGAGCCCGATCCCGCGCAACCGCCTCCGCCGCCGCTGCCGCCGCAGATCGACATCCCGGTGCCGATCCCGGAACTCACGCCGGTTCCGGTGCCCGACCCGCCGCAGGACAACACGCGGATCGTCCCCGACCCGCTGCCGGAGAACCCGTGCGACAACCCGTGCCCGGACATCAGGGACTATCCCGAGCACCCCGAACCCGATCCCGACCCGAGGCCGACGCCCGAGACCGGCACCGACGAGGGAACCGGTTCCTCCGGCTCCGCCTCGGCGCCCGATTCGGGCAGTGGTTCCGGCTCCGCCTCGGGATCCGGTTCGGACAGCGGCTCCGGCTCGGGCTCTGGTGCGCCGGTGAAACTCCCGCGCATCGAGTTCAAACCGGAGGTCGAGCCGATTCCGGTCCCGGTGCCCGGTGGTCCCGGCGAGGAGCCGCAACCGGCTCCACCTGAGGTGGTCCATCCGGCCGAACCGGGTCCGCTCACGGCGCCGGTGACCGCGCCTGCGGTCGAGTCGGTCGAGCTGGTCGAGCAGGTGACCGGGCACGGTTCGCCGAACCGCACCGACATGCGCTGGCAGGTCGACGGCACGGATCTCGGCCTGATGTGGGAGACCGCGCCCGGTGAGATCGCCGTTGTCTTCGGCGACACCTTCGGCGAAGGCTGGGGCGTGGGCGGCGCGGGCAACGACGACCAGGATTGGCGCAGCAACGTCATCGGTTTCAGCACCGACCGCGAGCTGGCCGACGGCCTGACCTTGGATACCTTCGCGCAGGACAGCCGCTGTCACGCCGCGGAGATCCTGGGCAGCCGCAAGATCAAGAACTGGGAGACCACCACCATTCCGACCTCCGGGTTCGCCGTCGGGAACCGGCAGTACCTCAGCTATATGTCGGTGAACAGGTGGAGCCGCATCCCGGGTCTGTGGTGGACGAACTACGGCGGCATCGCCTACTCCGACGATTGCGGGCGCACCTGGAAGAAAGATCAGCATGCCAAATGGGAGAACCTGTTCGGTCTCGGTAAGTTCCAGGTCGCGGCGATGGTGCCGCACGGTGACTACGTCTACATGTTCGGCACGCCCAACGGACGCATAGGCACGATCGCACTGGCCAGGGTCCCGAAGCGCCAGATCCTGAACAAGTCCGCCTATCAGTACTGGGTGGGCGGCAGCTGGGCGCCCGCGGCCGAGAATCGAGCCACCCCGTTGATCCTCGGTATGGCGAGTGAGCTCTCGGTGCGCTACGACCAGGAGACCGAGCAGTGGCAGATGGTCTACCTGGATTCCGCCCGGGGCGCGATCGTGCTGCGTACCGCGGCGAGCCCGCAGGGGGCGTGGACGGATGCGATCCCGCTGGTGTCCACCGCCGACTATCCGAAGTCCTACGGCGGGTTCATTCATCCGTGGTCGACCGGCGAGGACCTGTATTTCACGCTCTCGGCGTGGGACAGCTACAACGTGTATCTCATGCACGCCCGGCTGCGGCCGAGCCCGAACAAGGGTCAGCCCGCACGCACGAACCGCACGGGCTGACCGGGCCTGGTCTGCGCGATGGCGTCGACGTCGGCGTCGACGACCACCGCGACCACCGGATAGCCGCCCGTGACCGGGTGATCGGCGAGGAAGACGACCGGCTCTCCGCTCGGCGGCACCTGGATCGAGCCGAGTGCCATGCCTTCGGTCGGCATTTCACGCATGACCTTGCGGGTCAGCGGCGGACCGGTCCGGCGGGCCAATCGAGCGCCGATCCGGTCGGTGTCGGTGGAGACCTCCCACTTACCCTCGAACAAGGCCGCGGCATCGGTGAACCAGTCGTCGCGCGGACCGAGGACCGTGCGCACGGTGACGAGGTCCGCGGGTAGCTCGGCGACCGGGGCGACGTCCACGACCGGAATCGTGTTCGGAGAAGGCCCGACCGGGAGGCGATCGCCCTCTTTCAACGGCTCGGGACCCAAGCCCGACATGGTGTCGCGGCTCCTCGAACCGAGCGTCTCCGGTACGTCGATTCCGCCCCGTACCGCGACGTAGCTGCGCAGCCCGACGGATGCGTAACCCAGCCGAAGAGTCTGTCCCGGTTCGAGTTCCAGCACGCTCGCGTGCCCCACGGGCCTGCCGTCGACGGCAGCCGACGCCCGGGCTCCCGTGACCGCCAGCATGACGTGCTCTTCCACGTGCAGCGCCAGACCACCGAGCAGCACTTCGACGGCCGCGTGTCCCTCCGGGTTGCCGACCAGCCGATTGGCCAGCCGCAGCGAACCGCGGTCCGCCGCGCCCGCGGGACCGACACCCGAATCGAACCAGCCCGTTCGTCCGAGATCCTGGATAGTGGCAAGCGGACCGACCTTCTCGACGACGATCATCAGCGGTCCCTCGCATCGATGAAACGCACCGTGGCGCCCCCACGGATCAGCGCGGGCGGGTCGCGCTCGACATCCCACATCCTGAGGTCGGTGGTGCCGATCAGCTGCCACCCACCGGGTGTGCTCCGCGGGTACACGGCGCTGTATCCACCGGCGAGTCCCACCGCGCCAACCGGAATCGACGTGCGCGCCTGCGCTTTGCGCGGAACGGCCAAGCGGCCGTCGGGCGATTCCAAGTAGCCGAAGCCCGGGGCGAATCCGACGAACGAACACCGCCACACCGTGCCGGTGTGCGCGGCGATCACTTCCCGGGTCGTGACTTCCAGCGTCCGGGCGACTTCGTCGAGGTCGGCGCCGTCGTAGCGCACCGGGATCGATACCGGTTCGGCGTGGGAAGGGCTGTCCGGCAATGTTCCACGGGAAACAGCGGCGGGCCGCTCGGCGTGCAGTGCGATCAGCAGCGACGTCAGCGCCCGGCGGACCGCTTCCGCTGCACGCGGTGAATCGAGCGTCAGCAGGATGGTTTCCGCGGCAGGAAGCAGGTCCTGCACGCCGGGTACCGGGCGATCCCGCAGTGCCGTGACGAGTTCCGCGACCACCTCACGCCGCTGGGGAGTGATCAACAGCGCCCGATCGCCCGCCGCGCGAATCGCCTGCTCGGCCGCCTGCCGTTGCGCGTGCGTCACCGCGCCCTTCGTCCTCATGTCCCGACCTCAGCCGAACGGCTCCACCAGCACACCGACCTCATCCAGTGCGGCGCGGATGTACCGGGCCATCTGCACCGCGGCGGGCGAGTCACCGTGCACACAGATGCTCGCGGCACGCACCGAGACCTCGCCGTAGCCGTCGGCCGTCCGCGTGGCTCCCGACTTGGCGATCGAAATCGCTTGGGCAACCGCTTCCCGCGGCCCCAGCACCGCCCCTGGCGTATCGCGCGCGGCCAGCGAACCGTCGGGCGTGTACGCACGGTCGGCGAAACCTTCCCCGACGAAGCGCACTCCGGCGGCCTCCGCCGCCGACTCCAACTCGGTGCCGGCCGGACCGAGCAGGGCCAACTGCGGGTCGTACTCCGTAATCGCGGACAGCACCGCGTCGGCCAGCAGCCGATTGCGCGCGGTCGAGTGATAGAGCGCTCCGTGCGGTTTCACGTAACGCACCCGATCCCCGGCGGCTCTGGCGAAAGCGTCGAGGCCACCGATCTGATAGAGCACCTCGTCGCGCAACTCGCGGGGTGCGACGGCGATCTCTCGCCGACCGAAACCGGCCAGGTCGCGATGACCGACGTGGGCGCCTATACGCACTCCCTTCTCCACCGCGAGCGCGCAGGTCCTGCGCATGATCGCAGGGTCACCCGCGTGGAATCCGCAGGCGATGTTCGCACTGGTGACGATGTCGAGCATGGCGGCGTCGTCGCCCATCGTCCAAGGCCCGAAGCCTTCGCCGAGATCACTGTTCAGATCCAGCGTCATGTACGTCCTCCCAGCAGTGCGTGCAGCACGCCCTTCGATTCTCGTGCTGGAACCTTCCGCGGGCAAGGACACCCGGTCGGCGCGACCTGGGTCACAGCGCGCCGGTTCGGGCCGCGGCGCCAAGTACGCTCAATCCAATCATGGCCACGTATTTCGATCCGAAGTCCTGGTCGCCGCTGCGGGCCGTCGATCTCGGAAAGCGCCTGTTCGATCAATCCTGGCTGGAGCAGTGGGTCGCGCTCAGCACGGCCTGGATGGATCCGGTCGCCGACCTCGGCGCGGGCACCGTCACGGCGCTGCTCCCCGACGTGCTGATGACCATGCTCAGCGAGGGCATCCTGAGCCGGTTCGGCGGGCAGGAGGTCAGCGCGACACTGCTGGGTCACGACCTGCATGCCACCCTGCAAGTGCTGAAGGTGCGCCGCCGCGGCGCGCATTTCCAGACCAAGACGGTGCTGTCGCGGCTGAGCTGGGACGATCATCCGATCGAGTCCGTGACGGTGATCGCCCACGGCGTCCGCCTGATTCCGGGCGTGCCGACCAAGGTGCGCACCGCCCGGCTCGACCTCGTCGGCACCGTCACCACGGCGGCGCTGGTCGGGTGGCTCAACACCCAGCCGCTGGACTGGGACCTCGACGTGCACCGCAGCGGGCTGATCCGAGCCAGGCATCGCCGACGGCTGGTCACCGCTCTGGTGGACGCGTCGGTCACGGACAACCGCCTGCGCATCGAGATACGCCGGGCCACCTGGTTCGGCGTGCGCATTCCGCGACGCATGATCGACGTTCCCGTCCTACCGCTCGAGCACCTGCCCAAGGACGCGCGGATCGTGCGCGCCGAGCGCGAGGACGACCTGATCCGATTCCGCGTCGAACTGCCGGAGATCTCCGGGTCGTTCGATCTCGCCCAGATGCGCTCCGCGATCCTGGCAGGCACCACCCTGATCGTCTTCTGACCTGTTCAGCTCTGCGTCTTCCACCACTCGAGCAGCGCCGCCTCGGCTTCGTCCCGGTCGAGCGGGCCACGGTCGAGCCGCAGTTCCTTCAGATGGCGCCAGGCCCGGCCCACCTCGGGCCCCGGGGGCAAGCCGAGCAGTTCCATGATCGCGTTGCCGTCCAGATCCGGACGGACCTTGGCCAGATCCTCCTGCTCTCGCAACCGCTCGATCCGCACCTCGAGCTCGTCGTAGGTGGCGCGCAGCGCGGCGGCCCTGCGCTTGTTTCGGGTGGTGCAGTCGGCGCGGACGAGTTTGTGCAGGCGGGGGAGTAGCTCGGCGGCGTCGGTGACGTAGCGGCGGACGGCGGAGTCGGTCCACTGCCCTTTGCCGTAACCGTGGAAGCGCAGGTGCAGGAACACCAGCCGGGCGACGTCCTCGGTGAACTGCTTCGGGTACTTCAGCGCCCGCATCCGTTTGCGCACCATCTTCGCGCCGACCACCTCGTGGTGGTGGAAGCTGACGCCGCCGCCCGGCTCGTTGCGCTTGGTGTCGGGCTTGCCGATGTCGTGCAGCAGCGCGGCCCAGCGCAGCACCAGGTCGGGGTCGCCCTCCTCCTGATCGATCGCCTGCTCCAGCACGGTGAGCGAATGCCAGTAGACGTCCTTGTGCTGGTGGTGCTCGTCGATCTCCAGCTTCATCGCGGGCACCTCGGGAAGCACCCGCTGGGCCAGCCCGGTCTCGCACATGATGTTGATGCCGTCGATCGGATGCGCGCCCGCGATCAGCTTGTCCAGCTCCACCCGTACCCGCTCAGCGGTGATGCGGTCGATCTGGTCGGCCATCGCGGTGATCGCCGTCCGCACCCGGGGATGCAGTTCGAACCCCAGCTGGGAGACGAACCGCGCGGCGCGCAGCATCCGCAACGGATCGTCGTGGAACGAATCCTCGGGCGCGGCAGGCGTATCCAGCACTCCGTCGAGCAGTGCTGTCATGCCGTCGAGCGGATCGACGAACTCCAGCGCGCCGCCCGCTCCGATCTTCACGGCCATCGCGTTCACCGTGAAGTCCCGGCGCACCAGGTCTTCGGCGAGCGAGTCGCCGAAGGTCACCTGGGGGTTGCGCGACACCCGGTCGTAGTTGTCGGCGCGGAAGGTGGTGATCTCCAGCTGCTGCCCGGCCTTCGACGCGCTGACCGTGCCGAATGCCAGGCCGCCGGTGTCCCACAGATGGTCGGCCCACCCGCGCAAGATCTCCTGCACCACCTCCGGCCGCGCGTCGGTGGTGAAATCCAGATCGGTCCCCAACCGGCCGAGCACCGCGTCCCGCACGCTCCCGCCGACCAGGTACAGCTCGTGCCCCCGTGCCGCGAACATCTCACCCAGCGGCGTCAGCACATCTGCCAGCCCCCCGAGGGTCACCGCCGCGGCGGCCAGCAATCGGGTACGTCTATCCAGCGCAGCGTCCTGCGACTTCGGCGAAACCACGAAGCAGCAGCTTACCGAGCCACGACAACGGTTATCGCGCCGCAGGCCCACGCAGCAGCCCAGATATATAAGGACACCGACATCAACCCAGCCAGCGGCGTCCGAACACCGCGCGAGCACCCCACCGACTACGCCCACGATTCACCCCCTGAAGAACAGCGCTGTGAGCAGCGGCCCCCCGCTTCCCCAGGCACCACAAGTACCGGCCGACCTCGACAATCCGCTCCGAGCGGAGGTGCCCCCGTGTCCCGAACGCCGATACCGACGCGCCCAGCACACCTCGACTCTCGAGCGAAGCGAGACCGAGCATGCGCCCGTTCGCGAGCCACAAAGGGGCCGCGAACACCCCGCGCCGCAGTCGCTGGAAAAACCAGTACAGCCACAAGAGGGCCGCGAACACGCCGCGACGAAGTCGCGGCAATCGAACACAGTAGGATTGCCAGGTGTCTTCGGCCGATCGTGCGAACAGTCGACGCCGCCGGCCTCGGCGCCGCGGTTCGGCCGCCAATGCCGCCAATGCCGCCAAGCCGCGGATGCGTACGGTGCGGGAGACCTCGGCGGGCGGACTCGTCGTCGACGGCTTGGATGGTCCTCGGGAGTCGCGCAGCGCGGCCCTCATCGGACGCACCGATCGCCGCGGGCGGTTATTGTGGTCGCTGCCGAAGGGACATATCGAAGAAGGTGAGACCGCCGAGCAGACCGCGATCCGCGAGGTCGCCGAGGAGACAGGCATCAACGGTGTCGTGGTCGCCGAACTCGGCAGCATCGATTACTGGTTCGTGACCGATGGTCGGCGGGTACACAAAACGGTGCATCATTATCTGCTGCGTTCGGTCGGTGGTGAACTGTCCGACGCCGACGTGGAAGTGACCCAGGTCGCCTGGGTCCCGTTGAGCGAATTGGATTCTCGGCTGGCCTACGCCGACGAGCGGCGGCTGGCGGAGATGGCGAACAAGCTGATCGACCGGATGGAGACCGGCAAGCGATGAGGCGTGGACTGTTCCGGATCTTCGTGGCGGTCCTGACCATCATCGGCCCGGTGACGACGCTGCCACTGCTCGATTCCGCCTCGGCCGCAGCGCAACCTACCGGGTCCGGCACCTCGACGAATCCCAAATTCCTGAAGCTGTCTCTCGACTCGGTGACGCCGACCACAGTGACCACCGGCAGCGACTCGGTGCTGACTGTATCGGGCACGGTCACGAATATCGGCGATCGTGTGGTGGACGACGTCAGCATCCGCGTCCAGCGGGCGGCGGCGATCACCGCGCCTGCCGAGTTGCGCGCCACGCTGCGCCTCGACGAGGTCAACTACGATGTGAACGGCGACTTCGAGGATGTCGCGCAGCGGTTGAATCCGGGGCAGCGCAAACAGTTCACGCTGAGCATCCCGTTGCGCTCCGAGAGCGGCGCCACGTCGCTGGGCATCACGGAACCGGGCGTCTACCCGCTGTTGTTGAACGTGAACGGCGAACCCGCCTACGGCACGCAGGCCAGGCTCGACGACGCCAGATTCCTGCTCCCGGTGCTCGGCGTGCCGCCCGTCGCGGGTGAACAGGCCCCGTCGGTGACCGCGTCCACCGCCGCTCCGGTGGCGACGACGCTGCTGTGGCCGCTGGCCGACCGGCCCAGGCAGGTCGGAGGCCATCCGGGCAGCGTGGACGGCAAGGTGGAGCTGACCGACGACGAATTGGCCGCTTCGCTCGGCAAGGGCGGGCGCCTCGATCAACTGCTGGCCGCGCTGGAGGGGACGTTGAGCCCGGGCGCGAGCCGCAACGCCGATCTGGCTTCGGCCGTATGCCTTGCCGTCGACCCCGACCTGCTGCTCACGGTGCGCGCGATGACCAGGGGTTATCGCGTGCTGGCCAGCCCGTCCGATCCCGACGGCGCGACCAGGGCGGGCGCGGGCGCTGAACAGGCCCAGACTTGGCTGGACCGGCTGCGCGCGCTGGCCGGCTCGATGTGCACCGTGGCGCTGCCGTTCGCGCAGGTCGATCTCACCGCGCTGGCCGCGGTCAACGATCCGGCGCTGTCCGCGCGCGCGATCAGCGAACCGGCCGAGATCGTCGACTCGATCCTTTCCACCCAGTCGGTGCGCGGAGTCAGCCTGCCTGATTCCGGGAGCATCGACGAAGGCGCGGGCAGGCTGTTGCGCAGCCACGGGTTCAGCACCGCAGTGCTCGCCTCGACGGCAGCGGTTCCGCAGGACAGCGTGGACTGGGCCCAGTCGAGCAGTGAAAGCCACCAGACCACGGCCGGTGCGAGCGAAGCCGGAGCCACCGCGGACCCGGTCAGCCCCGAAGTGGTGCGGCTGCCGGAGATCACCGCGATCCAGCCCACCGCACCGGTACCAGCACCGCAGGCCACGGGCGCCCCGACGCCGCCCGCAGCGGGTTCACCCGCTCCCGCCGCCGACCCGGCACTGCACGCGGTGACTTTCGACATCTGGTCCGCGACGGCGCTGGCCGCGGTGGGCTCCAATCCGCCCACCCCGCCCTTCACTCCGTCCCGGGTCCGCTACGACGTCACCAACGACTCGCGCGCGGCCCGCTTGCAGGACGCTCTCGGGGCAATCTCGTGGAGCGCGCTGCACCCGGAGGCGAACCGATCGCGTTCGCTGTTGCTCGTCCCGCCACAACAGTGGGGTGCGAACCGGGACGAGGCGACCGCGCTGCTGCGTCAGTTCGACCAGCTGCTGCGCGGCAATCTCGCCACCGCGCGTCCGTTCCACGATCTGGTGGCGTTGCCGCCGGACCCGCAGCCCTACGCGCTGGACTATCTGTCGCAGGCCGCGCAGGACTCGGTGCCGGACCGGTTCCTGCCGCCCGCGCGCGAGCAGAGCCGTCGAATCACCGAGATGATGCGCGCGCTGGTGGACGTGCCGGAGGCCGAGCCCACGCCGCACGACTTCCTGACGCCGCTGCGCGACGATCTGCTGCGGGTGCTCAGCCTCTCCGATCGGCGCGCCGGTGATGCCGCGCCGCCGGACACGTTCGCCCAGCGGCGGCTGGACCAGAACACGCGGACGATGGACAAGCTCTATCGATCGGTCACCGTACTTCCGCCGGGCGGGGTGTACACCCTCGCGTCGGAGCAGAGCCCGCTGCTGCTGGTCGCGCGCAACGACCTGCCGGTGGCAATCCGGGTGAGATTCCGGATCGAGGCGCCGGCCGAGACGAAGATCACCGATCCCGGCGAACAGCAACTCCCGGCGAACGGGTCACGCTCCTTCCAGGTCCCGACCGAGGTGAGCGACAGCCGCAACCTGGTCATTCCGATCTCGCTCACCACGCCGGAGGGCGTCGCGCTCGGCAATCCCACCCAGGTCTCGGTGCGTTCGAATGCCTACGGCAAGGCTTTGGCGATAATCACCGGATGCGCCGCACTCCTGCTACTCCTGCTGGCCGGTCGCCGTTTGTGGCGCCGGTTCCGCGGGCAGCCGGATCCGGCCGACGAGGGTTTCGATCCGGGCACCAGGCGTCGGGTCAACCGCTATCGGCGGGCGCGCCTGCGCGTGCTGCGGGCGCAGGAACAAGAGCAGGAGCAGGAGCAGCTGCAGGAGACGCGGTGAGGGATCCCGCTTCGATCGGGTCACGAAAACCACTGCTACCTGCATTGATGTGGTGCAGTGCGGTGTCGTGTGGCACGGTGGAGGACAATCACGGTGTTCCCGAGCCGGTCCGGTCCGGACGGGGGCCACTGACAGAATGTTCGCCGACCACGGCGAACCTTTGCGGCGAGCCGCGGCTCACCGCACCGATGGGGGTGCGGATATCCCGGCTGGTACAGGAGGCATGATGAGCGACGATGACATATCGGCTCATCGCCCTCGACCAAGCGACCGGTTCGACGGGCCGCCGGTACGCCGAGCGCCGGTCGCGCCGTGGGAACGCGGCCCGGCTCCGGCCGAAGCCGACCGTCCGGACGTGAACGGCGGCCCGTACAACGACGAGCAGGCGCCGCTGGTGCCGCGAATCAGTCGCCCTCCGGCCGCACCGCACCCGCGGCCGGGTCAGCGCATGCCTCCTCCGCCACCGCCCGGCGCGCAGCCGCGACCGCCCGTGCCGCCACCGCCGCGCCCTGGCCCCGCGCCCGATCCGAACCCACGGCAGTATCCCGCTCCACCGCCACCGGCGGGTCCCGGTCAACCGCGACCGGTTCCGCCCGGTCCGGCTCGCCCGGGACCTGTGCCTTCCGGCGGCGCTCCTCGGCAGGCGCCCCCCGCCACGCCACGCGCGCCGCAGTCCGGCGCGATTCCGGCCGCGCCGCGTCCGCCTCGGTCCGGCGCCATCCCGGCGGTGCCCAGACCTCCTCAGTCGGGTCCGATCCCCGCCGCACCGCGTCCGCCCCGCTCCGGGCCGATCCCGGTCGCCACGCCGGAGTCCGATCGCGTGCCGCCGCCGCGCTACGCCCCCCCGCCGCCGCAGCAGTTCCCGCCACCGCCGCGGCAACGGCCGGCCGCCCCGGTTCGGCACGAGCCCGCCGAACCGGATCGCCCGCGGACCAGGGAGTGGCCGGCGGCCACCGACACCGCGGAGCCGCCGAAGGCGGACGATTCGAAGCAGAGTGCGAACTCCCGGCTGCTCAGCGACTCGGGATCGATCGCGTTCGCGACGCTGATCAGCAGGATCACCGGCTTCGGCAAGCAACTGCTGCTGCTGACGGTGCTCGGCCCGGCGATCGCCAGCGCGTTCACCGTCGCCAGCCAGATTCCGAACATGATCGCGGAACTGGTGCTCGGCGCGGTGCTCACCGCGATCGTGGTGCCCACCCTGGTGCGCGCGGAGCAGGAGGATCCGGATCGCGGTGCCGCGTTCGTCCGGCGCCTGGTTACCGCGGCTTTCGTGGTCCTGGCCACCGCCGCGCTGTTGGCGACGGCTGCGGCGCCGGTGCTGACCACCCATGTCTTCCTGTCCGACGACGGCAAGGTCAACACCGCGCTCACCACCGCGCTGGCGTTCCTGCTGTTGCCCGCGATCCTGTTCTACGGCATGTCGGCGCTGCTCACGGCGATCCTGAACACCCGGCAGATGTTCAAGCCCGGCGCATGGGCGCCGGTGCTGAACAACGTGGTCGTGCTCACGGTGCTCGGCTTGTACGTCCTGATGCCCGGCGAGATCACGCTGGATCCGGTCCGGATGAGCGACCCGAAGCTGCTGGTGCTCGGCGTCGGCGTCACGGTCGGCGTGGTGGTGCAGGCGGTCAGCCTCCTTCCGGCCATCCGCAGGGCGGGCATCGACCTGCGACCGCTGTGGGGGGTCGACGCTCGCCTCAAGCAGTTCGGCGGCATGGGCGCGGCGATCATCCTGTACGTGCTGATCAGCCAGGCGGGCTTCGTCTTCGCCACGCGGATCTCGTCGCATGCCGACGCGGCGGGCCCGGCCATCTACAACAACGCGTGGCTGCTGCTGCAATTGCCGTACGGCGTCCTCGGTGTCACGGTGCTCACCGCGATCATGCCGCGGCTGAGCCGCAACGCCGCCGCCGACGACACGCCCGCGGTGGTCGACGATCTCTCCGCCGCCACCCGGTTGACCATGATCGCGCTGGTGCCCGTGGTCACCTTCCTCACGCTGGCCGGTCCCCAGGTCGGGCAAGCGCTCTACGGGTACGGCAACTTCGGATCCGACGCCGAACGTCTCGGCCTCGCGGTCAGCTGGTCGGCGTTCGCGCTGATCCCGTACTCGCTGGTGCTGATCCACTTGCGAGTGTTCTACGCCAGGGAGCAGGCGTGGATTCCGACCTGGATCATCCTCGGCATCACCGCCGCCAAGATCGTCTTCTCCGCGCTGGCGCCGGTGATCACCGACGCCGAGCACGTGGTGATCGCGCTCGGCGTCGCGAACGGCCTCGGGTTCACGGTCGGCGCCGTGGTGGGTGGTTGGCTGCTGCACCGTAGCCTCGGTGATCTCCGGATGGCCAATGTCGGCCGCACAGTGACCCGTGTCGTGCTTGCGTCACTCGCGGGTGGCGCGGTGATGTGGATCGTGGATCGGGTACTCGGCCTGGATCGACTGACCGCGTCCTTCCACGGCCCGGGTTCGCTGATCCGGGTGGCGATCACGGCGGTCGTCATGTTCGCGGTGGCCTTCGGTCTGATGCGACTCGCCGGAATCCCGGAGATCGTGGCCATCACCGTGGCCATCTCCCGGCGGCTCGGCTGGACCCCGCCCGCACCGGATCTCGACCTGGAGAGCCCGGTCGAAGATCCTTATGTCACGCAGGTGCTCCGCAGGCCCGATCCCTACTTGGCGTACCCGCGGTTCGATCCGTACATGGACGCCCAGACCATGGTGCTGCCGGTAATCAGACCCGATGCCGTTGACCGCACCGGCATGGGGGAGTTCCCGTACCCTGTTCGGCAGAGAAGCACAAGTGGCGAATTCGCCGGAACCTCGACATATCAGGGCGAAGGAGGACCGAGGGTGAGCGACGACGCGGTGGGCGGCGTCCCGGCCGCCGATTCTTCTGCGACCACGCCCGGCGGACTGTCCACCGATGTACCGCCGACCGCGGGGGAGCCGTTGGATCCCGCGTACGCGAACAAGGAGCCGGGCACGGCTCCGCCGGAGCAGGACGCGGCGAGACCGCAGGAGAATCAGCTGCCGCCAAGGGATCCGATGTACGACACCGGGATGATCCCGGTCGGCTCGCCGGAGATGCCGCCGATGGGCGGCGAGAACTTGGGTGCACGGCGGATTCCGCGCGGCCCCAAGCTCATTCCGGGCGCGTCGGTGGCCGGCGGGCGTTACCGTCTGCTGGCGGGCCATGGCGGCGCCCGCGGACTGAAGTTCTGGCAGGCGCTGGATATCAAGCTCGATCGCGAGGTCGCGCTGACCTTCGTCGACGCCGACCAGAAGGCCACGGAGAACTCCGGGCAGGACGGCCCCCAAGCGATCCTGTCCCGGACGCTGCGCCTCGGCCGGATCAACTCGCCGGGCCTCGCCCGCGTTCTGGACGTCGTGCGCGGCAGCTCCGGCGGCATCGTGGTGGCGGAGTGGACGCCGGGTCGCTCGCTGCGCGAGATGGCCGAGACGGTGCCGTCGCCGATCGGCGCGGCGCGGGCCATCCGCGCCCTCGCCTCGGCGGCCGAGTTGGCTCACCGCGGCGGTGGCTCGCTGTCCATCGATCATCCCGACCGGGTGCGCATCAGCGCCTCGGGTGATGCGGTGCTCGCCTTCCCCGGCACCCTCTCCGACTCCGACGCCCAGTCCGACGTACGCGGTCTCGGCGCGATGCTGTACGCGCTGATCACCGCCCGCTGGCCGATCCGCTCGGGTGGTGTCAGCGGATCCGCGGCGACCGTCGGCGGGCTCCGTTTCGCCGACTTCGGCCCGGACGGCACTCCGGTGGAGCCGCGCCAGATCCGCCCCGAGGTGCCGTTCGAGATCTCCGCGGTCGCCGTGCGCTCGCTGGAGTCGAACAAGGGCGTGCGGACAGCGGCGACGGTCCAGCATGTGCTGGAACAGGCGTCGGTGGTCGATCAGAAGACCGATTTCATTCCGGTGCTGCGGCTCGGCCAGCGCGCGCCCGCGAACATGGACGACTCGCTCGCCGATCCGGAGCTGCTCGCGGCCGAACGCGAGCGCTCGCAGCGGATGATGTGGATCATGGTCGGCCTCGGCATTCTCGCCGCGCTGGTGGTCGGCGTCGTCATCTGGTGGATGGTCAGCTTCTTCGCGCCGAGCGCTTCGGACGCGCCGCTGAACGAACAGCGCAATATCGGCCTCACCACGAACAACCAGCCCGTTCCGACGCCGGCTGCCGCGGGCCCGAATCTCACGTCGACCGGTGTGCCGGTTCCGGTGACCGGGGTGTCGGTGTTCTCGCCGGAGGGCACCGCCGACGGCGTGGCCAACGTCCAGGCGGTGCTGGACAACGATCCGGGCACGCAGTGGCGCACCGATCAGTACTTCCAGCAGTTCCCGGCGCTCAAGAAGGGGGTCGGGCTGCTGGCCACGCTGCCCGCCCCCGCCAAGCTCACGAATGTCTCGATCAACTCGCCCAGCGCGGGCACGTCGGTGGAGATCCGCACCTCGCCCACCGGCTCGCCGACGTTGGATCAGACTCAGCTGATCGGTTCCGCCCGCTTGGACAACGGGGTCACCGACATCCCGGTGCGCGCCGACCAGGCCGCCCGCTACGTTCTCGTCTGGATCACCGGACTGGGGAATTCCGGAGGACAGTTCCAGACGGCTATCGCCGACATCCGTTTCGACGCCGCGTCGTAACTCGGCTCCGCTTCCGCCGCACATTCCTTCGTGCGGGCCACTCGTGGCGCGATGTCGATCGTCGCGTATTCCGCCGTACTCCGGCCGCTCATTCGGTTGCTGCCAAAACGTTACGGACGATATGATCTTGGAGCGCTCTCGGCAGGGGAGTTCCCGGGTACTGGCGTTTCGGTCCTGGATGCTGCGAGATCTCGGTGATGGTCAAACTATGCCCGTTGCCGCCGTGAGGGCCGTCAGGGCCGTCAGGGCCGTCCAAGGGGTTGGCATTGTCGTCCGAAGTGAACGAGGAGCTGGGCAGGGGGGCGTCGCGGCCGGTGATGTGTCACGAGCGTTCCCTCGTGCTCGGTGAGTGCACCGATGTGGAGTTGTTGCGGGCGCATGTGAGTGGTCAGCGGTATGCGTTCGCCGAGTTGCTGCGCAGGCATAACGATCATCTGTGGCAGACGGCGTTGCGTACGTCGTATACGCGGGAGGATGCTGCTGATTCGTTGCAGGATGCGTTGTTGTCGGCGCATCGCACGGCGGGGGCGTTTCGTGCGGAGGCCCAGGTGCGTAGTTGGTTGCACGCGATCGTGGTGAACGCGTGCCTGGATCGGATTCGTCGTAACAAGACCAGGGGCGCGGTGTCGTTGTCGCCGGAGTCGATGCCCGAGCCGAGGGATGAGCGCGACGAGATGGCGGCGGTGGAGATGTCGATGGTCGTCGATCGCGCGTTGTTCTCGTTGCCGCCGGAACAGCGGACGGCGTTGGTCGCGGTGGATGTGGAGGGGTATAGCGTGGCCGAGGCGGCCGCGTTGCTGGGTGTGCCGGAGGGGACGATCAAAAGCAGGTGCGCCCGCGGGCGGCAGCGGTTGAAAGAGCGATTGGATTATCTGCGTGATCCGGGGAACCGGAGGTAGTTGGGATGCGTCATTAATAGTGACGAACCACTGAACGATTCAGAGGCAGGTCCCGTCGGCGAGGGGATCCCCGCGATGTCAGATGCGAACAACGGAGGTGCGATGGCTACCCGGTCCGTGCCGCAGCCCCCGTTCACGCCCGAATTGCTGGCCGACCTGCATGCCGACAATGTGACATCGGCGCAGCGCGAGCAGCTGTGGCCGGGGGTCTCGCGCGACCCGGAGGCAGTGCGGTACCTGGACGCGTTGGATGAGGTCACCACCGAGTTGCGTGCTCTCGGCCGGGATGAGCACATCATCCATTCGATGCCGGAGGACGTGGCAGCACGGCTCGCTCTGTTCGTCGACGAACTGGAACCACCCGAGGATGCTCAGGCAGAGAACGCCACGGTCTACCAGCTTCCCCCCGCGCGGGCGCGCGAATCCGCTGCGGGAGCGGAGGTTTCCGGATCGGCGCCGGTGGGTCTCGATGAGCGTCGGCGCGGCAGATCGCGCTGGCTCGCGGCCGCGGCCGCGGCGATCGTCACGGTGGCGGGCGCCGGTGCCTGGTTCTCGACGTCCTTCGACGGCGATGACCCCGCGCCCACGGCGCAACCGACCCCCGGCAACGACGACTGGGGTCACGATCTCACCGCCACCGTGGCCCTCAGCGCGCTCGGCAAGCACAGCGTCACCGGATCGCTGGCCGGCCCGGAGGCGCTCGAACGTTGCGTCCGGGCCAACGGTCTCGACCGCACGGTGCTCGGGTCGACCGACATCAGATTCCAGGGCGGCAACGCGGTGCTGATCCTGCTCAACGGCCCGCAACCGCCCAAGATCACCGCGCTGGTAGTCGGGACCGGCTGCGGTACCGGCGATCCGCAGCGCAAGGCACTGCAGGACATCGGCTGACCTTGCGATCTGCGCCACGCACACGGGTGTGACCCGGACAAGCCGGGAACAACAGCCATTACCCTGTTGTTGACCGACACGTCCGATCGAATCTTCCCGGAAGGGCCCCATGAGCGAGCGTAGCGAGCAAAGAAACGACACCGGCACGCCAGTTCGCGACCTGATCATCATCGGCTCCGGACCCGCCGGTTACACGGCTGCCGTCTACGCGGGCCGTGCCGAGCTCCAGCCGCTGCAGTTCGAGGGGACCCAGTTCGGCGGTGCGCTGATGACCACCACCGAAGTCGAGAACTTCCCCGGCTTCCGCGGCGGCATCATGGGCCCTGATCTCATGGAGGAGATGCGCGAGCAGGCCAAACGGTTCGGCGCGGAGATCCGCACCGAGGACGTGGATGCCGTCGACTTGACCCGCCCGATCAAGAAGGTCGTCGTCGGCGGGGAGACCTTCGAGGCCTACGCCGTCATCCTCGCCATGGGCTCGGCCGCACGCTACCTGAACGTTCCGGGGGAGCAGCGTTTGCTCGGCCGCGGTGTCAGCGCCTGCGCCACCTGCGACGGTTTCTTCTTCAAGGGCCAGGACATCGTGGTGGTCGGCGGCGGCGACTCCGCGATGGAAGAGGCGACGTTCCTGACCAAGTTCGCCGCCAGCGTCACCATCGTGCACCGCCGCGAGGAGTTCCGCGCCTCCCGCATCATGCTGGAGCGGGCGAAGGCGAACGAGAAGATCAAGTTCGCGCTCAACGCCGAAGTGGTCGAGGTGCACGGTGAGACCAGTGTCACCCATCTGACTCTGCGTGACACCCGGACCGGCGAGACCTCCGAACTGGCCGCCACCGGCCTGTTCGTCGCGATCGGTCACGACCCGCGCAGCGAACTCGTCAAGGGCCAGGTCGCCTTGGACAACGAGGGATATGTACTGGTGCAGCACCCGACCACCGCCACCGAGATTCCCGGCGTCTTCGCCGCGGGCGATCTCGTCGACCACACCTACCGCCAGGCGATCACCGCCGCGGGCACGGGCTGCCGAGCGGCCATCGACGCCGAGCGCTGGTTGGCCGACCAGGGCGACATCACCTCGAACACCCTCGCCCACGCGGGTGAGTCGGTAACCGTCCCCGCCAACTGAACTCGCGCGAACGAGCAACACCTTTCATCTCGCTGTATCGCAAGGAGAACACTCATGTCCAAGTCCGCCAACACGGTCACCGTCACCGACGCGTCCTTCGCCGACGAGGTGCTGCTGAGTGAGAAGCCCGTCCTCGTCGATTTCTGGGCGGACTGGTGCGGACCGTGCAAAATGGTCGCGCCCGTCCTGGAGGAGATCGCGGCCGCGTACGCGGACAAGCTGACCGTCGCGAAGGTGGACGTGGACGCCAACCCGAGCACTGCCCGCGATTATCAGATCCTCTCGCTGCCCACTATGATGCTGTTCCGCGGCGGTAAGCCGGTCAAGCAGATCGTCGGGGCGAAGGGCAAAGCGGCTCTTCTGCGCGAACTCGAAGACGTCATCTGACGGCGCGATCCGACGACGCGCCGTACGATGCCTGGACCCGGGGATTGTCGAAACCCGGTCCGGGTCTGAGACAATCGACCGACGTTCCGGTCGTGCGAAGGTGTATCCCATCGCATGAGTGGGTACCCGCGGGTTTGACGGAAGGAAAGGGCTCTCACGCATGCACCGACTTCGTCACGGCGATTCCGGTCCAGCCGTAGCAGAGGTTCGGAGCACCCTGGCAAGCCTCGGGTTCCTACACGCGCATGTCGCTACCGATCGCGCGGACACACGCGAGTATTGGAAGGACACCGAAGTCTCCTTCGACCACCACCTCGACTCCGCGGTTCGCGCATTCCAGCAGCATCGCGGCTTGCTCGTCGATGGCGTGGTCGGCCCGGCCACCTACCGGGCACTGAAGGAAGCGTCCTACCGGCTCGGTGCGCGCACGCTGATCTACCAGTTGTCCGCGCCGCTGTACGGCGACGACGTGGCCACGCTTCAGCGCAGGCTGCAGGACCTCGGGTTCTATGTGCACCGCGTCGACGGCTACTTCGGTCCGCACACCCATGACGCGCTGACCGCCTTCCAGCGGGAGATCGGGCTGTCCGCGGATGGCATCTGCGGTCCCGACACCCTGCGCTCGCTGGATCTGCTCGGCGCCAGGGTGACCGGAGGCAATCCGCACCGGATCGCCGAGGAAGAGGTCGTGCACCGGGCGGGGCCTCAGCTGACCGGCAAGCGGATCGTCATCGATCCGGGTCTCGGCGGTCCGGACAAGGGTTGCGCCGTGCCCTCCGAGTATGGCGAGGTCTACGAGTCGGAAATCCTGTGGGACCTGGCCAGCCGTCTGGAAGGGCGGATGGCGGCCACGGGCATGGAGACCTTCCTGTCGCGTCCGTGGGGCGCCAACCCCACCGACGTCGAACGCGCGGACACGTCCAACGCCTTCGACGCCGACCTGATGATCTCGCTGCGCTGCGCCACCAACCCGAGCCCGCTGGCCAACGGTGTGGCCGGATTCTACTTCGGCAACTCGCACGGCTCGGTGTCCATGATCGGGCAGGTGCTGGCCGGCTTCATCCAGCGGGAGGTCGTCGCCCGAACCTCCTTGCAGGACTGTCGAACCCATGCGCGAACCTGGGATCTGTTGCGTCTCACCAAGATGCCCACCGTGCAGGTCGATATCGGTTATCTGACCAACGAATACGATGCCTCGGTGCTCACCAACCCGCGCATGCGCGACGTGATCGCCGAAGCCATCTTGATCTCGGTGAAGCGGCTGTACCTGCTCGGGCAGGACGACCAGCCGACCGGTACCTACACGTTCGCGGAGCTGCTGGCCGAAGAATTGGCCGCCGCGGACCGTATGTAGTCTCGGCTTCCTCGCAACGAAACGCCCCCTGCCTTCTGACTCGGCAGGGGGCGTTTCGGCGTCTGCGTCAGCGCGCCCCGATACGGGTCGGCGCGGTCATCGATGCCGCCGCGAGCAGCTGATCCAGCGCCCGTTCGACGTCTTCCTTCCAGCCGTGGTCCGAGTCGAGTTCCAACCGCAAGCGGGGGAATCGGTGATGCTGGGCCACGACCTCGAAGCCGACATCCTCCAGGAAGTCGGCGTCGATCATGCAGCTCTCGGGCGAGCACTCGGTCGTCGCCCCCGCCGCACCCGCCCCCTTGATCGGTGCGACGATCCGCTCGAGCAATGTCATCGAGCCGGATCGCTCCGCGAGCGCCTGCGTCGCCGGGTCGGTACGGATGCCGAACGCTTCCAGAGCGCGCACGCCACGACGCACCAGATCGGCTACCACAGCCTGGACCAGGCGATGGGCTACATCGGCACCCTGATACGGGAATTCAGCCCGCAGCGTGGTCAGCAGGACCGCGTCCGGGCTCACGGGGGAGGTGGGGAAGAGCGCGGCCCGTGGTACCACCCTCGGCGGTGCGTAGAAGGCACAGCCGGCGACGCTGCCGTCGACGTTCGCCACCTGTCCGCACGAACCCCACTCCAGCATGACTGTGGACAGCCAAGCTTCCTTCTCGAACACCGGATCGCTGAAATTGCGTGAGTCCTCCGCCACCGCGGGGTCCATTTCCCAGAAGACACAGCGCCGCGCATGCGCGGGAAGCTTTTCCAGTCCGCCGAGGGTTAGTGCTGTGACGCTGGTCGACACTGCTCTGCTCAGCCTCCAGCTGTCCGATTCATCCACGCTCACGTCGCATCAAAGTTTGCTCGCCAGCAAGAATAAGCGATCAAAGGGAACCCGCCTCATTCCATGTCGCTGTGCTGTTGGTCAATAGAACTTGTGTTGCTTCGCCGGGAGCGACGCGCGCTCCACGACCGCGCGAAACCCCGCCGTCACAGTGACGTTTCAGTCGGGGACTCGCACCTGTCGAAACCACAAGTTTAATTTCGTCACTTCTGTCACACCTGGGGCGCGCTCTGCTCCATCAGGGCGACGATCCTTTCGAGGTCTTCGACCGACCCGAATTCGACGACGATCTTGCCTTTGCGCTTGCCCATACTCACGAGGACCCGGGTGTCGAAGGAGCCGGACAGCCGATCGGCCACGGCCTGTAGGCCTGGCATCTCGATTGGCTTGCGACGGACGACGGGAGAGGGCGCGGCCGCGTCCTGCTCTCGGTTCGCCAGCATGACAGCTTCCTCGGTGGCCCGGACCGAGAGTCCCTCGGCGACGATTCGGGCGGCGAGCACCTCTTGAGCGTCCGCACCCGCTTCGAGACCGAGCAGTGCTCGCGCGTGCCCGGCGGACAGTACGCCCGCCGCGACCCGGCGCTGCACCGGGATCGGCAACTTCAGTAGACGGATCATATTCGTCACAACCGGTCGAGAGCGGCCGATTCGCGTGGCCAATTCCTCGTGGGTGACGTCGAATTCCTCCAACAGCTGCTGGTAGGCCGCCGCCTCTTCGAGTGGGTTCAGCTGCACTCGGTGGATGTTCTCCAGCAGGGCGTCGCGCAGCATCGACTCGTCCGCGGTCTCCCGGACGATCGCGGGAATGGCGGCCAGACCCGCTTCCTGGCACGCTCGCCAGCGCCGCTCGCCCATGACCAGCTGATAGCGGTCCACGCCCGGCTCCGTCCGGCGCACCACGATCGGCTGCATCAGACCGAATTCGCGGATCGAATGCACCAGCTCGGCCAGGGCGTCTTCTTCGAAAACCGTGCGCGGCTGCTTCGGATTCGGCTCGATCTGGTCCGGCGGGATCTCCCGGTAGACGGCTCCGCCTGCCTCGAGTTCGGCGTTGTCGTCAGGATCCGGTACCCGATGCAGATAGGTGGAGGGGGGCTGCGGCCCGACCGGATCCAGACCGATGACACTCGCAGCGGCGCTGCTGAGGCCCGGAGAGGCCGTCGGTGTCGTCGGAATCAGCGCGGCGAGACCGCGCCCGAGCCCACCCTTCTTCGCCTGACTCATCGGTCTACCGACCCCTTCCTCATTCCGCCACCAAACCGAACTGTGCCGAGTGTCGACCCGGCCCGCCGAGTCACTCCGCCGACTTCGTCGCGGCGACGCGCGGCACCGCGCGGGCCGCCATCTCGCGTCCGGCATCCAGGTAGCTCATCGCGCCCCGGGAGCCTGGATCATAATCGAGCACCGTCATGCCGTAACCCGGCGCCTCGGACACCTTCACACTGCGCGGGATCACCGACCGCAGCACGACATCGCCGAAGTGCCCGCGGACCTCCTCGGCGACCTGGTCCGCCAACTTGGTCCGACCGTCGTACATCGTGAGGATCACCGTCGAGACGTGGAGTTCCGGATTCAGGTGCGCCTGCACCAGTCCGATATTGCGGAGCAATTGACCGACGCCCTCCAGGGCGTAGTACTCGCACTGGATCGGGATCAGCACCTCCTTCGCCGCGACGAGAGCGTTCACCGTCAACAGACCCAAGGAAGGCGGGCAGTCGATCATCACGTAGTCGATGTCGTAACCGGCGATATTCGCCTCTTGGATTGCGGCTTTCAGCCGACCCTCCCTAGCCACCATCGACACGAGTTCGATCTCGGCGCCCGCCAGATCGATGGTCGCGGGGATGCACAGGAGACGCTCACTGTGCGGACTCGTCTGGATTGCATCCCTCACCGAGACCTCGCCGATGAGCAACTCGTAGCTGGAGGGGACGCCCGAATGGTGCTCAATACCCAGGGCCGTGCTGGCGTTGCCCTGTGGGTCGAGATCGATCACGAGAACCGTCATCCCCTGATGCGCCAGGGCAGCCGCCAGATTCACGGTGGTGGTCGTCTTCCCGACCCCGCCCTTCTGATTGGCGATCGTGATGATGCGTTGCTCGTGCGGTTTCGGCACAGTCACCTTTCCTGGATGGAGGACCTGACTTGCACGTTGCGCTTCGGCAGCTATCGGGGTCTCACTGGGGGAGATGTGCCCGAACGGCGTATTTCCGAATGCCTCCGCGTCGAAATTGCTGGAGTCCAGCATCCCCGGCACGCGCGACGTTGTTTCCCGTGAAACATTCGCCGGACCGCTCGACATAGACAGCTCCTAACCCGAGAAACTTCAGAACACGTACGCGCGATTGGACGGATCGGCGCCGTGCCAGCAACAGCCTTTGTCGGATCGAACACGATGCACAACCGGGTCCGCAGCGCCCGATCGACCGAGCGGAGCTCCTCGCCGCTGTGACAATCAGATCCCTCCGTGGCACCTACGCTCACGCCCGACGGACACTAGCTTGCCAGCACTGAGCGGTTTAAGAAAGCTGAATCGCGGCGAGGCGCAGAGCGACACGCAAATCCGCACGAAATCACTCCGCCACGCCCGCTGTTTCACATGAAACATTGGCCGCGAACCAGTGGGCGGGTCGGTTCGACCGGACGTGGCGGACTGAGGACGGAGGACGGATCCAGAGGACCGGACAGCTGGGTCGCAGCGTCGGTTTGGCCGGCCCGCTTCCGGTCGTCTCACCCCAGCATTGTCCGTCCAGCGGATGTTTCTTCGTTCCTTCGATGGCCTTGCCTGGTCACGAATGCGGCGAGGTCCGACGAGGTGAGGGATTG
Source organism: Nocardia arthritidis NBRC 100137 (assembly GCF_001612765.1). GTDB lineage: Bacteria > Actinomycetota > Actinomycetes > Mycobacteriales > Mycobacteriaceae > Nocardia > Nocardia arthritidis. The sequence goes on from NZ_BDBB01000013.1 coordinate 135,352, forward strand.
CAGTCGGCCGAATGCGATCACGGACAGGCGATCCCGCCAGATCCTGGGGAGCGCATCGGCATGGGGTACATGAATAGCGGGCGCGTCATGCCGCGGCTGGTGAGCGAAAGCGGTCGAGCGTTTCAGTGCGCACCGCAGTAGGCCACCGGTGTTCCGCTTTGGGATGCGGCAGCGATCGAGCGTGGGGCAGAGGCGGACAAGCGCGCCGCCGGAAGGCTGGAGCACAGGAAGCGGCAGCTCCGATGGAAAGAGCGGCTGACGACCCGGTTGAAGGGAGTACCAGCCAGTTGACGCCTCGGTCTGTTCAGCACCGCAGCCGATGTTTCACGTGAATCATCCTGTGCCGCAACCTCCACGCAAGACGGCCCACAACCCCCGCCACTCGATGAACTGGTCGCACCCCCTGCATACAACCACTTCTCCAGCGCGTGAGCGTTTCGCCCATTGAAGGGAAACCTCCTCGGGCCCAACAGCCTGCCCGCTTCGGGCACTTGCTATTCGGTGTCGCAGCCGCATCATGCTCCGTGCCGTATTACCACGATCCGTCAATCGGTGACCCTCCAAACTCACTGCCCTTCGGCCTACGCGCTCCGCCCTTTCGCACCTTGTTCGTGATGTGTGCCCTTCACGTGTGCGCGCTCTTCGCCTTCTGTGATCTCTGTTCGCACGCACTCTCGGTTGTCGCGCTCTCCCACCCTTCCGCGCCCTTCACCCCTCCGCGCGCTCAGTCTTGCGCGTTCCTCGGCTCTTCCGGTGCCCACCGCTCGTCCGCGCCCACCGCTCGTCCGCGCCCCGCGGTTCTCGCGCCCTCCCGCCCATTCGCGCCCACCGCCCTTCCGTGCGCTCAGTTCCTTGGCTCTCCCCGCCCTCCCCCCCCTTCCGCACGCTCAGTTCTTGCGCGCACCCTCGCCTTCGTGCCCTCCACCTTCGTGTGCGCCCTCCACCTTCGTGTGCGCCCTCTGCCTTCACGCCTGCATTCCGCCCGTCCGTACACATCTTCTGCGTGGCGCACCCCGCCCCTTCTGTTTCGGTGCGCCCGTACCTTTGCGCGCTTCGCTCTCCTGCTCGCCCCGAACTCCCTCGACAATCCACCCGGCTGTCGCTATTCGCGCGTTCCGCTCATTGGCGCCGCTGCACACATCCGCTCCGCCGCGCGCTCACTTTCGCCTGCGCGCACCCACCTCCGCGGCGCGTGCTGACCCCCTCCGCGTGTACTCGCCTCGTCTGTACGCTTGCACCCCCGCCGCGCAGCATGTCTGTCGTTGGCGCGAACCAAGACCGGGGCGCAATAGGGACGGCTCGAGGCGTAACTCAATACTCGATCGTTTCTGCTCAGCAGCCCGGCATGACACGAGTGTGCTGTCCAGATACTCAACGGACTGGCTTGGCCTTCCGGACCACAAGGCACACGCGGTCACGCCCGGCTAACCCTGTCTGCAAGTGAGTGCCAAAAGATTGGTTCGCACAGCGCTCCTGGAAGCAGGGCCTCTCGTCGCACCGCGAGTTCAAGCGGCGCAGAGGACTCCCTTAACCGTCGCGCGGTGGAATTGATCGCATCGGCCGCTATCAGCGCCCGAACCGCCCGCCGAAGACGATCCTTCCGGCCTCACCCGACTGGAGCGGCTGCAAAGTTCACACTTCATGTCCAGGCAAGGAATCGACTGCGATTCACGTGAAACATTGGGATGGTCGAGCGCGCTGGCCGTGCATCACGGTGTCGCGGCTCCGATTCACGTGAAACATTCGGAGGTAGTGGCGCTTCGACTCGACGTCGCCCAGTCTGCGAGGAGACCTCGCTACTGCCTCGGATAGTTCCGCTTGATCGGCGCGCCGCCGGACGCGGTCCTGCTGCCGTCTTCGCTCCAGTGACCGGGCTGGTGTCCTCCGTGTGGCCGCGGCAGCGTTCCGACGGCGCGCAGCACTGGCTGTTCGAGCCCGCAGGTAATCCACCGCGTCGAACTCGACCCGGACAACGCGCGAATGCTGGGCTCGCACGGATCTGCAGCCGGACAGCTTGGCACGCTCTGGGTGATGTTTCCGCGGCCGAGGGTGACCGTGGTCGCCGGGACGAAACAACTCCGCTTCGCCGCGCTCTACTCCACCATTTCGTCAAGGTGACGAAATGCACCCAGGCCCTAGGTCCAGCTAGGAAGCTTCGGCATCGAAGCTTCTACTTGGCCTTGCGCGCCGCACGCTTGCGTCTGCGCTCCGTCGTCGCCGTCCGCCCTGCCTTAGCTCCACGCTCGACCGCTCGTTCTGCCCGCCGCAGGGAACTGCGCTCGGCGCGAGGGAGCCGCTCGGCGCTGATCACCATGGTGGGTGTGGCCACGAGGCCGACACCGCATTGCAGCACGACCGCATTGCCGGCTCCGGCTTTCGCCATCGCGGCGCCATCGCGTTCCAGTTCTTCTGCTGCGCTGGAGCCCTTGAGTGCGAGCATGTGCCCGTGGTCGCGCAGGAGGGGGAGTGACCACTGAGCGAGTTTGCCGAGCGGGGCTACCGCGCGAGACGTGACAACGTCCGCGCCGCCGGCTTCTTTCATCACGCCGGACTGTTCGGCCCGGCCTCGCACCACGGTTACATCCAAGTCCACCGATTCGATGAACTCGCTCAGAAAGACGGTTCGACGCAGCAGTGGTTCGACCAGGGTGATCCGCAGGTCCGGCCGCGCGATCGCAAGCGGGATACCGGGCAGGCCGGCACCACTGCCGATGTCGACCACGGAGGCTCCCTCGGCGATCAACTCTCCGAGGACTGCACAGTTGAGGATGTGGCGATCCCAGAGGCGGGGTACTTCGCGTGGGCCGATCAGGCCGCGCTCCACGCCCGCGGTCGCGAGCGCTGTGCAATATCGACGCGCGAGATCGAGTCGGTCGCCGAAGACGGTGGCCGCCGACGCGGGTGGCTCCAGCTCCGCGGGTACCGCGGCGGCTCCACCGAGATCTCGTTCCACGTGAAACATCCTTCCGAACTCGGGTCGATCTACGAGCGAGCAATCGGGCTCCGGACACGAACAAGGCCCCCGATCCGAAGACCAGAGGCCCTATCCAACCACTACCCGTCCGGGCCGCGAAACATGCCGCCCCCTTGGGGATGCCGCGAGTCAGCCTGGAACGACCACCACGTGCCGGTTCGGTTCCACGCCTTCGCTCTCGCTGCTGACGCCCTCCACCGCGGCCACCGCGTCGTGCACGATCTTGCGCTCGAACGGCGTCATGGGCGCCAGCGACTCCGGCTCGCCGGAGTCCAGCACTCGCTGCGCTGCGGCCGCACCGAGCTCGCTCAGTTCGGACCGCCGCTTGGCCCGCCAGCCTGCCACATCCAGCATCAGCCGGCTGCGCACTCCGGTCGCCTGCTGGACGGCGAGACGAGTCAGCTCCTGCAACGCGTCGAGCACCTCGCCGTTGCGTCCGACGAGCTTCGTCAGATCACGTCCGCCGTCGATGCTCACTACGGCCCGGTCGCCTTCGACGTCGAGATCGATGTCGCCGTCGAAGTCCAGTACGTCGAGCAACTGCTCGAGGTAGTCGCCGGCGATCTCGCCTTCCTCGATGAGTGCTTCCTCGGCATCGGTCACGACATCGCCGGTGTCCGCCTCGGCGTTCGCCATCGTCGTCGCCACGGTGGCATCCCCTCCGTCGGTCTCAACAGTCATTTGATTTCCTTCATCTGCTCATCGCGCGCGCCGGGCACTCGCCGCCGGGCGGTATTCGCGATCAAGGTTGCTCAGCGGTCGAGGTGGGCGGATCAGCCCACCGATCGGTCGTCAGCGCTTGCGCTTCTGATTCGCCCTACCCCGGTTGCCCGGCCGTTTCTGGCCGGCCGGTCGGCGTTGGCCCGCGGCCTGCTTCGACGGCTTCGCGGTGCCATTCGTCGATGCGACAGCAGTGTCCTCGTCCGACCCGGCGTCAGCCGCGGCGGCGGATGCCGGCTTCTTCTTCACGTTGACCGGTTTGGCGCCGGGCTTCGGCGCGTTCTGCGCGCGCTGCTCCAGCTTCGCCTGCTTCTTGGCTTCTTCTTCTTTCGCCATGCGACCGAACACGAGGTGCTGCTGCCCATAGGTCCAGATGTTGTTGGAGACCCAGTACAGCAGGATGGCGATGGGCAGGAACGGGCCACCGACGAGCACGCCGAGGGGGAACACCCACAGCGCGAGCTTGTTCATCATTGCGGCCTGCGGATTGGCCGCGGCTTCCGGCGTCTGCCGCGCCACCGACGCGCGGGCGTTGAAGTGGGTCGCCAGACCGGCGATGACCATCAGGGGAATTGCGACGAGCGCGATGCTCAGCTTGCTCGGTACGCCGCCGTAGCTGGCGAATGCCTGCAGTTCGTTGACGGGTGTGGTGATGAACGCCGAGATCGGCGCACCGAAGATGCGGGCGCTCAGGAAGGACTGGACATCGGCCGCGCTGAAGACGTAGTTCGCAGTGTTCGCGTTCTGCTCCGGTGTCATCCCGAGCTGACCGAGGCCGTGGCCGGTCCGGTTGAACGAGCGAAGCACATGGAAGAGTCCGAGGAACACCGGGACCTGAGCGAGGATCGGCAGGCAACCCATCAGCGGGTTGAAGCCGTTGTCCTTCTGCAGCTTCTGCATCTCGACCGCCATCTTCTGGCGGTCGTTCTTGTACTTCTTCTGCAACTCTTTGATCTGCGGCTGCAGTTCCTGCATCTGCTTGGTGGTGCGCACCTGCTTGACGAACGGCTTGTAGAGCACAAGGCGCAAGGTGAACACCAGGAACACCACGGCCAGCGCCCAGGTGAGACCGTTGTCCGCGCCGAACGCGAACCCGAAGACTCGATGCCAGAACCAGAGGATCCAGGACACCGGGTAATAAATGAAGTCGAGCACGGCTCTATGCACTCCCGTCGTTCGTGTCGCCGATCACCGCGTGCGGCGATCCTTTACAAGCGTTCGGCTCCGACCGCGGTTCGGCGGGCAGGCTCGGTTCCTGCGTCGCCGCGTCGGTCGCTGCCCCGTCCGCCGGCTCGGCGCGGGATGTGCTCCGCTTCCGCTCCGGGACGGGGTCCCACCCACCAGGGTGCCAGGGCGCACATTTGGCCAAGCGCACGACCGTCAGTCCGAGCCCGATGAACAGGCCCCGAGTGCGCAGTGCGGTAACCGCGTACTCACTACAGGTCGGGGTGAAACGGCACACCGGCATGCGGGTGGGGGAGACGTAGGTCCGATACAGCTCGATCGAAAAGATCAGCACGTTCACGGGCAGTCTGGCGATCTTCGCCCAAAGGCTCATGCCTGGCCGCCCGTCGACACGCCCGTCTCGGCACCGAAGCCGAGCTTGCGCAGTGCGGTGCGCACCTGGCGCAGCAGGTCCTCCGACGAAGCCGTCGCGGCGCCCGGAAGCGCACGGATCACGACATCGGTCCCTGGCGGCAGTTCGTCGACCACCTGGGCGCACATATGACGCAGGCGGCGGGCAACGCGATGTCGAATCACCGCGTTGCCCACCGCCTTGCTGACGATCAACCCGAAGCGCGGCCCGCCTACGCGGACCAGCAGGTCGTCCGGGACCTGATCATGTCGTCCATTCGCGCCCACAACTCCGTCATACCCGTGTGCGAGCGCATGCACGACCAGATCACGCCTCCCGATTCGCTGGCCGCGGCGCACCGTCCGGGAGAAGTCGGCACGATGATGCAACCGATACGGCTCAGGCAACACCCGAGCGTCCGAGAGCGAGGATCAGGCAGTGAGGGAGGCGCGGCCCTTACGGCGACGCGCCGAGACGATGGCGCGACCCGCACGGGTGCGCATCCGGAGGCGGAAGCCGTGAACCCGCGCCCGACGACGGTTGTTCGGCTGGAACGTCCGCTTGCCCTTGGCCACGGTCAACACTCCTCGAGTAGGCGGGCACCAGGTGGTGCCCGAAGCTTGTCGGTGATACGTGTATTGCGCGAATGAATCGCAGGTCTGGTCATCATCGGCGCGCGTCGGTCCTGGCGCACAGTCGGTCGATCCACGACCTAAACGCGGTCAGCACAAGACCGCCACCGCACCAAGGGGTGACTGTACGAGGGTACTGACCGGTCCGGGACGGGTCAAACTCGCCCCCCTCTTTCCCCGGCCCCGGCGACCAGGGGTAATCAGTCGTCTGGAGTCAGACGTTCCGGCCATTCCGTGAGTTCGTCCACACCCCTAGCCATCGCGTAGCTCTGGCCACTAAGGTACGTAGCCAGACGATTGCTGCAGAACCGCAGGTCGCAGCGTTGCCTTTTCCGCGCATGCGCGCGATTCACAGCTCTCCAGGGTTCTCCACATCTGTGGATAATTGTGTGGAAAGACCCCTGGAGTGGCATATTCGTAGGGCCGACGGTGCCCAAGCCGCTGTCCTGATGGGGGACCCGGACAGCGTCCGAACCGGTTACGGACGTACGCAGGATCACGGGGCCACCCCCGAGCATCACACTCCGCGCGTGCACCGGCCGTCTGCTCCTATCGACCTACTCCGGGGAGGAAACTGCATGGACGACGAGCAGAACGTGCTGGCCACCGTATGGCCCGAGGTGGTCAGCGAGCTGACCACCGGATCGCCGGACGGCGCCATCCCTCCGGTCACCCGGGCACAGCAGGCCTGGCTGAAACTGGTCAAGCCGTTGACGGTCGCACAGGGGTTCGCCCTGCTCTCCGTGCCCTCGTCGCTGGCCCAGGAGGCCATCGAGCGCGATCTGCGCGAGCCCATCCTCCGTTCCCTCGGCCGCAGGCTCGGCCCCCAGGTGGAAGGACTCGGCGTCCGCATCGCCGCCCCGACCACCCCGACCGTCGACCGCCAGAGCAACACCCCACGGCACGCGCGGATGACGAGCAGGCCCGAGCGCCCACGAGAAGGCCGGGCTCCCGCCGCCTACCCGGGTTCGGAATTCCCCGGCCGCGACGCATACCCGGGGCCGCGTTATGCACAACCCGCCGCCGACTTCCCCGCGGCGTCTTCGTACAACGACGGCTCCGACTACCCGGGCGCCGACTACGGTCAGGACTTCGCTCCGCCGGAGGAGTACCGCCAGCCGGAGTACGCCCACACCGACTATCCACAGCACGGTGAGTACTCCACGACGGCCGAGCTGCCGATGATGTCCGGGCCGGAGGTCGCACCGCGCCGCGAACCCGGACTTCCACCGCGCCGGGAGCCTTCGATCCCGCCGGGGCAGGAGTCGCTGTTCAACCCCGAACCGTCGCCGGGCAGCGCGCGCGGCCCGCTCCGTGCACCGCTGCGCGAGACCACCGACGACGACACGGGATTGGCGCACGATCCGGTACGTGAGCCGGTCACCGAACGCCCGCGCGGCGATCACGACGACGAGCCCGTGGTGAACGTCCGCAACTCGTGGCCGACCTACTTCGCCAAGTCACAGGAATCGCCCGCTCCGTCGACGTCCTCGGCCAGCCTGAACGCGAAGTACACCTTCGAAACCTTCGTCATCGGCGCGTCCAACCGCTTCGCGCATGCGGCGGCCGTCGCCATCGCCGAAGCTCCCGCCCGCGCCTACAACCCGTTGTTCGTCTGGGGCGCCTCGGGATTGGGCAAGACACACCTGCTGCACGCGGCGGGCCATTACGCGCAGCGTCTCTTCCCGGGCATGCGGGTCAAGTACGTGTCGACCGAAGAGTTCACCAACGACTTCATCAACAGCCTGCGCGACGACCGCAAGGTCGCGTTCAAGCGCCGTTACCGCGAGACCGACATCCTGCTGGTCGACGACATCCAGTTCATCGAGGGCAAGGAAGGCATCCAAGAGGAGTTCTTCCACACCTTCAACACGCTGCACAACGCGAACAAACAGATCGTGGTCTCCTCGGATCGTCCCCCCAAGCAGCTGGCCACGCTGGAGGAGCGGCTGCGGACGCGGTTCGAATGGGGACTGATCACCGATGTGCAGCCGCCGGAGCTGGAGACGCGCATCGCCATCCTGCGCAAGAAGGCGCGCATGGACCGGCTCGATGTGCCGCACGACGTGCTGGAGTTGATCGCCAGCCGGGTGGAGCGCAACATTCGCGAGCTGGAGGGCGCGCTGATCCGGGTGACCGCGTTCGCCTCGTTGAACGGCCAGCCGCTGGATCTTCCGCTGGCCGAGGTGGTGCTGCGCGACCTGATGCCGGACACCGCCGCGCTGGAGATCAACGCGGCCACGATCATGGCCGTCACGGCGGAGTACTTCAACACCACGTTGGAAGAGCTCACCGGTCCCGGCAAGGCTCGCCCGCTGGCCCAGGCCAGGCAGATCGCCATGTATCTGTGCCGAGAGCTGACCGACCTGTCTTTGCCGAAGATCGGTCAGGCGTTCGGCCGCGACCACACCACGGTGATGTACGCGGAGAAAAAGGTACGCAAGGAGATGACCGAGCGGCGCCGCGTCTACGACCAGGTGCAGGAACTCACAGCCCGGATCAAGCAGCGCTCTCGCTGAGCGGCATCCACACCCAAGCACCGCCCCTGACCTGGGGCGGTGCTTTTTTGTAGGTTGTGGATTCCTCGAGGAATTCTTGTGGAGTCCTCGAGGAATCCCCTGGTTTGTCCACCGATCCGCTAACAGGGCGCGGTGATCGCCTCCTCGAGTCCCCTCACAGGGCGAATTCCACAGTTTCCCCAGGCGTGCTTGCACACAGGGCCTGACCTCGGACCTGTCCGGATCGGACCTTGTGGAATCCTCGAGGAGTCCGTGTGGAGTCCTCGAGGATTCCTCGAGCTGTCCACGATTTCGTGCACATGTGTGAACAACCGGGTGAATCCGGTGGAACAACTCGAGGACCACTCGAGGATGAATCTGGGACAACTGCGGAACCTCCACAGACCCCTCGTGTTCATCCTCGAGACACTCCGAGGCCATCCCCACAGCGCCACGCCCCCTGAGCAGCGGATTCGGGCGCAGTCCACAGAATCCACAGTGCCTACTACTACTTCAGTTCTTCTCATTAGAGATCTCTCTTCAAAACAGGCTGTGTGGAAAGTCGGTCGGACGCCGCACCTTCGCCGGCCGGTCCCGGTCTCCGGCAAGGACGACGGGACGGAGGAGAGCTCGATCCATCGGTGCCGAAGCCGGATCGGCATCCGGCGTCCGTGCCCGCGGTATGCCCCGACTCGGTCCCGGTACCCCGCCTGCCCGTCCGCGCTCAGGACTCGCCTATTCGTGGCGCCGGAGGGTCGGGCTAGGTGCACGTCCCTCGCGCGGGTACGGTTTGATGTCTGTCGCCTGTGCCAGACTGCGAAGGCGGCCGATTCGGCAGGACCCTTTCGAGCACCGACACTGACGAGCCGACAACAGATCACGGAACCGGGAGAGGACAGATCGGGCGATGGAGCTTGCAAGCATGAAGTTTCGGGTCGCCCGCGAGGATTTCGCCGAGTCCGTCGCCTGGGTGGCGCGCAGCCTTCCGTCCCGGCCCCCGGTTCCGGTGCTCGGCGGTGTGCTGCTGGTCGCAGACGAGGACGGTCTGACCGTCTCCGGCTTCGACTACGAGGTCTCCGCGCAGGTGCGGGTCGCGGCCGAGGTCGCAGGCCCTGGCCAGGTACTCGTCTCCGGTCGTCTGCTGGCCGACATCACCAAGGCGCTGTCCAACAAGCCCGTCGACGTCTCCGTGGACGGCACCCGCGTGCTGATCACCTGTGGCAGCGCGAAGTTCTCGCTGCCGACCATGCCCGTCGAGGACTATCCCCAACTGCCCGAGGTGCCCCAGCAGACCGGTGAATTGAGTGTGGATGTCTTCGCCGAGGCCGTCGGGCAAGTCGCCGTCGCCGCCGGCCGCGACGACACTCTGCCGATGTTGACCGGTATCCGCGTGGAGATCGAGGGATCCAAGGTCGTTCTCGCGGCGACCGACCGATTCCGCTTGGCCGTCCGGCACATCGAATGGCAGCCCGCGCGCGCCGACATCGAGACTTCGGTGCTCATCCCGGCCAGGACGCTGTCGGAGGCCGCCAAGACGCTCGGGCCATCCGACGCGCCCGTTCAGCTGTCCCTGGGCACCGGTGCGGGGTCGGACGGCCTGCTCGGCATCGTGAACGCGGGCCGCCGGACCACCACCCGCCTGCTCGACGCGGAATTCCCCAAGTTCCGCCAGTTGCTCCCCAAGGAGCACACCTCCATCGCCACCCTTGCCGTCGCGGCGCTGACCGAAGCGATCAAGCGCGTCGCGCTGGTCGCCGAACGCGGCGCGCAGGTGCGGCTGGAGTTCTCCGCCGACGGCCTGCTGCTGTCCGCGGGCGGTGACGACGCGGGCCGGGCCGAGGAGTGGCTGGAGGCCGATTTCCGCGGTGAATCGCTGACCATCGCGTTCAACCCCGGCTACCTCATCGACGGCCTCTCCGCCCTGCACGCCGACCGGGTCACCTTCGGCTTCACCACCCCGAGCAGGCCTGCGGTGCTGCTGCCCGCCTCCGACGAAGAACCCGAGGTGCTCGACTCCGGAACGTTCGCGGCGTTGTCGAGCCCGTACATCTATCTGCTGATGCCGGTCCGGCTGCCGGGCTGATCGCCTGTGCATGACCTGGTTCCGTATGGCTCCGCGCCGCGTGGTCCAGCGCGGATGAACGGTGATGCCGCTGGAAACTCCCCAGCGACGTCGGAGAAATCGGTTTACGCGCAGTTCGGGCCGCACTTTATCCACAGGTGTTCCACAGGGCTGCCGCGCAGCGTAGGAAACCCGTCTCATGCGGCGACGATGTACCGACCGGCGGAAATGTCCGCTTCGTCCCAGGCAGGGGCGCGATAAGCGGATGTTCGTCCGAACTCTTTCGCTGCGTGACTTCCGCTCGTGGGAGTATGCGGAGCTCGAATTATCCCCAGGTCGAACCGTTTTCTTGGGATCGAACGGCAACGGCAAGACAAACCTGTTGGAAGCGATCGGCTACCTTGCCACGCTCGGGTCGCATCGTGTCGCCTCGGAGGCTCCGTTGATCCGCACCGGGGCCGAGCGGGCCCGCGTCGGCGCAACGGTGGTCAACACCGGCCGCGAACTCCGCATCGATGTGGAGCTGAACCAGGGCAGCGCCAATCGCGCGCAGATCAACCGCTCACCGGTCCGCCGGACGCGGGAGATCCTGGGGATTCTGCAAACGGTGTTGTTCGCGCCGGAGGATCTCGCGCTGGTACGCGGCGACCCGGGCGAGCGCCGTCGATTCATGGACGAGTTGTGCACAACTCGCCTCCCCAGATTGGCCGCGGTCCGCGGCGACTACGACCGGGTTCTGCGCCAGCGCTCGGCACTGCTGAAAACGGCGGGGCGGCAATCTCGGTCCAAGGCCGATCTGAGCACCCTCGACGTATGGGACGGGCACCTCGCCGCACATGCGTCCATCCTGCTCGCCCAGCGGCTGCGGTTGGTGCACGAACTCGCGCCGTACCTGGCTCGGTCCTATGCTTCGATCGCCCCGGAGTCGCGCCCCGCTGCGATCGCATATCGCAGCGCCGCACTGCCCCCGGAGTTCCTGGACCCGGCCAGGGTGCCGCGTCCGGAGGATCCGGAGGAGCTGGAGGGAATCTTGCTGCGTGAGCTCGCCGCCGCGCGGCCGAAGGAACTCGAGCGCGGGGTGTGCCTGGTCGGTCCGCATCGCGACGAACTGGACCTGACGCTGGGGAATTCTCCCGCCAAGGGGTTCGCCAGTCACGGCGAGTCCTGGTCGTTCGCCTTGGCTTTGCGGTTGGGCGCGTTCGAACTGCTGCGCGCCACCGGTGCCGAACCGGTGCTGCTGCTCGATGACGTGTTCGCCGAACTCGACCGACGGCGCCGCGCCGCGCTGGCGGCCGTCGCGGCCGGCGCGGAGCAAGTGCTGATCACGGCGGCCGTGCCGGAGGACGTGCCCGCCGAACTCGCCGCCGTGCCGCTGCGGGTGGAAACCGCAGGCGGTCCCGACGGCCGCGTCTCCCGGATCGTCGCGGAGCACCCGTTGGGGAGCGAGGATCTCGGCGGCGAACGGGAGAACGACGAGGCCACGCGTCCGACGATCGAGAGCGAACGTGCTCCGGTCACCGGTCCGACGGAGTCGCGGGCGCCGTAATCATCCACAGGGGGAGTGGACAGGTGATCCCAGCATCCACATCCGTCGCTCCGGTCCACTACAGTGACGAGTCGTCGGTGCTGCCGATCGAGTTCTCCCCAGTTGAGACCGATTCCCCAACACCTGTGGAAAACTCGCCGGGTCAAGGGTGAACACTCCTGCGGGACTTGCTTCAGCAACAGCTGAGCAAGCTACCGGGATGATCCGGATATCCGGCGATATGGGCGGGGAACATATCGGTCCCCCGGCTGCCCGGGCTGGCGGAGCGCACGATTACCGGTACCGGCAACCTCGGGCAAAGGCTGGGGACAACTTGATCGAAACTGGGGACAAACTACCGACTGCGGAGGGAGCGGGGCGATGAACGATCAGCCCGCGGAGCCCGGACCCGCTGAATCCGCAGGAGCGCAGCCCGAATTGCGCGGCATCGACCTGGCCCGGCGCGCCCTCGAGGAAGCGCGCGCCGCGGCTCGGGCGAGCGGCAAGGCTGTCGGTCAGGGTCGTTCCTCGCCTCAGCGCAGGCTGCGGCCCGGCGCCCGCAGGCGCACCGGATGGTCCGGCGCCGGTCCCGACGAGCGCGATCCACAGCCGCTGTCCAGGCTGACCGGCTCGATCGCCAAGAATCGCGGTTGGTCGAACAAGGTGGCCGAGGGCATGGTCTTCGGCCGCTGGGCGGGAGTGGTGGGCGAGGACATCGCGGCGCACGCCACACCGATCACTCTGAAGGACGGCGTACTGAGCATTTCCGCCGAGTCGACCGCGTGGGCGACGCAGCTGCGGATGCTGCAGAGCCAGATCCTGGCGAAGATCAATGCCGCGGTCGGCCAGGGCGTGGTGACCTCGCTGAAGATCTCGGGGCCTGCCGCGCCGAGCTGGCGCAAGGGTGAACGCCATATCAGAGGTCGCGGACCGCGCGACACTTACGGATGACCACCGCGGGCAGTATCTGATACTTGGTGTTACGTTTATCCGTAAAGCGGCGTTTCACGTGGAACGCCCCGGTTCGACGTCGCGCCGAGAAGCTCGCGACGCCGGAGCGAAATCGTCCGGGCAGAAAGAATTTCGATGACGATCACCACGGCGGTCGGTCCATTTCCGGCGAGCGCGACCCGGATGGTTCGCCGGGGCGATGTCGAACTCGCGGTCTATGAATGCGGCAACCCCGACGGTGTACCGGTTCTGCTGATCCATGGCTGGCCTGATACTCATCTGCTGTGGAGCCGGGTTGCGGCCCGGCTCGGCGGCCGCCATCGCGTGATCGCCTTCGACAACCGGGGTGTGGGCAGCAGCTCGGCTCCGAGAGCGGTCGAGGACTATCGGATCGAAGAACTCGCGGCCGATGTCCGCGCGGTCATCGACGTGGTCGTGCCCGGCGAACGGGTGCATGTTCTCGGGCACGACTGGGGTTCGGTGATCGGGTGGGAAGCGGCCGCCGCCGCGGACGCCGCATCGGTGATCGCGTCCTTCACCTCGGTGTCCGGCCCCAATCTGGATTTCCTCGGCGCCTATCTGCGTGGTCCGCTCACCCCGGCGCGGCTGCGCGGCGCCCTGGTCCAAGCCGTGGCCTCCGCCTATACCGTCGCCTTCCAGATCCCCAAGTTGCCGGATCCGGTGCTGCGGGTGCTCGCCGGCCGCTGGCCGCGTTTCCTCGCGTTCTTCGACGGCCTGGACCCCGCACTGGTGGAAACGGCGCCTACGCTGCGCACCGATATGCTCAACAGTCTGAAGCTCTACCGTGCGAACATCCGGACCCACCTGCGTCATCCGCGGCCTCGTCCTATCGAGGTACCCGTCCAGCTGATCGTCGCCACTGGCGACCGCGCCGTGCGGCCCGTGGCGAACGCCGAGGCCGACCGGTGGGTGCCGCGTTTGACCCGGGTCGAGATCCCGGCGCGGCACTGGTCGCCGATCTCCCACCCCGCGGAACTGGCGCGCCACACCGCCGCGTTCATCGCCCGGGTCGACCTCCCGCGCTGATCCGGGGCGGTGACCCGCCAACGCATCTCTCAGCCCACTTCTGATGGATCAAAACCGCCGGGAGGCGGAACCGAGTCGCCGAATTCCAATTTCTCGCATCCACGGCGCTGTGAGGGGTGTCGGAAGTGGGTTGTAAGTTGGGTGTACCAGTAGGATGGTGACGTAACTAGCGGCGATACCTTCGGCGCGTTCCGCACAGTCCGCGCGTGGACCCTGATTCTCGAGAGAATGACCAGGGTAGACGCGTGCTGTCCGATCGCTCTATGCCGGGATCAGCAAGTAAGGAGAGCTACCGACCAGTGGCTGCCAAAGACTCCACCGCATCGGGTTCGACCAGAACGACCGGGAAGCAGGACTACGGTGCCTCCTCCATCAAGGTTCTCGAGGGGCTCGAGGCGGTTCGCAAGCGTCCGGGCATGTACATCGGCTCCACCGGTGAGCGTGGTCTGCACCACCTGATCTGGGAGGTCGTCGACAACTCCGTCGACGAGGCGATGGCCGGCTACGCGACGAAGGTCGAGGTCACGCTGCTGGCCGACGGCGGCGTCGAAGTGGTCGACGACGGCCGCGGCATTCCTGTGGCGATGCACGCCCAAGGCATACCCACCATCGAGGTCGTCATGACCCAGCTGCACGCGGGCGGCAAGTTCGACTCGGATTCCTACGCGGTGTCCGGTGGTCTGCACGGCGTCGGTATCTCCGTGGTCAACGCGCTGTCGAGCCGCTTGGAAGCGGAGATCGACCACGACGGCTACCACTGGAGCCAGACCTACAAGGACGCCATCCCCGGCAAGCTGATCCAGGGTGAGCCGACCAAGAAGACCGGCACCACCATCCGCTTCTGGGCGGATCCGGAGATCTTCGAGACCACCACCTACAACTTCGAGACGGTGGCCCGCAGGCTGCAGGAGATGGCGTTCCTGAACAAGGGACTGACCATCAAGCTCACCGACGAGCGTGTCAGCGACTCCGACGTGACCGACGAGGTCGTCAGCGAAACCGCCGAGGCGCCCAAGCACGCCGAGGAGGGCACAGCGCCCGCCGAGCACAAGGTGAAGACCCGCACCTATCACTACCCGGGCGGTCTGGAGGACTTCGTCCGCCACATCAACCGGACCAAGCAGCCGATCCACAACTCGGTCGTCGGGTTCACCGGCAAGGGCACCGGCCACGAGCTCGAGGTCGCGATGCAGTGGAACTCGGGCTACTCGGAGTCGGTACACACCTTCGCGAACACCATCAACACGCACGAGGGCGGCACGCACGAAGAGGGCTTCCGCGCGGCGTTGACCACAGTGGTCAACAAGTACGCCAAGGACAAGAGGCTCATCAAGGAGAAGGACGGCAACCTCACCGGTGACGACATCCGGGAGGGCCTGGCCGCCATCGTGAGTGTCAAGGTCGGCGAGCCGCAGTTCGAGGGCCAGACCAAGACCAAGCTCGGCAACACCGAGGTGAAGTCGTTCGTGCAGCGCACCTGCAACGAGCACCTCACACACTGGTTCGAGGCCAACCCGGCCGACGCGAAGACCATCGTCAACAAGGCGGTCTCCTCGGCGCAGGCCCGCGTCGCCGCGCGCAAGGCGCGCGAACTGGTGCGGCGCAAGTCCGCCACCGACCTGGGTGGCCTGCCCGGCAAGCTGGCCGACTGCCGGTCCAAGGATCCGAGCAAGTCCGAGATCTACATCGTCGAGGGTGACTCCGCCGGCGGCTCGGCGAAGTCCGGCCGCGACTCGATGTACCAGGCGATCCTGCCGCTGCGCGGCAAGATCATCAACGTCGAGAAGGCGCGTATCGACAAGGTTCTCAAGAACAACGAGGTCCAGTCGATCATCACCGCCTTCGGCACGGGGATCCACGACGAATTCGACATCGGCAAGCTGCGTTACCACAAGATCGTGCTGATGGCCGACGCCGATGTGGACGGCCAGCACATCTCCACCTTGCTGCTCACGCTGCTGTTCCGTTTCATGCGCCCGCTGGTGGAGCACGGGCACGTGTATCTCGCGCAGCCGCCGCTCTACAAGCTCAAGTGGCAGCGCAGCGATCCGGAGTTCGCCTACTCCGATCGCGAGCGTGACGGTCTGCTCGAAGCGGGGCTCGCCGCGGGAAAGAAGATCAACAAAGACGACGGCGTGCAGCGCTACAAGGGCCTCGGTGAGATGAACGCCAAGGAGTTGTGGGAGACCACCATGGATCCCGCGGTGCGGGTGCTTCGTCAAGTGACGCTCGACGACGCGGCTGCTGCCGACGAACTGTTCTCGGTCCTGATGGGGGAGGACGTCGAGGCGCGTCGCAGCTTCATCACCCGCAATGCCAAAGACGTTCGCTTCCTCGACGTATAGCCGGCGTGAGTTCACACAGCCCTGTTCACGCCAGGCCCGGTAAGGAGACCGCATGACCGAGACCACGCTGCCCCCGAATGGCGGTGCGGGCGACCGTATCGAACCGGTCGATATTCAGAACGAG
Source organism: Nocardia arthritidis NBRC 100137 (assembly GCF_001612765.1). Taxonomy (GTDB): domain Bacteria; phylum Actinomycetota; class Actinomycetes; order Mycobacteriales; family Mycobacteriaceae; genus Nocardia; species Nocardia arthritidis. The sequence goes on from NZ_BDBB01000013.1 coordinate 151,806, forward strand.
ATGCAGAGCAGCTATATCGATTACGCGATGAGCGTGATCGTCGGCCGTGCGCTGCCCGATGTGCGCGACGGCCTCAAGCCGGTGCATCGGCGCGTGCTCTACGCGATGTACGACAACGGCTACCGCCCGGACCGCGGTTACGTGAAGTCCGCCCGTCCGGTCGCCGAGACCATGGGTAACTATCACCCGCACGGTGACGCGTCGATCTACGACACCCTGGTCCGTATGGCCCAGCCGTGGTCGCTGCGGTACCCGCTCGTCGACGGTCAGGGCAACTTCGGTTCCCGCGGTAACGACGGCGCCGCCGCGATGCGGTACACCGAGTGCAGGCTGACCCCGCTCGCGATGGAACTGCTGCGTGAGATCGACCATGAGACGGTCGATTTCACGCCCAACTACGACGGCCGTTCCCAGGAACCCGTGGTGCTCCCGAGCCGGGTGCCGAACCTGCTGATGAACGGCAGCAACGGCATCGCGGTCGGCATGGCGACCAACATCCCGCCGCACAACCTCAACGAGCTTGCCGAGGCGATCTACTGGGCGCTGGACAATTACGACGCGGACGAGGAAGCCACGCTGGCGGCGTGCATGGAGCGCGTCAAGGGTCCGGACTTCCCCACCCATGGGCTGATCGTCGGCAGCCAGGGCATCCACGACGCCTACACGACCGGCCGCGGCTCCATCCGGATGCGCGGCGTCGTCGAGATCGAAGAGGACAACCGGGGCCGGACGACGATCGTCATCACCGAGCTCCCGTACCAGGTCAACACCGATAACTTCATCAACTCGATCGCCGAGCAGGTGAAGGACGGCAAGATCGCGGGCATCTCCGATATCCACGACGAGTCCTCCGACCGTGTGGGCATGCGGATCGTGGTGACGGTGAAGCGCGATGCCGTCGCCAAGGTGGTGCTGAACAATCTCTACAAGCACACCCAGCTGCAGACGAGCTTCGGCGCGAACATGCTCTCGATCGTCGACGGCGTGCCGCGGACGCTGCGGCTCGACCAGATGATCCGGCTCTACGTCGAGCATCAGTTGAACGTGATCGTCCGGCGAACCCGCTACTTGCTGCGCAAGGCGGAGGAACGGGCCCATATCCTGCGCGGCCTGGTCAAGGCGCTCGACGCGCTGGACGAGGTCATCGCCCTGATCCGTCGTTCGGCCAACACCGATACCGCCCGGCTCGGCTTGATGGAGCTGCTGCAGATCGATGAGATCCAGGCGACGGCGATTCTCGACATGCAGCTGCGTCGCCTCTCTGCCTTGGAACGGCAGAAGATCATCGACGAGCTGGCCAAGATCGAGGCCGAGATCGCCGACCTCAAGGACATCCTGGACAAGCCGGAGCGCCAGCGCGCGATCGTCCGCGACGAACTGGCCGAGATCGTCGACAAGTACGGCGACGATCGGCGCACCAGGATCATCGCCGCCGACGGAGACGTGGCCGACGAGGACCTGATCGCTCGCGAGGACGTGGTCGTCACGATCACCGAGACCGGCTACGCCAAGCGCACCAAGACCGACCTCTACCGCAGCCAGAAGCGCGGCGGTAAGGGCGTGCAGGGCGCAGGGCTCAAGCAGGACGACATCGTCAAGCACTTCTTCGTCACCTCGACGCACGACTGGCTGCTGTTCTTCACGAACAAGGGCCGGGTGTACCGGGCCAAGGCCTACGAACTCCCCGAGGCCAACCGCACCGCGCGCGGCCAGCACGTGGCGAACCTGCTGGCCTTCCAGCCGGACGAGAAGATCGCTCAGATCATCCAGATCAAGTCCTACGACGACGCCCCATACCTGGTGCTCGCGACGAGGAACGGCCTGGTGAAGAAGTCGAAGCTGACCGACTTCGACTCCAACCGCAGCGGCGGCATCGTCGCGGTGAACCTGCGCGACGAGGACGAATTGGTCGGCGTGGTGCTCTGCTCGGCCGACGACGACCTGCTCCTGGTATCCGCGCTCGGCCAGTCGATCCGTTTCTCGGCCACCGACGAGGCGCTGCGGCCGATGGGGCGCGCCACCTCCGGTGTTCAGGGCATGCGGTTCAACGAGAGTGACGAACTGTTGTCGCTCAATGTGGTTCGGGACGGCACATATCTGCTGGTCGCCACCTCCGGCGGCTACGCCAAGCGGACCGCGATCGAGGAGTACACCGCGCAGGGCCGCGGCGGTAAAGGCGTATTGACCATCCAGTTCGACGCGAAACGTGGCACCCTGGTCGGGGCGCTCATCGTCGACGACGACGATGAGTTGTACGCGATCACCTCCGGTGGCGGCGTGATCCGGACGGCGGCGAAGCAGGTTCGCAAGGCCGGACGACAGACCAAGGGCGTGCGATTGATGAACCTCGCGGAGGGCGATACCTTGCTTGCGATCGCGCGCAATGCCGACGAGCCCGATCCCGATCAGGTCTCCGGTGGCGGCGACACCGACTCCTCCGAGAAGTAACCCATCAGCGGCGGCAACGAACGGACCCAAGGATTCCCATTGACCACTCCGAATCAGCCGAATGACGAGCGGCACCAGACGAACGGTGTGACCGAGCGGATCGCACCGTCACCGATCCCGCCGCGGCCGATCCCACGGCCGGTCGCCTCGGCCGAGAACGGTCAGCCCGGCGGCGGCCAGCAGAGCGGCGGGCAGCCGGTCGGTCACCCCGGTGGTGGCCAGGCCGGCGGGCACCCCGGTGGTGGTCAAGCCGGCGGGCACCCCGGTGGTGGCCAAGCCGGCGGGCACCCCGGTGGCGCGCAGCCGGGTGGTCACCCGGGCCAGCCGAACGGGCCGCAGTCCGGCGGGCACCCGGGCAACCAGCCCGGCGGCAACCAGCCGAACGCTCAGCCGCGCGAGATCCGCGACCAGCAGGGTGATTTCGCGCCGCAGCAAGGCGCTCCGGACCAGGCGCCGGGCGGCGACGGCCAGGACCGTTTCGACCAGAAGACGACGCGGATGAACAACCAGGCCCCGCAGTCCGCGCCCGAGAGCGAGGACAAGCAGCCGGTCGGCGCCGCAGGCAACGGCGGACAACAGTCGCAGTACCAGGACGGGTGGGCGCAGCTGCCGCAGCGGGAGCCGCAGTCCAACCTGTACCGTCCCGGTCAGGCGCCGGTCACCGGACGCCCGAACTCCGGCGGTGGGGGTCTCGGCGGCGGCACGTCCAACGCACGCACCACCGCCGACCTGGCGGCCAAGGCGGCGCGCAAAGAAGCGGCCATGGTGAAGTCGGTCGGCATCGATGGGCCCACCCGCAGCATCGCGCGCCCGGAACTGATCAAGGACATGCCCGACCTGTCCGAGATCCGGCATCCGCTGCCGCCGAACGAAGCAGGAGTTCCGCAGGCCGGGCCGGTTTCGCCCGCGGTTCCGGTCGCGGTCGCCGCGGTCGCCTCCGGGGAGCCGCTGCGGGCCACTGTGCAGATCCGGCGCATTGATCCCTGGTCGACGCTGAAGATCTCGCTCGTCATCAGCGTGGCGATGTTCTTCGTGTGGATGCTCGCGGTCGGCCTGCTCTACATCGTGCTCGAGGGCATGGGCGTGTGGGAGCGGCTGAACAACACCTTCACCGACATGGTGTCGCAGGACAGCGGCTCGGTGGGACTGATCGACGCGGGCACCGTGTTCGGTTACGCGGGCGTGATCGGCCTGATCAACGTCGTGTTGTTCACCGCGCTCGGCACCGTCGGTACCTTCATCTACAACCAGTGCTGCGATCTCGTCGGCGGTATCCAGGTCACCCTGGCCGACCCCGACTAGCAAGCCAGCGTTCCGGACGGCCGGTACCCGCCACCATAGGACGGGTGCCGGCCGTTTCATTGGCGCAGGTCTTCTACCAGCCGTTTTGGTTCATCGGAGAACTGTTGTGTAGTCTCTACACGTTGTTGTTCACGCGAACAGCACCACTACGGGCCTATAGCTCAGGCGGTTAGAGCGCTTCGCTGATAACGAAGAGGTCGGAGGTTCAAGTCCTCCTAGGCCCACCCAAGAACCTGCAGGTCAGGGCCACATTTGCCGCTCCAGGCACCCGTGTTATGTGACTGTGGTGTCACAGCAGGTCTTTGACCCGCATCTCGAGGCGTTTCCGACCCAGGAGACACCTTCACATGTTCACCCCACGCCCCCGGCGCCGCTCCGACGGTTCCATCGCCTGGCAGGTCCAGTTCGAGTACGACGACGAGGACGGCGTTCGTCGCCGCTCCTCGGAAACCTTCGACGACTTCGCGCCCGCGGAACGCTGGGCCGGACTCGTCGATCGCATCGGCGTCCACGAGGCTTTGAAAGTGCTGGAAGTCCAGCGCCGTGATGGCAGCGGCGTCCGCCTGACCGACTGGCTGACCCGCTACACCGAGCGGCTGCGCGGCGTGTCGGAGCCTGTCCGGCGCAAGTACCACGCCTACATCCGCAACGACATCGCGCCGTTCTTCGGCGACATCACCGTCGACGCCGTCACCCAGGACCTCGACGCCGCGTGGATCGTGTACCTGGAACAGGACAAGGGCAACGCGCCGAAGACCATCCACAACAAGCACGGCTTCCTGTCGGGCGGGCTGCGGGCGGCCACGCTGGAACGACCGGAGCCACTGACCGCCTACAACCCGTGCACGGGCATGCGGCTGCCCCGCCACGACGCGCCCGAACTCGATATCTTCGACAACGACGAGTGGGAACTGTTCGAGCAACTGCTCGGACAGCGGTGGCGCGCGCTTGCGGAGTTCGGCCTGGTCTCCATGGCCCGGCCGAGCGAGATCTTCGCCCTGCTGGTCGGCGATATCGAGCCCGAGACCGGCGCGGTGCGCATCAGCAAGGCGTGGAAGGACGGCGGCAGCCGCCTGAAGCTCGGCAAGCCCAAGTTCCACCAGTGACGTGGACGAGCCGGCACGGCTCGAACGCCGCTACCGTCGATACTATCGAGACAAAGTCGTCAAAGCGCAGATCAAATGGTTCAGCCCTGGTGAAGAGAACCGGGGGGCCCGGACCGCCTGGGACAACATCGTGACCGCGATCGAGACAAGTCTTACCGCTCGTGAGCCCGAGCTCGGTTTGGAAATCGCGGCCGGCCTGGTTGCCCTTCCCATAGTCAAAGGTTCGCCCCGAGAAATACGCCGCTGGACCGAACGACGCTTACAGGCGACTCGGGCGAAAGCGTCACAACCTACCGAACTGCAGACAGCGGCTATGACGATGCTCGGGTGGCTTTTCGGTGCTGCAGAATGAAAACGACGAGGCTGACCGCATACCGTGACGGTGCACGAACGCCGCTGCCTGTGGTACGGAGCGTTCCGCTCCCAGCCCGTCTGAGTGCTGGTTGTGCGCGAACCCCGGCCGCCCCGGACTGGCGCTACTGACCACCGACACCACCACTGCGGCAGCCGAACTCATCGCCCGGTATTCCGCCCGCTGGTCGATCGAGGTCGCATTCTTCGAACCAACGACGGGGGCTGGTCGCCGTCGCTGAGTCACGTCTCCGCGGCTTTCTGGGCCGGGTGTGGCAATGGCAGGATTCGCCTGGTATATGTCATTGCTGCCATCACGACGCCTGGTGAAGAATCAGCCGCATGGTCGAGCAGCGTACGTGTCGTCGCGTCGTCTTCCTGGTCTTTCCGGGTGTACAGGCGCTTGATCTGGTGGGCCCGATGGAGGTCTTTCATGGCGCGAGCCAGATGGTAGGCGGGGCTTACGCGGTAGAGATCGTCGCGGGCGGGGCGCAGCCGGTAACGTCGTCCAACGGTCTGTTGATCCAGCCGACCGTCGACTTCGCGCACTGCAGAGGCCCGATCGACACGTTGCTGGTCGCTGGGGGACTGCCTGGTGCGAGAGCGGCAGAGCACGATGAGGAGCTCATATCCTGGCTGCGATCGGCGGCGCGGCGGTCACGTCGTGTGGGGTCGGTCTGCAATGGTGCCTTGCTGTTGGCGCGGGCGGGCGTGCTGGACGGGCGCCGGGCCACCACCCACTGGTCGGCGTGCGAGGAACTTGCCTGCCGGTACCCACAGGTCGCAGTAGAAGGTGATCCGATCTTCGTCCGGGACGGCAGGGTGTGGACGTCTGCGGGCGTGACGGCCGGGATGGATCTGGCGCTGGCACTGGTCGAGGATGATCTGGGCCGTGCGGTGGCGTTGGAGATCGCCCGCTGGTTGGTGTTGTTCGTGCAGCGGCCTGGTGGTCAGTCGCAGTTCAGTGCCCAACTGGCCGCTCAACGGGCCGAACGCAGACCACTGCGCGAACTGCAGGCGTGGATCACGGACAACGTGGCCGCGGATCTGCGCGTCGAGATCCTGGCCGAGCGCGCCTGCATGAGTCCCCGGCACTTCGCGCGTGCTTTTCGCCAGGAGGTTGGTGTGACACCGGCTGCCTATGTCGAGATGGCCCGTGTCGAGATCGCCCGTCAGGCTTTGCTCGACACGGACGCTTCCATTGATGCCGTCGCTGCACGCTGTGGCTTCGGAACGCCCGAGACGATGCGGAGGGCCTTTCACCGACGCCTGGGTGTCGGTCCCGCCGACTACCGAGCCAGATTCCGTCTAACGCACGGTGCGACCGCGTGAGCTGGCACCCAAACACGAAGGAGTAATGATGCAAGCTGCGTTCCTGCTGTATGAGGGCTTCACCCCTCTCGATGTGATCGGCCCGTTCCAGGTACTCGCAGCGGTCCCCGATATCGAGCCGGTCTTCGTCGCTGAACGCCCCGGCGCGGTGGACAGCGATTCGGCGCCGTGTGCGATCGTTGCCCAGCGGTCGCTGGAGGAGGTTGCTTCGCCTGACATCGTGGTTGTCCCTGGCAGCCTGGCCTCCTTCTACACGTTGCTCGGGCACGAACCGACCCTGGCCTGGATTCGAAGCACGCATGCGCACGCACGGTTCGTGACCTCGGTCTGCACGGGCTCGTTGCTGCTCGCCGCCGCCGGGTTGTTGGACGGAAGACCAGCGACGACACACTGGGCGGCCCGCGATCTGCTTCCGAGATTCGGTGCGATCCCCACCCCAGAACGTGTGGTGAAGAGCGGAAAGATCATCACGGCGGGCGGAGTATCGGCGGGTATCGACATGGCCCTGCACGTGGTCGCCGATCTCAACGGAAGCCAGATGGCCCAGGCCGTACAACTCGGCATCGAGTACGCGCCCGACCCGCCGTTCAACTCTGGCAGCAAGGAGAACGCCGCCGCAGATCTCGTAGCTGCTGTGGCCACCGCCTTCGCCCACCGCGGAGCCAGCTGGATCTCCGACCCACAGACCGCGGCGTGACACCCAAGGGAGGCTTCGATGCCAGTGACCACGATCAACCCACCGGGGCTGCTCACCCCGAACGGCTATGCCCACGTCTCCGTGGCGACAGGTTCCAAACTCATCCATGTAGCCGGACAGGCGGCCCACGACCCCCACGGTAATGTTGTCGGCCCGGGAGACCTCACCGCACAAACCGAACGTGCGCTCGACAACGTGGCGATCGCCCTCGCCGCGGCCGAAGCCACCTTGGGACTGCTGCACGGATAGGTGTCAATCTGAGATGCTGTTGACGATCGTTCACTCACTGATGAGCGCCGAAGCAGACGCGATGTGCGCTGCTTACTACGGTGAACGCAGTCGGCAGCGGGTCAACTCCCGTAACGGATACCGGCACCGCGATTTCGACACCCGAGTCGGCACGATCGATGTCACCATCCCGAAATTGCAGTCGGGCAGCTCCTTTCCGGACTCGCTGCTCGAACGCCGCAAACGCGCCGAACGAGCCCTCACCAGCGTGGTGCGACCTGCTACCTGCTCGGCGTATCGACCCGGCGGACGGAGAAACTCGTCGAGTCCCCCGGTGTTACCAGCCTGTCGAAATCGCAGGTGTCGATGATGGCCCGCGACCTGGACGTCCAGCAGCATCACCGGTCACCGGCCGATGATCAACCCGCCACCTCGGGGGGCGGATTACATCTGAGGTGAGAAGGCGACCGAGATGGATCCTAGAGGACCGAACTCGGCGCGAATCCTGCTCCCCGGAGGGGTTTCCACCATGGGGCCCAGCGGACCCGAAAAGATGATCTCCCCACCGCGCAGCGGATTTCCTAACGCCTTGGCGGTGCGGGCCGCCCATACCAAGCCGTCGAGTGGATCACCGAGGCCATACGTGCCGTCGCCCTCTGCGGCACTGATGGCGTCGCGATACATGTGCATCTCGATATGGCGCGGGACGAACTCGTCGAGCCTCAGCTGCCTGTCGGCGAGGACGAACAGACCACTGGAGGCATTGTCCGCAATGCTGTCGATGATCGTGACATCCCAGCCTGCGATGCGACTGTCCGCTATCTCGAGTGCTGCCGACGCGAAATCGACAGCTTCGGCGACCCGGTGGTCTTCGATATCTTCATGGGCCAGGTCTCGCTTCAGGATGAAGGCCACGACGGCGACAGCTCGGGGTTGAAGCAGTCTGCCTGATGATATCTCGGCGGCTCCAGAGACATCCATGTCGGCGAACAGAGTACCCAATTCGAGATCGTCTGTGCCCCAGACGCGTTGCCCGCCGGACGATGTGCGGCCGACCTTCCTGCCGACGAATACCCCACCACCCCATTCCCGGCGTCGTGCCACTTCGTTCTGTACGGCATAGGCGATCCGCGCATCGCAGGAGCCGAGCAGTTCTCGGACGGGGGGAACCGTCCGCCTTCCGGCGATGCCTTGACCGATCCAATCGGCAGCCGCGTCCACCAACTCCATATCGATTACCGTCGTACTCATGGCGGTATCACTTCCTTTCGATAACGCCGAATCGGCCCGGGATTCCAGTCAGCCGGCGCGAAGGCTTCCGTCGTGGAAGATAAGGGGTTGCCCGCCGGGCGCTTCGTATTTTTCGATCTCACCGATGATGACAACGTGGTCACCAGCTTCGACACAACGCACCGTCCGGCATTCGAACCGGGCTATCGCATCGGGTAGCACAGGCGTTCCACCTACCCCCTCGACGAGGTCGACCGCGGCGAACTTGTCCGCCGTCGGAGTCGCGAATTGGCGGCACATGTGCTCCTGTCCCGCACCGAGGATATTCACGGCGAAATGAGTGGCTTCGGTAAAGGCTGAGTAACTGGGCGCATTTTTACTCGGGCACCACAGCACTAATGGCGGATCCATCGACACCGAGGTGAACGAATTGGCCGTCATACCCACCCGTCGCCCATCCACTCCACGCGCCGTTACCACGGTGACGCCGGTTGCGTACTGGCCGAGGGCCCGCCGTAGGTCGCGATAATCGAAACGACCCGATTTGGCGAGGCGTTTCTCGGCGCGAAATCGAGTGGCGGCCTCCGTATCGAACCACCACTGGAAGTACTGGCGTGGATCATCGAAGCCGTTGGCTATCGCGGAGGCCAATTCCGAATTCTCTGCCGCCTCGGCGAGCAACTCGGCCTGGTGCGTGCTGAGCGTGGTCAGCATCGAGTTGGTCCAATGTACTACCCACTGTGCCCAGCCACGCCAGAACTTTTCGAAAGTGCCCCGCATCCAGGCTTCATCGAAATTGCCGGCGACGTTGCGATTGATGCTGTCGAGGTAGTATGCGGCTGCCTGCGCGGCCATATTGGCGCCCTGCCCGGTGAGCGGGTCGTTGAGAACCACGGCATCCCCTATGCCCAGCACCGGCTTTCCGGATGGCAGAATCGCCACCGGTACTCGCACGCGAGGAGTGAACCTGCCGCGCAGCACGCCGCCTCGGTCCGTGAGCGCCACGTCGGCGCATCGAGCGAACTCCGCCGGGGCGAATTTCTCCAACAGCTCCAACGAGCGTTCCAGGTGTTGATCCGGGTCCGTTATGTCATCCCAGCAGTCCATCGGCCCGCCGGGAACTCCCTCGAAGACGAGAATGTCGCAACGACCACTGGTGGTGAGGGCAGGAAACGTGAGGCACTCGCCGATCTCGGGAATCAAGGTGAAGCTCAGTGCGGCACCGTCCTGCCGAGGGCGCATACCGGTGACATAAGTGAGCGCCAGTACTCGTTGCGGGCGGTCGAACAACGACCGCTCGTGGTCCGGCGGGAAGAGTCGGCCGATATCACCGCGCCCCGTGGCGACAACGACGATGTCGTGCGTGCGGGCGTATTCCTCGAGATCCGCGACCTGGGCGGGATGGACCACAAGGGTGCCGCCCTCAGCCTCTACCTGAAGGGCCCACTGCGCGAACTTCAACCGCTGATCGACTGCTTGCGCGGGCGCCGAGAGAGGCGCAGACCACTCGTAGCGTTGCTCACCGGCGAAGGTGACGGCGACCGACCCGATGTCAGGGCACTCGTCGGCCCAATGGTCGATCCCCAGTTCCCGCTCGGTAGCCCGTGCGGAATCGAACATGCATTGGCTTGAAAGTACTGGTCCCGAACGGATATCGTCCGGCGATCGGTCACTGACCAAGGTCACCTGATGCCCGGCCCGGAGTAGGCCGAGCGCGAGCTGCCCGCCGGATTGCCCGGCACCTATGACTGCGACCCGTACCATCAGAAGCCCGCATGGCATTCGGCGCTGTGCGCTGCGATGACCTCGGCATCGTCTGCGCCGGAGGACAGTGTACCGGCAAAAGAGATGCCGGGATTGTGGTCCATCGATGGCTCCAATGGTCGAAGGTTATGCCCGGCGTTGTGGTGCAATGTCCTGCTCCGTGAGAAGAACGCGCGAATGAACTATTCGACGAGCCCGGCGATCGCGGGCACAGCCTGCTCTGGGCCCATTGCGGAATAGCCGCCGTCGACAGCCCAGTCAGCGCCTGTCACTCCAGAAGCATCCGAAGAGAGGAGGAAAGCGGCCACTGCGCCGACTTCTGCGGGATCACCGGCCCGACGAGTCAAATGGAATGGCGCGGCGACGGAATCGACCTTGTCGCGGTCGCCTCCGGTCGCCTGCGCCATGACCGACGACCAGGTCCAGCCAGGACTTACCGAGTTGACTCGGATTCCCTCGTCAGCGAAATCCATCGCCATGGATCGTGTCAGCTGAACGAGGGCAGCCTTGCCGGCCGGGTATACCCAGCGTCCGGTCTGCGCGACCTTGGACGAGATGGAAGTCACATTGACGATAGCGCCGCGGCGAGAGGCGGCCAGATGGGGCCGGACATGTTGCGTCACAACAGCGGCGCCGATCAGGTTCACATCCAAGGCGGCATGCCACTGCTCACGAGTCGACGCGGAGCCGTCGTCTACGTAGCTACAGGCGAGGTTGACTAGTCCATCTATCCCGCCGAACTTTTCGACGACACGAACCACCGCGGACGCGATCTGTCCGTCACTCGTGACGTCGGTCTGCTCGAAGGAGACCCGCCCAGGCATTTCTTCGACCAGCGGATGCGCCCCGGCGGCGTCGATATCCATGATTACGACCGAAGCGCCGCAATCGCGCAACGCACGGACGACGCCGTGACCGATGAGCGTGGAGCCCCCGGTCACCACAACGGTGTGATTATTCAGATCCGCCACCTGGACTCCTCCGTATAAATCATTGAAATAGACTGAATTGAAATTTTACCGAGGTCTATGAGCGAGCGCTATCCACGCGGCGAACAGCTTGTCCGCTCAGTGCTCGAGATGAATTCATGTGCGCTGGTCTGTGCAATTTCCCCGCTCGGCGAAGCGCCGATCAATGCGGGTACCGTAGGCGGGCGCCAGAGAATGTCTGCCGTTGTTGTGGCTCGAATTGATCGTGTCTCAACGGGCGTCCGCTCGCTCGGATGCCAGCCGATCGCGAAGTACGCGCTTGGCGAACTTCCCGGCACCGGTCTTCGGGACCTCGTCGATGATTCGGAACTCGTCGGGCACCCAGAATGGGGGAAACCACCGCAGCAGATGTCTCCGCAGTTCCTCATCATTTACGTGCGCACCGGAGCGCAGCGTTACGAACGCGAGGGGCCGCTCGACCCAGCGTTCATGGGGAACAGCGACGACCGCTGCCTCGAGCACAGCTTCGTGCCCCATGAGGGCGTTCTCCAGATCGACCGAACTGATCCATTCTCCACCGGACTTGACCAGGTCGTTCTTGCGATCGACCAACGCGACGAACCCTTGGCCGTCGACGGTTGCCAGGTCGCCGGTCGTGTACCAGCCGTCCCGGAACGCCGTGCGTGTCCGCTCGTCCTGGTAGTACTCGTCGGCGATCCACGGACCACGCAACTGGATTTCGCCCGGGCCGGTGCCGGGTGTGACCGGCTCACCCACCTCGTCGACCAGCCGCATCTGCAAGCCGGGCAGCAATCGGCCCTGTGTCGACCGAATAGCCATCTGCTCGTTCCTCGGACTGTCGCTCATCGAGCGGGGAAGTCGACAGATGTGCGTGCACGGCGACGCCTCGGTCATTCCATACGCCTGGATGAACACGGTGCCGTAACGGGTCTCGAACTCATCGGAGAGCGCTCTCGGAACCGCGGAGCCGCCGCTCATGATTCGGTTCAACCCGGTGAAGTCGCGCTGCCGTTCGTTCTGCGCTTCCAAGACACCGGTCCACACGGTGGGGACGCCAGCGGCCACCGTTACTCCGTGAGCTGCGATCATGTCCGCGACATCGGCTGGCGTCGGTCGTATTCCCGGAAGAATCAGCGTCGCTCCGGCCATGGTCGCCGCATAGGGCAATCCCCAAGCATTGGCGTGGAAGAACGGGGTCATGGGCAAGACGACGTCTCGCTCCGAGATTGCCAGCGCATCGGCTGTGCACATCGTCAGCGCATGCAACACCTGAGAACGGTGAGTGTAGAGCACTCCCTTCGGCCGCCCGGTCGTCGCCGAGGTGTAGCACAGCCCGGCCGGCTCGTCCTCCGGTAGAGCAGGCCACTGGTAGCCGGGGGCAGGTGACGCGACCAGATCGCTGTAGAAGTGGATTGTTCGCTCCGAGATATTCACACCGAGGTCGCCGGAGAACGGACGGGTGATGACAATGTGCCGCACACCGGAGAGCCCTGCCAAAGCTTGATCGAGCAAAGGGAGATGATCCGGGTCGACGATCACCACGTGGTCGTCGGCGTGATCAATGACGTACCGCAAATCCTCCACCGGCAGGCGGAAGTTCAGTGTGTGCAACACGAAGCCGCCGGTCGGCACTCCGAGATAGCACTCCAGGTGAGAGACCGTGTTCCAGCACAGGCTCGCCACACGGCTGCCGGGGGCGACCCCCAGTTCGGTGAGTGCCGCCGCCAGCCGACGCGCTCGTTCGATCACCTCCCCGAAGCGGGTGACGTATCCGCCAGTCGGAGTGATTTCCACGATCTCCGTATTCGAGAAGATCTGCTCGGCTCGAGTGATATAGAGCTCGAGCGTGAGACCTACGTCCATCATGGCCTGTCCCCTTGCGAGAAGAACCGCTCGACTTCGCTCACGAACTTCTCGGAGCGCTCGACCTGAGCCCAGTGTCCGCACCGCCCCAGCACGACGAGGTCGGCGTTCGGCATGACTTCCACCAAGTTCAGCGAGGTGGCTCGCACCGGAACGACTCTGTCCTGCACTCCGTGGATGAGCAGCGTCGGCGTCGAAATGTTCGCCAAGGTAGCGAAGGGCAGAGCAGCGTCATCGACATGTCGCTGCCGCGGTGCGGGAAACAGCTTCGCCCAACGCTCGGCGACCTCGGGCGATGTTGTCGCCTCGTAACGCGATCGCACCAGCTCCGGCGTGACACGCGATTTATCGAAGGCCATCAGCTCGAAGATCCCTCGCATGTTCTCCTCGCTGGGGGTGTAACCGTACAGCTGATCGACCTGGGGGGTGACCGGGAACGAAACACCCGCCGTACCCATCAGAACCATTCGCGCGACGAGTTCGGGATACCTTGCGGCGACCCCGAGGCCGATAGAGCCGCCCATTGAGTTTCCGACCAAGCCGACAGGGCCGAGGCCGAGTGCACGGAGGAAGGAGACAATGTGTGCCACCCGATTGTCATGGGTCAGAACGACCTCCGGCTCCTGTTCCGTCACGCCGAAGCCGACGATGTCCGGTGCGATCAAGGTGAACCGCTGGGCGAGAACCGACTTCATGGTCAGTTGCCAGTTGGCGCGGGCAGAGACACCTGGCCCGGAACCGTGCAGCAACACGATCGCTGGGCCGGAGCCGGACGTCAGGTAGTAGGTTCGGTAGCCGTCGTGTTCGATTGTCGACTCGATCGGCTCAGTCGAAGGACTGGCGGTGGCACTCACGGTGGCCGGGCTGTGGGCCGCAGGGCTCATTGGACTATTCGCTCCTGTATTGAGTTCGGTCAAAGTTCCCGAAGGAAGGGAGCGGTCACCGACCGCTCGGGTGGCGTTGGCGACCGTGTGCCACCAACGCGCCATCAGGGGTGGCATCCTTTGTCAGCCAGCGGCCGCGGTAGGCAAACGACTGGCGCTTATGACTGCGAGCGCGGAGGGATCGGAAGCCCCTGGCTCGATTGCCAATCCGGCATCAATTCATTGGACGGCAGTGTTTCGTCAATCGCCTTCCGCGCCACCTCGACACCTGCGACCGGCAATCCCTCGGGCTCCAGAAGTCCGATCTGCACCAACAGTGAAGCCTGATCCCAGTAGATGTGCTCATGGTGCAGCTTTCCCCCTCGGAATCCGACGATCGAAACCACGGGAATTTCCACATACTTACCGGTGGGCTGCACCCCGGGCAGCAACCAGGGGATCTCCCGGTCGTGAGTCAGGCACGCGACGAACTCGTCGACGACTCGATTCACGCCTATAGTCCGCGAAATCGGAATGATCCGCTGTTCGGGATTGTGGTGGATGAAGTGATATTCGTAGAACCTGGCCAGCAGATCATATCCGGTTCCACCGGTCAGGGTGGGAACATGGTTGACGTATGGCTCGGACACCATTGTGGCCATCGTCGCTCCGGCATCCTTGGCGGCGAACTCCAACCGGAGATGCTCGTCCCACAGCGCGCTGAGGTCATAATGCGGCCCCATTGCGGATCGCAGAACTTCGATCATGCGGGTGTAGGCCAGCGCGGAAACTCCCCGGTCGAATCCCTCCCGATAGGGATTGGCGAAGGGATGACTCGCACCCGGGTAGACATCGATCGTCACATCGGGATGGCCGGCGACCGCGGTCGTGACCGCCTGCCGCACCTCCTCCGAGCTGTACTGGTCGGCTCCCGCGACCTGCAGTGCAAACGGCACCGAGATGCCCTTCAACTCCGGCAGGTGGTCTTCCAGCTGCGTCGGATAATAACCGACACCGCAGTCGACACGGGTGCGAGCAGCGGTCAGCACCGCAAGAAGTCCGCCCATGCAATACCCGACCACACCCACTTTTCCGGCGTGTTCTGGCCTTGATCGTATGAATTGGACAACTCGCGCTATATCAGCAACCGACCGGTCGAAGTCAAAAGATTGATATAGTTCGAACGCGCGCGGCCGATCGTCTTCACTGTCTTCGAGTTCGATACCGGACTCGACCCGCCAGAAAAGTTCCGGAACGACAACCACATAGCCTTCTTCGGCCAGAAGATCGGCCTGCTCGCGCATGAATCGCGTCACTCCGAATATTTCGTGCAGCAGGACAACGCCGGGGCCGGAGCCATTGGCTGGAGTGGTGATATATCCCCGCAGCGTTCCATCACGAAAATCGGCGATATCAACATATTCGCCCATGGTCATCCCTCTTCCTGTCGTTGTTCTGGAGATGTCAAAGGAAGAAACTCAGGTTCGCGATGGGCTCATCGAGGTTGACCAGCGTGACCTTCTTGCGCTCTATGAGCCAGTCCGCTCCTTCCACGCTGATCGTGTACTCGTACCGCCCGGCGAATGTGTGCTGCTCATGCCGGCGGAGTTCGGTGAGGTTGAAGTTCGCGTAGACGTCCACTTTACCTTCCTCCGGCCTGGTCTCGAATTCGATATTTCCCACTATTCGATTCATCTGGGATGCCGGATCCTGTGCGTGGGCCTGTCCGCTGTTCAGCCTCATCACGCGGCCTTCCAGCGCCTTGCGATCGAGGTAGGCCAGCGCGAGGTGCATTTTCGGATCACTGTTCTCATTGTTGATCGGGATCCAGTATTCCGCCTCCGCTGCCCACAGCTCCAGCCAATCGGAGTAACGCCTCTGATCCAGTATCCGCGCCTCGCGGAAAAGGAAGCTACTGACCTGTTCGAGTGTTGTGGTCATGCTCGTATCACTCCCCGGTTCCGTCGGTCATCACTTCGGTCCAATGGCGGAAAATTCCCCGGACATTTGCTTCATCGGTCACCTGGGAAGTGATCGAACCATTCTCGTGGACGGTTTCCCGGTGCATTCCACGTCCGATGTACATCCAGGGATTCGCCGTCGCCTGGAGGCCGAGCTGAACGCGTTCGAAGACTTCCTGGTCGTCGCTTCCGCCCATACCGGCCGGCGGGAAAAAGCTCTCATGCCCTCGGAGCCGGGCGGTGTTCACTTGTTCCGGCACGCCCTTCAACAATGCGGGCGTGAGAATGACCTCGGTCAGATCGACGCTGATGGGGCGGATTCTGCGGATCATTCCCGACAGCACGCCGAGGTTGGGCCAGACCGCCATATGGGTTCCGCCCGCTACGAGCAGCTCTTCCGTTCGCTCTTCTCCGTACGCTGTTTTCAACGCATTGATGTAGTCACCCTGCGGTCCACCGCCGCGAAGCACCGTATCGCGGACGTGGCCTCCGTGCTTCCGGTTGTACGGACGAATGTCCATCAGTGTGTGGCCGCCGCCGAGACTGACGTTGAGAGCCTCCGAGTTCTCGCTGCTCACCTGACTGATGTCGATGCCCTGCTGCTCCGCGAGGACATCCACCAAGGAGCGGTGCAGCAGATTCACGTGGTAGAAGTCCGCGGTGTTGTCGAGCTGGAACTTCCAGTTTCCCTTGTAGTAGAAGCGGTTGACGCCTCCGGTGCACTCGATTTCGCCCAGGGGTGACAGATCCAGGAACAAGTCGATCTGTTCCTTTACCAGTGGTCCGATGTGGTCATCGAGACTGGGCCCGTCGGGGGCCATACTGGCGAATAGGAATCCTCGATAGGAACCGATACGTGGAGGCCGTGCCAGATCGAATTCCGATTTGTCGAAGTCCGGACCATAGCCGTTCGGGTACGGAACGCCGACCAGCTTGCCCGAGTTCCGGAACGTCCACTGGTGGTAGGGGCAACGGAACGTCCGGCTGTTACCGGACTCTTCCATGCACACCAAAGAGGCGCGGTGAGTGCATCGGTTCATGACAACATGGACTTCGTCATCGGTATCCCGAGACATGATCACCGGTTGCCGCCCGATGTAGCTCGTCCGGAAATCGCCGGGATTCGGTACTTCTCGTTCGTGCCCGATGAAAACCCATCCCTGCTCGAAGATCGTCTCCATCTCGGCTTCGAAGATCTCCGAGTCGGTGTACAAGCGCCCGTGCACACGGTCCGGCAACACTAATTCGGCGACGTCTGCCGCCGCAAGTCTCTTTGCTGTCACGATTGCTCCATGCCTCGTCGATGCCAAAGGGGTCGCGGTCTGCTGATCTATTCCGGGAATTTCGGCCTTTCCCGCCTATTGGTCGCCAACGTACAAGCTGTGCAGTTGCCGCACTATCCGGTCAACGCGCGGACTGTCCAGTGGGCAGGCATGCGGATAGTCGATGCGTTCTCTGGATATTTCCGCGAATGATGGGTCGTTACTGTGGGCACACGCTGCCTGGCTGGAATCGACGATGCCTGGCAAGCGGCGTTCACCGCGCGCCTCGAGCGCCGGACGGACGGTATCCGACGACTACACGGAGATGGTATGAGCCCGAATAGAGAGATCACGATAGTCGGCGCAGGACAATCCGGCCTCCAGCTGGCTATCGGCCTGCTCGCGGCCGGTTTCCGGGTCCGCTTGATCAGCGATCGCACGGGCGCGGAGATCTCCGCCGGGCGCGTGACCTCCAGCCAGTGCATGTTCGACACGGCATTGGGGCATGAGCGCGCGCTCGGTCTCGACTTCTGGGCCGATGCCGTCCCGCCTATCGATGGCATCGCGATGACAATTCTGAATCCGCATGGCACGCCCGTAGCCAATACCAAGGCGATCGAGTGGGCGGCTCGGCTCGGTGCACCCGCTCAGTCGGTCGACCAACGGGTGAAGATGCCGACATTCATGGCGGAGTTCGTCCGCCGCGGGGGCGAACTCGTCATCCACGAAGCCTCGGTCGAAGACCTCGAGCTCTACACCCAGCAGTCGGATCTGGTGATCGTCGCCGCGGGCAAGGGCGCCATCGCCAAGCTGTTCGCGCGTGACGCCCAGCGCTCCTACTTCGACAGCCCCCAGCGCTCGCTCGCTCTGACCTACGTCAACGACATGGCACCCAGGCCGGACCACTCTGCCGTCGGCTACAACATCATTCCCGGCGTCGGTGAGTATTTCACTTTCCCTGCGCTCACGCTCACCGGTCCCTGCGACATCATGGTGTTCGAAGGTATCCCCAACGGCCCCTGGGACTGCTGGGCTGAAGCTCGCACTCCTGAACAGCACTTCGAGACGTCGCGGCGTCTCGTCTCGGAGTTCCTGCCCTGGGAGGCCGAACGTTGCCGAAACGTCTCGTTGACAGATGAACTCGGCGTTCTCGCTGGTCGTTTTCCGCCCACCGTCCGGCGTCCGGTCGCCACACTCGATTCTGGGCGCAAGGTACTGGGCATGGCCGACGTCGTGGTTCTCAATGATCCGCTCACCGGCCAGGGGTCGAACAACGCGAGCAAGTGTGCCGCTATATATCTGGACAGTATCGTCAAGCAGGGTGACCGCCCGTTCGACCAGGAGTTCATGCAGTCCACATTCGAAAGCTTCTGGGAATACGCGCAATTCGTCACAGCGTTCACCAACTCTATGCTCCTGCCTCCGCCGCCGCACGTACTCGAGCTTTTCAAGGCGGCGGAGACATATCCCGAGATCGGACACCGATTCGCCGCCGCCGCCGCTGACAATGCTCGCGACCTCTTCACCTGGTTCACCGACCCGGAACTGGCCCAGGGCTACCTGTCCGGCCTGGTCGCCATGCGGTGACGATAGAGACCTCGCGCGGGAGCGAGGTCTCGCCACCTCGGCACTTCCCAGCGCGAGGGTGCGCTACCGGCGCAATGTCTGTGACGGCGACTCGCCGAAACGGCGCCGATACTCCACCGAGAAGCGTCCCAAATGCATGAAACCCCAGCTCAGCGCGACATCGGTCACGCTGATCCCGGAGGTTGGATCAGCCGCGGTGAGTGCTTCGCGGGCTCGATTCAGCCGTACTTCACGCAGATATGCCATGGGTGAGCAGCCGACGATTCTATGAAAGCCTTGTTGCAGTGCCCGCACGCTGACCCCAGAATCGGCCGCCAGCCTCTCGACCGTCAACGGGAGATCCGGATGTGCTTGGATTCGCTCGAGCACTTCCTTGACATAGCGTGGCGCCGCGGGATTCTGCTCGGCATGCAGCGCCGCGCTGTAGCTGTGGTTCTGCGCGAGTAACAGGCCGCTGAGAACGACAGATTCGACCTGGGAGGCGAACAGCGGATGCTCCAGCAATCCGGTCTCTCGCCTTGCCTCCGTGACCAGCAGGTCCAGTGAGGCTAGCCAGCTTCTGCCCCGCCCGGTCCGCAGGTCCATGGCGAGCCCGAATCGGATGGGGTCGACCACCGGACGTCCGATGAGCGACTGCAACTGACGCTGTAGGTGTTCATCGTCCACCCGGACGATCAGCTGCGTGCAGTCGGGCTCCCACCTCATCGAGCAGATCTCCCGAGGATCCGGGACCGAGGCGATGCCGGGCATCGACACCATCTCGTGCCGACCCGAAGCGATAGCCGCGGTGCCGGTCAGCGGAATCTGAACGATGTGAAACGGTCGTTCAGGAGGGCTTACGTCGATTTGCACGGTAGCGCCGTAGCCGAGATTCATCAGCGTGATCTTGCCGGCGTTGGTTGCGCTCAGGTTCGCATCCAAGCCCGACCGCTCGAGCAGGCCGAGCCGATGGGTGGTCAACACATTCGACACGGCATCCCGAACCCGGTCCAGGTCATCAGTGTGATCCAAGCGTTCGGGCTGCTGCTGCGGCGACGGGTGAGTGGTTGCCATCGTTGCTCTTTCACCCCCAGGTACACAGCGGGGCGATGGGGAATTCTTTCAAGGCTAGCCACAGCGTACCTCTGGTCGACGTCCTTGGCTGGCGTTGACCAGGGCGGTCCAGCTCGATGCCCATGCTAGCCGATGTCAACCGACCCCGGCTCGAATATCGCGAAGCACTTGTTGGAATTGAAGATGTCCGTGACCGCCAGGGTGGACCAGCTCAGTTCCATACCCAGTTCATTCATCGCGCCTGCCAAGCAGAACCAGTTGAGGATCTCATGCTGACCGGCGTCAACGACTTTCCTGCTCGAGATGCTGTTCCAGTAGGTCCAGTCACTGCGCACAAAGGCGTCGTAAAGAAGTTCGTCTGCTGTGGTATCTGGACGCAGGTGCCAATCCTTGTCGTTCAGAAAGGCGTGCGACCAGCTCGACGACGCAACCAGTGCGATCTTGGCGTCCGTCTTCTCCAGCGCCCTGGCTACCGCTGCTCCCAGTGCAAAACAACGAGCCGGCGAGGGCCCTACCGGGTCGAGACGCTCGTCGTTGATATCAGCGAACCGCGCTATTCCACCACGCCGGACAATGGCGTGCTCGCCATAGCAGTTGACCGTGATCGGCAGTATTCTGTATGGAAAATCCCTGCCCGCATTGGCGTAGTCCAGAAACACCTGCGTATTCGCGATTGCATGCGGGAAATGTGCGCCCTTACGCTTTCGATAGGAGTAGGCGATGTCGAAGCCGTCTTCGATGAGATCGCTCGCGAGCTGCCGCGCGCGGTCCTCGTCGCCGCGCAGCGTAAACGTCATGTCACTCGGCATGCCCCACACGTTCGGCATACCGCGCTCATTGATAACCGCGAACGGCTCAACTTCGCTCTCCCCGTAGGCGAGTATGCAGAAAGGTGGTACGACTTCCTCTCGAAAGTTCTCGTACTGGTCGTCACCCCACACCACGACGACATCCGGCTGGAAGTCATCGAGGGCGTTGCGGCAACGCCGCAGGCCATCCAGCAGTTCCTGGCGATGCTCGGCCGCCGCCGTGGCCCCACCGTCTTCTCCCCACTCCCATCGCATCAACTCCGGCCAATTCGACGGATCCTTCTCCTTATCCGGGATATCCGGGTCGGCCAGGGTCCATCGGAGCAGATCCGCCATACGATCGTCGGCAACCATCAGTAGCGGGTAATGGGTCAAACCCAGACCCAGAAATTGCGCCATAGCACTCTCCTAGCAAGTCGGTCGATCCGCGGTTCAGGATTTTTGTTTCGATTTGGCACGGATCTCACGAATCATCGAATCGGCGTTCGACCACCCGATAGCCGCACGCGACTCGGCGTCGAATCGCCCGTCGGCTTCGGCGACGACGGCTGCTGCTGGCGCCTCCCTGGCCGGGAACGGATAGTCGGTGCCGACCATCACGTGGTGTGCGCCGAACCGCTGCACCGCCAGTTCCAGACTCGCGGTGTCATAGGTGAGCGAATCGCAGCGCAGGACGCGGGCAAGTGCAGAAGGCAGCCGATCGGGCGTACATGTTGGATCCTTCATCAGAACCTGCCGATCCAGCCGGGGCAGCAGCCAGGGCAACGTGCCGGCGCCATGCGCCAGACACAGGTGAACCGACGGCCGCCGCCCCAACGCGCCGCTGATCAACAGATCCGCCGCTGCCAGCCCGGTCTCCGACGGCATCCCAACGGCGAATGACAGGCCGAGTTCAGCCAGACGCGTATCGAGGGTTCTATCCGAAGGGTGGATGAACACCAGCGCGCCGAGTTCGGCCGCGGCTGCGAAGAATGGATCGAAGTCCGGATGTGATAACTCCCGCTGCCCGACCTTCGTGCCGATCTCCACGCCGAGGAAACCCAGCTCGGTCATGCAGAAATGAAGCTCTGCCACCGCCGCATCTGGGTCCTGCATCGGAACTGCCCCAAGGGCGCACAACCGATCCGGAAATGTGCTGGTCATCTGTGCGAGGAAGTCGTTCTGCATCTTCGCCAACGCGATTGCGCCCTGTGCGGGGGCGTCATGACAGAACGTGATCGGAGTCGGCGAGATCACCTGTACTGCGACATCCTCGGCGTCCATGTCCGCGATCCTGCGCTGCGCCGACCAGCATCGATCATCGATCCAGCGATATGGATCTCCGCCGACCCGGATCTGAGCGCTCGTATCGCTGTGCTGCTCGACCGACGGCCAATGACCCCATGGATATTGCGCCTCCAGATCCGGAAGCGACGGCGCGATCGCGTGAGTGTGGATGTCGAAATACCGGGGTGCTGCCGACCCTTCGGATCCGACGTCGAGGCACGGTTGAAATCTCACCTTCGTCTTCCACCTTCTACGCGACTTCGCTGCCGATCAGGACCGAGACGCAGCGCGCTCGACGACCATGCGCGAGGCGCATTCTTGAAAAGAGGGATGGCATCCATCGCGAACCAGCCTGGCGCCACTGTCACCTCCAGGGACGGGCCGGCTCAATTTTTCGGCCCGCATCTCCAGCGAGTGTCGTAGCGTGAAGTTGTCACCGCGCGCGGAACAATCGTTCACATGGCAGGCGCGGCAAGACTCGCACGTCCTGTACCGGGCTGCATACCAATTCGATGGTGCACCAGCGTGTATGCCTCCAGTCGTGAATCAGCGCACCTACCGCCGATGCGCTCGCTGCGTAGTCGAAGGCTGTACCGGCCAACCAAATCCGCAGGTGAAGGTGCGCTTCACCGGCTGGCGGCGGGAGCAGTTCGGCCGTCACGTTCCTTGTCTTTCAGCGCCACCCGGGAAAGTGTGACCTATCCTCACGCGGCAAGGCATCGCCTGTCGCGCTCAGCTCGTTCCATGATCGCGTACCCGGTACTGGTCAGCTCCGCGGCGACGAGGTCGCCGATCCGGCCAGGACATGCCGGGCGAACCAGCCCCGCGTGCGCCAAACCATGCGCGGTCCATTGATCGGTGACCGCCACACCGTCCACGAACATGTCCGGCTCGCAGCTCAGCGCAAGCTCGACCCGGCCGGCGTGCGCCGCTCGCAGCAAGGCCAGAGCTCGGCGGCTGAGGTCTACGGGGGATGGGGAACTGTGGTCTGACATGATCTCTTGCCGTTCGATTGCTCGTAACATGTGCCTTTCCGGACATCACTCAATCTATGTGCGCGGCAACGCGGCCGATACCCGGAAAGCGCACCGCTTATCCGCTTTACGCACGCTCACACAGGAGCACACCTTCTTCCGATCACGATGGTCTCTTGTGACGAATGCGGAAAATCACTGACTGCTGGTGACGCGCTGCTCAGCGCGCTGTCAGCGGTGCTGAGCCGTGGCGGAGCAGAGCCCAACGGCCGGGCTTGCGAGAACATGATTCGATCACCGTTCGACTACGCCATGGTCAGCCACATCACCGCCGGCTCAGCGGATGCGAGGCGAGCTGAGCTTGCGGCGGCGAAGTTCGGCTGAATCGCATCCAAACGCTCAGTCGGACGGCCGCCGATCTGGCGTCAACGCCCGGCACCCACGTTACGAAGAGACCTACCATCGGCCCTGTCCCCATCAGCGGTCCGTCGACGCCACCACCAGCCCGGCGACGCCACCCCCCCGGGTCATTCGAAAGACAGGGGCAAAGAAGTCATACCGAGCCTGGCGACCGTGGGCCCGATCTCGGTGGAAGCTGCAGGACGGGGTGCCGATCTTCGCCGTGTGCCGCGACGCCGGACACGAATCGGTGACTACAACCGATCCCCGTAGTTTTCTGGGCCGTGTTCCGCGAGATGGACGCACCGGTGCACGGCACACTGTGGGGGTGTTGCACCTGCGAATTATGGCTCCGGCCGGAATGACCGACGACGTGATCCAGGTCCTCGAGCAAGATGACGCAGTCAGTGGCCTGGCGGTCATGCGTGGTGCTGCGCTGCGGCCCAGCGGCGATGTGGTGCTGGCCGACGTGGCGCGGGAAGCGACCAACGACTTGATCGAGCAATTGCGTGCGATCGGGTTGCACCGTGCGGGGAGCATCGAGATCCAACCGGTGCGTACCTGGCTGTCGCGCAGCGGATTCGATTGCGAGGTACGTACGCCGGGCAGCAGCGCAGACGCTGTGGTCTGGGCGGATGTCGCTCAGCGCTCGTATGAAGAAACCGAGCTGAACTGGACCTATCTGAGCTTCATGACCTTAGCGACGATTATCGCGGTGATCGCGATCGTGCTGGATTCTCAGATCTTGGTCATTGGGGCGATGGTCCTCGGGCCGGAATTCGGGGCGATCGCCGCGCTCGGAGTCGCTCTGGTGCGCCGCCGGTTCGCTTTGCTCTGGCTCGCTGTGCGCACGCTGCTGCTCGGCTTCGTCATTGCGATCGTCGTAACATTCACACTCGCCTTGCTCGGTCGCGCACTGGGCTGGATCACCGTGGACGCCGTGACCGGCCCACGCCCGGGTACCGCGTTCATCTACACGCCGGACAAGTGGTCATTCATCGTCGCCGTCGTGGCGGCCGCTGCCGGAGTGCTCGCGCTGACCTCTGACAAAGCCGGCGGAATGGCGGGTGTTTTCATCTCGGTGACGACCGTGCCCGCCGCGGGCAACATCGCACTCGGCGCCGCCTTCGGAGTCGGGTCGGCGATATGGGGCAGCACCCTGCAACTGGCGGTGAACCTGGCCGGGATGGCGTTGGCAGGCTGGGCCACCTTGGCGGTCCAGCAGACGGTGTGGTCACGGGTGTCCGTGCGCCGTGCAAAGGCGATGACAAGACCACGCCGGATGCTGTAGCGCACGCGATCAGTCAGGATGACCGTTAAAAGAATCTTCGTTGCCGACGCCGATAACCATGTGAGCGCCCAGATCGCCGCGGGAACCCTACGGCCACGCGCGGGAGGAAGACCCTCACTACGGGGTGGCAAATGGCGGGATCGCTCGCGATCATCGAGCATTTCGTGAAGCCCGATACCAGCCGTCGTCACTGTTCTCGAGAGCAGCGCTGGCGAGGATTGTGCTACCCGCGACCAATCGTTACTGACTGTGAGCGAGTCGGGGCCGCTACTTGAACAACCTCCGGACCCAGAGATCGCTGAAGTTTGACGAATCCTTATCGGTGTAAGCCTCTGTTCGTTAACGGAATCCATACGACTGAACTCTTAGGCTGAAAATTGTGCACTCCACTCCTTGGCAGAACAGAGAAACGCGACGCGAGCAGGGCGATTCGGCTGGCGGGATACAACGGCGGCGATGGGGTGACACGCGGATACAAGTTGCCCTCGTGGGCAGACAGCTGAGGGTCGTGGTGCTCGGAAACTGGGTCTACTGGTCTGCCGCGGTCGGCTGCACGATCACGTTTGCCCTGCTGTTCCAGCCGTGGCTGACCACAGGAACAGGCGGCACGGACGGTGTCATCCAAGCGAACGCCTTCGGCCGGATTCACGTGACTACCTCTTGGGTAGATCTCTGGGCGCAGAAGTCCGTGCCCGATCCGAAAGCCAGCGGCATGTGGGGCATCCTCACAAGCGTCGCGATCGTCATCGCTGTATGCAGCGTGGCGGTAAACAGCGTGGCCCGCACCGAGGCGCTCACCCGCCTCGTGATCGTCGCCACGGTTTGCGTGTCGATTTTCACGATTGCCACCGCGCTCTACCTGAATAGTAAGGGCGATGAACTGACGCGAGTGGTTTCGTATGAGACGGCCCGCGATCCTGGTACCCAGGTCGGATTGCTGATCCGATGGGCGAAAGGACATGACAACTATCCGGCGCCTGGGTTTCGCCAAGTGGCATACTCCACCCACAGTCTCATTTGGCCTGCGATAGCCGCCGTCGGTGTTTCGCTGCTTTCCGCTATAGCTGTTATCGCGCAGTGGACCAGAGGCACAACAGTATCCCGCAGAGAAAGGGGGCGAATTACTCGGCGAACGGAATGTGCATAACCCGTGAAAGGACAGAAACAGAAACCGTCGAGAGTGATCCGTCGCGGCCTACCAGAGCGGCCGTGCGAAGGTCGCCGATGAGCGCGTAGTCTTCGATGCGCATCAGCGGCCCGGCTACCGGTCGGTGGGATCGCTCATGGGACCAAGATGATCTTGCCCTGGGACGCGGTGCTCTGCAGGACCTCGTGTGCGCGGCGGGCATCGGTCATAGGCATGCGCTCGGCGACCACCGGATGGACTCGTCCCTCGCGCAGCAGCCGGATCAGTTCGGACAGGTCGTCGCGGAACCAGTCGGGGTGGCGGTCGCGCAATTTCGCGATCCGATAGGTCGTCACTCGCCGGGAAGGCGAGATCAGCCCCGCCGTCATCGCGGCCGCCCCCGCCCCGTAGAACTTCGTCATGCCGAGCCGGCTGCGTCGGCCTCGCGCGAGGGTGGAGTAGTGCCCGAAGAGAACCAGCCTGCCTCCGCGCCGCAACGCCCGGTAGGAGCGCAAGGACACCGGGCCGCCGATGCCGTCGAACGCGACATCGACTCCGCCGCCGTTCAGGGCGCGCACGCGCGTCAGGAAGTCTTCGGTGGTGTAGTCGATCGGTACGCCGCCGAGTCGCTGCACCAATGCGCAGTCCGATGTCGCGGCCGTTCCGTAGACGCGAAGGCCCGCAGGCTCGGCGAGTTCCAGCAGCGCGACTCCTACCCGTCCCGCCGCTCCGTGATAGAGCGCGGTTTCCCCAGGCTCTGCCCTCGCCGCGCGGTGAATGAGCTGGTAGGCGGTCATGTACGGGAAGATCACGCTCACGAGCGTCGCCGGGTCGACATCGTCGGGAACCTTGATCGCGAGGGACTCTCGCACGCAGACCATCTCCGCGTATCCGCCCCACACGACGAGCGCCGCCACATGGTCTCCGGGCTGGAGTGTCGAGCATCCCGGCCCCACCCGCTGGACTATCCCCGCGAACTCGTAACCGGGGGTGAACGGCGGCTTCGGTCCACCCGGATAAGTCCCGGCCCGAAGCAGGCTGTCGGTGAACGAAACGCC
This sequence comes from Nocardia arthritidis NBRC 100137, assembly GCF_001612765.1. Classification (GTDB taxonomy): domain Bacteria; phylum Actinomycetota; class Actinomycetes; order Mycobacteriales; family Mycobacteriaceae; genus Nocardia; species Nocardia arthritidis. The sequence continues at coordinate 178,726 of NZ_BDBB01000013.1, forward strand.
CGAAGCCAGCACGCGGACGCAAACCTCGCCGTGACCCGGCACGGGCTCGTCTTCCTCGACAAGGGTGAGAACTTCCGGACCGCCGTAATGGGGAACAACGACACGCTTCATGTCCGCATGCGCCCTTCTGTCGTCGGCATCATCCACTCCTCTTCGTGTGGGAAGGGAGCAGGAGCAGCCGGTGACTCCATTGCTCAATACGACACCGCGACGAGTGCACCGGGACAGGGGCGAACGGTCGGCGCCATGGAGTCTTTTGCCCCTTCGCAGCATCGCCTGGTGGCCTTCGAGCAGCCGCTCGATCGATCAGGCAGGCGAGGAAGCGGCGCCGGATCGGAGCCAGACGCGGCCCACACGGGAAGTTCCTTATCGAACTCGGCAGCCGCATGACCGTCACTCGATCAGCGGATGTCGCTCACCCGCTCAGGGCAGGCCGGCGACCAGCAGCAGCATCGCCGCGGTGGTCAGCAGCACGGGGCAGATCTTGAACCAGACGACGCGCGTGCGGGCGCCGGTGAAGGCTGTCAGCACTGCCAGGACGAGCAATGCTCCAGCGGTGACGCGATAGGTCCAGTGGGCGGCGGACGTCCCGCTGCCCACCGCGGTCACCACGATGACCAGCGTGGCGAATGACCACATGGTCACGGCTTCGGCCAGCCATTCCTGAGCCGGCACCCGGCGGTTGTCGGCGGAGATCCCTTGGAACCCGGCGATGACGGCCCGCGTGGGAATCGCGTGCGCGACCCCCCATAGCCCGACCAATCCCGCAGCGACGTAGGCGAGAACCTCTTCCATAAGGCCATGGTCCGATCGTCGCCCGATGCGGGGTAGGGGACTTCGTCCCGATTGACATCGCCGAGGACTTCGTCCCGATTGACATCGCCGAGGACTTCGTCCCGATTGACATCGCCGGCGCCGACCGGGCAGCCACCGCGAGATGACCGTACCGGCTCACAGTGACCGTTCACGGACGATCCGCGCGATGTCGATGCGACGGACTTGGCGAAGCGATGGGAATTGGACGAGGAGAGCAGCAGCGAAGACGGCGGCCGCCACCAGCGGTGGTGTGGTCGCGCGCATCGCGAGATCGAGGTGGGCGCCTTGGTTCTCGTAGGTGGACAGCAGCCAGCGGGCGAGCAGAATCCCACATCCGACGCCGACGGGTATTCCGATGAGGGCGAGGGCGAGGTTCTCGGTAGCGATCAGGCGCGACAGCATGCCCGAGCGCATACCGGCAGCGCGCAGGGCGCCGAGTTCGCCGAGTCGTTCCCCGATATTGGCCGACATCGCGTTGAACAGCAGTGCGGCGGCCATGATCGCGGCGAAGAGGAGCAGGACGCCGACCACCGCGTTGTACATGGCGAACGCTTGTCGCATGGCCGAGGCCAGGGTGGCGGTCGATAGATAGGCGACCGCGCCGGGTATTGCGGTGAGCCGGTCGGCGACGGCTTGCTCGTCGGTCACGCCGGGCCGAAGTCTCACCAGTACCCCGGTGTCGGGAACGGGTCCGACGGTCTGCCGCAGAAAGTCGGTAGAGACGTATGCGACCGGTGATAGTGGTTCGTCGACGAACCCGGTCACCGGCGCGGTGAAGCGCTGCCCGGTCGCGGTATCGGAGATTTCGACCGTGTCGCCGACGGCGAGGCCCAGTGTGCTCCGCAGTCCGGAGCCCAGCAGTAGACCATGGTCGGAAAGCTGGTTCGACCCGGATTTCGCGGTGAAGCGGTGCATCTGGGTCGAGGCGGGCAGGCTGATCACTAGGGTGTCGTAGTGCCGTCCTCCGGTGGAGAGGACGACGTCGTAGCGGCCGACGGGTTCGGCCGCGGCGACATCGGGGTCTTGCCGAACACGTGTCAGCACGGAGTCGGTCGTGCCGGGGGCGGTGGCGATCTCGCCGTCTTGCAACGCGACGTGGCCGTATTGGCGATCGATCAACGTGATGACGGTGTCGCGGAGTCCGGCGAACACCATGACCAGGCTCATCGAGACAGCCACGCCGATCACGGTGAAGATGGCGCGGCGGCGGTTGCGCAGAACGGCTCGCAGCGTCATCCGCCAGCGTGCCGGCGTGCGATTCAGCAGCGGCAGGGCGCGTTCGATGATACTGCGGCCGCCGCGGCGCGCGGGTGGGGCGATGCGCATGGCTTCGGCGGGCCGCATACGTGCCGCGGCGCGTGCCGGTGCCCACGCCGCCACCGCGGTGGCGGCCAGCACCGCGGCTGTCGCGGTCAGCAAGGTGGTCGGGTGCAGCGCCGTGACGTGCAGCGGTAGACCGAGTGCCTGGGTGTAGCGGGTGGTGATCCAGCCACCGAGCAGATAGCCGCCGGCTAGCCCGGGGGCGATACTCAGAAGTGCGCAGGCCAATCCATACCCGAGGTAGTGCCTGCGCAGCAGACCGGGTGAGAAGCCGTTGGCCACCAGGGTTCCGATGATCGCGCGCTGGGCTGCCACCACGCGTGACAGCAGCACGTAGGTGCCGAGTACGGCTGCGGCCAGAAACAGCCAGGGCAGCATGTTGGCGAAGGTGCCGAATGCGTTTACGTCATCCTGCAGGGCTCGATACGACGGCTGTTGATCGCGGGGGAGCACCTGCAGCCCGGCGGCGAGGGCCAGTTGTTCGGCCGAGGCCACCAGCTCGGGTGCCGCTGAGCGGTCGCCGGCGTACAGCACGATCTGTTCGGTGGGGTCCGGCAGTGTCCGGGCGAGGTCTTCGTCCGGGACGAACACGACTCCGAAGTGCTCCGGCGTTGTCATGATCTCCTGGCTGGAGCGGGCGGGCCAGAAGTATTCGGCCGACAGCGCCGAACCCGCGACACGCACCGGTTGCCAGCCGCGAGCGCTCAACAGGTCGACGGTATCGCCCGGGTGGAGGTCGTAGTGGTCGGCGAGATGTTGTTCGACTACCAGCTCTCCGGCAGACGGCAGCGCACCCGACCGAATCGCCAGGCGGGAAACGAGAGGTTGTCCGGTGTCGGGGACACCGACCGCCCGGCCGAGAAAAGCGCGCCCGTGAATGCGGATGCCGATGTCGGCCTGGTGGCGCACCTCGACCATCGGCTCGCCGGGTAGTCGCTGGATTGCCGCGGCCAGCTCGGCGGCGCCCGGTCCGGCGACGATCGCGTCGGGAAGACGTTGGGTATTGTAGGCGCGGGCGAAGGATTGGTCGAGATTTCGGTAAGCATCGGTCGCCGCGACGAACACCGCCACTCCGATGGAGAGAATCGCGGCGATGGCAAGGAACTGCCAGCGTTGCCGCCAGAGGTCGCGCCGTAATTTGCGCGACAGTATTCGGCTCACCATTGCAGCTCCGATGCCTCGATCGGATGGGGCACCGATTCCGATCGGCTGATCGCACCCGAGCGCAGCCACAGCACACGGTCGGCCATGCGGGCGATCTCGGAGTTGTGGGTCACCAGCAGGACCGTGTGGTGGCCCTCGCGAGCCAGATCACGCAGCACGGCCAGGACCTGCCTGCCGGTGGTGAGGTCGAGGCTGCCGGTGGGCTCGTCGCACAGCAGTAACGGCGGCTCCTTCACAATCGCTCGCGCGATGGCCACCCGCTGTTGCTGACCGCCCGACAGTTGTCCCGGGAATCGATCGGCGACGTCGCCGACACCGACCAGTTCCAGCGCCGCCCGGCTGCGGGCGGCGGCATCGGGCCCGGTCAGCTCCGCCAAGATCTCTACGTTCTCTCGCGCGGTCAGGGTAGGGACCAGATTGAAGAACTGGAAGACGAATCCCACCCGCTCGCGCCGAAAGTCGGTGCGCTGCTTGTCGTCGAGAGAACCGATATCCAGGCCGGCGACCTCGATGACGCCGGTGGATGGCTCCTCGATCCCGCCGATGAGATTCAGCAACGTCGTCTTGCCTGATCCCGACGGCCCCAGCAAAACCACGAACTCACCGGGTCGCACCTGCAGGTCCACATCTCGCAGCGCGACGACCCGCGCGGCCGCCGCGCCGTAGGTCTTGCCCACCTGCACCATCCGCAACGCCGGAGCCCCCGACGACGCGGCCGCCTCCGCAGCGATAACCGGATCGACACGACCGTATCGGCTCATTCCCTCAGCGTCGCGACTCCGCCGCGACGTGAGAAGGGCCGGTTGTCACAGATGGCGACGACGATTGGATAGCGGTACCACCTCGCGCATCGCTGGAGAACGCGCAGAGCGAAAGGTACCGCTTTCGGTGTCGCGGTCAGCGGCGCTAACGCCGCAACGGCTGGCGTTATGCCACCAAATGGTTCTCGATCCGCATTTCAGGGCGTTTCCGACACAGGACACACCTTCACATGCTCACACCACGCCCCGGCACCGCACGCGGAAACGTTCGACGACTTCGAAGCCGCTGGTTTCGGCGATGCTGCGCCTGCGACGACTGAATCGACACGGGTTCGACGACTCACCAGGCGATGGTGGTCCATATCGAGGACAGCAGTACTGCGCCGATGATGTCGGTGGGGGCCTGTGCAGCCGCCCCGCGGCTGGTTTTCGTGTTCTCCCTCGCCCGCGTGGACCGCGGGAGCCTGATCGCGGTCCACGGGTAACGCCGCCCAGAACGGGCTTTTCAGCCACGGTGCAGCCCGGGTTTGTTCAGCCGCGGACCCGCTCCGGAATCGGCCCGGGAGGCGGGTTCCGCAGGTTCTGGCGTGTCGGTTACGCGGCGCTGATTGTCTGCTCCGGTGGTGGCTCTGGCATCGATTTCGCGTTGCGCGAAGGCGATATCGCGCGCACTCCGCACCGACAATCGGCCGAGCGAGGTGGCGGCGAAGAACAGTATCAGCGCACCGAGACCATAGAAATACGTCAGTTGTAGTACGGCACGTTTGAGATCGGAGGTGGCGACAGGATCGCCGACATCCCCTATTCCCAGCGAGTCCGCCAGTACCGGCCCGATCACGAACCACACGCCCGCCGCCACTGCCAGCCACCCGCCGAAACTCGCCACGAGACGGTTGCGGCTTGTCAACATGAGCAATCCGCCGATGATCGCGGTGACACCAGGCAGTACTTGGAGCCACCCACGCGCCGCCGTCCACACCCATGGTTCGTCCGGAGTGAACGCGAAGTCGAAGTTGGGTCCGAGGAAGGGGATCAGCGCACCCCAGACGCCCAGGAGTAGCACCGCGAGCCCGCCGAGGGCTCCCCGGCTACGTGGAATTCGGAGCCGATGGCCCCGGTCGGCCGAAACATTGTCGTCGACGTCCCTCATGACGCCTCCATTCATCGAAGTAGGTGCATATGCGGCCTACCCCTTGCCCATCGCGATACGCAGGAACACCGCCGTCGGGGCTCATGAGTTGCCGGCGGTTCCCGAATCCCTCTGGCTCTGAAACGCGTGAAAACCACCTGAGCGGGTGCTTTTCGAGCACTTGCCTTTCCTGGTCCGCCGGGCGCCTACTCGGACCACGACCATTCGACGCGATCACGTCGATGGTCCGGGGAAGTCCGCTGGGCGGGGTGCGGGGATGGCATTCACAGACACGCGGAACGACGAAGGCTCATGCTCTTGCGAGCATGAGCCTTCGAGGAGTGGAGCCTAGGGGAATCGAACCCCTAACCCCTGCCTTGCAAAGGCAGTGCTCTGCCAATTGAGCTAAGGCCCCGCGGGTGTCACGGCTTGCGCGTACAGACGCCTCGAAACGGTACCTTCTCCCTGCTGACATGGTCAAAGCGGCAGGTGATCGCGCCGAGGCGATCGCCGATCGCGGTGATGCCGCGGTACGGCCCGGTTAGCCGAAGAGGTGGCGCGGATCGCGGCCTACGAACCGGAGCGCACGATGGGGCACAGCTGGGGCGGTTCGTCATCGAGGGCGCCGAACTGGACAAGGAGTTCACCGCGAGCGCCGTCCGGGGCACCAGCGGGTGACGCCGGCCGGCGCGCGGGCGCCTAGTCGAGGGACGGCAGCGGACGCGAGCAGATCTCGTGCGCCTCGTCGGCGGGTAGGCCGAACATGCGCAGCAGGTCCTCGGTGACCTGATCGGTGGCGGCCGCGTCGTCGCGCTCGGGGTGATCGTGCAGCAGTTGGCCGAGGCACAGCGCGGCCCCGGACACGATCGTCATGGTCAGCTCCGCGTCACGCGACTGGAACCGGCCCGCGCGAACCGCGGCCTCGATATCGCGCCGAGCGCGGGGTGCGAGTCCTTTGTCGGAGGCGGTGAGCGCGAGGCCGCTGTTGAGCAGCACCTTGCTCAGTGTCGGGAGTTTGCGGTGCATTCGGCCGGTCAGCCGGAAACTCTGCGCGAAGACTTCGGCGGGATCGTCCATGCCCTCGGTCAAGTCGTCGAGTACCGCGCCGTGCTTGTCGAGCGCTTCCTCCACCGCCGCCTGGAACAAGTCCTCCCGGCTCTGGAAGTGGTTGTAGAACGAACCCATGCCGACATCCGCGGCCTGGGTGATCTCCAGGATCGGCGCGTTCAGTTTCCCGGTCGCGATGAACGACTGGGCAGCCGTGACGAGGGCGGCTCGGGTGCGGGCCTTGCGGCGCTCCAGGCGGTTGGGTTCCACCTCGGTCCGATCGGACATGCCCGCTCCTCTCCCTGTCGGCGCCCGACCATGGTAGCGCTACGGCTCAATAATGACGAATTCCTCAGCAAGCCTTGACTGAATATTACGTCGTATGTGACGATATCGTCATTCTAGGAAAGGGAGTGGTCGCTGATGGACCGTCACGACCCACACACCGGATTGCACAGCGAGGACGGCGCGGTAGCGGGCGAACATCCGGGACGGGCGCGCGAACCGATCGTGAAAGTGCACGATCTGGCGTGGCTGGAATTCGATAAGCCGGACCTGGAGCGTGCCGAGATCTTCGCGCAGGCGTTCGGTTTCGCCACCTCGTTCCGCACAGGGGACGAGCTGTACTTACGAGGCGCGGCTCCGCAGGCGCCGTGCGTGCTGATCCGCCGAGGCGTGCGCTCGCGGTTCGTCGGCCCGGCCTTTCGCGCGGCGGACACCGCCGACCTGCTCCGATTGGCCGAGGCCACAGCCAGCACGGTGGCGCCCCTGCCCGAGACCCTGGGCGGATCGACCGTCGAACTGACCGACCCGAGCGGATTGCGGGTGCGGGTAGTCGCCGACACCGACAACCTCCCCGCCCTGCCCGACCAGCAGCCGCATACGTTCAACTTCGGGCACGAAGTGGCGCGGGTCAATCGGACGCAGCGGCCACCCCGGGTGCCCGCGCGGGTTCAGCGGTTGGGACATGTGGTGGTGCAGACCACCAGGTATCGCGAAACGCTCGAGTGGTACCTGCGGAACTTGGGACTGATCGTCAGTGACTTCCTTTACTACCCGGGGCAACGCGAGCACGGCCCGGTGATGAGCTTCATCCGCTGTGATCGCGGCCGGACGCCCGCCGACCACCACACGCTGGCACTGGTGCTCGGACCGGCGAACCGGTACGTGCACTCGGCATACCAAGTCGCCGACCTGGATGCCATGGCCGCGGGCGGGGAGTACCTGCGTGATCACGGTTACTACCGGTCGTGGGGGATCGGCAGGCATATCCAGGGCAGCCAGATCTTCGACTACTGGCGCGACCCGGACGGATTCCTCGTCGAACACTTCAGCGACGGCGACATGTTCGACTGCACGGTGGAACCCGGCTGGGCGCCGTTCACCGCGTCCGGGCTGGCGCAGTGGGGGCCGCCTGCCAGCAAAGACTTCCTCGGCCTCAAACCGAGCTGGGAAACCCTTCGCGAGCTGCGCACGATGGTCGACACGCTGCGCGAGGACAACGAATTCGATCTCCGTCGCCTGCGCGGCCTGTTGAAAGTAGCCGGTTCATGAGCATTTCCGTTCTCCGCACCGCCGACGCCTGGTGGGTGGTCACACCCGCGGGCGCGGCCAGGGTCGACACCGCGGCGGCCACCACCGGGCAACTGCTGGCGGATCGGCAGGCGATCCGCGCGGCGTCCATGAGCGGCGAGGTCGTGCCGGTCGAGAGCCTGGCGCCGGTCTCGCCGGTGACCGCGCCGTGCCGGGTGGTCGCTCAGATGACCAACTTCGCCTCGCACGTGAAGGATTCCGGCGGTGATCCGGCAACGGTGCCGCTGACGTTCTTCCGCAAGGCCTCGGGGTCGATCAGTGGCCCGCACGACGACGTCATCCGGCCCGCGCACGTGCGACTGCTGGATTACGAGGTGGAGATCGGGCTGGTGTTCGGTCGCGACATGCCGGTCGGATCGGAGATCACGAGCGACAACCTGGCCGACTACATCGCCGGTCTCGTCGTCACCAACGACATCTCCGCCCGCGACGTCCAGTTGCCGAAAACCCAGTTCTACGAGGCGAAGTCGTATCCGACCTTCACCCCCGTCGGACCTGTGTTGGTGCTGCTGGAAGACGACGAGCTGAAACGGTTCACCGATCTGCGGCTGCGGTTGTGGGTCAACGGCGGGCTGCGTCAGGACATGACGGTCGCCGACATGATCTACCGGCCGTTGGAGACCTTGCGGGCATTGACCGGTTTCCAGCGCATGGACGCCGGCGACCTGCTGCTCACCGGAACCCCCATCGGCACGGCGATCAGCGCTCCGCCCAAACCGGTCGAGATCATCGGCTCGCTGCTTCCACCCGCGGTCAAGTGGAAGATGTTCTTCAAAAGCCAGGCCAAGAACCCGAAGTACCTGCACGACGGCGACGTCGTCGAGGCCGCGATAGCCACCGACGACGGCGCGATCGACCTCGGCCGCCAGCGCACCACGGTGAGGTACCGGTGACCGCTGTCGAACTCGACCACACCGGCGACGAGAGCGCTGTCGCGGCGATGCCGTACCGGTACGCGCCCGAGCGGAAGCCCGGGGCGCTCCGATGAGCGTCGCATCGGTCCTGCTCGCCGCGGTGCTCGCCGTGTTCTTCTCGGCGATCGGTGTGGCGAAGATATTGGTGGTGCCGTCGATGCGGGAACGGGCTGCGCACACCGGTTACTCCGTCGCCGCCTACCGGGGCATCGGCTTCGCGGAGATCGCCGGCGCCCTCGGGCTCCTGCTCGGCATCGGCTGGTGGCAGCTCGGCCTCGCGGCGGGGGTCGGCCTGGCGCTGTTGCTGGTCGGCGCCGTCGTCGTCCACGTGCGCATCGGCGACGGCGTGCGCGAGTTCGCCCCGGCGATCGTGGGTTGCCTCGTCGCTGTCGCGTATCTCGTGACGCTGGTGGGAGCCGCCAGGTGAACGTTCCGGTCGTGATCGTCGGCGCCGGACCCACCGGGCTCACCGCGGCCCTCCTGCTCGCCCGATACGGTGTCGAGTCACTGGTCCTGGAACGGTGGGAAGGCATCTATCCGCAACCGCGGGCGGTGCACTTGGACGGCGAAATCCGCAGGCTCCTGGCAAGGTTGGGTGTCGGGGACGAATTCGGCGCCATCTCCCGGCCGGCGCTCGGCCTGCGTCTGCTCGACCGGGACCTGCGGGTGCTGGCCGAATTCCACCGCGATCCAGCAGGCGGCCGCAACGGGTACCCGGACGCGAACATGTTCGACCAACCGGAGCTGGAGGCGATTCTGCGTACCGCGGCGCAGCGTCATACGGGAGTGACCGTCCGGGGCGACGCCGAAGTCACGGCGGTGACCCAGGAGATCCGCGGCGTCCGGGTCGACTTCACCGACCGGACCACCGGCGCGACGGAAGCGGTCCATGCGCGGTACGTCCTGGGCTGCGACGGGGCGAACAGCCTGGTTCGCGCGTCCATCGGCGCCGAGATGCGTGAGCTGAACTTCGAGCAACGGTGGCTGGTCGTCGACGCGGTTACCACGGCCGACCTCGGGGCATGGGAAGGCGTGCATCAGGTCTGCGATCCCTTCCGCGCCGCGACCTACATGCGCATCGGAACGACACGGTATCGATGGGAGTTCCGCCTGCGTCCCGGTGAGGCAGCGGCCGATTACGAGCAGATCGGCCGGGTTCACGAGCTGATCCGCCCCTGGACCGGCGACGTTCCGGTGAAGGAAGTCCAGTTGCTCCGGGTGGCCGAGTACACCTTCCGCGCGCAGCTCGCCGACCGCTGGCGGGCCGGCCGGGTCTTCCTGCTGGGCGACGCCGCCCATCTCACCCCACCGTTCATCGGCCAGGGCATGGGCGCGGGCCTGCGGGACGCGGCCAACCTCACCTGGAAGCTCGCGGGCGTGCTCGCCGGAGATCTGCCCGAGCAACTACTGGGCTCCTACGAGATCGAACGAAAACCACACGCGCGAAACATGATTCGGCTCGCGAAGTTCACCGGAATGGCGATGACCGAGGGCGGTCAACTGGGCGACCTGCTGCGCCGTCTTCTCGCTCCGCGCCTGCGTCGCCTGCCCGGTTTCCACGCACTGGTCACCAGCGGCGAGACACCACCGCTACGCCGGTCCGTGCTGGTCGCGCGGCCGCGCTTGGGTGGCGGCCGCGCGGGCCATCTGGTGCCCAACGTGGTCCTGGAGGACGGTCGTCGTTACGACGATGTCGTCGGGGGCCGGTACGCGATCGTCACCGCGGTTCAGCCGACCTCCGCGCAGCGCACACTGGTCAGCGAGCGCGGGGGAGTGGTGGTGACGGCAGCCCCAGGGACCGATCTGCGGAGGTGGCTGCGGCGTGGTGGCGCCCGTGCGGTTCTCGTCCGTCCGGACGGCGCCGTGCAGCGCTCCGGCCGGGACTTGCTGGAACTCTGCGCAGCCATGCCACGATTCGGTTCGCGCGCTCGCGAGGATCACGCCGACGGCTCGAGCCCTCCTGGGCCCGCTTCCGGCAGCGCAGTAGGGTGGAAACCATGAAACTTCTCCTCACCGCCGGTGTCGTGCTCCTGGTTCTCTTCGGCATCTCCAAGCTGCGCCGGCGCAGCGACGCGGACATGTGGCACGAGGTGACCACCCGCTGAAACCCTGGGGCCTTAGCTCAATTGGCAGAGCACTGCCTTTGCAAGGCAGGGGTTAGGGGTTCGATTCCCCTAGGCTCCACTGATTACGGACTCGAGGTTTCGAGGGATACGCCGCTGATGTTTGTGTCCAATTGGACACAAACCAGTGGCGGCACAGCCGCAGCAACACGTCGCAATCAGGCGGTATTCGCCCGTACTGTGCCAGACTGGCCCGGCACAGTAATGCACTCCTCACCCTCGGAGGACCGTCTATGACGAATTCTGTTGCGCCACTCGAATTGCCCGAACCTCTGGTCATCACGCTGGGGAATCTCAAGGGCGGTGTCGGTAAAACGACATCAGCGTTCTTCTTGGCGAGCTACTTCGCTTCGGTTCACGAACGGCGGGTGCTGGTGATCGACGCCGACCCGCTCAGCCAGACCGGATACTCCTGGTACCGGCGCCTGGTCAAAGGGGGCATCGAGGTGCCTTTCGATCTTGTCGCTTTCCCCTCACGGCACGTCGACGACTGCATCACCGACAATGCCGCCGATTTCGACGTCATCATCGTTGATGCCGGGGGTGAGTCGGCCGAGATATTCAAGGCCGCGATTCCCGAGAGCGATGAACTCTTGCTGTTGACGAGTGTCAGCCCGTCCGAGGTGAAACGCGTACCGAGCACCTTCAAAGCCGCCGAGGAGGCAGCGGCCGACAGCAACCGGGAAATACGGGTTCGGGTGCTGATGACGAAAGTCCCGGTGATCATGAAGAAAGGTGTGAATGTCTCGACCGAATACCGGGCGCAGCGGGGATACCTGGAGAGCGCGGGCTACGACGTCTTCGATTCCTATTTGAGCGCGTGGAAATGGTATCGAGAAGCGGCCGACGGGGAGGTCGGGGAGGGCGCGGAGAACCCGATCGAGGATCTCGGCGAGTACCGGCAGGTGGGCGACGAGCTGGTGAATGCGTACCGGGCACTATTGGAGGTGCCGGCCTGATGCCTCCACAACGCAGGAAGGGTTCGATCGGCGGCGCCAATCCGCTGTCCGACACCGCGGAGCACACCCCGCCCGTCTCACCGCTGCGCGATGCCGAATGGCGGCGGCCGAAGCCGGCCGTGAGCCCGAACGTCTTGACCATGCCGGTGCCCGACGCGGGTGACGGCCCGCTGAGCGACCGCGAGCGAGCGCAGTTGACGGTGTGCGAATCGTCGATCGACACGCTGCGAATCGCGTTCTGGGCGGCCGGGCGGGCCCTGCAGATCGTGCGCGACGGCCGGCTGTACCGCGACAGCCACGAGACGTTCGACGAGTACGTGGAACAGCGGTGGGACATGCAGCGGTCCTACGCCCACAAGCTCATTCGCGCCTGGCCGCTGGCCGCGCGGCTGCATCCGATCGCGCCCGCGATCAACGAGGGCCAGGTGCGTGAACTGCTGCCGGTGGCGGCCGAATACGGCGAAGACGCGGCGGTCACCGTGTACACCACCGTGGCGGCGGGCGCCGATGTGAAGGTCACCGCGGGAAAGCTTCGGCAAGCGGTGGCCCTCCTGCCCGAACGCTATGACGAAGAAGTGGTGATCGAGCGCCTTCAGGCGTGGTTGCGCGGTGAATTGCGGGGCAACGAGAACGACCGTGCGGCCGACATCTTCACCGCCATGGAATCCCGGCTCGCCGCGCTGACCAAGCGCCTCGTCAGAGGGTCCAACGACGACCCGCGCGCGGCCCGCGAGTTCGCGGCGAAGCTCCGGACGATCGCCAGGCAGATCGAGGAACAGATCACCGCGTGAACCACGAAAAGACGACGCGCCCCGCGGCGGAACCTTTTCCCTGCGGGGCGCAGTGTCTCCGGATGAATACATTTCGGTGCCGCGGAATTCATATTGCAGGACAACGCGGCGAAACGAGTTATTATTTCGTTACGAAATCAAAGGCGCGTTGCGCTTTACAAGGTGCGATATATGCCGAAAGGTGAACGCTCGGATCGGATCCGCTGGACTGACGAATCACCGTGATGGTTTTCGAATCAATTCGAAGTCTTTGGTGACGTCCCGCGCGCCGCGAACCACGGCGTCGTACGGCCCACCGAAGGCAAGCGATATGAGCATCGGAGGACCGCATCATGGCATCATCGACCGACGTCCGATATATCCGCTACCTGCGGCGTGCTGTTTTCTGGGCACTCACCGCGGGAGCGGCCGCCCTGCTGGGCATGTTGTTCAACGCCGCGGAGGCATCGGCCCAGCCGGTGACCATCCCGGGCGTAGGAACATTCGAGGTTTCCGACGAAATACCGCTTCCCGACGCACCGGAGAAGCTGTTCCGGAACAACGCTATCCTTCCGGTCGCGCAAGCTCCGGTAACGGCCGGAATCCCGGAAATCGGGGCCGGTGCCGCTACTGCCGTCTCGCACATCGAGATCGCACCGGCCGCGCTCGGCCCGGCGATCGAGATCGCACCGGCCACGCTCGGCCCGGCGGTCGAGTTCCCGATCTCGGTCGTCGTCCCGGCGATCGAACTGCCGGTGCCGACGATCATTCCGGCGATCGAGATTCCGCTCCTGGGCGCACTCCCGGAGATCGAACTCCCGTTCCTCGCCGAGTTCCCGGACATCATGCCGAGGGCGCCCACCCCGCCCGCGGCGGTGATACCGCAGAAGAGTGCCGGAGAGACGGCAGTCGACGCGGCACGAACCAAACTCGGCTCCGATTACAGCTACGGCGCGGTCGGCCCGGATTCCTTCGATTGCTCCGGTTTGGTGCAGTGGTCCTACGAGCAGGCCGGCGTGGAGCTGCCGCGCACCAGCTACGACCAGCTCGCCACCGGTATGCCGGTGCCGCTCGACGAGCTGCAGCCAGGCGACGTGGTGTCGTTCTACGGCGGAAGCCACTCCGCCCTCTACGCCGGCGACGGCAAAGTCATCCACGCATCGACTTACGGCATAGGGGTGACCACTTCCCCGCTCTCTTCGATGCCGGTGACCGGTGCCCGCCGATTCTGACTTCCTCTGGTGAATCCGCGCCGACAGTGCTCGGTCCGGGAGAGACTGCCGCGACGAGCACCGACAGATGCCCGGCTACTCAGTCCGTGAGGGGACCGTGCCGGTCCAGGTGCAGGTAGGTGAATCCGGTGACGAGCAGGCACACCACGGTCGCGGTGATCAGCATCGCCCAGCCCGCCACCAGCAGGCTCAGCAGTCCGCCGAGCAGCGCGCCGAGCACGAAACCGGCGTAGAGCAGGAAGTATCCGAGCCAGTCGGCGTAGTCGCCGCCACTGAGATGACGTTCGATACCCTGCCCCATCTTGACCAGCGTCCCGGTGACGTAACTGAGCGGCACCGACACCTCACCGTTCTGCACGAACGATGTGTTGAGCGCCCCGACACCGAAGGCGACGAGCATGATCGGCAGCAGCCCGATCGGCTCGACTCCCCTCAGATACTCCAGGATGTCGATGATCGATGCGAGCGCCAGGCACACGGTGGTGAGCAGGGTGGATCCGTGCGGGTGCCCGGACCAGTAACGCCTGCGGCACCACGAGGCCACGACGACACCGGAGAGGAATGACATCAGCAATCCGGTGGCCGCCAACGCCAGGTCCGGCTCGTCGTGGAAGTATCCGAGGACACCCCGTTCGGTATTGCCCGTCATGAAGGTGACGAAATAACCGGCCGTATGCATGAATGCCGCAGCGCCGATCAGCCCGGCTAGTGCGGCCAGTACCCAGGACAGTCTGGCCTCGGAGTCGAAAAGCGCTTTTCTCCGACTTTCCTCCAGTTCCGGCACAGGTCGAACTCCTTTCGGTACGACGCGACACCCCAGTGAAGCAGGCAGATCATCGAATTCGCCGACGCAGCGCCGATAGATCGTCACGGTCCCGCGGCGGCGAGGGGTTCCCGCGCGGTCACCCGGCACAACCGGTATCGAGCGTCCGGACGCGGCGGCTGGGGTTGGTCTCGCGATTGCTCGGGGCGCGCAGGCGGCGGCACGACGTGGCAGGGCATGGATCTGCGCGGCCGCATGTGGCAGGTGGCCGAGCCGGCCCGGAGGGAATCGCTGCTCGGTTACCGTGCTGAGGTGGATACTCTGTTCGACTTCCTGCTGACCGAGCCGGTGGCGACCGCTCCGCTGGACGATGTCGCCGCGGCATGGACGCGACATCGCGTGGCCGCGAACCGATTCGACCAGCCGGTGGAGGTCGCGATCGCGGGCGGCTTCGGCGCCGACCGGCTCGGGTTCGCCTTCCTGTCCGGCTATCAGGAGGCGTTGCGGACGCTGATTCCGGACCTGCCGGACGACGAGCTGGTCGCGATGTGCGCGACCGAGGAGGGCGGCGGCCACCCCGCCGCGATCCGCACAACGCTCACCGAACGGGACGGGGCCTGGCTGGTCGACGGGACGAAGTCGTTCGCGACCATGGGCTCGTTCGCAGGACAGTTGGTGGTGATCGCCACTGTCGGCGCGGCGCCCGACGGACGGAATCGGCTGCGCGCCTGCATGGTCGGGGCAGGCGAAGCCGGCGTGCGTCTCACCGATCGTCCCGCGCTCCCGTTCGCGCCCGAGGTTCCGCACGCATCCGTCGTGCTGACCGGTGCGCCCGCGCTGGTGCTGCCCGGCGACGGGTATCTGGACTACCTCAAGCCGTTCCGGACGATCGAGGACATCCACGTGCTGGCCGCCACGCTGGGCTGGCTGGTTCGGGTGGCCCGGGCGTCGGACTGGCCGCGGGCGAGTCGGCAACAGCTGCTGACCGTGGTGGCCGCGGTGCGCGGCCTGGACATCGCCGCGCCGAGTTCCGCGGGCGTGCACATCGCCCTCGGCGGCGTCTTCGAACTGTTCGGATCGCTGCTTGCCGAGCTCGAGCCGTTGTGGCAGTCCGCGGACCCGGTGACGCGACAGAGGTGGGAACGAGACCGGCCGCTGCTGGCCACCGCCGGGCGGGTGCGTGGGCAGCGGCTCACCGCCGCGTGGCGGGCGATAGAACCGGACGACCAGTCGGAATAGCGCTCGCCCTGGCCTGAAATGGGGAGCGGGCCTCGGCGAAGGGGGGGAGTTAGCCGAGGCCCGCGTAGGGTCGGCCCGGGGGGGAGGGGCCGACGTGAACGATGCTACTCGATGATGTGCGATTGTGTGCGCGTGGGGGACGGCCACGTTCCAAGTTTTTCGGGTTGGCTCACCTTCCGGACACCCCGCGGCGGCTGTTGCCGCGCGATCGGCGGCCGCCTCGCTTCGGACCGTTGGCCTAATGTTTGCCAAAAGCCTTGGCGAGTAACCTTTTCCGGGGATTTTCGCGGGCGTGAACTGCTACGGCACCGAGCGGCACGGAACATGCCGACCAGTCGCCGCGCCACGAAATCGATGGAAGTCCGGGCGTGTCGACCACGTCGGGTGTGGCGTCGCGCGGCGTGCGTGAAGGCCGAACTTGTCATACCCCGATGCGAACATGTGTTCGTGTTCACCGACTCCACGGTTCCCGCGAAGCGCACCCGCTCGTCGCTACGGCTCTTGCTCGAACTTCCTCCATTCGAGTACGGGTCATCCCCGATTCGGGTAGTCCACTACGCGCGCTCCGATGCCGGGGCACGCCGGATCATCGAATCGGTCGCATTCCGATCCGGTACCCCCGAGCACCGACTGGATCGGAATGCGGCCTCCTGCTGTTGCCCGTGCCGTTCGCGAGGCCGCCCACGCCGAACAAATCGGATGAAATTGTCGGCGGGCAGGACAATACTGACTCGGGTATCGGCCGGTCACCCGATCCAGCGAGTCGTCGGGCGCCTGGCGCCGCACTGCATCACATCGAACTCATCAACCCCAGGAGAATCATGCCCGACGCAATAGTCGCCGAGGGTCTGGTCAAACGATACGGCCAACTGGTGGCCCTCGACGGCCTCGACCTGAGGGTCCCGGAAGGGACCGTCACCGCACTGCTCGGACCCAACGGCGCAGGTAAGACCACCACTGTCCGGGTGTTCACCACCCTGCTGGTGCCGGATGCCGGGCACGCTACGGTCGCGGGAATCGATGTGCTGCGCGAGCCGCAGGCGTTGCGTTCCCGTATCGGTGCGTCGGGGCAATACGCCGCGGTCGACGAATATCTCACCGGTTTCGAGAATTTGGAAATGGTGGGACGTCTTTATCACATGGGCGTGCAGCGAAGTAAGGAACGCGCGCGCGAATTGCTCGAACGATTCCGGCTCACCGACGCCGCGGACCGGCCGGTCAAGGGCTACTCCGGCGGTATGCGCCGTCGCCTCGACCTGGCGGGCGCGCTGGTCGCGAATCCACCCGTCCTGTTTCTCGACGAGCCGACCACCGGGCTGGACCCCCGCGCGCGTCTGGATCTTTGGGACGTCATCGAGGAATTGGTCGCAGGCGGGACCACGTTGCTGCTCACCACGCAGTACATGGAGGAGGCGGATCGGCTCGCCGATTCGATCGCCGTGATCGACCACGGCAAGGTGATCGCCAAGGGCACCGCGGACGAACTCAAGACCATGGTCGGCGGTGACCGGATCGAGTTGACCGTCGACCGCGTCGACAATCTCGCGACGGCCGAGACGGCGCTGAGAAGCCTGGCCGACGGCGAGATCCACCTCGAACCGGGGTTGCGCCGGATCACCGTACCGGTCGTCGACGGATCGCAGGCTCTGGTGGCGGCGGTGGGGCGGCTGGCCGAGCACAACGTGCAGATCCACGATGTCGGGCTGCGCCGCACGTCCCTCGACGACGTCTTCCTCACCCTCACCGGCCACGAAGCGGAGGCGAGCGCCGGCCCCGACGCGGCGAACGACAAGCTGGAAGCTACGGAAGGAACCATCCGATGACCGCGACGGCACCGGTCCTGATACGGCCCTCGCTGGGCGAGCGACTGTCCATCGTGGTCAGCGACAGCGTGACGATCGCGAAACGCAATGTCATCAAGATCAAGCGGGTGCCCGACGTCCTGATCTTCTCCACGCTCTCGCCGATCATGTTCGTGCTGCTGTTCGCCTACGTCTTCGGCGCGGCCATCGATGTGCCCGGTCTGTCCGGCGGATACCGTGAGTTCCTCATCGCGGGCATCTTCGCGCAGACCGTGGTGTTCGGCGCGACCTTCACCGGTGCGGGACTGGCCGAGGACATGCAGAAGGGCATCATCGACCGATTCCGCTCGCTGCCGATGGCTTCCTCGGCGGTGCTGGTCGGCCGCACGATCAGCGATGTGGTGATCAACGTGGTCAGCCTGACGGTGATGTCGCTGACCGGTCTGGTCGTCGGCTGGCGGATTCGCGGTTCGTTCCTGGACGCGGTGCTGGCCTACATCCTGCTGCTGCTGTTCGCCTACGCGGTGTCTTGGATCATGGCCGTGGTGGGCCTGCTGGTGCGGGCGCCGGAGGTGTTCAACAACGCCAGCTTCATGGTGATCTTCCCGCTCACTTTCATCGCCAACACGTTCGTCCCCAGTGATAAGTTGCCCACCGTCCTACGGGTGATCGCGGAGTGGAACCCGGTATCCGCGCTGACCCAGGCGACGCGTGACCTGTTCGGCAACACCAGCCCGATCGCACCGACGTCGGAAGCTTGGCCGCTGCGGCACCCGGTTATCACCTCCCTGGCGTGGGTGGTGGTGATCATGGTGGTGTTCGTGCCGCTGGCTCTGCGTCAGTACAAGAAGACCGTCAGTCGCTGACCAGCGATTCCCGAATCAGTGATCGTGTTCCGCGCCGGCTTCCGCCAAGGGTGTCGGCGCGGAGCCGTTCCGGGAGTACCCGATGCGCGGGGGAGCGGGGGCTGGTTCCGGCTGTTGCGGCCGCCGGGTACGGACCAGATAGGCCACGCCGCCAGCCAGCGCGACGGCCGTCGCGAGGAGGAGCCGGTTACGTGAACGCGAAGAGACATGCAAGCGCCCCGAGGTCATGGCACCACTCTAGGCACAGCCCGCCGATTCGCGCAGCAGGCCCAGCTCACAGCACGGTCCGGCCCAGTTCCGCGGCTGGATAGCCGACCGTGGCACGATGGGCGTCGTGACCTCACCGAATCAGACATCCGTGGCAACGCTGCACACGAATCACGGCGATATCAAGCTCGCGCTCTTCGGTAACCACGCGCCCAAGACGGTGCGCAATTTCCTAGGTCTCGCCGAGGGTTCGGCGCCGTACACCACCGCGAACGCCAGCGGGGGCAACACCGGCCCGTTCTATGACGGCGCTCTGTTCCATCGCGTGATGGCCGGATTCATGATCCAGGGTGGCGATCCCACCGGTACCGGTCGCGGCGGGCCGGGTTACGAGTTCGGCGACGAGTTCCACCCGGAGCTGCGGTTCGACCGGGGCTACTTGCTGGCGATGGCCAACGCGGGGCCGGGCACCAACGGCTCGCAGTTCTTCATCACCGTCCGCCCGCAGCCGCATCTCAACCGCAAGCACACGATCTTCGGTGAAGTGGTGGACCCGGATTCCCGGAAGGTCGTCGACTCGATCGCGACCACCAGGACCGATCGCAACGACCGGCCGCTGGAACCCGTCGTCATCACCAAGATCACGATCGAATGAGACTATGAACCCCCAGCCGCCCGCACCCACGTGCGTCCGCCATCCGAATCGCCCGACCGGCCTGGCCTGCACGCGGTGCGGGCGGCCGTCCTGTGCGGAATGCCTGCGTCCCGCCGCCGTCGGCCAACACTGTGTCGACTGTCTGCGCGCGGATCAGCGCGGCGTCGCGCCGGTGCGGACGGTCTCGGGCGCGGCAGCGGCACGGACGTCCGCACCTTATGCGACCTATGCGCTGATCGCGATCAACGTGGTGATCTACGCGATCACCGCGATCCAATCGAAGAGCCTGATGGACAACCAGCGGGGCTCCGCGCTGTTCCTGGACTGGGTGCTGTGGGCACCCGCCGTCGCCGATGGCGAATGGTGGCGGGTGCTCGGGTCCGGGTTCCTGCACTACGGCCCGATCCACCTGCTGCTCAACATGTTCGCCCTGTTCGTGGTGGGCCGCGATGCCGAGCTGGTGTTGGGACGATTGCGCTATCTCGCGGTGTACTCGGCTTCGCTGCTCGGCGGGTCCGCCGGGGTCATGCTGTTCTCGCAGAACAGCCTTACGGCGGGCGCGTCCGGCGCGGTGTACGGCTTGTTCGGTGCGATCACGATCATCCTGATCCGGCTGCGGCAGAACCCGAATCAGATGCTCATCATCATCGGCATCAACGTCTTCATCAGTTTGTCGCTGCCCGGCATCTCGCTCTGGGGCCATCTCGGCGGTCTGGCCGCGGGCACGCTCGCGACACTCGGCATCTTGTTCCTGCCCGCGTGGCTGCGAGTGAAGACTCCGCAAGCGGCACGGATGGTCGGCTGGGCAGCGGTGGCGCTCGTCGCCGTCGCGGCGCTGGCGACAGTAGCGGTGAGCGCGATCACTTCGACTGTGTGACACGCGGATTCGCTTCACGTGAAACATTCGCGTCCGGCGTGGGACGAATGCACCGTCAGCGGGTCTTGTCCTCGGTGAGCCGCAGTGCTCCGACCAGGTCCTGGTAGACGACTTCAGGGTTGGCGCCCAGATCCCAGCGGCCGAAGATCAACAGCCGCTCCGCGCCGTTGTGCTGGACGTCGAGTTCCAACATCGGCATCTTGCGCCCGAGGCGCCGGTAGCTCACCACGCGGGCGCGGATGATCTGCTGCGGGGCGTATTCGTCCGCCCCCGTCAGCGTGCGGACGACCATGCGGGGTTGCGCGCCGGTTATCACCGACAGCCGCGGGCGTTGCCGGAACCCGAGCCCGGCAAGGGCGAGCAATCCGACGGCGGCGAGTCCCACGAGCAGGCGGCTGGCCGCCTCGGAGGTGACAACCGCGGCGACGGCCAGCGCGATGCCGCCCACGGTGACCGCGACGAGCGCGGGTGTCGGCGTGGTCCAGGCCAGGTGCGGCTCTTCGCGCTCCCGCGGGCCGGGGGCGGAAAGTTCCGGACTCACAGCACTCCCCAATCGCTCCTCGAGTTGTCCACAGGCTCATCCACAGGTGTGCATGAATGACACGTCTGTAATCCGGGTCGGCGTTATGCTCAGCGCCAGCGCATCGTCATGATCAGCCCGACCACCATCAGGCCGAAGCCGATCAGGAAGTTCCAGGCGTTGAGGTCGTTCATCCAGCTGATCTGCTCGGCCGCCAGGTAGTAGACGAGCAGCCACACCAGCCCGGCGAGCATGAACCCGAGCATGATGGCGACATACCAGACCGGAGACGGCCCAGCCTTCACCTTCACCGGCGTCC
Source organism: Nocardia arthritidis NBRC 100137 (assembly GCF_001612765.1). Classification (GTDB taxonomy): domain Bacteria; phylum Actinomycetota; class Actinomycetes; order Mycobacteriales; family Mycobacteriaceae; genus Nocardia; species Nocardia arthritidis. The sequence continues at coordinate 199,802 of NZ_BDBB01000013.1, forward strand.
GGCTGGCGGGGTTGATCGTATAGTCGGTCTTCTTACGGACCTTCGACTTGGGCATGACGTCCTCGTATTCGGCTGCAGGTCGTGGTCTCTAGGCTATCCCAACAGGTAATGGATGCGACGCGGTGCCGGGCGGGGACGTAATCTCGATGTCATGCGTGTTCTGGTCGTCGACAATTACGACAGCTTCGTCTTCAACCTGGTGCAGTACCTCGGGCAACTCGGTGTCGACGCTGTCGTCTGGCGCAACGACGATCCGAATCTGGCCGACGTCGGCGCGGTCGTACGAGATTTCGACGGCATTTTGATCAGTCCGGGCCCCGGTACGCCGGACCGGGCGGGCGCCAGCATCCCGTTGGTGCGCGCCTGCGCGGAGCAGAGTGTTCCGCTGCTCGGCGTGTGCCTCGGACACCAGGCGATCGGCGAGGCGTTCGGCGCCACCGTCACCAGGGCCCCGGAGCTGCTGCACGGGAAGACGAGCGAGGTCTTCCACATCGGCGCGGGCGTGCTGGCCGGTCTGCCCGACCCGTTCACCGCCACGCGCTACCACTCGCTCACCGTCGTCGAAGACACCCTGCCCGAGCAGATCGAGGTGCTCGGACGCACCGAGAGCGGAATCGTGATGGCCATGCGTCATCGCACCTTGCCCATCCACGGCGTGCAGTTCCACCCGGAATCGGTGCTCACCCAGGGTGGGCACCGGATGCTGGCCAACTGGCTCGGCGTGTGCGGGGAGCGCCCCGCCGAGGGCTTGGTGCAGACGCTGGAGGCGGAGGTCGCCGCGCTGGTGCTGCAGTGACCCGTCCGCATGTGCTGCTGTCGGTCGCGGCGAGCATCGACGGGTACATCGACGACGCGAGCCCGCAGCGGCTGCGCTTGTCCGACGCGGCGGACTTCGACCGGGTGGACCAGGTCCGCGCGGACTCCGACGCCGTCCTGGTCGGCGCGCAGACGCTGCGCAGCGACAACCCGCGGTTGCTGGTCGACAGCGCCGAACGCAGGGCGGCGCGCGTCGCGGCGGGCAAACCGGAATTTCCGCTGAAGGTGACCGTCTCGGCGAGTGGCGACTTGGCTCCGGAGCTGCGGTTCTGGCACTGCGGCGGCGACAAGATCGTGTACACCACCGCGGCGGGCGCGCCGAAGCTCACCGGCCGCCTGGCCGGATCGGCCGAGGTCGTGGACCTCGGTACCGAACTCGATTTCGGCGCGATGCTGGACGACCTGGGCCGACGGGGTGTCGACCGGCTCATGGTGGAGGGCGGCACCCGCATTCACACCGCGTTCCTGGCCGCCGATCTGGCCGACGAACTGCATCTAGCGATCGCTCCGATCCTGGTGGGCGACATCGCGGCGCCGCGCATTCTCGACCCGGCCGACTTTCCGGGCGCACCTCATCGCCGGATGCGGCTCACGGGCGTGACGCAAGTCGGGGACGTCGCGGTGTTGCGTTACCTACCGAAGGCCGAGCCTGCCTGACGCCGGTGCCACCTCGACGATCCCGCACCCGTGGCGCACGCGCGAGACAGCTCGGCGCGGCTTGCCGCGACGCCGCAATCGCGAGGCTGTCAGCTTGATCGCGCAGCGGGGCCGTCGAGGACGAGCGGCCGCGGACGGCCATCGGCCGTCCGCGGCCCGAACTCACCTGGCACCCGGCCGGCTCGATTTCATCGCCGAGCGGGAGCGCGGCCGCACGGTGCCGAAGTGCTTTTGTGCGGACACGGAAGACGTTGTCGGGTACGTTCCTCCGCGCCGGTCCGAAACCTAGGGACGTCCGTAGACGGCGGTCACGAACTCGCCGAGCTGGTTGTCGTCCAGATGCCGGGCCAGGTCCGCCTCGCTGATCATGCCGACCAGCCGCTTGTCCTCGATGACCGGCATGCGCTTGACCCGGTTGCTTTCCATCTCGTCGAGGACTTCCGCGATGTCGGCGTTGGCATCGACCCACCGGGGCGTCGATTCACACAGTTCATCCACCTGGCAATCCGATGGGGCCTTGCCCTGGGCGATGCACTTCACCACGATGTCGCGGTCGGTGACGATGCCGCACATCCGCTCGTTCTGGTCGGAGATGATCAGGGACCCGACGTTCAGTTCGGCCATGGTTCGTGCGGCCTGCTCGATCGTCGTGTCCTTCGAAATCCACTGGACGCCCGGTTTCATGATGTCCCTGGCAGTGGTCATGAGCTACCTCCTCGTACTCAGCTGCGCTGATTGGGATGAAGCAGCATCATTCTCCCGCAATTCACACCGGTTGGTCTCGTTTTCTGGATACCGGCGGCAGCGCCGATCACGGCGGGCCGAGCACCCCCACGCCGACCAGGATGGCGCTGTTCTTCTGGATCGAACTGCCCGCGGACGGCTGCTGGCTGAGGATGCGGCCGACATTGCCAGCGTCGAAGGTGCCCTGCGGGGACTGGCTGATCTGGCTGGTGCTGCCGGTCCAGCCTTCCGCGCGCAGCTTCTCCACCGCCTGCGAGACGGTGAGACCCACCAGCGACGGCATCTTCAGGTCACCCGCGGACACCTGGACGGTGACCGTGGAACCCTTCTCCGCGCTGCTGCCGCCTGCCGGGCTGGAGGCGACCACCTCACCCTTGGGCTTCGAGGACTGCACCTCCTGGACGACGACCTTGAAGCCGTTGCCCTCGATATTCGGCTGGGCCACGTCGATGCTCTGCCCGACGACGTAGGGAACGCGCACCGCCTCCGGACCGGTGCCGACCGTGACGACGATTTCCCAGTCGACGTCGACCTTCGAACCCGGCGACGGGTTCTGCTCGATCACCTGGTCCTTCTCGGCGGTGCTCGACGGTTTGCGCTCGACGTTCGGATTGATCCGCAGGCCCTTGGAGTTCAAGACCTGCTCGGCCTGCTCTTGGGACAGCCCGGTCAGCTTCGGCACCTGAACCTGCGCGGGACCCGAGGACACCTGGACCGTGACCGTGCTGCCCTCGTCGATCCGCGAGCCGCCGAGCGGCTGGGTCGCGATCACGTTGCCCGTGGCGACCTTGCTGTCGGGCTTCTGCTGGATCGCCACCGTGAAGCCGAGTTTCTGCAGCGCGTCCTGCGCTTGCTGCGAGGACTTGTTGGACAGGTCGGGAATGGCCACCTGGTCCGGTCGGCTTCCCGGCCCGAGCAGCACCCAGAACAGCGCGAAAGCCACCGCGACGGCCGCGACGGCGCCGATCGCGATGTAGGCGGTCCGGCGCCGTCCGTTCGGCTCGGCCGGATCCTGCTCGGCGGTGTCGTCGTGGCGCTCGACCGTACGGTAGTTGCGCGGCGGGGGCTCGTCCGCGCTCATCATGGTGGTGCGGTCCTCGTCGGTCATCACCATCGGGGCGCTGGGCTTCTGGCCGCCGAGCACCCGGATCAGGTCGGCGCGCATCTCGGCGGCGGTCTGGTATCGGTTGGCCGGATTCTTGCTCATCGCCTTGAGCACGACCGAGTCCAGTTCGCGCGGCACGCCGGAATACACGTGCGAGGGCAGTCGCGGGTCTTCCCGCACGTGCTGGTAGGCGACGGCGACCGGGGAATCACCCGTGAAAGGCGGCTCCGCGGTGAGGATCTCGAACAACACACAACCGACGGAGTAGACGTCCGAGCGCGCGTCCACCGTTTCGCCGCGCGCCTGCTCCGGGGAGAGGTACTGCGCGGTGCCGATCACCGCCGCGGTCTGGGTCATGGGGTTGGAGCTGTCGGCGAGTGCGCGCGCGATGCCGAAGTCCATCACCTTCACCGCACCCGAGCGGTTGATCATGATGTTCGCGGGCTTCATGTCCCGGTGCACGATCCCGGCCTTGTGGCTGAAGTCCAAGGCGGCGCAGACATCCGCGATGATCTCCATCGCGCGGCGCGGTGGAAGCGGTCCCTTGCCACGCACGATGTCGCGCAGCGTGTCGCCGTCGACGTACTCCATCACGATGTACGGCAGCGGGCCGCCGTCCACCTCGGCCTCGCCGGTGTCGTAGACCGCGACGATGGCCGGATGATTGAGCGCGGCCGCGTTCTGCGCCTCGCGCTTGAACCGCAGGTAGAACGTGGGGTCGCGGGCCAGGTCCGCCCGCAGGACCTTGATCGCCACGTCCCGGCTCAGCCGGATGTCGCGAGCCTTGTGCACCTCGGACATACCGCCGAACCCGATGATCTCGCCCAGCTCGTAGCGAGACGAGAGATTCTTCGGGGTCGTCATGGCAGTCCTTGCGAAGAAGTGGCGGATCCGCTGCGGGTGGCCGAAGGCCCTCGGGCACCGGGAATCTCCGGGAATGGTATGTCGAGAGTCGGGATGCGCGGACGGCTGCTGGTGGCGGTGGGCGCGGTGGTCGTCGGCTTCGTCGTGCTCGGTGCCGTGCTGGTGGGCGGCGGGGTGGTCGTCGTCGGCTCCGGTGTCGTGGTCTTCGGCTCGGTGGTGGGCGGTTCGTAGGTCTCGGTGTCCACCGGCGCGGGTGCGGGCTTGGGGGTGGTCGTGGCCACCGGCGGGGCGGGCTTGGGGCTCGGCGCGACCGTCACGGTCGGCGACGGCGTGGAATCCGGATTGGTGTCTCCACCGAAGAGCAGGTAGGCCGTCAGCGCACCGAGCAGCACGGCGCCGATGCCCAGCCCGGTCAGCCATTTCTGGGTCGTGGTGAACCTGCCGCCGTTATCGGGCGGGGGACCGCCCGCCGCGCCACGGCTCAGCACCGTGGCCGGAGCCGCGATGGTGCCACCGCGATTGGCCGCGCCCACCGCGCCCGCGGC
>NZ_BDBB01000014.1 GCF_001612765.1 Nocardia arthritidis NBRC 100137
AAACCGGACTGAACCGGACCTTCTGTGAGGCAACTTTTCCAGTCTAAGCAAGTAGTCCACCGAAGTCAAGACCATCGGATGATCTACATTGCACTGATCTACCAGGCGCTCCTCGTCCTACCTCGTTTCCCAGTCCATCCACTCGGCGTCTCCGCCTCGCTTCTCGGCTCCGGGTCGGTGTCCGTGTCGCTCTGACTTGGATAAAGTTACGCGGCGGAAAACGCTACGTCAAATCGCCTGGACAAGCTGGCGTTTCCGCAGGTCAAGAGCATGTGATCGCAGTGATGAGGGGCTTGAATCACACAGATGTGATTCAAGCCACCGCGATCTTCATGCACCTGCCCGCAGAACCCCCGCGAGGTTCTTCTTCCCCCGCCGCAGGACGAGCCAGCGTCCGTGCAGGTAGTCGGCATCCGCCGGGGTCCATTCGATATCGGAGATCTTCACGTTGTTCACCGAGGCGCCGCCTTCGTTCACCGCGCGCCGCGCGGCGCCGCGGCTTTCGGACAAGCCGGTGGCGACGAGCAGATCCACGATGGTGCTCGGCTCGCCTGCTTTGACCTGCGCGACCTCACCGTCGACCGCCGCTTCGCGCAGGGCCGCGCCGAGCGTCGCCTCGTCGAGCTCGCGGAGTTCACCGCGACCGAACAACGCCTGGCTGGCCAGCTGCACCGCGCGGGTATCGGCCTCGCCGTGCACCAGGGTCGTCATCTCGGCGGCGAGCCTGCGCTGAGCTTCCCTGGCATGCGGGCGCTCTGCGGTCGCCCGCTCGAGTTCGTCGAGTTCCTCGCGGGACAGGAAGGTGAACCAGCGCAGGTACCGCACCACATCGGCGTCGGCCGTGTTCACGAAGTACTGGTACCAGGCGTAGGGGCTGGTCATCTCGGGATCGAGCCACAGGCTGCCGCCGCCGGTGGACTTGCCGAACTTCTTGCCGTCCGCGGAGGTCACCAGCGGAACGGTCAGGGCGTGCACGGACGCGCCGTCCACCCGGCGGTTGAGTTCGACGCCCGCGATGATGTTGCCCCACTGGTCGGAGCCGCCTACCTGCAGCGTGCAGCCGTAGTCGCGGCGCAACTGCAAGTAGTCGTTGGCCTGCAGGAGCATGTAGCTGAACTCGGTGTAGGAGATGCCCTCGCCGTCCAGCCGCCGCTTGATGGTGTCGCGCGCCAGCATGACGTTCACCGAGAAGTGCTTGCCGATGTCGCGCAGGAAGTCGACCGCGGTCAGCCGCCCGGTCCAGTCCATATTGTCGACGATGACCGCCCCGGTCGGCGAGTCGTCCAGGTCGACGAAACGCTCCAGCTGGGAGCGGATTCGCTCGGCCCAGCCCGCGACGGTGTCGGTGGAATTCATGGTCCGCTCGCCGACGTCGCGCGGGTCACCGATCAGCCCCGTGGCGCCACCGGCCAGCACGATGGGGCGGTGCCCGGCGCGCTGGAAACGCTTCAGGGCGAGCAACGGCACCAAGTGGCCCGCGTGCAAGCTGGCGGCGGTGGGATCGAAGCCGGCATACAGGGTCAGCGACCCGGCGGCCGCCGCACGCAAGGCGTCCAGGTCGGTGGACTGCGCGATCAGCCCGCGCCAGGTCAGTTCGTCGATGATGTCGCCGCTCACGCTGTCCTATCTTTCCGCACGGGGTCCGTTGCCTCGTGCGCACCTCAGTGTCGTGGCGCGGACGTTCTCAACGCGACAGGATTTCCCGCACCCCGGCGGGGCTGCCGCGCCGCTGGTAGGCGATCCAGGCGAACAACCCGGCAAGCACCAGGGGGAACGGCGCCAAGGCGGGGGCGCCCACCGATCTCGTGGAAGATTCGCACGGCGTCGGACTGGCCGACCAGCTTCGGCAGGCCCGAGGCGATGATCAGGAACAGGCCGAGCAGGATCTGCAGTGTCCACAGGGCGCGATCGAGCCCTTGCCCGGGCGGGCGGCGGCAGGGGCGGTGCTGGTGGCGGCGATGGCGGTCATGTTCCTGTCTTTCAGGTCGGTCGCGCCGCGTCGGTGGCGCGTTCGACCGATAGGACGAGGCGTCGCGTGAACTCATCGCGCCGCGGTGAAACTTGCGGCGAGCGGTCAGGCCGGCTTCGCGGCGGGCAGTGGAGCACGCGGACTGCGCCGGTAGACCGACACCGCCCGCGAGCCCGGAAGCCAAAAACGCCACGGCAGGTCCGCCGCGCTGCTGACGCCGACGCGCGGACCACTCGCGATTTCGGCGGGTTCGACCGGGCTGTGCAGCTCGAGCCGGATCGGCGACGCCGGATCGAACAGCGGGGTTCCGTAGTCGCTCAACGTGATTCCCAGCGCACTGCCGAGATTGCCCGGCCCACGGGCCGAGTCGAGATCGGAGCGGGCGCCGGGGCGGCGCTCGCGCACCGTCTCCAGTCCCTCGATCACCTCGCCGGAGCGGATCAGGGCGGCGCTGGCGATCCCATCCGGTCCGCTCGTCACATTGATACAGGTGTGCATGCCGTAGCTGAGGTAGACGTAGAGCACACCGGCGGGGCCGAACATTACGTCGTTGCGCTTGGTCCGGCCGCGTCCGGAATGCGAAGCCGGGTCCGGCCACGGTCCGGCCGGGTCTCCCCCGTAGGCCTCGACTTCGACTATCCGGACACCGACCGGGCCCGACCACAAGGTCGCCCCGAGCAGACGCCGGGCGGCAGCGGGTGGTTCGACGGCGAGCTCCTCGACAGGCTGGGCACACACAGCCGCCATTGTCCTCGACGGCTACGACAACGGTTCGCCCAGCCGCCCGGCGACCGTACCGCCCTCGGCGCGGGCAATCGCGCGGGTAGAAGCAACGCCGAGTGCGCGGCACGCGCTCGCGCGCGCAGGCCAGGACGCACGGCTACGAGCCGAAAACGCAAGTTCGCCCGAGGAAGCCGGACGGACGGCGACCACGGCACTCAGAAGTACGTACTGTGCTCGCCGGACCGCAGCGTGAGCAGGTCGTCGGCGATGACCGCGGCGTAGCCCACGACGACGATCGCGACCAATTGGGCCCACGACACCCAGAAGACGCCGATCGGCGTTGTCGCCGCCACCGCGAGCGCCGCGAGCAGCCGAGCCCATGGGCGCGGCAGCCGCAGGGTCAGGCGGAAGAAGAACTGGCCGAGGAAGTACAGCGCGACGCCGCCGGAGAGCGCGGCGGCTACGGCGACCGAGGTCGCTTCATCGCCGTGGGCGACGCTCATCTGAATGCCCGCCGCGGCCACGATGACGCCGATCAGCAACGGGTACAGGGAGTAGCCGTAGGCCAGCAGGGCGGGCCGGGAACGTTCCCGGTCGGGCACCGCGGCCAGCGCGTGCTCGCCACGTTCGTCGTCGACACCGAAATACGCCCACCACAGGACGTAGGCCAGGCATAGGCCGAGGCCGACGGTGGCGATCAACTGCGGGGTGATCTTCTCCCCGGCCAGCCCGGCGCCGACGGCGACGATGGATTCGCCGATCGCGACGATCACGACCAGTCCGTGCCGCTCGCAGAAGTGGCCCGCTCGGACCACGAAGTCGCGTGTGTCGACCAGATAGGGGCTGATCACCTGCACCATGAACGCCACGGTCCAGCAGGCGTACTGCATCCAGCCGTGGACGAATCCGCCGGCCAGTACGAGCGCGGCGGCCAGGGCGTTGAGCGGCGCGAGCCGGCGGATCGCGATCGTCGCCGATGCGCCGCCCGCCGAGCCGAACAGCGCGGTGTGAACGGCGGTGACCAGGACGTATCCGAACCCGAACGCGATGCCGGTGCCGTGGAACGCATCCGGGATCGCCAAGGCGAGAACGAAGAACGCGAACATGCCCACCAGCAGCCAGGTCCGCCTGCTGGAACTGTTCGGAGCGACCTCGTTGGTGAGCCAGACGTAGCCGGAATACATCCACCAGACCAGTCCGAACAGCAACGCGACCTGGGCGAGCGCCTGGAAACCCGGATGATGCGTGTAGACGTGCGAGAGCTGGGTGATGGTGAGGACGAAGACGAGATCGAAGAACAGTTCGAGCGTCGAGGCCCGCAACTGCCCGCCGTCGGCGGACAGGGCGCTCTGGTCGGTCACGTGTGGAGCCTAGAACGACCGCCGTCACCCCAGCGTGTCGGTGCCCATGGAGAGACCCTTCAGCTTGTACGGGTTGACCTGGAATCGGAGGTTCTGGATCCGTCCGTCGGCGATGTCGTAGGTGAACACGGCCACGGGATTCCCGTCGATGAGCGCCAGCGCGCCGAGTTCACCGTTGATGTGCGCGGGTTCGAGCACGAATCCGGCGACGATCGGCTTGGCCAGCACGCCGAGTATCCAGCGCGCCACGTGATCGGGGCCGTACAACGGCCGCCGCGCCGCGGTGACCACGCCGCCGCCGTCCGACCACGAGGTGACATCCGGGGCGAGCAGGTCCATCAGCGCGTTGAGGTCGCCGCCGGAACACGCGGCCATGAACCGGGCGGTGACATGGTCGCGCTCGGCCTTGTCGGTGTCGAAACGCGGTCGGCGGGATTGCACGTGCCGCTTGGCGCGGTGCGCGATCTGCCGGATCGCGGGCTCCGGCCGGTCCAGGGTCTCGGCGATCTCGGCGTGCGTGTAGCCGAAGACCTCGCGCAGCAGGAAGACCGCCCGTTCGACGGGACCGAGTGTTTCCAGGACCACCAGCATCGCCGTGGAGACGGTGTCGGCCAATTCGGTCTCCTCGGCGATGTTAGGTGAGGTGAGCAACGGCTCGGGAAGCCAGGGCCCGACATAGCTCTCGCGGGTGGCCCTGGCCGAGGTGAGCCGGTTGAGCGACAGGTTGGTGACCGCGCGCACCAGGTAGGACTTGGGCTGACGCACCATGGAGTGGTCGGTCTCGTTCCACTTCAGCCAGGCGTCTTGAAGGACGTCCTCCGCGTCGGTGACGGTGCCCAGCATCCGGTACGCGGTGGCGAACAACAGACGCCGGTGCTCGAGAAAAGGGTCCTGCTCGGATGTCGGGTCGGCCATGGCTAGATTCTCCTGGTTGCGCGGCCACCTTCGGACAGCGTGACCGACACCGTCATCCGCTTGCTCAGCATGAAGACCGGCACCGGGCTGCTGCTGACGGTCTCCTTGTAGCGGACGGCGGCGCGTCCGGTCAGGTAGCCGCGGCGCGGACGGTCGTCGGCCTTGGTGAACTGGATGATCGCGTCCCCGCGGCCGAGGCTGACCGGCTGGTGGAAATAACCGAAGCGGAACGGCCGCACCCGCTTGCCGCGCAGCTGCCGCGCGATGACGTCCGCGGTGTAGGCGGCGGTCGGCATCCCGCTCTGGCAGGTGCCGTGGATCCGCCCCCACGCCTGGCGGACCGCGGCGGCGTCGCCGATGGCGTGGATCGTCGGGTGCGACACCGACTTCAGGGTCGGGTCGACCACGATCAACCCGTGCGGGTCGGTCTCGATCCCGGCCTGCGCGGCCAATGGGGAGACGCGGACACCGGCCGTCCACAGCGTCAGGTCGGCGTGCACGAGTTCGCCGCCTGCCAGTTCGACCGCGTCAGGCAGCACCTTCACCACGGCCCGGCCGGTCTGCCGGGTGACACCGAGCCGATCGAGTGCCCGATGCAGGTAGGCGCGGGCCTTCGTGCCCATCATGGCGCCGGGCTCACCGTTGCTGATCAGGGTGACGCGCGCATCGGGATGGCTGTCGGCGATCTCGGCTGCCGCCTCGATGCCGGTCAAGCCGCCGCCGCAGACCGCGACCGTGCCGCCGCGCGCCGCCACCTCGGCGAGGCGCTCGGCGAATCGGTGTGCGGTGGCGGGGTTGTCGAGGGTCCACGCATGGTCGGCGGCACCGGGCACGATGCTCGTGTCCGCGGTGCTGCCCAGCGCGTAGATCAAATCGTCATAGGAAAGGCGAGTCGTACCGTCGACGGTCACCTCGCGACCCACCGGATCGATGGCCGTGGCCCAGCCCTGGACGAAGGCGACGCCGGTGCCTTCCAGGAGCGCGGGGATCCGGTGGTCCGCCAGCTCTTGGCCCGCGGCCACCTGGTGCATGCGCAGGCGCTCGGTGAATCGCGCCGAGGGGTTGACCAGCGTGATCCGGACGTCCAGCGCACGGGTGCGCCTGGCCAGCCGCACGGCGGCCAGCATGCCGGTGTAGCCGCCGCCGAGGATGACGATCCTATGTGCGGTGTTCATGACAGTGCTCCAATGGTCGGGTCACCGAAACAGGGTTGGCGGATGGTGACGACCAGGGGACAGCTGACCGCCCCGGAACGTGACACTCCATGATGTGTTCCGAGTCACATTCGACGGGCGCGGCCGGCCGAACGAATCCCGCGCGCACCCTGAGATCGCGGCACGGGTGTCAGGGGCGGGATCGGGGAGGAAATCGGGACGCTTCCGGATGTGTTGCGGCCCCGCGGATTTCTACTGTCGGTCCATGTCTTCGGATTCCCGGCCGCGCAGGCGGTTGTTCCTCGTTCTCGGCTGCCTCGCGGCATTGCCGGTCCTGCTCCTCGGTGGTGTCGCCTGGGTGTACACCGGGGCGGCCGTATCCACCGTGGGCAAGACGGAATTCCGGAACGAACTCGCCGTCCCCGCGCTGGCGCCGTCGCGGGTCGGCGCCGACGGCACGCGCACGTTCGAACTCGACATGCGCGCCGGGCAACGGGAGTTCCTTCCCGGCCGGGCCACGCAGACCTGGGGGTTCAACGGCGACTATCTCGGTCCGACACTGCGGGCGCGGCGCGGGGAGAAGGTGGCGGTGACCGTGCGCAACACCCTGCCGGAGGCCTCCACCGTGCACTGGCACGGCATGCACCTGCCCGCCGCGATGGATGGCGGCCCGCACCAGATGGTGGCGCCGGGCGCCGCTTGGACGCCGCAGTGGACCGTCGATCAACCCGCTGCGACGCTGTGGTACCACCCGCATCCACACGGCGCGACCGAAACCCACGTGCGCCGCGGACTTGCGGGCATGTTCCTGCTCGACGACGACGTATCCACCACCCTGGCGCTCCCCTCCACCTATGGCGTGGACGATCTGCCGGTGATTGTGCAGGACGTGAAGTTCAACGGCGCGGCGCTCGACTCCTCCCACGGGATGTTCCGCGATATCGGTTTCCTCGGCGACCGGACCATGGTCAACGGCACGCTCGCGCCGTACCGGAACGTCGGCGACGAACTCGTCCGGCTGCGCCTGCTCAACGCCTCCACCGCGCGGATCTACACCTTCGAATTCTCCGACGGGCGACCGTTCGCCCTCGTCGCCACCGACGGCGGCTTGACCGAACGGCCGAGCACCCAGGATCGGCTGCGGTTGTCGCCGGGTGAGCGCGCCGAGATCGTGGTGCGGATGCGACCGGGCGAGCGCACCGTTTTGCGCTCCGGCGAACTCGACGCCGGACTCGATTTCTGGACACAGCGTTTCGCCGGGGGCGACGACACCTTCGACATCCTGGAACTGCGCGCGGCCGAGACGCTGCGGCCGTCACCGGAACTGCCCGCGGTGCTGGCTCCTCCCAGCACCCCGGACGGCGGTGATTCGGTCCGGGAACGGAATTTCGACCTGAACCTCGCCGGGATCAACGGCACCCCGATGGTTATGGACCGGATCGATTTCGCGGTGACGCGCGGCACCACGGAGACGTGGGTGGTGCGCAACGGCGACGGCATGCTGCACAACTTCCACATCCACGACGTGCAATTCCGCGTGCTCGCGGTGGACGACGCCCCGCCACCGGCGGCGGCGTTGACCGGCCCGAAGGACACCGTCTTCCTGCCGCCGGGCAGCACGGTGCGATTGGCCATGCGCTTCGACGGCCCGGCCGATCCGGACGCGCCCTACATGTACCACTGCCACCTGCTCTGGCACGAAGACCTCGGAATGATGGGCCAGTTCGTCGTCGTGAACCCGGGCCAGGCACCGGGGACCCCACCGGCGCACCACGGCCACTGACTCCCCGACCGACGCTCTTGCCTGTTCAGTGCGGGCGCGCTAAATTCATCACATAGTGAATTCAACGCTCGATGAATTGAGGCGACCGTGTCGCAAGACATCTCATCCCCCGCCGTCGAGGTACGGAACCTGCGGGTCCGCCGCGGCGGCCGCGAAGTACTGCACGACGTCTCGCTGACCATCCCTCGCGGCTCGATCACCGGGCTGCTCGGCCCGTCGGGATGCGGCAAGACGACGCTGATGCGCAGCATCGTCGGCACTCAGATCATCGACTCGGGCGACGTCAGCGCGCTGGGACGCCCGGCGGGCTCCGCGGCGCTGCGCCACCTGATCGGCTACGTCACCCAGGCGCCGAGCATCTACAACGACATCAGCGTCCGCGAGAACGTCGCGTACTTCGCCGCGCTCTACGGCCGCGACCGCGCCGACGCCGACGATGCGATCACCGCGGTCGGTCTGGCCGATCACGCCCACCAGCGCGGCGACGAGCTCTCCGGCGGGCAGCAGACGCGAGCGTCTCTGGCGTGCGCACTGGTCGCCCAGCCCCAGCTGCTGGTTCTGGACGAACCGACGGTCGGCCTCGATCCCGTGCTGCGCGTCGAGCTGTGGAAGCAGTTCCTCGAGCTGGCCGCGAACGGGACGACGCTGCTGGTGTCCAGCCACGTCATGGACGAGGCCGAGCACTGCGACCGGCTGCTGCTGCTGCGCGAGGGGCAGTTGCTCGCCCAGCTCAGCCCCGACGAGCTGCGCACGCAGACCGGCGAGCAGAACCTGGAGACCGCCTTCCTCACCCTGATCACGATGGGACAGAACGCATGACCGCCACCATGGAAGCCGCGCCCCGGCGGACGCCGACGCTGCGCCCCTACGCCGCTACCACCGGCCGCATCCTGCGTCAGCTGCGCAACGACCACCGCACCGTCGCCATGATCCTGGTGGTCCCCGCGCTGTTGATGGCGCTGCTGTATTTCATCTACAAGAACACCCCGACCAACCCGCTGAATCCCGTCCCGCTGTTCGACCGGGTCGGCATCAGCATGCTGGGCATCCTGCCGTTCATCGTGATGTTCCTGATCACCGCGATCGCCATGCAGCGCGAACGCACCTCGGGCACGCTGGAGCGGCTGCTGTCGACGCCGCTGTCGAAACTCGACCTGCTCGCCGGTTACGGCACCGCGTTCTCGCTGGCCGCGGCCGCGCAGGCAATCGTCGCCTGCCTGGTCTCCTTCGGGCTGCTCGGGCTCGGCGCGGCGGGCAGTCCCAGCTGGGTGGTGCTGATCGCGGTGGTCGACGCGGTGTGCGGGGTGGCGCTGGGACTGCTGGCAAGCGCGTTCGCGCGCACCGAATTCCAGGCCGTACAGTTCATGCCGGTCGTGGTCGCGCCGCAGATCTTCCTGTGCGGCCTGCTCGTTCCCCGCGGCCAGCTGCCCGATTGGCTGGAGGTGATCAGCAACGTGATGCCGTTGAGCTACGCGGTCGACGCCCTGCAGCAGGTGTCGACGCATCCGGAGGTCACCGGCCAGATGTGGCGTGATCTGGCCATCGTCGCCGGGTTCACGATCGTCGCCCTGTGCCTGGGCGCGGCCACGCTACGACGGCGGACCACGTGACGGCAGACAACGGCTCCGGCGGCGCCGAGCGGCCTACCCGCACGGGCCGCAGGCCGGGGCAATCGGGTGCCCGCGAGGCCATCCTCGCGGCCGCCCGCGCGCGTTTCGCCGACGCGGGCTTCGACAAGACCTCGGTGCGCGCGGTCGCCACCGACGCGGGGGTGGATCCGGCCCTGGTGCATCACTATTTCGGCACCAAGCAGCAGCTCTTCGCCGCGGTGGTGGAATTCCCGGTGAATCCCGAGGCGACATTGCGCATCATCGAGGCCGCGCCACTGGACCGCTTGGGCGAGACCATCATTCGCGCGGTGGTCGGGGTGTGGGACTCCCCCGCGGGGCCCGGCGTCGTCGCCGTGGTGCGCAGCATCCTGGCCGGCAGCGACGACCCGTCCCTGGCCAGGAGATTCCTGTTGGAGGTGGTGCTGGAGCGCGTCCGCCTCCGCATCGCCACCCCGGCGGACGACGGCCGGGTCCGCATCGGCCTGGTCGCGTCGCAGATGATCGGCGTGCTGGTGGGCCGCAAGATCGTCGGGGTCGAACCGCTGGCCTCGATGCCCGCGGCCGACCTGGTGACCGCGGTGGGCCCGACGCTGCAGCGCTATCTGACCGGAGACATCGGCCGAGGACCGGCGGACCGATGATCGCGGCGATCACCGGGGCACGCCGAAGCCGTCACTCCACGACTTCGACAACGTCACCGGGCCACAGGTATTCGTAGAACGCCTTGGCTCCCTCGTGGGTCATCCGGACGCAGCCGTGCGACTTCTTCTCGATCGGGCCGACGTGGAAGGCGATGTCGCCGTTGAAGAAGGTCGCGTACGGCATCGGAGCGTTGTGCATGGTGCTCCAATGGAATTCCTTCTTGAACGACACGTGGAAGACTCCGGGCGGCGTCTCGTATCCCGGCATCCCGTGCGAGATCGGCGTGGGGCCATAGACCACCTTGCCCTCGTCCATCAGCCAGGCTTCGTCGGTGGACAGCCGCATACACGCACGGGCGGCCGTGGAGCACGGCGCGACGGGCGGCGGGGGCGGAATCAGCGCGGGCATACCGGGGATGTCCGGGCCGCCCGGCCAGAGCGGTTCGGCCTGGGCGGGCACCGCCATGGTGAATCCCGCCGCCGCGACTCCGCAGGCGATCGCGCATCGAGCCGTCCAGTTACGTAAACGCGAGTCGCTCATTACGTTCCCGACCTCTCTCCCATACGCCACCGGCGCCGCTCATCAGGTCGGCCGTAGCGCCCCTCGTTGGAGCGCGTGGACCGTCTCGAAGTGCAAATGATCATGGCGGACCCGGCTTCAAACGGTCAATGGCCGCAAAACGACCGTGACGCATCCGTTGCCCGGCGGCGGGCGAGTCGTGCGAAGAGAGCTCGGCGAGTCAGGCGTCGGGCTGGGCGGTGAACGCGTCGTGCTCGGCGTCGGTGACGTCCCTGGCCTCGTCGACGAGCAGGACCGGGATACCGTTCTCGATCGGGTATGCCCGGCGCAGGCGCGGGTTGTAGAGCAGCGCGCTGCCGTCGGCGGCGCGGACCAGCCGCAGCGGGCCCTTGTCCTGCGGGCAGGCCAGCAGGCTCAGCAGTGTGGCGTCCAAAGTGGTGTGCTCAGGCATATCAGGAACCTACCTGCCTGCCTTGCCGGACCGGGAACCGTCCGCGTCGAGCGCGGGCGCGCGGCGGAACGAGATGTGGCGATGCCCGAAGAAGCTGGCGCCCGCCACCAGCGCCATCACGGCGACCGCCGACGGAATGCTCGGCAGGTGCAACAGCGACACCCCCAGCTGGAGCAGCACCATGTTCAGCACCAGCCCGCCGGAGTTCACCGCGACGAACGCGGCGAAATCCCGCATCAGCCGCCCGCGCACACGGAACACCAGGGTGCGGTGCAGGACGAACGCCACGACCACGCTGATGCCGTAGGCCAGGGCGGGCGCGATCGCGGCGGGCGCCCGGTTACCGAGCACCGCCAGCCACATCACCGTCAGAGCCATGCCCAGACCCGTGTTCACCACGCCGACGATGGCGAACGCGATCTCCTGGCGACGCACCAAGCGCAGCAGCGGGCCCGGGTCGGCGGGGAGTTCCGCGGCAGGGGGAAGCGGGGCATCCGCCTCGGCTGGCGGTGGCGTGCTCGTCGCGTCCGCGGCATCGGAGCGTCGCACCACCTCCGATGCCGCCCCGGCTCCGTCCGCCGCGCCCGCGCTCATCGGACGGCGTCGGCCGAATCGGTTTCCGGTGTCACCGCGGCATCGGGTGCGGACGGCTCGCCGCTCTCGTCGATCGGCCGGTCGAACCGCCGCCTGCTACGCAGGTGCGCCCACTCCAGCAGACCGAGGCCGAGCAGCCCGAGCAGTGCCGCGGCGAGGCCGATCCACCAGCCCGGCGGCTGCCAGGACAACTCCAGCTCACCGGAGGCGCCGGACGGCAGGTCGACGGCCACGAAGGTTTTCCCTACCAGCGTGGTGGGGATCTCGTGGCCGTCCAGCGTCGCCCGGTAACCGGGCCACCCGAGCCGGGCGAACACGAGCCGCCCACCTTCCGGGGAACTCACCCGCACCCGGCTGGTCGTATCCGATTCGCCGATCGATGTGGCTGTCACGCCTTGGGCGGCCGCCACCCGGCCGTCACGGGTCGAGATCAGGCCGTCGGCGCGTTCCAGCACCGAGATGTACTTCTCGTGCCCCGGATAGTCGACCCATTTCCAGCCGGGGGGCGCGGGCTGGTCGCGCGCGTCCGGGTACAAGGCGCGATGCAGCACCACCCGGTCGACCTTCATCAGATCGACGATCGTCCGGCCGGTGGTCGGCTCGGTCGCGAACGCGCGGCGGTAGGCATCGGGGCAGACGCTGGTGTCCCAGCGCATGCACAACGTCTCGCCGAACCAGTAGTGCCCGTTGGGGGTGTACCCGCTGACGTAGGTCAGCTCGAGATCCTTCGCGTAGTTGCCGAAGACCAGCGATCCGTATGCCCCGGAAAGGTTCCGTTCCGACGGCGGGATGAGCATACGGTCCGCGAGTTGCAGCGTGGTGCCGGGGAAATCCGGGAACGCGGCCTTCATCTCCGACCGCTTCTCCGGCAGATTCCACCCCATCGGGGTCGGTTGCGCGTCCCACACCTGCAGATACGCGATCGGGAACACCGAAACGACGATCA
Organism: Nocardia arthritidis NBRC 100137; assembly: GCF_001612765.1. Classification (GTDB taxonomy): domain Bacteria; phylum Actinomycetota; class Actinomycetes; order Mycobacteriales; family Mycobacteriaceae; genus Nocardia; species Nocardia arthritidis. The sequence goes on from NZ_BDBB01000014.1 coordinate 12,668, forward strand.
GCGCGCACACCGCGGCCGCGCCACGGTTGCGCCCGAGCCATACCGCGACGGCGCCGAGCGCTGCCACCCCGAGCGCCGCGATGACATGCCTGATCACCTCGTGCGGAGCGGCCGAGAAGGAGCGCACCCACAGCAGACCGATCAGCACCGCGGCCGCGATGCCGCGCCGCCGCCAGTCTCGAACGGTCGCGAAGCGGCCGAGCAGCACACATACGAGCACCAGCAGGCCGAGCGCGACCATAGGCAGCACACGGACGGGCCAGCGCAACGGGCCGATGGCGCCGGGACCGGCCGTCCACATCAGCGCCATCACCGCGAACAGCGCGGGCGCGACGAACTCGCGCGCCGAGCCCAGCGCCCTGCGCCAATCGACGAAGGCCAGCGCCGGAACGAGGAACCACGCGATGTAGACCACCGGCATCGGCTGCACGTAGCCCCACCAGGAATTGAACGCGGGCAATGTGCTGGGCAGGCTGGCGTTCAGCGACTCCGACCACGGCACCGTGAGGAACTGGTCGTTGTTGATCTGCGCGGTGCCGCGCCAGGTCACCTTCGCCGACAGCATGCTCGGCAGGTAGGTCGCCGAGCCGGCCACCGCGGCACACGCCGCGACCGTGAGCAAGCGCAGCGACGGGCGCCACGCCCTCTGATGGACGAGTTCGCCGATCGCGACGGCGCCCACCATCAGACCGGCCTCCACCGCGGGGAAGACGTATTGCACCGAAATGGCCAGATACAAGAAGACGAAGGTGGGAATCGGCCCGCTGCGCCCGCGGGCGTAGCGCACCCCGGAGGCCCACGCGTGCGCCATCCATGCCGTGCCGGTGAACGCCGTCATCCAGCTGGCCTCGTCGAAGAACAGCAGCCATCCGCTGAACGGTATGGCGACGCCCGCCACCGCCGCCCACGGCGCCTTCGCTCCGTAGGCCAGGCAGATCCGGTAGACCCCGAGCGCGAGGATGATCGCGAAGATCAGTTTCACCACGGTGGCGTACAGCGCGAGGTTGTCCACCGAAGGCGCGATCAGGTCGATCAGCAGCTGCGGCGGATTCAGCAGCCCGGCTTCTTCGATGGTGTAGTTGCCCGCCATCCAGTGTTCGGGCACGAGTGCCGGGAAGCGTCCTTCGCGGAGGTATCGCCCCAGCATCACCCACAGCGGCGCGTACTGCGATTCGGTGTCGTCGGTATAGAAGTGCCGGACGTTGGCCACTAGAACCGCACCGTATCCCGCGATCACCCCGAGCGCCGTGATGACGCCCCATGTGCGGACTTCTCGCGAAGAAATGGTGCTACGTTCGGCCACGAGTCCCAGACCCTACCCGCACCTGTCCGCCCGTCCGGCAAGCCAGTGCCGGGATGCGGTCCGCGACCGCGCTATCCGGCCCCGCGCGCGGACCCGGCCTCGGGCCCGCGGCGGAACGAGATGTAGCGATGACCGAAGAAACTGGCGACCGCGACCAGGCCCATCACCACGACCGCCGACGGAATCCGCGGCAGGTGCAGCACCGAGACGGCCAGCGACAGCAGCACCGTATTCATCAGCAACCCACCGGAATTCACCACGACGAAGCCCGCGAAGTCGCGCAACAGCCTGCCGCGGACCCGGAATACGAGGGTCCGATGCAGGACGAAGGCGACGACGATGCCCACGGCGTAGGCCAGCACCACCGCGACGGCGGGCGGCCACGCGTCACCCAGCACCGCCAGCCACGCGACGGTCAGCCCGATGCCGAGCAGGGTGTTGCACGCGCCGACCATGGCGAACGCGACCTCTTGGCGCCGGACCATCCGCAGCAGAAGCCCCGCCGCCGGCTTGTCGCCCATCGCGTCGGAATCCGCGGCGACCGGACACGCGTTCGTCTTCACGAAACGACGTCCGCCAGCTCACGATCCGGCTCGGCGCCCTCGGCGTCGCCGGGCTCCTCCGGCTCGTCACGCCGCCGCGACCGGACCTGGAACCATTGCAGAACGCCGATGCCGAGCACGCCCGCCACCGCGGCGGCGATGCCGATCTTCCACCCGGGCGGGCGCCAGGTCAGCACGAGCTCGGCGTCCTGGGTGCCCGCGGGAACCTCGACCGCGATGAACGATTTGGCGACCGTCGTGATCGGCAGCGACTTCCCGTTCAGCGTGACCCGATATCCCGGCCAGCCCAGCCGGGCGAACACGATCCGGCCGCCCTGGGCCGAGGACACGCGCACGCGGCTGGTGGTGTCGGTTTCGGAGATGGATGTCGCGCGAACCTTCGCCGCATCGGTCACGCGGCCGTTCGTCGTCGAGATGGGGCCGCCCACGCGTTCCAGCACCGCGATGAAACGCTCGTGCCCGGGGTAGTCGACCCACTTCCAGCCCTCGGGCGCCGCCTGGTTCGGCGCGTCCGGGAACAGCGCTCGTTGCAGCACCACGCGATCCAGGTTCATCAGGTCGACCAGCGGCCGCCCGGTGGCGGGCTCCGGTGCGAACATCCGCCGGTAGGCGTCCGGGCAGACGCTGCCGTCCCAGCGCATGCACAGCAGCTCACCGAAGTAGAAGTGGCCGCTGGGGGTGTAGCCGTTGACGTAGTCCAGTTCGAGTCCGCGGGCGTAGTTGCCGAAGACGAGCGATCCGTAGGCGCCCTCGATGCTCTTGTCCTGCGGCTGCAACAGTCCGCGATCGCCCAGCTGAATGGTGTTGCCCGCGAAATCCGGGAACGCCTCTTTCGCCACCGAGCGCTGCACGGGCAGATTCCACGACATCGGCGTGGGTTGCGCGGCTTCGACCTGGAAATAGGCGATCGGGAACATCGCGACGATGGTCAGCGCGCACGCCGCCGCGGTCCCTTTCGCGCGCCCGAGCCACACCGCGCCGGCCACCAGCGCGGCCAGCGCGAACGCCGCGATCACGTGCCAGATCGCGTCGTGCGGGTCGGCGGAGAACGAGCGCACCCACAGCAGCAGGATCAGCACGGCCGCCGCGACGGCGCGGTTCTTCGGATCCCGCACCGTCCCGTAGCGGCCGAGCAGCACGCACACCAGCACGAGCAGACCGATGGCCAGCATCGGGAGCACGCGCGCGGGCCAGCGCAGCGGTCCGATCGAACCGGGGCCCGCCGTCCACATCAGCATCATGATCGCGAAGATCGCGACGGCGCTCAGTTCCCGCCAGGCCGCCCTGGCCCGGCGCCAGTCGACGAACGCCAGCGCGGGGATCAGGAACCAGGCGATGTAGGTGACCGGCAGCGGCTGCACGTAGCCCCACCACGAGCTGAACGCGGGCAACGAACTCGGCAGGCTGGCGTTCAGCGACTCCGACCACGGCACCGTGAGGAACTGGTCGTTGTTGATCTGCGCGGTGCCGCGCCAGGTCACCTTTGCCGACAGCATGCTCGGCAGGAAGGTCAGCAGGCCCGCGAGCCCGGCGCAGCCCGCCGCGACGGTCAGCCGGAGCACGGGCTGCCACTTGCGCTGGTGGACGAGCTCACCCACGGCCACCGCCAGCAGCATCAGCACCGCTTCGACCGCCGGGAAGATGTACTGCGTCGAGATGGTCAGATACAGGTAGACGAAAACCGGGATGGGGCCGCCCTGCCCTCGCGTGTAGCGCACCGAGGCCGCCCAGGCGTGCACCATCCACGCGGTGCCGGTGAGCGCGGTCATCCAGCTGGCTTCGTCGAAGAACAGGAAGAAGCCCGACAGCGGCAGCGCGATACCCGCCACCGCCGACCACGCGGGCCGCCCGCCGTAGACCAGGCAGATCCGGTAGACCCCGAGTGCGGCGATGATCGAGAAGATCAGCTTCACGACAGTGGCGTACAGCGCGACGTTGTCCACCGAGGGCGCGATCAGATCGATCAGCAGCTGCGGCGGGTTGAACAGGCCCGCGTCGTCCATGGTGTTGTTGCCCGACATCCACTGCTCGGGCACCATGACCGGGAACTCACCTGCGCGCAGCGCACGGCCGAGGCCCACCCACAGCGAGGTGTACTGGGATTCGGTGTCGTCGGTGAAGAAATGGCGGGCGTTGGCGAGCAGGACAGCGAGGTAACCCGCGATCACTCCGAGCGCGGTGATGACCCCCCATCGGTAGACCTCTCGCCGCGAATAGACACCCGGCCGCGAGCCGGGCACTGCACTGTCCGTCACGAGTTCCAAACCCTACAGGGCGGCTCTCCGCTTGGCATGGGTCGTGGACGCCACCATGATGAGGGCATGATCAGCTGCTCCGGTAGCCGCATATCGCACCGTGCTAAAGTCCACACCGGTTCGGGCTCCGCAGTTCTGCGACGAGTACCGGCACGCACCGTCATCGAAAGTCGATCCAGCTGATGCCGATTCCCTCCGCCCGCGCACTCCGTTCCGGCGCCCCCGCGACGAACGGTGACCCGGCACGGCCCGGCGTGGACCGGCCGCACCGGTTGTCGGTCGTCGTACCGGTGTACCGGGGCGAGGACACGATCGCCGGTCTGGTCGCCGAGCTGCACGATCTCACCCGCCCCGCCGAGACCCCCGGCGGCACCACATTCGCCGTCACCGAGATCATCCTGGTGCACGACCACGGCCCCGATCGCTCCGATGTGGTCCTGCAGGAGCTGCAACGGACCTATCCCACGGTGCGCGCCGTCTGGCTCAGCCGCAATTTCGGTCAGGACGCCGCGACGATCGCCGGCATGTCGGTCGCGGCCGGTGACTGGATCGTCACCATGGACGAGGACGGCCAGCACGATCCCGGCTTCATCGGCGCGTTCCTGGACACGGCCCTGGCGCAGCGAGCCGATCTGGTCTACTCCAAGCCGACCAACACCAGGCCGCACGGATTCCTGCGCAATCTGACCTCGCGCGGAGCCAAGCTGGTGCTCGCGACGCTGTTCGCCTTCCCGGATTCCACCCGGTTCGAAAGCTACCGGCTGATCCGCGGGGACATCGGCAGGCAGCTGGCCGAGGTCGCCTCCAACGGCGTCTACCTGGACGTCGCGCTGACCTGGGTGGTCGGCGCCGTCGCGCAGGCGCCGGTGACGTTGCGCGCCGAGGGCAGGGAGGAATCCGGTTACAACTACCGCCGCCTGTTCTCCTTGTTCTGGAAGATGGTGCTGTGCAGCGGGACCCGCGGGCTGCGGCTGGTCAGCATGCTCGGCGTCACCCTCGCGCTGGCCGGTGGCGTGATGGCCGCGATCGTCGTGTTCGAAGCGCTGACCACCGACGGCTGGGCGCCCGAAGGCTGGGCGTCCACCATCGTGGTGCTGCTGCTGTGCTCCGGCGCCGTGCTGTTCTCCCTCGGGCTCATCGCCGAGTACTTGGGCGTCGCGTTGCACATCCTGGTGGGCAAACCGCTCTATCTCACCGTCGAGACGCCGACACCGCGTCCGGCCGACACTTCGGAACTGACCGCGACCACCGCCAGCAGGGGGACCGACCGGGTTGAGCACTGACCGCGTCATCTTCAGCCGCCCGTACCGGGCGCGCCGGGAACTAGCGAACCTGGAGGCCGTGCTCGCCTCCGATCACAGCCATGGCGACGGACAGTTCACCGCGTCGGCCACCGCGAAGCTGAAGGCGATCACGGGCGCGCCGCACGCCCTGCTCACCACCTCCTGCACGTCCGCGCTGGAAATGGCGGGACTGCTGCTGGAGCTGGGCCCCGACGACGAAGTGATCGTGCCCAGCTTCGCGTTCACCTCCACCGCCACCTCGATGGCGCTGCGCGGCGCGACCTGCGTTTTCGCCGACATCGATCCGGCCACCGGGAACCTGGACCCGCAGTCGGTGGCGGCCCTGATCACCGAGCGGACGAAGGCCGTGGTGGTGATCCACTACGGTGGCGTCGCCGCCGACATGGCCGGCCTGCTCGACCTGGCCGGCGCGCACGGCTTCGCCGTCGTCGAGGACAACGCGCACGGGCTCGGCGGCAGCTGGCGCGGCAGGAAACTGGGCACCATCGGCACGATGGGCACGCTCAGTTTCCACGACACCAAGAACGTGCACTGCGGCGAGGGCGGCGCGCTGCTGCTCACCGACGAGATCCTGATGGCGCGCGCCGAGATCATCCGGGAGAAGGGCACCGACCGGGCCAGGTTCCTGCGCGGAGCCGTGGACAAGTACTCCTGGCAGGACATCGGCTCGAGCTACCTGCCGAGCGAGTTGAACGCGGCCGTGCTCGACGCGCAGTTGGACGAGTTCGACACCATTCAGGCCGGACGGCACCGGGTGTGGGACGCCTACGCCGCCGCCCTGCCGGATTGGGCCCGGCGCAACGACGTGCGCCTGATGTCCGTGCCCGCCGATCGCGAGCACACCGCCCACCTGTACTACTTGCGGACCCCGACCGAGCGCCGCCGCGACGACCTCATCGCGCATCTCGCCGCACACGGCATCTCCGCGCCGTTCCACTACATCCCGCTGGACTCCAGCCCGGCCGGCTTCAAGCTCGGCCGCACGCCGCGCGCGTGTGTGCGCAGCGCCGAGTTCTCCGGAACGGTCGTACGCCTGCCGCTGTGGCCGGATCTGACCGACGCGCAGGTAGCCCGCGTCGTGGACGCGGTCACCGCGTTCACCGTGTGAGCGCGCCGGTCCGGCGCGCGACACCCCGGCCTCACGCGGTGAGGACGTAGAGCTTCTCCCTGCCGCCCGCGATCAGTGACTGCCGGGCAACCCGCGGCCGGTACGGCGCGAAGAACTCGTCCAGCGTCCGCTCGGTGAAGCGATGCGCCTGCTCGCCGTCGCCCGCGTCGGTGAACCGCTTGCCGATCGTGGCGAGGAACGGATTGGCGCTGCTGGCCAGGTTGCGCACCGGCTCGGCCACGATCACCCGCTCGGTGGCCGCCGCGAGCATCCGATCGAGCAGGGGGCCCGGCTCGGGCAGGAAATGATAGAGGCTGGCCTGCATGACGACATAATCGGCGGCGGGCAGCGCGTCACCGGAACGCAGGTTCCACACTCGCCCGCGCCCGCCCGCTTCGTTCACGCGCGCGACGAAGCGTTCGTTCAGATCGAGCCCGGTGTAGTCGACCGACTTGTGGCGCAGGTAGCGGGTGTAGAGCGTCGCGGGTCCGCAGCACAGATCGACCACGCTCGCACCCTCCGGGACGAGTTCCGCGATAGCGCGATACCGAGCCGCGTAGTGCCTGCCGTACAACCCGCGCATCAGGACCTCGTAGACGGTCCCGTTGCGATAGATGAGGCTCGTTCTCACAGGCACAAACTATGCCATCGGCCGGCGAATCCGGCGTTTCGGCAACAAGAATCGCATCAGCCGCCCAACAGCGTGCTCGCTCGGTCCTCGGTGAGGATCTCGTAGGCGTCCGAGGCGCGGTTGTACCACCAGGTGTCCGGTCCCGGCTCCGGCCGCTCGGCCGCCTGCACCGCACGGGCGGAGGGACGGAACGACGGGCTGCGCGGGATGTCGTCCACCACGTAGACCAGATCGGGCCGCTGGTCCGGTTCCAACACCCGCAACGCCTCGGTGACGTCCTTCGGTTCCAGGCGGAAGCCTTCGCGCACACTCACCGCGGCCACCGCGAGGCAGTGGTCGCCGACATTGAGCCCGTAGGTGACTTCCATGTCGACGGGGGTGATGTCGTTGAGCACGTCGACGATCGGCTGACCGAAGACCGGTCCGCGCCGGGTGTGGATGACCGTGTCCGTGCGGTCGACCAGCCAGTAGTCGCCGTCGCCGTCGCGGCGGAACAGATTCTCCGTCGGCATCCAGGAGTCGCCCGCCGTGAAGACCCCGCGCAGGCCGCCCGCGGAGATGTCGATGCCGTCGGACGCTTTGCCGATCAGCAGGCCCACCTCGTTGTCCGCGCAACGCCGGGCGAAGCCGGAGCCGTCCACCAGGATGCGTTCGGTGAGCGGGTCGTAGGCGACCAGCTCCACCTTCGCGGTGCCGGGAACCGGCCTGCCCTTGCACCCGCGCTTCACTCCGGCCACGTTGGCCAGCACCACGTCGCCCTCGATCGAGGCGTAGAACTCCAGCACGCGGGCCGGGTCGAACTGCTCGACGGTGCGCCGCCACAGCCCGGCGGGCATACCGGAGCCGATGAACAAACGGATCGGATGGCGATGGCCGACCGGGAACACCTCGGCGTCGAGGATGTCGCGCAGCATGGTCCAGGTGTAGGTGACCACGGTGACGCCGTAGCGGTGCACCTCCTCGGCGAAGCGCTGCGGGTCCAGCGACCGGGCCAGCGCGATCCGGCTTCCGCCCGCGACCGCCCCGCCGAGACTGACCAGCAACCCGGACGAATGGTGCAGCGGCGCAAGGCAGTACACCGTGTCCTTGCGATCGAGGTCGGCCGTGGTCGCGGTGCCGAACGCCGACAGCGCCCAGCGATGATTGCTGATGTACTTCGTCTCCAACCGCTCACCGGTGCCGGTGACGAGCACGAACGCCAGCTCCCGCGCCAGGCCGGGATCGGGGCGGTACCACGCGGGCACCCGCACCCGCGCCGGATCGATCTGCTCGAGGTCGATCAAGCGGTCGCTCGTGGGCAGCGCCAGCTCCCGGGTGTCGCCACCGCCGAGCACCAGCACCTTGGCGCCGGTCGCGGCGGCCCGCCGCAGATTCTCCGGATCGGCGATCAGGGTCTCCACGCCGGTCAGCTCGATCGCGCGGCTCAATTCTCCGTTCGGGGCCAGCAGGACCGCCACCGCGCCGAGACGCGACAGCGCCGCGACGGAGGCCAGCGCGCTGGGCCGGGTCTCCATCACCACGCCGACCCGCGTCGCCGGCCGCACGCCGACCGAGATGAGGCCGCGCACCACGTTGTCGATGCGTTGGTTGACCGCCTCGTTGGTGTGCACACGGTCGTCGAACAGGAACAGATCCCGCTGTGGCGCGCGTCGCGCCTGCTCGGCGAGCAACCGGCCGAGCGATACCCGGGTGTGCGGCTGGATCATGCCGAGACGGGTCAACCGGGGCAGTGCCCGCGCCGCTTCGCCTGCCAATTCGATCGAACCGCGCACCGTGCTGTTCGCGATGCCCTCGAGCGCCTTGCCCACGCCGGTGCCCGCCTCCGCCAGCGACGCGGCGGTGTGCACCACCCGGGTCGCCGCCGACCGGGGGCGATTGCTCGCCACGTGCTCGGCCATCGGCACGATCTCGGGGGGCAGCGGCTTGTCGCCGTTCATCCATCCGACCCACTGCCGCACCAGCGGCCAGGTGTGATTGGTGGCCGTGCTCCCGGCCACCAGGCCGAAGTGACCCGCGACCAGCGTCGCCTCGTAGACCTCCGCGTTCGGCGCGGCCCGCACGATGCCGCGCACCGCGGCGGGCTGTCCGATGTCGTCGACTTCGCCGACGAACGCCAGGATCGGGCACTTCAGTTCGGCCAGCGAGATCGGATGATCGCGGATCACGAAACCGCCGAGCATCAGCCGGTTGTGCGCGACGAACTGCTTGAGCAGATCCGCCGCGGCCGGGCCCGCGTAACCGACCCAGCCGTCGCTGTTGAGGAAGCGGCGCTGACGCTCCTTCGGCAGCAGTGCTTCACGATCGTGCAACTGCCGGAGGAAATCGATTCTGGACTTGGCCGTCTTGACCGGGTCGAGCAACTGGAAGCCGATCCGCACCATGGAATCGGTGATCGGCAGCCGGGTGACCACATGATCGGCCAGGAAGTCGGCGAGGTCGGAGACCATGCCGTAGGGCAGCCCGAACGGTATGCCCGCGACGATGTCGACCGGACTGCCGAAGGTCACGATGCTGTCCACGCCCTTGCCGTACCGGTAGGCGGCGGTCTGGTAGGCGAACATGCCACCCTGTGAGTAACCCATCAGGTGCACGCCGGAGCCGGTGGCCTCGTTGACGGTGTCGATGGCGCTGTTGACGGCCAGCACGTGATCGGCGAGGTCGCGCTGCCAGCCGCCCTCCTCGCTCGCGGGCGAGCCGAAGTCCACCACCCAGCAGTCGACTCCGCCGCGGTGCAGGATCCCGACCGCGCCGTCCTCGGCGTTCACATCCCAGATGTCGGCGTTGACCATCAGCGGCGGGACCAGCAGCGCCACCGGCCGCCCCGGGGTCGTGTCGTCGGGGAAGTAATGGCGCAGCCGGTACATGCGTCTGCGTTCGACGACCTCGAACGGCGAGGACGCGACGTCATGGGTCAGCCCGCCGAAGCGGATGACCTCCAGGCCGTTCTGCGCGGTCGCCATCAACCGCTGCACCGAGCCCACCACAACATTCGCGTTCAACTTCACCATCGCTCCTGGCCTACCCTACAACGTGACCCGCATCACACACCGCGAGGTGTTCAGACGAGCTTCCCATACCACCTGTCCATTATGTGTCCGCTGTGACACGTCGCATGCCAGGTTGCCACGGTCGGCTCCCATTCGGCATTCCCCACTCGACCCCGAACACACGTGTCCGTTCGGCACGTAATCGCGTACCCGGCTCGGCAGAGGAGCGACACCGCGCGCCCGGCTTCGGCCGAACATCTCATCGCGCGATCCGGCGGCCGGACGCGACGTCCTCGGCGACCGCCCAGCGTGGCTCCGATGGCTCGCCCCCGGCTTCCGGACCGATCGGCATGAGTATGGGACGAGCACCCTAGCGAGCAGGCCAGTGGACAATGCCGCGCGATAGCTGATTCATCGCTACCAGAATGCAATCGCGGGCTCACTCCGCAACGCCACCCGCCGTTACCGGAATCGACCGCGTGTCGTGATCATCCGCGGGCCACCGGGATAATCTTCGAAATTTTCCTGTGCACAGCCGCTTTCGGCGTCTACCATCGAACACGTCTGGAACGCCTTGGCGCGTAGGCAATTTCGTTCGATGAGCTCTCCGCGGGCATGCCCGCTGCTGTTTGATGTGAACACCCAGCGACTCTGAACTATCGACGACTTCGATTCCCCTGCCCCAAACCCGTCACCATGTCTCGGTGGCCGTCTCGAGGTGAGGACCACGCATGACCATAGAAATGCCAGTCCAAACGGAAAACAACGTGCGCAAGAGCCTGAGCACCAGCTCGGCCGGCCTGCTCGCGCACACCACCAAATCCGAACCGCAGATGCAGGGCATCAGCTCGCGGTGGCTCACGCGCGCGCTGCCATGGACGCAGGTCAACGGCGGTGTGTACCGAGTGAACCGCCGTCTGACCCACACGGTCGGCAACGGCGAGGTGGAATTCGTCATCGACGGATCCACCGCACGGGTCATTCCCCTCGAATTGCGAGAGCTTCCGGCGCTGCGCGGCTTCGGCGACGAGGACGTATTGCGCGGCCTCGCAGACCGTTTCGAACAGCGCGATCTCGAACCGGGCACTGTCGTAGCGGAATTCGGAAATCCGATGGATCAGGTCCTGCTGATCGTGCACGGAAAATTGAGCAAGATCGGGTCGGGTGAGTACGGCGAGCAGACGAAGCTCGGAATCCTGGGGGGCGGCGACTTCTTCGGCGACACGATACTCACCGAGCCATCGGCGATCTGGCCGGTCACGATCAAGACGGTCACGCCGACGACCATGCTGGTCCTCCCGCGGCAATCGCTGACCGAGTTCATCGACAGCGCTCCCGCACTGCGCGAGCAACTCTCCCGCGTCGCCTCCGCGCCCACGCGTCCGCAGAATCACAAAGGCGAGGCGGATATCGAGGTCGCCTCGGGTCACTCCGGCGAGCCGCTGCTGGAAGGCACGTTCGTCGACTACGACACCTCCCCGCGCCAATACGAACTCAGCCTCGCGCAGAGCGTGCTGCGCGTGCACACCCGCGTCGCCGACCTGTTCAACGACCCGATGAACCAGGTCGAGCAGCAGCTGCGCCTGACCATCGAAGCGCTCTACGAACGACGCGAATACGACCTGGTCAACAACCCCGACTTCGGCCTGCTGCACAACTGCGACCTGAAACAGCGCATCTACGCCGAGTCCGGCGCGCCCACCCCGGACGACATGGACGAACTGCTCAGCATGCGGCGCAGTACCAAATTGCTCCTGGCGCATCCGAAGGCGATCGCCGCGTTCGGACGCGAATGCACCAAGCGCGGGCTCTACCCCGACCCGGTCGAGGTGGACGGGCACCGCGTTCCCGCATGGCGGGGCGTGCCGATCTTCCCGTGCGGCAAGATCCCGATCAGCGACACCCAGACCACTTCGATCCTGGCCATGCGCACCGGAGAGAAGGACCAGGGCGTGATCGGCCTGCACCAGACCGGGATCCCGGACGAATACGAGCCGAGTCTCAACGTGCGCTTCAAGGGCATCGACGACCAGTCGATCATCTCCTACCTGGTCAGCTGCTATTACTCGGCGGCCGTCCTGGTACCGGACGCCCTCGGCGTGCTCGGCAACGTCCTGGTCGCCCGGCAGGCCGACTGACCGGGGTGATGAGCATGTCGGTGCTCTCCCGCGCCGCGGCGGCGCATGCCACCGATGAGGTGGCCGCCGCCGTCGTCGCGCTACTCACCAACACCCGGACGACCGCTCCGTCCGAGCTGTTCTCGTCGAAAGCGACCGAGCCGCACGTTATTTCGTCCTCGGACGTACCGCCGGGCGTGACGCCTCGCGGGCTGCTCGGCCCGTCCGGCCTGGGTGCCGCCGCCCTGCTGCTTCCGGGCGGCCCGCACCGTGCCACGACGCCCACCGTCGCAGCGGCCGCTGCTGCCCGCATCGTCGCCCCGGCGGCCGCCACCGACGGCGTGGGGGCAGCGCCGGGCAGCGCGCCGGGACCGATTCCGGCAGCGAGACGGGCACCGTCGCCGACCGCGCCACGCATTCCGGCCGGCCCCACCGGGCTCGGCACGGCGTCGGCGTTTCTCGGACGACACGGCATCGCGGCGCCGCCACGCACGGCCACGCACGCGGCGCCCGCCCCGCGAACCGGGTCGGACACCGCTCGCGGTCCCGCACTTGTTCCGCGGGGACCGAGCGGCCCGGGCACCGCGACGGTGCGCCAGGACCGCCCGGATCCGATTCCGCCGCTGTACTGCCCGCCGCCGCTGCGGGACGATCCGGCGCTCGCAGAGGCGGTCAACACCGGGATCGTGGACTGGGCCGGGGAGATCGGGCTGTACGAGGGCCGGCTGGACGAACTGCGGGACGCCGATTTCGGCCGGTTGATCATGCTCGCCCACCCGGACTGCGACGACGCCGATCGCCTGCTGGCGGCGGCGAAGTGCGCGGTCTCGGAATGGTCGGTCGACGACTACTACTGCGAGGAGGATGCCGACGACCGGGCCCCGGACGGCACCCCCTCCAGCGCCGAGGCGGAGCTGGGTCCCCGGCTCGAATTGGCCGCCGCGGCCATGGATCCGGTCCACCTTCCCGCGCGTTACGTCGTCGAACTCGAGGCGGCCCTCGAGGCCGATCCGATCCTGCGCGCGTTTCGCACGTCCTTCGACCATATGGCTCGCTACGCGCGCCCGGCGCAGCTGGCCCGGCTGCGCACCGAGATAGCGGGCTGGTTCATCGCGCTCGGTGCGGAGGCGGGGTGGCGCGCGGCCGGGCGGATGCCGCCGGTGTGGGAGTACCTCACCAACCGGCAACCGCACAGCTTCCTGCCGTGCATGGCACCGACCGACGTGGTCGGCGGCTACGAGGTGCAGGCCGCGGAGTACACCGCCCCCGCGGTGCGCCGCGTGGTCACCACGGCGGCGCTGGCCAGCCAGATGGTCAACGACCTGTACTCGATGGCTCGCGAGGACCTCTCCAACGGCAGGGAGTTCAATCTGCCGACCGTCCTCGCCGCCGAAGAGCGCTGCTCGCGCCGCGAGGCCGTGCTGCGCACCGCCGAGGTGCACGACGAGCTGGTGCACCGGTTCGAACGGGAGGCCGCGCCGTTGGCCGCGGCGGGGTCGCCCGAACTACGCCGCTTCCTCACCGGCCTGTGGGCGTGGATGGGAGGCAACCGCGCCTGGCACGCCGACAGCAAACGCTATCGCGACCCGCAGTGAAAGCAATGAAGCAGTACCGCACCGAGAGAGGATGATCGCGCATGACCATGCTCAACCCGGAGACCGGGACCGTTTTGCGTACCAGCTACCAGAAGTCCGTCGCCGCGTACTGGAACAACAACCCGAACGACGACCGGGTCAACACCAAACTCGGTGAGGTCGACGGGCTCTACCACCATCACTACGGCATCGGCGACCCGGACCTGTCGGTGCTGACCGGTCCGGAGGACACCCGGGAAGAACGTCTCGTCACCGAACTGCATCGACTGGAGACCGCACAGGCCGATTTCCTGCTCGACCATCTCGGCGACATCCGGCCCGGCGACCGTCTGATGGACGGCGGCTCCGGCCGCGGCGGCACCAGCTTCATGGCCAATCAGCGCTTCGGCTGTCAGGTCGACGGCGTGACCATCTCCGAGTACCAGGTCGGATTCGCCAACGACCAGGCCGTGCATCGCGGAGTCGCGGACAAGGTGAGGTTCCACTTCCGCAACATGCTGGACACCGGATTCGAGTCCGGTTCCATGCGCGGCATCTGGACCAACGAGACCACCATGTACGTGGACCTGGTCGATCTGTTCCGCGAGTTCTCCCGGCTGCTGGAGCCGGGCGGGCGCTATGTGTGCGTCACCGGCTGCTCCAACGACGTGACCGGTGGCCGATCGTCCTCGGTGAGCTGGATCGACGCGCACTACGGCTGCATGATCCATCCGCGTAGCGAGTACTTCCGCGCCATGGCCGAGAACAACCTGGTGCCCATCGCCGTGACCGACCTCACCGCGGCAACCATCCCGTATTGGGAGCTGCGCACGAAATCCGAACTCGCCACGGGTGTCGAGAAGCCGTTCCTGACCGCCTATCGGGAGGGCAGCTTCCAGTACCTGCTCATAGCCGCCGATAAGGTGGGATGGTGACCGACGCCCGCGCCCAACCGCACACCGACCGCGAGGCCCTGCCCGTCGAACTCGTCGACGACGCCGGCCGCGCGGTTGGCGCGTGCTCGGTCGCGGAGGCCCACCTGGCCCCGGGACGACTGCACCGCGCGTTCTCCGTGTTGCTGTTCGATTCGGCGGGCCGAGTGCTGCTGCAGCAGCGCGCGGCGGTGAAGACCCGATTCCCGTCGCTGTGGGCCAATACCTGCTGCGGCCACCCCGCACCGGGTGAACCGGTCGCCACCGCGGCGGGACTGCGGCTGGCCGAGGAGATGGGCCTGACCACCGCGCTCACCGAGGCGGGGATCTACCGCTACCACGCGGCAGACCTCCGCACCGGCCGCGTCGAGTCCGAATGGGACCACGTCCTCATCGGGCGGCTGGACCTCGGCGCGCCTCGGCCGGACCCGGCCGAGGTCGCCGATTTCGCCTGGATCCACCCCGACGCCCTACGCGACGCACTGGCCGACAATCCGGACGCCTACACACCATGGCTGGCCGGTGTCCTCGATGTCGCGGAGCACGCGCACGTCACGAGAACCTCGGCGCCCTGATCGTCGGCGTTCAACGGTTTGCCTGACCCGAGGCAGCCGAGCGCATCATCGACCGCGACGGCGCGGCTGCCTCGGCCCAGCCTCGAGGTCGGGAGGGACTCCCTTCCAGGCCGGCGTTGTCGGACGAGATTCGCCCCGTCACCCCGCCTCGCGGGGCAACATCCATAGATGCGCATATTTCTGTAACACCATGGACGGAAACTGAGAGAACTCAAAGGAACGGCACAGGCTGCGGCCAGGACCGTTCGGCATTGTTGACGCTGTAGGAGTTCTCGGTGAAGTGAGGTGCGTGATGGTGGAATTCGAAGTCACCGGAACGACGGTGACCGTGCACGTACTCGGTACCCATCAACTGCTGGCGCTGCGCGACCAGCTGACCTTCGACCTGTCCGACATCACCGCGCTCGGCGTGGCCGGAGTCGACCGTCGCCCGCCGTGGGTGCGCACACCCGGCACGTTCTTCCCCGGCGTGATCGCGGCCGGGACGTTCCGCGGCAAGGGCCGTAAGGAATTCTGGGACACGCGCTTCGACGGGCACGCCATCCGTATCGACTTGGCGGGCGCTGATGTCACACGGCTCGTGGTCGACGTGGCCGACCCGGACTCCGAGTTGCGCAAGCTCGCCACCGCGGTGGCTGCCTGACCCGTTCGAGCGTCGCATGCTCGCAGAGGGCCGGTGCGCGGTGGGGCGGACTCTCGCTCCGGCTCGCGCAGACGGTGAGCAGTGACGGTCGCTCGGCGTCCTGGCCACACCGTCTACCCACTGTCACACCGACCTCAGCGGGCATCTGCACCCACGGATCCGCCATGTCCGGGCGATTCGGGCCGATCGCGTTCGTCCGCCTCGACCGCTTCCGTGACGATCGCGCACGCGTCCCGCTCGTCCGCCACCGGTACGCGGACTTCAGCAAGTAGCCCCGCGCACAGAAATCGGCGGTGACGCTCCCACACTGCCTTCGAGCGCGTGAGCGGTTGCCTCCGGCCCCCGCCTGCCGGATGGCAGCATGACGGTATGGAGTCGGTCGACATGTCCCGGATCGAGGCGGCCGCGCGGCTGCTCGCCCCGGTGATCCGGCGCACACCGCTGCTGCCCTCGCGGGTGCTGTCCGAACGTACGGGTGCCGAGGTATGGCTGAAATGTGAGAATTTGCAGCGCACCGGTTCGTTCAAGCCGCGCGGCGCCTACAACCGGATCGCGAATCTGCCGCGGGAGGCGCGCGAGCGCGGCGTTGTGGCCGCGAGCGCGGGTAACCATGCGCAAGGGGTCGCATGGTCGGCGTCATCGCTCGGCCTCACGTCGACGGTGTTCATGCCGATCGGGGCGTCACTGCCGAAACTGATGGCCACCAAGGCGTACGGGGCGCAGGTCCGCCAAGTCGGCGAGACCATCGACGAGTCACTGGAAGCGGCGCTGGATTTCGCCGACCGGTCCGGCGCGACGCTCATCCACCCGTTCGACCATCGCGATATCGTGGCCGGTCAGGCCACTGTCGGCACGGAGATCGCGCAGCAGCTGCCGGAGGTGGGCACGGTCCTCGTACCCACCGGCGGCGGTGGGCTCTTGGCCGGAGTCGCGGTCGCGCTGCGACATCTGGCGCCGGACGTGCGCGTCATCGGGGTGCAGGCGGCGGAAGCGGCCGCCTGGCCGGGCTCGCTGGCGGCGGGGCGTCCGGTCCGGGTGGAGCGAATGGCGACGATGGCCGACGGCATCGCCGTCGGACAGCCGGGCGGGGTGCCCTTCTCCTATGTGGCGCAGCATGTTTCGAGCATCGTGACGGTAGACGAGGAAGCCCTGTCGCAGGCGTTGCTGCTGTGTCTGGAACGCGCGAAGCTGATCGTCGAGCCCGCGGGCGCCGCGGCGGTCGCCGCCCTGATGAGTCGCACGCCGGAGGAACTCGGCCTGCGCGGGCCGGTCTGCGCGATCCTGTCCGGCGGCAACATCGATCCGTTGCTGCTGACCAGGGTGATCGGGCACGGGCTGAGCGCGGCAGGCCGCTACCTCGCGGTGCGCGTGACGATTTCCGATCGCCCGGGTGCGCTGGGGGCACTGCTCGCGGTGATCGGCAAGACCAGCGCCAGCGTGGTCGACGTGGCGCACTCGCGCACCGGGACCTGGCTGGCGGTGGACGAGGTCGAGGTAGCGCTCACGCTGGAAACGCGCGGTTGCGACCATCGCGACGACGTACTCACCGCCCTCGCGAACGCCGGATACGCGGTCCGCACCTCGGATTGACCGGACACCACCCCGCAGGGCGACGGGGCGCGTTCGATGCTTAGGCAAGGCACCTCCCCCACCTCCATCGCGTGGCAGACCACCTTCTCGCGAAATGCCGCAGCCATATGCCACCGGTGCGCGCGGCGGGGGGGAAGTCAGTGCGCTCCCCCGAGTTCCAAGGCCAGTACGCCGAGTATCACCAGTGCGATGCCGCCGAGTTGCACGAGGGTGAGCCGCTCCTCCAGGAACAGCACGCCGATCAGCGCGATCGCGGCGACACCGACCGCCGACCAGATGCCGTAGGCCACGCCGATCGGCATGCCCCGCTTCAACGCCTGGGCCAGGAAGAAGAACGCGGCACAATAGCCGACGACCACCACGATCGAGGGGACGAGCTTGGCGAATCCGTCGGATAGTTTCAGCGAAACGGTCGCGGTCACCTCGGAAGCGATGGCCAAGGCGAGCAGGAGCAAGGTCATTTTCGCAGCGTAGTCAGAGTCGCAGGGCAGGCACAGCGGCACTCGGCCACCGGCGCAGCCGCTCCCCAGCCCCGGGGATTCACGGCCCGGTCGCCGTGGCCTGCGCGTCGATACGATCGGCCGATGCGTAGCTCGGGTGTTGCGGTGACCGGTTTTCCGTTCGATGAGGTGACGTGCAACGAGTTGCCGTACGCCGAGCGCGACGAACGGTATCGGCGATTGCACGAGTGGCCCGAGCCGAGCTATGCGCATCGGTCCGGGCTGCGGATGATCTGGAAGTACGCCGACGTGCGCGAAGCGCTGGAGGCGGCCACGCCGGGCATCTCGAATGCGAATTCGCTGGATCCGCTGGTGGGTTACGCGCGGATCGCGGCGACACCGCGAGCCATCCCGCCGTTCGTCCGGCACCTGATTCCGCCGCCCGCGAAGGCCACCGCCAACCTGGCCGACGACCGGTTGCACAGGCGCGTATGGAACACCATGGCCGGGCCGTCGGGACATTTCACCATCTCCCCGGCCGATCGGCCCGCCCGGGCCGCGGAAATGATCGAGCACTTCCACGAGGCTGTGCGAGAGACCGGATTCCGGAACGGTTCTCCGCTGGACGTTACCGCGCTTTCGATCGGCTACGCCGCACGGACCGTCGGTGCGGCGGTAGGCCTGCCCGCGGCGGACTGGCCGCACGTGGCCGCGTGGAGCGGAGCTCAATCGGGGCTGCTCGGTCGGGTGATGCGCGGACGCGAACTGGCCGACGCGGTGAGCGCGCTCGGCTGGTTGTTCACGGTGAGCGGAGCAGCGGTGCGAAAGGGCCGGGGCAGCGAGGCGACCGGATTCGCCCGCAGGCTGCGCGATGCCGGGCTCTCCCATCGGATCGCGGTATCCGCCATGGCGAATTCCCTTGCCGCGGGAGTGCACACGGTCAGCGGCAGCATCCAGCAAGGCGTCCAGCGGTTGCTCGGCGATCCGGACCGCGTGTGGTGGGACCTGCTGACCGAGCCGGACGGCGGCACCCGGGTGGCGGCGAAGATCCTGCAGCTGGATCCCGGGTTGGTGGCGTGGAAACGTCAAGCCAGGACGCCGGTCGTGCTGTCCAGCGGCACGCGGCTACCCGCCGGACCGGTACTCGTGCTGTTCGCCGCGGCCAACCGTGACCCGGAGGCCTTCCCCGACTGCCTGGCCCTGGACGGGACCGGCAAGTTGCCGTTGACCTTCGGCTTCGGCAGACACGTCTGCCCCGGCAAGAGCATGGCGACGTTGGCCGTCGAAGTGTTTCTCCGGCAGTTGCGCGAGCTGGCGCCGGAGGCCGAACTGCTGCCGGATTCCGGTCGCGGTCCCCGGCGGCGCAGCGATCTGTTGTTCAGCGGCGCCGATATCACTGTCACGAGGTAGGTTCGCCCACAGCGATTCCCGACCGGCCGGGCCCGCGCCGACGGCGGCGAACTGCTTCGAATCCGGCGGCCGCCCAGCCCGACCGGTGTCAGCCCAGCCAGTCCCGCGCCGCGGCCGCCGCAGCACGCACCTCGGCGAGCTGCGCCGCGACCCGAACACCGGCCGTGCCGCCCCGGGCGTTGCGGGACGCGATGGACCCCTGCACGGTGAGCACCTCGCGCACCTTCCCGGTCAGCGCCGGGTCGACGGCGGCGAACTCCTCGTCGGTGAGCTCGTCGAGGCCGACGCCGCGGGACTCGGCGGCGCGCACGCACGCGCCGGCCGCCTCGTGCGCGACCCGGAACGGAACGCCTTGGCGCACAAGCCATTCGGCGATATCGGTGGCCAGGGTGAACCCGGCGGGTGCGAGTTCGGCCATCCGGTCGGTGTGGAAGGTGAGCGTCGAGACCAGGCCCGCGATGGCCGGCAGCAGCAGTTCCAGTTGCGCGACCGAGTCGAAGAGGGGTTCTTTGTCTTCTTGCAGATCGCGGTTGTAGGCCAGCGGCTGCGCCTTGAGGGTGGCCAGCAGGCCGGTGAGGTTGCCGATCAACCGGCCCGCCTTGCCGCGGGTCAGCTCGGAGACGTCCGGATTCTTCTTCTGCGGCATGATCGACGAGCCGGTAGACCAAGCGTCGGCCAGCGTGACGTAGCCGAACTCCGGGGTGCTCCAGATGATCACCTCTTCGGCCATCCGGCTCAGGTCGACGCCGATCATGGCGAGCACGAACGCGGCCTCGGCGGCGAAGTCCCGCGCCGAGGTGGCGTCGATGGAGTTGGCGGCCGCCGCGTCGAAATCCAGTTCCGCGGCGATCGCCTCCGGGTCGAGTCCGAGCGAGGAACCCGCGAGCGCGCCGGAACCGTAGGGCGACACCGCCGCCCGGCGGTCGAAGTCGCGCAGCCGGTCGAGGTCGCGCAGCAGCGGATGGGCGTGCGCGAGCAGATGGTGCGCCAGCAGCACCGGCTGCGCCGCCTGCAAGTGCGTCTTGCCCGGCATCACCGCGTCCGGGTGCGCGGCGGCCTGCTCGACCAGTGCGTCGATCACCGCGAGCACGCCAGCGGCCACCCGGCGCACACCGTCGCGCAGCCACATCCGGAACAGCGTGGCCACCTGGTCGTTGCGGGAACGTCCCGCCCGCAGACGTCCACCGAGTTCCGCGCCGACCCGCTCGATCAGGCCGCGTTCGAGCGCGCCGTGCACGTCCTCGTCCGACTCGACGGGGCCGAACGCGCCGGAGGCCACGTCCGCAGCGAGGCGGTCCAGCCCGTCCAGCATGCCGGACAGATCGGTGTCCGACAGCAGGCCCGCTTTGTGCAGAACCCGCGCGTGCGCCTTCGAGGCACGGATGTCGTAGGGGGCCAGCGCCCAGTCGAAATGCGTCGACTTGCTCAGCGCGGCCATGGCCTCGGCCGGGCCGGAGGCGAATCGCCCGCCCCACAGCGCGCCTTGGTTCGTACCGCCACTCATGCTCGTCCGCCTCTCCGAGTTCTCAGGCCGTACCAGTCGGGTGACCGGTGGGTTGTGTTCAGGTCCTGCGTCAGATGTCGCTCTGGTTCTGGGCGTACCCGTCCCTGCGAGATCAATTGTCGTGGTCGTGGTCGTGCGCCCACGGCGGGGGTCGCCACACGCCGAAGGCTGTCGCCGAGCCGCGACCTCGCGCCCGGGCTGCGCCGCGCTGATCTCGGAGACCGACGTCTCCGGGATCGGCGTCGCTGGTATGAGCGGTGTCGCGCACGGCCGATGCCATCTCGAGGCAGCGGGCGCGGGCCGTCGGCGTGCCGGTGCGGGTCAGGGCACCGGCACGCCCGGTGCCTACTTCTGGTTGAGGTCGCGGCGGGCGGCGACCTTGGACGACAGGCCGTGGATCTGCACGAAGCCCTTGGCCAGCGACTGGTCGAAGGTGTCGCCCTCGTCGTAGGTGGCCAGGTTGAAGTCGTAGAGCGACTGCTCCGAGCGGCGGCCGTTGACCACGGCGGAGCCGCCGTGCAGGACCATCCGGATGTCGCCGGACACGTGCTGCTGGGTGTCGCCGATGAAGGCGTCCAGCGCCCGCTTGAGCGGGGAGAACCACAGGCCGTCGTAGGCCAGTTCGCCCCAGCGCTGTTCGACCTGGCGCTTGTAGCGGCCCAGCTCGCGCTCGATGGTGACATGCTCGAGCGCCTGGTGCGCGGTGATCAATGCGAGGGCCCCGGGCGCCTCGTAGATCTCGCGGCTCTTGATGCCGACCAGGCGGTCCTCGACCATATCCAGCCGGCCCACGCCCTGGCGGCCCGCACGCTTGTTCAGTTCGACGATCGCCTCCAGCACGCTCACCTGGCGGCCGTCGATGGCCACCGGCACGCCCTTGTCGAACGTGACGATCAGTTCGTCCGGGGCCTCGAAGTTGACGGTGGGGTCGGAGGTGTAGTCGTAGACGTCCTTGGTCGGGGCGTTCCACAGGTCCTCGAGGAACCCGGTCTCGACCGCGCGGCCCCAGACGTTCTGGTCGATGGAGAACGGCGACTTCTTGGTGACGTTGATCGGCAGCGAGTTCTCCTCGGCGAAGGCGATGGCCTTCTCCCGGGTCCACGCGTAGTCGCGGACCGGGGCGATCACGTTGAGGTCGGGCGCGAGCGCGCCGATGCCGACCTCGAAACGGACCTGATCGTTGCCCTTGCCGGTGCAGCCGTGCGCGACGGTGCTCGCGCCGTGGAACTTCGCGGCCTCGACCAGGTGCTTGACGATCAGCGGGCGGCTGATCGCCGACACCAGCGGATACTGGCCCATGTACAGCGCGTTGGCCTGGATGGTGGGCAGGCAGTACTGCTCGGCGAACTCGTCGCGGGCGTCGATCACGATCGCCTCGACGGCGCCGCAATCGAGGGCGCGCTGGCGCACCACGTTCATGTCCTCGCCACCCTGGCCGAGGTCGATGGCCACCGCCACCACTTCGGCGCCGGTCTCCTTGCCGATCCAGCTGATCGCGACGGAGGTGTCCAGCCCACCGGAGTAGGCGAGTACGACGCGCTCGGACATGTTCTGTGTGCTCCTCGATGGTTCGTGTGCGTGATACGGACCGGCTTCCCGCCACAGCGGCCCGCACGTCCTGCAAATGATTATGCACGACGATGCAAGCCCATTCATAATCGGGTGGGGCGTCGCCCTGTGCAGGGACAACAGCTCCGTCTACACCCTCGCACAGCCGCCGTCCCCCGCGCTCGCGATGCCTACCCGTGGGCGAAAAGGAGCCGAAACCGCACGCCCCGCCGGCAGGTCAGCGCCCGAAATTCAGGCCGAGCGAACCGCGCATCGGACTGCCTATCGCTGCACGTCGCGGACTCAGCGATGTAGGCGAGTCGCACGGACGCGCCCGACTCAGGCTAGTTGTTCGATCTTCGTGGCTACTTCGGCCCCGCTCAGCGGCTCGCGGGCGAAGACGGCGATGGTGTCGTCGCCCGCGATGGTGCCCACGATGTACGGCAGGGCGGCGCGGTCGAGAGCACTGGCCAGGTAGTGCGCGGCGCCGGGCGGAGTGCGCAGGACCGCGATGTTGCCGCTGGCGTCGGTGGAGACCAGCAGGTCGCCGAGCAGCTTGGACAACCGGTCGGTGCCGCCGGTGACGCCGCGGACGGGGCTGCCGTCCTCGGGCACCACGTAGACGCCCGCGCCACCGTCGGCGGCGCGCAGCTTCACCGCGCCCAGTTCGTCCAGGTCCCGCGACAGCGTCGCCTGCGTGGTCTCGATGCCTTCGGCCGCGAGCAGCGCCGCCAGCTCGGTCTGGCTGCGCACCGCGTGCGCCGACAGCAGTTCGATGATGCGCGACTGCCGCCCGGCACGGGTGCGTGCGATGGCCGGGCCGCTTCGTCCCGATTCCGACTGCGAGACGCTCACGACGACGCCTCGCCGGAGTTCGGCGGCATCATCCGCGACCGCGCGCCATCTCCGCAGTGCACCGTCCGGCCCGGTAAGCCGCGACGGGCAGGCGACGCGCCGGTTCGCCCGCCATCCTCGCTCACGCCGCTCCCCCGGATCGTCGCTCGAGCAGCCAGACCAGCAGCGCTTTCTGCGCGTGCAGGCGGTTCTCCGCCTCGTCCCACACCACGCTGTGCGGCCCGTCGAGCACCTCGTCGGTGACCTCTTCACCGCGGTGGGCGGGCAGGCAGTGCAGCACGACGGCGTCCGGCTTGGCGTGCGCGAGCAACTCGGTGTTGAGCTGGAACGGCCGGAACGGACCGACTCGGTCCAGGCCGTCGTTCTCCTGTCCCATGGAGGTCCAGGTATCGGTGACCAGCGCGTCGGCGCCCCACGCGGCGGCGACCGGGTCTCCGGTCACCGTGATGGTGGCACCGGTCTCGGCGGCCCGCTTGCGCGCGGCCTCCACCACCCACGGCTGCGGCTCGAAACCGGCGGGGGCGGCGATGGTCACGTTCAGGCCCGCCGTGACGCCGCCGAGCAGCAGCGAATGCGCCATGTTGTTGGCGCCGTCGCCGAAGTAGGCCAGTTCACGGCCGGTCAGGTCGCCCTTGTGCTCGGCGAGCGTCTGCAGGTCCGCGAGCACCTGGCAGGGATGGAACTCGTCGGACAGCGCGTTGACCACCGGCACCGTCGCGGTGGCGGCCATCTCGTCCAGCCGGGACTGCTCGAAGGTGCGCCACACGATGGCGTCCACGTACCGGGACAGCACCCGGCCGGTGTCGCCGAGCGTCTCCTCCCTGCCCAGCTGGGTGTCGCGGCCGTCGACGACCACCGCGTGCCCGCCGAGCTGGGCGATGCCCATCTCGAAGGAGAACCGGGTGCGGGTGGAGTTCTTCTCGAAGATCACGCCGACGCCGCGCGGGCCTTCGAGCGGGCGCCGCGCGAAGGGTGATTTCTTGAGTTCGGCGGCGAGGGCGAGGATCTCGGCCTGCTCGGCGGGGCTGACATCGTCGTCACGCAGGAAGTGCCTGATAAAACTCATTGCGCCGCAGCCCCTTTCGCGTCCACGAGCGCGGCGTCGAGGATCTCCGGCAGGTCGGCGACGAAGTTGTCCGCCTGGGTCTCGGTGAGCACCAGCGGCGGCGCCAGCCGAATCACGTCGGGCTTGGCCGGGTTGACGAGGTAGCCCGCCTCCCGCGCCCGCGCCTCGACGTGTGCGGAGACCTCGTCGGTGAGCACGATGCCCAGCAGCAGGCCCGCACCGCGCACCTGGCCGATGAGGGGGTGCTGCAGCAGCTCGATCCCGTCGCTGAGCCGCTTGCCGACCGACTCGACGTGCGAGAGCAGATCGGTCTCGTCGATCGTGCGCAGCACCGCGAGCGCCGCCGCCGCGCACACCGGATTGCCGCCGAAGGTGGTGCCGTGCATGCCGGGGGTGAGCAGATCGGCCGCGCGGCCGTTGGCCAGCACCGCGCCGATGGGCAGCCCACCGCCGAGGCCCTTTGCCAGCGTGATCACGTCGGGCACGATGCCGACGGCCTGGTGGGCATAGAACTTCCCGGTCCGGCCGATGCCGGTCTGTACTTCGTCGAGCACCAGCAGCGCTCCGTTGCGCGCGGTGATCTCGCGCGCCTTGGCCAGGTAGTCGAACGGCGGTACCACCACGCCGCTCTCCCCCATGATCGGTTCGAGGAACACCGCGGCGGTGTCCTCGTCGACCGCAGCCTCCAGGGCCGCGGCGTCACCGTAGGGCACATGCACGACGCCGGGGGGCATCGGTTCGAAGGGGGTGCGCTTGGACGGCTGGCCGGTGAGAGCTAGCGCGCCCATGGTGCGGCCGTGGAAGGCCTCTTCGCAGGCGACGATCTTGGGCCGCCCGGTGAGCCGGGCGATCTTGAACGCCGCCTCGACGGCCTCGGTGCCGGAGTTGCAGAAGAACGCCCGGCCCTCGCCGTCGCCGAAGTGCGCGAGCAACCGCTCGGCCAGCTCGACGACCGGCTCGCTGGCGTACAGATTCGACACGTGCCCGAGCGTGCCGAGTTGCTGGGTGACCGCCTCCAGGATCGCCGGGTGGGCGTGGCCGAGACTGTTGACCGCGATGCCGCCGAGGAAGTCGACGTAGCGCTTGCCGTCCGCGTCGTAGACCACGGACCCCGCGCCGCGCACCAGCGCGACCTTCGGCGTGCCGTAGTTGTTCATCAACGCGGCGGACCACCGCTTCTGCAGTTCAGCTGTGCTCATTGTTTCGTTCCGTTCGGTGCGCCGGACCCGTTCGGGATCAGCGGGGCGGGGGTCACCATCGTTCCGATTCCTTCTCCGGTGAACAGTTCCAGCAACACGGCGTGCGGGACCCGGCCGTCGATGACATGCGCGGTCGGCACACCGGCCGATACCGCGCGCAGACAGGCTTCCATTTTGGGCACCATGCCCGCATCCAGGCGCGGGAGCAACTCGGCCAGCGCGGCCGTATCGATGCTGGAGGTGAGCGAGGACCGGTCCGGCCAGTTCGTGTACAGGCCCTCGACGTCGGTGAGCACCACCAGTTTCTCGGCGCCGATGCCCTCGGCGAGCGCCGCGGCGGCGGTGTCGGCGTTGATGTTGTGCACCACGCCCTCGGCGTCGGGCGCGATGGTCGACACCACGGGGATGCGGCCAGCGCCGATCAGGTCCAGCACGGCGTCCGGGTTCACCTCGGTGACGTCGCCGACCAGGCCGATGTCGGTGGGCTCGCCGTCCACCTCGACGGTGCGTCGGGTCGCGGTGAACAGCCCGGCGTCCTCACCGGAGATGCCGACCGCGTACGGGCCGTGCGAGTTGATCAGGCCGACCAGTTCGCGACCGACCTGGCCGAACAGCACCATCCGCACCACGTCCATCACCTCCGGAGTGGTCACCCGGAAGCCGCCGCGGAATTCGCCTTGCAGGCCGAGCTTCTTCAGCATCGCGCTGATCTGCGGGCCGCCGCCGTGCACGACCACCGGGTGCACACCGACCGTGCGCAGGAACGCCATGTCGGCGGCGAAGGCATGCTTGAGGTGATCGTCGATCATGGCGTTGCCGCCGTACTTCACGACGACGATCTTGTCCCGGAACTTCTGCAACCACGGCAGGGCGTCGGCCAGGACGTGCGCCTTGTCCAGCGCGGAGAGCGAATGCAGCACCTGACTGGTCATGAGCTGTAGGCCGAGTTCTCTTCGACGTAACCGTGCGAGAGGTCGGTGGTGCGGATGCTCGCGCTCGCCGATCCGACGTTCAGCTCGATCAGCACCTCGATGTCGGTGCCGGACAGGTCGACCGCGCGGGCGCCGGGCGCGCCGACGCCATCGATGCACACCGGTTTGCCGTTGAACGACACCGAGATCCGGTTCGGGTCGAGGGTGATCGGCGCCATGCCGACCGCCGCGAGCACCCGGCCCCAGTTCGGGTCCGACCCGAACAGCGCCGTCTTGACCAGGCTGTCGCGGGCGACGGTGCGCGCCGCGGCGACGGCCTCGTCCTCGGTGGCCGCGCCCGCGACGGTGACCAGCACCCGTTTGGTGACGCCCTCGGCGTCGGCCATCAGCTGGGCGGCCAGGTCGTCGCAGACCGCGAGCACGGCGGCGTCGAGTTCCTCCTGGCTCGGCGTGACTTCGCTGGCGCCGTTGGCCAGCAGCAGCACGGTGTCGTTGGTGGAGCAGGAGCCGTCGACGTCGAGCCGGTCGAAGGTCCGCGCGGCGGCGTTGCGCAGCGCTTGGTCGAGCTGCTCGGCGGTCACCGCCGCGTCGGTGGTGAGCACCACCAGCATGGTCGCCAGCGAGGGGGCGAGCATGCCCGCGCCCTTCGCCATGCCGCCGACGTTCCACTTGTCGCGGTGGTGGAACGCCGCCTCCTTGGGCACGGTGTCGGTGGTCATGATGGCCCAGGCGGCATCCGAGCCGCCGGACAGTCCGCCGCCCATCTCGTGCACGATCTCGGTGACGGCGGGGAGCAGCTTGTCCATCGGGAGCCGGTCGCCGATCAGTCCGGTCGAGCAGACGGCGATCTCGCCCGCGCCGGTCTCGGTGCCCCAATTGCTCAGCGCGGCGGCGAGTTCCTCGGCGGTCTTGTGGGTGTCCTGGAATCCGCCCGGCCCGGTGCAGGCATTGGCGCCGCCGGAGTTCAGGATCACCGCGCGCAGCCGCTTGCCGGTCAGCACTTGCTGGGACCACTGCACCGGAGCGGCTTTCACCTTGTTGCGGGTGAACACGCCCGCGGCCGGGTACTCCGGCCCCTCGTTGAACACCAGCGCCAGATCGGGCTTGCCGCTGGCCTTGATGCCCGCGGCGATGCCCGCCGCGCGGAAGCCGAGCGGGGCGGTCACGCCCTGCGTCCGGACCAGCTTGCCGTCGGCGATGTCGACTGTCGTCACGGTGCCACTCCTACGGTGGAAAGTCCTTCGGTCTCTTCGAATCCGAGGGCCAGGTTCATCGATTGGACCGCGGCGCCCGCGGTGCCCTTGGTCAAGTTGTCGATCGCGCCGATCACCACGAGCAGGCCCGCGTCGGCGTCCACCGCCACCTGCAGGGTGACGGCGTTGGAGCCGAGCACCGAACCGGTCTGCGGCAGCGTGCCCTCCGGCAGCAGGTGCACGAAAGGCTCGTCGGCATAGGCTTTCTCGTAGACCGCGCGCGCCTGCGCGGCGTCCACGCGGGTCGGCGCGGTGCAGGTGGCGAGGATGCCGCGCGGCATCGGCGCGAGGACCGGTGTGAACGACACCGCGACATCCGTGCCGCTCGCCGCCGTCAGGTTCTGCGCGATCTCCGGTGTGTGCCGGTGCGCGCCCGCGATCCCGTAGGCCCGCGCCGAACCCATCACCTCCGACCCCAGCAGGCCGATGTCCAGCTTGCGGCCCGCGCCGGAGGCGCCGCTCACCGCGACCACGTGCACGGCGGGCTCCACGATGCCCGCGGCGACGGCGGGGGCCAGCGCGAGGCTGGCGACGGTCGGATAGCAGCCGGGGACCGCGATCCGCGTCGCACCGCGCAGTTTCTCCCGGCCGCCGGGCAGCTCGGGCAGACCGTAGGGCCAGCTGCCCGCGTGCGGGCTGCCGTAGTATTTCTCCCAGGCCTTCGGGTCGGTGAGGCGGAAGTCGGCGCCGCAGTCGATGATCACCGTGGACTCGGGGAGTTCGGCGGCGATGGCCGCCGACTGGCCATGCGGCAGGCCGAGGAAGACCACGTCGTGGCCGGCCAGTTCCGCTGTCGTGGTCGGCGTGAGCACCCGGTCGGCCAGCGGCAACAGATGCGGCTGCAACTCCCCCAGCGCGGTGCCGGCGTTCGAGCCCGCGGTCAGCGCCCCGATGACGAGGCGCCCGGTTCGGTAGGCCGGATGCCCCAGCAGCAGACGCAACACTTCGCCGCCCGCGTACCCGCTGGCACCGGCTACCGCGACCCGCACGACGGGTCCGACCGAGGAATCAACCATGTGATGATTATGCATGACTATGCAAGCTCATTCACAGCCTGGTCGCCGCGAGCGTGGTCACGAGAACCTGATACCCGCCCGGTCCGCGCGCAAACGGCACGGCGGACCGCATCCCGCCCGTCCGGGTCGTCGCAGGTCAGCGCAATGCGAGCGGGTCGATGTCCAGCGCTTGCGCTAGTCCGGCTTCGCCGAGCGCGGTGACGCGCACGGCGCGTCCGCTGCCGACGCTCTTGATCCACTCCAGATCTTTCAGGCGGCGGCACAGCTGCGCGCCCGCCGAGCCGCCCAGATGGACCCGGCGTTCGGTCCAATCGAGACAGGGCCGCGCCACCGGGCGGCGCGTGGCGCGCAATGCGGCAGGGTCGACGCCCATCGGCCCGGTCAGCCACGCCGAGCCGGACTCCGTCAGCGCGAAACCACCGTCATCGCTCAGCAGGCCGCGCGCGGTCATGGCGTCGGTGACGGTCACGCCCAGGCGGCCCGCGAGGTGGTCGTAACAAGTGCGGCCACGGACCAGCACGGCCGCGACGGTGGCGGTGCGCAGCCCGGTCACGGGGGCGGCGGGCGGGTCGAGATGAGCGACCATGGTCTCGAGCAGGTCCGCGACCTGCGGGCCGGCCAGTCGCAGATAGCGGTGCCTGCCCTGCCGGTGCTCGACCACCAGCCCTCCGTCGCGCAGGCGATCCAGATGCTCGGTCGCGGTGGACGGCGCGACACCGGTGTGGCGCGCGAGTTCGCCCGCGGTCCAGGCCCGCCCGTCCACCAGTGCAAGGCAGATGTCGGCGCGGGTGCGGTCGGCGAGCAGTGCGGCCAAGCCCGCCAGTTCGGTTCCTCTGGTCGCCACCACACCATCATGGCGGGCCGTCGTTTCGGCGCTCACCGAAATGTCCCGTGGCTACGGTCGCGGCATGACTTCGCCTTCTGCGGCGGCGACCCCGCCGGCCAAGTTCGAGATCTTCCGCGGCCTGCACCACCGCGACCGTCCCCTCGTCCTGCCGAACGCCTGGGACTTCGCCTCGGCCGCCCTGCTGGCCAACGAGGGATTCGCGGCGATCGGCACCACCAGCTTGGGCGTGGCCGCCGCGGCTGGGCGCACCGACGGCGCGGGCGTCACAAAGGCGGAGACGTTCGCCTCGGCCCGGCGCCTCGCGCGGCTGCCGATCCCGGTTACCGTGGACATCGAGGCCGGGTTCGACGAGCGGCCGGGCGCGGTCGCGGATTTCGCCGGACAGCTCGCGGCCTGCGGGATCGCGGGCGTCAACCTGGAAGACGGCCGCCTCGGATCGGCGCTCGCCGCACCCGAGCACCAGGCCGCGCTGATCGCGGCGGTCAAGGAGCGCACACCGGAACTGTTCGTCAACGCTCGCGTCGACAGCTACTGGCTGGGGCTCGATCACCGCTCCACCCACGATCGCGTACGCCGGTATGCCGCGGCCGGAGCCGACGGCGTCTTCGTGCCCGGCCTGACCGACCCGGCACGTA
The DNA here is from genome assembly GCF_001612765.1 of Nocardia arthritidis NBRC 100137. Lineage (GTDB taxonomy): Bacteria > Actinomycetota > Actinomycetes > Mycobacteriales > Mycobacteriaceae > Nocardia > Nocardia arthritidis. The sequence goes on from NZ_BDBB01000014.1 coordinate 42,955, forward strand.
TCGAGCAAGTCGTGGCGGCGAGTGAAGTGCCCGTGAACGTCCTCTATTCGGCCGATGGCCCGGGCCTCGCGACGCTGACCGAGCTGGGCGTGCGCCGGATCAGTACCGGGTCGCTGCTGTACCGGGCGGCGCTGTCGGCCGCGCTGGACGTCGCACGCGCCGTGCGGCACGACGCTTCCATTCCGCCGGGAATCGTCAGCTATGGCGAGATCCAACGTCTCTTGCCCGCACCCGTCGAGACTTCTCGCGGCTGTTCATCCTGAGCGAAGATTCTCGGCGACGCTGTCGATCCGCCGGGGGCCCGTTCGTATAGATGGTGCGACCGGCGCCGCGCCGGTCCCGGAAGGAGCGCAGATGAGCAAGATCATCGCGGTGGAGCACCTGACCCTGGACGGCGTCATGCAGGCGCCCGGGCGGACGGACGAGGACACCCGAGACGGATTCGCGCACGGCGGCTGGGCGCACCGGCACGACGACCCGGTGCAGGCCGAGGTCATGGGCAGGCACATGGCCGCGAACCGCGGCGCGCTGCTGCTCGGCAGGCGCACCTACGAGGACTTCGCGGGATACTGGCCGCGACAGGTCGGCAACCCGATGGCCGATGCGCTGGACAAGACCGAGAAGTTCGTCGCTTCCCGCACCGGTAGCGGGCCACTGGCCTGGCAGAACTCGACATGGCTCGGCGGTGACGCGGTGACGGCGGTCCCCGAGTTGCGGCGGCGGGAACCGGACCGGAATCTGGTGGTGCTGGGCAGTGGTGAGCTGTTGCGCTCGCTGATGCGCCACGATCTGGTGGACGAGTACCTCCTGCTGATCCACCCCTTGGTACTCGGTTCGGGCCGCCGATTGTTCGACGGCGTGGCGCTGGGCGGCCTGCGGATGACCGACACGGTGACAACCGGAACCGATGTCGTCATCACCACCTACCGGCGCGGATGAGGAGGACGACGCGATGAAGCACTACTTGCTCAGCATCTACCAGCCCGACACGGGCGTGCCGGAGAACCTGGACGAGATCATGCGCGAACTCGGCGCGCTGAACGACGAGATGCGGGCGGCGGGAACCTGGGTGTTCGCCGCCGGTCTGCACGCGCCCGGCACCGCGACCGTGTTGCACGCCCGCGGCGAGGACGTGCTGATCACCGACGGCCCGTACGTCGAAGGCAAGGAGCACATCGGCGGGTTCACCGTCATCCGCGCCGCCGATCTCGACGAAGCGCTGGAATGGGGCCGCAAGCTCACCGCCGTCGTCGGCCTGCCCGTCGAGGTCCGTCCGATCCAGGACTGACAGATGGGCGAACCCGTGACCGGCTCGGTGATCGAAACGGTCTTCGCGGAGCATTACGGGCGTGCGGTCGCGAGCCTGATCCGCGTCTTCGGCGACATCAACGTCGCCGAGGACGCGGTGCAGGACGCCTTCACCGCCGCCGTCCAGCGTTGGCCCGCCGACGGTCTCCCGCCGAGCCCGCCCGGCTGGATCATCACCACCGCGCGTAACCGGGCCATCGACCGCCTGCGCCGCGAGGCCTCTCGCGCGGACCGGCACGCGCAGGCCGCCCTCCTGCACGCCGAGGACGAGCCGGAGGAGGCGGTGAGCGCCGTGCGCGACGACCGGCTGCGGTTGATCTTCACCTGCTGTCACCCCGCTCTGGCACCGGAGGCGCAGGTGGCGCTGACTCTCCGGCTGCTCGGGGGGTTGAGCACCGCCGAGATCGCCCGCGCGTTCCTGGTCTCCGAAACCACCATGGCGCAGCGCCTCGTTCGCGCCAAAGGCAAGATCCGCGACGCCCGCATCCCGTACCGGGTGCCCGCCGACGCGGACCTGCCCACCCGGCTGCGCGCGGTACTCGCCGTCGTCTACCTGATCTTCACCGAGGGACACACGGCCTCCTCCGGTGCGCGGCTGGTCAAGGCCGATCTCTGCGCCGAGGCGATTCGCCTGGGGCGTCTCACGGCGGAGCTGATGCCGCACGAGCCCGAGGTGGCAGGCCTGCTCGCATTGATGCTGCTCAGCGAGTCCCGCCGGTCCGCGCGCATCGGCTCCGACGGCTCCCTGATCCCCCTCGCGGAACAGGATCGCAGCCGATGGGACCGCGACCTCGTCGCCGAAGGGCACACCCTCGTCCGGCAATGCCTGCGCCGCAACCGGCCGGGGCCGTATCAGCTGCAGGCGGCGATCAACGCGGTGCACGCCGACGCGGCGATCGCGGCGGCCACCGACTGGACCCAGATCCTGCGGCTCTACGACCAGCTCACCGCGTTCACACCGAGCCCGGTCGTCGCCCTCAACCGCGCGGTGGCGGTCGCCGAAGTGGACGGTCCGGCGACGGCATTGGCACTGGTCGACGCCCTCGCTCTCGAGCGATTCCATCTGTTCCACGCCATCCGCGCGAATCTGTTGGCCCGTCTCGGGCGCACCGCCGACGCCGTCGCCGCCTACGACGCCGCCCTCGACCGCACCGACAACGCGGCCGAACGAAATTTCCTGGCGCGTAGGCGCGCCGAACTCGGCAAAGGTGAACCGAACCGGTAGCGATGCGATCCGCGCTCAGGCCAGTCGGCCGCCCCCATCGACGTGCAGGGTCGTTCCGGTCAAGAAGGGATTGGTCAGCGCCAGCAGCGCCGCGGCGGAGATATCGGCGGGGCTGCCGACCCGGCGCGCCGGATTGACAGCCGCAACCTCACCGAAGAAGTGCTCTTTCCGCTCGCCCATGCCGTCCCAGACGCCCGAGTCGACAATGCCCGGCGACAGCGCGTTCACCCGGACCGGCGCCAGCTCGACCGCCAGCGCCTCGGCGAGGAAACTCACCGCGCCATTGGTCGTCGCCATCACCGTCCGTCCCGGCGCGGGCCGCCACGCGGCTACTCCGGAGAACAGCAGCAGCGCTCCGCCCGGCCTGATCCGGGCGCCGAAGTGCTTGCCGAGCAGAATCGGACCGATCACCTTGGCGTCGAAGGCCCGCATGATCGCCGCCCGATCCAGCTCGGCCACGAGCCCGTTCGCGTGGGACGCGGCCACTGACACCAGGTAGTCGAGCTCACCGACTTCCTCGGCTGCCCGGACGATGGAGTCCTCGGTACCGAGGTCGATCCGGATCGCTTCGACCGCCGCGCGGCGATCGCGGGCCGCGCTCATCACTTGCTCCCGCGCCGCGGCCACGGCGTGCTCGTCGCGGCCGGCGAGCACCACGGTCGCGCCC
>NZ_BDBB01000015.1 GCF_001612765.1 Nocardia arthritidis NBRC 100137
CTCGGGCGATCTGTCGGGCGATGCCCGATCCACCGCCGACGATGACGAGCTTCTTGCCGTCCAACGTGCCTGTCATGAGTGTGCCTCTCGGTAGGTGGTGTGCTGTCCCCCACCGAGAGGAACGAGCTGGGCGACCACCCGTCATCCCGTCGTGAGATCGATAGTTTCGTGCTTTGCCATAGAATTTCCGAATGCCTACGCTGCGCGCGCTGGAGTGCCTGATCGCCGTGCTGGACTCCGGGTCGGTGACCGAAGCCGCCGCGCGACTGCATCTGTCGCAACCCGCGCTGTCGCATCAGATCGCCGCGCTGGAGCGCGAACTCGGCACGCCGGTGTTCGAGCGGCTCCCGCGTGGGGTACGGGCGACGGCCGCGGGCCGTGCGATCGCCGCGGACGCACGCGCCGCGGTGGCTGCCGCCGAACGGGTGGTCGCGGGCGGCCGCGCCGTCGCCGCGGGCGCGACCGGGCAGTTGCGCATCGCGTGTGCGGACAGCATGTCCGCGAGCCTGCTCGCGCCCGTATTGCGCGTCTGGCATCGCCGTCGTCCAGAGGTGCGCCTCACCCTGTCCGAGTTGTCCAGCGCCGACGCCATGGCCGAGATGGTGGCCATCGGCACGGCCGATCTCGCTCTCGGGCCGAGGCCGTCACGCTGGGAGGGCCACCTCGTCGTGATCGGAACCGAGGAGATCGTCGCGGCCTTGCCGGACGACGCCGGGAATCCCCCCGCGGCGATGACACTGGCGGACATCGCCGAACGCCCGGTGGTGCACTACCACCCCGACCACGGCCTCAGCGCCTGGCTCGACGAAGTCGCCGCAGGCCGAGGAGTGGCGCTGACCGCGGCGACCAGGACCCGTCACGCCACCACCGCCGCCCAGCTGGCCGCCGCCGGTCTCGGCACCGCCCTCGTGCCCACCAGCGCGCTGACCGCGACGTTCCCCGGCGCCGTCCGCAGCTTGCGGCCGCCACTGATGCGCGAGGTCGTCTGCCTCACCTCCACCCCGGGCGATCCCCTCGTCCGCCGATTCCTCACCGACCTGCACCGCCGCGGTATCCCGGTTCCGAGCCCGATCGCCGCCCAGCTGACGGCGCGGGAGTGAGGTCGTCGCGCCGAGCCGCCGGCTCAGTGCTTGTGCACCACGCGCTCGCCTTCGCCGGGCTTCCAGATGGTGATGTCGAGGCGGTTCCCGGCGACCTCCACCGTCGACGCCCCGGTGAGATCGGCGACGTAGAAGTGGTCGAACTCCCGGCCGCGGACGTCGAAACCGGTCGCGTCGAACAGGTGCTGGGCGAAGCGGGCGTGCACGTCCCGGTCGGGAAGGTCGACGACGGTCCCGAAGAGTTTGGCGTCGCCGTCGGACACATTCGTGTCCACGGTCGCGGTGTGCAGGCAGAAGCGCGGATCCCGAGCCAGATCGCGGAACTTGGTCGTGCCCGGCATCCCCGCGAGCACGAGGAATTCCTCGAAGATTCGCGGCTCGACCGGGCTGATCCGCGGGTATCCGTCGGAACGAAGCGTGCCGAGCATGCAGAGATTGCCCGCGGCGCGGTGCCTGCGCAGGAAGATCTCGGCGACGTGCGGCGCTTCTTCGATGAATCGGCTCCAAGAGGTCATGGCGAGGACGGTACGGCGAATACTTGCCAACTGCTGTCAGGTTTCCCCGGCTAGTCTCGCTCGCATGCGGGCGAGTCGACTTGTGCAACTGCTTTTGCTGTTGCAGACGCGAGGCAGGGTGACCGCGCCCGAACTCGCCAGGGAGCTGGAAGTGTCGGTGCGCACCGTCTATCGCGACGTCGAGGCACTCTCGGCCGCTGGGGTCCCGGTGTACAGCGAACCGGGGCGCGGGGGCGGCGTCCGACTGGTGGACGGCTACCGGACGCGGCTGACCGGACTAACCACCGACGAGGCCGACGCGGTGCTGTTGACCGGGTTGCCCGGCGCCGCCGCCGATCTCGGGCTCGGCACCGTCTTGGCCACCGCGCAACTGAAAGTGCTCGCCGCGCTGCCGCCGGAACTGCGCGGCCGCGCGACGCGCATCGCCGAGCGGGTGTACGTCGACGCGCCGGGCTGGTTCCACCGGCCGGACCAGACGCCGACGCTCGCCACGATCGCCGAAGCGCTCTGGCACGATCGTAGGCTGCGCGTGCGCTACGACCGCAAGGACAAGGTGGTCGAACGCGTGCTCGACCCGCTCGGCCTGGTGCTCAAGGCAGGCACCTGGTATCTGGTCGCCCGTGGGGAGACGTCGCCGCGCTCCTATCGAGTGGGCCGAATCCGCGACGCCGAGCCGACCGGCGAAACCTTCGTCCGCCCCGCGGAATTCGACTTGCGCGCGCACTGGGCCGAGGCCGCCGACGATTTCGCGCGTTCGATGTTGCGCGTGCGAGCCCGTTGCCGGATCGCCGCCACGCATCTGCGCCTTTTGCGGTTGATGAACGACCCCGCCGCGTTCGCCGAGGCGCTGGCGTCCGCAGGGCAGCCCGACGCCGAGGGGTGGGTGGAGGTGGTCGTGCCGTCGGAGTCCTACGAGGTGCTCGCGCACGGCCTTCTCCCGCTCGGCGAATTCGCCGAAGTGCTGGAGCCGCCGCACCTGCGTGCCCGGCTCGCGGCGACAGCCGCCGCCATGCACGCGCGCTACCGCGGGAGTTAGACCACCCCGCCCACCAGGTCTCGGCCGCGCACCGGCCCCGGTCGCGGGGCACGGGCGGCTCCCCGGCGCAGCCGTCCGTGCCCCGGGCGGATTCGCTCAGCTCACGACGGGCCGGCGTGACCGCACCGCTACCCGCGAGACATCGGTCGGCGCAAGGTGCGGAAGAATTCGCGCACGTCCGCGATCAGCAGGTCCGGCGCCTCCATCGCCGCGAAATGCCCGCCGCGGTCGAACTCGGTCCACCGGACGATGTTGTGCGCATCCTCGGCGAGCTTGCGAACGGACATGTCGCCGGGAAAAATCGCCGCCGCGGTCGGCACATCGGACTTCACCACCGGCGCGCCCCAGGCCGCGGATTCGCTGTAGAGCCGCACCGAGGAGGCGAATGTTCCGGTGAACCAGTACAGGCTGACGTTGGTCAGCAGCGCGTCCCGGCCCACCGCGTCGTCCGGCAATTCGATCGCCGGGTTGGTGTACTGCCGGAACAGGTCGGCGATCCAGGACAGCAGCCCGGCAGGCGAGTCCTGGAGGCCGATCGCCAGCGTCTGCGGGCGGTTGGCCTGCACGGTCGCGTAGTCGTAGCGGGCGTAGCTCTCCGGGCCGGTCAGCGTGGCCAGCCTCGCCTGGTCCTCCGTGCTGTACTCGGCCTCCGACTCCTCCGGGGACCACTCGGCCGGAGCGGACGCCGCCGTCCCCCACGATTCGCCGTCGCCGCTGTCCCAGGAGGGAATCGTGATCGGACCGTTGACATGCAGGCCCGCGACGTGTTCCCGAGCGATATGGCCCAGCTGTGCGGCGATGAAGTACCCGGCGTCGCCGCCCTGCACGCCGTAGCGGTCGTAGCCCAGGCGCGCCATGAGTGCCGCGACCACCTCCGCGAACCGCTCGGTGGAGCCCGCACCCGGATCCGGGGACACCTCGGAGAACGCGAACCCCGGCAGCGAGGGAACGACCAGGTGGAACGCGTCGGCGGGGTCGCCGCCGTGGGCGCGCGGATCGCTCAGCGGGCCGAGCACGTCCAGGAACTCGACGAACGACGCGGGCCAGCCGTGACCGAGCACCAGCGGCAGCGCATCCGGCTCCGGCGAGCGCACGTGCAGGAAGTGCACCTGCTGCCCGTCGATCGCGGTGACGAACTGCGGCAGCTCGTTCAGCGTCGCTTCCACTGCGCGCCAGTCGAATTCGGTACGCCAGTACTCGGCCAGCGGCCGCAGGTAGGACACCCGCATGCCCTTGTCCCATCCCGCGCCGGGCAGGTCACTCGGCCATACCGTCTCGGCGAGTCGCCGGTGCAGGTGGTCGATCTTCTCCTGGGGGATGTCGATGCGGAAGGGGCGAATGTCCGGTTCGGTTGTCATGTCGGCCACGATAGGAAGCGCTTAGGACGGGATCGTTCCTATCTTTTCGGCATTCTGGTGTGATGCTGGAAACGTCGGCTCGCCTGCTCGCCCTGCTGACTCTGTTGCAGACCCGTCCCGACTGGACCGGCGCCGAACTGGCCGCACGGCTCGGCGTCACCGGTCGAACCGTGCGCCGTGACATCGATCGGCTGCGCGAACTCGGCTACCCGGTGCATGCCACCCGGGGCGCCGCTGGATACCGGCTCGGCGCGGGCGCCGCATTGCCGCCGCTGCTGCTGGACGACGACGAAGCGGTCGCGGTGGCGGTCGGGCTGCGCAGCGCCGCCGGTGGCAGCGTGACCGGACTCGAGGAGGCGTCGCTGCGCGCACTGAGCAAGCTGGAGCAGGTACTGCCGCCCCGGTTGCGCCACCGGGTCCGCACGCTGCGCGGCGCCACCCTGCGCGTCGCGGCACCGGTGCCCGAGGTCCATCCGGACACGCTCATGGCCATCGCCGAGGCGTGTCAGCGCCACGAACGGCTGCGGTTCGACTATCGCGCGCGCAATGGAGCGCTCGGCCTGCGCACCGTCGAGCCGCACACCCTCGTGCACTTCAGCAGGCACTGGTACCTGGTCGCCTGGGACGTCGACCGCACCGACTGGCGCACCTTCCGAGTGGACCGGATCACCCCGCGGACTCCGACCGGCCCCCGCTGCGCACCCCGCGAGCCGCCGCAAGGCGATGTCGCGGCGTATCTTTCGATGCGGCTGTCGGCCCGCGCCTGGCCGCATCAGGCGACGGTGCTGTTGCACCGCTCTGCCGATGACGCCGCCGACCGCGTGTGGCCGGGAACCGGCGTCTTGGAAGCCGTCGACGAGCACAGCTGCCGCCTGCACGTCGGCAGCGAGTCCCCGGAGCAGCTGGTGTGGATGATCACCTCGGTCGATCTCGACTTCACCCTGCTCGACGGCCCACCGGAACTCGTCGAGGCGCTCCGCGCCCAGGCCGCCCGCTGCGTACGCGCCGTGCGCGACTTCCGTAGCGAGCGCACCGGCTAGCCGCGCCAATCCAACACGGCACCGAGCGATCCGAGTTGCACCGAGTCGGGGACCGCCCGCATCAAGGCGTCGCGGATCGCGACGACGGGCGCGGACGACAGTTGCGCCACCGCGCCGATCAGGCGTGAGCGCGTGGCGATCATCCGAGTGCGCGGCCTGCGTTCGCGGTCGTAATCGGTCAGGTCACCGCCGCTGTCGGCCACCCGGGCCAGTACCACGGCGTCCTCCAGCGCCTGGCAGGCGCCTTGCCCGAGGGTGGGCACCATGGCGTGCGCCGCGTCTCCCACGAGCGCGATCCGGCCTGCCACGAAGCTTTTCGGCGTGGGCAGGTCGTAGAGGTCGTGCTTCAGCACCTCGGCGTCCCCGGCCGCGGCGAGCAGAGCGGGGATCGGGTCGTGCCATCCGCCGAACCGGGCGCGCAACTCGTCCACCCCGCCGCCCGCTTTCCCCGCGGGCATGTTAGCGGTGGCGAAGCAGTAGACACGGCCGTCCGCGAGCGGAACGTACCCGAAACGCTCACCGCGCCCCCAGCTTTCGCCCATCTCCGGCACCGGCTCACGCGGTGTGACGACCACCCGCCACGCCGTGTAACCGGCGTAGCGGGGGCGGATCTCACCGCAGACGGCGCGACGCACGACGCTGCGAATGCCGTCCGCGCCGACGACGATGTCCGCGCTGGAGGTTCCGGCCGAGTGCACCACCGTGCCGTCGACTCCGGCCTCGGCCACGGTGACGCCGGTGCGCAGCGCCGCCGCCGGTATCGCGGAGCGCAGGATGTGCACCAGGTCGGCGCGGTGCAGCATGACCGGGCTGCCGTACCGAGCCCGGATCGCCTCGGCGTCCATCCTGGTCAGCCACCGTCCGGCGTGATCACGAATGCCCGCCGCCCCATGCTCGACGGCCCGTGCTCGCACCTCCTCGCCCAAGCCGAGGGCGTCGAGGGCACGAATCGCGTTGGGCCACAGCGACAGTCCAGCGCCGACTTCGGTGATCTCGGCGGCCCGCTCGAGCACTTCGACGCGGCGGCCTCGCCGCAAGAAGGCCACCGCGGTCGCCAGGCCACCGATGCCACCGCCCACGATGAGCGCCTCGGCCATCGCTTCCCCTTTCTCCGAACCGCTCGACGAGCAGCTATCGCAACGATACTACAGATGTAGTGACGGGTGGATGATCGGTGAACGCAGAGCCGAGCCGTGGCGCGAGCGCCCGGCATCGCTGTGGTCGAAGCTTCTCGGCTACCGGGGAACTCGCGTCGGCCCCTAGAAGAACGTGTGCAGCAGATCGACCACCCGGGGCGTCTGGGCGTCGGCGTCGTCGATCACCGGGATCAGTCGCCATTTGTCGAAGGCGGTGCACGGATGCGACAGCCCGAGCCGCACGACCGACCCGATGGGCAACTCCGCGGCGCCGACCGGCAGCCGGAGGTAGGCGTGCTGGTCGTTGAGCGCGGAGACCGTCGCGCCCGCGTCCAGCGCACCGCCCGGAAGTCCCGCGACTCGTTGCGGAATCGGCAGCCCCTCGTCGAAGGGCAGATCGCGTTTGCCCGCGTCCAGCAAGGCGAGCCCCGGCTCCGGGCGCGAAAGGGTGCGCGCCCAGCCGTGCATCGCCGAGCGCAGCGGCCGCGCGCACCCGGGAGCCGCCAGCGGCGACATGCTCGCGTAGAAGCCGTCGTCGTGGATGACGTACGCACCCGAGCGCAGGACGACCGTCGTCGCGACGCCCTGCCCGCCCTGCTCGTCGGACAGCGGGGCGAGGTACTCGAGCGCCAGCTCCGGATAGGCGCTGCCACCGGCGGTGACAACGGCCGGACCGCGGTACCGCCCCGCGGCGAGGAGTTCCCGGTGCAGGCGGGCGAGTTCGCCGAGGTAGTCACGCACCGCGCGAACGCCGCTCGCGGTGCGGTCGTGCGCGAGCGCGCCCTCGTAACCACCGACGCCGGCGAGCGTCAGCCGGGACGCCGCGCCGATCGCCCTCGCAACAGCATGCGCCTGCTCCACCGTGCGCGCACCGGTTCGGCCGTGCGGGCCGCCGAGTTCCACCAGCACCCGGATCCGCGCCGACTCCGGGGCGGTGCGCAGGTGCGCGTCCATCAGCGCGACTGTCTCGACGCTGTCGGCCCAGCAGACGAACTCGAAGGATTGGTCGCGCGCCGATTCCGCCGCGACCCAGCGCAATCCGACCGGATCGACCAGCGCGTTGGCCAGCAGCACCCGCGCGACGCCGAACGATCGGGCCACCTGGGTCTGCCAGATCGTGGCCAGTGTGATGCCCCACGAGCCCGCGGCCAACTGGTCGGCCCACACCTGCGGCGCCATCGTGGTCTTCCCGTGCGGCGCCAACCGCACACCGGCCGCGCGCACCCAGTCGGCCATGACGGCGATATTCGTCCGCAAGGACGCGCGGTCGACGGTGAGCACCGGCGTCTCCAGCGAGTCGAGCGGCACAGCGCCGGTGCGGAATTCGCGCACGCTCAGCCCCCATGACTCGGGTGGCATGCCCTTGTGCTCGGGACCGATCCGGCGGTCCGCGAGCGCCTCGACGGCGGCTTCATCGATCGACACGACATTCCTTCCCGGCCGGGCCCCTCGGCGGCTCAGCCCGAGTTGCGCAGCGCGGTGGCCAGGCCGTTCATGGTCAGCAGGATGCCGCGTTTCACCAGTTCGGAATCGTCCCCGGCGCGCAGCCGGCGCAGCAACTCCACCTGCATCTGATTGAGCGGTTCCAGGTAGGGGAACCGGTTGTGGATGGATTCGGCCAGCGATGGGTTGTCGGCCAGCAGGTGATCGTTGCCGGTGATCGCGGCGTGCATGCGGACGGTCCTGGCGTGTTCGTCGCGGATCATGCCGAAGATCTGCTCGCGCAACGCCACGTCGTCCACGAGGTCGGCGTAGCGCGCGGCGATGTCGAGATCGCTCTTGGCCATCACCTGAGCCAGGTTGGACAGCACCGTACGGAAGAACGGCCAGCGCCGGTACAGGTCCGCCAAGGTGGCCAGGCGTTGCGGGTCGCCGCCGATCCACTCCTCCAGGGCGGCGCCGGTGCCGTACCAGCCCGGCAGCATCACCCGCGCCTGACTCCAGGACATCACCCACGGGATGGCCCGCAGGTCCGCGACCGAATTCGTCGGCTTGCGCGAGGCGGGCCTGCTGCCGATGTTCAGGTCGCCCACCTCGGCGACCGGCGTGGACTGCCGGAAGTACTCGACGAATCCCGGGGTCTCGTGCACCAGCCGCGCGTACGCGGCGCGGGCGCGGGCCGCGAGGTCGTCCATGATCCCGTAGGACGGCTCGGCGTCGGCGCCGAGGCCCTCCACGTCCAGCAGGGTCGATTCCAGGGTGCCCGCGATCAGCGATTCCAGATTGCGGTGCGCGCTACCGGGTTCGGCGTATTTCGCGGCGATCACCTCGCCCTGCTCGGTGAGCCGCAGCGAGCCGCGCACCGCCCCCGCAGGCTGGGCGAGGATCGCGTCGTAGCTGCGACCACCGCCGCGGCCTACCGTGCCGCCGCGGCCGTGGAACAGCCGCAGCCGGATGCCGGTTTTGCGGGCGACCTCGATCAGATCCAGCTCGGCCCGGTACAGCGCCCAGTTCGCCGCGAGGTATCCGCCGTCCTTGTTGGAGTCGGAATAGCCGAGCATCACCTCTTGGCGCATGCCTTGCGCGGCGACCAGGTCGCGATAGACCGCGACTTCCAGCGCCGCGGACAGTGTCGCCGCCCCGGCGCCCAGGTCCTCGATGGTCTCGAACAGCGGGACGATGCCCACCGGGCAGCTCGGCGGCCCGTCCGGCTCCCCCGGGTCGAGCAGCCCGCCTTCCTTCAGCAGCAGGGCGGCCTCGAGCAGATCGCTGACCGATGTGCACATGCTGATGATGTAGTTCGGCACCGCCGCCGCGCCGAGCGTGTCCACCACATCCCGCGCGGCGCGCACGATGTCGAGCTCCTTGGCGGCCGACTCGGTCAGCCGTGCGTGCGGGCCCAGCAGCGGGCGGCGAGTGCGCAGCTCGGCGGCCAGCAGTTCCACCCGGCGCGCCTCCGGCAGGCTCGCGTAGTCGGAGTGGACCCCCGCCCAGGCCAGCAGTTCGGCGACGACCTGCTCGTGCACTTCGGAGTTCTGCCTCAGGTCCAGACTCTGCAGGTGGAAGCCGAAGGTTTCGATGGCGTGGCGCAACGCGGCGAGGCGATCATCGGCGAGCAAGCCGTCGCCGCTGCCCCGCAGCGAGGCGTCTATCGCGTCCAGGTCGTCCAGCACCGTCTGCGGAGTCGGATAGGGTCGCGCACCGGCATCCAGGCCGTTCGGGGGAACCTCGCCGAGCGCGGCCAGCGCGGTGGCGGTCAACCGGGCCCGGACATGGTGCAGCGCACGGCGATACGGCTCGTCGGCATGCGCCGCCGGATCGGGGTATCCGGTCTCGGCCAGCGCGGCGACCTCGGGCGTCACGGTGATCAGCCGCGCCGACAGCGACAGCGTCTTCTCCAGTTCCACCAGCTCGCGCAGGTAGCGCTCGAACGCGACGCCCGCGGCGCGGAACGCGGCCTGACGCACGACCTCGGCGGTGACGTACGGGTTCCCGTCGCGGTCGCCGCCGATCCACGAGCCGGGACGCAGCATCGGGCGCGGCAGCAGCTCGACGCCCGGCCAGCGCGAGCGCAGCGCGGCGCGCACTTCGGCGTTGATCGCCGGGATCACGTCGAACAGGGTGAGGTCGTAGTAGCGCAGACCCACCGAGATCTCGTCCTGGATGCGCAAGCGGGCCAGGCGGATCAGCCCGGTGCGCCACAGGCTCAGTACCTGACGGCGGATCCGCAGTTCGAGGTCGGCTCGCTCACGCTCGTTCTCGGCGTAGCGCAAGCGCAGGCGCATCAACTCGGTGATCCTGGCCTGCGCGTCGAACACGGTGCGGCGGCGCGTTTCGGTCGGGTGCGCGGTGATCACCGGCGACACCAGCGCGTCGGCCAGCAGATCCGCGACCCGGGCTCCGTCGAGCGCCGCCGCGTCCAGTTTGCGGTAGGTGGCCGCCAGCGACGAGTCCTGTGGCGGTTCGCCCGCCGCCTCGTGCGCGGCGCGGCGGCGGTCGCGTTGGATGTCCTCGGCCAGATTGGCCAGCAGCACGAAGTAGCTGAACGCGCGGATGAGCGGGAGGGCGACCGCGATGTCGACACCGTCGAGCATCTCCGCGACGGCGCTGCGCTCGACCTCCTCGCGGCGCACCCGGAACGCCTCGATGCGCACCCGCTCGATGAGGTCGAAAACCTCCGGACCCTCGTGGTCGCGAATGGTGTCGCCGAGTACGCCGCCGAGGAAACGGATGTCGTCGCGCAGCGGCCGGATGGCGTCCTGTTCGGTCTCGCTCATCGATTCGCCCATGATCAGACAGTATTGCCCTCCGGGCCGCGGGGATATGCGACGCGGCCCACACCGGCCACCCGCGGCTCAGCCCAGGAGTTCGGAGAAGCGCAGGTAGTTGCCCCACGGGTCGCGGAACCCGCAGTCGCGTACGCCGTACGGCTGCGAGATCGGCTCTTGCGTCACCTCGACGCCTGCGTCGCGCAGCCGGGCGAAGGTGGCGTCCACGGCATCGGTGGTGAAGATCAACGTGCCCTGCGCGCCGCCGGCCAGTCGCGCCCGCGCCGCCGCGCCGGCCGCCTCGTCGGGCACCATCTCGGGGGTTTCCAGAATGAACTCGATGCCCGGTTGCTTCGCCGGGCCGACGGTCACCCAGCGCCCACCGGCGAACGGCATGTCCGCCCGCACCTCGAGGCCGATCACGTCGCGGTAGAACTCCAGGGCCTTGTCCTGGTCGCCGACCAGGACGCCGATGTGGGTGAGGGCCAGATCCGCGCTGTTGCTCATGATGGTGCTCCTTGTCTTCGTCAGGGCTGGGCAAGAGTACAGACGACGGGCACGCGAAGAATTCATCGGCGGCGGGTTCACACTCTCGGCGGATGCCGCGCTCGTGGCGAGCACCCGCGCCGCGCTCAGCCCGCGGTCCGGGCGGTGAGGTGATCCGCGCGGTGCGACACGACCTGTTCGGCCAGGGTGACCAGCACCTTCTTGACCGAATCACGCTGCCTGGCATCGCAGTCCAGAACCGGGATCCAGTGTGCGAGCCCGAGCGCCGAGCGAACCGCACGGACATCGAGGTGGTCACCGCCGTCGACGCGGTTGACCGCGACGACGAAGGGCGTACCGCGTTCGGCGCAGTAGTCCAGCACAGGTTGACAATCCTCGACGCGGCCGGTGTCGACCACGATCACGGCGCCGAGCGCTCCGTCGACCAACTCCTCCCACAGGAAGACGAGACCGTCCTCGGCAGGCGTGCCGAACAGGTACAGCAGCAGTGAGCTGTCCAGGGTGATGCGCCCGACGTCGAGGGCGACACCGGGCCGCGGGTCGTCTGCCCAGCTCTCCGGATCGTCCGCGCCGAGGGGGATCTCGGCCGCCGCCGCGGCTACCAGCGGCTCGATTTCGGAGACGGCCCCGATGAACGTCGTCTTCCCGACGCCGTGACCACCGCCGACCACGATTTTCACCGAAGACGGCATGGTCGGCGTTCGCGTGTCGGAATACCCGGACAAGCTCCCTGCTCCTCTCGATGGCAGCGGCGGCGCACCGGTCGGCGGCGCGCACGGTCGCGGATCGGTCGGCCGGGTCGCTGACGACGACTCGGCGTCCCGATCCGGACTTCCGGCGCGCTACCGATGTTCGGCGATGGAATGCGGCCGCCGGCACCGACGCACGAGCAACCATGTACCCGCCCTCGCCCGCCCCGAAACCTCGCGGCGCGACTCTGATACAGTCCGGCGCGATATACCCGGAGGGCAAGAGGGCTGGATGGCGCACCGAATTACGTTGATTCCCTTGGCAATAGCAGTAGTGCTCGGAGCGGCCGCCTGCGGCGACGAGTCCAGCGGGTCACCGGCGACGACCACCACGCAGGCCGCGAGCACGGCCACCCAGCTGTTCGATCCCTGCACCGGCATCCCCGACGCCGCGCTGACCAGCGCCGGGCTCGATCCCGCGAGCAAGCAGGTCGGTGTGGGCGGGGTCGAGCAGCCGGGCTGGGAGATCTGCGGATGGAAGGGCGCCGACTTCACCCTCGGCGTGTTCTCCAACGGCGCGTCCGTGGCCGAATTCGAACGCAAGCCCGGCAATGTCGACTTCCAGGACGTCACCATCGCCGGACGGCCCGGCCGCCAGTTCCGCGTGGACGACGCCGCCAAGGACCAGATGTGCGACGTGCTCTTCCCGGCTCGGCAGGGGTTGCTGCAACTGACGCTGGTCAACCGGGCCGCGGACCAGAACCCCTGCGATCGCCTTACGACCGTCGGCGAATCGATCGTCCCGGCGCTGCCGAAATAGCGCAGCCTCACCCCGCGAGGATGCGAAGTACCTCGTCGGAGGCGTAGAAGGGCGCGAGGCGTTCACGGATCAATCCGGCCAGAACGCCTTCCCGCTTCGCGCTCTCGATGACCGCCGGTCCGTACCGCAGGATCTCCGCGGCGATATCGTCACCGGTGAGACCGAGTTCGGGCAGCATGGCCGCCAGGGTGTAATCGCCGTATTTGGTGAAGAACACCTCCACGCACTCGTCCAGCAGCAGGCCGAAGTACTCCTTCTCGCGGGTGGTGACGGCGATTTCGTAGCACAGCAGCACCAGTTCGTTGAGGTCCTTGCGGCTGAGGTATTCGCGCAGACCGCTGACCGGTTCGTCGGCGTGCAGATCCCAGAACTCCATCGCGGCGGCGTGCACCGGCGCGTCGCGCAGCATCTCGCGGATGGCGTTGTTGGTGCGCTTGAGGGCGAACAGCGCGCCCTTGCCCGCCAGGTCGCCGACGAACGTGCCGTCGGCGGCCTTCTTGGCGCGATTGGCCGCGGACTGGCCCAGCGACATCAGCGAGGAGACGCCCGGGATCTTCTCGGCGCGCTCGCGGTTGGCCTGCATGAAGTCGTTGATCAGCTTGTCCACGAATTTCGACGCGACGGTGGCGACCAGCGGGCTCTCGGTGAGCCGGTCCAGGATGCGCTCCTGTGCCTGGTGCATGCCGAAGATCTTCTCCAGCAGCGCCTCGACCGGCTCGCGCTCGACCACCTCGCCGAGGGTGTAGTCGTTGTTGGTTGCGATGTGGTCGTAGATGGAGTCGGCGAACACACCGACCATGTCGGCGAACACAGGACTGCCGCCGATCAGCTCGACGATGGTGCGGACGGTCTGCTTGGCCTGCTCGACCTCGACGACGTCCCGGAAGACGATCGTGTCGGCGACTCCGAGGACCGCCTCGGTGTCGCGCGCGATCACCTCCGCGAAGCGCTCGCCGGTGACCTCGGCGAGCAGGAATTCCACCTGGGCGTCCAGTAGCCGTTCGGCGATCTCACGCGGCTCGCTCATCGAATTCCACCCATCATCCTTCATCCGGCGTGCCCGGCCCGGTTCACGACTGGTGCGGCTCGGCGTCGTTGCCGTGCAACGATTCCCGGATCCGGTCCAGTCGCTCACGCGCGGCCTTCTCGCGTGCCTGCCATTGTTCGTCCGCGCTGCGGCCCGCTGGAGTCTGCCGGTCGAGTTCGCCCATCCCCTGCGCGGTGCCGTAGCGCTGCTCGACCTTATCGCGAACTGACTCGAAAGTAGGAACACCGGAGACCGAATATCCGCCGCTCGGGGCGGTGCCGGGCATACCCGGCGGCGGTACCGGTACCGCCGGTACCGCGGAACCGCCGCCTACCTGGCCGGATACCTCCGACCCCTGCCCTGGCAGCGCGGTGCCGCCGGCCGGGGTGGTAGGAGTCACATCCCCGGCGGTACCGGTATCCCCCGTCTCCACCAGCCCCAGCAACGCGGCGTGGACCGCCGCGAATCCGGGACGGCCCGCCGTGGCGACCAGCAGGACACCTGCCAGTTCCGCGTCGGACAGCCCGCCCAACCGGCTCGCGATATCGCTGTTGTCACTCATACCGCCAGGCTACGCAGCCACGATCGCGCCGCACGTGGTTCACGACCGGACGAGTGCGCCCGCCCAGTCGCGCACGAGGTCGTACCACGCCGAGCCGCCGACGACGATCAGATCGTTGTGCCCGGCCCCGGGAAACACGACGAGCCGTTTCGGCTCCGGCGCGGCGGCGTAGAGACGGTGCGCGTGCCGCAGCGGCAGTAGCTCGTCCTGGTCGCCGTGCATGATCAGCACCGGAGCGCGCAGCGTGCGAATGCGGCGTTCGTTCGGATAGGCGTTCGGCACCAGGGGCGCGGGCAGGAACGGATACACCGAACGAGCCGCGTCGCGCAGACCGCTGAAGGTGGACATCA
The DNA here is from genome assembly GCF_001612765.1 of Nocardia arthritidis NBRC 100137. Lineage (GTDB taxonomy): Bacteria > Actinomycetota > Actinomycetes > Mycobacteriales > Mycobacteriaceae > Nocardia > Nocardia arthritidis. The sequence continues at coordinate 14,349 of NZ_BDBB01000015.1, forward strand.
GCATCACCCCCGCAGGCGGATGGTGCTGCGCCAGCTCGAGCACGACGCCGCCGCCGAGGGACTTGCCCAGGTACAGCACACGATTCGGATCGACACCCGGTTGCGCGAGCAGCGCCCGGTGCGCGGCGTGCGCGTCCAGGTAGGTGCCGTGCTCGGTCGGTTTGCCGGTGCTGCGCCCGTACCCGCGGTAATCGAAGGCCAGCACGTCGAAACCGGCCTCGGTGAGCAACGCGTAGATCGGCACCCGGTCGCCGAGGTTGCCCGCGTTGCCGTGCGCGAAGAGGATGTGCCCGACCGAGTTCCGTGCGGGCATCCACCACGCGTCCACGATCTCCCCGTCCGAGGTGGGCAGGAACAGCTCGGCGTACTCCATGCCGAGCACTGCCGGGGTCTGCAGCACCGTCCGCTCCGGCAGGTAGGTCAGCGCGTTGAGGATCGGACGGGCCGGGTGCCGCACCGCGTCAGCCTCGCAGCACCGCGCCCACGGCGTCGGCCGCCGCCGCGACGGCCGCGTCGCGCGCCGCACTGGCCTCGTCTTCGGTGAGGGTCCGGTCGGCGGCGCGGAAACGCAGGGCATAGGTGAGCGACTTGCGTCCCTCGCCCGCCTGAGCGCCTTCGTACACGTCGAACAGCGCGATGTCCTCTAGCAGCTCCCCGCCGCCGGCGCGCAGCGCGGCCTGTACGGTCGCCGCCGGAATCGTCTTCTCGACGCTCACCGAGACGTCCTGCAGCACCGCGGGGAACGGCGACACCGTGGGAACCGGACGCGCTTCCCGCAGCGGCAACGCGTCGAGGTCGAGTTCGACGGCACACGTGCGCGGCGGCAGACCCGAACGTTCCAGCACGGCCGGGTGCAGTTCACCCGCGTAGCCGACGACCGTTCCGTCGACCACCAGCTCGGCGCAGCGACCGGGATGCCAGGGCAGCTGGGCCGCCGCCCTGCGCTCGATGGTCACACCGGCCGCGTCGGCGACGGCGTCGGCCAGTGCGAACGCGTCGGCGGCCTCGACGGCACGACCCGGACCCCACGGCCCGCGCGGCTCGCGACGGCCGGTCAGGACGGCGGCCACGTGCACCGGCTGCTCGGGCAGCGAGTCGAGCAGCTCGGCGATCTCGGCGTCGGTGGGGCGCCGGTCCACCGGCAGCGGGTCGACCGCCCTGATGTTCGCCCCGGGCCGCACGACCTGCGCGATGCCATAGATCGCCAGATCACGCGCACCCCGCGAGATGTTGCGGACGGCCACTTCGAGCAGGCCGGGCAGCAGGGTGGTGGCCAGTTCGGCACGCTCCACGTCGAGTGGATTGAGCACCCTGGTGGTGGCGCGGCGCGGGTCGTCGGCATCCAGGCCCCAGGTGTCGAACACCCCGGCGGCCAGGAACACCGGCGGCAGAACCTCCACGGCGCCCGCGAACGCCAGTGCGCGGCTGACGGCGCGGCGGCGGCGCTGGGTCGGCGTGAGTCCCCGCCCGGCCGGTGCGGTGGGCAGCACGGACGGAATCTGCTCGAGGCCTTCCAGCCGCAGCACCTCTTCCACCAGGTCGGCGGGCTGGGCCAGGTCGGGCCGCCAGCTGGGCGGGGTCACCACCAGTTGGCCGTGCCCGGCCTCGCTGACGGCGACCTCCACGGTGCAGCCGATCTGGGCCAAGCGGCGCGCGGAGGTTCCGGTGGGGTAGGTGACGCCCGCGACGCGGTCGGCCAGGTCGATGTCCATCCGGATGGGCTCGGGTGCCGGGATCGGGGCCCGGAAATCCGTCAGCACGGGTTCGACGGTGCCACCCGCGATTTCGGCGAGCAGGGTGGCCGCGCGGTCCAGCGCGGCGACGTTGATCTCCGGATCGACGACCCGCTCGTACCGCTTGCCCGCCTCGGACACCAGCTTGTGCCTGCGCGCGGTCCGGTAGACCAGCAACGGGTTCCAGGTGGCCGCCTCGAGCAGGATGTCGGTGCTCTGCGCGCCGACCTCGGTGCTCGCGCCGCCCATCACGCCCGCCAGCGAGACGACACCCGAATCGTCGGCGATCACCACGTCCTCGGCGTCGAGCGTGCGCTCCACCTCGTCCAAGGTGCGCAGCGTCTCGCCCTTGTTCGCGGCGCGGACCACCAAGCCGCCCGACACCTTGGCCGCGTCGAAGGCGTGCAGCGGCTGCCCCAGCTCCAGCATCACGTAGTTGGTGACGTCCACCGCCGGCGAGATCGGGCGCACGCCCGACAGCAGCAGCCTGCGCTGCAACCACCAAGGGCTGACCGCCTTCGGGTCGATGCCGGTGACCCGGCGGGCCGCGAAACGGGTGCACCGGGAGTCCGGCTCGACCCGGATCGACCAGGCTTCCTGCTCGTGGTCGGGCAGGGTACGCACCGCCGGGTCGGCGTATTCGAGATCGAAGCCGCAGGCCAGCTCCCGCGCGAGACCCCGCACCGAGAAGCAGTAGCCGCGGTCGGGGGTGATGTTCAGTTCGATGACGGTGTCGTCCAAACCGAGCAGCGCGTTGGCGTCGGTGCCCGGCTCGGCGGTGCCCGGTTCCAGCACCAGGATGCCGGAATGGTCCTTGCCGATACCGAGTTCGGCGACCGAGCAGATCATTCCGTTGGAGACGTGGCCGTAGGTCTTGCGCGAGGTGATCCGGAAGCCGCCGGGCAGCTCGCCGCCGGGCAGCACCGCGACGACCAGGTCACCGACCTCGAAATTCCGCGCGCCGCAGATGATCTCCTGCAGATCTGGCTTGCCGATGTCCACCTTGCAGAAGCGGATCGGCTTCTTGAACTCGGTCAGCTCGGTGATCTCGGCGACCCGGCCGACCACCAGCGGCGGCTCGCCGTCCTCCGGGCCGGCGACCCGCTGGAGCTTGTCGACCTCTTCGACTTCCAGTCCGACCCGGACGAATCCCGCGTCGAGCTCCTCCGGCGTCACCGACCACTCCGGGTTGGTGCGCTGGATGATGTCGGTCAGCCAGGACTGCGCTACTCGCACTTGACGTTTCGCTCTCTCGATCGAAGGGTGAGGTCAGGACCGGATACCGAAGGGCAGCGTGAAACGCACGTCGCCCTCGACGATGTCGCGCATGTCCGGGATGCCGTTGCGGAACTGCAGCGTCCGCTCCAGGCCCATGCCGAACGCGAACCCGCTGTACACCTCGGGATCGATCCCGCTGGCGATCAGCACCTTCGGGTTCACCATGCCGCAGCCGCCCCACTCGACCCAGCCCGCGCCGCCCTTCTTGTCCGGGAACCACACGTCGACCTCGGCCGAGGGCTCGGTGAACGGGAAGTAGTTCGGGCGCATGCGAGTGCGGGTCTCCGGGCCGAACAGTGCCCTGGCGAACGCGTCCAGCGTGCCGCGCAGATGCGCCATGGTCAGGCCCTTGTCCACCGCCAGGCCCTCGACCTGCGAGAACACCGGAGTGTGCGTGGCGTCGAGCTCATCGGTGCGGAAGGTGCGGCCCGGGCAGACCACATAGATCGGCAGGTCGCGTTCCAGCATCGAGCGCACCTGCACCGGAGAAGTGTGCGTGCGCAGCACCTGCCGCGAGCCCTCCGGCGCGATGTGGAAGGTGTCCTGCATGGTGCGGGCCGGATGGTCGGGCAGGAAGTTCAGCGCGTCGAAGTTGAAGTGCTCGGTCTCCACCTCGGGACCTTCGGCGACCTCCCAGCCCATCGCGACGAACACATCGGCGATCTGCTCGGAGATGACGGTGATCGGGTGCCGGGCGCCCACGGCCGCGCGGCCCGCGGGCAGCGTCACGTCGATGGCCTCGGCGACCAGCACGGCGGCGTCGCGCTCGGCCAGCAAGGTGACGCGGCGCGCCTCGAACGCCTCCGACACCCGGGACCTGGCGACGTTGACCCGCTTGCCCGCGTCGGCTTTCTCCGACTTGGGCAGGCTGCCCAGCGCACGCTGCGCCAGGGCCAGCGGCGCCTTTCCGCCGAGGTGCTCGGTTTTCGCGACCGCGAGCGCATCCAGGTCGGCGGCAGCGGCGAACGCCTTCTCGGCGGCCGCCGCTGCCGCGGCCAGTGCCTCCTCGGTCAGCGCCGCGTTCTGCTCGCCTGCGTCGATGTCGTCGGCCACGATGCTCCGTCTCTCCCCTGGGGATCGGTTCACGGGCACGGCTGCCGCCTGCCCGCATTGCTGCTGGTCGCAATCGTATTCGATGCGCTATGGCGGATTCACCCGGATTACCCGCGACGCCGCGCGAGCCGTGTGGTAGCCACGCGGGCCGCGCACCCGCGGCGGTCAGCGCGCGACGGCGATGCGGGCGGGCAGCCACCGCGACACCACCGCGCCGACCGCGACGATCGCGGCGCCGACCCACACCGCAGGCACCAATCCGTCGACGTAGCTCTGCGGATCCTCGTAGGAGCCCTGAGCGGCGAAGACCGACGCCAGCACCGCGACGCCCATGGCCACCCCGACTTCCCGCAGGGTGTTGTTGGTTCCCGACGCTATCGCGCGGTCCTCCTCCGCCGCCGCGGCCATCACCACGGTGGCGCTCGGCGCGAAGGTCAGGCCCATGCCGATGCCGCCGAGCAGGAACGGACCGACGAACGACAGGTAACTCGCGTCGACGGAAGTGACCGCCGCCATCCAGGCCAGCGCGACGGCCAGCAACGCCTGCCCGGTGGAGAGCAGCGCCCTGGCGCCGACCCGGTCGACGATCAAACCCGCCAGCGGAGCGACGACCATCGGTGCCATCGTCCACGGCATGGTGCGGATACCGGATTGCAGCGGCCCGTAGCCCTGCACGACCTGGAAGTACTGGGCCAGCAGGAAGATCGAGCCGAACACGCCCATCGAGAAGGTGAAGCCGGTCGCATTGCTCACCCGGAAGGCGCGGGAGCCGAACAACCGCAGCGGCAGCATCGGCTCCGGCGTACGCAGCTCCCAGGCGATCAGGCAGCCGAGCAGCGCAACGCCGCCGACCAGCGCAGACAGCACGCCGGGAGACGTCCAGCCATCATCGGCGCCGTGGATCACGCCCCACACCACCGCGAGCACGCCGCCCGCCGACAGCAGCAGCCCCAGCAGGTCGACCCGCCTGCTGCCGCCGTGCGACTCCCCTAGTACCCGCAGCGCGAACGGCAGCACCAGCATGCCGATCGGCACGTTCACCCAGAAGATCCACTGCCAGCTCAGCCCCTCGACGACCGCGCCGCCGATGAGCGGACCCAGTGCCACGCCGAGGCCCGCGATCCCGCCCCAGATCCCGATGGCGGCGCTGCGCATCTTCTCCGGCACCGCCGCCGACAACAGTGTCAGCGACAGCGGCATCACCGCCGCCGCGCCGAAGCCCTGTACCGCCCGCGCCGCGATGAGCATGCCCGGTCCGGTCGCCAGCGCGCAGATCGCGGAGGCCACCGTGAACACCGCGATGCCGAGCAGGAAGATCCGGCGTCTGCCGAGCCGGTCACCGAGGGCGGACGCGGTGAGCAGCAGCGAGGCGAACGACAGCGTGTAGGCGTTCACGAACCATTGCAGGTCGGCCAGCGAGGCGCCGAGTTCGGTGCGGATCACCGGAAGTGCGTTCGTCACGACCAGGTTGTCCAGCGTGACCATGAACATCGGGATGCCGACCGCGGCCAGTACGGCGGCGAGCCTGCGACCACCGATCGTGGCCGCGGGCGCGGCGACGCGCGCCGCGGCGGGTGGAAGGGTCTCGGTCATGTCCAGTCCTTGTTGTAATCGACTGATAACTAATCCGGAAAACGTTATGCATCGACTGATAACATGTCAAGACCGAGCCCAGACCAGCGAACACGGAGCACGATGGCGACCAGGACCAGGATGACGGCGAGCGAACGGGGCGAACAGGTGCTGCGCGCGGCGATCCGCGCGTTCGCCGAATCCGGTTACGCCGCCACCCGGACCGACGAGATCGCCCGGCGCGCGGGGGTGTCACAGCCGTACGTGATCCGGCTGTTCGGTACCAAACAGAATCTTTTCCGCGCCGCCCTGCACCGCGTGTGCGACCGGATCGAGGAGGTCTTTCGCGCCGCGCGCGCGGAGGCGGCGCCCGGCGCGGACCCCGAAGCGGCTTTGGCGGCGCTCGGGGGCGGCTATTCGGTCTTCCTCGCCGAACGCGAGCTGCTCCAGCTCTTGCTGCACGGGTTCGCGGCCAGCATCGAGCCGGAGATCGGCAACCAGGTCAGGGACCGATTCGGGGAGATCTACCACTTGATCCGGGAGTTGACGGGTGCACCGGAAACGGAAGCGAGGCGCTTTCTCGCCACCGGAATGCTGCTCACCGTCATGAGCGCGATGCGCGTGGCGGGACCGGACGCGGTTCCCGCGACATGGGCGACGGAGCTTCTGGAAAACCTGAGTACCCACGGCGATTGACGATCTGGCCTTCGGTCTCTGGCGGGCAACGCTGAATTACGAAAACAGCCGCGAGAGCCGGCTGGGCACCGGAGATCAAGCACCGTATCGAACGCGGGAGTTCGCGTAAAGGCAGATGGCGGCGGCCGTCGCCAGGTTCAGGCTCTCGGCGCGGCCACGAATGGGAATGCGGATGCGATGGTCGGCTCGGCGCGCCACCGCCGGGTCCAAGCCGTGCGCCTCGTTGCCGAACAGCCAGGCCACCGGGCCGGTGAACAGTGCGTCGGCGTCGTCGAGGCCGACTTCGCCGTTCGCCGCCGTCGCCAGGATCGTGATACCCGCCGCGGCGATCGCGTCCAGCGTCTCGGCCACATCGCGGTGCCGCGCGATCGGCACGTGGAAGATGCTGCCCGCGCTGGCCCGCACGCACTTTCCGTTGTGCGGGTCGACCGTGTCACCCGCCAGCACCACGCCATCGGCGCCGACCGCGTCGGCGACCCGCACGAGCGTGCCGGCGTTCCCGGGCTCGGCCATCTCGACCGGGACGGCCAGCATGCGCGGTCGAGCGTCCAAGATCCGGGCCAAGGGCACGTCGAGCAGGTCACAGACCGCCACCAGCCCCGGCGCGGTCACGGTTTCCCCGAGATGCTGTGCCGCTCGATCGCTGACCAACGTGGTGCGGACCCCCACCGCGGCTGCCCCCGCGATCAGCGCGTGGTCTCGTTCGGCCGCTACCGCTGAGTAGAACAACTCGTGGACGTGCGCGGTCTCCAGCGCCGCGGCTACGGCATTCGCGCCCTCGGCGAGGAATCGGCCCGTTTTGCGACGCTGCGCGCCACGCTGCAGCTTGACAGCGGAAACGACCCGCGGATTGCGCTCGCTGAGCGCTTCCACGGGTCGTTCCGAAAGTTGTCCGTGTGCCAACGGATGCGACTCAGGCGGCCGGCGCGTTGACGTCCTGCGGCAGGGCGGCCTTGGCGACCGCGACGAGACCGGCGAACGCCTCGGCGTCCGACACCGCGAGCTCGGCGAGGATCTTGCGGTCCACCTCGACACCGGCGGCCTTCAGGCCCTGGATGAAGCGGTTGTAGGTGATGTCGTTGATCCGCGCGGCGGCGTTGATGCGCGCGATCCACAGCTTGCGGAAGTCACCCTTGCGCGCCCGGCGGTCCCGGTAGGCGTAGGTGAGCGAGTGCAGCTGCTGCTCCTTGGCCTTGCGGTACAGCCGCGAGCGCTGGCCGCGGTAACCCTTGGAGGCCTCGAGGATGGAACGGCGCTTCTTCTGAGCGTTGACGGCCCTTTTGACGCGTGCCACTGGTCAGTCCTGTTCGATCTGGGGGCGCGGGGCAGCGCCCGGAAATGGGTCGGTGGGTGGCGACGGAGCTGGTCCGGTCGCGGTGTGCCTATCGGTCTGCGCGGGCGCGATCAGAGACCGAGCAGCTTCTTCACGCGACGGACGTCGGCGGAGGCGACAACTTCCACGCCGTCCAGACGACGAGTCCGGCGGCTGGGCTTGTGCTCGAACAGGTGGCGACGGTTCGCCTGCTGGCGCAGCAGCTTGCCTTTACCGGACACCTTGAATCGCTTCGAGGCGCCGCTGTGGGTCTTCATCTTCGGCATGGATTCCTCTATCTGTCGTCCCGGCGGTCGGGGCGGACCGCCGGTGTTCTGATCGGTGTTACTACGGGCCGGCCGTCTCGGCCTGCTCCGCAGCGGGCTGACCGGCCGGGGCGGCGCTGGGCGCCGGCCGCGGGGCCGACTCCTGCTGCGCCTTCACCCGGGTCTTCGCACCCTTGTGGGGGGCGAGGACCATGGTCATGTTGCGACCGTCCTGCTTGGCCGAGGTTTCCACGAATCCGAGCTCGGCGACGTCGGACGCCAGGCGCTGCAGCAGCCGGAAGCCGAGTTCGGGGCGGGACTGCTCGCGTCCCCGGAACATGATCGTGACCTTGACCTTGGACCCGGCCTCGAGGAAGCGAACGACGTTGCGCTTCTTGGTCTCGTAGTCGTGGTCGTCGATCTTCGGGCGGAGCTTCTGCTCCTTGATCACCGTCTGCTGCTGGTTCTTCCGAGACTCGCGCGCCTTCTGCGCCGTCTCGTACTTGAACTTGCCGTAATCCATGATCTTGCAGACCGGCGGACGGGCATCCGGTGCCACCTCGACCAGATCGAGGTCGGCTTCGAGGGCGACGCGTAGTGCATCTTCAACACGCACGATCCCAACCTGCTCGCCGCCCGGTCCGATGAGCCGGACCTCGGGAACACGGATGCGATCGTTGATGCGGGTCTCAGTGCTGATGGGGCCTCCTAGGTCAAGCGGTGTCGTCGGACGACCGCGCGCAATAACTGCAACCCCTGTTCAACACGAAGGCCCCGGTGCGGTATTCCGCGACGGGGCCCGATGTCGACCGATCGCCGGCCATGAGCGAACTCGGGCCGACCCTCGTATCCCGGTTCTCCACGAGAACCTCGGCACGAGAAACCCGCCCTCGCGGGGCGGGCGACCGGACCGTTGGCCGTACGATGATTCGTCGGCAACGGTGGGAGTCGGGCTCCACTTATCAGCCCCGGGGCAAGCCCGGGGCGGTCGTCACCGGGAAGTCTAACATTCCGTTCGGCTATCGCCGAATCGGGCCGAAAATCCCTTGCCCGGCCATGTCCCGCATGCCACGCTCCCCCGGTGCTCACATCACGCCGTGACCTGCTGCGATGGCAGTTCGACCTGACCTGGTCACTCGCCGGAATCCACCTCGACGCGCTCACGCCGGAGGACTTCCTCTGGGAACCCGTCGAACTCAGCTGGACGGTCCGGCCCGATGCCGACGGCGTATGGCGGCCGGATTGGGCGGACACCGAACCCGCCCCTGTGCCCGTCCCCACTATCGGCTGGCTCACCTGGCACATCGGCTGGTGGTGGGGCGCCGCCATCAATCATGCCGAAGGTGTCACCCCGCCCGCGCGGGAGGACGTGCACTGGCCCGGCGACGGCGCCGCCGCCATCGCCTGTCTGCGCGATCTGCACAGCGAGTGGACGCGCGTGCTCGACGGGCTCGACGAGACCCATCTGGACCGCCCTTCGGCCTATCCGTGGCCCGCCGAGGCCGGGTTGACCGTCGCGCACCTGGTCGGCTGGGTGAACGCGGAGCTGATGAAAAACGTCACGGAGATCGGCCACCTCCGGATGCTGCGCGCGGCGTCGCTAGCCTGAACGCATGACTGACGAGCTCGACGCCTCCGTACGCGAACTGGCCGACATCCCCGCGGTCGAGGTGATCAGCCGCGCCGCGGTGATGCTGATGAGCTCGGCGGCGGAGAAGCTCGGGCTGGCGGACGAGGACCCGGACACCAGCCCGCGCCGCGACCTGGACGAGGCGCGCCGCCTGATCACCGCGCTGGCCGGACTCGTCACGGCATCGGTGGAGTACCTGGGCCCGCACGCCGGCCCGATTCGCGAAGGGTTGCAATCGCTGCAACGCGCCTTCCGTGAGTCCTCCGCGCATCCCGACGAGCCGGGCAAGGGCCCTGGCGAGAAGTACACCGGCCCGGTCTACTGACCGGCTCGGCCATGGGGCACGAGGACGTCGCGCACCCAGCGGCTCGATCCCGGCGCTGAGCGAGGACGCCCGGTGTCGCGCTGTGCCGAGCCGCCGACCGCGGGCGGCATACGGCGAGGACATACCCGTCGGGCCCCGGCCCGACGGAATTCCGAATCGCGGCAGAAATTGTGGGCGAATCACGCACTGAGACAACGATGTTTAGGAAATTTCCCAACGGTTAGGGCACAGTGAGCCCATGGCTACTCGGATTCTGCTCGCTCCCGGATTCTGGCTCGGTGCATGGGCGTGGGACGAGGTCGCACCCGATCTGCGGCAGCGCGGCAACGAGGTAATGGCGCTCACGCTCCCCGGCCTGGACGCGGCTGATCCCGATCGATTGTCGGCCACCTTGGAATCCCAGGCGCAAGCCATCATCGACGCGGTGCCCGCGGGCGAGACCGTCGTGCTCGTCGCGCACTCCGGCGGTGCGGCGCCCGCCTATCTCGCCATCGATCGGGCGCCCGCCCTGTTCCGCCGGGCGATCTACGTCGACAGCGCGCCGCTGCCCAACGGCTTCGTCATCAACTCCGCCCTGGACATCGCCGCGCGCGAGTGGGCGCTGCCGGAATGGTCCGAACTGGAGGCGGGAGGCAGCAGCTTGGCGGGCCTGGACGAAGCCGCCCTGGCGCGCTTCCGGGAGCGCGCCGTGCCGGAGCCCACGTCCGTCGCGGCCGCGCCGCTGCGATTGAGCGATTCGGCCGAGCGGCTGGCGGTTGCCACCACCGTGATCTGCAGCAGCATGACCGCCGGTCTGGTCGAGAAGCTGCGGGACAACGGGGAAGCAGCCATCTTCGCCGAACTGGCGCGCATCGATGCCGAGTATGTCGACCTGCCGACGGGGCACTGGCCGATGTGGTCGAAGCCGAAGGAACTCGCCGGACTTATCCATACCATCGCCAACCGCTGAGGCGAAAGCGGCGCGGCCCCGGTGCATCGGGGCCGCGCCGCATCGGACGAGGGGTCAGCCGACCGCCGCGGTCTTCTTCACCGCGCGCTTGGTGGCCTTCGCCGCGGTCTTCTTCGCCGGAGCCTTCTTCGCGGCGGTCCGCGGCGCGGGCGGCTGGTCCAGCACCTCTTTGAGGAACTGGCCGGTGTAGCTGTGCGCGACGGCCGCGACCTCTTCCGGCGTGCCCTCCGCCACCACGGTGCCGCCGCCCGAGCCGCCCTCGGGGCCCATGTCGATCACCCAGTCCGAGGTCTTGATGACGTCCAGATTGTGTTCGATGACGATCACCGTGTTGCCCTTGTCCACCAAGCCGTTGATGACGTTGAGCAGCTTGCGGATGTCCTCGAAGTGCAGGCCCGTGGTCGGCTCGTCGAGGATGTACACGGTGCGGCCGGTGGACCGCTTCTGCAACTCGGCGGCGAGCTTCACCCGCTGGGCCTCGCCACCGGAGAGGGTGGGAGCACTCTGCCCGAGGCGCACATAGCCGAGCCCGACGTCCACCAGGGTCTTGAGATAGCGGTGGATCGAGGTCACCGGCTCGAAGAACTCGGCGGCCTCCTCGATGGACATGTCCAGCACCTCGGCGATGGTCTTGCCCTTGTAGTGCACCTCGAGGGTTTCCCGGTTGTACCGGGCCCCGTGGCAGACCTCGCAGGGGACGTAGACGTCCGGCAGGAAGTTCATCTCGATCTTCAGCGTGCCGTCGCCGGAGCATGCCTCGCAGCGACCGCCCTTGACGTTGAACGAGAACCGGCCCGGCTGGTATCCCCGCACCTTCGCCTCGGTGGTGGCCGCGAACAACGTGCGGATCTTGTCGAACACGCCGGTGTAGGTGGCCGGATTCGACCGCGGCGTGCGGCCGATCGGCGACTGGTCCACCTGCACCAGTTTGTCGAGGTGGTCGAGGCCGTTGACCCGGGTGTGCCTGCCGGGCACCTGCCGCGCGCCGTTGAGCCGGTTCGCCAGCACCGTCGCCAGGATGTCGTTCACCAAGGTCGACTTGCCCGATCCGGAGACGCCCGTCACCGAGGTGAGCACGCCGAGCGGGAATCCGACGTCGATGCCCTGGAGATTGTGCTCGCTCGCCCCGACGACGGTCAGCTGGCGCTTCTTGCCGACCGGACGGCGCACCATCGGCACCTCGATCCGCTCCCGGCCCGACAGGTACGCACCGGTCAGCGAGTTCGGGTCGGTGAGCAGTTCTTCGTAAGGCCCGCTGTGCACCACCGTGCCGCCGTGCTCGCCTGCGAACGGGCCGATGTCGACCACCCAGTCCGAGGCGCGGATGGTGTCCTCGTCGTGCTCGACCACGATCAATGTGTTACCGAGATTGCGCAGGCGCGTGAGGGTTTCGATGAGCCTGCGATTGTCCCGCTGGTGCAGGCCGATGGACGGCTCGTCGAGCACGTACAGCACCCCGACCAGACCGGAGCCGATCTGGGTGGCGAGCCGGATGCGCTGCGCCTCACCGCCGGAGAGCGTGGCGGCCGCGCGGGACAGCGTGAGGTACTCCAAGCCCACATCGAGCAGGAAGCCCAGCCGCGCCTGTACCTCCTTGAGCACCTGCCCGGCGATGGCCGCCTCGCGCTCCCCCAGGGTGAGCGAATTGAGGAACGCCGAGCACTCGCCGATGGACAGGTCGCTGACGTCGGCGATGGACTTCTTGTCGCCGTTCGCGGCGATGGTGACGGCGAGGATCTCCGGGCGCAGCCGGGCGCCGTTGCACACCGGGCACGGGATGTCGCGCATGTACCCGTCGTAGTGCTCTTTCATCTGCTCGGACTCGGTGCTCTCCAGGCGCCGCTGCAGGAACGGCATCACGCCCTCGAAGTCCGCGTAGTACGAGCGCTTGCGGCCGTAGCGGTTGGTGTAGGACACGTGCACCTGGTCGGCGCTGCCCTCCAGCACCGCTTTGCGCGCCTTGGGCGGAAGATCCTGCCACGGGGTGTCCATGGAGAAGCCGATGGCGTCGGCGAGACCGGACAGCAGCCTGGTGAAGTACTCGGCGGTCTGGCCGCGCGACCACGGCGCGATGGCGCCGTCGTTGAGGCTCAGCGCCGGGTCGGGCACCACCAGTTCCGGGTCGACCTCCTTGCGGATGCCGAGGCCGGTGCAGTCCGGGCAGGCACCGTAGGGCGAGTTGAACGAGAACGAGCGCGGCTCCAGGTCCTCGATGTCCAGCGGGTGACCGTTCGGGCAGGCGAGGCGCTCGGAGAAGCGGCGCTCCCGGTCGTGCGCGTGCTCGTCGCGATCGACGAAGTCGAGCACCACGATGCCGTCGGCGAGCCGCAGCGCGGTCTCGATCGAGTCGGTCAGCCGCTGCTTGGAACCCGGCTTCACCGCCAGCCGGTCGACCACGACCTCGACGTCGTGCTTCTCCTGCTTCTTCAGCTTCGGCGGGTCGGTGAGCGGATACACCACGCCGTCGACCCGCACACGGGAGTAGCCCTGGGAGTTCAGCTGGTCGAACAGGTCGACGAACTCGCCCTTGCGGGTGCGCACCACCGGGGCGAGCACCTGAAAGCGGATGCCCTGCTCCATGGCCAGCACCTGGTCGACGATCTGCTGCGGCGTCTGCTTGGCGATCAGCTCGCCGCACACGGGACAGTGCGGCGTGCCCGCCCGCGCGTAGAGCAGCCGCAGATAGTCGTAGACCTCGGTGATGGTGCCCACGGTGGAGCGCGGGTTGCGGTTGGTCGACTTCTGGTCGATGGACACCGCGGGCGACAGGCCTTCGATGAAGTCGACGTCGGGTTTGTCCATCTGGCCCAGGAACTGCCGCGCGTACGCCGACAGCGACTCGACGTAGCGGCGCTGCCCTTCGGCGAAGATCGTGTCGAAGGCCAGGCTCGACTTGCCGGAGCCGGACAGACCGGTGAACACGATGAGGCTGTCGCGGGGCAGGTCGAGATCGACACCCTTCAGGTTGTGCTCCCGAGCTCCGCGCACAGTGAGGCGTTCCGCCACAGGCCGTCCCTTCTCCTTCGTGTTCGGCGTCCAGACATACCCCCGGCCGCCATGCTAGGCATGGGCACCGACAAGTTTCGCGGACCGCCCGTCACCTCGACGAATGGCGGGAACCGGCGACCGGACATTACGGATCGGGCCGGGGAAACAGGCCAGGACGCCTCCGTAGCATCGCCCTCCCGACACGACTGGTCAACAGCGCGCCCACACTCGGCATTCCCCTCGCCACGGCCGTCACGCTGCCGTCGCCGCCCACACCCGAGGCAGCCGGGACCTGGGAGGCGAGTGATCGACAGCGGAGTGGCGCGGCCACCCGGCGGACGCGCGGTGCTCGACGTCACCCGCGTGTGTGTGACGACCCACATCGCGACCCTGGAACTCACGCCGGCCGGGACCACCGGGACCTCCGGCCGCGCCGACTCGTACGGGTCGTCGCTCGGCGCGACTTCGCAACGCACACCCGGACCGCCGATTAGACTGAGCGCGCTGTGCGCCCCCCACCGGCCTCCCCCGACTCCTTCATGACGGAACTCACCCCCCATCTCTCGTCAACGGTGCTCGACACTTTGCGTGCCCTCGTGCGGACCGCCACCCGTCTGGTCGACGCCCGCTACGGGGCGCTCGGTGTACGCGGACACGACGACCGGCTCGTCGAATTCATCTTCCAGGGCGTCGACGACCTGACGTCGGCCCACATCGGCCGCTCCCCACAAGGGCAGGGCGTCCTGGGCCTGCTGCTGGCGCACCCGCGACCGATCCGGCTGGACGACCTGTCGGAACACTCCGCCTCCGTGGGCTTTCCGCCCGGCCATCCGCCGATGGGCAGCTTCCTCGGCGTCCCGGTGCGGGTCGGCGAGGAGATCTTCGGCAATCTGTACCTCACCGAGAAGGCGGGCGGGCAACCGTTCACCGACGACGACGAGGCCATCGTGCTGGCGCTGGCCGCCGCGGCGGGCATCGCGATCGAGAACGCCAGGCTGTACGAATCCGCGCGGACCAAGCAGGCGTGGATCGAGGCGACCCGCGACATCGCGACCGAGTTCCTCGCGGGCACGGCGCCGGATCTGGTGCTCGCGCAAGTGGTCGCCCGCGCCCGCGCGCTGACCGGTTCGCAGCAGGCGCTGCTGGCCGTGGTAGCGCCCGCTACGCCGCCCGACGAAGCCACCGAACTCGTTGTGGCGCAATGGTTCGGTCCCGGGCCGGGCCCGGAGCGGGTGCGCATCGCGGGCACCGTCACCGGTACGGCGTTCACGCAGCGCGCGCCGGTACAGGTGCCGCAGGCCGCCGCGGCGGATCTCGGCGCCGCGGTGGGCCCGGCGGGGCCCGCGCTGGTGCTGCCGTTGCAGACCGCGGATCTCGCGCTCGGCGTGCTGATCATCGCCCGGCCACCCGGGGCTCCCCCCTACCCCGGCGAATTGGTCGAGCTGACCGCCGCGTTTACCGACCAGGCGGCCCTGGCCATGCAACTGGCCGAGACCCAGCGCCGGATGCGCGAACTCGACGTGCTCGCCGACCGTGACCGCATCGCGCGCGATCTGCACGACCACGTCGTCCAACGATTGTTCGCGGTCGGTCTCGGGTTGCGGGCGACCGCAGCACGCACGCAGGATCCCGAAGTCCGGCAAAGGCTTTCGGCCGAGATGGACGGTTTACAGGAGGTCGTCCAGGAGATCCGCACGTCGATCTTCGACCTGCACGGCGGCGACCCGCTGCGGCGGCGACTGGAGGACGCGATCCGCCAGCAGACCGCCGACGGCGCCTTCCGGACCAGTGTGCGATTCGCCGGACCGCTGTCGGTGGTGGGCGACGCGCTGGCCGACCACGCGGAAGCCGTGGTGCGCGAATCGGTCAGCAACGCGGTGCGTCATTCCGGCGGCAACCGGCTCGCCGTCGAGATCACCGTCGGCGACGAGCTGACCGTGCTCGTCGAGGACAACGGCGCGGGCATGCCCGCAGAGGTCACACCGAGCGGGCTGGCCAACCTCGCGCAGCGCGCGAGCATGTCCGACGGCCGCTGCACGGTCGGGCGCGCCGAGAGCGGCGGCACCAGGGTGCACTGGTCCGCGCCGCTGGCCTAGCGATCAGACGGGGGCGACGAGCGCCAGATCGCCGTCGTGGCGCCGGTACAGCAGCCCGCCCCGGCCGCTGCCCGGGTCGGTACAGAACAGGAACGGCAATCCGCTGCGGCACAACACCGTCGCCGCCTCGGCCGGAGGCAGGCATGCGGCCGGCTCCGCGTCCACGACGATCGGCGGGGCGCCCCGGACCAGCTCCGGCGACCGGATCGGCGGATACGTCGCCTGCTGGCGGATGAGCCGCACGCCCGGCGCTGCCCAGTGCACCACCGCGTCCTGGCCGGTCTCGGCGTCGGTGAACAGGTGGGCCTCGTAATCCATGGCGTCCAGCACCGCGACCGCTTCGGCGGGCGTGCAGGTGGACAGGGCACACTGCTTGCGGCGAACGATCGGACGCGGCTCCCCGGCACACGCCAGCGGCGGCCGGGCCGGTTCGGGCCAGGTCCGCGCTTCCCGCGCGGCCAGCCGGGCCAGTCGGCGGTCGAGCCGCTCGGCGGCGAAGGTCACCGCGAACCCGCGCGGCCCGGTGGCCTGGACCCGGGTCACGACGTCCCGGTGGCGGACGTCCACCTGCACCACCGTCGCGGCCTCCGGGCCGGGCAGCGCGCCGAGGCGCACCCGGGCGGGAGCGTCGAGATGGTGTCTGCGCAGCACGCGGGAGACGGCTCGCACCGCCCGCGTGACGTCCAACGCGGCCACCTCCCCTCGTGTGGTCACCGCGACTTCCGGCCCCGCGGCCGTCGTCCACTGATCCGATACGCACCGCGGCCCCGATGAGACCATCTGCATTGCCCCGCTCTCCGGATCGATCCGTCCCGCCCTATGCCAGCACCACGTGCGGTGCCGCGAACAGGGCCGAAAGTCCCCATCGGCGAAAAGTGCTGGCACAGGCCCGAATCAGGCTCGCGAGCCGGGCCGGGGGTAATCCGCGTGGCGAATCGCGATCGGCGACCGCGCCGACCACGGTCAGGCGGCGCCGAGCACTACGACGGAGTTGTTGCCGCCCATGCCGAGGGAGAGCTTCAGGGTGACGCCGCCCTCGAACGGCGTCGGGCCGTCCAGCAACCGTGGATGCGCGGGCGCGACGATCGGGGCCGCGGGCACGATGCCGCGGTCGTAGCCGAGCGCGGCCGCCGCCACCTCGACGGCGGCCGCCGCGCTCTGGCAGTGGCCAGCCAGCGGCTTCAACGCGTAGATGTGCGGATGGCCGGCGAACAGGTGCTCGATCAGATGATGTTCGGCCACATCGCACTGCCGGGTCCCGGTGCCGTGCGCGTTGAAATAGCGCACGTCCGCGGCGGCGACCTCCGCGGCGGCGAGCGCGCGGCGAGCGCAGTCGAGGATCTGCTCGTGCGTCGGGTCGACCGAGACCACGTGATAGGCGTCGTTGGACATCGCGCCGCCGAGTACCGCGGCGTAGGGCCGGTCCGCCGAACGGGTCAGCACGAACGCCACCGAGGCCTCCCCCATGCTGAACCCGCGGCTGCCCTGCTGGAAGGGGCGGCACGCGTCCAGCGGTTCGGCGTCGGCGACCGCGGCGCCGAGCCGGACGAAGCTCTCCACCATGTCCGGGGTGGCGGACAGGTCGGTCGCCACGAAGATCACGTCGTCGGCCATGCCCGCGTCCAGCCAGAGCTTCGCGGTGATCAGCGCGACATTGGCGGAACTGCACGCGGCGGACACGTTCATGGCCGGACCATGGAAGCCGAACTCCTGCATCAGCATCGAGACCGGGGTGGAGGGCAACAGCCGCAGGTAGTCCCTCGACCGGCGGTTGCCCCCGTCGACGAGGTAGAAGTCGCGCCAGTCGGCCACGTCGCCGAGCACGATGGCGTGCAGCAGACCGACCGTGCGGCCGGGCCGCCAGCCCCGCTCGCGGGCGTCGGCGACGGCCTCCCGCGCCGCCTCGTGCACCGCCCGCCCGTAACGGCTCGTGCTCAGCTCGGGATCGCCGCCGTCGGGCACCAGCGAGACCCACGCGTCCTCGTCACGGCCGGGCCCGTAGCCGGGCTGCAGGGCGGCGGCCGACTTGCCGCTGAGCAAGCCGTCCCACAGCCGTTCGCGTCCCCACCCGTAGCCGGTGATCGCGCCGATCCCGGCGATGGTCATGAGATCTCGATGCCTCGGCGGAGTTCGCAACCGCGCGGCGGTGTTCGGGTCGGCACCCGGCATGTTTCGCTCCTTCACCGGCTGCCCGGGGCGCTCGAGTGGTTCGCCCCTTCTCGACTCGGCAGCCGGTATCTGCCATGATCGCCGGACCTCGGCCGAGAACGTGCCAGTACTGTGATCGAAGCAATACCGTGGACGATGTGATCTTGTACACGTCGATACCAGAATGATCCCGTGTTCCAATGGCCATAATCGGGTCGATGATCGGGGGTTCGAGTGGGTGACGACAAGCTGGCCGCCGCGGTCGACGCCGCCGAACAGCTGGCCGCGCGCTACCGTTCCCTGGTCGAACACACCCCGGACGGAATCTGTGTGCACGAGCGCGGCCGGGTCGTCTACGTCAACCCGGCGACCGTCCGCCTGCTCGCCGCGGAGAACGCCGAGGAAATCGTCGGCCGCCCGCTGACCGACTTCGTCCACCCCGCGTCCGTCCCCTCGATGCTCGACCGCATCAGCACCCTCACCACCGCGGGCGCGGCCTCGATCCCCACCGAGATGACGCTGATGCGGGTGGACGGCGGCACCGTCCCCGTGGAGACGGTGTCGGTGCTGACCGCCTGGCACGACCACCTCGCCTACCAGGTGGTGATCCACGACCTCACCGCCCAGCGCCACGCCGAGGCCGCGCAGCGCAGAGCGGAGCACTACTTCACCACGGTCGTCTCCCAGTTGGAGGAGGGCGTCGTGGTGATCGATCCGGAGGGCCGCATCGAATCGATGAACCCGGCGGCCAAACGCATCTTCGGCACCGAGGGACCCGACCGCCAGGTGATCGGGCGCACCATCCAGTCGCTGCCGCTGGTGCTGCTGGACGCGAACGCCCAGTTGCTGCCGCCGAGCCGCCATCCCGTGGCGCGCACGCTCGCCACGGGCGAGACCATCACGGGCTACGTCTTCGGCGTCGACCGGGTGGACGGTCAGCGCCGCTGGCTGTCGGGCAGCAGTCGCCTGCTCAACCCCGGCGACCCGCGCTCCTCGGCCGTGTCCTCCTTCGCCGACATCACCGAATTCCGTGCCAGCAGGCGACAATTGGAGTATCAGGCCACGCACGACTCGCTCACCGGGCTGGCCAACCGCTCGCTGATCCTTTCCCAGCTGGCCGCCGCGCTGGCCAGCACCGACGAACTGCTGCCGGTGTCCACCGTGCTGTTCATCGACCTGGACGGGTTCAAGGCGATCAACGACACCCTCGGGCACGCCATCGGCGACACGGTGCTGCAGATCGTCGCCCAGCGGTTGCAGCGCGCACTGCGCAGCGACGACATCGTCGGCAGGCTCGGCGGCGACGAGTTCCTGGTGCTGCTGTCCGGCCGAACCCGCCGCGTCGACATCGAAGCACTGATGAGCAGGTTGCGTTCCACCATGGCCGAGCCGATCATCGCGCGCGGGCACCGGATCGAGGTGAACGCCTCGATCGGCGTCACCGAACTCGAGGTGGGCGACCGGCGCAGCCCGGAAGCCGTGCTGCACGACGCGGACCTGGCGATGTACCGCGCGAAGCCGCCGGGGCGACGCGAAGGCACTGTCACCAAGGGCCGCAGGCCGAACAGCACCCACGCCTCCTGACGCCCATGATCATCGAACACGCCCTGTTGCCGGTTCGTCCCGAGAGGGCGGCAGATTTCGAGGCCGCTTTCGCCGCGGCGCGACCGATCATCGCGAGCATGCCCGGCTTCCGGTCGCTGTCGCTGTCGCGCGGTGTGGAGTCGCCGGGCAGCTACCTGCTCCGGGTGGAATGGGACCGGCTCGACGATCACGTCGTCGGATTCCGCGGCTCGCCGGAGTATCAGCGCTGGAAGGACCTGCTACACCACTTCTACGATCCGTTCCCGGTGGTCGAGCACTTCACGCCGGTACCACTCACCCCGGACGACGACCCGGGCACCGCTTCGCAGCCGGGGCCATCACCTGCGGTTACGGCGAGCCCGCCGCCGCCCCGGTAGAATCGACAACTCTGCTTTCCGCGCGTTCACCTGCCCGGCCGGGGTAGCGTGCGCGCGCCTGTTCGCGGTGACAAGGAGTTCAGTTTGCCCGACCTCACTCAGGACCGTGCCGCCCACGACGGCACCCCAGAGCGGACCCGCGAGACCGACCGGGAACAGGCGTACCTGTCGGTGCTGTACGAGCGGCTGGACGAAATGCGCGATTACGCGCGCAACCGGTTGCGCACGGTGCTGCTGGAGACCGGGGGCACCCCGCAGGCGCGCAGCGAACGAGAGTCCTTCAGCCAGCTCTACACCGAGGACCTGGCGAAATACGACGCCGCCGAGCACGGCCTGTGTTTCGGCCGCATCGACCTCGACGGCGAGCAGGAGGAGTACCGCTACATCGGCAGGCTCGGCATCCTCGACGAGAAGGACGACTACGAGAGCCTGCTGCTGGACTGGCGCGCCCCGCTGGCGCGTCCGTTCTACCTGGCCACCACCGCGGCGCCGGACGGCGTGACCCGGCGCAGGCACATCCGCTCGCGCAATCGCAAGGTCACCGCGATCAACGACGAGTACCTCGACCTGGAGGCCGCGCGCCGGGCCGGCGTCACCGACGCCGACGGCGGCGTCGGCAGCGAGAGCGCGCTGCTGTCCGCGCTCAACGCCGCGCGCACCGGTCACATGAACGACATCGTCGAGACCATTCAGCACGAGCAGGACGCGATCATCCGCTCCGAGCACAAGAGCGTGCTCGTCGTGCAGGGCGGGCCGGGCACCGGCAAGACCGCCGTCGCGCTGCATCGCGCGGCGTATCTGCTCTACACCTATCGTCAGCAGCTGGCCAAGAGCGGCGTGCTGATCATCGGCCCGAACGCCACCTTCCTGGACTACATCGGCCAGGTGCTGCCGTCGCTCGGCGAGACCGGCGTGCTGCTGTCCACCATCGGCGATCTGTACCCGGGCGTGCGAGCGGCCCGCGAGGACTCGCTGCGCGCCGGCGAGATCAAGGGTTCGCTGACGATCCTGGAGGTGCTCAAGCAGGCGGTGCGCGACCGCCAGGAAGTGCCAGCCGAACCCGTCCTGCTCAGCTTCGACGGCTATCCGGTGACGCTGGATCGCAAGATCGCCACCAAGGCCCGCGGCCGCGCCCGGTCCTCGCGCCGCCCGCACAATCTGGCCCGGCCGATCTTCGCCGCGTCGGTGATCGACGCGCTGACCGATCAGCTGGCCGAGACCATGGGCTCCGATCTCTCCGGCGGCCCCAGCCTGCTCAGCTCGGCCGACCTCACCGAGATCCGCGACGAGATGCGCGCCGATCCGCAGATCCAGGCCGCCATCGCGGAACTCTGGCCGATCCTGTCCCCGCAGGACGTGCTGGCCGACCTGCTCGCCGACCCGAAGCGGCTGGACCGGGCCGCGAGCTCGCTGGACCCGGCCGACCGCGCCGAATTGCTGCGACCGGACGACGGGCGGTTCAGCGCCGCCGACGCGCCGCTGCTGGACGAGCTGGCCGAGCTGCTCGGCGTGGACGACACCGAGGAACGCGAGCGCGCCCGTCGCCGCTGGCGCGCCCGGATCGCCGAGGCGCAGGACGCCCTCGACATCCTCACCGGCTCCGCCCCGCAGGATCTCGAGGACGATCTCGATCCCGAGATCCTCATGGCCTACGACCTGATCGACGCGAGCCAGTTGGCCGAACGACAGGACACCCGCACCCGCCAGACGACCGCGGAGCGCGCCGCGGGCGACCGCACCTGGACCTACGGTCACGTGATCGTGGACGAGGCGCAGGAGCTGTCGGAGATGGCATGGCGCATGGTGATGCGGCGCATTCCGAACCGGTGGGTCACCGTGGTCGGGGACGTCGCGCAGACCGGCGACCCGGCGGGCGCGTCCTCGTGGCAGCGGATGCTGGAGCCCTACGTCGCGTCCCGGTGGAAACTGACCGAGCTCACCGTCAACTACCGCACTCCCGCGGAGATCATGGACGTCGCGGCCGACGTCCTTGCCGAAATCGATCCGGCGGCGACCGCACCGCGTTCGGTCCGCGAGACCGGCGTCGCGCCGCGTGCGTACCGGGTCGCGCCCGTCGAGGTGAACGCGGAGGTGGCCCGGCTGGTAGCCACCGAGACGGGGCCGGGCACCACGGCGGTGATCGCGCCGCAGGCGCTGGTGGCGGAGTTGGCCGATCTCGCGGGCGAGTCGGTGCGGGTGCTGACCGTGCACGAGGTGAAGGGCTTGGAGTTCGACGCGGTCTACCTGGTGGAACCGCAGGAAATCCTCGGCGAATCGCCCCGCGGGCTCAACGATCTGTACGTCGCGCTGACGCGCGCCACCCAGCGGCTCGGCGTGGTGCACGGTGCGGACCTGCCCGGCGTGCTCGCCCGGCTGCGCTGATCGGCGCCCGGCGCTCGGAACGAGAAAGGCTCCGCGCCACATCGCGATTCGCGACGGACACGGAGCCTTTCGATCGTCGCGAGACTCAGCGCACGGTGTGCACGATCAGGACGTCGGAGCGGGACTTGCGCGCCACGTCGGAGGGCACCGAGCCGAGCAGCCGCCCGGCCAGGGTGTTCAGGCCCCGGTTACCGACGACCAACAGGTCGGCGTCGACCTCCTTCATCAGCGCGAGCAGCGATTCCACCGGCTCGCCGACGATGGCGCGCTCGACGATGTCGGCCGCACCCGCCGCGATCGCCTTGTCGCGGGCGATGCGCAGGATCTCGTTGGTCGGCGCGGAACCGCGTACCTGGTAGGCCTCTTCCTTGAGCACGTCGGCCGCGGCCGCGACATCGCGGTCGTCGGTCGGGTAGTACGCGCAGGCGATGACCAGGGTCGCGCCGGACACACCGGCCAGGGCCCCTGCCTTCTCGACGGCGACATACGACGAGTCCGAGCCATCGGTACCGACGACAATGGTCCGGTAGGCGGTCATTCTCTCCTCCAACTATGCGGTGGGTCAGGTGCCGCGCGCGGGTTCGTCCCGGTTCGACCGGGCCGCCGGCGCGGCGACTGGGCTCGACCATAGCGGCAAACCGGGCGGAAATATCAGAAATCGCAAGACATCACACTCGGGGTGTTCGGCCATTCCCGCCGCGGATTCGCCAGGGAATGCCGGAAGGGCCTGAGCAACCAGGGCAGACTCAATTCCGGGGAACTAAACCTGTGAAGTGCCACAACCGCGTCGAACCGTTTTGCGGCCCTGGGATATTCATCACAGAGCCAGGTCCGTCACATGAAGACCGGTCCGTCCGGCCCGTGAATCACGCGTCGGGAACAGGCCGATGAGAACCGGACTACCGTGCCGCCAGGGCCACTGCCGATACTTTGCCCGAAATATGCCAAGAATCGCTCCTATGCGGTCCATGGCTTGCTCTTCCTGCGCTGAAAACGATGCGCAATATTAGCGCGAAGGGGCTGGACTAGAGGTCGAAAAGGGGCCCGGTGATGGTCAATCCGAGTTCGTCGACGTGTGCGAAGAACGCGAACAACATCAGGGCGGCGCCCACCAGAGCCACGTCCTTGCTGAACTGGATCAGCTCGCTCTGCCTGGTCTCCTCGTCGGTCTCCTGCCAGAACCGGTGCATCACGACGGCGGTGGGCAGCAGCGCGAGAACGAGCAGCAGTGCACCGAGGTCGGCCCAGACACCCAGCAGCACGCTCAGGCCGCCGAGGGCGAACAGCAGGCCCGAGCCGAGCACGGCGGCCTTCGCCATCGGGACTCCCTTGCTCTGGGCGTACCCGGCCATCGCCTCGGTCCGGGCGAAGTGCCCGAGGGCGGAAGTCAGGAACAGCACCGCGAACAACACTCGTCCGATCAATACCACGACGTCCATGTCCGGCTCCTCGTCGGCAGTCCGGCAACTAATCCCGCGTCCGTACGACCTTCGCGGTAACCTCGTTGCGGAAGCGTAGCGAATTCTTGGCGTATTCGAGGGGGGCCATACCCACTTCCATGGTGAACTCACGCGAGAAGTGCGCCTGGTCGAAATAACCGAGTTCCGCGGCCAATGCCGCGAGATCTTCGGTACGGCCCTTCGCGAGCAGATCGGCGCCGTCCTGCAATCGGTAGCGCCGCAGCACCCATTTCGGACCCACACCGACGTACCGGCGGAACATGCGCTGCAGCGTACGGGCGGGCACATCGAATCGCTCGGCGATCTGATCGACCCTGGTCAGCTCCTGGTCGGTGGCCATGGCGTCGACGATGCGCAGCACCAGGTGATACGTCGGGTCCGCCACGGCGGGATGGTCCGCGAGGTAGTCCTCGACGGCAAGGCGGCGCCACTCGGCGGTCGGTGCGTCGAATATCCGCTCGGTCAGGCTCGCGGCGTCGGGCAGCACGTCGTCGATGGGCACGGCGCGGTCGCGGAACGAACCGACATGGAGGCCGGTGAACGCGCCGAACCCGCCCGCGCGGAAACGGACCCCGAACGTCTCCCCCTGCCCGCTGAGTTCACGGATGAATTTCGTGGTGACCACGCCGTTGACGAATCCGCCGGTGCGCGTCTCGGACCGTTCGAAGGTGAGGTTCACGCTCGGGTAGGAGAGCACCTCGGCTCGGTACGGCGGCCTGCCGCGCAGATCCCAGCGCACCGCCCAATACCACTCGACGTAGCGGTCCACCGCCGGGCTCGGCGGCAAGCGGAGCAGGGAGCGATGCTTCGCCTGCTCGTCCGGGTGCAGGATTCCCTTGGTGTCGGTGAGCGCGGCGGGGTTGCGAGCCTGCGGCGGCTCGGCGGCGGATTCGGCACTAGGCGGCACGGTGTCGCTTTCTTACAAGACCCACCGGCCGCGATCGGCGAAAGTGGTGGGCATGACGAACACAGTGAATCCCATCGCCGACGGCTACCACTCGATCACCTGTTTTCTCGCGGTCGGCGACGGCAACAAAGCGATCGATTTCTACACCGCCGTCTTCGAGGCCGAGGTGATCACTCGCAACGACCTGCCCGATGGTCAGCCGGCGCACGCGGAATTGAAGATCGGCGACTCGACCCTCCAGATGGGGATGCCCATTCCCGACAACGGCGTCTTGGCACCGAACGGGGAGTGGGTGCACACCTCGATCGTGCACTACTGCCCGGACGTCGACGCGGTCGTGCGGCGCGCCGTCGAACACGGCGCCCGCAACGTGGAGGAGCCGCAGACCTTCGTCACCGGCGATCGGTTCGCCGTGGTGATCGATCCCTTCGGCCACCGCTGGGCGGTGCTCACCAAGGTCGAGGACGTCTCGCGCGAAGAGGCCGAGCGCCGGGTGAACGAATGGATGGCCACCCAGTCCTGATGGCTCGGCTGCCTCCGCGGTTGTCCGGCGAACGGCCCGCGGAGGCAGCGCGGCTGCGATCCGGATCAACTCAATCCGGCGGCGTCCATGCCGCGCAATTCCTTCTTCAGATCCGCGATCTCGTCGCGCAGACGTCCGGCGAGCTCGAACTGCAACTCGCGCGCGGCGTTCATCATCTGTGCCGTCAGTTCTTTGACGAGATCGGCGAGTTCGGCGCGCGGCATCGACTTGACGTCGCGGCCCTCGTACACGCCCGCGCTCACCGCCCGGCCGGGCTCGCCTTGCGCACGCCTGCCGCGGCTGGCATTGCGGCCGGAGCCGCCCACCTCCACCTCGGTCTCGTCGGCCTCGCGGTACACCTGGTCGAGGATGTCGGCGATCTTCTTGCGCAGCGGCTGCGGATCGATGCCCATCTCCTCGTTGTAGGCGATCTGCTTCGCGCGGCGACGCTCGGTCTCGTCGATGGCGAACTGCATGGAGTCGGTGATCTTGTCCGCGTACATGTGCACTTCGCCGGAGACGTTGCGCGCCGCGCGGCCGATCGTCTGGATCAGCGCGGTTGTGCTGCGCAGGAATCCCTCCTTGTCGGCGTCGAGAATCGCTACCAGCGACACCTCGGGCAGGTCGAGGCCCTCGCGCAGCAGGTTGATGCCCACGAGCACGTCGTATTCGCCGAGCCGCAGCTGCCGCAGCAACTCGACGCGGCGCAGGGTGTCGATCTCGGAGTGCAGGTAGCGCACCCGGACCCCCAGCCCGAGCAGGTAATCGGTGAGATCCTCGGCCATCTTCTTCGTGAGCGTGGTGACCAGGACGCGCTCGTCGCGCTCGGTGCGTTGCCTGATCTCGTGGATCAGATCGTCGATCTGGCCCTTCGTCGGCTTCACCACCACCTTGGGGTCGACCAAGCCGGTCGGCCGGATGACCTGCTCGACCACCTCACCGCCGGTCTGCCCGAGTTCGTACGGGCCGGGGGTGGCCGACAGGTAGACCGTCTGCCCGATCCGATCGGCGAATTCCTCCCAGGTCAGCGGCCGGTTGTCCACCGCGGACGGCAGCCGGAAGCCGTATTCCACCAGATTGCGCTTGCGCGACATGTCGCCTTCGTACATACCGCCGATCTGCGGAACGGTGTTGTGCGACTCGTCGATGACGAGCAGGAAGTCCTCCGGGAAGTAGTCCAGCAGCGTCGCGGGCGCCGAACCGGCCGGGCGGCCGTCGATGTGGCGGGAGTAGTTCTCGATGCCGGAGCAGAAGCCGACCTGGCGGATCATCTCCAGGTCATACTGGGTGCGCATACGCAGCCGCTGCGCCTCGAGCAATTTGCCCTGGCGTTCCAGCTCGGCGAGCCGACCCTCGAGTTCGGCCTCGATGTCGCGCACCGCGCGCTCCATCCGATCCGGTCCGGCTACGTAGTGAGTGGCGGGGAAGATCCGCAGCATGTCCACCTGGCGGACCACGTCACCGGTGAGCGGGTGCAGGTAGTACAGCGCTTCGATCTCGTCACCGAAGAACTCGATGCGGACGGCCAGCTCCTCGTAGGACGGGATGATCTCCACGGTGTCGCCGCGCACCCGGAACGAGCCGCGGGTGAACGCCATGTCGTTGCGGGTGTACTGCACGTCGACCAGCAGCCGCAGCAGCGCGTCCCGGTCGATCTCGGTGCCGACCTGCAACTGCACCGAGCGATCGAGATACGACTGCGGCGTGCCGAGGCCGTAGATGCACGACACCGAGGCGACCACCACCACGTCGCGCCGGGACAGCAGGCTGGAGGTCGCCGAATGGCGCAGCCGCTCGACATCGTCGTTGATCGAGCTGTCCTTCTCGATGTAGGTGTCGGTCTGCGCGATGTACGCCTCGGGTTGGTAGTAGTCGTAGTAGGAGACGAAGTACTCGACGGCGTTGTGCGGGAGCATCTCGCGCAGTTCGTTGGCCAGCTGGGCGGCGAGCGTCTTGTTCGGCGCCATCACCAGCGCCGGCCGCTGCAACCGCTCGATCAGCCAGGCCGTGGTGGCCGACTTTCCGGTACCGGTGGCGCCGAGCAGCACAACGTCGCGCTCCCCCGCTTTGATCCTGCGCTCCAATTCGGCGATCGCGGCGGGCTGGTCTCCCGCCGGCTGGTGCTCGCTGACCACCTCGAACCGGCCGCCGACGCGCTCGATCTCGCCGACGGGGCGGAACTCCGAGTGCGCGAGCGGCTGCTCGGCCGCCCTGTCCTCGAAGCCCTCCGCCGGAATCTCGGTTGCGAATGCCATGCTCACCAGCGTAGGCCCACCCACCGACAGGTTTCCCGGGGTGGCGAACGGGCCCGATTCCGGCGACTGCACGGGACCAGACCCGCCATGTGAATTCAGTCACACTCGAAGTGGTCGGCGATCTACCGGCCGCCGGAGGCGGGGCGCGGGGATGAGTCCGCGCCTACCCGGAAACTTGCCGCCACCCGAGACCGAGCGATACGCGACTGCGCATCGTGGGTACACCGATATCGAGTCCTGCCAATCACTTTCGACGAAGCGCTGCGCGCAGAATCCCGATCACTCACGGTGGCACGGGGTTATCCGAAGCGGACGCGTGGACGCCCGGCGCGCCGGCGTCCTCACAACCGGGCCGAGACCGCTCGGCGCATTCGGTTACATGTCCGAAATGTCCGTTGCCGCAATAGGTTTCGTGTTCGAGAACACCTTATCGCGAACCGCGCGGTGACCCCGCGCCAGGTGTAACCTGATCTGGTTGTTCGGACGTGAGGACAAGAGCCATGAGCGGTCTGATTCCATTGCTCGTTGCCATGCCGGCCGTGACCGGCCTCGCCGGGTACGTCGCCAGAGACATCCGCGCGGTGGTTCCCTCCGTCGGCGGCGCCACACCGGCAGCGCCACCGGGGCCACTCGACGCGACCGCCCCGGCGCCACACCGGCCCAGGGTGGAATTCTTCAATCTGGCCGAACTCACCAATACCGATGCCAAGGGCTTCGTCCGCCCGGTCGAGCGTTTCCACGTCGAGCCGTGGGGCCTGTACATGGCACGCCCGGTCGCCGGCCCGGATTCGCACTACCTCGAATCCTGGTTGCTGCCGGAACTCTCGTTGCGCGCGACGCTGACGCGGACCAACCCGGCACACCATCGCGAACGCGTCTATCGCCTCGACATCGGGGAGTTCACCCGGGTCGGCCCGAAGCGCTGGAAGGCCGTCGACCACTACCTCGACATCGCTGTGCGCCCGCGCCACACCGCCGAACTCCTCGGGGTCGACGAGCTGCTGGCCTCGCATGCCGCCGGGCTGGTCGACACGGCACAGGCGCACCGGGCGTTCGAACGGGCCACGGCGGTGCTGGACGGGCTGGCCGCGCACGATCACTGCGTGGAGGAGTGGCTGGCCACCCACGGCATCACGCTCACCTGGATGTAGCCCGCCGATCACTGCATCGACTCGACGGGTCGAGCGCGACGGTAGATTCTTGATACATGACGCAGGCACCTACCGTCGACGTGCACCGCCCGAAGGTCGAGTACTTCAACATCGCGGATCTGACGAACACGGATCCGAAAGGCTTCGTGCGCCCGGTCGAGAAGTACCGCGTCGAGCCGTGGGGCCTGTACATGGCGCGCACGTCGGACCATCCGCAGTTCCACTACATCGAGTCCTGGCTGCTGCCGAAGCTGCACCTGCGCGCGACGGTCTTCCACTACCTTCCGGCGCATCGGCGCGACCAGGACTACTACCTCGACGTCGGTGATTTCACGGCGGTCGCCCCGAAGAAGTGGAAGGCCGTCGATCACTATCTCGACATCATCGTGCGCTCCTCGCGCGACACCCAGCTGCTCGACGTCGACGAGCTGATCGCCGCGCACGCGGCCGGGCTGATCACGCTCGCCGACGCCGAGGCCGCCGTGCAGCACGCGACCGCCGCCATCGACGGCATCGCCGCCAACGGCCACACCCTCGAGGGCTGGCTGGAGACCATGGACATCACCTTGACCTGGCTGTAGCTCCGGTGCCCGCTCCGCGGTAGGACGCTGCCCGCCCGGCTCGGACACTCGCAGGCGGCTAGGACGCCGACGAATCCCGCCAAGCAAGAGCCCTGGGATAGGCGGCGTCGAACCACGGCTCCTTGACGTCGAGGTAGGCGGCGGTCGCCGCCGCGCCCGTCAACCCCGCCGCCGCGGCTTCGCCCTCGCGCTTGACGGCGAGATACTCCGCGCGCGCCTCGTCGTCCGCGCGCAGCCAATCCCGCAGCAGCAGCGCGTACTGCTGCCCGGGCGAGCCCTCGGCACGCACGTGTACGTTCGCCAAACGGCCCGGGTCGGCGTTCTGATGGAAACGTTTGGTCCACAGCGCGGTATCGACGCCCGCGGGGTCCCGCGGTGTCGGCTTGGGATTGTCCTGGGTGGCCTCCGGCCGCACCGGGAATCCGGCCGCGCCGAGGGCGTCGCGCAAACCGTCGGCGGCATTCATATCGGTAACCGTGATCTGCAGATCGATCACGTCCTTGGCGGGCAGCCCCGGCACCGAGGTGGACCCGACGTGGTCGATGCGCGACGCGGCGCTGCCGCAGGCCACCCACAGACGGGCGATCAGCCGCAGCGCCTGCGCGGGCCAGGCCGGATCGGCCGGCACGAGCCGGATGCCGTCGCGGCGGGCGGGTGTTCCGGCACGCAGGTTCCGTTCGAACGGCACCAACCGCTCGGCCCACAGCCTGCGCACCTCGGCCTCGACCTTCCCGGGCGCGCCACTGTTGTCCAGCAACACATCGGCAACGGCTCGGCGCTGTTCATCGGTGGCCTGCGCCGAGATACGCGCCCGCGCATCGGCTTCGGCGACGCCACGGAATTCCACGAGGCGGCGAATACGTGTTTCGGCGTCGACGTCGACGATGAGCACGAGATTCATCAACGGCGCGAGACCGTTCTCCACCAGAAGCGGAATATCCTGCACGACAATGGCGTCCGCGGGCGCGGCCGCGATCAATTCCGCGGTGCGCTTTCCCACAAGCGGGTGGGTGATCGAATTCAGTTGCGCGCGCGCCGCGTCGTCACCGAATGCCTTGGCCGCCAGGGCAGGCCGGTCGAGGCTGCCGTCCGCGGCGAGAATGTCGGCACCGAACGCCTCGACCAGAGCGCCCAGCCCTTCGGTGCCCGGTTCGACCACCTCCCGGGCGATCAGGTCGGAGTCGATGACCACCGCGCCCAGGTCGGCGAGTGCCCGAGCCACCGTCGACTTCCCCGCGCCCATGCCTCCGGTGAGGCCGATTCGTAACATTCGACCAGTCTCGCATCCGGCGCACGCCCGAGCATCCGCCGCCCCGATCCGGCCCCGACGGGTAACGAGCCCGCGGAGACCGCCGGTCCGGTCGATTACCCGATGGGCTCGCGCATTCCACCACGGATGGCGCCATTTGCCCGATCCGTGACTGCGCCGAGACCGATTCGCAACAATTCCGGATGTTTACGGTTCGGCCGCGACGACTTTCCGACACGCCGAGGCAATTAGTCGGGCAAAATACTCTGCCGCGCAGTTTCGTTCCGCTAATCTTCGCCGTGGCGATCCAGGCCGACACCAGCGAAGCAAAGGAACACCATTGGGCACCAGAATCAACCAGACGGGTCGCCACCGCCTGGGCATGGCGGGGCGAGTGCACTGCATTCACATCCCCGCTGTCGCGGCGGCGCTCGCCGAGCACCGCCGCTCTTGGTTCACCGCGTTCATCAGTCCCGCGCGGCACAGTTTCGCTGCCATGCGGAACCGTCCGGCCGCACCCGCGGTCCGGTGGGTACCTGCAACCGCAAGCTGAACCCGAGTTCGAAGTGGCCCAGCCTCTCGCCAAGGCTGGGCCACTGTTTTGCGTGCCCGGAGCACGGTCGGGAATGAAGCAGAGCACCGTCCGACATCACCGTTCGTCGGCCGGCGAAATATCACCGAAGAATTCCCATGACCGAGCGATGAGCACGCGGGGTGCCGCCACGGTGGCCGGACTGCGCGGGCGCTCGATTCCATTTCGGACGACAATCGCCGCGGGCGAGATAGTTCCCGCACCCCCGGGACGATTTTCTCGCTAATCGCGATACCGCGCGAAAGACCGCGAGACAGCCGCATCCCCGTTCGCCATTTCGATGTGCCATGTTTCGCATCCCGCATACGAGCACGCGCTGCCGAGTCGTCGGGGAGCCCGGCATACACCGATGACGGCAAATTTCTGGACACGGCCACCGATCTGAGCTCATTTCCTCACCACTCGGCGGCTGGAAGCCGGGACGCTTCTCCTCCAGTGACCGCCCGGCGGCGCCCAGACCGACCGGCTCAGCCGGTCGTCACACGTCGTAGCAGCCCGTACAACTGCTTGCGCTCCGCCTCGTCGAGCACAGCCAGCGCGGGAACATCGCCGAACACCTCCCGGTCGAGCGTCTTCCGCAGTTCCTCCCCCCGGTCGGTGAGCGTCAACAGGCGCGCACGGCGATCGGACGGGTGAATCTCTTTGCGCACCAAGCCCAGCGCCTCCAGGCGATCCACCACGCTCGCGGTATTCGACAGGTCGGCACCCAACTGGAGGGACAGATCTTTCGGCGTCAGCGGCGTCGCCAATCGCCCCAAGGCTCTCGCCTGCGCCGGAGTCACGCCCAAACGTGCTGTGGCGGCAGCGAAATGCGTGCGCACCAAGCCGACCGCACGCTGCAGCACGTCGACCAACTCCGCCGTGCTCGGCGTCTCCCGGTGTTCGCTCACTCGCCCAGCCTACCCAGAGCCGAAACAATTGGTGGTTGACCACCAGTATGTGCTGATGCCATGATGGCGCAGACATTAGTGGTACACCACCAATAAGAGGACAGTATGACCGCTCCGACTATCGCGCCGCGCACGATACCGACGGCCAATTCGGCGTTGACCCTGCTGTGCACGGTCCAGATGATGCTGAACCTCGACGACACCGTGGTGAACGTCGCGCTTCCCACGATCCAGCGCTCGCTCGGCATGTCCGAGGGCGCGCTGACCTGGGTCGTCAACGCCTACCTCCTGCTGTTCGGGGGTTTCCTCATCCTCGGCGGCCGGTGCGCCGATCTGTTCGGCGGCAGACGCGTCTTCCTCGTGGGCGTTACCGTCTTCGCGGCCTCGTCCCTGACCACAGGTCTCGCCCAGAACGAGGTCATGCTCGTCGCGAGCCGTGCGGGGCAGGGCATCGGAGGCGCACTCGCCAGTCCGGCGGCGCTCAGCATCGTCGCGGGGCTGTTCACCGATCCGCGAGCACGCAGTCGCGCCCTGGGTATCTGGGCCGGCCTCGGCGGCCTGGCCGCCACGCTCGGCGTGATGCTCTCCGGCGTCATCACACAGTACGCGAGCTGGCGCTGGTGCTTCTTGATCAATGTGCCGATCGCGCTGGTCGCACTGGTCGCGATCCCCCGGCTGGTCACCCCGGAGGCACGCACGACCGGAGGCAGGCCGCGCGTCGACGGGCTCGGCGCGGCCCTGATCACCGGCGCTGTCGCGGCCTTCGACCTCGGGCTGATCGACAGCGGCCGGACCGCCTGGCCAACGACGGCGTTGCGCCTGGGTGCAGGCCTGCTGCTGTTGATCGCGTTCGTCGTGCGCGAACGGCGCCACGAATCACCGCTGGTACCCCTGTCGTTCTTCCGGGATCGCGATCGCGCCGTCGCCAATACGGCCAATGTCATGTTCTGCTCGGCGATCCTGTCGATGCTGTTCTTCCTCACCCTCCATCTGCAGCAGGTCATGCACTACACCCCGGCACGCACCGGCGCGGCGTGGCTGCCGTTCTGCGCGTTGGTGATCGCGGGCTTCGCGACCTCGACGACCCTGACCCCACGCCTGGGCGTCCGCACGGTACTTACCACCGCCATGGTCGCCTGCGGCCTCGGCATGCTCGCGCTGTCGCGCCTGTCACCGACCGATGGATACCTGGAGCTACTGCCGGGCATGCTGGCGGCCGGATTCGGCATGGGCTTGGCGTTCGTATCGATCACCATCGCCGCTGTCGGCGAAACCCACGAGGACATCACCGGTCTGGCCTCCGGACTGGTGACCACCACCCAACAACTCGGCGGCGCCTTCGGACTGGGGTTGCTCAGCACCCTCGCGATTCACCGGAGCACCGCGTCGCTGGCGTCGGGGACGCCCGTCGAGGCCGCCCTCACTCAGGGTTTCCGACTCGCGTTCGAAGCCGGCTCGGCGATTCTCGCCCTGGCGGCGCTGCTCGTCGGAGTCGGCATCACAGCCGGAGCCGGTACCGCCCCGGCGCCGACCCGGTGCTTCCGCGCCCTCGAGACGCCGAATGTTCGCCCGAGGGCGGAGAGACCGACGACGAGGCATCCACGGGAAGCCTCGTCGAAGGTGCGCCACCGGCGCGAATCTCGGATCACGCCGCAGTTGAGTGCAGCTGACGAGGAGGATTCGGCAGACCCAAGGCGGTGTTGAGCCGGTAGGCCCCGCCCAGTCCGTGGAAGATCGCCATGCTCAGACCGCCCAGGCCGATCCCCACAGCGCCGGCCCACGGATGAGTCGGCAGGTCGGCCCAGGACGCGATCATCGCCGTCAGCAGCAGCCCGAGGAATCCGGCCACGGCGTTGCGGACCGGCGCATTACCCGTCACGTTCGGGAACTCCTCCCCCATCATGCCTTTCACGAAGTGCGGAACGGCGTTCACCCCGAGGATCCCGGCGACCAGCGACAGGGCGACGGTGGACCACATCGGAACCACCTCACTTTCCAGTTCAGTCAACATTTGTAGACCGAAACCTACCGCCGCGCGACTATTGAGTCAACACACGTAGACTGAATTCATGGATTCGATCCCCACGCGCGCTCAGCAACGCCGGAACACCGAGAACCGGATCCTGGCGGCGGCTGGCCGGCTGTTCGCGGAGATCGGATACGACCGGACGACCATCCGTGCCGTCGCGATGGAGGCGGACACCGATCCCAGCCTGGTGATGCGCTATTTCGGGTCCAAGGAGAATCTGTTCGCGCGCGTCGCGGTCTTCGCCGACGACCACCCGATCACCGGTACGCCGGAGCAGGTGGCCGAGCTCCTGCTCGACGCGCTCGCTATCAAACTCGCCGACCGGCCGGTCAACACCCTGGCGGCGATCCGCTCGATGCTCACCGTCCCGGAGGCCGCCGACGAGGTGCGCGCGGCCATGACCGCGCGCCAGCGCGAAGCGGCGGGGCAGCTCGACGACGACGAGGCGGACCTGCGCGCCGGGTTGCTCGGAGCCCTGACCATCGGTGTGGTGATCGGCCGCCACCTGCTCGAACTCGACGGGCTGCGCGACGCGCCGCCGCAACGGATCATCGCTTTGCTGCGGAACGCTTTTCACGACATCGCACATGGCCCCACCGAGCCGGAGTCACTCGCGACGGCACCGCAGGTCCGCTAGGTCACCGGCTCTCGTGGAGAGCCACTTCGGAGGCTCCGCGGACCCGCCTGCACCCGCGGGTTCACTCAAAGCCCGAGCGAGCGGACCAGGTCGCGCATTTCGGCGCGGAAAAGCTTTGCCGGGTCCTGGGATTGCGGGCGCAGATGGCCGTACACCTCGAGCGCGATCGGCCCGTGCATGCCGCCCCACATACGCAGCGCGAGGGCGAGTGCATCGGGCGGCAACTCCGGAAAGCCCGAGCGAACATGTGCGGCCAGATCCGCGTCGAAGTCGGACCACACGCAGTCGTCGACGGCTTGTGTCGCCGCGGCGTGTGGCCACGCGGCGGCCGCGAGGCCGACCAAGCCGGTGCACGCCCGCAATTCGGCCGCGGCGGCCGGCCCGCCCGGCGGGGGCCGATAGCCGGCGACCGGATCCCCGTAGATGAGCCGGAATTCGGCGGGCCGCTGCACCGCCCACGCGCGCACAGCCTCGGCCCAAGCCATGATGCGCCCGGCCGGATCCTCCATCGCCACGGCATCGCGCGCCGCACTGCGGCGGGGGCATCGGGTCACCGCCTTCACGCGTGATGCGGCGCGCTTCCCCGTCCGACGCGGAGCGGAGACGTGGGCGGTGGCCGACTGGCTGGACGCAGGCAGCATCGCGGACGCCATCGCCGGTCTCGACGTGGTCGTGAGCGCGGTGAACGCCGGGCACGGCATCGCCGGCACCATCGCCTCGGCCGACAACTTCGTGGTGGGCGCGCGGGCGATGGTCGCCGCGCTCGACCGGCAGCCGCGCGTCCGGCTGATCGCCGTGGGCGGGGCGGGCAGCTTGGAGGTCACGCCGGGCACGCAATTGCTGGACACCGGTGCGCAATTCACTCGCACCCTCACCGAAGTCCTCGACGTCCCCGCGGAGTACGCCCAGGTGGTGCGCGCGTTACGCGACGCCTTGAACATCTACCGGCTGTCCAACCGCAAGTGGACCTACCTGAGCCCCTCCTCGGGGCGAATCAATCCCGGCGAGCGCACAGGCCGCTTCCGGATCGGCGGTGATCAGCTTTTGGTCGGAGGCCCGGACATCTCAGCCGAAGACGTGGCCGTCGCGATCCTCGATGAAGCCGAACTGCCGCGTTTCGTGCAGCGCCGCTTCACCGTCGGCTACTGAGCGGACGGGTCGTACACGCCGTTTCTGTCGGACCCCTGCGGCACAATAGACAGTGTCGGACGTCGATCTGGTTGCCACGCAATGTAATCCGCAACCCGAGAGATAGAGGTCCCCATGCCCGACGTCCAAGCTTCGACGCCCGACCGACGCGCCGTGGACCACGAAGAGCTCGTGGCCTTCGCGGCCGAGATCGAGCGGCACCGGACTCTACTGCGCCACGCCGCGGAGGATTATCGGTGGCGCGTGGCCCAGCGGATCGAGCACTTGGACCCGTCGGACCAAGAGCCGTTTCTGCGGCAGGCGGAGCAATTCGTCGAGTCGCTGATGATCGACCCGATCCGGCACAGCACGCTGGATCTGGATGCTTACCGGGCCATCCGCGACGGCGTACCCGTGCGGTTCGACGCTGAACGCCGGGCCTACGTGTTGCGTCGTCCGGAGCGGGATCCGCTGGTGATCCGCCCCGGATTGCCGGAGCATCGGTTGGGCGTCATCGCCCGGCTGGCCTCGCTCGGGTTGCGGCTGGAGCAAATTCAGGTCGTCGCGCTCACCACCGCGCAGATGGTTGCGCCGCACGAGGCGGCGCGGCGGCCCGCCCACGTGCCACAAGTCAAACGCGGCACCACGAAACCCTCGCGCCGCGAGATCGTCTGACGAAGCAGCGAAACGACTGTGCCCCAACCGGAATCCGGTTGGGGCACAGTCGTTCGTACTGTTGCCGATCAGGCGTTGCCGGACAGCTTCTCACGCAGAGCCGCCAGCTGGGCGTCGCTCGCCAGCGAACCGCCGGCGGACTCGGCCTGGTTGGCGGAGGACTGCGAACCGCTCTCGGAGGAGTAGTTCGACGCGCCGCCGCCGTTCGCGGCCTCGGCCGCGGCGTCGGCCGCCATCTTCTCCATCTGCGCGGTGTGCATCTTGTGGCGACGCTCCGCCTCGGCGTAGCGGCCTTCCCACTCTTCGCGCTGCTTGTCGAAGCCCTCGAGCCACTCGTTGGTGTCGGGATCGAAGCCCTCGGGGAAGATGTAGTTTCCCTGCTCGTCGTAGCTGTCGGCCATGCCGTACTTCGACGGGTCGAACTCGGCGTGGTAGTCCTCGTTGGCCTGCTTGAGGCTCAGCGAGATCCGGCGACGCTCCAGGTCGATGTCGATGACCTTGACCATCGCGTCGTCGCCGACGGCCACGACCTGGTCCGGCACCTCGACGTGGCGCTCGGCCAGCTCGGAGATGTGCACCAGGCCCTCGATGCCCTCCTCGACGCGGACGAACGCGCCGAACGGAACGAGCTTGGTGACCTTGCCCGGCACGATCTGGCCGATCGCGTGGGTGCGGGCGAACTGACGCCACGGGTCTTCCTGGGTCGCCTTGAGCGACAGCGACACGCGCTCGCGATCCAGATCGACGTCGAGCACCTCGACGGTGACCTCGTTGCCGACCTCGACGACCTCGGACGGGTGGTCGATGTGCTTCCAGGACAGCTCGGAGACGTGCACCAGACCGTCCACGCCGCCCAGGTCGACGAAGGCGCCGAAGTTGACGATCGAGGAGACCACACCCTTGCGGACCTGGCCCTTCTGCAGCTGGTGCAGGAACTCGCTGCGGACCTCGGACTGGGTCTGCTCCAGCCACGCGCGGCGGGAAAGCACGACGTTGTTGCGGTTCTTGTCCAGCTCGATGATCTTGGCCTCGATCTCCTTGCCGACGTACGGCTGGAGATCGCGGACCCGGCGCATCTCGACCAACGACGCGGGCAGGAAGCCGCGCAGGCCGATGTCGAGGATCAGGCCGCCCTTGACGACCTCGATGACGGTGCCCTTGACGGCCTCGTCCTTCTCCTTGAGCTCCTCGATGGTGCCCCACGCACGCTCGTACTGCGCCCGCTTCTTCGACAGGATCAGGCGGCCTTCCTTGTCCTCCTTCGTGAGAACAAGGGCCTCGACCTCATCGCCCACGGAAACGACCTCATTGGGGTCGACGTCGTGCTTGATGGAGAGTTCGCGAGAGGGGATGACGCCTTCGGTCTTGTAACCGATGTCGAGCAGGACCTCGTCGCGATCGACCTTGACGATGGTTCCTTCGACGATGTCGCCGTCGTTGAAGTACTTGATCGTGGCGTCGATGGCGGCGAGGAAATCCTCGGCGGAGCCGATGTCGTTGACGGCTACCTGCGGCGAGGTGACGGTGGTGGGCATATGTCGGTTTGCTCCGGACGGATTGTGGTCGGTTGCGGACATTGGAACTTTCGGTACGCTGCGATCTCACCGCGAGGTGTGAAGACGGACACTTAGGAACGTACCGCACGCGACGCGCGTGAAACTCAGCACGGGTTGAACTTCGGTACGGTTGTACGGAAGACACTCGCGCGTTCAGCGTACGCGACCTCGGTCCGGGCGGGCAAACCGTCGGGTCGCCACGCCGATAGTCTGATCGGCGTGTCGGAAGATCGCCATGCGCAAGCAAACGCACTGCTCGGAACGACGGGGATCGCGCGGACCCGGATCGGATCGGCGGCCAGCAAGCTGGCCAGCCGGCGGTGGTGGGACGCCGACGCCGCCCAATACCACGAGACGCACGCGGAGTTCCTCGGCGTGGACTCCCCCGGCGGCGAGTTCGTGTGGTGCCCGGAGGGCCTGCACGAGGGCGATATGCGATTCCTCGGCGACGTCACCGGCAAGCTGGTGCTGGAGATCGGCTGCGGCTCCGCCCCGTGCGCTCGCTGGCTGGCCGGGCAGGGCGCGCGGCCGGTCGGGCTCGACCTGTCGCGGGGCATGCTCGAGCGGGGCCTGGCGGTGATGGCGCGCGGCGGCCCTCGAGTGCCGCTGGTGCAGGCGGACGCCGAGGCTCTTCCGTTCGCGGACGCGTCGTTCGATCTGGCCTGCTCGGCATTCGGCGCCGTGCCGTTCGTCGCCGATTCCGCGCTGGTGATGCGGGAGGTGGGGCGGGTGCTGCGGCCGGGCGGGCGCTGGGTCTTCTCGGTGAACCACCCGATGCGCTGGATCTTCCCGGACGATCCCGGTCCGGCGGGACTGACCGCCACCATCCCGTACTTCGACCGCACCCCGTACGTGGAGGTCGACGGCGACGACGTGCCCACCTACGTCGAGCACCACCGGACGATCGGCGACCGGGTCCGGGAGATCGTCGCGGCGGGACTGGTGGTGGAGGACATCGTCGAGCCGGAATGGCCGGAATGGCTCGACCGGGAATGGGGACAGTGGAGCCCGCTGCGCGGCGAGCTGTTCCCCGGCACCGCGATCTTCGTCACGAGGAAGCCCGGACGGTGAGGCGGCGGTCGTCGACCAGTTCGAGGATGGAGACCTCGTGGCTGACCAGCAGCATCTGCGTCCTCGGCAGGTCGATGAGC
Organism: Nocardia arthritidis NBRC 100137; assembly: GCF_001612765.1. Taxonomy (GTDB): domain Bacteria; phylum Actinomycetota; class Actinomycetes; order Mycobacteriales; family Mycobacteriaceae; genus Nocardia; species Nocardia arthritidis. Next base: position 53,522 of record NZ_BDBB01000015.1, read on the forward strand.
TGGCGCAAACCGTCCCGGAAGGCCTCGGCCTCCGCCGCGGTGTCGAAGTCGAGTTCGACGACCACCCGGTTGGGGTTGTGCGTGAATCGCGCCACGCGGCAGTTGCGGGCTCCCGCCTCCGCGAAGTACTGCTCGAGACCGTCGAACGCCGGCTTCCACGTGTCGTAGTCGCGCACGGTGTCGTCGATGTGCACAATCGTGGTCATCATTGCCCCTTTCGGTGATTGCCGCCCCTTTCGGTGATTGCCCCTTTCGGTGATTGCCGCCCCTTTCGGTGATTGCCCCTTTCGGTGCGGACAGCAGGACAGTCGCTGACACCTAGCCAGTCTTCGCGCCATGGGGCCGGGGCACCATCTCTGATCGGTATCGAGGTCGTGTCACTGCGACTTCGGTTTGCGCCCGGCCTGCTCCAGCGCCAGACGGAGCGCGTACTCGATCTGGGCGTTGATACTGCGCAGGTCGTCGGCCGCCCACTTCGCGATGGCGTCGTGGACGGCCGGGTCCAGGCGTAGCAGCAGTTTCTTGCGCTCAGCCATGGGCCGCCCGCCTCACGAGTACAGCGAACCGGCGTTGACGACGGGCTGGGTGGCGCGATCACCGCACAGCACGACGAGCAGGTTCGACACCATCGCCGCCTTGCGTTCCTCGTCCAGTTCCACCACGCCCTGCTGGGCGAGCCGCTCCAGCGCCAGGCCGACCATGCCGACGGCGCCCTCGACGATCCGGGTCCGCGCGGCGACCACCTGGGCGGCCTGCTGGCGGACCAGCATGGCCTGGGCGATCTCGGGCGCGTAGGCGAGGTGGGTGATCCGCGCCTCCAGCACTTCGATACCCGCCATCTCGGTGCGGTCACGCAGTTCGACGGTCAGCTCCTCGGCCACTTCGGCGCCGTCGCGCAGGCTGGTGCGGTCCGCTTCGTGCGCGTCGTAGGGATGCGTCGTGGCGAGGTGCCGGACGGCGGCCTCGGACTGGGTCTCGACGTACTCCTCGTAGTCGTCGACGGCGAAGGCGGCCTTGAAGCTGTCCACCACCCGGTAGACGACCACCGCGGCGATCTCCACCGGGTTGCCGTCGGCGTCGTTGACCTTGAGCTTCTGGGTCTCGAAGTTCCGCACGCGCAGCGAGATGCTCTTGCGGTCGGTCAGCGGGAGCACCGAGAAGAGACCCGGCTCGCTCACCGAGCCGATGTAGCGGCCGAAGAATTGCACCACTTTGGCCTCGTTCGGGTTGACCACGGTCAATCCGGTCGCCGCCAGCAGCAAGACGACGACCACGACGATCGCCGCCACCGCGCCGACCACGGCGAAGGCGTTGTCGTGCCGGGCGCTCGCGACTAAGCCGAGCACCGCCGCGCCGCCGAACAAGAGGGTGAGCACGAACCACCCCAGCAGCACGAGGAAACCGTTGACGTGGAACGCGGGTCGAAACTGCATGACATCCTCCGAATATCAAAGTGATATCACGAAGATACCATGACGCCGCCGCGCCACACCAGGCGCGGCGGCGGGAGATCACCCGGCGTGCGGCCGGATGTTGCGGTTGAAGCGGAACAGGTTGCGCGGATCGTGCCGGGCCTTGAGCACGGCCAGCCGGGCGTAGGTGTCCGGCCGATAACCCGCGCGGGTCTGCGCCTCGTCCGCGTCGGCGCCCGCGCCGTAGAGGAAATTGAGGCTGTGGCCCAGCGTCCACGGCGTCAGCGCGGCCCGGATGCCGGCTCGGGCCGCGGCGCCATCCGGGCCCGTGATGATCCGCACGACGTAGGCGGCTTCGCGATGGTCCACCGCGATTCCGGCGTCGCTCGCACGAGCCAGCGCGCCACCGAGGTGACGGACGTCGACAACCGCTCCGGCGCCGGATTCCGGCCCCGCGACCTCGAGCAACGCCGCAGCCGTCTCCTCGGTGAACTCGCCGAGCAGTGCGTTGGTGGCAGCGTAGGCATGCGGATGGTCGGGGTCGCTGTGAATGGTGTGCGACTCGGTGTACGGCATCGCGCGCAGGTCGTCCTTCAGTCGTTCCCCGACCGCTCGCAGCGGTGCGACCAGCCGTTCGCCTTCCTCGGCGGGACCGCTGTACGCGATGCGGATCGAGGCCACGTACCGCCCGCGCAACGGTGCGGGTACCTGCGGGAGGTCCGGGAAGGCGAGCATGCTCACCGTCGAGGTCAATTCTTCCGGCACGGTCGCGGTCCAGCGCCGCCACGCGTGCAGCGCCCGCTCGACCAGCGGCGTGTCGAACACGAGTTGTCCGCCGTAGACCGTCGTGACCGGGACCAGCCCGACCTCCAGCGCCGTCACCACGCCGAAGTTGCCTCCGCTGCCCAGAACGGCGCCGAACAGTTCGTCCTCCGGTGTCAGCGTGCGCACCCGGCCGTCGGCGGTGACCAGCTCGATCGTCCGCACGTACTCGGCCGCGTACCCGAACCGGCGCGCGAGCAGCCCGACTCCCCCGCCGAGCAGATAGCCCACCACACCGACCGACGGCGACGAACCGTTCAACGGCGCGAGCCCGTGCTCGGCCGCGGCCTCGACCAGCGCGCCCGCGCGGACCCCAGCGCCGACGTACGCGGTCCGGCGGGCCGGATCGATCCGGATGCCGGTCATCCGCCGGGTGCTGATCAGCACGCCGCCGTCCGTGGCGACGGACAGGCCGTGGCCGGTGGCCTGCACCGCGATCGGCAGTTCGCGGCGCGCGGCGTACTCCACGGCGGCGCGCACATCCTCGGCGTGTACGGCGCCGACGATCACCTCGGGCCGGTGCGTGTAGGCGGTCTGGAAGCCGGCGATCTCCGCGTCATAACCCTCGTCGCCCGGACGGAAGACCGGGCCGGCGAAGATGACGGCGTTTTCCTTGGCTTCTGCGGCGTCGTTTCCCATGACTTCGACCCTGCTGCACGGGTGGGAAGAAGTAAAACAGATAGTTCTTCTTATTCCTATAATGGTTGCTTATGGAATTGCGACAGCTGCGCTACTTCGTCGCGGTCGCCCAGGAGGCGAGCTTCACTCGCGCGGCGGCACGGCTGCACTTGGCCCAGCCCGGGCTCAGCGCGCAGATCCGGCAATTGGAACGCGAACTCGGCCACCCACTCCTGGACCGTGGCGGTCGCGCGGTCACTCCGACCGAGGTCGGCGCGGCCGTCCTCCCGCACGCGCGGGCGGCGCTGGCCGCCACCGAGCGGATCACGCACACGGTGCACGAGTTCACCGGCTTGCTGCGCGGCCAGGTGCGGATCGGGCTGATCTCCGGGGCGGCGGTCGAGGAATTCGACGTCGCCGCCGTGCTCGCCGATTTCCACCACGACCACCCGCAGATCGGTATCAGCCTGACCGAGGACACCTCCGAGCGGATGCTCGCCGCGCTCGGCCGCGGTGAGCTGGATATGGCCCTGATCGGGATGACCGGCGCGGAACTCGATCCGGCCATCGGCATCGACGTGGTGCTGGAGACGGCGGTGGTGGCGGCGGTGGCAGCGGCGGACCCCGGCTACGGCGCCGAGGTCGCGCTCACCGCGCTGCGGGATCGCCCACTGATCTGCCTCACGCCGGGCACCGGCATCCGCGGCGTCTTCGAGCGAGCCTGCGCGGCGGCCGGATTCGAGCCCGGGATCGCCTACGAGGCGGCGGCACCGGCTCTGCTGCTGCGCCTCGCCGCACGCGGTCTCGGCGTCGCCGTCGTACCCGAACTCACCGCCGAGGAGGCCGCGGCTTTCGGCGTGCGGACCGTCCGCATCGTCGAGCCGGAGCTGCGCGGGCGCCTGGCGCTGGCCTGGCGCACCGACCGTCCCGCGAGCCCGGCGGCCAAAGTGCTGCTCGGGCAGCTGCGCCTCGCCCTGCGTGCCGACGCGTGAGCCGGCTCAGAGCAGGCGCGAGAGGAACGCCTTGGTGCGCTCGTGCCGCGGATCGGCCAGTAGCTCCCGGGGCGCTCCCGCTTCCACGACCACGCCGCCGTCCATGAAGACCAGCTGATCGGCGACCTCGCGGGCGAAGCCCATCTCGTGGGTCACCACGACCATCGTCATGCCCGAGCGGGCGAGTTCCCGCATGACCGTGAGGACCTCCCCGACCAGCTCCGGATCCAGCGCGGAGGTCGGCTCGTCGAACAGCATGAGCTTGGGGTCCATGGCCAGCGCACGGGCGATCGCCACCCGCTGCTGCTGACCGCCGGACAGCTGCGCCGGGTAGGCGTTCGCCTTGTCCGCCAAGCCGACCCGGTCCAGCAGTTCCCGCGCCCTGGTCACCGCGTCGGCCTTGCGCAGCTTCTTCACCTGGGTGGGCGCCTCGATGACGTTCTCCAGCGCGGTCCGGTGCGGGAACAGGTTGAAGTGCTGGAACACCATGCCGATCTCGCGGCGCTGCTTGGCCGCGTCGCGCGGGTGCATCTCGTAGAGTTTGCCGTTCTTCTCCCGGTAGCCCACGATCTCGCCGTCGACGTAGAGCCGGCCCGCGTTCACTTGTTCCAGGTGATTGATGCAGCGCAGGAAGGTGGACTTGCCCGAGCCGGACGGCCCGATCAGGCACAGCACCTCGCCGCGGCCCACCTCGAGGGACACGCCCTTGAGCACCTGCAGCGCGCCGAAGTTCTTGCAGACCCGGTCCGCGACGATCATCGGAGCAGCGGTGGTCTTCTCGACATTCACGCTCATTTCGCCTTCTCCACCTGCTGAGCGTCGGCGAGTTCCTGCAGCTGCTTGCCGGTCAGCCTGCGGGAGACGCCGCGCGAGTAGTAGCGCTCCAAGTAGTACTGCCCGACCATGAGCACACTCGTGATGGCCAAGTACCAGGTGGCGGCGACCAGCAACAGCGGGATGGGCTGGAAGTTCACGCCGTAGATGTCGCGCGCCCGGCCGAACAGATCGGTGCTCAGCGGGATGCCGGTGACCAGCGAGGTGGTCTTCAGCATGCCGATGAGCTCGTTGCCGGTCGGCGGGATGATCACACGCATGGCCTGGGGCAGCACCGTGCGGCGCATCGTCTGGCCCCACGACATGCCGAGGGCCAACGATGCCTCCCGCTGCCCCTCACCGACGGAATTGATTCCGGCCCGGACGATTTCGGCCATGTACGCGGCTTCGTTGAGGCCGAGGCCGAGCACCGCGAAGGCGAACGCGGCCTGCAGGTGCTGCACGTCGAACTCGAAGAACTGCGGCCCGAACGGAACGCCCAGGTGGATCTGCCGGTACAGCGAGGGGACCAACCCCCAGAACACCAGCTGCACGAACACCGGGGTGCCGCGGAAGATCCAGAGATACACCCACGCCGTGCTGCGCAACACCGGGTTCGGCGACAGCCGCATCACGGCGAGCGTCGTGCCGAGCGCGACCGCGATCGCCATCGCGCACACGGTCAGTTCCAGCGTCACGAGGGCGCCCGCGGTGATCCGGGTGTCGAACAGGTATTTCCCGTAGGTATCCCAGCGATAGGCCGGGTTCGTCGCCGCGCCGTAGACGAACAGCGCCACCAAGACGAGGATGACCGCCGCCGCTATCCAGCGCCCCGGCCTGCGCAGCGGAACCGCTTTGATCGGCTCCGGCTCCCGCGCCTGGTCCGCTCCGCCGGGCCTGGGATCGCCGGGCGCCGGCCGAGTGTCGTCGTCCGCCATCGATCAGCTCACAGCGCCGTTGACGACGGACTTGGTGATGGCGCCTTCCTGGACGCCCCAGTTCTTCGTGATCTCGAGGTACTTGCCGGTGTCGATCAGGTGCTGGACCGCTTTCTGCAGCACGGCGGCCAGCGGCGCGCCCTTGGGCACCGCCCAGCCATAGGGCGCGGAGTCGAACACCGGGCCCGCGTTCTCGATCTTGCCGCCGCTCTGCTTGATCGCGTACGCCGTCACCGGGGAGTCGGCCGACATGGCGTCGACCTGACCGAGCACCAGCGCGTTGGTCGCGGCGCTCTGCTCGTCGAACGGCTTGATGTCGATGGCGGGCTTGCCCTCGGCGACGCACTTGGCGCTCTTGGCGGGCACCTCGTCGGTGTGCTCCACCGTGGTGGCCTGCACGGCGACCTTCTTGCCGCAAGCGTTCTCCGGGTCGACCGGCTTGCCCTTCTGCTGGGCCCACTGGACGCCCGCGTTGAAGTAGGTGGTGAAGTCGACCTGCTGCTCGCGTTCCTTGGAGTCGGTGATCGACGACATGCCCACGTCGTAGGTTCCGGCCTGGATGGAGGGGATGATCTTCTCGAAGGCCGACTCGACGTATTCGGCCTCGACGCCGAGCACGGAAGCGACCGCGTCCATCAGATCCACATCGAAGCCGACGATCCGGCCGCTCGCGTCCTTGTACTCGTTCGGCTGATAGGGGATGTTCACGCCGACGGCGAGCTTGCCGGACTGTTTTATCTTGTCGGGGAGTTGCGCGGCGATCTCGTCGACTTTGTCCACCTGCACCTTGGCCGCCGAGGGTCCGGTGTCCTCGGTGTTCGTAGTACAGCCCGTCAGCACCAACGCACCCGCGGCGAGCGCACCCATGGTGGCTCGCAGGGCGCGCCTGCCGAGAAACGAACGATCAGACACAACAGCCCTCCACATTTCGGCTCCACGCAACCCGGGCGTCATCACCCGTTTGGCAATCTAAGCGACCGGGACGCTCCGCGCTGGACAGTAATGCAACAGCAACACGACCGGTCGCGCCGTCCGATGCCGGTTCACCGGCGGGACACCCTACCTTCCTCATCACTGACCTGCGAATTCAGGACCGGGTGCGGGCCGTGCGGCGCTCCGGGCGAGCGAACGCCGACGGCGTACGAATGACCGGGTCCGGCTACCGGCGGTGCACCCTGGCGCACACCTGCTCGGTGAATTCACTGGTGGAGGCCAGTCCCCCGAGGTCGGCGGTGGCGATGCCCGCCTCGAAGGTCGCGGCCACGGCCCGCTCGATCCGCTCACCCGCCCGCGCCAAGGTCACCTCGGCGTCCCGGGTTGCCAGCCAGCGCAACAGCATCGCCGACGACAACTGCAGCGCCGCCGGGTTCGCCCGGTTGTGCCCGGCCAGCGACGGCGCCGCGCCGTGCACCGCCTGCGCCATCGCCGTGGTGGCCGAACAGTTCAGCGACGCGGCCAGCCCGAGCGATCCGCTCAGTTCCCCGGCCAGGTCGGACAGGATGTCACCGAACAGGTTCTCGGTGACCAGGACGTCGTAATCGGCGGCGGCTCGGACCAGGTGCGCGGCCGCCGCGTCGACGTGTTCGTCGTCCACCTCGATCCCCGGGTACGCCTGGCCGATCTCGTGGCAGACGTCGCGGAACAGCCCCATCGTCAGCGGCAAAACATTGGCCTTGTGCACGATGGTCACCCGCTTGCGGCGGGTCGCGGCCAGCCGGAAAGCCTGGTGCGCGATCCGCTCGCAGGCCGCACGGGTCACCAGCCCCACCGACATCGCGACATCCGGCGTCGGCCGGAACTCCCCCGAGCCGGCGAACATGTTGCGGTCGGCGTAGAACCCTTCGCTGTTCTCCCGGACGATCACCAGGTCGATATCCGGCGCCACCGCGTGCACACCGGCGAAGGCCCGCGCGGGACGGATGTTGGCGTAGAGGCCGAAATGCTTGCGGATAAGGCCGCCGGGCGCGACACGATGTTCGGCCGGATAGGACGCGTTGTCGTGCGGGCCGAGAATCCACGCGTCCACTCCGGCCAACTCCTCGAGTGTCCGCTCGGGCAGTGGGGCGCCGAACTCGGCGATGGCGCGATGCCCCATGAGCAGCGGCACCCACTCGACCGGCGCGGCTCCCGCCGCGGCCATCGCCTCGTCGACCACCTGCCCGGCTGCTCGCACCACCTCGGGGCCGATCCCGTCGCCATCGATCAGGCCGAGCCGCAGCGCCCGGTTCCGGCGGGGTTGGTTCGCGTCGTTCACCGGAACATCCTCCCGCCGGCGCGCCGTGCTGCCGGAAGCGGCCCGCGGACACGCCGATCGCGGTTACCTTCGGGGACCATGGTGCAGTCGGTCGAACTACTCCTCGACGAGGCCGCCGACACCGAGATCCGCCGGCAGTGGCAACTGCTCGCGGAGGCCGGTGTGCGGAGCCTCGCCGCGCGCACCGACGAGTCCAATCGTCCGCACATCACCGCCGCGGTGGCCAGGCAGATCTGGCCGCGCATCGAGCAGGCGCTGGACGAGCAGGTGTTCGCGCCGATCCCGGTACGGCTCGGTGGCGTGGTGGTCTTCGGTGCGCGCCGTCCCATCCTGGTGCGGCTGGTGGTTCCGACCGAGGCGCTGCTCACCCTGCACCGCCGGATCTTCCACACGATCTCCCCGTGCCCCGGCGTACCGGCCAACGTGCAACCGGACGCGTGGACCCCGCACATCACCCTGGCCAGGCGCGTGCCGCCGCACCAACTCGGCGAGGCGATCCACGCCGTCGCCAGGGACCGGGATTTTCCGGCGACCGTGCTGGGTATCCGTCGATGGGACGGGGATCAGCGGCGCGAGTGGCCGGTCGGCCGGATCCGCCGTGGAAGATAACCGGAGCAGCCCGCGTTGTAGCAGGCACACCGAAACGAGAGGACGTCATGGCCACCCAGACGCTGACCCAGCAGAATTTCGACGAGGTAGTCACCGGAAACGACGTGGTAGTCGTCGATTTCTGGGCCGATTGGTGCGGTCCGTGCAAGAGTTTCGCACCGACTTTCGAGGCCTCCTCCGACAAGCACCCCGACGTGGTGCACGGAAAGGTCGACACCGAATCCGAGCAGGGCCTCGCGGCGGCCGCCAACATCCGCTCCATCCCGACGATCATGGCTTTCCGGGAGGGCGTGCTGGTGTTCGCGCAGCCCGGCGCACTGCCGCCCGCGGCGCTCGAGGATCTGGTGACCCAGGTCAAGGCGCTGGACATGGACGAGGTGCGCAAGCAGATCGCCGAGCAGCAGCAGGCCGCCGAGTAGCAGACCCACGGTGGACCATGCGGCGGGATAGGCCTTGCGCCGCAAGGGTATTCATTCGGGCCCGGATATCGACGCGTGCAAGCGCCAGTCCGTATCCGGGCCCGCCTGCACGTCCGGGGCCGGCCAGCGTCCAACCGCGGGACGTGATGCCGCCCCGCGGCCGGACGCCGGATCTCAGGACACGCCGAGCAGATTGACGCCCGCGATCATGGCGCGGACCGTCGACTCGGCGCCGTCGTCCGCGATCGCCGCGCCCCAGCCGCGCCTGCCGTTGCATTCGCACTGCACGAACGTGGCGGTGCCCTCCGCGGTGCGCCGCTGGTGGAATTGCAGGATCTCCACGGGATAGCCCTCCTCGTAGAGGGCAGAGGTCATCGCCGCGACGGGGCTGCCGGTGGCGATGACGGTCCGCAGATGGCCTGTGAACTCCAGCGTGGCGGTGAACTCCGCGGTCCTTGCGCCCGCGGGCGACCATTCGCCGAGGCGAATCGGACCGCCGTGCGCACAGTAGCGGCTGTGGAACTGCGCCGAGGTCAGGCCAGCCGCTTCGGCACGTAGGGCCTTGGGAGCGGCGGCGCGGAACAGGTCTGTATCAAGAGTCAGAATGGTCATTGAAAGTAGGTCTTCCCGAATAATGTCGTGGCTCAGTTGACAGAGGGGACCAGCACTAACAAGTGGAAAAGCCCGCAGCGAGGGGGCCGGCCCGGATCAGACCCCGCTACGGCGGGCTACTACGAGAACTCGGGGAAGCGGCGCCACCGTCGCGGTGAGCGGAAGTAGCTCGGCGCGAACCTCGGACTCGGAGGCGGTAGCCTGCGCAGCCACGGAGGGCCCGATGAGCGACGCCGAAAGCAGAGCGCTGTCGCGGTCTGCGACGGTGAGCGCTGCACTGCGGCGGTCGGCGGGATTCGGCACGGCATCGAGGATAGGGACATCGCGGCGCAATAGCAACCACATCCGATGCCCGATTTGTCTACTGACGAGTACCATCTGTGCAGTTCAGGACGTTGCGGCCGGTACGAGGGTAGCGTCGGTGACATGGGTCTCCTCGTGGCCATGACCATTCCGGGTCTGGCGGTGCTGCTCATCCTCCTGGCCTTCGCCGAAGTGGCCTGGAACAAGCTGACCGGCAGCCGAGCACTGCCCTGGACTCGCACGCGATCCGGCCGTCCGGTGGCGGCCGCGGGCTTCGAGGAGGTCACGGCGGTCTTCCAGGGCGGCAAGCACCGCGAGTTCGAGCAGCGCCTGACGACGCTGATGCACCGGGAGGACCTCTCCGACGGCGCGCCGCCGCGCGACGAGGTGGACCTCACAGCAGGTTCGGCGCGCCTCGTGCCGCACCGTCTCTCGTGAAACACGCCACAACACAGTGAGATCCGGCGATTCACACCCGGATCTCACTGCGGTAGTGGGGAATTCGCCTTACTGACGGCGAAGAACCTCGTTCAGCTTGCCGGTGGCCACGTCGAACACGAAACCGCGGATCGAGTCCTTGTGCGGCACGAACGGGCTGGCGACGATGCGCGCGATCGACTGCCGCACATCGGTTTCCGGGTCGGAGAACGACTCCGCCGACCAGTCCGGCTTGATGCCGGTCTCCTCCTGGATGCTCGCCTTGAAGTCGTCGTCGGTGAAGGTGAGCATGCCGCAATCGGTGTGGTGGATCAGGATGATCTCCCGGGTCCCGAGCAGTCGCTGGCTGATCGCCAGCGAGCGGATCTCGTCGGAGGTGATCACGCCGCCCGCGTTGCGGATGACGTGCGCCTCGCCCTCGGCCAGGCCGAGCGCGCCGTAGACGTTCAGCCGCGCGTCCATGCACGCGACCACGGCCACGCCCTTCGAGGGCGGTAGCGGCAGCGGGCCTCGGAAGGTGCTCGCGTAGGCCGCGTTGTTCGCCAGGTACTCCTCGGTGACAGTCATGGGCCATCCCCTGCGCTCGGTATGCGTGAATCCCTCTGTACGACCAGCCCCACGGTAGGTGGCCGCGCGGCACGGGACATCCGTCCCGTTCACCGTGATTCGTTTACTTGCACGCGGTGGCCCGATGGTAGCTCTCCGGATGCCGGATGCCGGGCCCCTGCGGTCGGGCACGGCATGTCCTCCTGTGCCGCGCCGGTCAGTGCGCGGCGGAGTCCCAGCTGTGGCCTACGCCGACCGAAACCTCCAGCGGCACGGACAGGGCGATCGCGGCGGACATCTGCTCGCGTGCCAGCGCCTCGAGCGTCTCTCGTTCCCCGTCAGCGACCTCGAACAGCAGTTCGTCGTGGATCTGCAACAGCATCCTGGAGCGCAGCCCCGCCTCGCGCATCGCCCGGTGTACGTTGATCATCGCCACCTTGATGATGTCGGCCGCGGTGCCCTGGATCGGGGCGTTGAGCGCCATCCGCTCGGCCGATTCCCGGCGCTGCCGGTTGCTGGAATCCAGATCGGGCAGGTAGCGGCGGCGGCCGAACAGCGTCTCGGTGTAGCCGACCTTGCGCGCCTGCTCCACCACCTCGTAGAGGTAGTCGCGGATGCGGCCGAAGCGGGCGAAGTAGACCTCCATCTGCTCCTTCGCCTCGGTGGTGCTGATCTTCAGCTGCGCGGACAGGCCGTAGGAACTCAACCCGTAGGCCAGGCCGTAGGACATCGCCTTGATCCGGCGGCGCAATTCCGGGCTCACTTCGGAGATCGGGATGTCGAACGCTTTCGACGCCACGAAGGTGTGCAGGTCCTCACCGGAATTGAACGCCTCGATCAGCCCCTCGTCCCCGGACAGGTGCGCCATGATCCGCATCTCGATCTGGCTGTAGTCGGCGGTCATCAGCGACTGGTAGCCGGAACCGACCACGAAGGTGTCGCGGATCTGCCTGCCGGTGTCGGTGCGGATCGGGATGTTCTGCAGGTTCGGTTCGGTCGAGGACAGCCGCCCGGTGGCCGCGATCGTCTGGTTGAACGTGGTGTGGATGCGGCCGTCGTCGGCGACGCATTTGAGCAGGCCGTCGACGGTGACCTTGAGGCGGGTGGCGTCGCGGTGCGTGAGCAGGTGCTCCAGGAACGGATGCTGGGTCTTCTCGTACAGCGACTCCAGCGCGTCCGCGTCGGTGGTGTAGCCGGTCTTGGTGCGCTTGGTCTTAGGCATGTCGAGCTCGTCGAACAGCACCACCTGCAACTGCTTGGGCGAGCCGAGGTTGATCTGCTTGCCGATCACGTCGTAGGCCGCCTCGGCCGCCTCGGCCACCCGGTCGGCGAACTGCCGCTGCAGCGTCGCGAGCTGGTCGGTGTCCACCGCGATGCCCGCCTCCTCCAAGGTGGACAGCACGCCCAGCAGCGGCAGTTCCATCTCCGCCAGCAGCGGGGTGGCCTCGATCTGGGCCAGTTCCCGGTCGAGCGCGTCGGCCAGGTCCGCGACGGCACGCGCGCGCAGCATCTGCGCCCGCGCCAGCTCGGCGTCGACGGCGTCCTCCTCGTCGAGCAGCGACAGCTGCGCGGTCTCGTCGGTCTCGGCGCGCAACTCCCGGTGCAGGTAGCGCAGCGACAGGTCGTCGAGGTTGAACGTGCGCTGGCCCGGGCGGACCAGATACGCCGCCAGCGCCGTGTCGCTGGCCAGCCCGCCGAGGGTCCAGCCGCGGCCACGCAGCGCGTGCACGGCGGCCTTGGCCTCGTGCAGGGCCTTCGGCGTCGCCGGGTCGGCGAGCCAGGCGCCCAGCGCGGCCTCGTCCTCGGGGGTGAGCACGCTGACGTCGATGTAACCGCTCTCGCCGTCGCCCGCCGCGATGGCCAGCGCGCGCACGTCGCCACCGGCCGGGGAGCCCGCGCCGAGAATCGAGACACCGTGGCGCACACCGGCTTTCGCGTGCTCGGCGAGCCAGCCCGCGACCGCGCCGATCTCCAGCGCGCCGCCGCTGATCTCGAAACCCGCCTCCGCCTCCGGCTCCGGCGGCGCCAGCGTCTCGAACAGCCGGTCACGCAGCACACGGAACTCGAGATCGTCGAACAACTGATGGATCTTCTCGCGGTCCCACGGCCCCTGCGCCAGCTGGTCGGGGGTGTAGGGCAGCGGCACGTCCCGCATCAGCTCGGTGAGCTGCCGGTTGAGCACCACGCTGCTCAGGTTCGCCCGCAGCGCGTCGCCGACCTTGCCCTTCACCTGATCGACCTTCTCGACCAACGTGTTCAGGTCGCCGTACTCGCGAATCCACTTGGCGGCGGTCTTCTCCCCCACGCCCGGGATGCCGGGCAGGTTGTCGCTCGGGTCGCCGCGCAGCGCCGCGTAATCGGGGTACTGGTTCGGCGTGAGGCCGTATTTCGTCATCACCTCGTCCGGGGTGAACCGGGTCAGGTCGGAGACGCCCTTGCGCGGGTACAGCACCGTGACGTTCTCGTTCACCAACTGGATGGAGTCCCGGTCGCCGGTGACGATCAACACGCGAAAACCCGCGGCCGTCGCCTGCGTGGTGAGCGTGGCGATGATGTCGTCGGCCTCGAAGCCCTCGATCGCCATCACCGGGATGCCCAAAGCGCCCAGCACGTCCTTGGTGAGTTCGACCTGGCCGCGGAACTCGTCCGGGGTGGCGCTGCGATTGGCCTTGTACTCCGGGTACGCCTCGGCGCGGAAGGTCTGGCGCGAGACGTCGAACGCCGCGGCCACGTGCGTGGGCTTCTCGTCGCGCAGCAGGTTGATCAGCATCGCGGTGAAGCCGTAGACCGCGTTCGTGGTCTGCCCGGTGACCGTCTTGAAGTTCTCCGCCGGTAGCGCGAAGAACGCGCGATAGGCGATCGAATGCCCGTCCAGCAACAGCAACGTCGGCCGGCCTCCCGAGCCGGGATCGCCGGAGCCGGACGCGGGGGCGGGACGAGGAGCGGTCGTGGGTGAACTCACGCCCCAGAGTCTAGGGACCGGCACCGACAAGGCGATGCGCCGACACCCAGGTGCCCCCGGCGCCGGACTTCCGGCTCGCGGGACACGTGTCGATCGCGCCCCGCGGCCGTCACAGCGTGGCGACCAGTTCTCGCAGTACGGGCAGGCTCACCGATCCGGAGCCGAGCACCACGTCGTGGAATGCCTTGATGTCGAAGTCCGCGCCGAGCCGCTCGGTGGCCGCCACCCGCTGGCGCAGGATCTCCAGCTGGCCGACCTTGTAGGCGACCGCCTGCCCCGGCATGGCGATGTAGCGGTCCACCTCGACGGTGATCTCGGCCAGTCCGACCGGCGCGTTGGCCACCATGAAGTCGATGGCCTGCTGCCTGGTCCACCCCTTCGCGTGCAAGCCGGTGTCCACCACCAACCGGCAGGAGCGCCACGAGTCTCCGGCCAGCATGCCGAGCCGGCCCAGATCGTCCTCGTACAAACCCATTTCGTCGGCCAGCCGCTCGGTGTAGAGCGCCCAGCCTTCGACGAAAGCGGTGTTGGCGAAGGACTGGCGCTGGAAGCGCGGCAGATGGTCGAGTTCGTTGGCGATGGTGAGCTGCAGGTGATGGCCGGGAATCGCCTCGTGGTAGGCCACCGACGCGGTCTCGTAGCGGCCGCGGCCGGTGGGATGGTGCTGGTTGACGAAATACGTGCCGGGCCGGGAACCGTCGGCGGCGGGCGGGAAGTAATACGCCGCAGGCGAATCCGCGGCCAGGAACTCCGGCACCGGGACGATGTCGCAGGACTGCTTCGGCAGGCGCCCGAACCAGTTCCCCATCTCGGCGCCTGCCATGGTCAGCGCCCGGCGGGCGTCGAACATGATCTGCTCCGCGTCGTCGTAGCACAGCGCGGGATCGTCACGCAGGCGGGCGAAGATCTCGCCGAGATCGCCGGTGCCGAACAGGCGCGCGCCCACCGTCGCGTACTCCTCGCGCAGCCTCGCCAGCTCGGCGAGGCCGAGGTCGTGGATCTCGTCGGCGCCCAGATCGGGCAGCGTCGTGTGGTGGCGCAGCAGTCGCTGGTAGATGTCCTCGCCGTCGGCACCGAGCCAGCACAGGCCGGGCCGGTCGTCGGGACGGGCGGCGGGCAGCAGCTCGTCGTACAGCGCGTCGCGGTAGACCTGGAACGCGGGCCGGATGACATTCCGCGTCACGTCGGCCATTTCGGAGCGCCACGCGGCCTCGCCGTCCCAGCTCTGCGGCCCTGCGAAGGTGACGAACGGGTCGGCGGCGATGTCGGAATCCAGGTAGCCGTCCAGCTGGTTGAGCGAGCGCTCGATGGTGATCCGCGCGGGCGCGCGTCCGGCGGCCAGGCCCGCCCGGAACCGTTCCACGGCCTGGCCGAGCATGTCACCGAACTGCCGGTAACGCCGCACCAGTGCCAGCGCGTGCTCGGGCCGCGGCGCGTTCGTCTGCGGCGCCACCATCAGCACGCCGGCGTGCACGCCGTTCATCTGGTCGGAGGCCATCTCCACCGGCCGCCATTCCAGATGCTCGACCGCGCCGCTCAACTCGGTGCGCAACAGGCTGCGAGTGATGCGGTCGGTCGGGCTCAACGGCTCCGCGTCGAGCGCGTCGACCGCGCGCAGCAGATCGCGCCAGGTCGACAGCAACCGCTGCTCCGCATCGACGGACAGATCCTCGATCCGATCGTCGAAGCGGCGGTCGCCGAGCAAGGTAGCCTCGCTCGGCGCCGCCTCGAGCACACTGTCCCAGTACCGCTCGGCCAGGCTCATCAGCTCGTCGTGACCATCCATGGTCACGATCATGCCTCGAGCAGCCCCGCGCGGCACCGGAGTCGGCGCGCCCGCCGGGCACCGGGCACACATGACACGCCCCGGGCCCGCGCACGGCGAGTCGGCCGCCTACCCCACGCCCAGATACGCCGATTTCACCGCGGGATCGGTGAGCAGTTCCGCACCGCGACCGGTTTTGGTGACCTCACCGGTTTCCATGATGTAGGCGCGGTCGCTGCGGGCCAGCGCCTGCTGGGCGTTCTGTTCCACCAGCAGCACCGTGGTGCCCTGCTGGTTGATCTCGCTGATGATCCGGAAGATCTGCTGGATCACCATGGGCGCCAGACCCATCGACGGTTCGTCGAGCAGCAGCAGTCGCGGCCGTGCCATCAGCGCGCGGGCGATGGCGAGCATCTGCTGCTCACCGCCGGAGAGCGTGCCGCCCACCTGCTTGCGCCGCTCGAGCAGCCGGGGAAAGAGTTCGAACACCCACTCCAGCGTCCGGTCGTACTCGGCCTTCTGCTTGAAACCCCTTCCATAGCAGCCCATGTCGAGGTTCTCCTGCACCGTCATACCGGGGAAAACGCCCCGGCCCTCCGGCGCCTGGATCAGCCCGTGCGTCACCCGCTCGTGCGCCTTCATCCGGGTGATGTCGCGGCCCTCGAACATGATCCGGCCGCGGGTCAGCGGCAGCAGCCCGGACATCGCGCGCATCGACGTCGTCTTGCCCGCGCCGTTGGCGCCGAGCAGGGTGACCAGCTCGCCCTCGGCAACGGTCAGCGAGATCCCGTGCAGGGCCTGGATCCTGCCGTAGTTGACGACCATGTCCTCGACTTCGAGCAGCGGGGCGCCCCGACCGGCGCCCGCGGGCACGCGCGTCGACTCGGGCACCGGCTCGGTGACCGCCGTCCTGCCGAGCGGCACGGCTGCGGGCTCCGGATCCGATGTCGATATACTCTCGCCGTCTTCCGTTGCGGGCGAATCGGATTCGCTCACCTCGGTATCCGGCACGCCGAGGTACGCGGCGATCACGGCGGGGTTGTCCCGGATGTCCGCGGGCAGCCCATCGGCGATCTTGCGGCCGAACTCGAGCACCACGATCCGGTCGGTCACGCCCATGACAAGCCGCATGTCGTGCTCGATCAGCAGCACGGTGAACCCGTCGTCACGGATCTTTCGGATCAGATCCATGAGCGCGGACTTCTCACTCGGATTGAACCCGGCCGCGGGCTCGTCCAGGCACAGCAGCTTCGGCTCGGTGGCCAGCGCGCGGGCAATCTCCAGACGACGCTGGTCGCCGTAGGACAGATTGCGCGCCTTCTCCACCGCGCGCGGGGCGATGCCGACGAACTCCAGCAGCGCCATGCCACGCTCGATGGCGTCGCGTTCCTCACGCCGATGCCGCGGCGTGCGGAACACCGCGCCGGGCACCGAGGTCCGGTGCCGTGCGTCGGTGCCGACCACGACGTTCTCCAAAGCGGTCATCTCGCCGAAGAGCCGCACGTTCTGGAACGTGCGCGCGATGCCGAGGCGGGTGATCGCGTTGCGCTTGGTCTTGGTCAGGGGCTTGCCGTCGAAGTACACCAGCCCGGAGGCGGGCTGGTAGACACCGGTGATCGCGTTGAAGCAGGTGGTCTTGCCCGCGCCGTTGGGCCCGATCAGACCGAGGATCTCGCCGCGGCGGATCTCGAAACTCACCTGGTCCAGGGCAGTGAGACCGCCGAACCTCACCGTGAGCCCCTCGGTGCGCAGCAGCGGCTCGCCCACCGCGGTCTCGATATCCCGATGCGGCGCGACGACTTCCGCGACGGTCTCGGCGTCGGCGAGGTCCGGGATCACCTGGGTGATGTCGACCGTGCCCGCCGACTCCGGCTGCGGTTGCGCCACGTAGCCCGCGGCCATGTCCTCGTTGTCGAACAGCGCGTCACCCGCGCCCGGCCCGGTCACCGGCCCGCTCCGATCGGCTCGGCGGAGACCGGTCTGCGCACGGCCAGGTACACCTGCCTGCCGTAGGTGAGCAGCTTCTGGCGCACCGGGAACAAACCCTGCGGACGCAGAATCATCATCACCACCAACGCGATACCGAAATACAGATATTTGAGGTCGCCCAGTGACTGCGCGCCGCCCTTGCGGAACAGCAGCACGCTGCCGAGCAACAGCAGCGCCAGCACGCCGGTCACCACCATGCCGGTGATCACGCCGCGCCGTGGCCACACGCCCAGCCGGTCGGCCCACAACCGCCAGGCAACGATCAGCGCGACGAACACCGCGACATCGATCGCCAGCAGGACGTACCCGGTCGACTCGTTGCTCACCAGGTTCACCGACTGCAGCCGCGCGGGCAGGTAGGCGATGACGAACGCGCCGAAGATCACCCCGAGTTTGTTGCCCTGCCCGCCGATGACCACCGCGCACAGGAACAGCATCGAGTTGATGATGTTGAAGCCAGTGGGATTGATGAACTGCACCTGTCCGGCGTAGATCGCGCCGGACATGCCGCCCACCGCGGCGCCGATCATGAAGGCCCACAGCTTGAACTTGAACGTCGGCACGCCCATGATCTCGGCCGCGTCCTCGTCCTCGCGGATGGCTACCCAGGCGCGGCCGACCCGGCTGCGCTCCAGGTTGCCGACCACCAGCAGCACCACGACGACCAGCGCCATGCCGAACCAATACCAGTAGGTGCCGTAGCTGGCGCGGTCGAGGAGGTTGACGGCGTCGGGGTCGCCGCTGTTGCCGCCGGAGAACACGCCCTCCGGTTTGCTCGCGGATTCGCCCACATGCGGGTAGGCCACACCCGACAGGCCGAGGCTGCCGTTGGTGATCTCCGTGAGGTTCTCGGCGAGCAGGCGCACGATCTCACCGAAGCCGAGGGTCACGATCGCCAGATAGTCGCCGCGCAGCCGCAGCGTCGGCGAACCGAGGATCAGGCCGGATACCGCGGTCACCGCCACCGCGATCGGCAGGCAGGCCAGCCACGCCCACTTCGGATCGAGCCAGCCGCCGTCGGTCTGGTTCCACGGGCTGTTGGGGCTGGTGAGCAGGCCGACGGTGTAGGCGCCGACCGCGTAGAAACCGACGTAGCCCAGGTCGAGCAGGCCCGCCTGCCCGACCACCACATTCAGGCCGATGGCCAGCAGCGCGTACATCGCGACCTGCGCCATCACCAGGCCGAAGTTGTAGGAGGGGGTGTTCAGCAGCGGCGGCGGGAACAGCGGCAGCAGCGCGAGCAGCAGGAGGATCGGGACGCCGACGCCCCACTGCGCGGGCCTGCTCAGGCCGTCCCACCAGGTGCGGATCGCATCGCCCAGGCCGCGGCGCGCGGTGTCCGGCGCGGACGCCGTCTTGGTCGTGTCGGTCATGCGCGCGCCCTTCCGAGACTCTCGCCGAGGATGCCGGTCGGGCGAACCATCAGCACCAGCACCAGCACCACGAACGCGACCACGTCGCGCCACTCGGTGCCGAAGAGGATCTGGCCGTATTGCTCCACCACACCGAGCAGCAGGCCGCCCAGCAGCGCACCGCGCAGATTGCCGATACCGCCCAGCACCGCGGCGCTGAACGCCTTGATGCCCAGGACGAACCCGCCGGAGTAGATGATCCCGTTCGGGATCTTCAGCGTGAACAGCATCGCCGCCGCGCCCGCGAGCACACCGCCGATGAGGAAGGTCAGCATGATGACCCGTTCGCGCGAGACGCCCATCAACGTCGCGGTGTCGGGGTCCTGGGCAACGGCCCGGATGCCACGGCCGAACTTCGTCCGGTTGATCAGCACCTCGGTGGCGATCGCCAGCACCACCGCCGCCGCGACTATCAGCAGCATGATGTTGGTGACGTCCGCACCGCCGAAACTGAACTGAATGGTGGGCTCGACCAGCCGGATCGGCTGCTGAGCGTTGGTGCCACCGAGATCGGGGCGCAGCTTCGGCAACACGAAGTGCACCAGTTCCTGCAGCACGAACGACATGCCGATCGCCGTGATCAGGAAGGCCAGCGGTTTCGCGCCCCGTTTGCGCAGGGGCCGATAGGCCACCCGCTCCAATCCGACGGCCGCGCCGCCGGATACCAGCATGCCCACGATCATCGCCAAGCCCAGATAGACGACCGTGAGCACCACGCCCTGGGTGTAGACATCCGGACTCGCGACGAATCCGAAGATCATCAACCCGATCAATTGCCCGAACAACCCGAGCATGAAAATTTCCGAATGGGCGAAATTGATCAGCCGCAATACGCCGTAGACCAAGGTGTAGCCCACGGCGACCAACGCATAGATGGCGCCGTATGTCACGCCGTCCACAGTCAGTCGCCAGAAACTATCGACCAACCCCTCGTAGTTGAAGTCGATCGAACCGGCAGCGAGTTGAATCCCACCGGCCGATAGCGTTTGTTTCATTTATTTCTGCCCCTCATCCTTTCGCCCACCGAACAACGGCACGTACGGGGATTCGGATGAACCCCCGTACGTGCCGTTCGCCCGGGATCCGGGACTACTTGACCTCGTACACCCAGATCAGCGCGTTCGTCAGCTCGCCGTTCGGGTTCCACTTGTACTGACGCGCGAGGCCGGCACCGTCGTACGTCCGCACATAGTCGAGCAGATCCGGGCGGGTGACCTTACCGCCGTCGATGCCCTTGGCCAGGATCGTGGTCAGGTCGTACGCCTCGACGGAGTAGACACCGGGCGCCTGGCCGTTGAGCGCCTCGTAGTCCTTGGCGAATTTCTCCGGGGCGGGACCGCACGGGCACGACAGCTTCGCGCCCTTGGCGGCGCTGCCCGCCTGGGCGACGAACTGCGGGTCGTTGGTGCCGTCGGCGGAGACGAACACCGCCTTCACCCCACCGGACTTCAACTGCTGGGCCAGCGGCGCGCCCTCGGAGTAGTAGCCGGAGTAGAAGATGGCGTCGGGATTCGCGGCCGCCACCTTGGTGACCGTCGCGGAGAAGTCCTTGTCGCCCTTCTTGATGCTGGCGGCGCACGCCGGGTCGGCGGCGGCGCCGAGGCCCTCGGTGATCGACTTCGCCAGACCTGTGCCGTAGTCGGTGTTGTCCTGGATGACGCAGACCTTCTTGTAGCCCGCACCGTTGACCAGGTACTTCGCCACCGAGGGACCTTGCACGTCGTCGTTGGCGAGACCGCGGAAGAAGGTGGTCCAACCGTTCTGCGTCAGCGTGGCGTTGGTCGCCGACGAGGTGACCGACACCAGGCCTGCATCGCTGAGAATCTTGCCGGTCGCCTTCGTCTCGCCGGAGAAGGCGGGACCGACCAGCCCGATGATCGAGCGGTCGTTGACGATCTGCGGGATCACCTGGGTGGCCTTCTGCGGATCACCCTCGGTGTCGAACTGCTTCAGCTCGATCTTGCAGCCCGGGTTGGCCTTGTTGTGCTTGTCCAAGGCCAGCTTGACGCCGTTGACGATGTTGATGCCGAGCGCGGCGTCGGGGCCGGTCAGCGCGCCCGCCATCGCGATGGCCGTACCGGGCGCGCAGGTCGCCTTGCCGTCACCCGCGGGATCGGCCGCCGCGGCCGCGTCGGCCTTCGGCACTTCCTTGCCCTGCTGGTCGACCTGGAGAAGCGGCTGGATGGACAGGCCGCCCGCGCCGTTGGTGCCCGAGGAATCCGAACCGCTGCTGGTGGATTTGTCGCTACAACCCGTCAGTACCAGCGCGGCGGCGGCGCCGACGGCCAGAACAGCTCGCGTCGAGCGACTGCGCCATGTCGAACTAAGCACGTTTCACCTCATCTAAGTTCTGTGCTCCCCCGGGGTCGCCGAGGAGGCCGAGACATCAGCCCGGTCAGAACATAGCGTCGGCACGTTAGTTCCGCATCACATTCGGATCATGCGCGCGCCATCGTTTCGAATTCTTCTTCACCGCGACGTTTCGACTGCGTAAATTCTCCCGCTGCGCGCGCTCGGTCACTTCGGCGTCAGGTTCTCCAAGACGACCTCCGCGACCGCCTTCATCGTGGTGCGGCGGTCCATTGCGGTGCGCTGAATCCACTTGAACGCCTGCGGCTCCGAAAGGCCCTGCGTCTGCATCAGAACACCCTTGGCACGCTCGACCAGCTTGCGCGTCTCCAGCCGCTCGGCGAGATTCGCGACCTCGCTCTCCAGCGCGGTGATCTCATGGAAGCGGCTGGCCGCCAATTCTATGGCGGGCACCAGATCCGATTTCGTGAACGGCTTCACCAGGTAGGCCATCGCGCCCGCGTCGCGCGCCCGCTCCACCAGATCGCGCTGGCTGAAAGCGGTCAGGATGACCACCGGGGCAACGCGTTTCGACGCGATCTCGGCCGCCGCGTCGATGCCGTCGCGGCGCGGCATCTTCACGTCCATGATGACCAGATCCGGCCGGTGCTCCACCGCGAGATCCACCGCCTGCTGGCCGTCACCCGCCTCGCCGACCACCTGATAACCCTCTTCGGTCAGCATCTCGACCAGATCCATGCGAATGAGCGCCTCGTCTTCGGCGACGACGACCCGCTTCGCGCCGGCGTCCCGCTTGGTGCCGGTGCCCCCAGCTGCTGTGCTCATAGGTAGACCCCTCTGGTTCCGATGCCCTGTCCCGACCCAACCGAAAGAAAGCCGCGCTCGCACCGGGCGACCATCGGCCATCCATCGGGCTGTCGAGTGATGTAAAGAGTACCTTTCACTTCGGCATAGAACGCATATACCCTGCGCAAACCGCGCCCTCGCGCCGCAGAGGACAACCCATTCGCGCACACGCCACCCGACCCGCTATAGTTGCCACCCGGTGCGCCGAGTTGGCGGAACTGGCAGACGCGACGGTCTCAAAAACCGTTGTCCGAAAGGACGTGTGGGTTCGAGTCCCACACTCGGCACCAAGGTGGAACGCGGCTTCCGCGATGGCCTCTCCACTCACACAGTCCGCAGCTGCGACGCTCCACTGTCTATCCCATCGGCCTGCACGCCCGAATCGGTCGGGAGCAGATGCACCCAGGCAGGGCCAACGTCCTTCGCCGCTCGGTCGAACGCTCACCTGGACTCGGTCGAGCCGAGGTCGCGCCCTGTAGTCGGCAATTAGCAGTGCAGCCGCCGACGACCGGACAGGACGCGCAGGGCTTCGCGGCCTTCTCGCACGATGCCACGAGAAAATCAGCACCGATCCGGACGGTTGTCACCTCCGGAGCCGAAGCGGTTACGACGACATCGCTCACACGTTGGGCACGACCGTCCATTACGGGGTGCGCATTTCTCATTTCCGAAACGTCCATTGAGAGATGGGACCGAAGCTGACCCGCATGACACTTCGGAGACGCGCATTGAGCGATCGCAGTACCTGCCCCGTGTGCCAGGAAGCCGATCCCGACTCAATTGAATCCTGCACTTCACCTACACCTGGATCGAACGGCTCGAACTCGGCGTCCGCTGGCGGAGAAGCGTTCCGGCACACCACAGAGCCGCAGACGCCGCCGGCCCAACCAAGGACAGACGGACTTACACGCCTTCAGACCTGTATTTCGTGCTGGCTACAGGGTAACATCCAATTATGTTTGCGGCGAAGTAGCCATGTGAAATCCTAGCATGATAAGGAGTCGTCGCATGGATAGCACAGAAGTTGCCGTGGCAATCATAGGGCCGATAGCAACCGGACTGGTGGCAGCGACAGGCGTCCTGATTCAGCAGTGGAGCCTGGCCCGCGACTTGGAGATGCGGCGCAGAAGGCAGATCGGCTTCGCCCATGATCAGCTTGCCGCGGTGCAATTGCTGCATTCCATGAGAGACACTCGATCGAATCCCGGCGAACTCTCCAGGAAAATTGACTACATAATCGATGCGGCGATGGAAGGTATACTTCAGGCACAGTCCATGCAGCAATCGTCACGCCGTATCCGTGAGCATAATCTTCGCAGAGAACTCTGGCTGATCGGAATAATCCGGACCGGGCCGGGCAAAATCGCAAGAGCTTTCTACTACGCTTCGTTCATCTGGACGAGCTATCTGATAATCGGCACTGTTACGGCATTGGGCTACACTTCGTCGTTCGACGTCTTCGTGACATTCATCTTCTCCGCAGCGATACTCGGTGCCGTGCCGGTTTTTATACTGAGACGGATTACGATCTCCATTGATCAGCGCCGGAGAGCTGCCATTTTGAACAAGCGCCGTAGGACCGGACACCCACCGCATGTGCCGGTTCGGCCTCCTCCATTTATGCAGCAGCAGCCACCGAATCCTCATCCTGGGCTCTATCCGCCCCCAGGGCCTCCTGCCTGGAGGGCCGATCCGAGAAACGGGTGATGCGGTCGGACCGAAGAAGACGGCTTCGACGCCGGCGGAATGTGCGCCACGGGGACCAGAGGGCTCAGACGTAGGTGGCAGTGCGAACCGATGGTCGCCGAGGAACGGGTCGATGCCTCATCGGCGAGGGGCGGCGCTGCGGCATTGTCGTAGTGGGACTCGAGGACGCCACCCGGTTCATCTTGCTCTCTCGCCGGGCCGATTCGGGGCTGTCGCTCGTGCCGGCAATGGCGAGTTCTGTTCATAGATTTCCCTCGGGCGCGGTCACAGCGCCGCGAACCGCGGACTGTCCAGCAGCGGATACCCGAGGACGCGAGGCGTGGTTTCGGATGATCGGCGTTTTCCTATTCGAACCGGTTCGGTTGGTGCATCGTTGTCCATGTGGCGGCGTCGGCGGCCGGGCAGCGAGGTATGCGATGCGAGTGAACAGGACCACTGTGGATCTATCCGGGTATCCGGACCTGGTGGTCATCTACATCGGCATGCGGGTGCGGCGGCCGAGGGGGATGCTGCGGCTGCTCGGGCTGGGGCCCAAACTCTATCGCTCACACAAGGATCGGCCGGACGGGTTGTTGCTGCACGAAGACGTCGTGTGGGCGCTGTTCCCGCCGCACTGGGGCGCGCGGCAGTACTGGCGCGATCTGGACAGCCTCGAAGCGTGGACCCGGACGGCGCCACACCGGGACTGGTGGCAGAAGTTCCTGCGCGACTCCGGGGGCACCGGGTTCTGGCACGAGGCCTACTTCGCCCGCGGCGGCATCGACGCGATGTACGACGACATGGACCCGGCGACGGGATTGGCGCGGTTCGCGCCCGTCGTCGCCTCACGTGGTCACCGGTTCTCCACCCGCGGCCGAGTCGACGGCAGACCGTCCGAGGTCGAACCGGTCGTGCCCGAATCCGTCTACTACAGCGGCGAATCCGAGTAGCCCGCGCGCGCCGTCATATCACAAAGCAATCACAAAGCAGCGTCTGAGTGCGTGAGTTCTCGGATACACAAGACCGCACTGCTCTTCGAAGTGACGCACGTCGCAGGCCGGTGGCCGAAATCGGCGCACTTCGTGTACGGCGCGCTACGAGCAGATGAATATGCTGTTCCCACATGTGGGACCAGCGAATTGGGACCGTCTGATAGCCTCCCTGCCGTTTATCGTGTTCTGTATGCACGTCCTGTTCGTCTGCAACGGCAATGTTTGCCGGTCGGTGATCGCCGAGCGGCTCACGCGCGCCCTCGCGGTCGAACACGATCTCCCCTATCTCACCGCCGAAAGCGCCGGAACACGTGCCTTGGTGGGATTTCCGGTCGAGCCGCTCGCCGCGCAGACCATCACCGGGCTCGGCGCGGACGCGAGCAATTTCCGGGCCCGTCGCCTGAAGCCGGAGATGATCGATAAGGCCGACCTGGTCCTCACGATGACCGAGCAGATTCGCGAGCACGTGGTCGACTCGGCCTTCGGCGCGGGCGCGCGCACCTTCACGCTGCTGGAGGCCCAACGCATCGCGCACGTCACCGGCGCGAGGACGGTCGCCGAACTGCACCGGGCGCGCAACGACCTGTCGCTGGTCGGCCGGGAGAACATCGCCGACCCGGTGGGGCTGTCCGCCCAGGCGTTCTGCGAGGTCGGCGATCGCATCGCCGAAGCGCTCGTGCCGCTGCTGCTGGCGCTCGCCCCGCACGAGCAGCCGCGCTGGCCACACGATGAGCGCCGGGGACTTGTGATTCGCCCCGGCGGCGCGCCGGCGCCGCTGGCGACCTTCCTCGCCGCCCAGCGCACCCGGTGACCGCCCCAGCGGCGACCGCACCGGGCATCGCGCCCGGATACACCGCGTATCAACCTGTTACCACGCGGCTGTGTCCATTTCCGTCCCCGACGCACTAAACTCCCGCCGGACACCATTCTCCGCCGTTGCTGCGTCGACACAGGACAGGAATCAGACATGCCGAAACGCATTTCGGATGTTTCGCTCCATGTTTATGTGACATCGGAAATACTCGAACGCGTCGTCGATACCGTGCGCGAGGTGGTCGACGATCACCTCGCCGACCGCGACGTATTCGCCTGGCGCTTCACCTTGCCGGTCGACTCCGACGACCCGGCCCACGTGGCGCTCGAGAGCAGCGGCCTCGCGGACCCGCCCGGCGGAATTCCGGGCGACCGCGGCACCTACGAAATCGCGCTCAGTTTGGTCGGCGCACCGGATCAGCTGACCGACGCCCACATGGCCGCACTGGAACATCAACTGCTGCACGCTGTTTCGGGACTGGCGCGGACCGAGCCGGGAGGCGGGATTCCGGTCTCGATCCGCGCGTCGCAACGCACCGACGTCGATCTGGACATCGATCGCGACCGCGAACTGCTGTAGTGCTAACGCCGCGGCGGGAAGTGGCGAATGAGCCCCTCTTGCACCGTGGTGGCCAGCAGATCGCCGCTGCGGGAGTAGAAGCGGCCGGTCGCCAGGCCACGGGAGCCCGCGGCCACCGGTGACTCGGTGCAGTACAGCGCCCACTCGTCGAAACGGAACGGGCGGTGGAACCAGATCGAATGGTTGACCGTAGCCGCGACGATGCGGTCCAGACCCCACGACAGCCCGTGGGTGGTGATGATCGAGTCCAGCACCGTGGTGTCGGACGAATAGCCCAGCGTCGCCACATGGATCAGCGGGTCGTCGGGCAACCTGCCGTCCGCGCGCATCCACACGCGGTTGTGGTTGAGCCGCTCCCCGGTGCCCTTGAGAATCCAGGCCGGATCGTTTGTGTAGCGCATGTCGATCGGATGCGGCGCCTTGACGAACATCTCCAGCTTGTCCTCCAAGCCTTCGAAGCTCTCCTCCACCCGCGGCAGCGTCTCCGGATCCGGTACGTCCGGCTGGGCGTGCGCGTGCTCGAGCCCCGTGCCCCAATCCTGGAACGCGGCGAGCATCACGAACAGCTCCTGGCCGTCCTGGCTGGCGGTCACCGTGCGGTTGGCGAACGCGCGACCGTCGCGATGCCGGTCCACTCGGTACTCGATCGGCTTCTTCACATCGCCGCCGCGCACGAAATGCGCGTTGATGGCGTGCACCGGACGGTCACCGACCGTCCGGCCCGCCGCGATGATGGCCTGCGAGACGAGCTGACCGCCGAAGGTCCGGCTCCACACCTTCTCCGGGTGCTGTCCGACGAACACGTCCTCGTCTATCTGCTCGAGATCGAGCAGGCCCAGCAGCACATCCAGGTCGGAGCGCGGCGCGGGCGCATTCGCGATGTCGACGGGGCTGCTCAGGGAAGCACTCACTAGTGGTCCTCCTCACCGATTCGGTGAACGTGGATCAGGTTGGTGGAACCGACGGTACCGGGCGGCGACCCGGCGACGATGACCACCAGGTCACCCTTCTGGTATCGGTCCATCGACAGAAGTGCTACATCCACCTGGTGGATCATGGCGTCGGTGCTGTCGACCGTCGGCACGATGAAGGTCTCGGTGCCCCAGGTCAGCGCCAGCTGACTGCGCACCTCCGGCAGCGGCGTGAACGCCAGCAGCGGCAGCGGAGTGTGCAGCCGGGCCAGGCGGCGCACCGTGTCGCCCGACTGGGTGAACGCGACCAGCGCCTTGGCGTTGAGCCGCTCGCCGATGTCGCGGGCGGCGTAGGAGATCACACCGCGCTTGGTGCGCGGCACGTGGGTCAGCGGCGGCACCCTGGTCGATTCCGTCTCCACCGCGTGCACGATGCGCGCCATCGTGCGCACCGTCTCGATCGGGTACTTCCCCACCGAGGTTTCGCCCGACAGCATCACCGCGTCGGCGCCGTCGAGCACCGCGTTCGCCACGTCCGATGCCTCGGCGCGGGTGGGGCGGGAATTCTCGATCATCGATTCCAGCATCTGCGTGGCGACGATGACGGGCTTGGCGTTCTCCCGGGCCATCTGGATGGCGCGCTTCTGCACGATCGGCACCTGCTCGAGCGGCAGTTCGACACCGAGGTCGCCGCGCGCGACCATCACCGCGTCGAAGGCCAGCACCACGGCCTCCAGGTTGTCGATCGCCTCCGGCTTCTCCAGCTTGCCGATCACCGGCACCCGGCGGCCCACCCGGTCCATCACGTCGTGCACCAGCTCGACGTCGGACGGGGACCGCACGAACGACAGCGCGATGAAATCCACCCCGAGCTTCAGCGCGAATTCCAGGTCCTCGATGTCCTTCTCCGACAGCGCGGGCACCGACACGTCCATGCCCGGCAGCGAGACGCCTTTGTTGTTGGAGACCGGGCCGCCTTCGGTGACCCGGCAGACCACGTCGTTACCGTCGACGCGAGTGACGATGAGGCCCACCTTGCCGTCGTCGACCAGCAGGCGGTCGCCGGCCTTGGCGTCCTGTGCCAGCTCCTTGTAGGTGGTGGACACGCGGTCGTGGGTCCCGTCGACGTCGTCGACGGTGATGCGGACCTCTTCGCCCGTCGCCCAGACGGTTCTGCCTTCCAGGAAGCGCCCCAGGCGGATCTTGGGACCCTGCAGGTCGGCGAGAATGCCGACCGCCCGGCCGAGGTGGTCGGCTGCCTGACGCACCTTCTTGTAGTTCTCGGCATGGTCGCTGTGCTCGCCGTGGCTGAAGTTCAGCCGAGCCACGTCCATGCCGCTCTCGACGAGTTCGCGGATACGGTCCTCGGTGGCAGTGGCCGGGCCGAGCGTGCACACAATCTTCGTCCGTCGCATCACGAGTAGAGCCTAGTCCCGCTCGGTGGGCAGGTCCTGCCGTGGCCATGGTGAAACCTTGGTGAAAAATATGAACGACAGCCGCGTGGCAGGTACAAACGGATACTCATCGAGCGACATGACGGCCAATCTCGTTTCCAGCCGGGTCTGCCCGAACCCGAGGATCAGGCAGATCACCCAGTAGTACAGCGCCGCGACCCCGTAGAGCGCGAAGAAGTCGAACGTCGGCGCGGCGGCGAGCTGCGCGACGCGCAGCAGTTCGGTCACCAGGATGGTCGAGGCCAGCGAGGTGTCCTTCACCAGGGAGATCAGCGTATTCGACAGCGGCGGCACGGCGATGCGCGCGGCCTGCGGCAGGATGATCAGCCGCAGCATCGACGGATACGACATGCCGAGCGCCTGCGCCGCCTCCCACTGCCCCGCCGCGACGCTCAGGATGGCGGCCCGCACCACTTCGGCCGCGTAGCCGCCGACGTTGAGGCTGAACGCGATCACCGCTGCGGGAAACGGATCGATCACGATGCCGAACTGCGGCAGCGCGTAGAACACGATGAACAACTGCACCAGCAGCGGTGTGCCGCGAATGATCGAGATGTAGCAGCGGGCCGCCGCCGACAGCGGCCACACCGGCGACATCCTGGCCAGCGCGACGAACAGCGCGAGCGCCAGGCCGACGGCGAAGCTGATCGCGGTGAGCGGCAGGGTCTTGGTGAGGGTGGCCTGCAGCATCGGCCACAGGTTGTGCCAGATGAGATCCCGGGTGGCGGCGTCCATGAACGATGTCGGCTACTGGCTGACGTCGGTCCCGAAATACTTCTCGGAGATCTTCGCCAGCGTGCCGTCGGCGCGCAGCTGGTTCAGCGCGTTGTCCACGTCGGTGATCAGCGCGTCGCCCTTGCGCGCCGCGAACGCCTGCTTGCTCACCGATCCGGTCCGGGCGGCGATCTTCACGCTGGTGTCACCGGTCTTCTCGGTGTACTCGGCGACGGCCAGGTTGTCGTTGACGGTGGCGTCCACGCGGCCGTTCTTCAGCAGCTGGATGGCCTGCACGAATCCCTCCACGGCCTCGACCTTCGCGCCCGCGTCGGTGGCGACCTTGCTCCAGTTGCTGGTGGCCGACTGCGCGCAGGTCTTCCCGGCGAGGTCGGCAAGCCCGGTGACGGCGTTGTCGTCGCTACGGGTGACGATCACGCCCGCCGAGGTGGTGTAGGGCGCCGACAGCGCGTATTTCGCCGTGCGCTCGTCGTTCACGGTCACCTGATTCGCCACCAGATCGAAGCGCTTGGACTCCAGGCCCGCGAAGATGGCGTCCCATGGCGTCTGCACGAATTCGACCTTCTTGCCGAGTTTGTCGCCGACCGCTCGGATCACCTCGACGTCGTAGCCGGTGAGCTTGCCGTCGGAGCCCTGGAAGCTGAACGGGGTGTAGGTGCCCTCGGTCCCGACCTTCAGCACGTTCGGGTCGCTACCGCCGCACGCGGTCAGCCCTGTGGCGGCGAGTATTGCGAGCACGGCGGCGGCGAACAACCTACGGCGCACGGAATCCCTCTCTTCGGTGCGTGGAGTTCCACACACGGCACGCGAATCCCGGTCATGCTACGCCCGGACCGCCGCGAGCGACAGTATCGCGATCATGGTGCGCGGAAGAGTTGCGCTCGGTGATCTTCGCGCTGTGACCGGAAGGCGGGCACCCCGCTCCCGCCTCCCGGGTTCGCCGAGATCAGTCGCGCAGCGGGCGGCCGTTGCTGTCCGGCACCTTGCCGGTGAGCATCAGGACGCCATCGACGATGCCCCAGATCCAGCCGACGGTGAAACAGGTGAGGATGCCGACGACCAGCTGAGCTACGCCCAGGCCGGTGTATCCGAGGTAGAAGCGGCCGACGCCGAAACTGCCCAGGAAGATCTGCAGGAGCCCCGCGACGAGCTTCTGCTTGTCCGACAGCGGTACACCGAAAGGGTCACGGCCCCAGGGCGCCTCCGGATCGTTGGGGTTGTAGCCCTGCGGCGCGACCGGGTAGGGGCCTGCCGGGTAGCCCCCGGGCTGTTGACCGTACGGATCGGCGGGCTGGCCGTAAGGATTCGACGGTGGGCTGTACTGCGGCTGGCCGTAGGGGTCCGAGGGCGCGCTGTAGGGCGGCCGGCTCTGCGCGTCCAGCGGCTTGGTCAGATCGGGACCGGTGCCGGGCGGGCCGTACTGCGGGCCACCGGGATCCGGATTCTGCTGGTAAGGGTCGGTCACTCAGATCCTCCTCGGTCGTGCGGGCACCCTCTGGTCGGCCCCCGGTCCTCCTGGATCGCCGAACTGCCGTTCCTCGACGATCACGAGCCATTGTCACGGGGATCGACCTGGTTGTCGCCCCCGTGGCATTCGGCCCCGCGCACAGTTATCGCAGCGGGTCGCCCGAACGTTGCCGCCGCGGCCCTTCTGTGCCGACGATGCTGGGTCGGGTCGAGAACCGCGCCCGTCGGCGTCCCGGCCGCGCCGGGCGATCAGTTCTTGTCGGAGGCCGACTTTCCCGAATCGGCCTTCTCCGCGGCGGTACGGGAGGACTCCTCGGCCTCGCCCGCCTGCTGCCCGTTCGGTTCCGCCGCGCCGGACTCGGCATCGAGCACCGGGGTCCCGGACGCCGGTGCGTCGACGCCGGTCGTGGATTCGCCGGTCCGCGAGGGCTTCCCGGGCGCCGTCCCGGCCGCCCGCAGGGCACGGATCTGCCACGGCCACGGCCGCGGGCTCGCGGCTGGTTGCAGCTGCTCGGGCGTTTCGCGGCCCTTCGTCGCGAACACGAAGTAGGCGATCGCGGCCAGGAAGACGACCGCGGAGGTGAACGAGTTGATCCGGATGCCAGCGATCTTCGTCGCCTCGTCGGCGCGCATCAGCTCGATGAAGAACCGACCGAAGCAGTAGCCGGCGACGTACAGCGCGAACAGGCGGCCGTGCCCGATCCGGAAACGCTTGTCCACG
The DNA here is from genome assembly GCF_001612765.1 of Nocardia arthritidis NBRC 100137. Classification (GTDB taxonomy): domain Bacteria; phylum Actinomycetota; class Actinomycetes; order Mycobacteriales; family Mycobacteriaceae; genus Nocardia; species Nocardia arthritidis. The sequence continues at coordinate 84,941 of NZ_BDBB01000015.1, forward strand.
TATACGAGCAGGACGACGACGAGCACGTTCCACAGCAGTTCGTACAGGAAGGTGGGATGCACGATCTTGTCGACCACGCCGGTGGAGGCGCCGTTCATCATGTCGAGCCTGCCGTCGTCGCCCACCCGCCGGTAGATCTCCAGGCCCCAGGGCAGGTCGGTCTCGCGGCCGTACAGTTCCTGGTTGAAGTAGTTGCCGAGCCTGCCGATGGCCTGGGCGAGCAGGACCGGCGGGGCGACCGCGTCGCCCAGGGCGGGCAACGGGATCCGGTACACCCGGCAGCCGATCCACGCCCCGATGCCGCCGAGCAGCACCGCGCCCCAGATGCCGAGCCCGCCTTGGTAGATCTTCAGCGCGTCGACCGGATTTCCGTCCGCGCCGAAGTACTTCTGCCAGTCGGTGGCCACGTGGTAGAGCCTGCCGCCGACCAGGCCGAACGGCACCGCGAACATCGCGACGTCCAGGATCGCGCCGGGCTGCCCGCCGCGTGCGCGCCAGCGCCGTTCGCCCCACCAGATCGCGACGACGATGCCGAGGATGATGCACAGGGCGTAGGCCCGCAGCGGGAACGGCCCGAGCTGCCACACGCCCCGCGCGGGGCTGGGGATATAGGCCAGCAGGGCGCCGCTGACGCCGCCGTCGGCCAGGACACTGTCTGCGAGGACTCGTAACGTCACGGGGTCACCGTAGCGGAGAAGCTTCGCCGCCACGCGGGCAGCGCACCGCCCTTGTCGTGGTGAGGCGTGCCATCGCGAAGCCCCGCCCACCGGTAGCGCCGCGAGATCCCCGTGGTTGCGGTGAGCGCGGCCGAGCGCACTCCCGTGACTTGCACGTCCTTCGACAGGAACCGCGCCATCCGCTGCACCGGCTTGTCCGCGTCCGGTTCGCCGGACGGGATCGCCGGTCTCGTGTCACAGCGGCGGGGCCGGGCCGATTTCACCGCCCGGCCGAACCGCCTTCCTAGGACGACACGGTGGCCGAGCGCACGCCTTCGGCGAGTTCCGCCGTCAGTGCCCGCACGGCATCGAGACCCTGTCCCGCCGCGCTCACCAGCGCCGAGCCGACGATGACGCCATCGGCGAAGGACGCGATCTCGGCGGCCTGCTCGCCCGAGCGGACGCCGAGGCCGACCCCGATCGGGATGTCGGAGTGCGTCCGGATCCGCGCGCACAGCGCGGGCGCGGCCGAGGACACCACGTCGCGCGCGCCGGTCACGCCCATGGTCGATGCCGCGTAGACGAAGCCGCGGCTGGCCTCGAGCGTTTTCACCAGGCGCTCCTCGGTGGACGACGGCGCGACCAGGAAGATGCGGTCCAGGTTGTGCGTGGACGAGGCGACGAACCAGTCGTCGGCCTCTTCCGGAATCAGGTTCGGGGTGATGATGCCCGCGCCGCCCGCAGCGGCCAGATCCCGCGCGAAGCGATCCACGCCGTACTTGAGCACGGGGTTCCAGTAGCTCATCACGACGGCCTTGCCGCCCACGCCGGTGATCGCCTCGACCACCGTGAACACGTCGCGCACCCGCACGCCGCCGCGCAGCGCCTGCTCGGCGGCGGCCTGGATGGTCGGGCCGTCCATCACCGGATCGGAGTAGGCGACGCCGACCTCGATGATGTCGCATCCGGCTTCGACCATGGCGCGCACGACCTCGATCGAACCGGCCAGATCGGGGTAGCCCGCGGGCAGGTAGCCGATCAGCGCCGCGCGGCCTTCGGCGCGGCAGGCGGCGAAGGTGTTCGCCAAGCGGGACTGCTGGCTCACCGGCCCTCCTCCTTCGGCTCGTCGAACAGCCCGAACCACCGCGCTGCCGTGTCCATGTCCTTGTCACCGCGGCCCGAGAGGTTCACCAGGATGACCGCGCCGGGGCCGAGTTCCTTGCCCAGTTGCAGCGCGCCGGCCACCGCGTGCGCCGACTCGATCGCCGGAATGATGCCCTCGGTGCGGCTGAGCAGCAGCAGCGCGTCCATCGCCTCGGTGTCGGTGATCGGCCGGTACTCGGCGCGGCCCACGTCCTTGAGGTAGGCGTGCTCCGGGCCGACACCCGGATAGTCCAGGCCCGCCGAAATGGAATGCGACTCGATGGTCTGGCCGTCCTCGTCCTGCAGCAGGTACGAGTAGGCGCCCTGGAACGCCCCGGGCGTGCCCCCGGTGAAGGTGGCCGCGTGCCGGCCGGTGTCGACGCCGTCACCGGCCGCTTCGTAGCCGATCAGCCGGACGTCGGTGTCGTCGAGGAACGCGTGGAAGATGCCGATGGCATTGGATCCGCCGCCGACGCAGGCGACGACCGCGTCGGGCAGCCCGCCGGTGGCGGCCTGCACCTGGGCGCGAGCCTCCATGCCGATGATGCGCTGGAAATCGCGCACCAGCATCGGGAACGGGTGCGGGCCCGCGGCGGTGCCGAAACAGTAGTAGGTGTCGTCGGCGTTGGTCACCCAGTCGCGCAGCGCCTCGTTGATGGCGTCCTTGAGGGTCTGCGAACCGGAGGTCACCGAGATCACCTCGGCGCCGAGCAGGCGCATGCGCGCCACGTTCAGCGCCTGGCGGGCGGTGTCGACCGCACCCATGTAGACGACGCAGTCCAGGCCGAGCAGCGCGCAGGCGGTGGCCGTGGCGACGCCGTGCTGGCCCGCGCCGGTCTCCGCGATCACCCTGGTCTTGCCCATCCGCTTGGCGAGCAGCGCTTGGCCGAGCACGTTGTTGATCTTGTGCGAGCCGGTGTGGTTCAGGTCTTCGCGCTTGAGCAGGATGCGCGCGCCGCCCGCGTGCTCGGCCAGGCGCGTGCACTCGAACACCGGCGACGGGCGCCCGGTGTAGTCACGCTGCAGCCGGTCCAGTTCGTTGAGGAAGGATTCGTCGATCCGGGACTTCTCGTATTCGGCGGTCACCTCCTCGATGACCGCCATCAGGGCCTCGGGGACGTGCCTGCCGCCGTAGACGCCGAAGTGCCCGCCCACGTCGGGCTCGTGGCCGCTACGCTGGGCGACGCCGTCACTGGCCTGTGGTACCGCTGCCACGCCGGTCACCGGCCCCGCCGTGCCGGCTTCGGGCAGGACGGGTGGGTGCCCGCGGTCACCAGTTCCGAGACCGCCGCGCGGGGGTCGCCACTGGTCACCAAGCCCTCGCCGACGAGAACGGCGTCCGCGCCCGCGCCCGCGTAGGCCAGCAGGTCGGCGGTGCCGCGGATGCCGGATTCGGCGATCCGGATCACCTCGGTGGGCAGTCCGGGCGCGATCCGCGCGAACACGTCGCGGTCGACCTCGAGCGTCTTGAGGTTGCGGGCGTTCACACCGATCACCGACGCGCCCGCCTCCAGCGCGCGGTCGGCCTCCTCCTCGGTGTGCACCTCGACCAGCGCGGTCATGCCCAGCGACTCGGTGCGGTCGATCAGGGAGGACAGCACGTCCTGCTCCAGTGCCGCGACGATCAGCAGGATGACGTCCGCGCCGTGTGCGCGCGCCTCGTGGATCTGGTAGGGGCCCACGACGAAGTCCTTGCGCAGGATCGGGATGTTCACCGTGGCGCGGACCGCGTCCAGGTCGTCGAGCGACCCGTTGAAGCGGCGGCCCTCGGTGAGCACGCTGATGATCCGCGCGCCGCCGTCCTCGTAGGACTTGGCCAGGCTCGCCGGGTCCGGGATGTCCGCCAGCTCGCCCTTGGACGGACTTGCTCGCTTGACCTCGGCGATCACGCCGATGCCGTCCTCGAGCAGCGCCGCGCGGGCGTCCAGCGGCGCGGGCGCGGCCGCGGCGGCCGCCTTGACCGCCTGGAAGTCGAGAAGGGCTTCCCGAGCGGCCACATCCGCGCGGACCCCGTCGAGAATCGAGTCGAGTACCGTCATCTGGCTCGAATCCTTTCTGGGGAGACGGACTTGCTACCTGAGAATCCCCCCAGGCGCTGTCTCACCGATGCTGACAAAGAATAAATGGACCTACCGGGCGCGGATGCGCCGGGGCCGGGGTTGAACCATGTGGAAGGGCTCCGCGCAAGGTGGCACCCGCCACACCCGCCGCGCGGAAACAGCTCAGCGGCCACGTCGGTCCGCCTCACCGTGCTCCGGGTCCTCCGGGCCCGACGGCCCGGCAGCGGGCTCGTCGGTCGGGTCGGTCCCCGCGTCCAGCGCGTCCCACAGCACGCGCTCGGACAGCTGGGGCGAGGACACATCGTCCGGGGACTGCGCGCGCCGCTGCGTCACCTCCGCGGTGGCGGCCGCGCGCCGGAAGACCGGGTTGTCGTACTTGCCGGACATCGGTGCCGCCTCGGCGGGCATCCGAGCCAGCAGCGCGCCCGCGCCGAACGCGGCGAGCGCGCCGAGCAGCGCGAGCACGGCCGGGAACGCCGACGTGGTCGCCGTCTCCACCTGGGCGCGCGCCGGGAGCTCGGCTAGTGTCGCGGCCCGCTCGGTGATCTTGCCGGAATCGGTCAGCAGCGCGAACGCGGGCACCGCGGCCACCGCCGCGACCAACGCGATCAGCACGCCGACCACGCGGCGCAACCAGCCCCGGGTGGCCAGCACGGCCGCGATCGAGGCGAGCAGCACCAGCGCCAGCGGCGTGAGCGCGCCGAACCACACCCCGCCGTCGAGATGATCGGTGCGGGGCTGGGTGAGGCCGTCGGAAGAGGTGACGGTCACCCAGGTCATCCGGGACGAGGCCCACAGCGCGGCGGCGGCCACGGCAAGCAACGCGACCGGGGCCACGGGGTATTTCCGGCGCGAATCGCTTCCCGGGTCCGGCGACTCGGTGCGTGCGGCGGAATCCGCTGCGGCTGGACCGGATTCCGGCCCGCCGGTCTCCGGGGCGGACTCTCGCGCCCGGTTCGGTTCGTCTTCGGGATGGGCAGCTGTCATAGCGGTCCGCCGTCCGCCGCATCCGGCTCAGTGCCGTAGGCCCGCACCGTTCCGGCCGCCGCGACCGCCTTCAGCACCGCCATCGCCTTGTTGCGCGACTCCACGTCCTCGTATTCCGGATCAGAGTCCGCGACCACGCCCGCACCGGCCTGCACGTAGGCCGTGCCGTCCTTCAGCAGCGCGGTGCGGATGGCGATCGCGGTATCGGCATCACCGGCGAAGTCCAGGTACCCGACGACGCCGCCGTAGACGCCGCGCCGGGTCGGTTCGAGTTCCTCGATCAGTTCCATCGCGCGCACCTTGGGCGCACCGGACAGGGTGCCCGCCGGGAAGCACGCCCGCACCGCGTCCAGCGCGATCCGGCCGGGCGCCAACCGGCCCGACACCGTGGACACCAGGTGCATCACATGGCTGTAGCGCTCGATGTGCCGGTACTCGGTGACCCGCACGGTGCCCGGCTCGCACACCCGGCCCAGGTCGTTGCGGCCGAGGTCGACGAGCATGAGGTGCTCGGCGTTCTCCTTCTCGTCGGCGAGCAGGCCCTTCTCCAGCAGCAGGTCCTCCTCCTCGGTGCCGCCCCGCCAGCGGGTGCCCGCGATCGGATGGGTCGTCGCCACACCGTCTTTCACGGTGACCAGCGATTCCGGGCTGGAGCCGACGATGGAGAACGCGGTGCCGCCCTGGCCGTCCGGGATGTGCAGCAGATACATGTACGGGCTGGGATTGGACGCGCGCAGCATCCGGTACAGGTCGATCGGCGCCCCGTGGTACTCCATCTCGAAACGCTGGGACAGCACCACCTGGAACGCCTCGCCCGCCTCGATCTCCTTGACCAGGCGGCGCACGCCTGCGCCGAACTCCTCGGTGGTGCGCCTGCGCCGGTACCGCGGCTCGGGCTGGTCGAAGACCGACACAGTGGATTCGGCGGGCGCGCCGAGCGCGGCGGTCATCCGGTCCAGCCGGGCCACCGCGTCGTCGTAGGCCTCGTCGACGCGCTCGGCGGTGCCGTTCCAGTTGACCGCGTTGGCGATCAGCGTGATGGCGCCCTCGTGGTGGTCGAACGCGGCCAGGTCGGTGGCAAGCAGCAGGACCATCTCCGGCAGCCGCAAGTCGTCCAGCGCCAGGCTGGGCAGCCGCTCCATCCGGCGCACCGCGTCGTAGCCGAGGTACCCGACCATGCCGCCGGTCAGCGGCGGCAATCCGGGCAAGCGCTCGGTGCGCAGCAGTTCCAGAGTCTCGCGCAGCGCGACCAGCGGATCACCGCCGGAGGGCGCGTCCGCCGGGACGCTGCCCAGCCAGGCCGCCTCGCCGTCCACCACGGTCAGCGCCGACGGGCTCCCCGCGCCGATGAACGACCAGCGCGACCACGACCGGCCGTTCTCCGCGGACTCGAACAAGAAGGTGCCCGCCCGGTCGGCCGCGAGTTTGCGGTAGGCCGACAGCGGAGTCTCGGAGTCCGCCAAGACCTTTCGGGTCACCGGGACCACCCGGTGCTCCGCGGCCAGTTGATGGAACTGTTCGCGGGTCGTGGTGGTGGGAGTGGACGCGCCTGGCATGCACTCATCATCCCAGGCCGGACCGATCGACCGGTGAGCGGTGCCGGTGACGCGGGGCCGGACGCGACAAACGCGACAAATCAGGTCGACCGTCCGGTTCTCACGCGCCCGCCGGAGGTGTGGCGACGCTCACTACACTCGCGGCGTTCCACGTCGCATGCGGTATCCATCTCGAGAGGAGACAACTGATGTACCCCTCGCAATCGGTAGCGCCCGAGGGTCCTCGGCACATCCCGAACCACAGCGTCCCGCGCCCACACGCCCCGCGCCCAGGGGTCACCGGGCATCCGGCCCACTCGCAGGGTGCTCCGAGCAACGCGCTCGCGTCCTTCGTCACCTACGTCAAAGCACTGGAGTCCCTGGACAAGAACCGTTTTCCCGACGAATACGCCGTCCACAGCCACCGCATCAAAGAGCTTCGGCCGTTCCTGCGAGCCCACGGCATCCTCGATGTGATGGCGATCAAGAACCCTGAGGTGGCAGCGCTCATCGGCGCGTAGCCGCCACACCCTCGGCTCGTGCCCGGCCACCGGCGCGGCGATCGGAGCGCAGGCGGCGCCTCGACGGGCACGAGCAACGGAGCGTGGTTTCTCTGACCTCCGCCGCCGGAGAGAGCGGGATACCCGATTCGACCGAGCGCCCCGGTAGGCTTCCCGACTATGCAGCAAGGACAGCTCGCCCCCGCTTTCGAGCTTCCCGATCAGTCCGGCACCCCCCGCTCGCTCGACGCGCTGCTGGCGGACGGCCCCCTGGTCCTCTTCTTCTATCCCGCGGCGAATACGCCCGTGTGCACGGCCGAGGCCTGTCACTTCCGTGACCTCGCCGCCGAGTTCGCCGCACTCGGCGCCACCTGCGTCGGTATCAGCACCGACAACGTGGACACCCAGGCCGGGTTCGCCGACAAGCAGCGTCTCGGTTATCCGTTGCTCTCCGACGCCGACGGCGCCGTCGCCGCGAAGTTCGGCGTGAAGCGCGGACTGCTCGGCAAACTCGCTCCGGTGAAGCGGCAAACGTTCGTCATCGACACCGACCGCACCATTCGCAAGATCATCACCGGCGAGTTGCGCGCCGCGGTGCACGCCGACGAAGCCCTGAACTACCTGCGCACCAAGTAGCCCGCGGCGCGCCGCGGCCGCGCAGCCGCTGCGGGGCGGCGGTGCGGCCTAGGCTGGACCCATGACTTCGACCGAGGTCCAGCCCGGCGAGGGCAAACCCACGGCAGCGGTCTGGCGCACCCGGATCATCGGCGGAGCCGTGCTGCTGGCCGTCCTCGTCGTCCTCTACGTCATCCTGTCCGCGTTCATCCCGCGCTGGTGGGCGCAGCGGGTGGGATCGATGGTGCACGGAAGTTTCGCCAACGGCATCGGCTGGGGCCTGTTCTTCGGCGGGCTCTGCACCACCGTCAGCCTTTTCCTGCTGCTGTTCGCCGTGCTGGTGTGGCGGCGCAAGGCCGGCAGATTCCTCGCCGGTGCGGCCGGGGTCGTCGCGATCCTGTTCGCGCTGCCCAACCTGATGACGCTGACCATCGTGCTCGGCAACAGCAGCGCCGCCCACGCGGGCGAGCGGATCCTGGATGTCGACGCGCCCGCCTTCCGTGGCGCCTCGCTCACCGGCGCCGTCATCGCGACACTGCTGTTCCTGCTCGCGGTAGCGCTGTTGCTGCTGCGCCGGTGGCGGCGCACGCACCCGCGCCGACCGAAGACCGAGGAGACGCCCGCGAGCGGCGTGTGAGTGAACTCACGTCGTGCGGCATCTTTGTGACGGCCGAGCGAAGTCGTGGCAAACTCGTTGTCGCGGGTGACTGTGCACAAGCTTCTCGACAATCACTAGGACAACGAACAAGACCACGTCACTTGGCTTGAAAGAAGGCACACAGTGACGAAGTGGCTCGACCCGGTCGAACAACGCGCTTGGCGTGCGATCGTGGCGCTGATGACGCGGCTGCCAGGAGCTCTGGACACCCAGCTCCAGCGCGAGTCCGGCGTGACGCATTTCGAGTACTGGGTACTGACTCTATTGTCGGAGGAACCGGGCCACCGACTGCAGATGAGTGAGCTTGCCCACAAGGCAAATGCATCGCTATCGCGCTTGTCACATGTGGTTTCCAAGCTGGAGCGGATGGGCTGGGCGCAGCGCTCGGCGACGGCGGGACGGCGCGGCGTGCACGCCGTGCTCACCGACGACGGGTACCTGAAGGTGGTCGAGGCCGCGCCGGGATATCTGGCGGCCGTGCGGCACCTGGTCTTCGACGGCTTGGACGACGGGCAGAAGGCCCAGATCGCCGAACTGGGCGGACTGCTGGCCGAGCGGCTCGTCGACGCGCTCGACCAACTCGACCAGCTCGGCGGACTCCCCCCGGCGAGGGACGACCAGCGCCCGAACGGCGGCTAGCCCGCCGCCTGTTCAAGATCGCGGGGCCAAGAGCACGTCCGAGTCGAAGCAGGTGTGCGTCCCCGTGTGGCAGGCCGCCCCCTCTTGATCGACGACCAGCAGGATCGTGTCACCGTCACAGTCGAGCCGCACTTCGTGCACGTGTTGGGTGTGACCGGAAGTCTCCCCTTTGACCCAGTACTGCCGGCGGGAGCGCGAATAGTACGTCGCCTTACGGGTTTCCAGCGTGCGCGCCAGCGCCTCGTCGTCCATCCACGCCACCATCAGCACATCACCGGTGGCGCGTTCCTGCGCGACGGCCGACACCAGCCCGGCGTCGTTGCGCTTGAGACGGGCGGCGATAGCGGGATCTAGACTCATGGCACCGTTATAACAGGGGCGCACGTGGCGCGGAGTACGCGGTCAGCGCACCCGGGAGCGCTGGAGTTCGCCGAGCACCTCCCAGGTGCGCCGCTGGTCCTCCGGGGTGGTCGGATCGGTCTGCGAGAAGACCACCTCCGCCGCGCCCGCCGCGAAGTGCCGCACGCGCCGCCCCGGAGGGTCCCGTCCTGGTCCCCGGCGTGGTCACGGCCCTCATGCCCGATGCGACCGTGCCGCCGCGAAGCGCCTTCCAGCTCGGCGGATTCCGCCAACCCCTACCGGATGACGATCTTCTGCGCCCGCATCGAATCCTTGACCTGGCCGATGGTGAGATCGCCGAAGTGGAACACGCTGGCCGCGAGCACGGCGTCGGCCCCCGCGTGCACGGCCGGAGCGAAGTGCTCGACCGCCCCCGCGCCCCCGCTGGCGATCACCGGGACCGTCACGGCCTCCCGCACGGCGCGGATCATCGGCAGGTCGAAACCGGCCTTGGTGCCGTCGGCGTCCATGGAGTTGAGCAGGATCTCGCCGACGCCGAGTTCGGCGCCGCGCACCGCCCATTCGACGGCGTCGATGCCGGTGCCGCGTTTGCCGCCGTGTGTGGTGACCTCCCAGCCGGAGGGCGTGTCCGGCTGCCCGGCCGGCACGGTGCGCGCGTCCACCGACAGCACGATGCACTGGGAGCCGAAGCGCTCGGACATCTCGCGCAGCACCTCCGGCCGCGCGATCGCGGCGGTGTTCACCGAGACCTTGTCCGCGCCCGCGCGCAGCAGGCGGTCCACGTCCTCGACCGTGCGCACCCCGCCGCCGACGGTGAGCGGGATGAAGATCTGCTCGGCGGTGCGGGTCACCACGTCGATCATCGTGCCGCGGTCGCCGGTGGAGGCGGTCACGTCGAGGAAGGTCAGCTCGTCGGCGCCCTGCGCGTCGTAGAGGGCGGCCAGTTCGACGGGATCACCCGCGTCGCGCAGGTTCTCGAAGTTGACGCCCTTGACCACCCGTCCCGCGTCGACGTCCAGACACGGGATCACCCGTACGGCCAACGTCATTGCCTCACCCTTCCTCCGCGGCCGCCGGATCGGCGACCGTGCAGATCATGTCGAGCAGTTCCTCGTGCACGCCGGGCGCGGCCGCGAGCACGGAGCCGGAGGTGATGGTCCACGGCCTGCCCACCAGGTCGGTGACCACGCCGCCCGCCGCGCGCACCAAGGCGACGCCCGCCGCGTTGTCCCAGGGATGATGCCCGAACACGATCGCGCCGCCGAGCACGCCGGAGGCGGTGAACGCCAGATCGATGCCGGTCGAGCCGTGCATGCGCACCCGGGAGGACAGCCTGCTCAGCGGTCCGAGCAGGTCGAAGCGGAATTGTCCCGGGATGCGACCGTGCGCGTCCACGTTGAACGCGCCGAAACCGATCATCGCCTCGGAGAGCTTCCCGTGCGGCAGCGGCGGCAGCGGCTGCCCGTCCAGCAGCAGAGGGCCCCCGGCCATGGCGGCGTAGCGGCGGCCGAGCAGCGGCAGCCAGGTCAGTCCCAGCACCGGTTCCCCGTCGCGGACCAGCGCGAGCAGCATGCCCGAGAGCGGATGCCCGGAGGAGTAGTTGAATGTGCCGTCGATCGGGTCGAGCACCCAGGCGGTGCCGGAGGCGAGCTGCGGTCCGCCGAATTCCTCGCCGTGCACCTCGATCCCGGTGCGGCGCAGCAACTCGGCGGAGACGGTGCGCTCCAGCTCCAGGTCGAGTTCCGTGGCGAAATCGTTTCGGCCCTTCTCGACCGCGCTCGGCGCGCCGATACCCTCGACGAACCGCGAACGCACCGAATCCAGGACCTCGCTCGCCGCCGCGAGCAGGTTCGACAGTTCCTGGGTCATCTCACCGCGGCCAGCGCCTCGGGCAGGGTGAACCGGCCCGCGTAGAGCGCCTTGCCGACGATCGACCCCTCGACGCCGTCCGGCACGAGTTCGGCGATCGCGACCAGGTCCGCGATGGTGGACACGCCGCCGGAGGCGATGACGGGTGCGTCGGTGGCCGCGCAGACCTCGCGCAGCAGGTCCAGGTTCGGGCCGGTGAGCGTGCCGTCCTTGGTCACGTCGGTCACCACGTAACGCGAGCAGCCGTCGCGCTCCAGGCGCTCGAGCACCTCCCACAGATCGCCGCCGTCGCTGACCCAGCCGCGGCCGCGCAGACGGTACTCGCCGTCGATGATGCGTACGTCCAGACCGACCGCGATGCGCTCGCCGTGCCGGGCGATGGCCTTCGCGCACCAGACCGGGTCCTCCAGCGCGGCGGTGCCGAGATTCACCCGGGCGCAGCCGGTGGACAAGGCCGCCTCGAGGCTCTCGTCGTCGCGGATGCCGCCGGACAGTTCCACCTTGACGTCGAGTTCACCGACCACGCCCGCCAGCAGTTCCCGATTCGAGCCGCGCCCGAACGCCGCGTCCAGGTCGACCAGATGCACCCATTCCGCGCCGGCTTCCTGCCAGGCCAGCGCCGCCTCGCGAGGCGAGCCGTAGCTGGTTTCGCTGCCGGCCTCTCCTTGCACGAGGCGCACAGCCTCTCCGTTGGCGACATCGACGGCGGGTAGCAGCACAAGACTCACGAGAGCAGCCTAGTGGTTACCCGGCCGCGTCCGAGTGCAGGGCCTGGGCGGATGGGACCTCGATCACCGGGGCGGGCCGGCCGCGTGCGCGTCCAGGATGCGAGTCAGCAGCGTGACCAGGCTGTGCCGATCCCGCTCGGAGAAGCCTGCGAGCAATTCGTCCTGGGCGACCTTCAGGCGCTCGTCGAGATCGTCGAGGTGGCGCGCGCCCGCCGTGGTGAGCGTGACGATGTTGCGGCGGCGGTCGGCGGCGTCGGGGTTGCGCTCGACCAACCCGCGCGCGGCGAGATCGTTCATCGCCGCGACCACGTCACTGCGGTCGATACGGGTGCGCCTGCCCAGCTCCGCCTGGCTGGCCGGACCGAACTCACCGAGCGTGGCCAGCAGCGCGTAATGGTGCCGCCGGGAGCCGGTGGGCTCCAGCGCCCGCTCGGTCGCCCGATTCGCCACCAGCGCGACCTGATTGACCAGCCTGGTGGGCAGGACCCGGAGCCGTCCCGCGGCGTCTTCGTGCGCGATGTCCATGCGGCCACTCTAACAAAACTTGTTGGCATCACCCACGATCTGTTACGTTGGATACACCAACGTTGGAATGGCCAACGTTATGTTCGGAAGGCGATTTCGATGCGCAAGATTCGCTCGGCCCTCCCCCTGCTCGCACTCCCCTTGGCTGCCCTGACCGCCGCCTGCGCCTCCGCCACCGCGACCCCCACGCCGGAGGTGCGCGAGATGCTGGACCGCCGGCAGATCGCCGCTCTGGTCGACCGGCTCGGCCGCGCCTTGGACGAGGGCCGCTTCGAGGAACTGCGGGCGATCTATACCCAGGACGCGACCGCGAAGACGCCCGGCGGCACCGCCGAGGGGCGCGAGGCGCTGATCGCCCAGGCGAGCCGCAACCACAGCGACGGCAAACGCATTCAGCACGTGATCAGCAATGTGCTGATCGATCTGCGCGGCGACGCGGCCGACGTGCGGGCCAACTTGATCGCCACCTTCGCACTCGCTCCCTCCGACGGGACGATTCCGCAGCCGCAGTACACCCTCGGCGAGGTCTACCGCTTCGACGCGGTCCGCACCGCCGACGGCTGGCGGCTGACGCGGGTGCAGACCACCCCGGTCTGGTCCACCGGCACCCTTCCGTGATCAGCGGGTGGCGAGCACGCGTGCGCGGTAGCAGGTCAGGGCGGCGAGCACCGCGCACAGCGCTGTCACCGCGGCCGCCGCGATCCGCAAGCCCTGACCGATCTGGAATTCCGTCGCCGCGCGTTCGATCTCGGCGAGCGTGTGCGCGTTCCGGTCGTCGAACAGGATCGACGCCCGCGGCCACTGGTAGAGGATCGACAGCAGCAACTGCCCGCTGAGCAGAGCTGCCAGGGAGAGACCGAGCCATCGCCGTCCGATCCGGTACGCCAGCGAGGCCGCGCCCGCTACCAACGCGCACAGCGTCAGCGCCGCGCCGAGCGGGCGCATGACGTCGCCGACGGCGACGACGCTCATGAATCGCTCGGTGAGTTCCAGCGATTCGGGGATGTCGCGAAAGATGTTGGGATACAGCAGCAGTGTCTCCGCGGCGGTCGTCCCGAACGCGAAGCACGCGACCACCGCGTAACCGGTGATCACCGTCAGCGGAACAGTGACGCTTCTCATAACGGCCTCCTCGTATCGACCGTAGAACCTGGCGGCCACCGGCGAATCCGGAGCGAGCCCCCATGGACGGGTCAGGGTCTACCCCGAGCTCCCGGCTGTTTCGTCGGCATGGGTCGCAACACCCGGCTGGCGAGAGGCGCCCGGTTGCCCCAACCGGTCGAGCACTCGACTCGCGACAGCGGGCGGCCGTGACCCGTCGTCGACCGCGGCGGCACGAGACCGGCGGGACGCAACCGGGCAACGTGCCGCAGGCGACGCCCGCCGCGGGATCGGCGCGGACGGTATCGTCTCCGCTCGGCGATCATCCCCGGTCGCCGCTTCCCTTTCGCACCGAGGAAGTGCATGTCACGATTTGAAATCGCTGCCGCCCTGTCGCTTTCGGCAGCAGCCTGCTTCGCGGCCTTCGTCGCCGCACCCGCCGCCAACGCCGCCGCGCCCGAGGAGGCGCGCCTGGCGGGATGCGAATTCGGCTCCGCCGCGGCGACCTACGACTACGCGCGGTTCGGCGAACACGCCCGCCGGATGCTCGACCTCAGCACCGGAGAGTTCCGCGCCGAATTCGAGAGCTTCCGCGCCAATATCCAATCCAGTGCCGAGGCCGCGCACATCCGTGCCGAGGCCAACTCCGCCGACTGTCGCATCGTCTCCGGCGACGACAACCGCGCCGAGGTGGACGTCGACGTGGTGCGGACGGTGACCAGCGATGAGACCGACGGTCTGCCGCAGACCAGCCGCATGGCGATGACCGTGACGGTGGACAACGTCGACGGACGCTGGCTGGTCAGCAAGGTCCGCAAGCACTGACCGCGGCGGCGGTCCCGCGCGCCGCGGTGCGCGGGACCGGCCCTACAGCGAGTTCACCCAATTGCGCAGCAGGTGGGCGCCCGCGTCACCGGATTTCTCCGGGTGGAACTGGGTCGCCGACAGCGCGCCGTTCTCCACCGCCGCCAGGAACGGCACCCCATGCTCGGCCCAGGTCAGCTTGGGCGCGGCGAAGTGCTCACCGGGCGGCAGGTCCCAGGTCTGCGCGGCGTAGGAGTGCACGAAGTAGAAGCGAGTCTGCGCGTCCAGGCCCGCGAACAGCACGCTGTCGGACGGGGCGGAGACGGTGTTCCACCCCATGTGCGGCAGCACCGGCGCCGACAGCCGTTCGACCGTGCCGGGCCATTCGGCGCACCCGTCGCTCTGCTCGCCGAATTCCACACCCCGCTCGAACAGGATCTGCATGCCGACGCAGATGCCCAGTACCGGGCGCCCACCGGCCAGCCGCTGACCGATCAGGCGTTCGCCCCGCACCGCACGCAGTCCCGCCATGCACGCGGCGAACGCCCCGACCCCGGGCACGACCAGTCCGTCGGCGGCGAGCACGGCCTGCGGGTCCGCGGTCACATCGACGCGCGCGCCCGCCCTGGTCAGCGCCCGCTCGGCGGAGTGCAGGTTGCCCGAACCGTAGTCGAGCAGGGCCACCGTTTTCGTGCTCACAGCGTTCCCTTCGTCGAGGGGACCCCGCTCACCCGCGGGTCGAGTTCCACCGCGGCGCGCAGCGCACGCGCCACCGCCTTGAATTCGGCCTCGGTGACGTGGTGCTGATCGCGGCCGTAGAGCACCCGCACGTGCAGCGCGATGCGCGCGTTCAACGCGATCGACTCGAAGACGTGGCGGTTGAGCACGGTGGAGTACGGCGCGCCGGGACCGGACCCGGGAATCACCGTGTGCACCAAGTGCTCCGGCTCTCCGGTGTGCACGCAGTAGGGGCGGCCGGACACGTCGACGGCGGCGTGGGCCAGCGTCTCGTCCATCGGGATGTAGGCATCGCCGAACCGGCGGATCCCCGCCTTGTCGCCCAGCGCTTTGCCGAGCGCCTGACCGAACACGATCGCGGTGTCCTCGACCGTGTGATGCGCCTCGATCTCGGTGTCGCCCTCCGCCCGCACGGTCAGGTCGAAGCTCGCGTGCGCGCCGAGTGCGGTCAGCATGTGGTCGTAGAACGGGACGCCGGTGGCGATCTCGGTCTTGCCGGTGCCGTCCAGATCCAGCTCGACGACGATGCCGGATTCCTTGGTGACCCGCTCCACCCGGGCGGTCCTACTCATGCTCACGTCCAATCGAATTGTCGCCGAAAGCTTTCCGGCGCTGGTTCATCGCGGTGCGAGGTCGCTGCCTGCCAGCAGCCCGCTGACCCGCAGCAGTTCGTCGTTCTCGGCGGCGAGGCCGACCGTGGTGCGCAGATAGCCGGGAATGCCGACGTCGCGGATCAGCACGCCGTGCTCGAGGTAGCGCTGCCAGCTGCGCGCGGCGTCGGCGAAGCGGCCGAACAGCAGGAAGTTGGCGTCGCTGGGGATCACGTCGTATCCGAGTTCTCGCAATGCCGCCGCCACCCGGTCGCGCTGGGCGGCCAGTTCGGCGACGCTGCCGAGGGTCTCGTCGGCATGCCGCAGGGCCGCGCGCGCTGCGGCCTGGGTGACCACCGACAGGTGGTAGGGCAACCGCACCAACAGCATCGCGTCGATCACCGCGGGCGCGGCGACCAGATAGCCCAGGCGTCCACCGGCGAACGCGAACGCCTTGCTCATCGTCCTGGTCACCACGAGCTTCGCGGGGAACCGGTCGATCAGCCCGATGGCACTCGGCTGCGCGGAGAACTCGCCGTAGGCCTCGTCGACCACCACGATGCCGGGCGCGGCCGCGAGAATGCGCGCCAGGTCATACTGCGGGATGCTGTGCCCGGTGGGATTGTTCGGGCTGGTCACGAACACCACGTCCGGCGTGCGCTCGGCGATGGCGGCCAAGGCGTGGTCGATGTCGAGGGAGAAGTCGGCGTTGCGCTCGGCCTCGATCCACTCGGTGTCGATGCCTTCGGAGATGATCGGGTGCATCGAGTACGAGGGCACGAAACCCAGCGCGCTGCGGCCCGGTCCGCCGAATGCCTGCAACAGCTGCTGCAGGATCTCGTTGGAGCCGTTGGCCGCCCAGACGTTGCCTGCCTGCACCGCCACGCCGGTCTGGGTGGTCAGGTACCGCGCCAGGTCGGTGCGCAGCGCGACGGCGTCGCGGTCCGGGTAGCGGTGCAGGTCCGCGGCGGCCGCGCGGATCGACTCGGCGACGTCGTCGATCAGCGCCCGGCTGGGCGGATGCGGATTCTCGTTCGTGTTGAGCTGCACGGGGACCGTCAATTGCGGTGCGCCGTAGGGCTTCTTGCCGCGCAGGTTCTCCCGCAGCGGCAGGTCGTCCAGAGTCAGCTCGGCGCCGGGCGCGCTCACCGCGCGCGTCACGACAGGGCCTCGAAACGCGCCTGCACGGCCTGGCCGTGCGCGGGCAGGTCCTCGGCGTTCGCCAGCGCCACCACGTGGCCCGCGACATCCTTCAGCGCCGCTTCGGTGTACTCCACGACGTGGATCCCGCGCAGGAAGGTCTGCACGCTCAGGCCGGAGGAGTGCCGCGCGCAGCCCGCGGTGGGCAGCACGTGGTTGGAGCCCGCGCAGTAGTCACCCAGGCTGACCGGCGCGTACGCGCCGACGAACACCGCTCCGGCGCTGCGCACCCGTGCCGCGACCGCGGGCGCGTCGGCGGTCTGGATCTCCAGGTGCTCGGCGGCGTAGGCGTTCACCACGCGCAGGCCCTGCTCGATGTCGTCGACCAGGACGGTGCCGGACTGCTTGCCGCGCAGCGCCTCGCTCACCCGGTGGGCGTGCTTGACCACGGTCAGCTGCGCGGTCAGCGCCGCGTCCACCGCGTCGGCCAACTGCTCGCTGTCGGTGACCAGCACGCTGGCGGCGAGCACGTCGTGCTCGGCCTGGCTGATCAGGTCGGCGGCGACGTGCACCGGATCAGCGGTCGCGTCGGCGAGGATGGCGATCTCGGTGGGGCCCGCCTCGGCGTCGATGCCGACCAGGCCGCGGCACAGTCGCTTGGCCGCGGTGACGTAGATGTTGCCCGGCCCGGTGATCAGATCCACCGGCTCCAGCTGCGCGCCGTCGGTGTCGACGCCGCCGTAGGACAGCAGCGCGACGCCCTGGGCTCCGCCGACCGCCCATACCTCCTCGACGCCGAGCAGCTGCGCGGCCGCCAGGATGGTGGGGTGCGGCAGCCCGCCGAACCGCGCCTGCGGCGGTGAGGCCACCACCAGCGAGCCGACGCCCGCGGTCTGCGCGGGTACCACGTTCATCACGACGCTGGAGGGGTACACGGCGTTACCGCCGGGCACATACAGGCCGACCCGCTCGACGGGCACCCAGCGCTCGGTGACGGTGCCGCCCGGCACCACCTCGGTGGTCTTGTCCATGCGCCGCTGATCGGCGTGCACCTTGCGCGCCCGGTCGATGGACTCCTCCAGTGCCGCGCGGACCGCCGGGTCCAGCCGCTCGAGCGCGGCGTCCAGCTCGGCCGCGGGTACCCGCACCGTCGCCGGGATCACCCCGTCGAAGCGCTCGCTGAACTCCAGCGCCGCCGACACGCCCTGATCACGGATCGCCTCGACCACCGGACGCACCTGATGCAGCACCGAGTCCACGTCGACTCCCCCGCGCGGCAGCGCGGCGCGCAGCTCGGCGACGGAGGGAGTACGACCGCGCAGATCGACGCGGGCGAGCTCGATGCGGGATGTCATGTGGTGTCGGTCCTTGTCTCCAGCTGAATCCGCAACAGGAAAGTTGCCGCTACCAGCCTAATGGGCCGACGCAGGCCGTTATCGCCGTGGTCCGGGCGGCCGGGTCGCGAGGCAGCGGTGTGCGCAGGTCCGGCGGTCGGTAGACGCCGTCGGTGCGCCGAACTGTGGCGTTGCTCTCGTCAGGCGGAAGGCGTCGCGCCTGGCGCCGCCGCGACAGCGGCCTCGTCGTCGCTTCCGGACACGGACGCCCGCGTCAACGAGTGTCGCTGTCGATCTGCACGGACCCGTTGCCGGGATTGATCACCCGCAGCGTCACCGACTTGTTCCGGCCGCCGTAGGTCACGCTGGCCACGTTGACGTCCACCGACCCGTCCGCGTTGGTACCGGTACCGCCACCGGCCGTGTCGACGGTGTTGAAGCCGGTGACCCGGTTCTGCGTCCAGTAGTCCTCGAAGGCTTGCTGGCTCCCGTAGACCTGCTGGGCGGCGGGGGTCAGCTGCTTCCAGGCAGCGGAGAGACTCAGGTAGGTGAGGTTGTTGTAGAAGTTCACCACCAGATCGATGGACTGCCGCGAGTCGGCCTTGCCGACGCTCTTCGTCTCCCCCACGGGGACGGCGGCCGACGTCGTGTTGTCGCCGGGGCGCGTGGAGGCGACCGCCGACGAGGTACCGCCCTGCGAGGCGTTGGTGTTCGAGCCTGATGAGCTCAGCATGTTCACCATGATGGCTCCGGCCACTATGACCGCACCGATCAGCGCCCCGATCAGCACCGCGCGCCGTTTCCCTCCCGAGCCCTGCCTCGGCGTCGGGCGCGGCTGCGCCATGGTGCGGGGATGGGCCGCGGTGTCCGGGTGCACGGGCGGCGCGGGCGTGGGACGGGGACGCGGCTGGCGCTCGGTCGGCGTGTAGGGCGCCGAGGCCATCGCCGAGGGCCGCAGCGCGCGGGTCGCCGATTCGGGCTCGCCCGCCCTCGGCCTGGTGAAGGCTTCGCTGGCAGGCACGAACCCGGCGGCCACCGGCGCGGGGCCGGCATCGGCGAACGCTGCGAGGTGGTCGCGTGCGGCCCGCATGCTCGGGCGCTCGCGCGGCTCGGGGCTGAGCAGGTCGAGCAGGAAATCCGTGGCGGGCCCGGCGTTGCGCGGCTCGCTCAGCTGACCGTTGGCGGCGGCGTAGAGCACCGCGAGCGGGTTGGAGCCGGCGCCGTAGGGCGGTTCGCCCTCGAGCGCGTGAAACAGCGTGGCGCCCAGTGCGAACACGTCGGAGGCGGGGCTGGGATCGGAGCCGCGGGCGACCTCCGGCGCGAGGTAGGCGGCGGTGCCGCAGATCAATCCGGTCTCGGTGAGCGTGACGTCGCCCGTCGCGCGGGAGATGCCGAAGTCGGTGATCTTCACCGTGCCGTGATCGTCGAGCAGGATGTTGCCCGGTTTCACGTCGCGGTGCACGATGCCCGCCTGGTGCGCGGCGATCAGCGCCGAGGCGACCTGTTCGCCGATCCGCGCGACCTGGGTCAGCGGCAATGTGCCCTGGGCGCCGATCACCGCGGCCAGGCTCTTGGACTTCAGGTACTCCATCACCAGGCAGGGATCGCCCTCGTGCTCGGTGATGTCGAACACGACGATCGCGTTCGGATGCTGGAAGCGGGCGGCGTTGCGAGCCTCCCGGATGGCGCGCTGGCGCACCACGACGCGTTCGGCCTCGGGCAGGCTCGGCTGGATGTGGATCTGCTTGACGGCCACGGAGCGCTGGAGGCGTTCGTCGACGGCACGCCAGACCACGCCCGTGCCGCCGCTACCAATCCGCTCGACCAGGCGGTAATGCTCCGCGATCAACTGACCGGTATCGATGGCGCCTACTCCGAACCTTCTCGAAATCGTGACATCCCGCATATTGATTACTCACGCGGTCCGGGGATGAGTGTAGCGGGCGCCGGAACACTCGTACGCGTCAGCCGGACCTTTCCGCGGCCCCCGATCGCCCGGAGCGGACTATCCGCGAGCACGCAGCATCCGGCCCGCGGCGTCCACCGCGGGCGCCGAACTGCTCGCGTCGCTGATGAAGACGGCAAATGCCAGGTCGCCGTCGATGCCGACGAACCAGCCGTGGGCGTGGGTGTCATCGATGTACTCCGCGGTACCGGTCTTGCCGAGCAGCCCGGGGAGGTCGCGCAATTGTGTCGCGGTGCCGTCGGTGATCGTCTCGCGCATCATGACTTTCAGCTGGTCGTCGACCTGCGGGGGCAGTGCGTCCGCCGTCCGGTCGGGAGTGCCCGGCTTGCCCGCGACGAGGGTGGGCGCGGGCACGGCGCCGTGGGCGATGGACGCGGCGAGCAGGGCCATGCCGAACGGCGACGCTGTCACCTGGCCTTGACCGATCGCCGACTCCACCCGCAACGCGGAGGTCTCCGCCGCGGGAACTTTTCCGGTGACAGTGGTCAGGCCCGGTGTGACGTAGTCGATGCCGAGTCCGAGCTGCGCGGCGGCTTTCGTCAGGGCATCGGCGGGCAATTGCGCGCCGAGCGCGCCCATCGTCGTGTTGCAGGACCGGGCGAACGCCGTGTGCAGCGGGACCGAGCCGAGTTCGAAGTTGTTGTCGTTGGGGATGCGGCGGCCCTCGATGTCCGCGGTGCCGGGGCAGGGCAGCACGGTGTCGGGCGTCACGGCGCCCGCCTGCAGCGCGGCGGAGACGGTGACGGTCTTGAACGTCGATCCCGGCGGGTAGAGCCCGGTGAGCGCGATCGGGCCCTGCGCGTCGGCGGCGGCGTTCTGCGCGACCGCCACGACCGCACCGGTCGAGGGCCGCAGAGCGACGATCGCGGCGGGCTGGGCGACCGGGTCCAGCGCCGCCTCCGCCGCGCGCTGCAGGCCGAGGTCGAGCGTGGTGGCGATGTCGGCGGTGGGCCTCGGGTCCGTCCCAGCGACGCGCTGGGTGCCCTGCGGGGTCTGGGCGCGCACCGCCCATCCGGCGTTCGCGTCGGCGGACTCCTGCCACAACTCGGCCAGTCCGGACAGCGTCGGAGCGGCCAGCGCCTTGTCGGTCGTCAGCAGCCGGGTCTGCGGCGCGAGGGTGACGCCCGGCAGCGCGATCAGGCGCTCCTGGATCGGGGCGAGGTCCGTCTCGCGCAGGGTGATGGCGGTGATCGGCTTGCCTTGCGCCGCGGCCAGTTCCGTTTGCAGCGACTGCGCGCTCACGCCGGGCGAGAGCGGGCCGAGCAGGTCCGCGACCGCGGCGAGGTCGGTGCCGGGGGCGAGATTCACCAGCGTGACGATCTGCTCGGTCATCAGTTCGCCGCCCGCGGCATCGAGGATGCGCGCCGGTTTCGGATAGACCCTGCTGTAGCTCAACGGCCCGCCGGCCAGGCCAGGGGCGACCGTGGCCGGATCCCACTTCACCCGCCACCCCCTCCCGTCGTCGTGCGCGGCGCCGTTGGTGGTGTAGGTCCACTCGGACTTGCCGTCCCCGCCCAGTTTCCAGGTGGCGGCCAGCGTGAAACTCTCGTCGTCGACCGAGCGGACCTCGTAGCGCACGTCCTTGCCGAGCCCCTCGTAGAGCGCGCCGAGGGTGTCGGAGGCCAAGGCCGGGTTGTCGGTGAGCGCGGCCGCCGCGGCGACGTCGTCCTGGTTCAGCGCCTCGGCGAACTGCCCGGCCACGGTATCGGGTTGATCCGGTCCGGACGAGCAGGCGGCGAGCACGAGCATCGGTGCGGCGAACAGGACGAGGGACTTCCGGTTGGTACGCACGCCGACGACCCTATCGGGCCGGACGCGATGCCGGGCGGGGCTCGATGTCAGTCGCGCGACCACCTGGCCTCCGCCAGCGCGGCGGCGTCGTCGTCGGTGAGGTCGATGTCGAACACCTCGGCGAGGACCTTGGGGAGTTCGGCGGGTTCCAGTTCCCGCGTGTCGCTCGTGCCGTCGGGATACTCGGTGACGAACGTGGTGCCGTCCAGCACGTGGTGCGCGTCCGGGTGGAAGCGCTGCACGTACGGCCGGGTGGTGAAGGGGGAACGCGGCGAAGTCGATACGAAGTGGTTGCCGACGGCGTAGTCGATGCGGTACTGCGGATTCAGTGTGAAGCTGTGCCGGTCCACCCATCCGTCGCGGCCGTATTGGTGCAGCACCCACAGCTGCGAATCCAGCTCACCGCGCGTGCGCTCCAGCCGGAACTTCCACTCCCCCGCCGCGAACTCGCCGGTCTCCGAGGACAATTCGAACGGCGCGAGCGGTCCGGCGCCGAAGCCCACGTCGCACAGCCAGACCCGCTCGTCGTCGGTGGTCGTCACGCGCAGCAACGCGTGGGTGGCGGGCCGCAACCCGGCGCCCGCGCCCATGCTCACCCGCCCGCTCAGCCCGGTGACGCCGAAACCGAGTCGTTCCAGCGCGGCCGCGAACAGTCCGACGTTCTCGTAGCAGTAGCCGCCGCGGCGGCGGCGCACGATCTTGTCCTGCAAGGTCGCCAGGTCGAGGGAAATCGACCGGCCCAGGATGATCTCCAGGTTCTCGAACGGGATGGCGGTGGTGTGCGCCCGCACCAGGTCGTGCAGCGTCCGGACGGTAGGGGCGCGCTCGCCGTCGAAACCGATCCGGGACAGGTAGGCGTCCAGATCGAGATCCGCTCCGTTCCAGTGGTAGGCCGGGTCGGTCGGCTTGCTCATCGCGTCCTCGCTTCGTCGTTGGGTCTTCACGATCAACCGCGCGGGATGACGATCGTGTTCCCGGCGCCTCACGCCGCGCACTTCGCGCCCGCGGGTGCGGGCGGGGCGGTGACGACGCCGTGCGCGACGTCGACGAGGTAGTCGCGGTCCGGGCCGTCGACCGGTTCCGTGCCGAGCAGCAGGCGCTCGACGACGCAGCCGCCTTCGAAGAAGGCCGGGCCGACGCTGTGGTCGCCCGGCGCCACCCGGCCGTTCAGGTCGCGCCCGGTGACGACGGTGTACATGGAGGTGGGCTTGCCCGCGGCGGCCAGCCCCGCGCGCATCTCGACGCTCGTGGCGTAGGGCACCACGTCGTCGGCGGTGCCATGGACGATAAACGCGCGCCGCACGTCCATCCGGGCCGCCAGCAGGGCGGGCGAGCGTTCGGCGTAGGCGAGCGGACAAGCGGCGGGCGGGCAGCCACCCGCGTCACGTTCGATCTGCGCGGGCAGTGCCTCATCCACGGCCACCGCACCCAGCCACATCGTGAAATCGTCTGCGGGACCGTAGTTGTCGACCCAGTAGTCGAACATCCCGCGCGGACCGTGCGCCGCCGCCAGACCGCTGGTGATGCCGCCCTGACTCCAGCCCCACAGCACCGTGCGGGTGATCGAGCCGTGGACCCGGCGGTACCACGCGGTCGCGGCGACGACATCGCGCCAGCCCGCCCACAGATTCCACTCTCCGGTGCGCCACCGGCTGTGAGCGGAGCGTAGATCCATCGACAGGATCGGAGTCGCGGTGCGCCGCGCGATCGAGTCGAGGTAGCCGGCGAAATCCGCCGACGACCCGTCGTGCCCGTGCACCGCGACCACGAGCGCCTCCGCGGTCACGTCCCCCTCGACGCACCGGTAGGGCTCGTACACCCGCCCGGTCGCTTCCTCACCGTCCACGGTCAGCGAGACCGGACGCACCGTCACACCCGTCGCGCAAACTGGATCCGCCGAGACACGCGGCGCGGCAGCGATTGTCGTCACGAGCACGGCGGCCAGCGCGCAGCATAGAAGGAGTACCGGATATGCCCGTCGCATCCTCGGATGATGTCACGCCGTCAGCGGCGTCGCCTCCCGGCGGGGGCGCGTCAGGACCAGCAGTCCGCCCCCGGCCGCGGCGAGACCCACCACCGCGCCGAAAACAGCCACCCCGGCGCTCAACCCGTGGGCGTCGGCGAGGAACCCGGCGGCCAGCGGCAGCACCGCGGCGGGAAGATAGCCACCGACGTTCTGGGCGGCGTTCGCCTCGGCCAGCCGCCCGCCCGGCACGCTCGAACTGATCGCCGTCAGGCCCCCGAACTGGCCGAGCCCTTGACCGGCCCCGGCGAGCACCGCGGACGTCACGAACCACGCGAGCGAGGTCGCCGCGAGCGACACCACCAGCGCGACCATACTCGTCACGGTCGCGACCGCACCGCCGAGCAGGACGGTGCGCACGCCGAATCGCCGCGCGGCGAACTGAACTCCGGTCGCGGCCAGGAACATCGTGAACGCCACCACACCGGCGAGCACCCGGTCGGCGACGCCGAGCAGCTGCGTCAGCACCGATGGTCCCAGCGACAGGACGAACGACGTCGCGGTGATCCCCGGTCCGAACACCGCGATCCCGAGCAGTACAGCGGTCCGGCCCTCCCGCGCGACCGAAGGAATCCGCAGCCACGGCCCGCGCCCGCCGGAACCCGCAGGCAACGGCAGCCGGGCCGTCACCGCGAAAGCCGCGGCCAGCACGGCGATCTCGACCAGGAAGACCGTCACCGTGGGACCGGGCAGCGTTTCGGACAGGATGCCCGCCAGCAATGGCCCGCTCCCGGCCCCGAGCACCATCGCCGTGGAGGCCGCCAGCGCGGCGACGCGCCTGCGGTCGGGCCCGCCCACATCCGTGACCGCCGCCATGCCCGCCGAAACGGCCGCGCCGACCGCCACACCGGTGAGCAGCCGCGCCAGTGCCAGCAGCACAACCGACTGCGCGACCGCGAACAGCGCGCAGGCCGCCATCGCCGCCGCCACCGCGGGCAACAGGACGGGCTTGCGCCCCACCCGGTCCGACACCACGCCCGCGACCAGCAGCGCTCCCAGCAAGCCGACGATGTAGCAGGCGAACACCGCGGTCAGCGTGCCGGAGGAGAACCCGATCGTCCGCTGCCACACCACATACAACGGCGTCGGCGCGTTCGACAGCACGAACACCGCGCACACCGGCCACGCCGCGAGCCACACCGAAGAGCCGTCCGACCGGCGCACTCGCGAGTGGGGCTCCGCCACCGTCGATCCCATCACCACTCCTTGTTTCGACTTTTCTCGTACCGGTACGACAATAACCGAACATCTACCCTAGTACGATAGAAGTCGTACAAAGCACCCGAGAGCGAGGAGACACGATGCCAGCGGCCACCGAGGACACCGCCGTGCTGCCCGAGCCGGATCACGCCGATCTGCGGCTCGACCATGTCCTGGCCGCACTGAGCGACCCACTGCGCCTGGCCATCGTGCGCAAGCTCTTGCTGGACTCTCCCGACGACGACCGGCCCTGCTCCTGGTTCGGCATCGATCGGCCCAAATCCACGCTGACGCATCATTTCCGGGTGCTGCGCGAGGCGGGCGTCACCCGGCAGCGGCGCTACGGACTGGAGCGCCGCAGCCAGGTGCGCGTCGCCGATCTCGAAGCGCGCTTCCCCGGCTTGCTCGACCTGGTCCGCGCCTGGGAACCGGAGGGCTGATTCCGATTTTTGGGGGCAGGACCCCGCGGCGCGGCCCTGTTACGGTCCCGGTATTCATTCCGAGTCCGGATGGCACGGGTCCGCGCGTTCGGACGTCTTCTCATGGAGTCCGCCATGACCTTCGCACCCCGCCGTATCCCCGACGCGACCCTGATCAATACGGCCGAGACCGCCGCGGCGTGGCGAGAACAATTGCTGGCCGACCGGAACAAGCTGCGCGGCGGGACGTTCCGTGACGCCGCCGTCGCCCTGTGCGCGCTGGTCGCGGTGGCCGACAGCACGACCGCGGCGACCGGCCGCGCCACCGTCGCCGAGCTGGTCACAGCCGATCCGATTCTGCGCAATTTCCCGGTCGACGACTTGCGCGCCCTGTTCGAGGACAACTGCAATCGGCTGGCGAACGATCCGATCCGCGGCTGCGCGCACGTGCTGCGACAGATCGCCAAAGCGGGCGGGCGACCGGCCGAGGCGGACGCGGTGATCCGCACCGGCATCCTGATCGGCAGCGACGCCGGCGCCTGCGGCGCGGAGGCGACCGAGGCCGTCCGCGACGCCTGCCGGACGCTGCGCCTGGCCCCGGAGCGCTTCGGCCTCTGAGCCACGGCGCGAACGCTACGATTCGCCTATGCGTTCGATTGATGCCGCGCAGCGGCGCGCTCGGCTGGCGGTGCGGCACCGGTTGGCCATGCCGGAGCGCACGGGGCAGGTCGCGGAGATCGCCCGCTCGGTGGTCGCGCTGCACGCGACCGATCCGGCGACCGTGTACCTCTCCGTCGCGGCCCGGGCCGACGGGCTCACGCCCTCGGACGTCGAACAGGCGCTCTACGAGGATCGTTCGCTGCTGCGGATGCTCGCCATGCGCCGCACCATGTTCGTCGTGCCGGTGGAATCGGTTCCGATTCTTCAGACTTCGTGCGCGGACGCCCTCGCGCACAAGCAGCGGCGCACCTACGGCAAGTACCTGACGCAGGCGGGCATCGGCGACGGCGATACGGCAGGCTGGTGGGCGGAGGTCGAAGCCGAGACGCACAAAGCGTTGCTGGCCCGTGGCGCGGCGACCGGCGCGCAGTTGAGCAAGGACGTCCCGCGGTTGCGCACCCAGGTGAACACCGCGCCGGACAAGGCGTATTCGAAGCCGACGAACATCACCACCTGGGTACTGGTGACGCTCGGCTGCGAGGGCCGCATCGTGCGCGGCAGGCCGAACGGCGGCTGGACCAGCAGCCAGTACACCTGGGCGCCGATCGAATCGTGGCTGCCGGACGGCGTTCCCGCTCTTCCCGCCGCCGAGGCCAGGGCGGAACTGGTCCGTCGCTGGTTGCGCGCCTTCGGTCCCGCGCCGGTATCCGACGTCAAGTGGTGGACCGGGTGGACGCTCGGCGAGGTGCGCGCGGCGCTGGGCGTCCTGGATCTGGTCGAGGTCGACCTGGACGGCGTGACCGGCGTGCTCCTGGCCGACGACGTGGAGCCGGTCGCCGCGCCGCAGCCGTGGGCGGCGCTGCTGCCCGCCCTCGATCCGACCCCGATGGGCTGGCAGGCGCGGGAGTGGTACCTCGGCTCGCACGCACCGCGCCTGTTCGATCGCAACGGCAACATCGGACCCACCGTCTGGTGGGATGGACGCGTCGTCGGAGGCTGGGCGCAGCGCAAGGACGGCGAGATCGTCTACCGCCTGCTCGAAGACGTGGGCGCGGACGCCGAAACGCTGATCGCCGCGCAAGCGCAACGCGTCGCCGACTGGTTCGGCGAGGTCCGCGCCATCCCGAGGTTCCGGACGCCGCTGGAGCGCGAGCTCACCGCCTGAGCGAACGGCACCGGATAGCTTGGACGGCTTGGAGATTCGCGGTTTCGCCGACAGCGACCGAGCAGCGTTTTGTCCGGCTCGGAGCCCTGGTCCCCGGCATGCGCTATCGCCGCGACCGGGTGCATTGTAAGTGCAGCGGATTGCACTGGACGTCGCCGAGAACAAGTCGCTGAACGATTCAGCGAACACCGGCGTCAGCTACTCCGCAGTATCGATTGCTCCGGCCCGATCACGCAGTTGCCGAGTTGGCAGCAGTTGGTGAAGGACATCGAGTCTGCCGCCGCAGAGCTCGGATCGCGCGACGGCAAACGTAGTTCTGACGCACTCTGGTAGATCAACACCCTCCATCGCACGCGGCGTCGGCGCGGGTACTTCACCAGAACACCTACATGTCCAGCCCGAGGTCGAGCACCCGGACCGAGTGGGTGAGCGCGCCGACGGCGAGGTAGTCGACGCCGGTGCGGGCGTAGTCGGCGGCGACGTCCAGGCTCAGGCCGCCGGAGGACTCCAGTTTCGTCTGCGGGGACGCGGCGTTGCGGCGCTGGACTGCCGCCTGGGTCTGCCAGAGCGGGAAGTTGTCCAGCAGCACGAGTTCCACGTTCTCCGCGAGCACGGCGTCGAGTTGTTCGAGGCTGTCGACCTCGACCTCGCAGGCGATGTCGGGAGCGGCCGCGCGGACCGCGCGCAGCGCCTCGACCACCGAACCCGCGGCGACCACGTGGTTGTCCTTGATCAGCGCGGCGTCGCCGAGACCCATGCGGTGGTTGACACCGCCGCCGACCCGCACGGCGTACTTCTGCAGCCCGCGCAGTCCGGGCAACGTCTTGCGGCTGTCGCGGATGCGACAGCGGGTGCCCGCGACGGCGTCCACCCAGGCGGCCGTCGCCGTCGCGATGCCGGACAGATGACACACCAGGTTGAGCATGGTGCGCTCGGCGGTGAGCAGTTTGCGCGTCGGCGCGATCACCGTCAGCACGGGCTGTCCCGGCGACACCCGGGTGCCGTCGGCGACGCGATCGGTGATCTCGTACTCGCCCGCGCCGATCACCTCGTCGAGTACCAGCACACCGGCGTCGAGCCCGGCCACGGTCCCCGGTTCGCGCGAGACCACCGACGCCTTGATCACCGCCGCCTCGGGCACGGTGGCCGTCGTCGTGACGTCCGGGCCGTAGCGCAGGTCCTCGTCCAGCGCGGCGCGGATGAGGCGCAGCACCTCGTCGCGATCCAGGGCGGCATCCAGAGCCATCGAAGTGTTCCTCTCTCGCCGAGCGGGGCGGTGGACAGCTCGTGGCATGTCCTGCTCGGCGCGCGTGTGGTCAGGGAAGTGGTGCGTACTCGGGCGCGCCGTCGTCGTCCAGCCGGATCGGGAGACTGTGGCGGAGTTCGTCCACGGCGTCCGGGTGATCCGACCGGGTGTGACAGCCACGGCTCTCGGTGCGGGCGAGCGCGGCCAGCAGCAGGGTGCGTGCCGCGAGGGTGAGCGCGGCGTCCTCGATTCCGGTGATCGGATGTGCGGCGGTGTGCGGGTCGCGGCGGACGACCACGTCGTCGAGCCGCTTGAGCGCTTCGGCGAGGCCGGCGCGGTCGCGGACCACCGAGGCGTGCGTGGTCATCAGGCTCTGCACCACAGCGCGGTCGGCGAACTCGGCGGTGCGAGTGGAGATCTCGCTCACCCCGGCGCGCTCACCGAACCGCTCGGCAGCGGCGGCCCCGGCGCGCTCGCCCACCACCAGTCCCTCCAGCAAGCTGTTGGACGCCAACCGGTTCGCCCCGTGCAAACCGGTGCGCGCGACCTCACCGGCCGCGTACAGGCCGGGCACTCCGGTACGGCCGTGGGTGTCGGTGACGACTCCCCCGCACTGGTAGTGCGCGGCCGGCGCGACCGGGATGAGGTCCGTGCGCGGATCGATGCCCGTCGCCAGGCACGAGGCGGTGATCGTCGGAAATCGTTGCGCGAAACCGTCGATCGAGCGCGCGTCGAGATAGACGTGCTCGGTGCCGAGCGCCCGCATGCGCGCCGCGATGGCACGGGAGACGACATCGCGGGGAGCAAGGTCGCCGCGCGGATGCACCCGCGCGGTCACCGAATTGCCCTCGGTGTCGACCAGCGTCGCACCTTCGCCGCGCACTGCTTCGCTGATCAGCGGCCTGCGCCCCATTCCGCCCGGGGTGTACAGCACGGTCGGGTGGAACTGCACGAACTCGAGATCGGCGACAGCCGCACCGGCCCACAGTCCGAGCGCGATGCCGTCCGCGGTGGCGCCCGGCGGATTGGTGCTCAGCGCGTACAACTGACCGAGGCCGCCGGTGGCCAGCAGCACGGCAGGCGCGTGGACGACACCGAAGCCCTTCTCCGACACCGCGACCACGCCCCGCACACCGTTCGGCCCGGTGACGATCTCGCCGACCGCCGCGCCGAACAGCACCGGCAGACCGGCTTCGTTCAGCGCCCGCTGCACCTCCGCGCCGGTGGCATCGCCGCCCGCATGGATGATCCGGCGGGTGCTGTGGCCCCCCTCGCGGGTCCGCGAGATCTGGCCGTCGCGGCCGAGGTCGAACACCGCGCCCAGGTCGGTCAGAGCGGCCACCGCGGCCTGCCCGCCCTCGACGATGGAACGCACGGCGTCCACCTCGCACAATCCGGCGCCCGCCTCCACCGTGTCGTGCACGTGTGATTCGACCGAGTCACCGTGCGGCGCGACGACGGCGATGCCGCCTTGGGCGTACTGGGTGGACGTATCGGTCGGGCCGCCTTTACTGAGCGTGAGCACCCGCAGACCACGCAGTGAGGCGGTACGCGCCGCGGTCAGTCCCGCGACGCCGCCGCCGATCACGACCAGATCGGCCTCGGCCTCCCAGTCGATCGAAACCCGGGTTGTCATCGGCCCGCGCCTCTCTGTCTCCCGATCCGCGAACGTTCCCCCGCGCGGACACGGTGGTCAGCGCCGTGGCCACCGTGTTCCGCCGGAGAACGACCCACCGCCCTACGGACAGCGGTCGGACTCATTCACCGCCGCCGGGATTGCCGATCGCGATCATCCGCTGCACCGAATTGCGTCCCAGCGCGGCGGTTTCGGGATCGACGTACACCTCGTCACGGCCTTCGACCAGGCAGCGCAGCAGCGCCGCCGGGGTGATCATCTTCATGTACTTGCACGACGCCCGGTCGTTCACGGCCTGGAAGTCGATGCCGGGGGCGGCCTTGCGCAGCTGGTGCAGCATGCCGACCTCGGTGGCCACCAGCACCTGACTCGACTTCGCCGCCTTGGCGGCGTCGATCATGCCGCCGGTGGACAGGATGTGCACGCGATCGGCCGGGAACGCGCCCTCGCCCGCCAGGTACAGCGCCGAGGTGGCGCACCCGCATTCGGGGTGCACGAACAGTTCCGCGTCCGGATGGGTGCGCGCCTGCTCGGTCAGCTCGTCGCCGTTGATGCCCGCGTGCACGTGGCACTCACCGGCCCAGA
Source organism: Nocardia arthritidis NBRC 100137 (assembly GCF_001612765.1). Lineage (GTDB taxonomy): Bacteria > Actinomycetota > Actinomycetes > Mycobacteriales > Mycobacteriaceae > Nocardia > Nocardia arthritidis. The sequence goes on from NZ_BDBB01000015.1 coordinate 115,614, forward strand.
TGTGCATGTTCGCGCGGCCTGTGACCCGCTTGACGTGCGCGCCGAGGAACTGGTCCGGCAGGAACAGCACCTCGCGGTCCGGGTCGATCGAGGCGACCACGTCCACCGCGTTGGACGAGGTGCAGCAGATGTCGGTGAGCGCCTTCACCTCGGCCGTGGTGTTGACGTAGGACACGACCATCGCGTTCGGGTGCTCGGCCTTCCACGCGCGCAGTTCGTCGGCCGTGATGGAATCCGCGAGCGAACAACCGGCGCGCTGATCCGGGATGAGCACGGTCTTGGCCGGGCTGAGAATCTTGGCGGTCTCGGCCATGAAGTGCACGCCGCAGAACACGATGGTGTCCTCCGGCGCCTCGGCCGCGATCCGCGACAGCGCCAGCGAATCGCCGACGTGGTCGGCTACGTCCTGGATCTCCGGCAGCTGATAGTTATGCGCCAGGATCGTCGCGTTGCGCTCCCGAGCCAATCGCTTGACTTCCTGCGCCCACTCCGGCGTTGCCTCGACACCCGCGAACCCGGTGGGCCCGTCGAACACCTGCCCCATCAGCGGGGGCGCCAGTTTCGCACCCGTCGTCGCCATGGATGGCTCCCTTCCTCGTGCGGTCGGCCGCGCGCCGATTCGCACCAAACCAGGTTTTCGACTTACAATCGAAAACGTGGCCCATAGTAGCACCATCCACGAATCGCTCACCGCGGTGTTCCAGGTTCGCCGCTTCCCCGCCGACATCGCCGCAGGTCACCGCCCCGCAGACCGTGCGGAAAGCATGCTGCGGCGGTGCCCGCCCGATCAGCGGACCGAACTCGCGGTGTTGCTGTGGGAACGGGCACTCGACCCACAGAAGGGCACCTGGTCGCTACCCGGCGGCAGGCTGCGCGACGACGAGGATCTCGACACCTCCGCCCGCCGCCAGCTCGCCGAGAAGGTCGACGTGCGCGAGCTGAGCCATCTGGAACAGCTCTCGGTGTTCAGCGCCCCCGACCGGGTGCCGAGCCCGCGCCGCATCGCCTCGGCCTACCTCGGCCTGGTTCCGCTGACCGCCGACCCCCACCTGCCCTCGGACACCGCCTGGCACCCGATCTCGGCGCTGCCGGACATGTCCTTCGACCACCGCACGGTCGTCGACCACGCCCGCACCCGCCTGGCGGCGAAACTGTCCTACACCAATATCGCCTTCGCCCTCGCGCCGGACCGTTTCACGATGTCGACGTTGCGTGAGATCTATTGTGCGGCGCTCGGTTACGACGTGGATACGACGAACCTCCAACGGGTGCTCTCCCGTCGCAAGGTGATCACCCCCACCGGCGCCACCGCCGCCCCCGGCCGTGCGGGCGGGCGCCCCGCCGCGGTCTACCGCTTCACCGACTCGGGGCTGCGAGTGACGGACGAGTTCGCCGCCCTGCGCCCGCCAGGCTCCTGATCGAGCGCCCCTCGTCAGGGGCACGTGCGCGAGAGAATTCCAGATCAGTAGTCGGTGGCTACTTTCCGGTGCTTGTCCTGGCGTCGATACTGCCGCTTACTCGGTACCGGACGAGCGGCGTTGCTGCGGCGCAAGGCATCTCGCCGCCGCCAAGCCGCCAGATCCGCGCGCTCCTGTGCAACGGGAGGCGTCTCGGCCCCCACGTGATGCGCTCGATCCATCGCCCTGCCCCCTTTCGACGCGGCTGCTTCCGGCCGCCCACGCTATCTCCGACACCGTCCCCGCCTCCACTGTTTTTCGCCGCGGACAACAGGCCACGGCGGCCGTCCGGATACGTTCGCCAGGCGGGAACCGCTCGCGTATCCCGGTGCCGGTCTTCGCCGCAGCCGAACATCACGGCTTGGACAATCGACCGGCCCGAAGCCGATGGAAAAGCGCGTCGGCCGCCCCCACGGCCCGATCGAGCGTGTCACGCCGTGGATAGGCGAGTGCCGCTTGTGTCGGTTAGCTCACAAACCGAGGTCCGCGGTGTCGCGCGGTGCCGATTCGTGGCAGTGTTGACCTCTGAGACCGGGCTATCGAAGTGATTCGCTCGGCTCACCTACAGAAAAGAATGAAGTAAAGCAATGGCTCAAGGCAGTGTGAAGTGGTTTAACAGCGAAAAAGGCTTCGGCTTCATCGCGCAGGACGGCGGCGGCGCCGACGTCTTCGTTCATTACTCCGCCGTGTCCGGCTCGGGATTCAAGTCCCTTGAAGAAGGACAGCGCGTGGAGTTCGAGATCGGCCAAGGACAGAAGGGCCCCCAGGCTCAGGACGTCCGCGCGATCTGATCGACGTAGCTAGGTAAGAGCCCCGCGCCTCTAGAGGCGCGGGGCTTTTGCGTGCGGTGGCGCGAGTTCCAGTTCGGCCACCTTGACCAGCCCCTCGTCCGGCCGTGCGGTCTCCAGCGTGAACCGTGCGGAGCGGCCACGGACGACGAGGGAGGCGATCGAGTTGCCGAAATGCGGGCCGCTGATCTTCCGCCACCGGACCGGATCGGGTGAGATTCCACGCCGATCCGCGAGCCACCGCAGCGCCGACGCGATCGGCGCCGCCCACGACAGTGCGAACGCCGGATGGAACATCTCGGGCGGTTCGTTGTGCACCGGCGAGCACACCAGTTGCAGCACTTGCGATTTCGTCGGCGGCGTGTACGTGGCGCGTGCGACATAGCTGTGGTGCACGTCCCCGGACAGCACACAGATCGTGCCCGGTGCGCCCGGCGCGTCACCCAGCCGATGAATCAGCCGGGCCAACCGTTCGAAGGACGCGCGGAACGCGGGCCAGTGCTCCAGATCCGCTGCCTGCCTGACCTTCTCGCCGAGCCGGCCGCGCCATCCCGGCAGATCCGCGGCACGCTCGTTGAGCGATTGGAAGTGGCTCAGCGCGGGCGCCATGAGCCATGGCAGCGATGATCCGATCAGCAGGTGGTCGAAGTCGCCCGCGGCGTTCCGCTCGATCCAGTCGAACTCCTCCGGCCCGACCATCAGCCGCTGCCCGTCGAGGATCCGGCCGTTACGGGTGTCGATCACCAGCAGCCGGACCCGGCCGAAGTCGCGGTAGTAGCTCCAGCGGGCGGGTTTGCGGCCGTCGACCTCCTTGTCGGCCTGCTCCGCGAAGTCCTCCAGTAGCTCCCGCACGTCCGTACCCGCCCCGGTGACCTGGCGGTAGAGCGGGTCCTGCGCCAGCTCGCCGGGGCCGAGGTTGCCGATGTGCTGGTACACCCAGTAGGACGCGAGCCCGGCGCGGATGCGCTTGCGCCACCACGGCTTCGCCGCCATCTGCTCGCGCCATGCGCGCGAGGTGTTCCAGTCGTCTCGGACATCGTGGTCGTCGAAGATCATCGACGTCGGCACGGTCGACATCAGCCAGCGGATCTCCGGGTCCGCCCACGACTCGTGGTACAGCTCCGCGTATTCGCGGAACGACACGACCTCGCCGCGCGGCTCCTGCCCGTCGCGCCGCTTTGCGAGCCACTCCCGCATCCGCGGTGTCGGCTCGTCGGCGTAGACCTGGTCGCCGAGGAGCAGCAGGGCATCCGGCCATTCCCGCTCGGGCGAGCGCATCATGCGCCGGGCGTACGCGTCCAGCGCGTCCACCCCCAGCTTGTCGGCCTCCAGCGCGCCCGGCGCGGCCTTGGCCGCCCGGCACGACCCGAACAGGATCTTCTCCACGGTGCGCGTGCGAATCCGGCAAGGCGGCAGCTCGGATCCCGGTTCGGGCCACACCGCCACACCATCGAGCCGCACCTGGTAGGGAACCGACGCACCGGGTTGCAGTCCGTCGATCGAGACCAGCGCGAAGTGCTGCTCCCCCACCTGGAACGTGCGGGCGAGCCGTCCCAAGACATCCACCTCGCACGCGTCATCGGTTTCCACCCAGACGGTCGCCGACGTCGCGTCGACATGCCGCAACACCGGCCCCAAAACCAGATCCGCCATACCTCGAACGCTACGTGGTGGGTGGAGATTGTGCCGACCTCGCCGCGAGCGCGAGATGTCGCCGGAGGGGTCGTCGTGACCGGTCAGGCCGTCTTCATCTGCGGATCCGGGGGCGGGGCTTCGGTCCGCCGAGTCACCCGGGATGCGGCCCAGAAGACCAGTTCCACCAACCAGAACAGCAGGAGGAAGACCGTCACCACGGTGACGGGTACCGCGAGGAAGAGCACCGACGGAACGGCGACGACGACGAACCGGGCGACGTCGGCCGGGCCGGCGCCACGCAACCCGTGGGCCGCGCGTACGGCCGCCCACATCATCCAGCGGTGCGGCAGTGATACGCCGAGCTCGTGCAGGCTCCGGCGGAAGATGCCGTCGGCGTCGGCCACGCTCACCGTGTCCGAACCGAGCAGGTAGTCGTGCAGGATCGCGGCGCGGGTGTAGCTGCCGTAGCGCGGGATCAGCCAGATCAGCGCGCGCGGTACCGAGGCGAAATCGGTCCGGAAACCGGCGGGAACCACGAATTCCTCCGTCGCGCCGCGATAGACGAGGGGTTCGGCCACCCGCCAGAACTTGGCGTCGAGCTCTTCGACGACCGGCCCGCCACCGACAAAGGTCACGTCCTGTTCCTTCCGCGCACGCTTCGCTCCCTCACCCACGGTGGCAGGCAAGCCTTCCGTCGTCGCGGCGGCCCGCACGGGCGACGCGTCAGTACCGCGGGCGGTATTCGGGTACCGAATACCCTTCCGCGGCAGGCTCGTAGCCACGATAGGGCAGCTGCGCCCCACTCCCGGTTTCACCGTAGGACCGAAGGGAGCCGAAGGCTTCCTCCTCGTCGCGGGCGGTGCGGCGTCCGCTGCCGAGATCCTCGGACGTACTGAGCGCGGCGAGGAACAGCATGACGAACGACGCGATCAGCGGCTGCACGATGAACGCGAGCGCACTGCCGAGTTCGATGGGCAACGTGACGATCTGCCCGACCGGCGGGTCGTGCGGGCGCGGATGCAGCCATTCGGCGACCTGCTCCCCCACCTGCGCCATCACCACCGCGCCCACGCCGGAACCGACCAGCAGACCCAGTTGCAGCAGCGGCCCGCGCGCCGAGCGCCACCGCCACACGGCGAGCGCGCAGAGCAGACCGAGCACCGCGCCCGCGAGCACGAACAACGCCAGGGCGTCGAATTGATGCGCGCTCTCCCCGGTCAGCGCGACTCCGCGGCCCGGCTCGACCACCAGCAGCCGCTCGGTCGGCGCCAGCAGGCCCCATCCGGCTCCGGCGAGCGCGCTCACCACCACCACGGCGACGGCGATCACCGCCGCCGCGCGCACCTCACCGCGCAACGGCGACGCCACTAGCGGCGTTCCAGTTCGGCCGAGTCGGTGACGCCGTGCCGGGAGCACTTGGCCCACCAGCCGTCCGGGCTCACCTGCACGATCATGCGGCGACCGCACTGTTCGCAGAAACGCGGCGGTTCCAGGCCCAGCGCGGCGGCGGCCGGGATCGCGTCGTCGAGACCCGGCACGATTCGCTTGCCGGTGAACGGGTTGTAGCGCTCGTCCATATTCATGACAGTACCCATGCTCGCCTGCCTCATCGTCGCAACCGAGCCGGGTCAGAGTGTTTCGTTGAGCGCCTTGATCGGCATCTTCAGCTCACCGAGCAGATCCAGGTCCTGTTCGGCCGGGCGGCCGAGGGTGGTCAGGTAGTTGCCGACGATGACGGCGTTGATGCCGCCCAGGATGCCCTGTTTGGCGCCGAGATCGCCCAGGGTGATCTCGCGGCCGCCCGCGAAGCGCAGCATGGTGCGCGGCAGCGCCAGCCGGAACGCGGCGACGGCGCGCAGCGCGTCGGACGCGGGCAGCACCTCGAGGTCGCCGAACGGGGTGCCCGGCCGCGGGTTGAGGAAGTTCAGCGGCACCTCGTCGGGCTCGAGCTCGGCCAGGTTCGCGGCGAACTCGGCGCGCTGCTCCAGCGTCTCGCCCATGCCCAGGATGCCGCCGCTGCAGACCTCCATGCCCGCCGCGCGGACCATGCTCAGGGTGTCCCAGCGCTCCTCCCAGGTGTGCGTGGTGACCACGTTCGGGAAGTAGGAGCGGGAGGTCTCCAGGTTGTGGTTGTAGCGGTGCACGCCCATCGCGGCCAGTTGATCGACCTGCTCCTGCGTGAGCATGCCCAGCGAGCAGGCGACCTGGATGTCGACCTCGTTGCGGATCGCCTCGACGCCGGCGGCCACCTGGGCCATCAGGCGCTCGTCGGGGCCACGCACGGCGGCCACGATGCAGAACTCGGTGGCGCCGGTCTTCGCGGTCTGCTTGGCGGCCTCCACCAGGCTCGGGATGTCCAGCCACGCGGCCCGCACCGGCGACTGGAACAGCCCCGACTGCGAGCAGAAGTGGCAGTCCTCAGGGCATCCGCCGGTCTTGAGGCTGATGATGCCCTCGACCTCCACTTCGGGACCGCACCACTTCATGCGCACCTCGTGGGCCAGGGCGAGCAGCTCCTCCAGCCGGTCGTCGCCCAGACGCAGCACCTCGAGGGTCTGCTCCTGGTTCAGCCCCTCCCCGCGTTCGAGCACCTGCTCGCGGGCGATCGACAGAATGTGCGACGTCCCGACCTGCGTCGGTCCTGGCGCGGCGGCGTCTACGGGTGCCTGGGTCACTGCAACGAATCCCTTCGTCCGGCCGAGGTGGCCGTGCAACTTGAACGGTGTTCAGGCTAGGGTAGCGGTAGGAGTGAGTCAAAGCACGACGGGAAGGGCATCGAGTGCAGCTGCACCGGGCGGACGTGGTCGACGGCGCCATCGCGATTCTGGACCGATACGGCCTGGCCGACCTCACCATGCGCAGGCTGGCCGGTTCCCTCCACGTCCAGCCGGGCGCGTTGTACTGGCACTTCCCCAACAAGCAGGCGCTGCTCGGCGCGGTCGCGGACAAGATCCTCGCGCCCATGGAGGACCCGATCCAGGCCGAGGAATGGTCCGGGCAGATCACCGAATTGGCCCACCGGCTGCGCGACTGCCTGCTGGCCTACCGCGACGGCGCCGAATTGGTCTCGGCGACATATGCTTCCCGGCTCACCACGAGCAAGGGACGAGAACGACTGGTGAGCGCCGCGATCCGCGCGGGCATGCCGCGCCAGGAGGCCGAACTCACGGCGTTCACGCTGCTCTACTACGTCCTCGGCGAGACCGTGGACGAGCAGTCGAGGATGCAGATGGACTCGGCGGGCGCACTGCCCGACGGCGCGTCGCCGCTGGAGGAAACCACGGACGCCACAGCCCGTTTCGACTTCGGTCTGCAACTGTTCGTCGCGGGCGTGCGCCACCTGCTCGGCACCCGCGTCCGCTGAGGCCGGGCGCGGCTCGCGGGTGCGCGTCCGGCGTCAGCGCAGGTGCGCGTTCAGGAAAGCCAGCGCATCCGGAAGCGAAGCCAGGAACGCGCCGCTGTGGTCTTTGCCAGGGTATTCCTCGACCGTCACCCGTATCCCGGGGTTGGCCTCCTGCAGGCGCCTCCCGTAGTCATCGGTGTCGGTAGGAAGGACATCGACGTCGTCGGTGCCGTAGCCGATCATGAGATCACCGGTGAACCGGTCTTGCGGGTATCCCGCCAAGGCGGTGACGTCGTCGGCGAAGGTAGGCGTCGGCCGGTCTGGGTCGGCGAACAGCGCCGCCGGTCGACGGCCCTGCGCGCTCAGGACCAGATCGGAAAGGCAATCGTAGGCGGCTTTCGCCACGAATTCCTTGCCGAAGTCGGAGAGATACGGCGTGACGCTGCCGGGTTTCCATTCCTCCAGCGAGGCCAGGAAGTACGCCGCGTAGGCGATCTGGTTCTTCGAGCCGGTCGAGGTCGGCCGGAACATCTCCGGCAGGCTCTTGCTCGGGTCGGTGCGCAGACCGGTGGCTACCACCCCGCTCAATCCCGTGGCGGGACCGCCTTTCTCGGCATTCGAGGCCGCCGCGCTCATCGCGGCGTGCGCCCCTTCCGACTGCCCGATCACCACCCATCTACGCGACAGCGGAAAGGGGGCGTTGCGAATCGCCGCTACCGCGTCCGATATCGACGCTCCCTCGATGTTCGAGTTGTAATAGCTGAACTGCCCTGCGGTGCCGAGCCCTTGATAGTCGGGAGCCAGCACCGCGTACCCGTCGGCCAGAATCCGATCGAAGTAGGCGGAATTCCGCTCGGACTGCGGGCGGCGCGACGGCGCGCAGGCATCGCCGATGCCCGCCGTCCCGTGTGCCCACACCACCAGCGGCCACCCGCCCTGCGGCGGCAGTCCCGCGGGCAGATACAGCGCGCCGGACGCCTGCGCGGGCATTCCGTGCTGATCGGTCGTGGTGTAGCCGACCTCGAACGACGCCGCGGCCGCGGCGAACGACCAGGCGGGATCGAGCAGTCCGATGCTGCTCAGCCGTCCGGTTTCCGGACCTTCCGCCGCCGCCGATGGCATCGCGACAGCGGCCGCGACGCAGATGCTCATCCAGGCGGCGGCAAGACCGTTCCGCCGAAGCAACCAGAGGGACACGCCGCAGCACCATACCGACGCAAGCCGGGCAGCATCCCTGTCGACACCCGCCAGTAGTGACAATTCCGCCGACCGGAAACCGCCCCGCGGCTGCGAGGCTCCGCGCCGTTCACCGCGTCAGCGCGGGCCGGCGGGCGAAGCGGCTGTCGGGGCGGGGCAGGCCGAAGTGGTCGCGCAAGGTGGTGCCGGTGTACTCGGTGCGGAACAGTCCGCGCTCTTGCAGGATCGGCACGACCGTTTCGGCGAAGACTTCCAGTCCGCCCGGGTAGTACGGCGGCATCACGTTGAAGCCGTCGGCGGCGCCTTTGCGGAACCATTCCTCGATGGTGTCGGCGACCTGTTCGGGCGTTCCGGCGAAGACCCGGTGACCGCGCGCGCCCGCGAGGCGGTGCAGCAGACCGCGCACGGTCGGCCGTTCGCGCTGCACGATGCCCGCGACGACCTGCAACCGGCTCTGCCCGTTGTCGGTCACATCGCCCGCGGCGTCGAACAACTCGACCGGGATCGGCTCGTCCAGCGGCAGGTGCCGCAGGCTGATCCCGACGATGCCCTCCAGCTGGGCCAAGCCGTATTCCGGCACGGTGAGCTCGTTGAACTCCTGTTCCAATCGCTTGGCCGCGGCCTCGGTGTCGGCGATGAACGGGCTGATCCCGGGCAGGATCTTGACGTGCTCGGGATCGCGCCCGAAACCGCGGGCCTGTTCCTTGATGTCGGCGTAGAACGCTTGCGCGTCGCCGAGCCGCTGATGCGCGGTGAAAATCGCCTCGGCGTACTTGCCCGCGAACGCCCGGCCCTCGTTCGACGCGCCCGCCTGCACCAGCACCGGGTAGCCCTGCGGGGTGCGCGGTGCGTTGAACGGCCCGCGCACCCGCAGGTATTCGCCCTCGAAGTCGATCGGATGGATCTTGTCCGGATCGGCGTACACGCCGGAGGCCCGGTCATCGACGATGGCGTCGTCCTCCCAGCTGTCCCACAGCGCGACCACGGCGTCCACGAATTCCCGTGCTCGCGCGTACCGTTCGGCGTGGTCGGGATGCTTGTCCAGGCCGAAGTTCGCCGCGGCGAGATCGGTTCCGGTGGTCACGATGTTCCAGCCCGCGCGCCCGCCGGAGATGTGGTCCAGCGTGGAGAACAGCCTGGCCAGGTTGTAGGGCTCGTAGTACGTGGTCGAGGCGGTGGCGATGAGGCCGAGATGCGTGGTCGCCGTGGCGATCGCGGTGAGCAGGGTGATCGGCTCCAGGCCGGAGGCCGCGTTGTGCCGAACGTTGGTGCGCAGCGCGGGACCGTCGGCGAAGAACACCGCGTCCAGCTTCGCCGCTTCGGCGGTCCGTCCGATCTCTTGGTAGTAGGCGACGTCGTAGATCCGCTCGGGGCTGCTCCACGGATGGCGCCAAGCGGCCTCGTGATGGCCGGAGGGGTAGATGAAGGCGTTGAGGCTGAGTTGGCGCGGTGCGGTCGTCATGAGGCTTTCTTCTCGTCGGTAGGTGTGTTCGCGACCTCGACGCCCAGGCCGGCCAGCAGCAGGGATCGGTGCCGCAGGAACGCGGGATCGCCGTGGCGGCGGGGACGTTCCAGGTCGATGCGCTGGTCCACCGCGATGAGCCCGTCGTCGAGCACCAGGACGCGGTCGGCGAGCAGCACCGCCTCGTCCACGTCGTGGGTGACCAGCAGGACGGCGGGCCGGTGCTTCGCGCACAGGTCTTGCAGCAGCGCGTGCATCTTGATCCGGGTGAGCGCGTCCAGCGCGCCGAAGGGCTCGTCCGCCAGCAGGAGTTCGGGTTCGCGCACCAGCGAACGCGCCAGGGCCACGCGCTGTTGCTCGCCGCCGGACAGCTCCTTGGGCCAGGCTGTCTCCCGGCCTGCGAGCCCGACTTCCGCCAGTGCCGCACGACCACGACCGGCCGCGTCCGAACCACCGAGACCGAGGGTCACGTTGTCCAGCACGCGCGACCAGGGCAGCAATCGGGAGTCCTGGAACACCACGGAACGCTCGGCGGGCACGCTCAGCTCGCCGGATCCCGGCACGTCGTAGTCCAATTCGGCCAGCGCCCGCAGCAATGTGCTCTTGCCCGACCCGCTGCGGCCGAGCAGTGCGACGAACTCGCCGCGGGCGATGTCGATATCGAGGTCGCGCAGCACCACCCGGTCGCCGAAGCCACGGCGCAGCCGCCGGGCGCGCACGACGTTCAGTCCCCGAGTGTCTGCCGCCATGACAGCGCCTTCCTTTCCGCGGCGCGCACCAGGATGTCGCCGAACAGGCCGAGCAGGCCGTAGATCACGAGGCCGACGACGATGATGTCGATCTGGCCGTAGGTGCGGGCCTGGGTCATCAGGTAGCCGATGCCGCTGGTGGCGTTGACCTGTTCCACCACGACCAGCGCCAGCCACGAGATGGTGACGGCCAGCCGCAGGCCGGTGAAGAAGCCGGGCAGCGATCCCGGCAGCGCGATCCGCCCGACGAATCCCCACCGCGACAGCCCCACCGTCTGGGCGAGTTCCACGTACCCGGCGTCGACGCTGCGCAGGTGCGCGTGTGTGTTCAGGTAGATCGGGATCGCCACGCTGGTGGTGATCACCACCAGCTTCATCTCCTCGCCGATGCCGAACCACACGATGAACAGCGGGATCAGCGCGAGGGTGGGAATGGCGCGCTTGATCTGGATCGGCCCGTCCACCAAAGCTTCACCGACGCGGCTCAGCCCGGCCAGCAGCGCCAGGACCAGGCCGATCGCCACGCCGAGCCCGAGACCGATCGCGGCGCGCTGCACGGAGGTCAGCAGATTGCCCTGCAGCCGGCCGTCGGCGATCAGGTCACCGGCGGTCTCGGCGACCGTCCACGGTGCGGGCAGGGTTTCCGGATCCAATGCGCCCGTGGCGGAACCGGCCACCCACGCGGCGACCAGCAGCGCGGGGCCCACCGCGATGCCGAACGGGATCGGGCGGCCCGGCCCCAGGCGCGGCCGGGCCGGTTTGCGTTTCGCCAGAACCGGCTGCGCGGAGCGGCCGAGGCCGATGCGGCGCAGTACCGCGGCGTCCAGGGTCGCCATCATCGTGCCTTCGGTTCGAACGACGCGCCGCTCTCGGTGACCGCCTGGGTGATCGCGGCGTCGAAGCGCAGGTCGAAACCGTCGGCCGCCCGCACCTTCTCGGGCAGTTCGCCCGCCTTGGCGATGGCATCGATGGTGGACTGCTGGCGGTCGACGAGCTGCTGGTCCAGATGCGGGAAGACATAGGTGCCCAGTGAGTCCACGATGCGCTCGGCGTCGTCTGCGCTCACCTTCTGGTTCTCCACGTAGTACCGGCGTGCCCACTCCTCCGGGTGGGTGTTGGCCCACTGGTAGGCCCGGACGAACGCACCGACCAACGCGCGGGTGGCGGCCGCCTTCGCCGGGTCCCGCACGACGGCGCGGCGGGCATACAGGTAGGCGAGGCCGCCGTAGATGCCCGCGGTCTCGGAGTCGGGGACCAGCGAGGCGCCCGGTGTGCGCAGGAACCGGGTGACGTTCGGTTCGATCAGCGGCGCGACATCGACCTGGCCGGTGCGCACGGCGTCGGGGAACTCGGCCAGTTGCAGCCGGATCAGCTGCACGTCGGAGGTGGTGAGCCCGGCCTTGTCGATGGCGCGCAGCACGGCGGCCTGCTGGGCCGTGCCCTCGGCGTAGGCGATCTTCCTGCCCTTCAGATCGGTGAGCTTCGGCACCGACTTGCCCGGCGCCACCGCGAGTTTCAAGGCGGTGGTGCTGGTCTGGTAGGACGCGACGATCGGCACGTCCTGCCCCGCCACCAGTGCGTGGATCGGCGGGACGTCGCCGACCTGCGCGACGTCGGCGGCGCCCGCGCGGAACGCCTCCAGGATGGCGGGGCCGCCGACGAAGTTGGCGAACTCCACCTCGAACGGAAGCTTGTCGAGTTCGCCGGAGATGCGCAGCACGGACTGCAGGCGCTCGGACTGGTCGGCGATTACGAGAGTGGTCCCGGCGGGAACCTCGGTGGGCAGTGGTCCGTCGGCGGTGGGACCGACCGGCTCGTCGTCCTCAGCGCAGCCGGTGAGTCCGAGTGTCGCAACGGTTGCCACGGCGAGCAATGCGGCGGTCGTGCGGCCGCGGCGGCCGGACCGGAACGTACTTGGTCGGAACATAGGCGAATTACAGCAAGGGCAAACCGGCCGGGATACGGTTTGTCTCAGCCTGGTTCGAACCCCTCAGCGCGGCGGCGCGGCCACCATCGTCGACCGGACCTGCTGCTGGTAGCGCTGCAGGAACGGCAGAATCTGCTGCTCGATCACCGTGTTGTATTCCCGTGGGCGCTGCATCGGGTTGGCGTGCCCGGTGTTTCGCGCGAGCACCACCAGCAGCGTGCCGTCCACGCCGCCGGATCGCTCGATCAGCGCCCGGTGGGAATACTCGACGTCGACCACGCGGTCGGAGCTCGCGTCGCGCGGCCGGATGAAGACGATGGCGGGTCGCGGCTTGTCCGCCACGGGCTGGGCCAGAGTGCGCAAGTCGTGGGTCGCGCCACCGGCCACGATCGCGGTGAACTGGGATTCGATCAGACCGTTGCTCGCGGCGTCGCGTGAGACGATCTTGTCCCGCATCACTTCCGCCAGCACCTCGCCGAGCTTGCCGAACTCGAGCCCGAACGGCCCGTCGCCGCGGTCGAGAAAACGGTCCCGGCGGGCGTAGGTCTCCACGGCCAGCCGCAGGCTGCGGCTTTCCCGGGCGCCGGGCAGCCAGCCCATCCAGCGCAGCATGTCCTCCCCGCGACCGCGGCTCTCCGGACGGACCGCGTTCAAGTCCACCGGTGTGCAGTCCAGGATGACCCCGGCCAGCCTGCGGTCGCTGTCGCGGTGGATGTGCTCGGCGACCTCGAGCGCGATCACGCCGCCCATACTGTGGCCGACGAGCACGACATTGCGCAGGCCGGACAGTTCGGCGGCGCGGACGATGAGGTCGGCGATCACCTTGGTGTCGATGCCCTGGTTGTCGTAGCGGATCGCCCACACCATGCCCATCCGGCGCAGCGCGGGCAGCGCGGCGGCGATGTCACTGGCATCGAGACCGCCGAGCCCGACCAGGTCCACCACGACGGTGTCCCAGTTCTGCGAGTCCGCCGGCGGGGCGACGGGCAGGATGGCGGGCTCGGTGCGCGCCAGCCGCGCTTGTTCCGGCGCGACGTCGTACTTCCAGTACTGCGCGAACACCACGAGTCCGGCCAGCAGCAGTGCGGCCACCCGAAGCAGCGTCACCTTGGTACGGCGCAACGTCTTCCACCCGTGCCCCAGGCTCGTGTCCCGCAGCCGAGCTCGGCGTCGCGCGTCGTCCCAGTCGGAGACGGTGGACGGGTGCCGGGCGTCCATCGGCGACATCCATCCCACTGTAGGCACGGGTGCGGAGGGTCGCCACGAACCCGCTACCGCTCAGCGTGCCGCCGCGCGCATGGCCGCGAGTTTGCCCGACGAGACGCACCGACCGAGTCTTTGTCTTCGGGCGCGACGGCTTCCGGCCACAGCGGCGTGCACTGACTTCGACATCGGTGCCGCCCCCGGGGTCGTGCAGCGAGCAGGTGATGGTTTTGCTCACCGGTCGCCGCAGGGTCGACGGGTTCGCACGAGATGATCTGCCTCACTGTTCGTACGGAACAGCCGTGCGGAACGCGCCGTGGTGGGTGTCACTGTGCGCGGTGGTCTTGCCGGTGCCGGTGGGTTCGTCGTAGGTATGTCGCCAACCGGTCCGGCTCGTCAGCGAAAAGGTGACCAGGCGGGATCGAACCACCCCGCGGCGGCGGCGGTGAATCGCGCGCGCTGCCAGCCGCCCGCGCCTTCCGGCACCGAGCCCACCAGGTCGACGCCGGTGACGCGGGACAGATCGGTGCGGTTGCACTCGGCGGCGAGGTCCGGTTCGGTGGGCCAGGAGCCGATCACCAGGCCCGCGCACCGCACGCCCGCCGATTGCAGTGCGCGGGTGGTCAGTTCGGTGTGGTTGAGCGTGCCCAGCCCGGCGGCGGTGACCAGCAGGACGGGTGCGCCGAGTTTCTGGGCGAGGTCGAGCAAGGTGAAATCGCCCAGGCGCACCAGCAGTCCGCCCGCGCCCTCGACCAGGACCAGGTCGGCGTCCGCGAGGGAGTCGACGGCGGCGGCGGTGTCGGCGAGCGTCAGCTCGGGCAGCCCGGCGCGGCGTGCTGCGGTGTCGGGCGCCAGCGGGTCCGGGTAGCGGGCGAGTTCGACCGTCCGGGTGACGCCCGACAGCCGCTCGATCTCGGCGAGGTCACCCGGTTCGCCTGCCGCGACACCGGTCTGGCCCGGCTTGCACACCGCCACCGAACGACCGCTTGCCCGCGCGACGGCGGCGACGGCCGCGGTGACGACGGTCTTGCCGACGTCGGTGGAGGTTCCGGTGATCAGCAGGACGGTCACGCGGGCACCGCCTCTCGCGCCTCGGCCAGCACCTCGCCGAGCACCGCCGCGATGGCATCGAGTTCGACCGCGGTGAGGTTCGCCCGAGCGGTCAGGCGCAGTCGCGACGTGCCTTCTGGAACCGTCGGCGGACGGAAGCAACCCACGTCCAGCCCGCGTGCCCGGCAGGCCTGAGCGGCGTCGAAGGCCACCTGCGCCGGGCCGAGCACGACCGACACTACCGCCGACGGCGGCGTGGGCACCCCGGCGATCCGGGCGATGTCGGCGGCGCGGTTCAGCACCCGATCGGCCAGCTCCGGTTGGGAGCGCAGCAGGCGCAGCGCGGCCCGCGCGGCGCCGACGGCGGCGGGCGCGAGACCGGTGTCGAAGATGAACGTGCGCGCGGCATCGATGAGGTGGGCGCGCACCCGCGCACTGGCCAGCACCACACCGCCCTGCGCGGCAAGGGATTTCGACAGCGTGGCGGTGATCACCAGGTCCGGCGCCCCGGCCAGCCCGCACTCGTGCACCAGCCCGCGCCCGCCCGCGCCGCGCACGCCGAGGCCGTGCGCCTCGTCCACCACGAGCACCGCCCCGTTGGCCCTGGTCACCCGGAGCAGTTCGGTCAGTGGCGCGAGATCGCCGTCGGCGCTGAACACCGAATCGGTGAGTACGAGCGCGCGTTCCTCGGTGCGCTCCGACAGCAGCCGGTCCACCGCCGCGACGTCGAGATGCGGCGCGATCTCCACCCGGGCGCGCGACAGCCGGCACGCGTCCACCAGCGAGGCGTGACTAGCGGCGTCGGAGATCACCAGCGAGCCGCGCCCGGCGAGCGCGGTGACCGCGCCCAGGTTGGCCGCGTACCCGGATGCGAACACGAGTCCCGCTTCGGCGCCGACGAATTCGGCCAGCTCCGTCTCCAGCAGTTCGTGCTCCGCGGTGGTGCCGGTGACCAGGCGCGACCCGGTCGCCCCCGCGCCCCAGCGGCGCACCGCGTCGATGGCGCCTTCGATCACCTCGGGGTGGCGGACCAGGCCCAGGTAGTCGTTGGAGGCGAGATCGATCGACGACGCCTGTGCGGCGCGCGGGCGCAGCTCGCGGCGCAGTCCCGCGGCCGCGCGCGCGGACGCGCGTTCGTCCAACCAGCTCAGCGGATCGGTAGTCACAGCTCCGCAGCATACTTGAACGCTGTTCAGGACGCCCACCCACTGGCCCGCTGGTACCGTTGAGCCAACGTTGGTGGTTGTCACCGGCCTGCGGTGGCGAAGTTTCACCGGGGAGGAACACAGCCGGATGCCGCGGTGGGCGATAGTCGTCGAGGAAACAACGGGCTCGGGGGAGCAAAAGCGCTGGTCACCCCGGATTCTCACCGAAGTGGTCGGTACGCGCGCACAGGCATTGGCGAAGCTGGCCGGCGTGCTGCCCACCTACACCCCGGAACATCCCAAACTGCGCGGCCGCCGCATCGTCCTGCGCGACGGCGACACCTACTTGCTGATGGTTCGCGGCTGGTCGGACGACTACCACTGCATCTTCCGGGTGTGGGAGATGGTGTCGGACAGCGATCGTCCGGAGATCCCCGGCACCCCGCACGACAAGCTCACGGACCGGTGAACCAATTCGGCGTATCGAGCCGGAACACCTCACCGGGCGTCAGCACGCGCAGATCGCGTTCCAACTCGGCCAGCCGGTGCGCGCCGAGCAGGTTCGCCCAGCGGTCGTGGATCCGGTCGAAGGCGCGCGCCGATCGGGTCAAGACGTCCTCGGCGCGCTCGGTCAGCGTGTAGACCTTGCGGCGAGCGTCGGTCGGATCGTGCCCGCGACGCAGGTAGCCCAGCCGCTCGAGCGTCTCGATGTGCTTGCCCGCGGCCTGTTTCGAGACGCCGAGCGCGCGCCCGAGGTCCGCGGCCGTGCAGCCGTAGGGTCCGCCCGCGCGGCCGACCGCCTGGAAGACGAACCCGTGCATCGGCCGCAACTCGACATGCCCGTGCTCGGCCAGTTCGGCGTGCACCTCGTCGACCACGGCACGGAAACCGAGCAGCATGCGCAGCGGCAACTCGTAACCACCCGCGTCACTTGACATGATGGACAACCTCGTTGACTATATAGACAACCATGTTGTCTATCTTAGGTGGTAGCCCGATGACCGTCATCCGACACTCCGACACCCGCCGCACCGAAACCGCCGGCGGCGTCATGACCACACTCGCCTCTCCCACCCAGGGCGGCTCCGGGCTCGCGCTGTGGCGGGTCGAGGTACCCGCGGACACGGCCGGACCGCTGCACTTCATCGACGCCGAACAGATCTGGACCGTCCTCGCGGGAGGCGCCGACATCGCGCTCGACGGCACGGAACTCACTGCCGCCGAGGGCGATACGGTGATCCTCCCGGCGAATGTCCTGCGGCAGGTGCGCACCCGGAACGGCTTCACCGCCATCGTCACCGCACCGGCGGGCGCCCGCGCCGGAACACCGGACGGCGACGGCACGATCGTCCCGCCGTGGATCGCCTGACCGGTCACCGAGCGGTCTGCGCGGCCACCGCGGCGCGCATCCCGGCGGTGATCGTCGCGATGTCGCCGGACGTGCTGATGAACGGCGGCATGGTGTACACCAGGTTGCGGAACGGACGCAGCCACACCCCGGCGGCCACCGCGGCGTCGGTCGCGGCGCGCATGTCCACCGGACGGTCCAGCTCGATCACGCCGATCGCACCGAGCACCCGCACCTCCACCACGCCCGGCAGGCCGCGCACCGGAGCCAGGCCCGCCGCCAGCTCCGCCTCGATCCGGGCCACCTCGCCGCGCCAGTCGCGCGAGCGCAGCAACTCGATCGACGCGACGGCGACCGCGCAGGCCAGCGGGTTGCCCATGAACGTGGGACCGTGCATGAGCCCGCCGTGCGCCGCGCTGATCGTCTCGGCGATCCGCGTGGTGCACAGGGCCGCGGCGAGGGTGAGATAGCCGCCGGTCAGCGCCTTGCCCACGCACATCACATCCGGGCTCACCCCTGCCACGTCGGCCGCGAACAGCGTTCCGGTGCGGCCGAATCCGGTCGCGATCTCGTCGAAGACCAGCAGCACGCCGTGTTCGTCGCACAGCCTGCGCAGGTCGGTGAGATAGCCGGGGTGGTGCCAGCGCATCCCGCCCGCCCCCTGGACGAGCGGCTCAACCACGACCGCCGCGAGTTCGCCCGCGTGCGCGGCGATCAGGCGCTCCAGTTCCGCCGCGTACTCCGGCCGGTACTCACTCGGCGGCACCGGCGCGAACACCTGGTTCACCAGGATGTCGGTCCACAGCGAGTGCATGCCGCCCTCGGGGTCGCACACACTCATCGGCGTGAACGTGTCGCCGTGGTACCCGCCGCGCCAGGTGAGCAGCCGCCGTTTCTCCGGCTTGCCCAGCGAGCGCCAGTACTGCAGGCACATCTTCACGGCGACCTCGACCGACACCGAGCCGGAGTCGCACAGGAACACTTTGTCCAGCCCGGCCGGTGTCGATTCGACCAGCAGTGCGGCCAGCCGGGCCGCGGGCTCGTGGGTGAGCCCGCCGAACATCACGTGACTCATCCGCCGCGACTGGTCGACCAGCGCGGCGTCGAGCACCGGATGCCGGTATCCGTGGATGGCGGCCCACCAGGAACTCATGCCGTCGACCAGCTCGCGGCCGTCGGCCAAGGTCAGCCTGGTGCCCGCGGCGGCGGCCACCACCAGCGGTTCGGTCGTCGCGGGGAAGCCACCGTAGGGATGCCAGACGTGTTCGGCGTCGAGTGCGGTGATCTCGTCGGGGGTCAGTGCCACAGGAATCCTCGCGTCACGGCCCCGGCCGTCCGGGGCGGCTTGAACGCCGTTCAAGTTAGCACCCGAGCTGGTTGGCTACCTCGAGCAGGTCGGCGGAGTTCGGCCGTTTCCCGCCCGAGCGGGCCGCTGTCCGGCCTTCCCGCGACGGGCCGCACCCGGCGGTCTCGAGCGCGTCGCGGTACTTCTCGGCTACCGCCGCCGCTGGCCGGAAAACGCTTTCGACCTCCCCTGATCCGGTCGGCTGGAACCACCCGCACTGCGGAGTGCCCCGCTGGCGCTACTGTCGTTGCCATGGCTCAGCCCGACGCAGCGCCCGGCGACGCGACCCCACTGGGTGTCTGGCCCGGCACCGCCTATCCCCTCGGGGCCACCTACGACGGCGCGGGCACCAATTTCTCGGTGTTCTCGGAGGTTGCCGACGCGGTCGAACTCTGTCTGATCGACGGGGACGGCGCCGAGACGCGGATCGCGCTCGACGAGGTCGACGGCTATGTCTGGCATGCCTACCTTCCCGCGATCGATCCCGGTCAGCGCTACGGATTCCGGGTGCACGGCCCCTACGACCCCGACCGCGGCTTACGCTGCGACCCGAGCAAGTTGCTGCTCGATCCGTACGGCAAGGCGTTCGACGGCGACTTCGACGATGACCCCTCGCTCTACACCTACGGACTGGACTCGCTCGGCCACACCATGACCGGCGTGGTGATCAACCCGTACTTCGACTGGGGCGCCGACCGCGCGCCCAACCGCCCCTACCACGAGACCGTGATCTACGAGGCGCACGTCAAGGGCATGACGATGACCCATCCCGACGTGCCCGAGGAATTGCGCGGCACCTACTCGGGCATCGCGCACCCCGCGATCGTGGATCACTTGAAAGGGTTGGGCGTCACCGCGATCGAGCTGATGCCGGTGCACCAGTTCCTGCACGATCGTGTGCTGCTGGACCAGGGACTGCGCAATTACTGGGGCTACAACAGCTTCGGCTACCTCGCGCCGCACAACGGGTACGCGACGATGGACCGCGCCGGGTCGGCGGTCACCGAGTTCAAGGCGATGGTGCGCGCACTGCACGCCGAGGGCATCGAGGTGATCCTCGATGTGGTCTACAACCACACCGCCGAGGGCAACCATCGCGGTCCCACGATCGGCTTCCGCGGCATCGACAACGCCGCCTATTACCGCCTGGTGGACGACGATCCCTCGCACTACATGGATTACACGGGCACCGGCAACAGCCTCAACGTGCGCCACCCGCACACCTTGCAGCTGATCATGGACTCGCTGCGCTACTGGGTGCTGGAGATGCACGTCGACGGCTTCCGCTTCGATCTGGCCGCGACGCTGGCGCGGGAGCTGCACGACGTGGACCGGCTGTCGACCTTCTTCGACCTGGTGCAGCAGGATCCGGTGGTGAGCCAGGTCAAGCTCATCGCCGAACCGTGGGATGTCGGCGAGGGCGGCTACCAGGTCGGCAATTTTCCCGGCCTGTGGACGGAATGGAACGGCAAGTTCCGCGACACCGTGCGCGACTACTGGCGCGGTGAACCGGCGACACTGGGTGAGTTCGCCTCTCGGCTCACCGGCTCCTCGGACCTCTACGAGGCCACCGGCCGCAGGCCGAGCGCGAGCATCAACTTCGTCACCGCGCACGACGGATTCACGTTGCACGACCTGGTGTCCTACAACGAGAAACACAACGAGGCCAACGGCGAGGACAACCGGGACGGCGAGAGCTGGAACCGCTCGTGGAACTGCGGCGTCGAAGGGCCGACCGACGATCCGGACATCCTCGCCCTGCGCGCCAGGCAGAGCCGCAACCTGCTCGCGACGCTGATGCTCAGCCAGGGTGTGCCGATGCTCGCGCACGGCGACGAGATGGGCCGCACCCAGCACGGCAACAACAACGTCTACTGCCAGGACTCGCCGCTGGCCTGGATGGACTGGTCGCTGCGGGAGGAGAACGCCGAGCTGCTCGAATTCACCCGCGCGGTGATCGCGTTGCGCACCGAGCACCCGGTCTTCCGGCGCCGCCGCTTCCTGGCGGGCGGCCCGACCCGTTCGGCGGGCCACGCCCGCGACATCGCCTGGCTCACCCCCTCCGGCGAGGAGATGACCGAAGCGGACTGGGACAGCGGATTCGGCAAGTCGCTGGCGGTCTATCTCCACGGCGAGGCGATTCCCGAGCCCGGTCCCCGCGGCGAACGGATCACCGACGACTCGTTCCTGTTGTGTTTCAACGCCCACGACGAGGCCATCGACTTCGTGCTACCCCGCACCGGCGACGGCGGGGAATGGTCGGTGGCACTGGATTGCTCGACGCCGACCGGCCTGGCCGACGCCGGGTACCCCGGTGGCGCGACCGTCACCGTCGAAGCTCGCTGTCTCCTCGTCCTCCGCCAGGCCGCCTGACCAGAATGCCGATGAACCCACCCGATTCCACCGAGATGCACGTGACCGACCCGGTATCGCTGCGACGCAAGCCCGCCCGCCAGACGACGATCCGCAGCGCCTACCGGCTCCAGCTACGACCGGACGCACTGACCTTCGCCGAAGCGCGCGCCATCGCGGAATACCTCCAGCAGCTGGGCATTTCGCATCTCTACCTCTCGCCGATCCTGACCGCGACGCACGGCTCGACGCACGGCTACGACGTCACCGACCCGACCACGGTCTCCGCCGCCCTCGGCGGGCCGACCGGGCTCAAGGCCCTCGCCGACGAGGTGCGCAGCCGCGGCATGGGACTGATCGTGGACTTGGTGCCCAACCACGTCGGCGTGGCCGATCCGCGACAGAACGCCTGGTGGTGGGACGTCCTGCGGAACGGTCAAGAGTCCAGGTTCGCGTCGTACTTCGACATCGACTGGAGTCCCGGCAACGGCGCGGGCGGACGGCTGGCGCTGCCGGTGTTGCAGAGCGAGAACGATCCGGCGGCCTTGACCGTGGACCGCTCCGGCGCCGAACCCATGCTCGCGCTGCACGATCTGCGTTTCCCGATCGCACCGGGCACCGACGGCGACAACGCCCTGCGCATCCACGACAAGCAGCACTACCGGCTGGTGAGCTGGAAGGCCGGGCTGTGCACCTACCGGAGGTTCTTCGCGGTCAGCAGCCTGGCCGCGATCCGGCAGGAGAACCCCGAGGTCTTCGAGGTCACCCACCGGGAACTCGCCGCGTGGTGCGAGCACGACCTGATCGACGGCGTGCGCATCGACCATCCCGACGGTCTGGCCGATCCGGCAGGCTATCTGACCCGGTTGCGCAGGCTGATCGGCCCGCACCGGTTGCTGCTGGTGGAGAAGATCCTGGCCAACCGCGAGCCGTTGGACGCGACGCTGCCGATCGACGGCACCACCGGCTACGAGGCCCTGGCCGATTTCGGCGGCGTGCTGATCGATCCGCGCGGCGAACACGCGCTCACCGAACTCTCGCGCCGGGTCGCCGGGCACGGCAGCGACCGGGCCTGGATCGGCGAGACCGAGCACCGGATCAAGCGAGCGGTCGCGGAAACCATCCTGACGCCGGAGATCCGGCGGCTGGTCGCCGCGATCAAACAGGACGCGAACGCCGAGAGCTTCGACACCATGGCGCTGACCAACGCCACCATCGAGGTGCTGGCGTTCATGCCGGTGTACCGGGCCGACTACGCTCCGCTGGCCGGGATGGCGGGCGCGGTGATCGCCGAGGTGGAGAAGCGCAACAGCGAGCTCACCGCGCCGCTGGCGGTCCTGGTCGCGGCGCTGGCCGCCGACGGTGCCGCAGCGGTGCGCTTCAGCCAGGTCTGCGGCGCGGTGACCGCGAAGGCGGTCGAGGACACCATGTTCTATCAGGCCGCGCGGCTGGTCTCGTTGCAGGAGGTCGGCGGCAACCCGGCGCGTTTCGGTCACTCGCTCAACGAGTTCCACCTGTCCAACAGCCAGCGCGCGCAGCTGTGGCCCGCGACCTTGACCACTCTGTCCACGCACGACACCAAACGCGGCGAGGACGTGCGCGCCCGCATCGGCGTCCTGTCCCAGGCCGCGGAGACCTGGGCGCGCAGCGTCGACTCCTGGCTGGAGACCGCTCCTGCGCCGGACGGCGCGACGGCGCTGTTCCTGCTGCAGAACATGTTCGGCGTGTGGCCCGCGGACGGCAGGCCCGCCGCCTCGGTGCCCGGCCTGCGCGAACGCCTGCACGCGTTCGCCGAGAAAGCGATCAGGGAGGCGAATACCAAGACCTCCTGGGAGGAGCCGGACGCCGAGTTCGAGTCCGCCGTGCACGCGTGGCTGGACGCGGTGATCGACGGGCCGGTGGGCTCCGAGCTCGGCGACCTGGTGCACGAGCTGGCCCCGCACGCCTGGTCGGACTCGCTGTCGCAGAAACTGCTGCAACTGTGCGGACCGGGCATTCCGGACGTCTATCAGGGTTGTGAGCTGTGGGAGGACTCCCTCGTCGACCCGGACAACCGCAGGCCGGTGGATTTCGCCGCCCGCGCGGGCATGCTCCAGTCGCTCACCGGCACACCGGCGCTGGACACCACCGGCGCGGCGAAGATGTGGATCGTCGCCTACGCGCTGTGGTTGCGCCGCGAGCGTCCCGATTGCTTCGTCGGCGGCACCTACCGGCCGCTGTTCGCCACCGGCGACCACGCGGCCAAGGTGGTGTCCTATGCCCGCGGCCGCACCGGTGAACCGCCCGAGGTCATCGTCGCCGCCACCCGGCACAGCGTGAGCCTGGCCGAGACCGGGTGGGGCGATACGTTCCTCGACCTGCCCGCGGGCAGCTGGACCGACCGGTTGACCGGCCACACCTTCCAGGGCCGGGCCAGGCTGGAGAAGATGTTCGGCAGGCTGCCCGTGGCGCTACTGGTGCGCTGAGAGCTCGAGCGGGGGCGCGTCGGGCACCGCGGGAACCCGCTCGAGTTCCTTCGCGAATACGCCGCGCACCTGCTCGAAGGTCTTCTCCGGGATCACGCCGCCCAACTCTTCGCGCCAGCGCCGTAGATTCGCGGGATGATAGTCCAGCGCGTCCCGCGTGCTGACCGACAGCCGGACGCCTGAATCGGTGGGCGTGGCGATCCGCCGCCAGGAATCCCAGTGGAAGCGGCGGCTGCGCGGATTGCGCAGGGTGCGCACCACATTCAGAACGCGGTAGCCGATGCTCAGCGAATCGTGCAGCCGCATGTGATCACCCTTGGTGGTGTCGCAGCGCTTGGACAGCGCGTCCAGCCGATCCCGGTCGAAGGCCAGCCCGACCGACTCCGCCTCCCGGACCATCCATTGCAACGTCGCGTCGGACAGGCCGCATTCGGCGTAGCCGCCGCCGATATCGGTGTGCACGCCGGGAAACCACACCTGCTTGACCCGCTCGAAACCGCGCCGGTACTTCACGGTCGGTTCGACCGGTACCTCCCACACGGACGGTTCGAAGTTGCGCCGCCGTTCGTCGATGGCCAGCGCCTGGCGGGCGCAGTGCACATGGCGGGAGAGCTTGACGTCGTGGAAGCGGTGCCGCAGCGAGGTGACGCCGGGGACGCCCAGCGCGCCGACGGTGTCGAACACGCCGAGGAAGTCGATCTTCGCTCTCCTGCAGTTCTTCCGGCGGAACTCCTGCCATTCCTCCGGCTCGGCCGGATCCGGGTCCTCGGGCGTCGGCGCGGGCGGGCGCTGCCGATAGATGCGCAAGGCGTCCGGGTACTTGCCCGCGATCATCGCTTCCGGGGTCATGATCCCGATCCTGCTGATCAGGCCGGCCAGGCTGCGCGCGGTGAAGGCGCCGCGACTGAAGCCGAAGATGTAGATCTCGTCGCCCTTTTCCCAGTTCAGGGCGAGATGCCAGTAAGCGGACGACAGGTTCGCCTCGAGGCCGAGTCCGAAGGCGCCGCCCAGCAGGCGATCGCTGAGGAAGCCGCGGGCGCCCGGGCCGGAGACGTAGGTGACCCACTGCTGGATCGTCTCCCCCGCCGGGCCCGGCGCGTCGAACCGGATCGTCTGCGCGATCTTGACGATGTTCGACACCGTGCTGCTCGACTCGGCCTTCCAAGTGCCGTCGCAACATACAACGAGACGTTTCATGCGCTGATCCTCCCGCCGGCGTCCCACCGAAACCCGCGTATTCCACTACTCGAATTCATCGCGTGAGACGGGAAAGCGTTAATGCGGGGGAAGCTACGGCATGTCGCCGGGCCGCTCGCCCAGACCCGCGAGCGCCAGGCCGATCAGCCACCGCGCCGCCGCGAGCGCCGCCGCCGCCAGCACCGCGATCTGCGGCGAGCCCGTGATCAGGACCAGGACCAGGCAGGTCGCCAGCCCGACGACGAGTGCGTCGAGCTTGTAGGCCGGCCACGCGCTACCGGCGATGTCGATCGTGGTGCCGCGCGCCGAAGAGTGAACGACCGCCATCTCCTCAGGGTAGTCGGAATCAGAAGTTCGGGCCAGCGAACTTTTGTCGCGGGGAACACACCGATTCGCCGCGGCGTTGCGGCAGACATGCCACTGACAGGTGAATACGAACCGAGCACATCCGACTGGGCCCGCGAGCAAGCCGAGAAGTACGAGAACTCCGGCGGCACCGAGGGCGCGACCTTGCAGGGCAAGCCCATCATCCTGCTCACCACCAAGGGCGCGAAGAGCGGCAAGCTGCGCAAGACTCCGCTGATGCGAGTCGAGCACAACGGCGAGTACGCGGTGGTCGCCTCCTTGGGCGGCGCGCCGAAGCACCCTGTCTGGTACTACAACATCAAGGCCGAACCGCACGTTGAGTTGCGCGACGGCACGGTCAACAAGGACTACACCGCGCGCGAGGTCTTCGGCGAGGAGAAGGCACAGTGGTGGGAGCGCGCTGTCGAGGTGTGGCCGGACTATGCGAACTACCAGACCAAGACCGACCGCCAGATCCCCGTCTTCGTCCTCACACCCAGGTAGTTCCTACGCAGGTAGCCCAGCGTGTCATTGCCACCCGCCGCAGCTCACCGCTGCCGCGGGTGGCACCATGATTCGGGTGTCCGATCCGCTTGCTGTCCTCGACGCACTGTCCGCTTCTCGCCCCGCGCTCACCGCGGACGAGATCGATGCTGCCGCCAAGCGAATTGCCGACGTCATCGATCCGACGCCGCTCCAGCACAGCGAGCGGCTGTCCAAGCTCACCGGGGCGAACGTCTATCTGAAACGCGAAGACCTCAGCGCGGTTCGCTCCTACAAGCTGCGCGGCGCCTACAACCTGGTGATCCAGCTGACCGAGGCCGAACGCGCCGCGGGCGTGGTCGCGGCCAGCGCGGGCAACCATGCCCAAGGCGTGGCGTTCGCCTGTCAGACGATGGGGATCAAGGGCCGCATCTACGTCCCGACCACGACACCGAAGCAGAAGCGCGATCGCATCCGGGTACACGGCGGCGAGTTCGTCGAGCTGATCGCGGTCGGCGAGACCTACGACGCCGCCGCCACGGCCGCCGCCGCCGACGTGGAGCGCACCGGCGCGACCATGGTGCCGCCGTTCGACGACGCGCGCACCGCCGCCGGTCAGGGCACCATCGCCGCGGAGATCCTGGGGCAATTGGACGGTACGCCGGACCTGGTGATCGTGCCGGTGGGCGGCGGCGGCTGCCTGGCCGGTATCGGCACCTACCTGCGGGCGCGTTCCCCGCGCACCGCCATCCTGGGCGTAGAGCCCGCGGGCGCCGCGTCGATGACGGCGGCCCTGGTGGCGGGCGGTCCGGTCACGCTGCCGGAGATCGACCCCTTCGTGGACGGCGCAGCGGTGCGCCGGGTCGGCGCCGTGCCGTACGCCGCGGTGGCCGGATTCGGCGGGCGAGTGGTCTCGCACGCCTCGCTGCCGCTGCTGACCGTCACCGAGTCGCCCAGGGGCGCGGGCGCTTTCCAGATGATGCAGGTCGACGAGGGCGCGATCTGCACGACCATGCTCGACCTGTACCAGA
The DNA here is from genome assembly GCF_001612765.1 of Nocardia arthritidis NBRC 100137. Taxonomy (GTDB): domain Bacteria; phylum Actinomycetota; class Actinomycetes; order Mycobacteriales; family Mycobacteriaceae; genus Nocardia; species Nocardia arthritidis. The sequence goes on from NZ_BDBB01000015.1 coordinate 142,136, forward strand.
ACGAGGGCATCATCGCCGAGCCCGCGGGCGCGCTCACCACGACGGCGCTGGCGGAGATCAGCGTGGAGCCCGGCTCCACGGTGGTGTGCCTGGTGTCCGGCGGCAACAACGATGTGTCCCGCTACGGCGAGATCATCGAACGCTCGCTCGTGCACAGCGGCCTCAAGCACTACTTCCTGGTGGATTTCCCGCAGGAACCCGGCGCGCTGCGCCGTTTCCTCAACGAGGTACTCGGCCCCGAGGACGACATCACCCTGTTCGAGTACGTCAAGCGCAACAACCGGGAGACGGGCGCGGCGCTGGTCGGCATCGAACTCGGCGCGCCGAACGGGCTGGGGCCGCTGCTGGAGCGGATGCGCCATTCCCCGATCCAGTGCGAGCGCCTCGAGCCCGATTCTCCGGCCTATCGCTATCTGACCTGAGCGAATTGTCCAGCGGTTCGAGCCGACCCGAGCGGGATGTCCGGCGGGTCGCCCCGGCCTGAGCCCCATCCTCGGCGGGTCGACCCACCTCAGCCGGACCCGCCGCCGGGTCAGGCCGCCTTGGGCGTTTGCGCCGCCGGTATCCGGCGGCGGGAAGCGCGCAGGCAGTTCATCATGAGCGGCAACAGCCAGAACGCCGCCGTCTGGTCGTAGCCGATCTGCGCGGCGGACAACCGGTTGTGCACGAAGCCGACCGACAGGCCCAGTCGGGGTTCGGCCCAGCCGAAGGAACCGCCGAGCCCGATGTGCCCGAACCCGGCGTGGGCACCCGGCGCCGGCAGCGAGTGGTAGCCCAGCCGCCACATCATCGGCAGGTAGAACAGCGCGCGGTCGGGCTGATAGGTCTCCACGCGGCGCAGCGCCTTCATAGTGCGGCGGCCGAGATACCTGCTGCCCGCCACAGTGCCGTCGCCCGCGAGCGCGCCGTACATCGTGGCCAGCGCGGGCGCGGTGCACACACCGTTGCCCGCGCCGAGTTCGGTCTCCAGGATCGGCGGGCTGGCGCCCTCGAGAATAGCTTCCAGACCGGGCAGGAACAGGCAGCGGGTGGCCGCGCCGAGCGCGCCGGGAATCCGGTGGCTACGGCCGAGAACCGCGGCCCCCAGCGGCCTTCCGAGCATGCTCAGCTGGGTGCCCGCCAGCGGCGCGTAGGTGATCGCCGCACCGGCCGGTGGCTTGCCCAGATGCAGACCGTCGATGCCGAGCGGCTCGGCGACCTCGGTTTGGAACAGTTCGGCCAGGCTCGTGCCGGTGATGGCGCGGGTCAGGCCGCCGACCAGCCAGCCGAAGGTGAGCGCGTGGTAGGTGGGCACGCCGAGTAGGCGGTCGGGCTTCGCCGCGGCCAGGCGCTGCTCCATCAGCTCGTGATCCAGCACGTCGGCCAGTCCGCCGGTGGCGAGCGGGGCCAGCGCGGACAGTCCCGCCCGGTGGGTGAGCAGCTGGCGGACGGTGATCTTGCGCTTGCCGTTGGCGCCGAATTCCGGCCAGTACTGCGCGACGGGCGCGGAGTAGTCGAGCAACCCGCGGTCGGCGAGACGATGCACGACGGTGGCGGCGATCCCCTTGGTGGCCGAGAAGATGATCGTGCCGGTGTCTCTGGTCCACGGAGCGTCACCCGCGGAACCGACCCAGATGTCGACCAGCGGCTCTCCGTGCCGGTGCAGCGTGAACGCCGCGCCCGCACCCCGGCGAGTGCCGAATGCCCGTGCGAAAGCACGCACGAACGGTGCGAATTCGGCGGCTGCGCTGCCACCCATCCCCGGGGGAAGAACCGCGAGGTCCCCGGAAGCGACGTTGCTCATCTCTCCACGGTAATGGCATGGGACGATTCCGGCAAAGCTCCTGTCTCGGACAGTTGCCCGGCCGTTATCCCGAAACTGCCCGAAAGGCGGCCCGGAGCTGGGGTTCCACGCTATCGGCGCGGGCCGGGCAGCGCGGTTTCCAGCAGGGTGAACGAGTGGCCGGGAACGGTTGTGGCGGAAGGGCCGATCGTCGGGGATTCCCAGGACAGCAGCGGGATGCCAGCGATCGGGATCGCGACCTGGTCCTCGCCGAGGTTGCACACCAGGGCCAGCGTGCCCCGGCGCACGACGATCCACCGCGCGGCCTCGTCGTAATCCACCGAAACGTGGGTCAGCCAGGGATCGCTGAGCTCCGGCCGGTCGCGGCGCAGGGCGAGCAGGGCGCGATAGCAGGACAGCAGCCGGGCGTGCTCCGGCTCGTCCGCCTCGGTCCAGTCGAGTTTGGAGCGCAGGAACGTCTTCACGTCCTGCGGGTCGGGCACCTCGCCCGCGGGCCAGCCGTGGGCGGCGAACTCCTTCTTGCGCCCGGATGCGGTGGCGGCGGCGATTTCTGGGTCGGTGTGCGAGGTGAAGAACTGGAACGGTGTGCGCGCCCCCCACTCCTCCCCCATGAACAGCATCGGCGTGAACGGGCCGCACAGGACGAGGGCGGCTTTGATCGCGAGCTGGCCGTCGGTCAGGTAGGCGCTGGGGCGGTCACCGAGCGCCCGGTTGCCGATCTGATCGTGGTCGCAGGTGTAGGCCAGCAGGGCGCTGCCCGGGATCAGGCCGCGATCGATCGGCCTGCCGTGGGTGCGGCCCCGGAAGCTGGAATACGTTGCGGCGTGGAAGAACCCGTGCTTCAGGGTGCGGGCCAGGCAGCGCAGCGAGCCGAAGTCGGCGTAATAGCCCTGCCGCTCACCGGAGACGGCGGTGTGCACGGCGTGGTGCAGGTCGTCGTTCCACTGCGCGGTCAGTCCGTAGCCGCCGGCCGCACGCGGGGTGATCAGCTTCGGGTCGTTGAGATCGCTCTCCGCGATCAGCGTCAGCGGCCTGCGCACGTGGGTGGCCAGCCGCTCGACGGCGACCGACAGCTCGGCCAGCAGGTGGGTGGCCGTGCGGTCGACCAGGGCGTGCACCGCGTCCAGGCGCAGCGCGTCGATATGGAAATCGCGCAACCAGCGCACCGCGTTGTCGAGGATGTATCCGCGCACATGGTCGGACTGCGGGCCGTCGAGGTTGAGACTCCGCCCCCAGGTGTTGTGGCCCTCGGTCAGGTAGGGCGCGAAGCGCGGCAGGTAGTTGCCGGACGGGCCGAGATGGTTGTAGACGACGTCCAGGCAGACCGCCAGCCCGCGGACATGGCAGGCGTTCACGAAGCGCTGGAGGCCGTCGGGCCCGCCGTAGCTCTCCTGCACCGCGTACCAGAGCACGCCGTCGTAGCCCCAGTTGTGCGTGCCGTCGAAGGCGTTCACCGGCATCACTGCGACCACGGTGACGCCCAGTCCGACGAGATGGTCCAGCCTTTCGATCGCGGCGTCGAAGGTGCCTTCGGGGGTGAACGTTCCGATGTGCAGTTCGTAGTAGACCGCACCGGCGTGCGGCCGCCCGGTCCAGCCCGCGTCGGTCCACCCCGTCGGATCGACGGTGTGCAGCGCCGAGCGGGCGTGCACCCCGTCGGGCTGGCGCGGCGAGCGGGGATCGGGCAGCACGGTCGGGTCGTCATCGAGCAGGAAGCCGTACCTCGCTCCGCTCGCGGCCGGAACATCGGTGCGCCACCACCCGTCCGGCGACCGAGTCATCGAGTGGACGACACCCTCCAGATCCAGTCGCACCGCCTCCGGCCGCGGCGCCCACACCTCGAACACAGTCACCGCGCCAGCATCGCACGGGCACGCCCGGCCCGCCGGACACGGATACCGGCCTCGGCGCAGCGGCGTGCGCGGCCACCGGATACGGAGGCCCACCCCGATCACAGCGACGTGCGGAGCCGCCGGACACAGACCCCGACCCCACGCCACAGCCGCTTGTGCGGTTCCGGCCGCCCGGCCAACCGGCTGAAGTCGCTTCACGTGGTCCGCGCAACCACGGTGACCGAGCCGGGCGCGGACACCCGCCGGGTTGTGGCCGTAGGACCCCTGGCCCGGACGGGCGATGCCTGCAAGAGTGTAGGCGTGGGTGTCTATGCGGAGCACGTGGTTCCCCGGATCGTCAACCTGGCCTGCGGGATGCGGGACCTGGATCCGCTGCGCGAGCGGGCGTGCGCCGGGCTGCACGGGCAGGTCGTGGAAGTGGGTTTCGGTTCGGGACTGAACGTGCCGTTCTACCCGGCGACGGTCGCGTCGGTGCGTGCGGTCGAGCCCGCCGATCTGGGCTGGCGGCTGGCGAGCGACCGCGTCACCGCCGCCACCGTGCCGATCGAGCGGGCCGGGCTGGACGGGCAGGCGCTGCCCTTCCCGGACGACACCTTCGACTGCGCGCTGTCGACCTGGACGATGTGCACCATCCCCGACATCGCCGCCGCGCTCGCCGAGGTGCGCCGAGTGCTCGTCCCCGGCGGAACCCTGCATTTCGTCGAACACGGGCTGGCGCCGGACGAGAAGGTGCGCAAGTGGCAGAACCGGCTGAACCCGGTCCAGAAACGACTGTTCGGCGGCTGCCACCTCAACCGCGACATTCGCGGCCTGGTGACAGACGCCGGTTTCGAGATCCGCGACGCCGAGTCGTTCTACGGGGAGCACGCTCCCCGCTTCCTGGTCGCCCAGACACTCGGTGTCGCGGTGTCGCCCTGACGATCAGACGATGCGGACCGACAAGGTATAGGTCGCGTTGCCGCGACTCGGCTCCACCGAGATGGTGTAGTAGCCGCTGCCCGGCAGGGTGATCCGGCTCCAGGTCTCCTCGAGGCACAGGACGCTTCCATCGGGCGCGGTGGTGGCGAACCGCGCGTTACCCTCGACCGAGGTGAGTTCCGTGATCAGCGTCTGACCCGCCCGCGCCTCGAACGCGTAGGTGTCGGCGTCGCCGCGAACCACCGCGCCGTCGATCGACGTGTGGTCGCTCCCCGGCGCGAACTCGATCTCGTACACCGACCCCGCGTTCGCGGCGCCCGCGCCGGCCGCCGCCACGGCGAACGCGACCGCGAGCACGGTGGCGCCGAGTACGAGCAGGCGCAGGCTCCGGAGTATGGCTTGCATGACGATCCTCTTTCTGGAGTGGACGACTTGCCCACAACTGTCCGCCAACCCGCCAATCGAATGCTTAACGGCCGCTTACACATCGGACACCCCAGGTCGGAGCCCCTGACGATATATTGTAACGATCTGTTCAAAACCGTGCTAGCGTGAACCCATGCCACGCCCCAGGTTGTTCGACGAGGACCGCGCGCTGGACGCGGCGATGCACGCGTTCTGGCGCACGGGGTACGAAGCGACCTCCACCGAAGACCTCTGCGCCGCGACCGGACTGGGCCGCAGCAGTATCTACAACACCTTCACCAGCAAACGCGACCTGTTCGAGCGCGCCCTGCGCCGCTACATGACGACCAAGAACGCCGCGACATTCGACCTGCTCGACAGCCGGACGGAGGTGCGCGCGAAGATCCACGCACTGCTGTGGCAAATCGTCGAGGCCCCCGAGGAAGACCCACTCGGCTGTCTCGTGGTCAATTCGACGATCGAGTTGGCCCCGCGCGACCCCGAACTGGCCGCTGTACTCGCCGCCGACCAGGAGCGACGGCTCGCCGTGCTGACCGACGCGTTCGAGACGGCCAGACGCGCGGGCGAGATCGCACCGGACAAGAACCCGTCCGCCCTGGCCCACTTCGTGATCGCCACCATCGGCGGCATGCGAGTGGCCGCACGCGGCGGAGCGGATCGCGAGACGCTGGCCGCTATCGCGATTACCGCGCTCGACGCGCTCTGAACCTTCCACCCCCTGGCGACGGCTTTGCCGTGCCCTCATTTTGGATAGATCAGTACAATATAAGGAGGTACCGATGCCCGTGGCGATCTACGTCCTGGGTCTGTCGATCTTCGCCCAGGGCACCTCGGAGCTGATGCTCGCTGGCCTGCTCACCGAGATGGCCGCGGACCTGGGCGTCTCCGTGCCGCGCGCGGGCCTGCTCATCTCGGGGTTCGCCCTCGGCATGCTGGTGGGCGCGCCGGTGCTGGCGGTGGCGACGCTGCGCTGGTCGCGGCGCACCGCGCTGCTCGCCTTTCTCGCTGCGTTCGTCGGCACCCACGTCGTCGGTGCATTGACCTCGGACTACTGGGTGCTGTTCGCGACGCGAGTGGTCGGCGCGTTCGTCTACGCCGGGTTCTGGGCGGTAGCGGCGACGACGGCGATCGGCCTGGTGCCCGCCACCGCGCGCGGCAAGGCGATGAGCGTCGTCGCGGGCGGGCTCACCCTGGCCATCATCATCGGGCTCCCGGCGGGCACCGTGATCGGGCAGCAACTGGGTTGGCGGGCGGCGTTCTGGGCGGTAGCGCTGCTGTCGGCGGCGGCCGGGATCGGCGTGCTGGCGAAGATCCCCGGCGGACGGACCGACGCACCGACCCGAATGCGCACCGAACTGCGCACGATGACGCGCCCCGCGCTCTGGCTGTCCTACGCCACCACCGCACTGGCCATCGCCGCCCTGATGGTCACCTTCGCCTACCTCGGCGCACTGCTGTCGCGCGCCACCGGCTTGGCGGACGGCTGGATCCCGGTGGTACTCGGCATCTACGGGCTCGGCGCGTTCCTCGGCATCGCCGTAGGTGGGCGCACCGCCGACAGTCGGCCGCTGACCAGCCTCTACGTCGGCATCACCGGCGGCGTGCTCACCTCGGCGCTGCTGGCCCTCACGATGGAACACCCCGCGCCCGTCGTGCTGTTGTCATTCCTGTTGGGAGCCTTCGGGTTCGGCATCAACCCGACCTTGAACAGCCGCGTCTTCACCCTCGCGGGCGACGCGCCCACCCTGGCGGCAGCCACGAACATCTCCTCGTTCAACGTCGGCATCACCGCAGGACCTTGGATAGGCGGCCTGGCCATCGGCGCGGGCCTCGGCTACGCGGCGCTGGCCTGGATCGGCGTGGTTCTCGGCCTCGCCGCCCTCGCCGTCATCGCGTGCAGCCACGCCCTGCACCGAAAGGAGGTCGTGCGAGCTACGGCCGACACACCTGCCCCGGCACTGGCCGACATAGTCTGACAGTCCTTCGCGAAGGCAGCGGCCCTGCCCCGGCCCCATGCAGACCGGATGCAGAGCCGCTGCTGCGGTCGGTGGGACCTGTTCAGCCCGGCCGGTTGAACTCTCCGCCCCGGACACCAGCGGCGAAGGCATCCCACTGGCCCGGCGCGAAGATCAGCGCCGGACCGGTCGGATCCTTCGAATCGCGAACACCGACACGGCCCGCCTCCAGCCAGGCGACTTCGATGCACGCCTCTTTGCCAGTGCTCCGGCCCGATTTGAACCACTGCGCGCCGGATAGGTCGATGGTCACTGCTCGTAACTCCTTGCCATCTTCCTGAGAAGATCTCTTGATGGTTGCTCCTCCAGGGCAGCGCCCTGGAGGGTTTCGTGAAGCACTCGGAACTGGTTGACATCGTCGTCTTCCTCGAAAAACATTGTTCCGATGGTGGTTTCGCTATAGACGATCGGCGGCTCTGTATACCCCCGGCCGTCCGGCGGGAAGTCGAGAATGATGTACGGGGTTGCCACGACATGGCCTGGGTAGCCCGCCGAATACGGCAGTATTCGGACGGTGACATTCTCCAGCGTGCTCATGTCAGCTAAATGTCGCAATTCTGCCGACATCGTCCGAGGCGAGTCAACGATCGTGTGCAACACACTCTGGTGCAGTATGAACTCGGCTCGCACCGGGCTGCGGGTGCGTGTGAGGATTGCGGATCGCTGTAACCGCAGCGCAACCCGCTGTGCGATATCGCCTTCTGTCTCGTCCGATCGCATCGGCCCTTCGACAGCCGTCGCGTAACCCTTGGTCTGCAACAGGCCCGGAATGATCACTGGCTGGTAGAAGTTGAGTTCGGATGCCCCCGATTCCAAACCCAGGTACGTGTTGTACCCAGGCACAATCAGATTGCGCGATGCCTGCCACCACGATTTCGTAGCTGATTGCTGCGCCAGGGCTTTGAGCTGCTCGACGTGATCCGCGTCGAGGCCGTACAGATTGCCGAAGGCTTCCACATCGCGCAGCCTGATCTTGTCGTTCTGCCCCTTCTCGATCCGGCCGACCGAGGTCTTGCCCATCTCCATGAGCTGCGCGGCGCGTTCGAGCGTGAACCCCGCACCTTCACGCGCCTCCCGCAGCGCCCGGCCGAGTTGCCGACGCGGCAGTGTCGAACCAGGCTGATCGTCCTTCCCCATTACTCCCCTTTTCCCCTGCTCGGTCCGAAACGGCCCAGGTCCCGGTCCGATTCGGACGCTGGATCGCGGTGGACCGGTCCGGGCTCTGGGCGGATGGCCGACTTCAACGGACCGTCCGTTTCCCGCCTACGGATGCTGTGTGCGTCGAGCAACATAGCCGCATGGCTCAGCAACATGGAAGCCTCTCCGTCGCACAAGTCCGAATCCTGCGGGTGCCGAGCTGCGGAGGGATGCCCACCGAACATCAGATCAAGGTGTCGACCGGCCTCACCGGTTGGAACACCCGCCAAGCTCTGGCGAACCTGTCCAGCCACGAACTCATCGTGACCGAAGCCCGAAAAGGCCGCTACGAAATCACCCAACGAGGCCGAAACACGCTGGCGACCGAGGAATCCGGCAGCCACCAGGCGTGACGGCCACGCTTTTCAAGATCAACGGCACATGGTGGAGAGGGTCTATTCGCGAGACGCCGCAGCCGCGTGCCACTCGACATCACCGGCCCCGGTGGGCCATGGAGGAATTCGAATATGTTGCGTTATGGCGGAAGTAATGCGGTTCTTGTTGCGCCGCCGAGCATTTGCGGGCTTGCGGAGGTCGAGCTGGCGCATCGACAGATGCGACGGCACCGGGAATGCCGGATCGATCGGTGCGCGTGGAAGTCGGTCGCCTTCTACACACTCGTGCGGCACGGCCGGATCGTGCCGCAGAAGACGAGTCCACGCGAACGCGCACACCAGCGTGGCATCGACTTCCCCACCGAGCACCCCGGTCCGGCGCTGTCCGCCGACAGCATGCCGGAACCTCGAACGTTCCAGCAGGTGCTCGATGGTCTGAGCAAGCTAGCCGAGGGGCTGCGCACCGATGTGGGCAACGGCTGCCAGCGGTGAGCGGACGTGGGTATATGGACCATGCTGTCGAGCATCGCGGCGGTGTTCGCCGGATGCGGCGCGGCATTGCTCGGCGTCGGCTGTGTGTGGCCGACCGGCCGGCCGGGACGTCCCGCGCGCGGGCACAGGGCCGCCCGTACGCGAGGCCACGTGGGCCCGATCCAGTGGCCGGAAGCGTGGACATGCGCCGCACCCGCCCAGCCTTTGACCATCACCGAGGCCCACCGAGCGATGCAACTGCACCGCGATCACGACTGCGGCCGCAAACGCACCGCGTTCGCCGCCTTGGTCGCCGCCGGACGCATCACGCCGGATTCCGCACGACAACACCGCCCATGGAGGAACTGCTTGTGAACGGAACCGAAGCAGTCACACCGGACCCGAACTCCGAACGGCTCCGAAACCTCACCGACCGGGCCACGCGGGCGGGCTACTGCCTGATACGCGATCCGATATCACCGCGCGCTTGGAATCTGCTGGACGCCGAAGACGGTGCCATCGTCGTCTCCGCCCCGAATCTCGAGCAGATCGAGCAGTGGCTCGATTCTTGACCGCACCGAACCCGCCGCTCAGCCGGCCAGGCAGCCCGGGCCCAGCAGCGCCTTGAGGTCGCCCATCAGTGCCGAGGACGGTGAGACTCGCAGGCGTTCGTCGAGTTTCAGCAGCGTGGTCTTGTCTCGGGCGCCGACGTGCCGGATATGGACATCCGACGTGCCGGGGTGCCTGGACAAGACCCGCTTGAGTTCGCCGATCTTGTCCGGTGTGCACATGCGGGTGGTGACGGTGACCGCGAGCGGCTTCGCGACGCCGACCGCCGACAGGTCGGGCACGGCGAGATCGTTGGCGATCAGCGAGATGCGGTCGTCGCGGACCGAGACGCGCGCCTTGACCAGCACCACGGCGTCCTCCACGACGTCCATCCCGTACACCGAGTAGGACTGCGGGAAGAACAGCACCTCGATACCACCGGTGAGGTCTTCCAACTGCGCGGAGGCCCAGGCCAGGCCGTTCTTGTTGATGCGCCGGTTGACCGAGGCCAGGATGCCGCCGACGGTCACCTGGGTGCCGTCCTTGATGTCGCCCTCCAGGATGGCGGGGATCTGCGTGTCGGCCTGCGCCGCGAGCACATGCTCGACGCCGTTGAGCGGATGCCCGGAGACGTACAGGCCGAGCATCTCCCGCTCCAGCGCGAGCCGGTGCTTGGACTCCCATTCCTCTTCGGGAACCTTCACGTTGAACACCGAGGTCACCGACTCGTCCGCATCCAAGCCGCCGAACAGGTCGAATTGACCGATCGCCTCGGCCTTCTTGGTGGCCATCACGGCATCGATGGCGTCGGAGTGGATCAGCATCAGGCCCTTACGGGGATGCCCGAGGGAGTCGAAACCACCAGCTTTGATGAGGGATTCGGTGACCTTCTTGCTCGCGGCGATCGCGTCGATCTTGTTCAGGTAGTCGGAGAAATCGGTGAACTTCGACTTCTCCTTGCGCGCCTGGATGATCGAGGCGACGACGTTCGCGCCGACGTTGCGCACCGCGCCGAGACCGAAGCGGATGTCCTTGCCGACGGAGGCGAAGTTCTGCTCGGACTCGTTGACGTCCGGCGGCAGCACGGTGATGCCGAGGCGGCGGCAGTCGGAGAGGTAGACCGCGGCCTTGTCCTTGTCGTCGCCCACGGAGGTGAGCAGGCCCGCCATGTACTCGGCCGGGTAGTTGGCCTTGAGGTAGGCGGTCCAGAACGAGACCAGGCCGTAGCCCGCGGCGTGCGACTTGTTGAACGCGTAGCCGGCGAACGGAAGGATGGTGTCCCACAGCGCCTTCACCGCGGCCTCGGAGAAGCCGTTCGCGGTCATGCCCTCGTGGAAGCCCTTGTACTCGGCCTCGAGCACCTCGAGCTTCTTCTTACCCATGGCCTTGCGCAGCGCGTCGGCCTTGCCCATCGAGTAGGAGGCGACCTTCTGCGCGATGAACATGATCTGCTCTTGGTAGACGATCAGGCCGTAGGTCTCGGCGAGGATTTCCTTGAGCGGTTCCTCCAACTCGGGGTGGATCGGCTTGATCGGCTGCCGCCCGTTCTTGCGGTCGGCGTAGTCGTTGTGCGCGTTCATGCCCATCGGGCCGGGGCGGTACAGCGCGAGCACGGCGACGATGTCGTTGAAGCCGGTGGGCTGCATGCGGCGCAGCAGGTCGCGCATGGGGCCGCCGTCGAGCTGGAAGACGCCGAGGGTGTCGCCGCGCGAGAGCAATTCGTAGGTCGCGGGGTCGTCCAGCGGCAGGTTGTCCATGTCCAGGTCGATGCCGCGGTTGGCCTTGATGTTGTCCAGCGCGTCACCGATGACGGTGAGGTTGCGCAGACCGAGGAAGTCCATCTTCAGCAGGCCGATGGCCTCGCAGGACGGGTAGTCCCAGCCGGTGATGATCGCCCCGTCCTGGGGCCGCTTCCACACCGGGATGGCGTCCATCAGCGGTTCGGAGGACATGATCACCGCGCAGGCGTGCACACCGGCGTTGCGGATCAGGCCCTCGAGTCCGCGCGCGGTCTCGTAGATCTTGGCCACGTCCGGGTTGTTGCCGATGAGCTCGCGGACCTCGGCGGCCTCTTTGTACCGCTCGTGATCGGGGTCCATGATGCCCGACAGCGGGATGTCCTTGGCCATGATCGGCGGCGGCAGCGCCTTGGAGATCTGGTCGGCGATGGCGAAGCCGGGCTGACCGAACTGGACACGCGCGGAGTCCTTGATCGCGGCCTTGGTTTTAATCGTGCCGAAGGTGATCACCTGGGCGACCCGGTCGGTGCCCCACTTCTCGGTCGCGTAGCGAACCATCTCACCGCGACGGCGATCATCGAAGTCGATATCGATATCGGGCGCGGATGGGCGCTCCGGGTTGAGGAACCGCTCGAACAGCAGGCCGTGCGGCAAGGGATCGATATTGGTGATGCCGAGCGCATAGGCCACCAGCGAACCGGCCGCCGAACCACGGCCGGGGCCGACCCGGATGCCGACCTCCCGCGCGTGCTTGACGAGGTCGCCGACGACGAGGAAGTAGGCGGGGAAGCCCTTCTGCTTGATGACGTCCAGTTCGAAGTAGGCGCGGCTGTAGTACTCGTCGGGCACGCCGTCCGGGAACCGGCGCGCCAGGCCGCGGTCGACCTCTTTGCGCAGCCAGGAATCCTGGTCCTCGCCCTCGGGCACCGGGAAGATCGGCATGCGGTCCTTGAAGGCCCACACGTCGTCGTAGGACTGGACCCGCTCGCCGATCAGCACCGTGTTGTCGCATGCGCCGGGCACCTCGGCGTCCCACAGCGCGCGCATCTCCTCGGCGGACTTCAGGTAGTAGCCGTCACCGTCGAACTTGAACCGCGTGGGATCCGACAGCGTCTTGCCGGTCTGCACGCACAGCAGCGCCTCGTGGTTGGCGGACTGGTCCTTGGTGACGTAGTGGCAGTCGTTCGTGGCCAGCGCCGGAATGCCCAGCTGCTTGCCGACGTTCAGCAAACCCTCACGGACCCGGCGCTCGATGGACAGGCCGTGATCCATGACCTCGAGGAAGAAATTCTCCTTCCCGAAGATCTCCTGCCACTTGGCCGCGGCCTCGAGCGCCTCGCGCTCGTGCCCGAGGCGCAGGCGGGTCTGCACCTCGCCGGAGGGGCAGCCGGTCGTCGCGATGATGCCTTCGGCGTACTGGGCGATGATCTCCGCGTCCATGCGCGCCCACTTGCCGAGCTGGCCCTCGATGGAGGCAAGCGAGGAGAGTTTGAACAGGTTGCGCAGGCCGGTCGCGTTCTCGGCGACCATGGTCATGTGCGTGTAGGCGCCCGAGCCGGAGACGTCGTCGCCCTTCTGGCTCGGATCGCCCCACTGCACGCGCTTGGTGTCGAACCGGGAGGCGGGCGCGATGTAGGCCTCGATGCCGATGATCGGCTTGATGTCGTGCTTCTTGGCCGAGTTGTAGAACTCCGACGCGCCGTACATGTTGCCGTGGTCGGTCATCCCGACCGCGTTCATCCCCAGCCGTTTCGCCTCGCTGAACAGTGGCGAGATCTTGGCCGCACCATCGAGCATGGAGTACTCGGTGTGGTTGTGCAGATGGACGAACGATCCGGACGAGGCGGCCAAGACGGTCCTTCCTCCCAAGGTCTCGACGGGGGTTGGCTGGACCGATTCTAGGCGTGCCCACCGACTGCTTCGGACCGGCGCGCTGGCGCCACCCGGGCGTCCGGCGTGTCGGTGGGGAAGATCACCGGCGCGTCCTGGGGACTCGCCGTATGAGTGGCTGATTTCCGCGAGTGTCGGGGTCTTGCCGAATTCGGGAACACCCGAACGGCGGCCGGGGCTCGGCGGTAATCTCTGCTTCCCTCCCCACGACGATGCCGGCGCTTCTCGGGGACGGGCCAGCACGGCAGACCGGATTTTCCCGAAATCGTGGAGGTGTCGATGAATTCGACGACAGCGCTCTTGATGGTCCCCGCTACGGCGATGGCGGCACTGGCCGCGACGGCCGCGCCCGCCGCGGCCGCGCCCGCCGCATTCGCCACTGTGTACACCCTGGCCCAGGGACCGTGCGTGGGTCAGGTGGAGATGTCGGTCAACGGCAACGCCTACCCCAACCAGGCGGCCTTCACCGTGGGCGCGACGCTGGTCGGCGCCGGGCCCTGCACGCTGCCGGTCACGCTGAACTATCGCAACGTCGACACCGGTCAAGAAGGTACGTTCCAAGTGGTCGCGCAGGGCCCCGGCTACTGGGGCAACAGCGGCCACTCCGCGCTGTTCCTTCCCGGCATCGGCCAGTTCACCGCGACGGTCAGCATCGGCGCGGCGCACTTCCCCGAACCCGGCACCGTCGAGTTCACGGTCCCGCAGTACCAGGGCTGAACTCCGGCGGACCGGGACCGGGACCGGGACTGCGCCGCGGCACCGGCCGCCGCTGACCAGCACCGCGTGCCTCACGCAATCCTATCGATGCTCAGGGACTCGATCGCGGGCCCCGGATCCGCCACCACCCTGCCGCGCGATCCGGCCGATACTCCAGGCCCGATCTCACATCAGGACCGCCACCGCTCCGCGCACGATTGCGGCCGGCGCGATAATCAGCCCATGCAGTCCGTGCGGCGAAGCCCGCCATGACCACCGCACTCGCCGTCGCGACCGTGGCGGCGCTGATCGCCGGTGCGCTGCTGATCTGGTCGCGCACCCGCAGAGTGGTGACCACGCCCGCCGAGCGGGCGGTGCATTCGGCTTTGCACACCGCGTCGCTGGCGGCGGTCCCGCTGCGGCGCGGGCTGACCGAGCAGTCGGCACGGGAGGCGGCGCCGCACCTGCGCGCGCTCACCGGTGCCGAAGCGCTCGCGCTGGCCGACCCCGACGGCACGTTGCTCGCCTGGGACGGCCCGCACGCCGAACTGGCCGAATACTTCGGCGAAGCCGCCGTGCGCGCCGTCGCGGGCGAGCGCCCAGTGCTCGTCGCCGGACCGGGACGCGGCGAACACGCGGGACGCACGCTGATCGCGCAACCGCTGCTGGTCGAATCCAACGGCGTGGCCGGTGTGCTGGGAGTCGTGAGCGCCGGGCAGCCGGGACCGGGCCGGCTGGGTGCGGTCGCCGAGGTGGCGCGGTACGCCTGCGGCCAGCTCGAACTGGCCGAGCTGGACGCGTCGCGGGCCCGGCTGGACCGCGCCGAGGTGCGCGCGCTGCGAGCCCAGATCAGCCCGCACTTCATCTACAACGCGCTGAACACCATCGCCTCGTTCGTCCGCACCGACCCGGCGCGGGCCCGCGAGCTGATCCTCGAATTCGCCGACTTCACCCGGTACTCCTTCCGCGCCGCGGGCGAATTCACGGTGCTGTCCGACGAGTTGCGCAACATCGAGCGGTACCTCGCGCTCGAACGCGCCCGTTTCGGCGACGCGCTCCAGGTCCGGCTGCGGATCGCGCCCGAGGTGCTCGGCGTGGTGCTGCCGTTCCTCGCGCTTCAGCCGCTGGTGGAGAACGCGGTGCGGCACGGGCTGGCGGGCACCGCGCACGGCGGCACCGTCAGCATCGTCGCTGCCGACGCGGGCACCGAATGCGTGATCAGCGTCGAGGACGACGGCGTCGGCATGGACCCGGATCTGCTCCGCTCCGGCGCACTGGACACTGTTGACACCGGGACGGGCCCGGCGGGCTCCGGTGAGGCCGCGCACGTCGGGCTGGCCAATGTCGACGACCGGTTGCGCGCGGCCTTCGGCGACGACTACGGCCTGGTCGTGGAAACCGCGCCCGGCGCGGGCACGAAGGTCAGCCTGCGCGTCCCCAAGTTCCGCGCGGGCATCCGGGCCTGAGACCGCCACGCGGCACCCTGGATCCGGAGAGCCTTACGATGGTGCGATTGTGACCCGCGTTACCGGCAAACCGGCGGGCGCGCTGCGCGTGCTGGCCGTGGACGACGAGAGACCGGCTCTGGACGAGCTGGTGTATCTGCTGCGCGCGCGGACCGAGATCGGCGAGATCCACGCGGCCTGCGACGCCACCAGCGCGCTGCGGGTGCTGCGCGCCCATCCGATCGACGCGGTATTCCTGGACATCAACATGCCGGGACTGGACGGCATGGAGCTGGCGGGCATCCTCTCGGAGTTCGCCGCCGCGCCCGCCGTGGTCTTCGTGACCGCCCACGACGACCGGGCGATCGCGGCGTTCGACCTGGGCGCGGTGGACTATCTACTCAAGCCGCTGCGGGAGGACCGGCTCGCGGAGGCGGTGCGGCGGATCGCCGCTGCGCGCAGCGCGCCACACCCGCCCGCCGCCGACGCCCGCACCGACCCGAACGAGGTCATCCCCGTGGAACTCGGCGGAGTGACGACGCTGGTACCGAGATCGAGCGTGAGCTGGGTGGAAGCCGACGGTGACTACGCGCGGCTGCACACCAGCGCCGGATCGCACCTGGTGCGGATTCCGTTGTCGGCGCTGGAGGCTCGCTGGCACGACGCGGGATTCCTCCGGGTGCACCGGTCGTATCTGGTGGCGCTGCGGCTGGTCACCGGGCTGCGCAGCATGGGTTCAGGGACGGTGGTGTGCCTGCGGGCCGAGGGCGACGCGCAAGCGGTCGAACTGCCGGTCAGCCGAAGACAGGTTCGTGAGCTGAAACAACGGCTGGTGCACCGGCCCCGGCAGCACTGGGGCAACCAGTGACCGGGCCGCAGCGTCCGGGCCGCAGGCGCGTCGTGCTCTCCGAGCGACGTGGCGCGCGGCGGGTGCGCACGCGGGTGGAGGTCGCCGAGCAGACCGAGTTCGGCGAAGCGCTCATCGGGGGCCTGATCCGCGCCCAACTCGGGCTCGCGCTACGCGTGGGCCTGGTGAGCATCGCGCTGCTGTGCGCGCTACCGGTGCTGTTCCGCACCGGTTCGTTCGGCTCGATGACGGCGCTGGGCATCCGGTTGCCGTGGCTGCTGCTCGGCGGAGCCGTCTACCCGCTGCTGTTCCTGCTCGGCCGGACGTATGTGCGCTTGGCCGAACGCAACGAACAGGACTTCCTCGAACTGGCCGAGGACTGATGGTGCGCCCTCCACCATGAACACGTCGATTACGTCCACATCGCCCGCCGAACCGATGTGCCCGCTCCGGAGCACTGCATGACCTCGGGGACGGCGCCCGCGCTTACCGTGGCCGCGCTGGTCCTCGCTGCGCTGGCGACCGTCGCGATCGGCGCGTACGGCGTGCGGCTCGCGCGCACCACCTCCGACTTCCTCGTCGCCTCGCGCAGCGTGGGACCGCGCTGGAACGCCGCCGCGATCTCCGGTGAATACCTCTCGGCCGCCTCGTTTCTCGGCGTGGCCGGGTTGATCGCGAAATACGGCGCGGACGCGCTGTGGTACCCGGTGGGCTTCACCGCCGGATATCTCGCGCTGCTGCTGTTCGTCGCCGCTCCGTTGCGCCGCTCCGGCGCGTACACGGTGCCCGACTTCGCCGAATTCCGGTTGGGCTCACTGCGTTTGCGCAGGCTCGCGGCCACCGTCGTGGTGCTCATCTGCGCGGTGTATCTCATTCCGCAGTTCCAAGGGGCCGGGCTGACCCTGCACATCCTGCTCGGGGTGCCGGACTGGGTGGGCGCGGTGGCGGTGGGCGCGATCGTGCTCGCCAACGTGGTGGGCGGCGGGATGCGCTCGATCACCCTGGTCCAGGCGTTCCAATACTGGCTGAAGCTGACCGCGGTGGCCCTTCCTGCGCTGGTGCTGCTCGGGCACTTCCTCGCCGACGAGCGGGAACTGGGCGCGCCCGCCCCGCCGGTGGTGTCCGAGCGCACGACCGTCGACGTGACCACCGACGTGGTGGTGCGGGTAGGTGCGCCGCAGCAGGTCTCGATCACGGGAACACTCGACGACCGCGCGGTCGACGGCCCGGTGCCGCTGACGCCGGGCACCCACGAGCTGTCCGCGGGCACGCGGTTGGTTCTGGAAGCCGGGGCCGCCGTGCCGGTGGTCGCGGGCGCACCCGCCGACGGCGCGGGCTGGCTGGCGCCGGGCGGCGGCTTGGGTGGACCGCATCCGGCCTACCAGGTCTATTCGCTGATACTCGCGACCTTTCTCGGCACCATGGGCCTGCCGCACGTGCTGGTGCGCTTCTACACCAACCCCGATGGGCGGGCCGCGCGCGCTACGGCGCTCGCGGTGATCGGCCTGGTCGGGCTCTTCTACCTGTTCCCCGTCCTGCTGGGCGTCTTCGCCCGGCTGTACGTGCCGCAACTGCTGATCACCGGGACCTCCGATGCCGCGGTGGTGCTGCTGCCCGGCTCGGTGGTCGCCGGACTGCCGGGGCAGCTGCTCGCGGCGCTGGCCGCGGCGGGCGCGATCGCCGCGTTTCTGTCCACCTCGTCGGGACTGCTGGTGAGCATCGCGGGCGTGCTCAGCACCGACATGCTGCGCGGGCGGATCCGGGACTTCCGCGCGGCGGCGCTGGTCGCGGGCTCGGTTCCGCTGGCGCTGTCGCTGACCGTCGTGTCGCTGGACCTGTCGCGCACCGTCGGCCTGGCCTTCGCGGTGGCCGCCTCCACGCTGTGCCCGCTGCTGGTGCTGGGCATCTGGTGGCGCGGGCTGACCGCGGCGGGCGCGGCGGCCGGCCTGATCGCGGGCGGGCTCGCCGCGGGCACCGCGACCGCCGTCTCGGTCACCGGCGGATTCTCCGACGCGGTGGCGGGCGGCTGGCCCGCAGCGCTGCTCGGCTATCCGGCGGCGATCAGCGTGCCGTTGGCGTTCGCCACCATGGTGCTGGTCAGCTCGTTCACCCGTGGACTCGGCGCCAGGACGGTGAGCCGGATCTTCGTCCGGATGCACGCGCCGGAGCGACTTGGCATGGGCGCCGACCGCGAGCGCAGCCTGCGCTCGGACTGACCGAGGCCCCGGGCGGCCGACCGTTCATCGCGTCACATCGACCGCTCAGCGCAGATTCGGGCACCTTCACAGAGTGACCCACGCCACAGCCTACTGGCGGGCCGCGGGCCTGGCTTACCTTCCTCGGGAAGTAAGCCACGTCACTTGGTAGGACAATCATGACCAGTACCGAACTCGACGACGCCGCCCCGCGGCGAGCGCCGAGCGCAGCAGAATTCGCCGAAGTGCAGGCGAGCCCCCAATTCCAGGAACTGCGAACGCGCCTGCGCCGCTTCGTGTTTCCGATGACCGCGTTGTTCCTGCTCTGGTACCTCGGTTACGTCCTGCTCGGCGCATACGCCCATGACTTCATGAGCCGCCCGGTGTTCGGCGACGTCAACGTCGGGTTACTGCTCGGCCTCGGCCAATTCGTCTCCACCTTCGCCATCACCGCGCTGTACGTGCGGTTCGCCAACCGGGAACTGGATCCGCGCGCGGCGAAGATCCGCGGCTACCTCGAGGGAGAACGAGCGTGAACACCGTGCACACCTACGCCGCAGCCGCGACGGTCGGCAACCCGGTCGCCAATATCGCCATCTTCGGCGTCTTCGTCGTGTTCACGATGATCGTGGTGATCCGCGCCAGCCGCAACAACGCCACCGCCGCCGACTACTTCACCGGAGGGCGCGGCTTCTCCGGCCCGCAGAACGGCATCGCGATCGCGGGCGACTACCTCTCGGCCGCGAGCTTCCTCGGCATCGCGGGCGCCATCGCGGTCTACGGCTACGACGGTTTCCTCTATTCCATCGGATTCCTGGTCGCTTGGCTGGTCGCGCTGCTGCTGGTCGCCGAAATGCTCCGCAACACCGGCAAATTCACCATGGCCGACGTGCTGAGCTTCCGGCTGAAGGAAGGCCCGGTACGCACCGCCGCCGCGCTGTCCACGCTCACCGTGTCGCTGTTCTACCTGCTCGCGCAGATGGCGGGCGCGGGCGGCCTGGTCGCGCTGCTGCTGGACATCTCCGACAAGACCGGGCAGTCCATCGTGATCGCCGTGGTGGGCGTGCTGATGATCGTCTACGTGCTGGTCGGCGGCATGAAGGGCACCACGTGGGTGCAGATCATCAAGGCGGTGCTGCTGATCGTGGGCGCGGCGCTGATGACCGTCATGGTGTTCGCGAAGTTCGGTTTCAACTTCTCCGACGTTCTGGGCTCCGCGCAGGAAGCGGTCTCCGGCTCGGCGAACAAGGCCGTCGCCGCGCGCGACGTGCTCGCTCCCGGCGCGCAGTACGGCGGCAGCGAGACCTCGAAGCTCAACTTCCTCTCCCTCGGTTTGGCATTGGTGCTCGGCACCGCGGGCCTGCCGCACGTGCTGATGCGCTTCTACACTGTGCCCACCGCCAAAGAGGCACGGCGCTCGGTGGTCTGGGCGATCGGCCTGATCGGCGCGTTCTACCTGTTCACCCTGGTGCTCGGCTACGGCGCGGCGGCGATCGTCGGCCCGGACCGCATCCTCGCGGCCGCGGGCGGGCAGAATTCGGCGGCGCCGCTGCTGGCCTTCGAACTCGGTGGCGTGGTGCTGCTCGGCGTGATCTCCGCGGTCGCCTTCGCCACCATCCTCGCGGTGGTCGCGGGCCTGACCATCACGGCGTCGGCCTCGTTCGCCCACGATATCTACGCCAATGTCATCAAGCGCGGGAAAGCCGGTGAGCGCGAACAGGTCCGCGTCTCCCGGATCACGGCGGTCGTGATCGGCGTGCTGGCCATCGCCCTGGGCATCCTGGCCAACGGGCAGAACGTCGCCTTCCTGGTGGCGCTGGCGTTCGCGGTCGCGGCATCGGCGAATCTGCCGACCATCCTGTTCTCGCTGTTCTGGCGGCGGTTCAACACCACAGGCGCGCTGTTCAGCATGTACGGCGGCCTGATCTCGACGATCGTGCTGATCGTGTTCTCCCCCGCGGTATCCGGCAGCAAGACCGCCATGCTCCCCGGATCGGACTTCGACTGGTTCCCGCTGTCCAACCCGGGCATCGTCTCCATCCCGTTGGCGTTCGCGCTCGGCGTCATCGGCACCTTGGTCGGCGGCAGGTCCGAGGACCCGGCCAAGGCCGCGGAGATGGAGGTCCGCTCGCTCACCGGCGTGGGCGCGGAGAAAGCGGTGGTGCACTGATCGCTGCCCGGCCTTCCTCGTCCCCCTTGCTCTTTCGTTAGGAGATCTCGCGTGACCAGCGCAACCACCGATGACCGCGACACCACCACCGCC
>NZ_BDBB01000016.1 GCF_001612765.1 Nocardia arthritidis NBRC 100137
TGCGCAGGTTCGCCGCGGCGCTCGCGAGCGCGGCGCTCTCCGGCACGCCGAGCCGATCGGCGAGGGAACCGGCAGACATCCGGCGCATCGCCACCGCGGCCAATGGTGAGCGCAGCAGCAGGCCGGACGGTGGCTGCAGGAACGAGGGAGCCACCAGCACCACCCCGGAGACCCGCTCGGGATGCCGCGCCGCGTACCGCAGCACCGGCCCGCAGCCGAGCGAATGGCCGACCAGCACGGGACGGCTACGGACGGAGGCGAGCAGTTTCGGCAACACCGCATCGGTATCGCCGGGCGCCGAGCGCCCCAAGCCCGGCAGGTCGACGACCAGACTCGGCCCGTCCAACTCGGCGCGCACCTCGTTCCACGACTCACCGTCGAGCGGAAGGCCGTGCACCAGAACATAGTTTGGACGGCTCCGTTCACCACCCACCCATACGCCGTCGACGAATCCGGCAGTCGGATCGTCGGCCACCGCGCCGAACCGGCTGGCCACCAGATGGTCGGCCCACGTCAGCAAGGTCGCCTCGGTCGCAGGCATGGTGAGCCCGGCACGGCGGGCCACGTCCTGCGCCGCCGACGTGTCGTAGCGGTCCTCGGCGATGAACGTCATCGTTTCCGGATCGGCGCCGGTCAGCGCGCGCGGAAGTTTCGCGATGACGCCGACCGGAATGGACAAGCGCGGCGCGCGGACGCCGAGGTGCCCGGCCAGCAGCCGTATCAGCTTCGGCAGCTCGGGTGTTCGATCATCCAGAACCGTGTAGGAGCGACCCGCGGTATCCGGCAGGGCGGGCAGGCTGATCAAGAAATCGGTGAAGTAGTCCAGGTCGAGGATCGGCACGAAGGTCGCGGGGCCGCCGGGGACGGCCGGGAGCCGTCCGTTCCACAGGTCCTCGACGACGCTCGACAGCCCGACGTATTGACCTGGTCCGATCACGCTGCTCGGATTCGCGATGGTCAGCGCGACGCCGAGCTCCGCCGCCCGGCTGCGCAGCAGGGGATCCGATTCGAACTTCGAAGCGCCGTAGGCGCCCCTCTCGTAATGCTGCTCCTCGGATTCCTCGACGGTGATCCGATATCCGGTGATGTGCACGACGCGCCGCAGTTCGGGCCGGGCGGCGGCCCACTCCAGCACCCGCAGCGCACCGGTGACGTTGACCGCGTACGCGTCCTCGCGAGCGAGCCCGAAGGCGAAGCGGGCGGCGCAGTTGTACACGTCGCGAATACCGGAGGGGTCGAACCCCGTGGGCAGGCCGAGGTCGGGGGCGGTGACATCACACGCGACGATCTCCAGCCCGCCCGAATCCACGGCTCGGCGGCGCAACCAGCCGGTGAGCCGCTCCTCGCTGCCCGGCCGCAAGGCGGCGGTGACGGAATGCCCCTGCTCGAGTAAGCGGGCGACCGCGTTGCGGCCGAGGAACCCGGCGGCTCCGAACACGATGCTGTCGGACATGACTACTCCTTACTAGACCGGTCTACATATTTTGGTGACACGTGGAAAGGCTCAGCGGGACATCCGCCGTCAGATCATGGTGCGCAGAATGCGTTCCACCCGCTCCAGGGGTTCACGACTGCGTTGGGCGCGGGCGAGCAACAGCGCGCCCTCGACCATCGCCAGCACCGTGGCGGCCAAATCGTCGGCGTCCGCACGGCCGTCGGCGCGCAGTCGCAGCCGCAACGCCTGTTCCCATGCGGCGTACGCGGCGGCGCACTCCGTTTGGATCGAGTCGTTCCCGGCCGCGACGTCCAAGGCCACCGTGGCGACCGGGCAGCCCTGTTGCCAGCCGGACGCTTCCAGCCGGTCGCCGAACGCGCGCAGCAGCGTGCTCGCGGCCGCGGCGGCATCGCCGGGCTCGATCGTGTCGATCAACGCCGTGATCTCCTTGCCCGCCTGAGCGATCGCGGCCGCGACCAGTTCGTCCTTGCCGCCGGGGAAGTGGAAGTACAACGACCCACGCGGTGCGCCGCTGGCCGCCAAGATCTGGTTGAGCCCCGCACCGTAATAGCCGTGCCGCTCCATGAGCGTGCGCGCCGCGTCGACGAGTTTGCCGCGAGTTTCGGTCCCTTTGACGCCCATGCGTCGACTATAGACCGGTCTTCATATTTTTGCCAGGAGGGTGACTGAGGACGCCCGCCTACCAGGTGGTAGCCGGGGTGGAAATCGCGCGCACTAAGCTGTTCGGCGGTAATTGCCGACCCCATTCCCCAGGAGTACTCCACGTGAGCCAAGCAGGCCGTCCTGTAGTTCTGATCGCCGACAAGCTCGCCCAGTCGACCGTCGACGCGCTCGGTGACGGTGTCGAGGTCCGGTGGGTCGACGGACCCGACCGCCCGGCCCTGCTGGCCGCGGTGCCCGAGGCCGACGCGCTGCTCGTGCGCTCGGCGACCACGGTCGACGCCGAGGTCCTGGACGCCGGGAAGAACCTGAAGATCGTCGCCCGCGCGGGGGTCGGCCTCGACAACGTCGACGTGCCCGCCGCCACCGAGCGCGGTGTCATGGTCGTGAACGCGCCCACCTCGAACATCCACACCGCCGCCGAGCACGCGGTCACCCTGCTGCTGGCCGCCGCCCGCCAGGTTCCCGCCGCGGACGCCACCCTGCGCGAGCGCACCTGGCAGCGCAGCAAGTTCAACGGCGTCGAGATCTTCGACAAGACCGTCGGCGTCGTCGGCCTGGGCCGCATCGGCCAGCTGTTCGCCGCGCGCCTGGCCGCCTTCGAGACCAAGATCGTCGCCTACGACCCGTACGTGTCGCCCGCGCGCGCCGCGCAGCTCGGCATCGAGCTGCTGACCCTCGACGAGCTGCTCGAGCGCGCCGACCTGATCTCGATCCATCTGCCGAAGACCCCGGAGACCAAGGGCCTCATCGGCAAGGAGGCCATCGCCAAGACCAAGCCGGGCGTGATCATCGTCAACGCCGCCCGCGGTGGCCTGGTCGACGAGGCCGCCCTGGCCGAGGCGATCAAGTCCGGCCACGTGCGCGCCGCCGGCCTGGACGTGTTCGAGACCGAGCCGTGCACCGACAGCCCGCTGTTCGATCTGCCGCAGGTCGTGGTGACCCCGCACCTGGGCGCCTCCACCTCCGAGGCCCAGGACCGCGCGGGCACCGACGTCGCCAAGTCGGTGCTGCTGGCGCTGGCGGGTGAGTTCGTGCCCGGCGCGGTGAACGTCACCGGCGGCACCGTCGGCGAAGAGGTCGCCCCCTGGCTGGACATCGTCCGCAAGCAGGGCGCCCTGCTCGGCGCGCTGTCCAACGAGCTGCCGGTCAGCGTCGAGATCCAGGTGCGCGGCGAGCTGGCCGCCCAGGAGGTCGGCGTGCTGGAGCTGTCCGCGCTGCGCGGCATCTTCTCCGCGCTGGTCGAAGACCAGGTCACCTTCGTCAACGCGCCCGCGCTGGCCAAGGACCGCGGGATCACCGCCGAGGTCACCACGGCCTCGGAGAGCCCGAGCCACCGCAGTGTCGTCGACCTGCGCGCCGTGTTCGGCGACGGCAGCACCCTGAACGTGGCGGGCACGCTGACCGAGCCGCAGCTGGTGGAGAAGATCGTCAACATCAACGGCCGCAACTACGACATGCGCGCCGAGGGCCTCAACCTGGCCATCCTGAACTACGAGGACCGGCCGGGCGCGCTGGGCCGGATCGGCACCAAGCTCGGCGAGGCCGAGGTCGACATCCTGGCCGCGCAGCTGACCCAGGACGTCGACAAGGAAGGCGCCACCGTCGTGCTGCGCGTGGCCCGCGAGGTGCCCGCCGACGTGCAGGCCGCGATCGCCGAGTCCGTCGGTGCGGCCAAGGTCGTCCAGGTCGACCTGTCCTGATCCCGCCGGGGCGCATGCCCCGGCCGAAGCGGAATCGGCGCCGCGCACGAAGCACTCGTGCGCGGCGCCGGTCGCTCGGCCGACGCGCCACCGGCGCGCGGAATCGGTGCGAGTTCGCGGTGCGCCGCGTCCTCGCGCCCGGTGCTCGGCGATCCGGCCGCGCCGAGTACCGTGACGGTGCTGCGGTCACCCGGCCGGAATGTCGTGCGCACCCGACGGCCCCCTTTACCGCATGATGCGGCGGCCGCGACCGGCAACATCGAACGGAGCATTTGTCATGAAGCTTGCTGTCATCCCGGGTGACGGGATCGGGCCCGAGGTCATCGCCGAGGCGCTCAAGGTGCTCGACGTGGTCATGCCCGGCGTCGAGAAGACCGAGTACGACCTCGGTGCGCGCCGCTACCACGCGACCGGCGAGATCCTGCCGGACTCGGTGCTGCCCGAGCTGAAGCAGCACGACGCCATCCTGCTCGGCGCGATCGGCGACCCGTCGGTGCCCAGCGGCGTGCTCGAACGCGGCCTGTTGCTGCGCACCCGGTTCGCGCTGGACCACCACGTGAACCTGCGGCCGTCCAGGCTGTTCCCCGGCGTGACCAGCCCGCTCGCGGGCAACCCCGACATCGACTTCGTGGTCGTGCGCGAGGGCACCGAGGGGCCCTACACCGGCACCGGCGGCGCGATCCGCGTCGGCACCCCGCACGAGGTGGCGACCGAGGTCAGCACCAACACCCGCTTCGGCATCGAGCGCGTGGTGCGCTACGCCTTCGCCAAGGCGCAGACCCGGCGCAAGCACCTGACGCTGGTGCACAAGAACAACGTGCTCACCTTCGCCGGCTCGCTCTGGCAGCGCACCGTGGACGAGGTCGCAGCCGAATTCCCCGACGTCACAACGGCTTACCAGCACATCGATGCCGCCACCATCCACATGGTCAACGACCCTGGCCGGTTCGACGTGATCGTCACCGACAACCTCTTCGGCGACATCATCACCGACCTCGCCGCGGCCGTGAGCGGCGGCATCGGCCTGGCCGCCAGCGGCAACATCGACGCGTCCGGGACGAACCCCAGCATGTTCGAGCCGGTGCACGGCAGCGCCCCCGACATCGCGGGCCAGTCCAAGGCCGACCCCACCGCTGCGATCCTCTCGGTCTCCCTCCTGCTCAACCACCTGGGCGACACCGAGGCGGCCACGCGCATCGAGTCGGCGGTCGCCAAGGACCTCGAGTCGCGCTCGGGAGCCGCGTCGACCGTGGAAATCGGCGACCGGATCGCCGCCACCCTCTGACATACCCCAGCAAGGTCCCGCCCCCCGGGAGCGGGACCTTGCTGTGATCGATCATCGATCGGTCCTCGGCACGTCACCGCGCATTCGCACGTCAGGGGGCGGTTCGCGTCCGCCGCGCCACTGCCGAGCCTCGGCCCGTTTTCCACCGAACTCTGGTGTGGCCCGGCGTGGGGCGGGCCTTTGCCCGAGGCCGATGACGTCGGTGTTCGTCAGGCGGCGTCGCGCGGGACGAGGGGGATGGCCGCGACAGCCGTGACGGCGGCCAGCAGGAAGGCGGCGGGGAAGCCGCTCACGGTGATCAGAGCGCCGAACACCGGCGGGACGGCGGCCATGGCCAGGTTCTGGCCGGTGTTCTGAATGCCGAGTCCCCGGCCGCTCCAGTACGGGCCCGCGATTTCGGCGACCGCGGTGAAGGCCAAACCGTTGTCGGAGACGGTGATGACGGACGCGGCGATCAACAGCGGGATGGCCGCCCACCACCACGCGGTCCACGCGGTCAGCGCCAGCGCGGCCATCGAGAGCACGGCGGCCACGGCGACGGTGCGCAGCGGCCCCATCCGGCTGCCGACCCGATCCGACCACGCACCCGCGCCGATGCGGCCCAGCGCGCCGAGAACTTGGGTGACCGTCACCAGCGCGCCCGCCGTGGTCAGCGACCAGCCGATGTCGCGGTGCAGCCATAGCAGCGCGAAGGTCCACACCGTGCCCTGCGGGACGACCAGCAGCACCGAGACCAGATGGATGCGCCACAGCGTGGCGTCGTCGCGATAGGGATTGGCGCGCGACGCCGGATCGGCGGCGGAAGCGGCGGGGCGCGGCGGATCGACGATGCCTGCCAGACAGCCCACGGCCGCCACGCCTGCCATGAGAGCGGGAACGAGAATGGCCGCGGGCACACCGTGGGCAGAGGCGACGGCCGGAATCGCCAGTGCGCCGACGCCCACGCCCAGCGGCTGCGCGGTCTGCCGGATCCCCATCGCCAGACCGCGCCGATGCGGCGGGAACCAGCCGACGATCACCCGGCCGCTGGCGCCATTGGTGCTCGCCGCCCCGACGCCGCCGAGGAAAAGCAGCGCACCCAGCGCGATGTCGTCGGTCGTGGCGGCCGCGGCGCACCCGGCCGCCAGCATCAGCAGCGGACCGCCGACCAGCACTTTGCGTTCGCCGATCCGGTCGACCAGGTAACCCCACGCGATCAGGGTGCACACCAGGCCGACGGTGGGCATGGCCACGAGCAGGCCGGCGGTCGCCAGCGGCATGCCGCTGGCGGTCAGCGCGGGCAGCAGGAACGGGACGCCGTGGATGAAGACCGCGCTGGAGGCCTGCGCGAACACGCCGAGACCGAGCATGGACCAGCGCCGAACCTCGTCGATCTGCGTAACGGTCGCCATCGGCTCACCTCAAATCTCATTATTCGGGATTAGCGTCCCACTTTATGAACTGACTTGGTCACGGTACACCCCGGTGGCCGCTGGATTCGATGGCTGCGGCTGTCGGGCTCCTCACAGCGCGGGCCACCGCCGTGCCCACGCGGGATCCGACCACTCGGTCGGGCGCGTTCGGGCAGGTGACGGCGGGTCGATAGACTCCCGGCATGCGTCTAGGTCGAGTTGCCAGTCCAGATGGGGTCGCCTTCGTCAGCATCGAGGGCGACGGAAGCGACAGCGTGGCCAAGGAGATCGCGGAACACCCGTTCGGCACACCGACGTTCACCGGCCGGAGCTGGCCGCTGGCCGACGTGCGGCTGCTCGCGCCGATCCTGGCCAGCAAGGTGGTCTGCATCGGCAAGAACTACGCCGCCCATGCCGCCGAGATGGGCGGGCCCGCCCCCGCCGACCCGGTGATCTTCCTCAAGCCGAACACCGCGATCGTGGGGCCGAACGCCCCGATCATCTTGCCGCCCAGTTCATCTCAGGTCGATTACGAAGGGGAGCTGGCGATCGTCATCGGCCGCCCCTGCAAGGACGTGCCCGCCGCCCGCGCGCTGGACGTGGTGCTCGGTTACACCGCCGCCAACGACGTGACCGCCCGCGACCAGCAGCGCCACGACGGCCAGTGGACCAGGGGCAAGGGCTACGACACGTTCTGCCCGCTCGGTCCCTGGATCGAAACGTCCTTGGACCCTTCGGATCTGGAGATCGTCACCGAGCTCGACGGCGAGGTGCGCCAGCGTAGCCGTACTTCGCTTCTGCTGCACGACATTCCGAAGCTCATCGAGTGGGTCACCACCGTGATGACGCTGCTGCCCGGTGACGTCATCCTCACCGGCACCCCAGAGGGCGTCGGCCCGATGCGCGAGGGCCAGCAGGTGTCGGTGACCGTCGAGGGCATCGGAACCCTCACCAATCCCGTTGCCGCCAAACGCTGATCGAAAGAGAGCCATGACTGAAGTACGGGTCCGATTCTGCCCGTCACCGACCGGAACGCCGCACGTCGGCCTGATCCGGACGGCGCTGTTCAACTGGGCCTACGCCCGCCACCACGGTGGCACATTCGTCTTTCGGATCGAAGACACCGACGCCGCACGCGATTCCGAGGAATCCTACCGCGCGATTATCGACGCGCTGCGCTGGCTCGGGCTCACCTGGGACGAGGGGCCGGAGGTCGGCGGTCCTTACGAACCATATCGCCAGTCGTTGCGAAAAGATCTGCACCTGGACGTGGTTCGGCGTTTGCTGGAGGCCGGTGAGGCGTATGAATCGTTCTCCACTCCGGAGGAAGTCGAGGCCCGCCATCGTGCCGACGGACGCGATCCGAAACTCGGTTACGACAACTACGATCGCGATCTGACGCCCGAGCGGATCGAGGCGTACCGGGCCGAGGGCCGCCTTGCCGTGATACGGCTGCGGATGCCCGACGAAGACCTGTCCTGGAACGATCTGGTGCGCGGCGAGACCACCTTCAAGGCGGGCAGCGTCCCGGACTTCGCGCTCACCCGGGGCAATGGCGATCCGCTGTACACCCTGGTCAACCCGGTCGACGACGCGCTGATGCGGATCACCCACGTGCTGCGCGGCGAGGACCTGCTCTCCTCCACGCCGCGGCAACTCGCGCTGTACGCCGCGTTGCGCCGGATCGGGGTTGCCGAATTCACTCCCGAGTTCGGTCACCTGCCCTTCGTCATGGGCCAGGGCAACAAGAAGTTGTCCAAGCGTGACCCGGAGTCGAATCTGTTCGCTCACCGCGACCGCGGCTTCATTCCTGAAGGTTTGCTGAATTATCTCGCGCTACTCGGCTGGGGTCTGTCCGAGGACCGCGACGTTTTCTCCATGGCGGAGATGGTCGCGGCCTTCGATATTTCGAAAGTAAATTCGAATCCGGCCCGTTTCGACCAGAAGAAGGCGGACGCACTCAACGCCGAGCACATCCGATTGCTGGCGCCGGGTGATTTCGCCCACCGGCTGCGGGAGTATCTCACCGAACACGGGCATATCGGCGCGGAAATCGATGAGAAGGTGTTCGCCGAGGCGGCGGAACTCGTACAGACCAGGATCGTCGTGTTGTCCGACGCCTGGGAACTGTTGCGATTCCTGTTCGCGCCCGCGGATGAGTTCGCGATCGACCCCGCCGCGGGTGCCAAGAATCTGGGTGCCGGCGCCGCCGAGGTATTGCAGTCCGCTATTACCGTGTTGGAGCCGTTGACCGACTGGACCGCCGAGGCTATCGAAGCGGCGCTGAAAAAGGCGCTGATCGATGATCTGGGGCTCAAACCGCGCAAAGCCTTCGCGCCGGTGCGGGTCGCGGTCACCGGGTCGCATATCAGCCCGCCGCTGTACGAATCGCTGGAACTGCTCGGTCGGGGCGTCACCCTGGACCGGCTGCGCTCGGCGCTGGACTGGAAGGACACGGCCCAGTAGCGGCGCAGGGTCGAAAATATGGCTTTGACCAGGCGATTTGTAGTTAACCCGTAGCCGTTTGGTACTCTTCTTCTCGGCCCGGAACACGGTCTCGAGTCACCCAGACTCGCGACTGAACTACCTGGTCATTGGGGTATGGTGTAATTGGCAACACAGCTGATTCTGGTTCAGCCATTCTAGGTTCGAGTCCTGGTACCCCAGCGGAGTGGGTTGTTCGACTTCGGTTCGCGGCCGAAATCAATCAACACCTGGCGATTTGGTCGCCGGGCCTCGGCCGGTTAAGCTAGCCGAGCCTCCTGATCGAAAGATCACCACGGCGCTCCTCGCGACAGTGAAGAGCAGTCCTGGCCCCGTCGTCTAGCGGCCTAGGACGCCGCCCTCTCAAGGCGGTAGCGCGGGTTCGAATCCCGTCGGGGCTACACGAGTGAAAGGCTCATGCTCATAGAGCATGAGCCTTTCTCGTTTCGCTATGTCTTGTGGGGGTGCAACCCCCGCCCTGCCACGATCCAGGGGCCTGCTCGGGAGACGTTGGCTCGCCCTTTCGTGGCTGGACCCGGCGGTCATCTCGACTCGACCCCGCTCCCGCTCTCGAACTCCGCTGGCAGCGTGCGGCTGGACGATCTCGGTCAGGTGGGCATCCGCGCAACTGGATCGGTAATCATGGCCTATCCGCACGGTGGCTCCGGGCCTCGATGTTGTCCACCGATCGCATGATCGCCTCCGATATGGCTCGTGTCCGAGTTGTGGCCGGATGGGCTGGTGTGTGAAGCGCCACGGATGCGCCGCGCCGGAGCGGCGCGGACGGCCTTGGTGACGATGCTGCGGCTCGGGTCGTCCGAGTTGGCATCCCGCTCCAGTCGCGGATTTCGCGTCGCCCGTGAACAGGGCTCGCAGACACCGCGCACGCCGCGAGACTGTACTCGCGGATTGGGCCGCACCCGAGGTCGACGACCACGGTCGCGCCCGCGGCCGCGAATTCGGTCCGAGAGCCGGTGATGTAGCCCTCACGCTCGAGGATTTCGGCGATGGCCAGGACGCTCTCGGCGGTGCGGTGTGCGGCGCCGCGACGCGGCTGTGCGCGCTACCCCGGATATCGGGCTGTCGCGGCTCGCGTCACTTCTACGGGTACTTCGCGCCGAGAGTCGAGTGCCCCTCGGCTTGTCCGGCGCGAACCGGCGCAAAAGAGAGGCCCTCCAGCGATCTTGCCGGAGGGCCTTCGCCGCCTGCGCGGACTATCCGCTCTTGCGCCGGAATTCCCGCTTGTGGCTGGCCGCGGTGTGCGCCGCGGACGCCTTGGACCGTCCGTCGAGGTGGTCTGCCGCGCGGGCGTTCTGCTGGTTCTTGCGCTCCAGTGCCTCCCGGAACTTGCGCTTCACCTCGTCGGCGCCATTGGACTTACCCGAATCCGCCATCGCTGCTCCTCGTCGTCGCGGTCGCGCGGCGCGTCCTCGCGGGCGGCGCTGCCCGGCCGAATCTTGTCGAACACCCCGACGCTAGCTCGTGCGAGGTGTCTGTGTCAGTTGGATTTCGGGCGCGTCGCGCGACCCGAGCCCGCGCGGGTCAGGAAAGCGCCTGTGCGGTGCTGCCGCCGAGCGGCATGGCCGGGAGCCCCAGCTTGCGGTGATCCCAGCTGCGCGTGCGCTCGGGCACGACGCGCACGGCGACCCGCTTGTGCAGCATGGCCTCGACCATCGGCCGCACCTCCTCGCTGTAGGGGCCGGTGTAGCGCTCCCAGACGCTCACGCCGACGGCGAAGAGTTTCCCGGCGTCCTCGATGATCTCGGCGCGGCCCTCGATGGACACGCCCCTGAGCTGGTCGTAGGTGTCGCCCGCCTCGACCATGCAGGTGATCCTGGGATCGCGGCGCAGGTTCACCGCCTTCTGCGACTTGGCCTTGGTCTCGAACCAGATCTCCCCGTCGATGAGCGCGTACCACATCGCGGTGAGGTGCGGCGTGCCCTGCGGTCCGATGGTCGCCAGCGTCGCGATCCGGCTGCGCCGCAAGAAATCGGTGATCTCGGTGTCGGACATCACGATCTGTGCCCGTTGGTTGACTCCCATGGGCCCACTGTAGAGAGCCGATGTGAAACGGGTTACAGGCGCCTGTGCAGGGCCTCGGCCGCCGCGACCAGATCCGCCGCCCACCGGGCGCCCGGCCTGCGGCCCATCCGATCGATCGGCCCCGACACCGACACGGCCGCGACCACGGAGCCGCCGGCGTCGCGCACCGGCGCGGAAACGCTGGCCACGCCTGCCGCACGCTCGGCCGCGCTCTGCGCCCACCCGCGCTTGCGCACCTCGGCCAGCGCACGCTCGCCGAACACCGCGTCCGGCAGGATAGTGCGCTGCAATTCCGGGTCGGCCCACGCCAGCAGCACTTTGGCCGCCGAACCCGCGGTCAGCGGCAGTCGCGCCCCGATCGGCACGGTGTCGCGCAGTCCGACGGGGGGTTCCAGCGCCGCGACGCAGACCCGGGCGTTGCCGTCGCGGCAGTAGAGCTGGACGCTCTCGCCGGTGATCTCGCGCAACCGGGGCAGGATGGCCGAGGCGGCCTCGAGCAGCGGGTCATCGGCGCTGGTCGCGAGCTCGGCCAGCGCCGGACCCGGCCGCCAGGTGCCGTTGCTGTCGCGAGCGAGCAGGCGGTGCACCTCCAGGCCGACGGCCAACCGGTGTGCGGTGGCGCGGGGCAGGCCGGTGCGCGCACAGAGCTCGTTGAGACCCGAGGGATGCTCGGCTACGGCGTACAGGACCGCCACTGCTTTGTCGAGGACGCCGATGCCGCTATGCTGTCTCATAGAACGATACTAGCGTCTCGAATGTTGAGAAATCCACCTTCATCGGTAGATGTCCTCAGCGTTCGGACCAGGCGTAGCTATCCCAACTTGTGCAACCGTCGCCGCGTCGGAGTCCAGATCGCGGAACGGCTGCTTCGTCCGAAAGGTGATCGACAATGGCCGAACCGCGCACGCTGGCCGAGAAGGTATGGGACCAGCATGTCGTCGCTCGCGGAGAGGGGGAGGGTGCCTCGCGCGAACCGGACCTGATCTACATCGACCTGCATCTCGTCCACGAGGTGACCAGTCCGCAGGCCTTCGACGGGCTGCGCGCCGCGGGCAGGCCGGTGCGGCGGCCGGATCTCACGATCGCGACCGAGGACCACAACGTCCCGACGATCGATATAGACAAGCCGATCGCCGACCCGGTTTCGCGCACCCAGGTGGAGACGCTGCGGCGTAACTGCGCGGAATTCGGTGTGCGGCTGCACCCGATGGGTGACCTGGATCAGGGCATCGTGCACGTGGTCGGGCCGCAGCTGGGCCTGACCCAGCCGGGCATGACCGTGGTCTGCGGCGACAGCCACACCTCGACGCACGGCGCGTTCGGGGCGCTGGCGATGGGCATCGGTACCTCCGAGGTCGAGCATGTGCTTGCCACCCAGACCCTCTCGCTGCGCCCGTTCAAGACGATGGCGATCACGGTGGACGGCGTCATGCCGCCCGGCGTGACGAGCAAGGACCTGATCCTGGCCGTCATCGCGAAGATCGGCACCGGCGGCGGCCAGGGTTACGTTCTGGAGTACCGCGGCGAGGCGATCCGGGCCATGTCGATGGAGGCCCGAATGACGATCTGCAACATGTCCATCGAGGCGGGCGCGCGGGCCGGCATGATCGCGCCGGACGAAACGACCTACGAATTCCTCGAAGGACGGCCACACGCCCCGCAGGGAGCCGATTGGGACGCGGCGGTGGCCGCCTGGGAGGCACTGAAGACCGACGAGGGCGCCGTTTTCGACGCCGAGGTGCACATCGACGCCACCGAGCTGACCCCGTTCGTCACCTGGGGCACCAACCCGGGCCAGGGCGCACCGCTGGGCGAGGCGGTGCCCGACCCCACCGCCTTCGCCGACGAGGTGGCCCGCGAGTCCGCGGAGAAGGCTCTGCGTTACATGGACTTGGAGCCGGGTACTCCGCTTCGACAAGTACCGATCGACACCGTATTCGTCGGTTCGTGCACCAACGGACGCATTGAGGATTTGCGTGCGGTGGCCGGGATTTTGAAGGGGCGTCATGTCGCCGATGGCGTGCGAATGCTGGTTGTACCGGGGTCGATGCGGGTTCGCGCACAGGCGGAAAAAGAAGGACTCGGCGAGATTTTCACCGCGGCGGGCGCCGAATGGCGGCAGGCGGGCTGCTCAATGTGCCTGGGAATGAATCCGGACCAGCTCGAGCCCGGCCAGCGTTGCGCGTCCACCTCGAACCGCAACTTCGAGGGCAGGCAGGGCAAAGGCGGCCGTACGCACCTCGTTTCTCCCCTCGTAGCGGCCGCGACAGCGGTCCGCGGAACACTGTCGTCGCCTGCGGATCTGGACTGACCGGCCCCGATTCCCTCGAACAAACCCAGGAGATTCGTAATGGAAGCCTTCACCGTGCACAAGGGCATCGGAGTGCCGCTGCGCCGATCCAATGTCGATACCGATCAGATCATCCCGGCGGTCTACCTCAAGCGGGTCACGCGGACCGGATTCGAAGACGGCTTGTTCGCCGCATGGCGGTCGGATCCCGACTTCATTCTGAACATCGCGCCTTACAACAGCGGTAGTGTGCTGGTGGCGGGTCCGGATTTCGGTACCGGGTCGTCTCGTGAGCACGCTGTTTGGGCGCTGGCGGACTACGGCTTTCGGGTGGTCATCTCATCCCGGTTCGCCGACATCTTCCGCGGCAATGCGGGCAAGGGCGGTGTGCTCGCCGCTCAGATGTCACAGAACGATGTCGAAATGCTCTGGAAGTTGCTCGAGGAACAGCCCGGCTTGGAATTGGTTGTGGATCTCGGGGCGCGCACGGTGACGGCTGGAACCGTCGTGTTGCCGTTCGATATTGATGACTACACCAGGTGGCGTCTGCTGGAAGGATTGGATGACATCGGGCTGACGCTGCGCCAGGAGGACGCGATCACCCGGTTCGAAAAGGCAAGGCCAACATGGAAACCCACTACCCTCCCAGCACATATTTCGCAGACGTAATCACCCCGGTCGGTTAGCTGGGCAGCCGGAGTTACGGTAGCTGGACGTGTGCTAAACCACATGAATTTTGGCGTGGCACATAGACTCTTGCCCAAAGTGGGTTTACCGTGGTACCTAGTCGGTCCGACGACGGGCCATTAGTCTGCGGAGGATTCAATGAACAAGGCGGAACTGATCGACGTTCTGACCGAAAAGTTGGGTACGGACAGGCGCACGGCCACCGCGGCAGTCGAGCATGTGGTCGACAC
Source organism: Nocardia arthritidis NBRC 100137 (assembly GCF_001612765.1). GTDB lineage: Bacteria > Actinomycetota > Actinomycetes > Mycobacteriales > Mycobacteriaceae > Nocardia > Nocardia arthritidis. The sequence goes on from NZ_BDBB01000016.1 coordinate 14,230, forward strand.
CATCGTGCGCGCGGTGCACAAGGGTCAGAGCGTCACTATCACCGGTTTCGGTGTGTTCGAACAGCGTAAGCGCGCGGCTCGCGTCGCGCGGAACCCGCGTACCGGCGAAACCGTCAAGGTCAAGCCCACTTCGGTGCCCGCGTTCCGCCCCGGCGCACAGTTCAAGGCGGTGATCGCGGGTAAGCAGAAACTGGCCGCGACCGGGCCCGCCGTGAAGCGCGGGGTGAATGCGCCGGTGGCCGCGAAGAAGGCGGCGGCCAAGAAGACGGCGGCGAAGAAGACCGCCGCCAAGAAGTCGACGCCGACCAAGGCTCCGGCCAAGAGCACGGCCCGCAAGGCCGCCGCCAAGGCCCCGGCGAAGACCACCGCGCGCAAGACGACCGCTACCAAGACCGCCGCGAAGAAGGCGCCCGCGAAGAAGGCCGCGGTCGCGAAGAAGGCTCCGGCCAAGAAGACGGCCACCAAGGCCACGGCGGCCAAGAAGACCACCGCCGCCAAGAAGACCCCAGCGAAGAAGACCGCGGCCAAGAAGGCCTCGGCTCGTGGAACCCGCTGATCTCGAGCCACCGCCGGATCGGCGCTGAATGCGCGGCCCCACCACCGGGCCCATTCGCCTCAACGTCGAGACGGCCCCGGGAGACACCCGGGGCCGTTTTCGGCTGTCCGCCTACCGTGGCCTCATCCTCGCGGCGCCGTCGTCGTCATCGGCGCCCGCCGACCCGCGCGGTGACGGGGAAGTTGCCGTCGTATCAGGACCCCGCGTCGTAGGCTGACAGCGATCGATCCAGATGGTCGGCGGCCACCAAGCGGTGGCCGACGAACGACAGCACCCACACACTGCCCTTGCGATTGCGCGCCGATGGCAGCGCGATCCCGTCGCGTTCGGCCAACCAGCCCAGCAGATCCGGGATCACCTTGCCCTGACTGCAGACGACGCGAACGGCCTTGTCCGACACCAGGGCTCGAAGACATTCCCGGGCCTCGTCCGGGTGTTCGGCGTACCCGGCCTCGGAAAACACTGGCTCCTCGATGATTTCGGCACCGAGCTTCTCCGCCAGCGGAGCCACGGTTTGCACACAGCGCAGGGGAGGAGCCGAATAGACCTGAGATGCGCCGAATGCCAGCAGATTCGGCGTGAGCGCCCGTGCCTGCGTCTCACCCTCGCGGTCGAGCGGACGCTGCTCGTCGGGACCGTTGTAGCGGTCCCTGCGGCCGGCTTTGGCATGCCGGACCAGAAGCAGGGTGTCGGTGCGTGCGGGCAGTCGGGTGAAGGCGCGCACCACCTGCCGATCCATCGGATACGACAACTGGTCCATCACCCGATCCAGCGGGTGCCAGCTGAGCACGTCCACCTCGGAGTTGGCGGTGAACTCCCCGCCCGCCTGCTCGGCTGCCCAGTAGTCGACCCGCTTGAGCTTGCGATGGCCCGGAATCGGATAGGTCACGTGGCCGAGGTAGCGGCCGAGCCTGCACTCCAGCCCGGTCTCCTCGCGGACCTCCCGAACCGCGGCCAGCACCGGGGTCTCACCCGGATCGAGCTTGCCCTTCGGCAGCGACCAATCCTCGTACTTGGGGCGGTGGACGAGCGCGATCTCGATCGTTCCCGCCGACGATTCACGCCACAGCACCGCACCGGCGGCGTAGATATTGGCAGTCACCCGGGGATCCCAGATCGGGCCCCCCTCATGCTCGAACCCCGTTTTGGCGTTCACTGCTGTTCTGGCCTCCGCAGCCGCATCAAGAACTCCTGATGATCTCTGATCTTGTCCCCGTCGCCGGACGCCCCCGGCGAGGCCCGCCAGGTGCCGTCCGGCTGCAGCACCCAGCAGCGCGTGGTCGGCGACAGGGCGGAATCGAACACCCCGTGCAGTTGCTCGGTCAACCGCGGATCCTTCACCTGCGCCATCACCTCGACCCGGCGATCCAGGTTGCGGTGCATCATGTCGGCGCTGCCGATCCAGTACTCGTCCTGCGCCTGGAAGTGCAGCACGCGGGAATGCTCCAAGAACCGGCCGAGGATGGAGCGGACTTCGATGTTCTCGCTCATACCGGCCACGCCGGGGCGCAGACCGCAGATGCCGCGCACCACGATCCGCACCGGCACGCCCGCCTGCGAGGCCCGGTACAGCGCGTCGATGATCTCCTCGTCGACGATCGCGTTGGCCTTGAGCAGGATCCGGGCGTCCTCGCCCTGACCGGCCAGTTCGGTCTCGCGCTGGATGCGCTCGATGATGCCGGAGCGCACGCCGTGCGGCGCGACGAGCAGATTGCGGTAATTCTCTTTCCGCGAGTAACCGGTCAGCGAATTGAACAGGTCGGTCAGGTCGGCGCCGATTTCCGGTGCCGCGGTGAGCAATCCGACGTCCTCGTAGAGGCGTGCGGTCTTCGGGTTGTAATTGCCGGTCCCGATGTGGCAGTAGCGGCGGATGGTCGCGCCCTCGCGGCGCACCACCAGGCAGGTCTTGCAGTGGGTCTTCAGGCCGATCAGGCCGTACACCACGTGCACGCCGGCCTGTTCCAGCGCGCGGGCCCATTTGATGTTGGCCTGCTCGTCGAAGCGCGCCTTGATCTCCACCAGGGCTACCACCTGCTTGCCCGCCTCGGCCGCGTCGATGAGCGCGTTGACGATCGGGGAGTCGCCGGAGGTGCGGTAGAGGGTCTGCTTGATGGCCAGCACCTGCGGGTCGGCGGCGGCCTGTTCGATGAAGCGCTGCACGCTCGTGGAGAACGAGTCGTACGGATGGTGCACGAGCACGTCGCCCTCGCGCAGCGCGGCGAAGACGTTGCGTGGCGTCTCGCGCTCGCCGAACGCGGGCGGTGTCGCGGGGACGTACGGCGTGTCCTTCAGATTCGGCCGGTCCACGCCGTACACCTGCCAGAGGCAGGACAGGTCGAGCAGGCCGGGCACCTCGATGACATCGCCGGGGTCCACGTCCAACTCCCGCAGGAGCAGGTCGAGCATGTGCTCGGTCATGTCGTCGGACACCTCGAGTCGCACCGGCGAACCGAACCGCCGCCGGGCCAGCTCGCGCTCCAGCGCCTGCAGCAGGTCCTCGTCGCGATCCTCGTCGACCTCGAAGTCGGCGTTGCGGGTGATCCGGAACGAGTGGTGCTCGACCACCTCCATCCCGGGGAACAGCAGCTCCAGGTGCGCGGCGATGAGCGCTTCCATCGGCAGGAAAGCGGCGATCGGGGAGCCGGATTCGGTGCGGCGCACGCGGACGAACCGGTCGACGTTGTCGGGCACCTTGACGCGGGCGAAGTGCTCGCCGCCGGTCGAGTAGTCCTTCACCGTCACCGCGAGGTTGAGACTGAGCCCGCTGATATAGGGGAAGGGATGCGCCGGGTCCACCGCGAGCGGGGTGAGGACGGGGAACACCTGATCCTGGAAGTAGCCCGAGAGGCGCTGGCGCTCGCCGTCGTCCAGGTCGCTCCAGTCGATGATCGCGATGCCCTCGGCCGTCAGCGCGGGCAGCACGCTGTCGAGGAAGACGCGGGCGTGCCGCACCGCGATCTCCTGCGTACGCGCGGCGATCAGTTCCAGCTGCTCGCCGGGAGACCGGCCGTCGGCCGAGCGCACCAGCAGACCGGTCTCGGCCCGGCGTTTCAGGCCCGCGACCCGCACCATGTAGAACTCGTCGAGATTCGACGCGAAGATCGCCAGGAACTTCGCACGCTCCAGCAACGGGAGCGACGCGTCCTCGGCGAGGGCGAGCACGCGGGCGTTGAAGTCCAGCCAGCTCAATTCACGATTGAGGTAGCGATCGCGTGGCAACCGCGCAGCCGACTCGTCGGCGGACAGGGGTGTCGCCGCCGGGGGTGGCGTGGGAAGCAACGGCTGCTGCTTGACGGTTTCCGTATCGCTCACGCCAACGATCATCCCCTACCGGAGAGCACCTGTGCATCCCGCGAGCGCGATCGCCGTGTGTCTCACACCACCATGGCGACCGGCTAGCACACGTGTGGAACGGGTTCGTGAACGCTGCCCGGCCAGCCGATGTCGCGCAGGACAGCACGGGTAGCGTTTCCGGCTCCGAGCGCCACCGCGCGGTCCAAGTCGGCGGCGGTGTCGACGTCCAGGCGCAGCCCCGGCCAATCCCCGGTGAGGTCGACCGCCCCCGCCTCGATATGGCTGCGGGCCGAACCGGGGCCGAAGCGGGGGTCCAGCGCGGCGGCCGGGTCGCGAACCACGAGCGCGGCGGTGCCGCTGCCCTCGTGGTCGACCACGATCGAGCGCAGTCCGCGGGGGGCGGCGGCGAGCATGTCCGACAGCTCTTCCGGGCGCAGCGCGGGCAGATCGGCTTGCAGCGCGAGCAGATCGATCGGCCCGTGCGCACCGCGCAACGCCGCGGCGGTGGCGGCCAGCGCGGTGTTCAGCCCGTCGGCGCGCGGTTCGCGCGGTTCCGGATGCACAGCGGCGCCCAGCGCGCGGGCCAGCTCCGCGACCTCGGGGTCCGGCGTGACCACGGTGACCGACACGACCTCCCCGACCGCCGCGGTGGCGGTCACGGTGTCGGCGAGCATGGCCAGCACCAAGCGTGCCCGGTGCTCCGGGCGCAGCCGGTCGGCCAGTCGGCTCTTGGCCTGATCGAGGCTCTTGACCGCGATCACGGCATGCACGGCGTGCGGGCGCATGCGAGCAATCCTTCCATGGCATATTGGGCTGATGACGAGGGTGGCAGTGCTGGGCGCGGGATCGTGGGGCACCGCGTTCGCGAAGGTGTTGGCGGACGCGGGAACCGAGGTCACGATCTGGGCCAGGCGCCCCGAGGTCGCCGCGGCGCTGGCCTCCGAACATCGCAATCCCGATTACCTGTCGGATATTCCGCTGCCGCCGATCGCGGCGACCCACGACCCGGCGGTGGCGCTGGAAGGAGCCGACATCGTCGTGCTGGCGGTGCCGTCGCAGTCGCTGCGCGCGAACCTCGCCGCGTGGAAGGGACTGATCGGGGCCGACGCCACCCTGCTCAGCCTGGCGAAAGGGATCGAGACCGGGACGCTACTGCGGATGAGCCAGGTGATCGAGGAGGTCACCGAGGCAGATCCGAGCCGGATCGCGGTGCTGTCCGGGCCGAATCTGGCGCGCGAGATCGCGGTGTGTCAGCCCGCCGCGACCGTGATCGCCTGCTCGGACAACGACCGCGCTGTCGCGGTGCAGCACGCCTGCGCGACCGGATACTTCCGGCCCTACACCAACACCGACGTGGTCGGCTGCGAGATCGGCGGCGCCTGCAAGAACGTCATCGCGCTGGCCTGCGGGATCGCGTCGGGAATGGGTCTGGGCGACAACTCGATCGCCAGCCTGATCACCCGCGGTCTGGCCGAGATCATCCGGCTCGGGGTGGCCCTCGGCGCGGAGCCGGTGACGCTGGCGGGCCTGGCCGGAGTCGGTGACCTGGTCGCCACCTGCACCTCCCCGCTGTCGCGCAACCGGTCGTTCGGTCATGTGCTCGGCGCGGGCGGGTCCATGGAGGCCGCGCAATCGGCTACTCATGGCCAAGTCGCCGAGGGTGTGAAGTCCTGCACATCGGTGCGCGCGCTGGCCGAGCGGCAGGGGGTCGAGATGCCGCTGACCACCGCCGTGGATCAGGTCTGCCATGAAGGGCTCTCCGTGCGCGAAGCGGTCGACAACCTGCTCGGGCGGCGGATGAAGCCGGAGTGATTCCGGCTCCGGCCCGCGTGGACGGAGGCCGGAGTGTCCCGGACGGTCAGCGGTGGGAGCGCGCACCGAAACGGGTACGGTTCGGAGCATGACGAACCGGATCAGGGTGGCAGTGGTCTTCGGCGGGCGCAGCAACGAGCACGCCGTGTCCTGCGTGTCGGCCGGTAGCGTGTTGCGTCATCTGGATCCGGTGAAGTACGAGGCCGTGCCGATCGGCATCACCACCGAGGGCCGTTGGGTGCTCGGCGGTGCGGAGGTGGCCGCGCTCGGCATCCACGATCGCGCCCTGCCGTCGGTGGACGCCGCAGGCACGGCACTGACCCTGGCCGCGGACCCGAGCCGCTCGGGGGCGCTGATCGCGCTCGACGATCCGAGCGCCGCGCTCGGCGCGGTCGACGTGGTCTTCCCCATCCTGCACGGACCGTTCGGTGAGGACGGCACTTTGCAAGGGATGCTGGAACTCGCCGGAGTTCCTTACGTCGGCCCCGGTGTGCTGGCCAGCGCTGCGGGCATGGACAAGGAGTTCACCAAGAAACTGCTCGCGGCCGAGGGACTGCCGGTCGGCACCCAGGTGGTGCTGCGGCCCGGCACCGCGACGGTCGCCGAGGAGGACCGGCTGCGCCTCGGCCTACCGGTGTTCGTCAAGCCCGCCCGCGGCGGTTCGTCGATCGGCATCACCCGGGTCGGCGACTGGAAAGACCTGGATGCCGCCATCGCGGCGGCGCGCGCGCACGACCCGAAGGTGATCGTCGAAGCGGGCATCGTCGGACGCGAAGTGGAGTGCGGGGTCCTGGAATTCCCGGACGGCCGGGTCGCGGCGAGCGTGGTCGCGGAGATCCGGATGCCGGAGACCGGCACCATCGCCGACGCTCCGGCCTTCTACGACTTCGACACCAAGTACCTCGACGACGTCTGCGAATTCGATGTCCCCGCCAAGCTGGACGACGAGGTCTCCGACCAGATCCGGGAACTGGCCGTGCGTGCCTTCCGAGCCCTCGACTGCCAGGGTCTGGCGCGAGTCGATTTCTTCGTCACCGAGCAGGGCCCGGTGATCAACGAGATCAACACGATGCCGGGATTCACCGCCATCTCCATGTACCCGCGCATGTGGGAGGCTACCGGCGTCGACTTCGCCGCACTGATCTCCTCGCTCATCGACACCGCGCTCGCCCGCGGCACCGGCTTGCGTTGAGCCCGCTCCCCTCGGAACTCGGTCCCACTCTGGTTCGCGTTCGGTTCTGATCGCTTGTCGGCTGTGCCGCGGTGTGTGCGCCACGAGACGAGTGGCCCGCCCGAGCCTTCGCGGACGGATCGGCGCACGCTGCTCGCGGTCAGTTGGGCAGCGGTCCAGGGTCGATGGGCTGGGCGGGGAGGTGGGCGGTGATGGTGTCGGAGACGTCTTGCAGCGGCGTGGGGCCGGAGCCGTCGGGGACGGTGAGAGCGACGTAGGTCCCCCGGTCGACGGCGAACCAGGTGCTCGCCGCGGCGGCCTGGTCGCGGACCTCGAACCACTGCACGCCGTTGACGATCTGCAACGGCGAGGCACGGTTGAATTCCAGGGGGCGATCCAACCCGCAGCGCAGGACGATGGCGTCGCCGCCTTCGGTGCGCTGCCAGGCGCGGGTGGCGGGCGGGGCGGGCTCGACCAGGGTCGATTTGGTGAACTCACCCAGGTTCGCTGGCAGGGCGGGCAGCAGCTCGGCGCAGGCCGGTCCCTCCGCCGCCGGGGCCGGGACGGGGCCGAGCACCAGCGGTTCACGCTCGACGGGCGCGCGGCGCGCGAGCACGGCGGCCACGATCACGGCGACGACCAGCACCACCGGAAGCGCCACGGCGGTGGCGATGAGCGCGGGCGAGTACTGGTGTGCGGGGGACGACGCGGGCGGGTTGTCCGGTTCGCCCGCTGCTGCGGAGTCTTCGGCGTCGCTCTCGCCTGGTGCTGCGGAATTTCCGAGGTCGCTCTCGTCTGCTGGGGCTGGCGAGTCCTCGGCGCCGCTGTCGCCGGTGCCGTTGTCCGGTGTCGCGGCGTCGGAGGGAAGGACGTCGGAGGAAGCGGCGTCGGCGCTACCCACCGCATCGTCCGTGTGCTCGGACTTCCGGGATTCGGTAGCGGCTCGCGGGCGTTCGTCCCGCTGCTCCGCCGAATCGCGGTCCGGCGAATCCGCCGCCATGGTCACCGATCCTTTCTGGTGCGCGTCGCCCTGGTCGGCAGCCGCGCAGCGGTGGACCGGGCCGGAAGTACTCGAGTGCCTCCGAAAGGGTACCGTCGGGCTCGTTCCAGCAAGCACCGCGCCGGAGAGGATCGGTCATCAGCGCCAGCAAGGCCCCGAGGACAGTGCGTGAACTGGGGGAGTTCGCGCTGATCGACCGCATCAACGCGGGCCGGGTGCAGGCGCCGGGCGTGCTGCTCGGCCCCGGCGACGACGCGGCGCTGATCGCGGCTCCGGACGGCCGGTTCGTGGTGACCACCGACATGCTCGTGCAGGACCGGCATTTCCGGCTGGACTGGTCCAGCCCCGAGGACGTGGGCCGCAAAGCGATCGCGCAGAACGCCGCCGACGTGGTCGCCATGGGCGCCACGCCGACTGCGTTCGTCGTCGCGCTCGGCTGCCCCGCCGATACCCCGCTCGAGGTGGTCGACGGACTCGCCGACGGCATGTGGGCCGAGGCGGCCAGGGCGGGGGCGTCCATCGCGGGCGGAGACCTGGTCCGCAGCCGGGAACTGGTCGTCTCCGTCACCGCCTTCGGCGATCCGGGTGGCGGCGCGCCGATCACCAGAGCGGGTGCGCGCGTGGGGGATGTCGTCGCGGTGGCGGGCCGGCTCGGCTGGTCGGCCGCGGGCCTGGCCGCCTTCACCGCCGGGGTGACCGGCCCCGAGGTCGCCGAAGCGCTTGCCGCGCATCGGGTCCCGCAGCCGCCATACGCCGTCGTCCTGGACGCACTGCGCGGTGGTTGTCCCGAAGGATCGGAACTCGATGCGGCTGAGCCGTTTTCGGCTCGCACCGCATCCGGTGTGGCCGCCCGAGATACCGCGACTGTCTCGCTCGACGCCCGAGACACAGCATTGTCGTCCCGGCCCGCGCCGCTCGGTGCCGAACCGGAAACGCGCACTGCGTCCGGAGGTCCAGCGCCGGGAGCGCCCGGCCTCGGGCTGCACGCGCTGACCGACGTGTCCGACGGGTTGCTCGCGGATCTGGGGCACATCGCATCGGCCTCGGGCGTGGCCATCGACCTGGATTCGGCCGCCCTGCGCGACCCGGCGCTGGAGCCTGTCGCCGCTCGGCTGGACGCCGATGCGGCGCAATGGATCCTGACCGGCGGCGAAGACCATGCCTTCGCGGGCGCGTGGGCGCCGGGCCGCGCGCTTCCACCCGGATGGGTCGTGATCGGGCGAGTTGTGGCCGGTCGCGGGCTTACCGTCGACGGCGTCGCGCAGACGGGCCGCGGTGGGTGGGAATCGTTCCGTGGGGCGGAATCGCCGTTCGACGGCGAGCCACGCTAAGTTGTGCGGTCATGGGCGCGAAACCACTGTCGGAAATCATGGATCCGGGATGGGCGAAGGCACTCGAGCCGGTGGCGGATCGGATTTCCGCCATGGGCGAATTCCTTCGTGCCGAGAACGCCGCGGGCCGTGGCTACCTACCGTCCGGTGAGAACGTCCTGCGAGCCTTCCAGCGTCCGTTCGACGCGGTGCGCGTGCTCGTGGTCGGCCAGGATCCCTACCCGACGCCCGGCCACCCGATGGGGCTGAGTTTCTCCGTGGCGCCGGATGTTTCGCCGATCCCGCGCAGCCTGGCCAATATCTTCGCCGAATACAGCAAGGATCTCGGCCACCCCACGCCCTCCTGCGGCGATCTGAGCCCGTGGTCGGACCAGGGTGTGCTGATGCTGAACCGCGTGCTCACCGTGTCGCCGGGCAAGCCCGCTTCGCACCGGGGCAAGGGCTGGGAGGAGGTCACCGATCAGGCGATCCGCTCCCTGGTCGCCAGGGACGAGCCGTTGGTGGCGATCCTGTGGGGCCGCGACGCGGCGACGCTGAAGCCGCTGCTGGCCGAATCCGAGGTCCCGTACATCGAGTCCGCGCATCCGTCGCCGCTGTCGGCGTCTCGTGGGTTCTTCGGTTCCCGCCCCTTCTCGCGAGTGAACGAACTACTCGACGAACTGGGTGCCGAACCGGTTGACTGGCGCCTGCCCTGAATCGGGCGTCTGTGTGTGATCGACCGAGAGTTAACGAGTGAGGAGCTGTTCCATGCACAACACCACCGTTCGCGGCGCGCTGCGCGGCACCACCGCGACCTTGGCCTTCTGTGCCGCTTTGACCAGCGGCGCGGCCGTCGCGGGAGCGGCCCCCCTGCGGCTCGAGCCCGCCGCGGAGACCACGACGGCTCCGGTCGCCGAGGAATACACCTCCAGCGGCTCCTCCACCCTGTCCGCGTCGGTGAACGCCAAGATCGCGTGCCTGTTCTTCGTGGGCAATCTCGGCTGCTGAACCCTCGATTCGCCGGGTTCGCGCCGGCGCGGAACAGCGTTGTGCGATCCTACAGATCGTGAGTAATGCGAACAATCTTCTCGAACCGTCCCGGCTCCGGCTGCGCGGTTCGGGCGGAATCGAGCTGGCCGCCGATCAGTTCGGCCCGGTCGACGGCCCGCTCGTCGTCTTCTTGCACGGTGGCGGGCAAACCCGGCATTCGTGGAAGAAGACCGGCGCCCGGCTGGGCGCTTCGGGGATGCGGGTCGTCACGGTCGACGCCCGTGGCCACGGCGACAGCCAGTGGGCGCCGGATCGCGACTACCGGCGCCAGACCATGGTCGAGGACCTGTTGCTGGTGCTGGAACAGCTGGGCGCCCCCGCGGTGGTCGTCGGGGCCAGCATGGGCGGAATCACCGGGCTGCTGACCACCGCGCGGCCCGGGGGAGCGGCGATCAGCGCCCTGGTGCTCGTCGATATCGTGACCCGGCCCGAGCCGGAAGGGGTCGCCCGGGTGATCGAGTTCCTCGGCAAGCATCGCGATGGCTTCGACAGCATCGAACAAGCGGCCGACGCGGTCGCCGAGTACCTGCCGCACCGCCCGCGGCCGAAGAGCGCCGAAGGCCTGCTGCGCAACCTACGCGAGCGCGACGGTCGCTGGTACTGGCACTGGGATCCCGAGATGCTCGGCGACCGGCCGGAGGACCCGTCCGCGATGATCGAGCCGATGGAGGACGCGGCGCGGGCGCTGCGCATCCCGGTGCTGCTGGTCCGCGGCATGCGCTCGGACGTGGTGAGCGCCGAAGGAGCCGAGGCATTCCAGCGGCTGGTGCCGCACGCCCAGCTCGTGGAGATCGGCGGCGCCGCGCACACCGCGGCCGGTGACGACAACGACTCGTTCACCGACGCGGTGGCGAAATTCGTCCTTTCGACTCTCGGGTGACGACCGATCAGGCCAGTCCGGCGTAGTCGGGCTTGCGCTTGGCGACGAAGGCGTCGACGCCCTCGCGGCCGGCGGCAGAACTCGCGGCCGCGGCGATTCCATCGCGCTCGCTGTCGAGCTGCTCGCTCAGGGTCGCGGTATCCGACTGCCGCAGCAGCGTTTTGATGCTCGCGTGGGTGGAACGCGGTCCGGCGGCGATGGTGCGCGCGAGGCGCTGTGCCTCCTCGGCGATCTCGCCGTCGGGGACCAGCCTGCTCAGCACGCCGAGGCGCACCGCCTCGTCGGCGTCCAGGACGGCGTCGGTGAGCAGGATCTCGCGGGCGCGCGCCCGCCCGACGACACGCGGCAGCGTCCAGGACATGCCGCCGTCGGGGCTCAGGCCGATGCCCGGATAAGCCGGGCGCAGCTTGGTGCCGGGTCCGCCGAGGGCTATGTCGGCCATGCAGACCAGGCTCATACCCGCCCCGGCCGCCCACCCCTGGACCGCCGCCACCACCGGGACCGTGACCGCGTCCAGCGCGCGGACGAATTCGTGCAGGTCGGTGGCCAGACCGTGGATGTGCGCCGAGCGATCCCGCGCCGCGGCGAAGCCGCGCACATCACCGCCCGCGCAGAAGTTGGCGCCGGTGCCCCGCAGCAGCACCGCGCCCACCTCGGAACCGAGTGAGTGCAGTGCGGCGGTGCCGGCGGTGATGCCCGCGAAGTCCATGGACGTGCCGTTGGCGGAGGTGGCGATGGTGATCTGGAGAACGCCGTCGACGGTTGTCACGTGTCCGGCTTGCTCGCTGGAGGTCATGATCTGCACCTTAACGGGCACGGCAGGACACGTTCGGGGGTGGCTGACGCGGAGATGGGGTGCGCACCATGCGCACTTCCATCGCGGCGGTGAACGACTCGACTTTGCGCGTGCCGTCGGGCACGAAACCGTGCTTGCGGTAGAACGCCTGGGCCCGCGCATTCCGCTCGAACACCCACAGTGAGCACGGCGCGGCCGGATCGAGGGCGGCGCGGATCAGGTCGTCGGCGACTCCGCTGCCGTGCCAGCGGGCGCGCGCATAGAGGGCGTGCAGCTCGAGCGGGGTCACCGCGTCCGCGTCGCCGGACGGGCCGGCGCTGGAGAATCCGATGACCAGGTCCTCGACGACCGCGACGTGTGTGCGGCCCGGATAGCGCACCCGGTCGCGCTCCCACAGCTCGGCCCGGCGCTCGATGTCGAACGCGTCGAGCACGTGCGCGGGCACCAGCCCCTGATACGCCTCGCGCCAACAGGCGATGTGGCATTCGGCCAGGCTGTAGACGTATTCGGCGGCCAGCGGCTGGACCCGCCACGGATGCTCGGTCACCGCTGCCACGCTCGTCGCCACACCGCAGTCACGACAACGCCCCGGACCACCTGATACGGGTGCCGGGGCGTGTGCCGACGGTATTGGTCAGCCGGGAAGCGGATCAGCCGCGGACGACCTTGCCCGCCTTCAGGCAGGAGGTGCACACGTTCATGCGGCGGGTGTTGCCCGGAGCGACCTGTGCGCGCACGGTCTGAATGTTCGGGTTCCAACGACGGTTGGTGCGCCGGTGCGAGTGCGAGACCGACTTCCCGAAGCCGGGGCCCTTGGCGCAGACGTCGCAGACGGCAGCCATAGTCGCGAACTCCTTCATGTCAATGGTGGGGACCGCCGCCTTCGCGGTGCGACGCGTCCTCGTTGCAATGTCGAGTGTGCCCTGCCGACAGAGAGCCGACCAGCGCGGACCGGCGACGGCCACGCGAGGCAACCCTGCAAGGGTAGCTGTGCAGGCGCCGATCCACCAAACCGGTCCTCACGGACGAGTGCCGGATCCGTTGCCGGGCATCCCCAGTGTAGGAGCGCGGTCTTGCCGGTCGCCTGTCGGGACCGCCCGCTAACCTGGCGGGCGGCGAGGGTGGGCAAGTGGCGGAAAGGAGTGAGGTGACGGGGTCCGAAGTGCGAGATGTAGTGGACGGCACGGCATTGCTGCGCTGGGGCCGTACCTGTCTCGCCGGACTGGAACACCGGCGCGAGGAGATCAACGCACTCAATGTCTTTCCTGTCCCGGACGCGGATACCGGAACGAATCTGCTGGCCACCATGCGCGCCGCGGTGCAGGCGGGGGAGGCGGCGGCGAACGCGGACGGAAGCGCGGCCCGCGCCGTCGCCGTCGCGATGGCGCACGGGGCGACGGTCGGCGCCAGGGGCAACTCGGGGATCATCTTGTCCCAGGTGCTGCGCGGCGTCGCGGATGCGGTGGACGGTGGCCCGTTCACGGCCGACAGCCTGCGCGCCGCGCTGGCGAGGGCCTCCGAACTGGTCCGCGAAGCGCTGAGCGTGCCGATCGAAGGGACCATTCTCACCGTGCTGGACCGCGCGGCCGCGGCGGCCGCGCAATGCCCGGACCAGGAGCTGGCGAACGTGGCTCTTGCGGCGGCCGACGGCGCGGCCAAGGCGCTCGGCGACACACCGTTCCAATTGGGTGTGCTGCGTCGGGCCGGCGTCGTCGACGCGGGAGCTCGCGGCTTGGTCGTGCTGCTGGACAGCTTGGTCACCGTGACCCGGGGTGAGGCGCCCGCGCGACCGGAGTACCCACGGCCCGCGGCGGCGCGATCGGCGCGCGCGGACGACGCCGAGCCGCAGTACGAGGTGATGTACCTGCTGGCAGGCTCCGACGAGCGGAAGGTGGCCGCGCTGCGCGCCCGGCTCGGCGAACTCGGCGACTCGGTCGTGGTGGTCGGCGACGGCGGCGGGACCTGGTCGGCGCATGTGCACTGCGCCGACGCCGGAGCGGCGGTGGAGGCGGGCATCGCGGCGGGCGAACTCAGCCGGATCCGCATCGAGAATGTCGTCCGGACGCCGCACCAAGACGCCCCGGCCGGGTCCGGCGACCGCGCGGACGCGGCGAATCCCTCCGCCGGTGAGAGTATCCGCGACTCGCGGGTCCGGCCCGTCCGGACCTGGGGCAGCGCGGCGTCCGCACCGGCCGCCGATTCGACCCAGGTGGTGGCCGGTGGGCTCGGCTCGAGCGCGGGGGTGACACCCGATCTTCCGGCCGATCGGGGGATTCTGGCGGTGGTCGCGGGCGCCGGCGCCGCGACGCTGTTCGAGGACGCGGGCGCCGTGGTGCTGGCGGGCGACGAGCAGGTCACCGCGACGACGCTGCTGACCGCGATCCGGCGGATGCCGAACCGCGAGGTACTGGTGCTGCCCAACGGCGCCCTGCCCGCCCACGAACTGGTCGCGGTCGGCGTCGCCGCGCGTGACGCCCATCGGGACGTGCTGCTGCTGCCGAGCGCGTCGATGGTGCAGGGTCTGGCCGCCGTGGCCGTGCACGACCGAGGACGGTTCGCGGTGGACGACGCCTTCGCCATGTCGGAAGCGGCCGCCACGACGCGGTGGGGCTCGCTGCGCCCGGCGACCGAGCGCGCGCTCACCATGGTCGGCACCTGCGAGCCGGGCGACGGTCTCGGATTGGCCGGGCACGATGTCGTCGTGATCGAGCCCGACGTGCGCGCGGCGGGGCGGACGCTGCTGGACCGGCTGCTCGCCTTCGGCGGCGAGCTGGTCACCCTGCTGATGGGAGCGGCGGCGCCGGACGGTCTCGGCGACGAACTCGCCGCTCATATCGCACAGAACTTTCCCGGGGTCGAGGTGATCGTGTATTCCGGTGGGCAGCAAGGCGATTCGGTGCAGATCGGAGTGGAGTAGCGCATGGCGGCACTGAGCGATCGGCTCGACCACATCCTCGGCGCGAAGGCGGCGGACTCGCTGGCGGACGCGTTCGACATGCGGACCGTCGAGGATCTGCTGCGGCACTACCCCCTGCGGTACGCCACGCAGGGTCAGCCGCTCACCGAGGAGGCGCCCGAGGACGGTTCGCACATCACCGTCATCGGGCGGATCACCAAGGCCGAACTGCGGCCGATGCGCAACCGCCGCGGATCGTTGCTGAAGGTGGTTCTCGACACCGGTTCCGGGCGCGGCGTCGACGTCACCTTCTTCAACGGCGACAAGGTGAAATACGTGGTCCGCGAAGGTCTGCGCGCGATGATGTCGGGCACGGTGAACTACTGGCGCCCCGGCCAGTGGAACCTCAGTCATCCCGGCTACCTGATCCTGCCGGAGGCCGAGGGCGACGACGATTCGGTCGGCGCGCTGACGAAGGTACGCGGCGGCGGAGACCTGCGGGGTCTGGCGCAGAGCGCCGCGGGCGCGGGAGGAGTGGACACGTCGTTCATGGAGCGCGAGTTCATCCCGGTCTACCCGGCGACCGCCAAGGTGCAGAGCTGGGATGTGCTCGCCTGTGTGCGGCAGGTGCTCGACCAGCTCGATCCGCTCGATGATCCGCTGCCGGAGGACGTGCGCGCCGAACGGGCGCTGCCGAACCTGTCCGACGCGCTGCGCCTGATCCACCTGCCCGACCGCAAGTCCGATATCGATCAGGCCAAGGATCGGCTGCGCTTCGACGAGGCGCTGGCCCTGCAATTGGTGCTGGCCGAGCGCAGGCACGAGGTGTCCGGCCGCCGGGCGCGCGCCTGCGCGCCGCGCACCGACGGCATCGCCGCCGCGTTCGACCAGCGGCTGCCCTTCGAGCTCACCGCGGGGCAGCGGCAGGTCGTGGCGGAGATCTCCGCCGACCTGGCCCGCGAGCAGCCGATGCACCGGTTGCTGCAAGGCGAGGTGGGCTCCGGCAAGACGATCGTCGCCCTGCACGCCATGTTGCAGGTGGTGGACGCGGGATTGCAGTGCGCGTTGCTCGCCCCGACGGAGGTGCTCGCCGCGCAGCACTATCGGTCGCTGCGCGGCATGCTCGGTGAGCTGGGGGCCGCGGGCGAACTGGGCGCGTCCGACCACGCCACCCGCGTGGTGCTGGTGACCGGGTCGATGTCGGCCGCGGCCAAGAAGGCCGCGCTGCTGGAAGCGGTGACCGGCGAGGCGGGCATCGTGATCGGCACGCACGCGCTGATCCAGGACAACGTCGAGTTCTTCGATCTCGGCATGGTGGTGGTCGACGAGCAGCATCGTTTCGGCGTGGAGCAGCGAGACGCACTGCGCGCCAAGGCCGAAACCGGTGTCAGCCCGCATCTGCTGGTGATGACCGCGACGCCGATCCCGCGCACAATCGCCATGACCACGCTCGGCGATCTGGAGACCTCCACGCTGACCGAACTGCCGAAAGGGCGCTCGCCGATCGTCTCCAAGGTGGTGCCGCGCAGGCAGCATCCGAACTGGGTGGATCGCGCGTGGGAGCGGATCGTGGAGGAGGTCGCCGCCGGACGTCAGGCGTACGTGGTGTGTTCGCGCATCGGCGACGACGAGGAGACGGCGGGCAAGTCCCGCACCGGGCGCTCGAAGTCCGGCGACGGCGAGAAGGAGGGCCCGACCACCCAGGCCGCGCTCGACGTATTCGAGATGCTGCGCGGCGGCCCGCTGGCCGGCGTGCGGGTCGGCCTGTTGCACGGCAGGCTGCCCGCGGACGAAAAAGACCAGGTGATGCGCGCGTTCAACGACGGATCGGTGGACGTGCTGGTGTGCACCACCGTGGTCGAGGTCGGCGTGGACGTGCCCAACGCGACGGTGATGGTCATCGTCGACGCCGACCGGTTCGGCGTCAGTCAGTTGCATCAGCTGCGCGGCCGGATCGGCCGGGGCCGGCACCCCGGGTTGTGTCTGCTGATCACCGATGCCGCGCCGGGCGGGTCGGCGATGGCGCGGCTGGACGCGGTCGCCGCCACCACCGACGGCTTCGAACTCGCGGTGCTCGACTTGCGTACCCGCCGCGAGGGCGACGTACTCGGCGCCGCCCAGTCCGGCACGGCCCGCTCGTTGCGCCTGCTGTCGCTGCTGGACGATCTCGAGGTCATCACCGCCGCCCAGGAATTCGCCCGCGCCGTGGTGGCGTCCGACCCGGGCCTGCGCAAGCATCCGGGCCTGGCGGGAATGATGCACGCGGCCGTCGATTCCGAGCGGCTGGAGTACCTGGCCAAGTCCTGATGTCCCGGGCCCGCCGAGGTCAGCGCCCCAGCCGCGGGTAGGGCAGGTCGGTGCTGGTGTGCTCGGCGACCGCCAACGGACTGCCGATGTGCGGGAAGGCGCGCTGCGGGCACGCGGGGCGCTCGCACACTTTGCAGCCCGCGCCGATCGGCACCGAGGCCGCCGGGTCGTCGAGCTGCAACCCGGCCGAATACACCAGGCGGTCGGCGTATTCGACATCGCAGCCGAGGCCGATCGCGAAATTCTTCGCCGCGGTGCCGAACCCGTGCGGGGCGATCGCCGCGGTGCGCGCGACCCACAGATAGCGGCGGCCGTCGGGCATCTCGGCCACCTGGGTCAGGATGCGGCCGGGGTTGGAGAAGGCCTCGTGCACCACCCACAGCGGGCAACTGCCGCCCACCCGGGAGAAATGGAACGCGGTGGCGGACTGCCGTTTGGAGATGTTGCCCGCCCGGTCGGTGCGCACGAAGAAGAACGGGACGCCACGCTGGCCCTGCCGTTGCAGGGTGCTGAGCCGATGGCAGATGGTCTCGAAGCCGACCTCGAACCGCAGACCGAGCAGATCGATGTCGTAGTGCAGTTCCTCGGCCGAGCGCAGGAATCGGCCGTACGGCAGCACCAGCGCGCCCGCGAAGTAATTGGCCAGCCCGATCCGCGCCAGTGTGCGGGATTCGCCGTTGAGCGCCGGGCTCTCGGCCAAGACGGCGTCCAGCTCGGCTCCGTACAGCAGAAGGCCGAGCGTGGTGGCGATCTGGAAGGCACGCTGGCCGGGCCGCAACCGGCGAGCCAGCGTGAGCGTCCGGGTCTCCGGGTCGTAGTGGCGTTTGGGAACCGTGGGGTCGGCGCCGTCGCCGCGTACCAGAACGGTGACTCCGGCGCGTTCCTCGGCGACGCGGGCGAGCTGGCGATCGAGCGAGCCGATGGTGAGCCCCGAGTTCTCGAACAGCTGCTCGGCGGCGATGTCGAGCTGCGCGATGTGGTTGTGATGGTCGTAGAAGAAGTCGCGCACGTCCTCGTAGGGCATGGGCACGCCGGGCGCGCCCGCGGGCGCGGACACCCGCGCGGAGAGCAGGTCGAGCTGATCGGTGGCGGCGCGTAGTCGGCGATGCATCGCGACGACGATCCTGGCGACCTCCGGCTGGCGGGTTGCCAGTTCCTCCACCTCGGTCAGCGGCGCGGTGTGGCCGCCCGCGGCGTCGATGAGCACCTCGTGCAGGTCCGACACGAGACGCGCGTCGGAATCGGCGGCGAAGAACTGGACGTCGAGATCGAAGGTGGAGTTGAGTTTCAGCAGTACGGGAATGGTGAGTGGGCGCTGGTCGCGCTCGAGCTGATTGAGATAACTCGGCGACAGGTCCAGCGATTTCGCCAGAGCCGCCTGAGTCATCCTCCGTTCTTCACGCAATCGCCGAAGCCGGGCGCCCGCATACATCTTGCGCACGTGCACGATGGTAGCTGCGATGATTCGCAATCATCGCAAGAACGCGCGTTCTTACCCGCAGGAATATGCTTTTGCGAGGTGTCCAGCAATGTCTTCGATCTGCGTAGCGTGCGAAGAGAGGTTTGCCGCCGCATTGTGGGTGGGGGGATGAAAATGCCCATCGATCCCCTTCCCTACCGAGCGATTGCTTGGTTGAATCGAGGGGTCCGGCACCCGCCTTCCATCAGCAGGAAAGTGAGCAGAACGAATGCCCGATCCCGACGAACTCGTGCGTGCGATGTGCCGGAGCTGGTCCGACCCCGATCCGGATCGGATCAGCGCGTATTTCGCCGAGGACGCCGTCTACCACAACATCCCGATGGAACCCATCGTCGGCCGCACCGCCATCCGCGACTTCATCGCGGGCTTCCTGAGCACCTTCGAGGCCATCGACTTCGACATCCATCACCAGATCGCCTCCGGCAACGTGGTGATGAACGAGCGCACCGATACCCTCCGCTCCGCGGGCCGCGAGACCCCGCTCCCGGTCATGGGCTTCTTCGAGGTCGCCGACGGCGAAATCACCACGTGGCGGGACTACTTCGACATGGCCGCCATCAACCGGGCCTTCGGGCTGTAGAGCGGGACTCGGTCGAGCGGGTCGTTCTCGAATCGGCCGTGGGTGACCGAGTTCGACCGGCAGCGAGGGTGGGGATGGATTTCCGGATCGTATGGAACCGAATCGGGGGGCGGGCACGTCGAAGTAGGTAAGAGGGGAACGATTGTCCGGTGGTCGACATGCGAGGAGGGGTAGCCGATGGAGCGTTGTTCCGGGTGTCATACGGCGTGGCGGCGGGGGATGCGGGCGCGGGCGCGGGAATTGCCGGTGACGCGGCGGGAAGAACCGTGCGATCGGTACACGCTGCGCCGTCGGCAACCACCGCGGCCGGAGCCGGAAACGGACTGCGGCTCTTGACGGTTCGGTGCCCCCTTCGGGTGGCGAAGGGGGCACCGAACGCCGATGGGTGAGAAGGGGTTACCGGACTGCGGCCGCCGCGGCGACCATGTTGCGCAGTGAGGCTTCCACCTCGGCGCGTCCCCTGGTCTTCAGCCCGCAGTCCGGATTCACCCACAGCCTTTCGGCCGGAACAGCTTTCAGTGCCGCGTGCAGCGAGGTGGTGATCTCGTCCACGCTGGGCACCCGCGGAGAGTGGATGTCGTACACGCCGGGGCCGACGCCGAGGTCGAATCCCGCCGCGTTCAAGTCGTCGAGCACCTCCATGCGAGAGCGCGCCGCCTCGATCGACGTGACGTCGGCGTCCAGCCCGGCGATCGCATCGATCACCTCGCCGAATTCCGAGTAGCACAGGTGCGTGTGGATCTGCGTCGCATCGGACACTCCTGAGGTCGCGATCCGGAACGATTGCACCGACCACTCCAGGTACCCGGGCTGGTCGGCCGCGCGCAGTGGCAGCAGTTCCCGCAGGGCCGGCTCGTCGACCTGGATGATCCGGATGCCCGCCGATTCGAGGTCCACGGTCTCGTCGCGGATCGCCAGCGCCACCTGGCGGGCGGACTCGGCCAACGGCTGGTCGTCGCGCACGAACGACCACGCCAGGATGGTGACCGGCCCGGTCAGCATGCCTTTCACGGGCTTGTCGGTGAGCGACTGCGCGTACGCGATCCACTCGACGGTCATCGGCTCCCGCCGTGCGACGTCACCGAACAGGATCGGCGGCCGCACGCAGCGGGTCCCGTAGGACTGCACCCATCCCTGTTCGGTCGCCGCGAACCCGTCGAGCTGCTCGGCGAAGTACTGCACCATGTCGTTGCGCTCCGGCTCGCCGTGCACCAGCACGTCCAGCCCCAAACGCTCCTGTAGCGCGATGACCTCAGCGATCTCGGCGCGCATCCGGCGGACGTACTCCGCCTGGTCGATCTCGCCCTTGCGCAGCGCGGCGCGCGCAAGCCGGATGGCCGAGGTCTGCGGGTAGGAACCGATCGTCGTGGTCGGCAGCGTGGGCAGTCGCAAACGGTCCCGCTGCAGTTCCCGGCGTTGTTCGGCGGGTGCGCGGCGGACGGCGTCGGGCCCGAGCGCTGCCAGCGCGGCCCGGACCCGGGGATCGTTCAACCGCGGATCCGACCTGCGCGCCGCCAGCGCCGCACGCACCGTGGCCAACTCGGCGTCGATCGCTTCCGCACCTTCGCTCAGCGCGGTCGCGAGCAGGCGGACCTCGGTCACCTTCTCCGCGCCGAACGCCAGCCAGGACCGCAGTCGCTCGTCCAACCCCGTCTCCGCGGCCAGCGTGTAGGGCACGTGCAGCAGCGAGCACGAACTCGAAACCGCCACCTGCGCAGCGGATCCCCGCAACGCACCGAGGGTGGCCAAGGCGTGGTCGAGATCGGTGCGCCAGACGTTGCGACCGTCCACGACCCCCGCGACGACCAGCTTCCCGGTCAGCGCGGACGCGTCGGCCACCGCGGCGACATCGGCGCCGGTGGTGAAGTCGAGGGCCACTCCTTCTATACCGGTGCTCGCCAGCGCAGGCAGCGTGGCGTCCGGCTGCCCGAAGTAGGTCGCGACGAGGATCGCCGGGCGCTCGGCGGCGTCGGCGAGTTCCCCGTAGGTGACCTGCACCAGGCCGATCTCCTCCGCCGTGAGGTCGGTGACCAGCACCGGCTCGTCGATCTGCACCCACTGGGCACCGGCGACGGCGAGCCTGCGCAGCAGTTCCCGATACAGCGGCAGCAGTTCGATCAGCCGGGCCAGGGCCGAGCCGCCGGTCGCCTTGGCCAGCTTCAGGAAGGTGATCGGGCCGATCACCACCGGCCGCGCGGGCACGCCCAGCTCGACCGCCTCCCGCAATTGCGCCAGCAGCTTCTCCGGGTGCAGCGAGAACGCGGTCTCGGGGCCGATTTCCGGCACCAGGTAGTGGTAGTTGGTGTCGAACCACTTGGTCATCTCCAAGGGCTCCACCGTCTCGTTGCCGCGCGCGGCGGCGAAATACCGATCCAGCGGGTCGGCGATCCCGGCGACCCGGGGCGGCAGAGCGCCCAGCAGTTCGGCGGTGTCGAGCATCTGGTCGTAGTAGGAAAAGGTGCCGACCGGAATCGAGTCCAGGCCCGCGGCTCGCAAATCGGTGAGCTGGGCCCGCCGCAGGTCGCACGCCACGGCGTGCAACCGGCCTGCGTCGATCTCGCCTGCCCAATAGGCTTCGGTGGCCCGCTTCAGTTCACGCCGGGGCCCTACTCGCGGAAGCCCGAGAACCGTCGCGGTGAACGGCTTCTGCTGTGCAACAGTCACGATGTTTCTCCATTGCTGTGGACGAAAGCCATCGCCATACGGGCAGGCGGAAAACCTTATGACATGCCGGTGAAATCCCGGCCAGGAGCCCGACACGTCAGCTGGTGATCCGCACGCCCAATCCACGAGGCGGTGGCCGCCGGGTACGGCGTACCCGGCACGACTGGCAGGTCTTCGGACTCGCGGGCACCGGCCGTGCGGGCCGGCGTACGCCGGAGTGCTCCCGATGGCCGACCTACTGGCCGTCGCTTCCCGGGTCGCGCGGAGCCTTTGAGCTCGGTGAGACCCAGTGCCTGGTGACGGCGGTCGTTCCTGCATACCGCTGCGGGACAGTCCCGGATTCCCACCGGGTTCCCTCTCGCCCGCCGTGACGTCGCACGGGCGGGCTCGACTCCGTCGCGCGACGTCGGGGCTCCATCTCGTCGTGCTGCGGTGAACCAGCTGCACCTTCAGCATAGGACGCGGGGCCGCCGCCACGAACGACGGACCCGAGATGGCGAAACGCCGGCCCGCCGACCAGCGGCCGGATACGAGCAGCATGGCTGGGACCGCACTGGTCAGCCCCCGCGAGCGCGAAGTTCGCCCGGCGGCGTGTCACGAGGGCCATCACATCGGATATTTGCCCGAGGCGCTCGCCGCGTACCGACTCCGCACCGGCTCGCGTTCCGGCTATCGGCAGGGCCGGGCACGCGGATTCGTATCGACCCTTCGGGGGGCTACCGGCAGCCCATGTCGGGTCGGCTCCGGCCGCCGGACAGCACACCGGTTGCTGCGGCGCCGCCCATGTGTCGGCGCTGTGAACGCAACTTCGCAACGGTGCTAGGCGGTCTTGTGAAGAGGTTCGCGAAGGGGGATTCCATGTCGGTGCGGTTCATACGGCCGGGTACCTTAGGTCAATGTTCTCGAAAGTCTTGGTTGCCAACCGTGGCGAGATCGCCATCCGAGCCTTCCGCGCGGCTTACGAACTCGGCATCGGGACGGTCGCCGTGTTTCCCTACGAGGACCGCAATTCGGTCCATCGGTTGAAGGCGGCGGAGTCGTACCAGATCGGCGAGCCCGGTCATCCGGTGCGCGCCTACCTGTCAATCGAGGCGATCATCGAGGCGGCCAAGTCGGCGGGCGCGGACGCGATCTACCCGGGGTACGGGTTCTTGTCGGAGAACCCGGATCTGGCGGCGGCGTGCGCCCGCGAGGGCATCACGTTCATCGGCCCGTCGGCCGAAGTGCTCGAACTCGCCGGTAACAAGGCGCGCGCCATCGAAGCGGCCAAGGCGGCCGGCCTGCCGGTGCTGCGTTCGAGCGCACCGTCGTCGGACGTGGACGAGTTGCTGGCCGCGTCGCGCGAGCTGGAGTACCCGATCTTCGTCAAGGCGGTCGCCGGTGGTGGCGGTCGCGGGATGCGCCGGGTCGCCGCGCCGGAGCAGCTGCGCGAGTCGATCGAGGCGGCCTCCCGGGAGGCGGAGTCGGCGTTCGGCGACCCGACGGTGTTCCTCGAGCAGGCGGTGGTGAACCCACGCCATATCGAAGTGCAGATCCTGGCCGATCAGCACGGCAATGTGATGCACCTGTTCGAGCGGGACTGCTCGGTGCAGCGTCGGCATCAGAAGGTGATCGAGTTGGCGCCCGCGCCGAATCTGGACCCCGCGCTGCGTGAACGGATCTGCGCCGACGCGGTCGCCTTCGCCCGGCAGATCGGTTACTCGTGTGCGGGCACCGTGGAGTTCCTGCTGGACGAGCGCGGCAACCACGTCTTCATCGAGATGAACCCGCGCATCCAGGTCGAGCACACGGTGACCGAGGAGATCACCGATGTCGACCTGGTGCAGTCGCAGCTGCGCATCGCGGGCGGGGAGACGCTCGAGCAGTTGGGCTTGAGCCAGGACGCGGTGACGATCAGGGGCGCGGCCTTACAGTGCCGGATCACCACCGAGGACCCGGCCAACGGGTTCCGTCCCGACACCGGCCGCATTACCGCCTACCGCACCCCGGGTGGCGCGGGCATCCGCCTGGACGGCGGTGCGAACCTGGGCGCCGAGATCGGCGCCTACTTCGACTCGATGCTGGTCAAGCTCACCTGCCGCGGTCGCGACTTCGGCGCGGCGGTGGCGCGGGCGAGCCGGGCGCTGGCGGAATTCCGCATCCGCGGTGTGGCCACCAACATCCCGTTCTTGCTCGCGGTGCTCGACGATCCCGACTTCAAGGCGGGCCTGGTCACCACCTCGTTCATCGAGGAGCGTCCGCAGCTGCTGACCCTGCGTCAGTCCGCCGACCGGGGCACCAAGATCCTCGACTACCTGGCCGACGTCACGGTGAACAAGCCGCACGGCGAGCGGCCGACCACGGTTTATCCGCACGACAAGCTGCCCGCGATCGATCTGAGCGTGCCGCCGCCGGACGGCTCGCGCCAGCGGCTGCTGCGGCTGGGACCAGAGGGCTTCGCGCAGGCGCTGCGTGAGCAGAAGGCGGTCGGCGTCACCGACACCACCTTCCGCGACGCGCACCAGTCGCTGCTGGCCACCCGCGTGCGCACCAACGGCCTGCTGGGAGTGGCGGGGCATGTGGCGCGGTTGACGCCGGAGCTGCTGTCGGTGGAGTGCTGGGGTGGCGCGACCTACGACGTGGGATTGCGATTCCTCTACGAGGATCCGTGGGAGCGGCTGGCGGCATTGCGGGAAGCGATCCCGAACATCTGCTTGCAGATGCTGCTGCGTGGCCGCAACACCGTCGGCTACACCCCGTATCCGGAAGCGGTGACCCGCGCGTTCGTCTCCGAGGCGACTGCCACCGGTATCGACATCTTCCGTATCTTCGACGCCCTCAACAACGTCGACCAGATGCGCCCGGCCATCGACGCGGTCCGCGAAACCGGCACCGCCGTCGCCGAAGTCGCGATCAGCTACACCGGCGATCTGTCGAATCCCGACGAGACGCTCTACACCCTGGACTACTACCTGAAGCTGGCCGAGCAGATCGTGGACGCGGGCGCGCACGTGCTCGCGATCAAGGACATGGCCGGACTGTTGCGCGCTCCGGCCGCGACCAAGCTGGTCACCGCGTTGCGCAGCAATTTCGATCTGCCGGTGCACGTGCACACCCACGACACCCCCGGCGGGCAGTTGGCCACCTACCTGGCCGCCTGGCAGGCCGGCGCCGACGCCGTCGACGGCGCGAGTGCCGCGATGGCGGGTACCACGAGCCAGCCCGCGCTCTCGGCGATCGTCGCCGCGGCGGCACACAGTGAATACGACACCGGGCTGAACCTGCAGAACGTCTGCGACATGGAACCGTACTGGGAGGCGCTGCGGAAGGTATACGCGCCGTTCGAGTCCGGGCTGCCCGCGCCGACGGGTCGCGTCTACACCCACGAGATCCCCGGCGGGCAGCTGTCGAACCTGCGTCAGCAGGCCATCGCGCTCGGGCTGGGTGACCGGTTCGAGGAGGTCGAGGCGAAATACGCCGCCGCCGACCGGCTGCTCGGGCGTCTGGTGAAGGTCACCCCGTCCTCGAAGGTCGTCGGCGACCTGGCGCTGGCGCTGGTCGGCACCGGCGTCGAGATCGAGGACTTCGCCGCCGACCCCGGCCGCTACGACATCCCGGACTCGGTGATCGGGTTCCTGCGCGGCGAACTGGGCACCCCCGCCGGTGGCTGGCCCGAACCGTTCCGCAGCAAGGCACTCGCCGGGCGCGGCGCGGCCAAACCAGAGACACCGTTGACGCCCGCGGAGGAGAAGGCCCTGGCCGGCAGCTCCGAGGAGCGTCGGGCGACGTTGAACCGGCTGCTGTTCCCCGGCCCCACCGCCGAATTCCTCGCCCACCGCGAGAAGTACGGCGACACCTCCGGGCTGTCGGCCAACCAGTTCTTCTACGGCCTGCGTCGCGGCGATGAACACCGGGTGCAACTGGAGAAGGGCGTCACCCTGCTCATCGGCCTGGAAGCCATCTCCGAACCCGACGAGCGCGGCATGCGCACGGTGATGTGCATCCTCAACGGGCAGTTGCGGCCCATATCGGTGCGCGACAGGTCGATCGCCAGCGAGATCCCGGCGGCGGAGAAGGCCGACAAGACCAATCCCGGCCACGTCGCGGCGCCGTTCGCCGGTGTCGTCACTCTCGCGGTGTCCGAAGGCGATTCGGTGGCGGCTGGCGACACCATCGGCACCATCGAGGCCATGAAGATGGAAGCCGCGATCACCGCGCCCCGCGCGGGCACCGTCGGCCGCGTCGCCATCGGCGCCGTGCAGCAGGTCGAAGGCGGCGACCTGCTCATCGAACTGGCGGTCCGGGAGTCGTCCGCCGGATGACGCGGATCGTCGCGGGCACGGCGGGTGGGCGGCGCCTGCGGGTGCCGCCGTCGGGCACCCGCCCGACCTCTGACCGCGTGCGGGAGGCGCTGTTCAGCGCGTTGGACGCCCGGCTGGATTTCGCGGGCGCGCGCGTGCTCGACCTGTACGCGGGTTCCGGCGCGCTCGGGCTGGAGGCGCTGTCGCGCGGCGCCGAGCACGCGCTGCTCGTCGAGTCCGACCGCAAGGCCGCGGCCGTGGTCCGCGGCAACATCGCCGACCTCGGGCTGCCCGGCGCCGAACTGCGGGTCGCGACGGTGGCCTGCGTGCTGCAACAGGGCGGGGCGGGCCGCTTCGACGTGGTCTTCTCCGACCCGCCCTACGCGGTGGACAACGTCGCGGTGCTGGCCGATCTGCGGGCGCTGACCGAGCGCGGTTGGCTGCGTCCCGGGGCGTCGGTGGTGCTGGAGCGTTCGGCGCGTTCGCCCGAAATAGCCTGGCCCGCAGGCTTCGTCTCGGCCAAATCGCGACGATACGGCGAAACACGCATCGATCTCGCGGAGTTCGAGCCGGACGGGTAGGCGCGGGTCCGGCCGCGCGTGTCCGCCGGCGGTCACCCTGCTAGCGTCGCCTCATGGCAGGAGCACTGTGCCCCGGGTCGTTCGACCCCGTGACCTACGGACACCTCGACGTCTTCACCCGGGCCGCGGCCCAGTTCGACGAGGTCGTCGTCACCGTCTTGATCAACCCGAAGAAGCAGGGCATGTTCACCGTCGAGGAGCGCATCGAGCTGCTGCGCGAGTCGACCGCGCACCTGGCCAACGTGCGGGTGGAGTCGTGGCAGGGCCTGCTGGTCGACTTCGCCCGCGAGCAGGGCGTCACCGCGATCGTGAAGGGCCTGCGCGACGCGGGCGATTTCGGCTACGAACTGCAGATGGCGCAGATGAACAAGAAGCTTTCGGGGGTGGACACCTTCTTCATCGCCACCAACCCGTCGCTCAGCTTCCTGTCCAGCTCACTGGTCAAGGAGGTCGCGGCGTACGGCGGAGACGTCGCCGACATGCTGCCGCCTTCGGTGCACAAGCGGCTCCTCGACCGCTTGGCCGAGCGCGAGAACTGACCGGGAAACAAGCCTGAACGCGGCCAGGTTCCGCCGTACGGTACGCCCTGAGTGCTCGGAAGAGGCGGACCGCTCAGAACACCAGGCCGCGCAGGGCCAGGAAGCGCATGCCGCCGACGGCGGCGGTGAGGGCGAGGATCGCGGCGGCCTGGGCTGTGTCCCCGAGGCCGGGGGCCCACACGGCGAGTGCGGCAAGCGCGGCGGTCGTGACGCCGAGGCCGACCATCGCCAGCCCACCACCCTCCCACTGTGCCGTGAACCAGCCGACCCGTCCCGCCGCGTGGAAGGTGAGCTGCCGGTGCAGCTCGTTGGCGATCATGGTGCTGACGACGGAGCCGACGACATTGGCGATCAGCGGCCCGGCCCCGTGCATGGCGAAGAAAAGCAGGACATAGGCGATATTGCTGGACCCGCCGACCAGCGCGAACCGGATCAGCTGAGCGAAGGCGCGATCGCCGCGCAGATATTGGGCGAGCTGTCCGAACTTGGACGCGACCGCGGTGGTCGGCAACCCCGGGTAGGGGCCGACCCACGGCACGAAGAAGCTGGTGGCGCTCACTCCCGCCGATCGCGGTAATTCCAGAACAGTCATCGTCTTTCCGATCGAACACAAGTCCTCGGCGGGGACAACGGCGATGGTGATCGCTCACCTCTCCGGTCGACTCTTGGCAGGTTCCGTTCGTAGCCCATGGTCAGGAATCGCTGACGCGTCGGAGCCTGTCAACATTCGACGGCGGGTTGTCCGTACCTCCGGCTTCTTCGTCCGCGATCCGGGGGGAACGCGGTAGGCCTCGAAGGTCTTGGTCGACCTTCCAGAAAAATGTAACACGAAGCGGAGAGGTGGTCTCCACTTGATTTCTGTGGCGTGCGAGACACTGGCACGACACACCGGAAAGTGACTCGGCACGAGCCGTGACGAGGGGCACACTGGGCTGGGCGGAGAGTTTCGCCGTGAGTCCGCAGGAGGGTAGTGAGCATGTATCGCGTATTCGAAGCGCTCGACGAACTTGTCGCCATCGTCGAAGAGGCGCGTGGCATCCCCCCGACCCGCAGCTGCATCGTGCCGCGCGGCGACGTGCTCGAACTACTCGACGACGTCCGGGACGCGCTGCCCGGCGAACTCGACGACGCCCAGGACGTGCTCGACCATCGGGACAAGATCGTGTCCGATGCCAGGACCGCGGCCGAGACCGCCGTGACCGGAGCGAACGAGCAGGCCGAGCACACCATCACTTCGGCGCGCCAGGAAGCCGATCGCATCCTGGCCGACGCCAAGGCGCACGCCGACCGGATGGTCGCCGAGGCGAGTGCGCACGCCGATCACCTGGTCGCCTCCGCTCAGGAGGAGGCCGATCGGGTGGTGGCCGACGGCAACGCCGAATACGAGGCGGTGACCGGCCGGGCACGCATCGAGTCGGAGCGGATGATCGAGGCGGGCAAGGCCGCCCACGATCGCTCCGTCGCCGAAGGGCTCGCCGAGCAGGAGCGGCTGGTCACGCAGACGGAGGTGGTCCGGGCCGCGCACGCCGAATCGGCCAGGGTGATCGACGCCGCGCACGCCGAAGCCGATCGCCTTCGCGAGGAATGCGACCACTACGTCGACTCCCGGCTGGCCGACTTCGAGGAGACGCTGGCCAGCACGCTGCGCACGGTCGGGCGGGGACGTCACCAGCTGCGCAGTGGGACGGGCGTACCCGACTACGCCAGCGAATTCCGCAGGTAGCGGCGCCGAGCGCGGTGGACTGCGTTTGGGAGCGCACCGCGTGATCGCGTATTGTTGGGTGGTTGCCCATACCCTCGAGCGTGAGTGAGTTCGTGATGCCCGCCGGTTCCGGTTCCGCGTCGCGTCCCAAGTCGGCCAAGCGCCGGTCGCCGGACGCTGGTTTCGTGCTGGACGCCCGTAGTCTCGGCCGCAGGCCGGGGACCATGCGCGAGCTGCACCGCACCGTCACCACCGAAAATCGGATCGGTCTGGATCTGATCGCGGTGCCCGTGGACGCGCAGGTGGAGCTCGACCTGCAGTTGCAGGCGGTATCCGAAGGTGTGCTGGTCACCGGCACGGTCACCGCGCCGATCGAAGGGGAGTGCTCGCGCTGCCTGGAGCCGTTCGGCGACGAGGTCACCCTGCGGGTGACCGAGCTGTTCGCCTACCCGGACAGCACCACCGAGCAGACCACCGAGGACGACGAGGTATACCGCCTGATCGACGACACCATCGATCTGGAGCCCGTGGTGATCGACGCCGTCGGTCTGGAGCTGCCGCTGCAGCCGCTGTGCACGCCGGATTGTGCGGGACTGTGCCCGGAATGCGGCATACGGATGGCGATTGCGGGATCCGACCACGGGCATGAGATACTTGACCCTCGCTGGGCCGGACTGGCTAACTTCGCCTCCGGATCGCCCGGCACAGGCCGCCCCGACGAGGGTGCGGCCGACCGAGACCACTGAGCAAGACCGATCAGCCGAACCGGCAGAGCAATTAGACAGAGGAGAAGTAGTCGTGGCCGTTCCCAAGCGCCGGATGTCCCGTTCCAACACCAGGTCGCGGCGCAGCCAGTGGAAGGCCACCGCGCCGACCCTGATCACCTGCCCGAACCGCGCCTGCGGCGAGAAGACCCTGCCGCACATCGCCTGCCCGTCCTGCGGCACCTACAAGGGCCGCCAGGTCACCGCCGCGGTCTGATCGTTAGACCTGTCGTAGCGACGTGACCGACGAACCCGACTCGTCCGGTGAACACGCGAGCCTGCTCGCCGCCCTAGGCGTCGATCTGCAGCCGGATCTCCTGCGTCTCGCGCTGACCCATCGGTCGTACGCGTATGAGAACGGCGGTCTGCCGACGAACGAGCGTCTCGAGTTCCTCGGCGACTCCGTGCTCGGGCTGAGCATCACCGAACGGCTGTATCACGAGCATCCCTCGAAGACCGAGGGTGAACTGGCCAAGCTACGCGCGAGCGTGGTGAACATGCGCGCGCTCGCCGAGGTAGCCCGTGGGCTCGGCGAGGGCGGCCTCGGTGTGCACTTGTTACTGGGCAAAGGCGAAGAACTCACCGGCGGCCGGGACAAGGAGAGCATCCTCGCCGACGGCATGGAGTCACTGCTCGGCGCGGTGCACCTGGAGCACGGCATCGAGGTGGCTCGTGCCGTGGTGTTGCGGCTGTTCGCCGAGCTGCTCGAGCGCGGACCGCGAATGGGCGCGGGACTGGACTGGAAGACGAGCCTGCAGGAACTCACCGCTGAGCGTGGTCTCGGCGTGCCCAGCTACGAGATCACCTCGACCGGGCCGGACCACGACAAGGAATTCACCGCCACCACGGTGGTCGGCGGGCGGGCCTATGGGCAGGGTGTCGGCCGGTCCAAAAAAGAAGCCGAGCAGAAGGCCGCGGGGGCCGCCTACGAGGCGCTGACCGCCGAAACCTGACGTGCCCGAACTACCCGAGGTCGAGGTCGTGCGACGCGGCCTCGCCGAGCATGTGGTCGGCCGGATCGTGGAATCGGTGGCGATCACCCATCCTCGCTCGGTGCGCCGCCATCTCGAAGGCGCCGCCGATCTCGCCGCGCGGCTGACCGGCCTGAGGGTCGAGTCGGCCGAGCGGCGCGGCAAATTCCTCTGGCTCACCTTCGACGACCCGGAAGCGGCCTTGGTCGTGCATCTGGGCATGAGCGGTCAGATGCTGGTCCAGCCCGTCGACGCGCCGCTGGAGAAGCACGCCCACATCCGCGCCACCTTCGACGACGGTACCCAGCTGCGTTTCGTCGACCAGCGCACCTTCGGCGGCTGGGCGCTCGCGCCGCTGGTCGAGGTGGACGGCACCCTGGTACCGCAGCCGGTCGCGCACATTGCCCGCGACCCGCTGGATCCGCGTTTCGACCCCGAGTCCGTGGTCGCCGTCGTCCGGGGCAAGCAGACTGAGATCAAGCGCGTCCTGCTCGATCAAGGCGTCGTCTCCGGGATCGGCAATATCTACGCCGACGAGGCGCTGTGGCGCGCGAAGATCCACGGTGGCCGGCTCGCCTCGGGGCTGTCCAGGCCCGCGGTGCGCGGATTGCTCACCGATGTGGCCGCGGTGATGGGCGAAGCGCTCGCCGCGGGCGGTACCTCGTTCGACGCGCTCTATGTGAACGTCAACGGCCAGTCGGGCTACTTCGAACGCGCTCTGGCCGTATACGGTCGGGAGAACGAGCCGTGTCGCCGGTGTGGTGCGCCTATCACCCGGGAGCGGTTCATGAACCGCTCGTCCTACTCCTGCCCGCGCTGCCAGCCGAAGCCTCGCCGTCGCTAGCGCGGGCGGGCTACCGTTTCCTCAGGGCGGTTCGGAATGTCAGCCGGCCGTGAGGAAGGGAAGCATGCGCAAGCTCACCTATTACGTCGCGTCGACGATCGATGGATTCATCGCCACCGAGGATGGCTCGGTCGACTTCTTCCCGGTCGGCGGTGACCACGGTCCGTCTATCAACGCGCAGTACCCCGAGACGCTGCCCACCAAGGTCCGCGAGGCGCTCGGGGTGGAGGAGCACAATCGCTATTTCGACACCGTGCTGATGGGGCGCAAGACGCACGACTTCGGCGTCCGCACCGGCACCTCCACGCCGTACGCGCACCTGCGGCAGTTCGTGGTCTCGACCACGCTGCCCGAGAGCCCCGATCCGGCCGTCGAGCTGATCTCGGCGAACCCGGTCGAGAAGGTTCGTGAACTCAAACGGGAGAGCGGGCTGGGCATCTGGCTGTGCGGCGGCGGTGAACTGGCGCAGGCGCTGCTGCCGGAGATCGACCAGATCTTCCTCAAGCTCTACCCGATCGTGCTCGGCCGCGGCCGTCCGCTGTTCGGCGCCGGATCGCGTTTGCCCGAACCCGCCAAGTTCCGGGTGATCACCAGCACCGTGTTCGAGGACGGCGTGGCCTTCGTCAAATACAGCCGGGTGCGCTAGCACGGTGCCCGACCAGGATCCGAGCGGGATGCCGGACCGGGCCGCGGCGCCCGGTCCGGAGGCGGCGCTGCGGGAGATCGGCTTCTGGCTGGAGCGCTCCCGGGCGCAGACCCACCGGGTGAAGGCCTACCGGCGCGCCGCCGACGTCGTCGCGGGATTGCCCGCCGACGAGCGCGCGGCGCGCCGCGCGGCCGGCAGCTGGACCGAACTGGCAGGCATCGGGCCCAAGACCGCCGCCGTCATCGAGCAGGCGTACACCGGTGTGGTGCCGCGATACCTGGCCGAGTTGCGTGCGGCCGCCCAGCCGATCGGGGCGCCGGGCAAACCGTTGCGGGAACAGTTGCGCGGCGATCTGCACACGCACTCGAACTGGTCCGACGGCGGCAGCCCGATCGAGGAGATGATGCGCGTCGCGGCCGCGCTCGGGCACGAATACTGTGCCCTGACCGACCATTCGCCGCGCCTGACCGTGGCCAACGGCCTGTCCGCCGACCGGCTGCGCAAGCAACTCGACGTGGTCGCCGAACTCAACGACCGGATGGCGCCGTTCCGGATCCTCACCGGCATCGAAGTGGACATCCTCGACGACGGCACGCTCGACCAGCAGGCGGATCTGCTCGCCGGGCTGGACATCGTCGTGGCCAGCGTGCATTCGCACCTGCGCGACGACAGCGCGACCATGACCAAGCGCATGGCGTACGCGGTCGCCGACCCCAACGTCGACGTGCTCGGCCACTGCACCGGCCGCCTGGTCGCGGGTGGACGCGGCACCAGACCGGAGTCGACGTTCGACGCCGAGGTGGTGTTCGAGGCGTGCCGCACCTACGGCACCGCCGTGGAGATCAACAGCAGGCCCGAACGACTCGATCCGCCTTCGCGATTGCTGCGGCTGGCCGCCGAGATGGGGTGCTACTTCTCGATCGACACCGACGCGCACGCACCGGGGCAGCTCGACTGGCAGGGCTACGGTTGCGAGCGCGCGCTCGCGAACGGTGTCGCGCCGGAACGGGTGATCAACACCTGGCCGCTGGCGGATCTGTCGGCCTGGACTCGCGCGGGAGGGTGACCACCCGGTTAACTGTTGCCGAATATTTCGACTTCGCCTGTGTCGGTAGGCGATCGCCGCCGAGAATGAGGGCCACACGGATTGCTGGGGGGATCGACTGGTGGGCGACTTTCCGCTCGAAATCGTATTGGCGCTCATCGGTATCGCGGTGCCGATCGGCGCGTTCTTGTGGGAGTTCGTCTTCGCCGGCCGCAGGCGGCTCGGCTATCGAGTACAGATGGACACGCCGGTCACCGGCGAGATCGAGTCGGTGTTCCCGGGTGTGCTTCCGCAGCTGCGCCCCTCGGACGACGGCGCCAGCCCGGATCTGAAGGACATCTCGGTCGTTCTGGTGCGCATCGAGAACAGCGGCATCACGACCATCGACAGCCATGACTACAAAGCGCCGGAAGCCGCGCGGATCGGTCTGCACCTGCGCTTTCCGCAGCGCCGCGTGATCGGCATGGCGGTCAACGAACTCAGCGATCCCGCGTTGGCCGACAACCTCGACGCCGACTCCGGCATCGCGGTACGCGAGGACACCGGCGGCCACATCGGCGTGATCGATCTGCCGAAGGTGCCGCTCGCCCCCGGCGACCACTACAAGATCCTGGCGATCCTGCAGCGTTCCGAAGGTGTGGGCGAATACCCGCAACCGGCGCTGCGCGGCGGCATCAAAGCCGGCCGGATCACCGAGACCCGCAGCCGCACCGGAATCCCGCTGATGATGGTCGCGCTCACGATATTCCTGGTGCTGGTGATCGTCGTCCAATTGGTGGTGGCCTCGCTGGAGCCGTCGCCGACGCCACTGGAGTGCGCCTCGGGCAAACTGACCGTGATCGGGTCGTCGGCGTTCGGCCCGGTGGTCAGGGAAGCCGCCGAGCAGTATCGGAAGCGTTGCACCGATGCGGAATTCGCGTTCGGCTTCGAGGGCACCGAGCGCGGACTGGACCGGCTCGCCGAGGAGGGCGCGGGCCACCCCGGGTTGCTCGCCATCACCGACGGTGCGAAAGGCAGCGGTTATCCGGCGTTGGTGCACCGTCCGCTGGCATTGTCGTTGTTCACCATGATCGTGCATCCCGGCGTCGGCGTCCGGGATCTCACCGTCGCCCAGATCCGGGATCTGTATCGGGGCGCGATCGGCAACTGGCGCGAGGTGGGCGGACCGGACCTGCCGGTGGTGCTGGTCGACCGCACCCCGGGTTCCGGGTCGCGCAACACCTTCGAGCGCAGGCTGCTCGACGGCACACAGCCGGATCGCCCGCACGTGAGCTGCACGGCGCTGAAGGGCACGGTCACCACCGCGCCCGCGCACTGCGAGGTGCAGGTCACCGCCGACATGCGCAAGGCGGTGGCCGAGATCCCCGGCGCCATCGGCTATACGGAGTTCTCCGAGGCCGTCGACGCGGGCCTGCCGACCCTCGTGATCGACGGCGTCGGCGCCGGCCGCGACGCCGCGGTGCGCCGCGCCTATCCCTTCTGGGGAGTCGAGTACGCCTACAGCAACGGCGAGTTGCCCGGTGACTCGCTCGCCGCGAGCTTCCTGCATTTCCTGACCGAGCAGACCGGCACGGAGGTGCTGCGCGCGCACGGCAACGCGCCGTGCGCCGAGTTGCCCGATCCCGGCCGCTGCCTACCGGATCAGTGAACACCGGACGCCGTCGCCGGCACTCGTGGCACGGTGCGCGCGCTTCGGGGGCAGCGTCGAGATGTCGGTGGGCTCGGCGAGGATGGGTGCATGACGGAACTCTCACTGCGCGAGCTGAATCGGACGCTGCTGGTGCGCCAGAAGCTGGTGGAGCGGGTGGCGCTGCCTCCGCTCGAACTCGTCCGGCATCTGGTCGCGGTGCAGGGCCAGGAGCCGAACTGGCCCTATGTGGGGCTGTGGTCGCGCCTCGCGGAGTTCCGGCACGACGATTTGGCCGCGCTGCTGCGTGACCGCACGCTGGTGCGCTCCACCATGATCCGCCGGACCGTCCACCTGGCCGATGCCGCGGACTACCGCTGGCTGCGGCCGACGGTGCAACCGGTGGTCGACGCCGCGCTGAAAGCGCCGTACTTTCGCGACGAGATCGACGGCGTCGACCTGGGAGCGCTCGCGGCCGCCGGACGTGAACTGCTGGCCGGGCAGCGGCTGCGCCGCCGCGAACTGGGCGAACTGCTCGCCCGGCGTTTCCCGGACCGGCACACGCGCAGGCTCGCCGAAACCGTCGAATTGCTGGTCCCGTTGACGCACGGCCCCGAGACCGGCGCGTGGGGGCGGTGGCGCAATCGGCAGGTCACGGTCGGTCTGGCCGAGGAATGGACGGGCGTTCCGATGGCCGAGGCGGCCCAGCCCGAGACGCTGGTCCTGCGCTACCTCGCCGCGTTCGGTCCGGCCACGGTGGCGGACATGCAGGCATGGGCGGGTATCACCCGGCTGGCCGAGGTCGTCGACGACCTGCGCACCCGGCTGCGCGTGTTCACCGACGACCAGCACCGGGTGTTGTTCGATCTGCCGGACGCGCCGTTGGCCGAACCGGATCTGCCCGTGCCCGTACGCTTTCTGCCCGCCTTCGACAACGCGCTGCTGGGCCACAAGGACCGCCGCAGGATCATCAGCGAGGAAGACCGGAAGCGCACTGCCAGGGAGGCTTCCGCGGGCGTACCCATGTATCTGGTCGACGGCTTCGTGCACGGCCGCTGGTCGCTCGACGGCGCCACGCTGCGCGTCATGCCCTGGCATCCGCTGTCCGCGACCGAGGAGGCGGCGGTGCGCGCGGAAGCGGAAGATTTGCTGTCGTTCATCGTTGCGGGTGGCGACGCCACCGCGGCAGGCTGCGATCCGCACGTCGTCCTCGAAGGGTGAGACGCGCGAGGCCCGGCTGTCCGGGAAGGCGGGGTCACCGGACTACCCATCGGTAGCTGAACGATCGCTGGATGGCGGGATTTTTCCCCAACTGTGGTTTGAACCACACCGCCTGAGGTACCTCACACTCGGCCCCCCTGATCATGCCGAAGGCGTGACCAGGCCAACCAAGCCCCATGGACGGCGGTGCAGCTAGGTCTTCACCTCCGCCGCGGGGGCCACTTAGTTCAGTTCGGCGCCCGGTACTCCGAGTGCTGGGTGAATGCGAGTGCTACTTGGTTGTCCCTGGAAGGAGGGTCATGAGCGCGCTTTCCGTGCCGATTTCCGCGCAGGCGTCGTCCGATCTGGAGATGCCGTCGTGCGACTACGTGTCGACAGATCGCTCCAGCGGTCCGTTCCGGATCGCGATGGTCGTGCCGCCGTACTTCGACGTCCCGCCCAAGGCATACGGCGGTGTCGAGGCCGTGGTGGCCGATCTGGTCGACGCACTGGTGGCCCGTGGCCACGACGTGACTCTGCTGGGCGCGGGGGAACCGGGGACGAAGGCCAAGTTCGTGCCGGTGTGGGATCGGGCGCTGCCCGAGCGTCTCGGGGAGCCGTTTCCCGAGGTCGTGCACGCGTTGCGGGTGCGCCGCGCCATCGAGAAGCTCGTGGCCACATCGGGTGTCGACCTGGTGCACGATCACACCTTCGCCGGCCCGCTCAACGCGTCGATCTTCCAGCGCATGGGCCTGCCGACCGTACTGACCGTGCACGGGCCGGTGGAGGACGACATCTACCGCTACTACCAGGATCTGGGCGACGAGGTGGCGCTGGTCGCGATCAGCGATCGCCAGCGCGAGCTGGCGCCGGGCCTGAATTGGTCCGGGCGCGTGCACAATGCGCTGCACGTCGACGACTGGCCGTTCCGTATCGAGAAGGACGACTACGCGCTGTTCCTCGGCCGGTTCAACGAGTGCAAGGCCCCGCATCTGGCGCTGGAGGCCGCGCACGCCGCGGGCATTCCGCTGGTGCTGGCCGGTAAGTGCAGCGAACGTCCGGAACAGGCGTACTTCGAGGAGAAGGTGCGGCCGATGTTGACGGACAACGATCACGTGTTCGGTCTCGCCGACGCGGCGGCCAAGCGTAAGCTGCTTGCGAATGCGCGTTGCCTGTTGTTCCCGATCCGCTGGGAGGAACCGTTCGGCATGGTGATGATCGAGTCCATGGTTTGCGGCACGCCGGTGGTCGCGTTGCGCGGCGGGGCGGTGTCGGAGGTAATCGTCGATGGCGTGACCGGCCGCATCTGTGAGGATCCCGCCGAATTGCCCGCGGCCATCGAAGAGGTCCGCGGCATCGACCCGTATGCCTGCCGAGCCCACGTGCAGGCCAATTTCGGGTCCGACACGCTCGGCTTCGGGTACGAGCAGGTGTATCGCCGGCTGCTGCGTTCCAAGCAGCGGTTCGGCGCCGCGCCGCTCGACATCGCGGCGCCCGCGGCCGCGCCGCTCGACGCCACGGTGAACGGCTCCGCCTCCGTCCGGATCGCGGCGAGCGGATTGGCGTGAGCGGTGCCACCCCGTTGAGCCCGGCCCCCCTGAACTCCGGTGAGCCCACCGGGTTCGGGGGGTGCGGTTCGGTGACCCTGGTCGAAGGCGGCACGTTCTGCCTGTCCAATCGGCTCGGTGATGTCGAACCGGGCAAGCCGCACGGCTTGTTCTTCCGGGACGCGCGCGTGCTGTCCCGCTGGGAGTTGCTGGTGAACGGCAAACCCGCCGAGTCCCTTTCGGTGCTCAGTCCGGAGGCGTTCGCCGCCAGGTTCGTGTTGCGCAGGCCCCCGCAGGCGGGCCTGGCCGACAGCACGCTGCTGGTGGTGCGCGAACGGATCGTGGCCGACGGCATGCACGAGCTGATCACGCTGGAGAACATGGGCCGCGAGCCCACCGCGGTGCTGCTGGAACTGCACGTGGACGCCGACTTCGTCGACCTCTTCGCGGTGAAGGAAGGCCGGGCGGGGCACGGGCGCGCGGATATGACGGTCGCCGACGGTGAACTGGTGCTGCACGACCACGCCGATCGCAGCCGGGGGATCTCGATTTCGGCGACGGTGGAACCCGAAGTGATTCCGGGTTCGCTGCTGTGGCGGGTGATCGTGCCGGTCGGCGAATGCTGGCAGACCGAGATCATCGCCCAGCCGACGGTGGGCAACCAGCGATTTCAGGCCGTTTCACCGGGGGAGCACTACGGCATCAGCGCGCCGGGCCGCAAGATCGAGGCGTGGCGTGACACCGCCACCGACATCGCCGCGTCCGACCCGGTGCTCACCCGCGTGCTGCGCCGCACCGAGAGCGACTTGGGCGCGCTGCAGATGCATGACGAATCCGGCGAGGCCCGGCCGTTCGTCGCCGCGGGCGCGCCGTGGTTCATGACCCTGTTCGGCCGCGACAGCCTGCTCACCGCGTGGATGGCGCTGCCGCTGGAGGTCGATCTGGCGCTGGGCACGCTCCAGCAGCTGGCGGAACTGCAAGGCCAGGACGTGAACCCGCTCACCGAGGAGGAACCCGGGCGCATCATGCACGAGATGCGGCGCGGACCCGCGGGCGGGCAGGTGTTCGGCGGCAACATCTACTACGGAACCGCCGACGCCACACCGCTATTCGTGATGCTGCTGGCAGAATGCCATCGCTGGGGCGCCGACTGCGAGGCGATCCGGCAATTGCTGCCCGCCGCCGACGCCGCGCTGCGCTGGATCACCGACTACGGCGACCGGGACGGCGACGGCTTCGTCGAGTACCGTCGCGCCACCGACCGCGGTCTGGTCAATCAGGGGTGGAAGGACAGCTTCGACGGAATCAACGACGCCACCGGCCATATCGCCGAGGCGCCGATCGCGCTGTGCGAGGTGCAGGGCTACGTGCACGCGGCGATGCTGGCCAGAGCCGAGCTGGCCGAGGCTTTCGACGACCCGCGGCTGGCCGGCCTGCTGCGCGAACGCGCCGCGGAGTTGCGCGTCAAGTTCGCCGAGCAGTTCTGGCTGCCCGACCGCGGCTGGTACGCCGTGGCGCTGGACGGCGGCAAACGTCAGGTCGACGCGCTGACCAGCAATGTCACCCACTGCCTCTGGTCGGGTATCGCCACCGACGAGCACGCGGCCGAGCTGGTGTCGCGGATCGCGTCCCCGGAGATGGACTCCGGCTTCGGTCTGCGCACCTTGGCCTCCAACATGGGCGCCTACAACCCGATGAGCTATCACTGCGGCTCGATCTGGCCGCACGATACGGCGATCGCGGTGGCGGGCTTGCTGCGCTATCGTCACGTTCCCGGCGCGGTCGAACTGGCGACCCGGCTGGCCATTGGTCTGTTGGACGCGGCGGCGGTGTTCGACGGCCGCCTGCCGGAGTTGTTCTGCGGCTTTCCCCGGTCCCGATTCGCCACGCCCGTGCCCTATCCGACGTCCTGCTCGCCGCAGGCGTGGGCGAGCGCGGCACCGCTGTTGCTGGTGCGCTCGTTCCTCGGACTCGACCCGGACACGCCGAGCAGGACGCTCACCGTTCGGCCGCAGCTACCGGCGCGGTGGGGCAAGGTCTCGCTGCGCGCGTTGCGGCTCGGTGCGACCACCGTCGACCTGGAGGCCGAGGGCACGCAGATCACCGCGGCACGCCTGCCCGACGACTGGCGGCTGGTGACCCGGTGAGCCGCACCCGGTTGCCGAGAGGCCCGAGCGGGTATGCCTCCGGCGTAGGGACATTGCAAGCCTTCTCGCACTGATACGCAGCACGGGAGGTGCACGATGCAGACATCGCTGGATACGCAGGACCTCTGGCGGAGCCGATACCGGGACTGTTCCGCGGAGCCGCCGACAGATCTCGACCTCGATCGCGCGCTGTTCATCCGCGGTGTGCACGCCGGTCATGGTCCGGAGTGCCGCCAGTACCTCGCCGCGGCGGCGTACTGTCTCGACCACGGAGACGAGCACTGACCAGCGGCCGCGCCGCCGCGAGGGATGCCGGGCCGGTACCGAACGTCCCGCCCGATCAGTTTCCGCATACCCCTAGAGGATCGCGAAGGCGACGACCAGTCCGAGCGCGAAATGCGCGGCCGCCACCACGAGGACCTCGGTGGTGTAGGTGTCGGCGTGCAGCGCGGCGCCGATGTCGATCCCGAGCGCCCGCTCGATCACGCGCACCGAGATGACCTGGGCGACAATGCCGACCAGGCCGAACACCAGCGCGGCGATCAGGCCCTCGGACAGCTTGCCGCCGCCGCCCACTGCGAAGATGGCGAGCACGACGATGAACGCCATGCTGATCATGCCCGCGGCGGTGACGATGATGGCGTTCGGCTTGCCCGCCACCACCAGTTTGCGCAGCTTGCCCGGCGTGGTCAGGTCGATGGCGTAGAAGCCGACGAGCATGAGCACCAAGCCGACGAGGGCGTAGAGGATGATCGCTCCCACACCCTCGCCCAGCGAGTTCCAGTACCCCGATTCCAGGGCGACTGTGGTCATCTTGATCCTTCCGAGAAAGATTGGCGGGCGGCCGAGATTATTTCGTGCTTGCCGGTGACGAGGCTCAATCGGTGATGCGGTGCGGGACGAAGGCGGAGCCGTCGTCGGTGATCAGGCCCGCCGTCTCGCGGATGCCGAGGCCCGCCGCGGCGTCGCCGACGATCCACGCGCCGAGCACCGGACGCATGTCGTCGAATTCCGGCAGCGGGTCCAGCAACTGGTACACGTAACCTTCCTCGCCGTAGACACCGCCGGTCGCGGTCTCCAAACCCGCGCCGACGATCGTCATATTGGCGCCCTCGCGTCCCAGCTTCGGTTTGCGGATGTACTCGGTGAGTTCGTTGGGCTGGTCGAGATAGGCGGGCAGCAGGTTCGGGTGGCCCGGGTACATCTCCCACAGCACCGCCAGGATCGCCTTGTTGCTCAGCAGCGTCTTCCACAGCGGCTCGATCCACATGGTCTCCGGCAGACTGTCCACGACGCGCTTGCCGAAATCGTCGTCGAGCGCCCACTCCCACGGGTAGAGCTTGAAGATCGCCTCGATCGGAGCCTCCGCCAGATCGACGAAACGTTCCAGCGCGGAATCGAAGCCGATCTCCTCGATCGGCAGCGCGATGGTGTCGAACCCGGCCTCGGCCGCGGTCTCCTGCATGTAGGCGGTGGTGACGTTGTCCTCGCCGGTGGCGTCCGCGCCGGACCAGGTGAAATGCAACTGCGCGCTGGGCAGTACGTCGCGCAGCTCGCCCCACCGCTCGACCAGCTTCTCGTGCAA
Source organism: Nocardia arthritidis NBRC 100137 (assembly GCF_001612765.1). Lineage (GTDB taxonomy): Bacteria > Actinomycetota > Actinomycetes > Mycobacteriales > Mycobacteriaceae > Nocardia > Nocardia arthritidis. The sequence goes on from NZ_BDBB01000016.1 coordinate 55,504, forward strand.
CGAGTTCCACTGGTCGCCACCGGGGTAGCGGTCGGTCAGCCAGTGCCACTGCACGATCGCCGCCTCCAGCAGCGAGGTCGGCGTGTCCGCGTTGTACTCCAGCAGTTTCGCCGGGCGTCGCGCGTCGTAACGAAGGTCGAAGCGCCCGTACACATGGGGGTCGGAGCGCCGCCAGGATTCGGCGATCGGGCCCCAGCTCCACTCGGGCAAACCGAAATCGGCGTACCGCTCGGTCAACACGATGTGCTCCACCGCGTTCAGGCACATCGAGTGCAGCAGTTCGACGTCGGCCTCCAAGGCGAGGATCTCCGGCATCTCGAACTCGTAGTGCACCGACTCGTCCCAGTACGGCCGCGGCTGACCGCTCGCGTCCCGTCCCGGCGAACCGTAGACCAGGCCCTGGCCCTCGATGATCTGCTGCCAGCCCGTCCGGGGCGTATCCCGCACGCGCCGCATCTACGACCCTCCGCCGGTGCTCTTGCTGCCCAAGCCGCCGCGCTGGATCGTGGTGCCGCTCTTGGTCTTGATCTCGGCGCCTTTCGGTTTGATGGTGGTGCCGCCGGTCGGCGGTCTGCCGACGGTGCCGGTGCCGCCGTAGTAGTAGCGGTACTGCGGTCCGCCACCGAGGATGATCAGACCGGGACCGACACCGGTGTCGCCGATGAAACCGGGACGACCGTCGCCGCAGTGGGAGTCGTCCACCACGATCTCTTGGCCGTTCTCGACTTTCACGCACTGAGCGGTGACCCGGTCCGGCGCGGTCAGGGCGCGGTAGGTCAGGTAGCCGCCGCCGACCAGCGCGGCTACGCCGACAATGGCGGCACCCCCGATCATGACGCGTTTGCGGGTGCGCTTCTTGGCCTCCTCGACCGCCGCAGCCGCGCGCTGCGCTTCTTCGGCGCGCTTGCGGGCCTTGTCCCTCGCCCGTAACTCGGCCACCGTGGGCGGGCGGGGCCGGGTCACGCCGGCTTCTTGCCGCTGGATACTGCCAGGACGCGGCGGGTGCTCGGCGGGTGGTTGCTGCTCGGCCGGACCGCTCGGGCTGCCGGGCGGCACCGAAGCGGGCGTCGACCAGTCGATCTCGGACTGCTCGGGGCCACCCGGTGTGGAAGCGGGTTCCGTGCCACCGGAGACGGGCGTCGACCAGTCCTCTTCGTCGCCGGACCCGGGTGTGGCCGCGGCCCGATCGTTCTCCTCGGGGCGTGGCGTCCCGGACGGCCGCTGGGGATCGTCCCGGCGCTCGTCGTCACCCGGATTCCGCGTGCTCACCGCTGTTCCCCCCTCGTCGCCCGAACCACCACTAACGCTCCTCGAAACCGGTCAAATCACCCCGCGCGGGCTCCCAGCTTTCCACAACCAAACTGACCTGACCAGGAGTATCGCCGGAACGCAGCTGTGCGAGCAACCGCTCGCAGGCCGGTCGCGACCCTTCGGCGACCACATGCACCCGGCCGTCCCTGGCATTCCTCGCCTGCCCGACCAGCCCCAGCTCCAGCGCCCGCGACCGAGTCCACCAGCGGAAACCCACGCCCTGGACCAGGCCGTGCACCCAGGCGCTCAACCGAACGGCCTCGTCCATCAGGCCTCGATGTCGAACGACAGCGTCACCTTCGATCCCGCCTTCAGCGTCCGCCCCACCGTGCAGACCTTGTCGATCGCACGCTGCACGGTGACCAGCAAGCGTTCGCGGGCCTCGTCGTCTAGTTCGCTGAGATCGAGTTCGAACACTTCGTCCAGCCGCGGGTAGACCTCGTTCTCCCGGTCGGCGTCGCCGGAGACGCGGATCGTCGCATCGAAGTTGTCGCCGAGTTTGCGCGACAGCGGGAAGTCCGCGCTCAAGCCGGAGCAGGCGGCCAGCGCGATCTTCAGCAGCTCGCCGGGGGTGAACACACCGGGAACGCCCTGCGAACCGATCAGGACCTCGGCGCCACGGGAGCTGCGTCCGGTATAGGCCCTGGTTCCGGTGCGCTCGACCCACAGCGTGGTGGGTTCCGGCGCGCTCGGCGCCGCGGTGGCGGTGGCGGGTGTAGCGGTGTGTTCAGCCATGGGTTCGATCCTGCCATTGTCGTCGCAATCAACTCGCGCGCCTGGCAACGTCGCGCCCCGCCGCGCCATTCCGCGCGGTCGAAGGCTCGTGGCCGGGATTACTCCTGGAACCGGTAACCCATGCCCGCTTCGGTGAGCAGATGCCTGGGATGCGACGGATCATCCTCCAGTTTGCGGCGCAGTTGCGCCAGATAGACCCGCAGATAGTGGGTCTCGGTGGCGTAGGACGGGCCCCACACCTCCCGCAGCAGCTCGCGCCGCCCGACCAGCTTGCCGCGGTTGCGGACCAGCATCTCGAGCATGCCCCACTCGGTGGGCGTGAGGTGCACGGCATGGCCTCGCTTGGTGACCCTCTTGGCGGCCAGGTCGACGGTGAACGAGTCGGTGGTCACTACGGGCGCCGAGGCGTCGGAATCGGTGGCGCCGCGCCGGACGGCGGCCCGCAGCCGCGCCAGCAGCTCGTCCATGCCGAACGGTTTGGTTACGTAGTCGTCGGCGCCCGCATCCAGCGCTTCGACCTTGTCGGCGGAATCCGTCCGCGCCGACAGCACGATCACCGGCGCCGAGGTCCAGCCGCGCAATCCCGCGAGCACCTCGATGCCGTCCATGTCCGGCAGGCCGAGGTCGAGGATCACGACGTCCGGGTGCCGGTCGGCGGCCGCGCGCAGACCCGCGCCACCGGTCGCGGCGGTGATCACCTCGTAGCCACGGACCGACAGGTTGATCCGCAGCGCGCGCACGATCTGCGGTTCGTCGTCTACCACGAGTACCTTCGTCGCCATCGTCTCGGGCGTCTTCGTCACAACCGCCGCCTCCTGTGTCGTCACCCGGACACCTCACTCACCCGCGCGCGTCGTTTCGTGCGCTGCGCCGCCGCCCGTGCCGTCCACCTCCGGCGGCTCGCCGCCGGGCAAGTCGATCAGCATGGTCAATCCTCCGCCGGGGGTGGGCTCGGCGTGCACGGTGCCGCCCATGGCGTCGACGAACCCGCGCACCACCGACAGGCCGAGCCCGACTCCGGTGGTGTTGTCCCGGTCGCCGAGGCGCTGGAACGGTTCGAACAGCTGCTCCTCGGTGCCGGGCGGTACGCCGGGGCCGGTGTCGACGACGGCGATCGAGACTCGGTCGCCGGTGCGTTCCGCGGTGACCCGGACCGTGCCCACGCGTGGCGCGTGGCGCAGCGCGTTGTCGATCAGGTTGGCCAGTACGCGCTCCAGCAGCCCGCTGTCGGCGCGCACCGAGACGTCGCCGACCTCGACCCGCACCCGATCCATCGCCGTGCGCCGCAGTCCCCGCGCGCCCATCCCGACGCTCACCAGCGCGCGGTGCACCGCCTCGTCCAGGTAGACCCGCCGCAACCGCGGCGTGACTACGCCGACCGCGAGCCGGGAGGAGTCGAGCAGATTGCCGACCAGCGCGGTGAGCTGGTCCACCGATTCCTCGATCGTCTCCAGCAGTTCGGCGGTGTCCTCTGGGGAGAATTCGATGTCGTCGCTGCGCAGGCTGGACACCGCCGCCTTGGCGCCGGCCAGCGGGGTGCGCAGGTCGTGGCTGACCGCCGAGAGCAACGCGCGCCGCAGGCGATCGGCTTCCAGCAGGGCCGCGGCGGCGCCGGCCTCCTCGGCCAGGCGTGCCTGCCGGACCAGAGCGACGGCCTGGTTGGTGACCGCGTTGAGCACCGGCCGGTCGGCCGCTGCCAGTGGACGGCCCGCCAGCAGCAGCCAGTGGCCGGCATCGCCCGCTTCCACCACGGTGTCCGCCTCGGAGGGCTGCCGCGGCGGGCCCACACCCGCCTGGGCGAGCACCTGGTCACCCGCCATCAGCGTGACCGCGCGCTGCGCGAAGACCTCCCTGATCTGTTCGAGCAGCCGGGGCAGGTCCGCGCCGTGCAGAATCGCGCCGGAGAACATGGTCAGCAGCTCGGCTTGCCGGGATGCCTTACGCGCCTGCGCGGTTCGTTTCGCGGCCAGATCGACCAGCGCCGCCACCGCGACGGCGACGATGAGCAGCACCACCACGGTAATGAAGTTGTTCGGCTCGGCGATGGTCAAGCTGTGGCGGGGCGGCGTGAAGAACCAGTTCAACAGCACGCCAGAAAACAGCGCCGAGACGGACGCGGGTACCACGCCGCCGAGCAGGGCCACCGCCACTACGCCGACCACGAATACGGCGCTGATGCCGCCGAGATCCAGCACGTCGTCGAGGTAGGCGGCGCTGATCGTACAGACCAGGGCCGGTACGAGAACGGCGGCGAGCCACGCGGCCACGGGTCGGCGTGGATGCAGGGCCGAGTACCGCAGCCCGCGGTGAGCTTCTTCGTGCGTCACCATGTGCACGTCGATCTTGCCGGAGCGCTGTACCACTGTGGACCCGATGCCCTCGTCGAACATCCGCGCCCAGCGCGAGCGCCGTGAGGTGCCGAGCACCAGTTGGGTGGCGTTCGCCTCACGGGCGAACTCGAGCAGTGCGGTGGGCACGTCGTCGCCGGTGACGGTGTGCAGGGAGGCGTCCAGGCTGGCCGCCAGCTCGCGCAGCCGCGCCATACGCTCGGTGGAGACCCCGGCCAGGCCGTCGCCGCGCACCACGTGCACGACCACCAGGTCGGCGCTGGATTTGGTGGCGATCCGGCTTGCTCGGCGCACGATGGTCTCCGATTCCGGGCCGCCGGTCACCGCGACCACGACGCGTTCGCGCGCCTCCCACAGTTCGGTGATCTTGTGGTCGGCCCGGTATTTCGCCAGCGCGGCGTCGACCTGGTCGGCCAGCCACAGCAGCGCCAATTCGCGAAGCGCGGTGAGGTTTCCCGCCCGGAAGTAATTGCGCAAGGCGGCGTCGATGCGCTCGGCGGCGTACACGTTGCCGTGGGAAAGCCTGCGTCGCAGCGCTTCGGGGGTGATGTCGACCAGCTCCACCTGGTCGGCTTCGCGTACCACCGCGTCGGGCACGGTCTCGCGCTGCTGGATGCCGGTGATCTGCTCGACGACGTCATTGAGACTTTCCAGATGCTGCACGTTGACCGTGGAGATGACATCGATACCCGCGTCGAGCAGCTCCGCCACATCCTGCCAGCGCTTCTCATGCTTGCTGCCGGGCGCGTTGGTGTGGGCCAGCTCGTCGACCAGCACCACCGCGGGCGCGCGCCGCAGCACCCCCTCGACGTCGAGTTCGGAGAACGTGCTGCCGCGATACTCGATCAGCTTCGGGGGAATGCGCTCGATGCCCTCGAGCAGTTTCTCGGTCTTCTCCCTGCCATGTGTTTCGACCACCGCGGCCACCACGTCGCGACCACGCTCCAGTCGTCGGTGCGCCTCGCCGAGCATGGCATAGGTCTTACCGACTCCCGGCGCGGCGCCGAGGTAGATACGCAGCTGACCACGTTTCACCCGTTCATCATCGCGCGCCGCGCGTCCTCGGCCGTACAGCCCAAGGGTGTGGCGGCGCGCTGTGCCGCGTATCCGGACCATGCCACTGGCATGTCACCGCCGCGCATGGTTCGCCTCCACCACCACGGCCCGGCGGGCGTGAGTTTGTTTGTGGGCTGCGAGCGCGCGGATGATAAGCGCGCAGCAGACGAACAAGACGACTACGGCTACTGCCGACACGACGGTCCTCTCTTCCCACCCGGCCGGCGATGCACCGGCCGCCCCGGCGTTCTCGGCCTGGCGACTCCCCAGTTCTACCTTCGTCGCACGCGTGGACCTCGATTTTTACGGTGTGTTGACGGTTCACCCGCATACCTTGACGCGATACTTGCGGACGCCGTGTGGGCGTCAACGAACCGCAAAGGCCGAGCATCGGGGCATCAAGAAGTCGTCAGGGAGTGCCCCGAAGGGGCGCAGGGGCGCTTCACTCGCTCTGTCGCGCCGAAGCATGGCGCGCGCGGATGGAGGTTGTCGAGTTATGTCGGTCGTGGTGTTCACCGCGCTCACCGTGGCGGCGTTCGCGTTGCTCGGGCTGGTCCAGCGCGGGGTGGAGAAGTTGTGACCGCGAATTGGATCGGTCTGGTTCTCGCTGTCGGCGTGGCGATCTACCTGATCGCGGCGCTGCTGTTTCCCGAGAGGTTCTGAGTGAGCACGACAACCGCCGGGGCCGTTTTCGTGGCGGCCCTGATCCTGGCGCTCGCGCTGGTGCACGTGCCGCTGGGGGATTACATGTACCGGGTGTACGAGGGGCGAAGACACTCTCGTGCCGAACGCCTCGTCTACCGCGCGATCGGCGCGCAACCCGAAGTCGAGCAGCCGTGGCCGGTGTACGCACGCAGTGTGCTGGCCTTCTCGGCGGTCGGCATTCTCTTCCTGTTCTTTTTCCAACTCCTGCAAGGCAGATTGCCGCTGCACCTGAACGATCCGGGCACCACGATGACGCCTGCGCTGGCCTGGAACACCGCGGTCAGTTTCGTGACGAACACCAACTGGCAGAACTACTCCGGTGAATCCACCCAGGGGCACCTGGTACAGATGGCTGGACTCGCCGTGCAGAACTTCGTCTCGGCGGCGGTCGGCATGGCTGTGGCGGTTGCGCTGGTGCGCGGGTTCGCCCGCAGGCACACCGGCGACCTCGGCAACTTCTGGGTGGATCTGGTGCGCGGCACGCTGCGCATTCTGCTGCCGATCGCGTTCGTGTTCGCGGTCGTGCTGGTGGCGGGCGGTGTGATCCAGAACTTCCACCTGCACGATCAGGTGGCGCAGACCCTGAACGGCACCGAGCAGACGATCACCGGTGGGCCGGTCGCCAGCCAAGAGGTGATCAAGGAACTGGGCACCAACGGCGGCGGCTTCTACAGCGCCAACTCCGCTCACCCGTTCGAGAACCCGACTGCGTGGACCAACTGGGTGGAGATCTTCCTGCTGCTGGTGATCGGCTTTTCGCTGCCGCGCACCTTCGGCCGGATGGTGGGCAGCCGCAAGCAGGGCTACGCGATCGTCGCGGTGATGGGGACGATCGCACTGATCAGCGTCACACTGACCAATTTCTTCCAGCTCCAGCACCACGGCACCATGCCGACCGCGATCGGCGCCTCGATGGAAGGTGTGGAACAGCGCTTCGGCGTGGCGAACTCGGCGACCTTCGCCGCCTCGACGACACTGACCTCCACCGGAGCCGTCGACTCGTTCCACGACTCCTACACCAGCCTCGGCGGCCTGATGACGATGTTCAACATGCAGTTGGGCGAGGTCGCGCCGGGCGGCACCGGATCGGGCCTGTACGGCATGTTGATCCTGGCGGTGATCACGGTATTCGTCGCCGGGTTGATGGTCGGTCGCACCCCGGAGTACTTGGGCAAGAAGATCACGCCGCGCGAGATCAAGCTCGCCGCGTCGTATTTCCTGATCAGCCCGCTGATCGTGCTGGTGGGCACCGCCGCGGCGATGGCGATGCCGGGCCAGCGCGCGAGCATGCTGAATTCAGGGCCGCACGGTCTGTCGGAGGTGCTGTACGCGTTCACGTCCGCGGCCAACAACAACGGCTCGGCATTCGCAGGCCTGACCGGCAACACCGAATGGTACAACACCGCACTCGGTCTCGCCATGCTCTTCGGCCGCTTCCTGCCGATCATCTTCGTGCTCGCGCTGGCCGGTTCACTGGCCCGGCAGGGTACCACCCCCGCGTCGATCGGCACGCTGCCGACGCACCGGCCGCAGTTCGTCGGCATGGTCGTCGGCGTGACGGTGATCCTGGTCGCGCTCACCTTCCTGCCCGCGCTGGCGCTCGGGCCGCTCGCCGAAGGAATCCACTGACATGTCCAGTTCTGTAATGGATGAGAAGGTTTCGGCGCATGCCGTGCCCGAGCGGCGGCGGGGCGAGAGCGTCCCCAGGGGAGTGCTCGATCCGAGGATGCTGCTGACCTCGTTGCCGGACGCGCTACGCAAGCTCGATCCGCGCACCCTGTGGCGCAACCCGGTGATGCTCATCGTCGAGCTGGGCGCGGTGTGGTCGACCGTTCTCACACTGGCGGATCCGTCCTTTTTCGCCTGGGCGATCGTCGTGTGGCTGTGGCTCACGGTGATCTTCGCGAATCTGGCCGAGGCGGTCGCGGAGGGGCGCGGCAAGGCGCAAGCCGACACACTGCGTAAGGCGAAGACCGACACCGTCGCACGGCGACTGGTCGAGTGGTCGCCGGGCGCGCGGCCGGTCGAGGAGCGCGTCGCCGCTCCGGGACTGCGCCGCGGCGATCACGTCGTGGTCGAGGCCGGGCAGGTGATCCCGGGCGACGGCGACGTCGTGGAAGGCATCGCCTCGGTCGACGAGTCGGCGATCACCGGTGAATCCGCGCCGGTGATCCGGGAATCCGGCGGCGACCGGTCGGCGGTGACCGGCGGCACCACCGTGCTGTCGGACCGGATCGTCGTGCGGATCACCCAGGAGCCGGGGCGCAGCTTCATCGACAAGATGATCGCGCTGGTGGAGGGCGCGAGCAGGCAGAAGACCCCGAACGAGATCGCGCTGAACATCCTGCTGGCGGCGCTGACGATCATCTTCGTCTTCGCGGTCGTCACACTGCAGCCGATGGCGATCTTCAGCAAGTCGAACAATCCGGGGGTGCCGGACAGCGCGGCGCTGGACACGCACGGTGTCACCGGCATCGTGCTGGTCTCGCTGCTGGTGTGCCTGATCCCTACGACCATCGGCGCGCTGCTGTCGGCCATCGGCATCGCGGGCATGGACCGGCTGGTGCAACGCAACGTGCTCGCCATGTCCGGGCGCGCCGTCGAGGCCGCCGGAGACGTCAACACGCTGCTGCTGGACAAGACCGGCACGATCACCCTCGGCAACCGCCAGGCCGCGGACTTCGTCCCGGTACCGGCCGTGAGCAAGGAAGAATTGGCCGACGCCGCACAGCTTTCCAGCCTGGCCGACGAGACACCAGAGGGTCGCTCCATCGTGGTCTACGCCAAACAGGTGTACGGGCTGCGGGAGCGGACGCCAGGCGAACTGATCCACGCACACTGGGTCGAGTTCACCGCGCAGACCCGGATGTCGGGCGTCGACATCGATGGCCGCCTCCTGCGCAAGGGCGCAGCGAGCGCGGTCACCGAATGGGTGCGAGCCCACGGCGGTTCGGTACCGAGCGAACTCGGCGCGACCGTGGACGGGATCTCCGCGGCGGGCGGCACACCGCTGGTCGTCGGCCGGGTGGCCGACGGAACGGCGAAAGTGCTCGGCGTGATCCACCTCAAGGATGTGGTGAAGCAGGGCATGCGGGAACGGTTCGACGAGATGCGCCGGATGGGCATCCGGACGGTGATGATCACCGGCGACAACCCGTTGACCGCCAAGGCGATCGCCGATGAGGCAGGGGTCGACGACTTCCTCGCCGAGGCGACGCCGGAGGACAAGCTGGCACTGATCAAGCGGGAACAGGACGGCGGACGGCTGGTCGCGATGACCGGTGACGGCACCAACGACGCGCCCGCGCTGGCGCAGGCCGACGTGGGCGTCGCGATGAACACCGGCACCTCGGCCGCGAAGGAGGCGGGCAACATGGTCGATCTGGACTCCGATCCGACCAAGCTGATCGAGATCGTGGAGATCGGCAAGCAGTTGCTCATCACCCGCGGTGCACTGACCACGTTCTCCATCGCCAACGACATCGCGAAGTACTTCGCCATCATTCCGGCGCTGTTCGTGACGCTGTTCCCCGGTCTGGACCGGCTCAACGTGATGCGCCTGGCCAGTCCGCAGTCGGCGATCCTGTCGGCGGTGATCTTCAACGCCCTCGTCATCGTGGCGCTCATCCCGCTCGCGCTGCGCGGTGTGCGCTACCGGCCGTCCCACGCGTCGAAGTTGCTCAGCCGCAATCTCACCGTCTACGGACTCGGCGGCGTCATCGCGCCGTTCCTCGGCATCAAACTCATCGACCTCGTTGTCCACTTCCTCCCCGGGATGTCCTGAGATGCGCCTTTCGACCTGGATCCGACAGCATCTCGCCGCGTTGCGCGCCCTGCTCGTACTCACGGCGATCACCGGAATCGGCTATCCCCTGGCGGTACTCGCGGTGGCGCAGCTACCCGGGCTGCACGACAAGGCGGACGGTTCACTGCTCGAGGCGAACGGATCGATCGTGGGCTCCGCCCTCATCGGTCAATCGTTCACCGACGACGCCGGCGGTGCCGCCCTCGCGCAGTATTTCCAGAGTCGCCCGTCGGCCGCTGGTCACGGCTACGACCCGATGGCCACGGCGGCGAGCAATCTCGGACCGGAGGACATCGTGGACACCGCGTCGCGGGCTAGCTTGCTCACCACCGTGTGCGCGCGTAGCAAGTCGGTCGGCGACCGTGAGGGGGTCGACGGCAGTCGCCCGTTCTGTACGAAAGACGGCGTGGGCGCGGTCCTCTCGGTGATCGGTCCTCGTGGCGCCGACGGCGACGTGGCACATCCGGTGCAGGTCGTCAGCGTCAACCAGGTCTGCCCCGCGCGGCCGTTCCTCGCCACCTATCGCGGAGTGCGTGTCGAATGTGCCGAACCCGGCCGGGACTACACCCTCGGCCGGATCGTGCCGATTCGCGGTGACGCCCCGGACGCCCCGGCGGTGCCCCCGGACGCCGTATCCGCGAGCGGCAGTGGGCTGGACCCCCATATCTCACCGGAGTACGCGACCATTCAGGTGGCACGCGTCGCGAAGGCACGCGGGATCACCGAGGGGCAGGTGCGGGCACTGGTCGACGAACACACCCGCGGCCGGACCCTAGGGTTCCTGGGTGAGCCGCGGGTCGACGTCCTGCGATTGAATCTGGATCTGGATCAGCGCTACCCGTACCGCGGCTGAGCGGGATCGCGGGTGGCCGCACTCGATCCACCCGCGATCCTCGAGGTCTCAGTGACCGCGGGCGATCCACTCGGCCAGGAACGGTTTCTCCGCGCCGATGGTGGTGGAATCGCCGTGCCCGGTGTGCACCGCGGTTTCCTCCGGCAGCGTCAGCAGGCGGTCGCGGATCGACTCGATGATCGTGCCGAAATCGGAGAACGAGCGACCGGTCGCGCCGGGCCCGCCCGCGAACAGCGTGTCGCCCGTGAACACGGCTTTCGCGTCCGGCAGGTGCAGGGCGACCGAGCCGGGGGAGTGCCCGGGCGTGTGCAGGACGTGGATCTCGGTGTTCGCCACGGGTATCCGATCGCCGTCCGTGAGCGGCTGGTAGCCGGCGTCCGGGTGGGTCATGCGCCACAGCGGCTCGTCGCCGGGATGCAGCAGGACCGGTGCGTTCAAGCGTTCGGCGAGTTCGGGCGCCACCGTCACGTGATCGTTGTGCCCGTGGGTGCACACGATCGCGCGGACGGCGCGGCCCGCGACCGCCGCGACGATCGGGCCCGCGTCGTGGGCGGCATCGATGACGACCACCTCGTCGTCGTCACCGACCAGCCAGATGTTGTTGTCCACCGCCCAGGTGCCGCCGTCCAGGCAGAAGTCGCCGGAGGTGACGACGCGGTCGATGCGGGCGGTCACCAGACCACCACCGAGCGCAGCACATCACCGGTGTGCATCTCGGCGAAGGCCCGCTCCACCTGGTCGAGCCCGATGCGTTCGGTGACGAAGCGGTCCAGCGGCAGCCGTCCCTGGCGGTGCAGGCCGATCAAGGTGGGGAAGTCGCGTTCCGGCAGGCAGTCGCCGTACCAGGAAGATTTCAGCGCGCCGCCGCGGGAGAAAAGGTCCAGCAGCGGCATCTCGATGGTCATCTCCGGGGTCGGCACGCCGACGAGCACCACCGTGCCGGCCAGGTCGCGGCCGTAGAACGCCTGCTTCCAGGTCTCCGGCCGTCCGACGGCCTCGATGACGACGTCGGCGCCCCACCCGTCGGTGTACTCCTGGATCTTCTCGATCACGTCCTCGGTGGTGGCGTCGATCGTGTGGGTGGCGCCGAAGTCCTTGGCCAAGCGCAGTTTCCGGGTGTCGCGGTCCACCGCGATGATGGTCCTGGCCCCCGCCAGCCGGGCCCCGGCGATAGCCGCGTCCCCGACGCCGCCGCAGCCGATCACCGCGACGGTGTCGCCGGTCGACACGTTGCCGGTGTTCATCGCCGCGCCGATGCCCGCCATCACGCCGCAGCCGAGCAGGCCTGCCACCGCGGGGTCGGCCGCCGGATCGACCTTGGTGCACTGGCCCTCGTGCACCAAGGTCTTGTCGGCGAAGGCTCCGATGCCCAGCGCGGGGGTCAGCTCGGTCCCGTCGGCGAGGGTCATCTTCTTGCTCGCGTTGCGGCTGTCGAAGCAGTACCAGGGACGGCCTCGTTTGCACGCCCGGCACTCGCCGCAGACCGCGCGCCAGTTGAGAATCACGTAGTCACCCTCCGCCACGTGGGTGACCGCGGCGCCCACGGTTTCCACCACGCCCGCCGCCTCGTGACCGAGCAGGAACGGGAAGTCGTCGGTGATACCGCCTTCGCGATAGTGCAGGTCGGTGTGGCAGACACCACAAGCCTGAACCCGCACCACCACGTCGTGCGGTCCGGGATCCGGGATCACCACCTCGACGATCTCGACCGGTGCGCCTTTGCTGCGGGCCACGACCCCGCGGACGGTTTCCGACACCTGTTCCTCCTCCAGCGAGTTGATCGGGACGCGGAGCCGGCCGTTCGGCGGGCCCGCGAGCCGAACACCTGTCCATACAGTTGTTCTCGTCCAACCGAACATTACCGCCGCCGGGTGGGAAGTCCCCGCTTTCGGGCGCTGAACGTCCAAGGGTTGACATTCCACTTTGGAGGGTTATGCTAGATCTATATTCCACTATGGAGGGTGGAACCGTCGATAGGACCAGGCATGGACATCTCCACCGGCACCCGCGCCTCGAATGCCGAACGCGACGCCGTGGTGCGCCTGCTCGGCAGGCATATGGCAGACGGGCGGCTCGATCTGCCCGAATACGACCAGCGCGTCGCTCAGGTGTACGCGACCACCGATCGTGAGGATTTGCGCTCGGTGCTGTCCGATCTGCCCGAACTCGGCAAGGATGCCGTCGCACCGGCTTCCGCGCGCCCGCGCATCCCGATCTGGCAGCGCATCGAGGGCAGCACCTGGCTCGCCGTGAGCCTGCTGGTGCTCGTCATCTGGGGTGCGGTCTCGCTGAGCGTCGGCGCCTTGACCTACTTCTGGCCGATCTGGGTGATCGGCCCGTGGGGCGCTGTCCTCGCCTTCCGTATGGTGGCCGGCTTCGAGAACGGCCGGTTCACCCACCGCGCGAGCTGAGCCCCGCTTCTCGGCGCTGTCACCCGGCGCACCGGGTGACAGCGCCGATTTCGTGTCCTACCACCCGCGCCGCGAGGTGGACTCGTGCGAGGGGGCCGGGTTTTCGCGCCGTGAGCGCTGATCGCCGCGATGGCGGCGGTCGGGTGGCGGTTGATCGTAGGTCCGCTCCGGGGTGCGTTCGGACGGTGTCGGCCGGTCCCGCCGACCGGTCCTCGGCTCGAAGTCCATCGGCGGCTGAAGGTTGCGCCCTGACTGCCGACCGGGTCGTGAACGAGGGGAATCGGTCTCGTCGGGGTAGCGATCCGGCTGCCGGGCGACGTGCTGGTCGTCCTCGGCGAGTTCGCGGTGTCGACGTCTCGGGAGGTCGGGACGGTCGGGGGTGGGCCGGGTGGGCACTTGCGGCTCTTCCGCACCGGGCCACCGATCGCTGCGCTGCGCCGATTCGGGTTCGCCTCGTCGACGGCGCGCCGGGGACGTTCGCGCCGGCGAGCCGTAGCCGTCCGACCGGAGGTTCTGTTGCCCCGAGTCGTCGCGTGATCGTCGATCGGCACCGGCGCGGTGGGATGAGGGTCGGGGGGCGGCGGCGCTTGGTGTGGAGCGGCGCTCGGAAGCTCTCGGAGCGGCCGGAGGTCGTTCGCGACCGGACGAGAGCCGCGCATGCTCGTCGTCCACAGCTTTGGCCGACCGGCGTGCGGTTCCGGTGCCGGACGCGTCATCAGGCAGCTTGCGGAGGGACTTGCCCGCACGCGGCGGCTGCGGTGGACGGCCCGGCTGGAGGACGGGTAGTTCGCGGGTGGTCTGCGCGGCGTTGACGCCCTTCTCCCGGTAGGTCGCGGGAATGTCGTGGGCGCGCAGCCATGCGCCGGGGTCTCGGCGGGCGCCGGCGTCCAGCCAGGGAATGGTGTCCTCGAGCAGATCGAGGAGGTCGCCGGGCCCGTCGCCGAGGGCGCTGCGAATCGCGTGGAAGGCGTCGGGGTGAAACGTCCACTTCCATTCGGAGGGCGGATGCCCACTGCCGTGCCACCGGCCGTGCACGACGAGGTCGCCGGAGCGGCCGATCCTGGCTCGCACCGTTCGCCTGTTCGATTCGACGACGAGTTCGCCCGTCTCGGTGCGGGTGATCTGCTCTGTCTCGTCATGGTCGTCGAGCTCGTCGGGGTCGGCTTCATCGTCGGGGTCGACGCGGCGAATCCATTTCGTCATCGCGTTCAGGGTTGGCAGGGGCAGCCGTTCGCCCGAGGCGCCGCGGCGGGTGATCCGCAATGTCCGCGCAATCCCGGAGACGAGATCGGCGCGCCCTGCGGAATCCTCGGGTTCGAGCTGGTCGTCGTGTTCGAGGTCGACCACGGGAGCATGCCTCCCGGCCGCATCCGTGCGATGCGCTCGCTCGCCCCTGCCATACGCCGTGCCCGCGCGATGACCGGTTCGACCGGGAAAATTCCCAGGACTGGGAGTTTCGTACTGCTCGGCGTCGCCCCACCGCGCATCGGCGTCCTGCTCCGGCCCCCGCAGCTTGATCTCGAACCACGCCGCGGCCAGGGCGGCTACACCGAGAGCGGCCGCGACCGCCACCTCCACCCGCACATCGCCGAGCAGCGCGCTCTTGCTGCGCTCGCAGGCGTGCAGGAACACCAGGCTGCCGAGCACCAGCCCCGCGATCCGGGCAAGGCGCAGCCGCGTGCTCGTCCCTGGTGAGGGGGCAGACATCGTGGTGCGCTCCCGAACGTTCCGCTGGCGAATCAGAGGGATCGTATGTGGCCGGAGGGCGCGGCGTCAGTGCCAGTTCGAGACCGCCCGAATTCTGCGGACCCACGGGCCGGGAAGCGGACCGGCGATCGAGCGAACACGCAGGGGTGGCGTGCCGTCGCGGGCGAGGGCCGAATGGTCCGCGGTTCGCGCGCCACCGGTCTCGAACGGGTGCCACGGACAGTGCTGTGCGCCGTCCGGGCAAACCCCGGGCACATCGAAATGCGCGCGAACCGGCGGCGAGTCGATAACCTACGGATATCGCCGAACCGGCACTCGGCCGCGTGCCGTCGGGGCCGGGGAGCGCCCGGCACGCGACGGCTACCATGACTGGTCGCCGGATGCGCTGCCTCGACCGCGCGAAACGCCGACCGGGCAGAACACGGAAAGGTCGTCGAACTTGCACCTGAAGAGTCTGACGTTGAAGGGCTTCAAATCCTTCGCGTCCGCGACGACGCTGCGGTTGGAGCCGGGCATCACGTGCGTGGTCGGTCCGAACGGATCGGGCAAGTCGAACGTCGTCGACGCGCTCACCTGGGTGATGGGCGAGCAGGGTGCGAAGGCGCTGCGGGGCGGCAAGATGCAGGACGTCATCTTCGCGGGCACAGCGGGGCGCGCACCGCTCGGCCGCGCCGAGGTCACGCTGACCATCGACAATTCCGACGGCGCACTGCCGATCGACTACGCCGAGGTCTCCATCACCCGGCGCATGTTCCGCGACGGGGCGGGCGAATACGAGATCAACGGCAACTCCTGCCGCCTGATGGACGTGCAGGAACTGCTCAGCGACTCCGGTATCGGCCGCGAGATGCACGTCATCGTAGGGCAGGGGCAGCTCTCGGCGATCCTGGAGTCGCGCCCGGAGGACCGCCGCGCGTTCGTCGAAGAGGCCGCCGGAGTGCTCAAGCACCGCAAGCGCAAGGAGAAGGCGGTCCGCAAGCTGGAGGCCATGCAGGCCAACCTGGCCCGGCTCACCGACCTCACCACCGAACTGCGCAGGCAGCTCAAACCGCTGGGCAGGCAGGCCGAGGTGGCCCGCAGGGCGCAGACCGTACAGGCCGATCTGCGTGACGCGCGGCTGCGCTTGGCCGCCGACGACCTGGTCACCCGCCGCGCGGAGCTGGCAGGCCAGCAGAGCAAGGAGGCGTACGCGCGCGAGCAGCAGATCACCGTGCACTCCGAGCTGGACGCCGCCAACGCGGCGCTGGCGCAGCAGGAATTCCAGCTGTCCCGGTTGACGCCGAGCGCCGAGGCCGCCGCGCAGATCTGGTTCCAGCTCTCCGCGCTCGCCGAGCGGGTCAACGCGACCATCCGCATCGCGGGCGACCGGGCGCGGCACCTGGACACCACCGCTGCGGTCGGCACGGGCCGCGACCCCGCGCAGCTCGAGGCCGAGGCCGATCGTGTCGAGGCCGAGGAGGCCGAACTGCGCGAGGCGGTCGAGATGGCCGCCGAGACGCTGGAGGCGGCCCGAGACCAGCTGGCCGAACGCGAACACGCCGCCAAGGCCGCCGAGCAGGCGCACTTGGCCGCGGTGCGGGCGATCGCGGACCGGCGCGAGGGCGTGGCCCGGTTGGCGGGCAAGGTGGACACTTTGCGGGCCAGGGCACAGTCGGTGGACGCGGAGATCGCGCGCCTGTCGGTCGCCATCGCCGACGCCCGCCATCGCGGCGATGCCGCGCAAGCCGAATTCGACACGGTGCAGACCGAACTCGACGAACTCGACGCGGGGGAGGCCGGTCTGGACGCCCAGCACGAGCACGCGGTACAAGCGCTGGAACTGGCCGATCAGCGCGTCACCGAACTGCGCGAACAGGACCGCGACGCGAGCAAGCGGGTCGCCTCGCTGGGCGCGCGCATCGAGGCGCTCGGGATGAACCTGGCGCGCCGCGATGGGGTGGCCTGGCTGGTGGAGCACCGTGAACAGGGCTTGCTCGGTCCGCTCTCCGCGCTGCTGCGCGTGCACGGTGGGTATGAGGCCGCTGTCGCCGCCGCGCTCGGCCCGCTGGCCGACGCCGTCGCCGCCGACACCGGCGAGCGCGCGCACGCCGCCATCCAGGCGCTCAAGGATGCCGACGGTGGTCGCGCCGCGGTCGTCTTCGGCACCGAGAGCGCCGAGGGGCCGCACCCGGGCGTATTGCCCGGCGGCGCCCGCTGGCTGGTCGACGTGGTGGAGTGCCCCGACACCGTGCGCGGCGCGATCGCGGCGCTCACCGCGGGAATCGCCGTGGCCGACGATCTGCCCGCCGCCCGCGCGCTGGTCGCCTCCCGGCCCGGCCTGCGCGTGGTCACCCGCGACGGCGACCTCGCCGGAAACGGCTGGCTGCTCGGGGGTTCCGATCGGGCGCCCAGCCAGCTGGAAATTCAGGCCGACATCGACGCCGCCCAAGCCGAGCTGGTGTCCGCGCAGCGGCGCGCCGAGGAACTCGAGGCCGCGCTGTCGGGCGCGCTCGAGGAACAGGCCGACCGCAAGGACGCCGTCGACCAGGCACTGCTCGCCCTGCACGAATCCGATCAGGCGCTGGTGGCGATCTACGAGCGGCTGGGCAGGCTCGGCCAGACCGCCCGCACCGCGCACGCGGAGAGCGAACGGCTGCTCGGCCAGCGCGACGACGCCGAGGCCAACCGGGAAGAGGCGCTGGCCGCGCTCGCCGACCTGGAGGATCGCCTGCGGCACGCGGAACTCGAACAGTCCGAGGTGGACGCCGACGGCGCGGGCGCTGCGGGCACCGAAGCCGCGGGCCGCGCGCGCGAGGAGGCGGCGTCCGCGCTGGCCGAGGCGCGTGCGATGGAGGTCGAGGCCCGGCTCGCCGTGCGCACCGCCGAGGAACGCGCGGAATCGGTGCGCGGCAAGGCGGAGTCGCTACGCCGCGCCGCCCGTGCCGAGCGGGAGAATCGCGCCCGCGCCGAACGCGCGGCGGCCGCACGCAAGAAGGCGGCCGAGGTGGCCGCCGCCGTCGCCGAATCCGGTGCGAAGATCGCCGCCGAGCTCGAGCGGGTGGTCGCCGCGGCGGGCGCCCGCCGGGACGAGCTGGTGCGCAAGCGCTCGGAATGCGCCGCGCAAGTCGAGCAGATCAAGGAGCGGGTGCGCGCGCTCACCGCGCAGCTGTCCCAGCTCACCGACGCCGTGCACCGGGACGAGGTGGCCAAGGCGCAAGCGGCGCTGCGCATCGAGCAACTGGAGGCGACCATCGCCGAGCAGTTCGGCATCGCGCTGGACGATCTGATCGCCGAGTACGGTCCGGACGTGCCGCTGCCGCCCTCGGCGCTGGAACTGCAGGAGTACGAGCAGGCCAAGGAGCGGGGCGAGCAGGTCAGCGAGCCCGCCCCGATGCCCTACGACCGGCAGACCCAGGAGCGTCGCGCCAAGCGCGCGGAGAAGGATCTGACCACCCTCGGCAAGGTGAATCCGCTGGCGCTGGAGGAATTCGCGGCGCTGGAGGAGCGCTACAACTTCCTGGCCACCCAGCTCGAGGACGTCAAGAGCGCGCGCAAGGATCTGCTCGACGTGGTCGCCGAGGTCGATGCCCGCATTCTCCAGGTTTTCACCGAGGCATACGCCGACGTGGAGCGTGAGTTCGTCGGAGTGTTCGCGAAACTGTTCCCCGGCGGCGAGGGCAGGCTGCTGCTCACCGACCCCTCGGACATGCTCACCACCGGCATCGAGGTGGAGGCCCGTCCGCCGGGCAAGAAAGTCAAGCGGCTCTCGCTGCTGTCCGGCGGAGAGAAGTCGCTGACCGCGGTCGCGTTGCTGGTGGCCATCTTCCGCGCCCGGCCCTCGCCGTTCTATGTGATGGACGAGGTCGAAGCCGCGCTCGACGACACCAACCTGCGCCGCCTGATCGGCTTGTTCGAGCAGCTGCGGGAGAAGAGCCAGCTGATCGTCATCACCCACCAGAAGCCCACGATGGAGATCGCCGACGCGCTCTACGGCGTCAGCATGCGCGGCGACGGCATCACCCAGGTGATCTCCCAGCGATTGCGCGGGGAGAATCTGGCCCCGGTCGGCGCGGCGGGCTGAGCCGCCACCCGGGTCACCTGCCGGGCGCGGGAAGGGTGACCGTGCCGGAGTCCAGGTCGACCAGCGGAGCGTCACCGGAGACGCGGTCGTCGAGCTTCGTGACCGCCACCCATTCCTTGCGCTCATGGATGTGCTTGCGCGACGGGCCGAATATCTCGTCGACTTCCGCGCCAACCGGGTCGCGCCGGGGACGGCGGGATGCTCGGCGCAGGCGTAACACCGTGCCGAGGGTACGCCTGGCGGGACGATCACCCGGCGATCTGGGCGAGTACGTGGCTCAGCAGACGTCCGCCGCGTTCAGGTCCGGGTGCCCGGTCATGCCGTCACATGCGGATCGGCCGGGCTCTTGTCAGGGTGCGCTGACCGTGCGGCGGTGGCCTTTTCGCCGTCCAGCAGCGCTTTGATCTGCTCCGCGCCGGATTCGGCGAGCCAGGCGTCGAAGGTCCGCAGACCGGGATGGACTTCGCGGATCTCGTCGACGTCGGCGCGCCAGCCGCCGGTGTGGCGCATCAAACGCCAGGTATTCCCGATCTGCGCGGTTATCGCGTCCGCCTCGGCTTCACCTACCTCCTGATACCGGACGCAGTGGCCGGTGGCCGCGCTGATCGCCGCCGCTGCTGCCCGCGGGGCGAGCCCGTCGCCGGCGAGTTCGAGGACCCGGCCGTGGAATCGATCCGGGTCGGCGAAAACGAGACCGGCGATATCGCCGATATCCGCCAGGGCGATCACCTTCATCGGCCCTTCGGCCGGGAAGAGATGCCGGTGTACGCCGTCGAAGATGCCGTCGACCGGTGAGGTGCGCAGCAGGTAGTTCTCCATGAACCGCACCGGGCGCAGCAGGGTGTAGCGGGCGCCGCTGGCGATGACGGCGTCTTCGATGCGCTTCTTGCCCATCGCGCCCCAGGACGCGTTGTCGCCCATCGAGGCGATGCCGGTGAACACGATCTGCCGAACGCCCGCATCGCGCGCCGCGTCCACGATCGCTTGTCCGCGCGCGGCTTCCAGGCCGACATCCCAGCCCTGCGGACTGTATGCGGCCGGCGGGACCAGGAACAGCCCAGTCACACCGGCCAGCGCCGCGGGCAAGGTCTCCGGGGCGTCGAAGTCACCGACGACGAGTTCCGCGCCCGCCGCGGCCAAGTCCTGTGCGGCCGGTGCCTGCGCGTCGCGGACCAGCGCGCGCACCGCCCTGCCGTCGGCCAAAAGCCTGCGGGCGGTCACGCCGCCCTGCTTGCCGGTGGCGCCGGTGACCAGGATGAGGTTGTGCTGAGGGGACATGCTCCGCCTTCTCTGCTCGTTAGAATCGGGTCGGTCAACCCGGATTCGGACGATACGGGTGGCTCGACCCGATTCACCAGGTCGCTTCCAGGAAGGCCGTAACGAAATGACCATCTCGCTCGCCCCGGACGGGCTGTCCCGAGCCGATGCCCGGCGCAACCGCGCCCTCGTGCTGGCGGCCGCGCAGCGGGCCTTCGCGGAGCAGGGCGCCTCGGTGTCGCTCGCCGAGGTCGCCCGCCGGGCCGGCGTCGGCGCGGGCACCGTCTACCGCCACTTCCCGACGAAAGCCGCTCTGCTGGAAGCCGTTATGCAGCAGCGCATCGACCGGTTGGCGAAAATGGCCGCCGACCGTCTCGGCGCGGCCGACCCCGGCGCCGCCTTCTTCGACTTGTGCACCGCCGTGATCGCCACGACCCCGGGTAACCAGGCGCTGTGCGACCTGGTCCAGTCCGACGACGGCTGGCCGCGTGCGCTGTTGCAGGGCGCGGGCGTGCGTTTCCATCGCGCGCTGGGCGCACTGCTGGCCGCGGCCCAGCGCGAGGGGGCCGTCCGGGCCGACATCGAACTCGACGACGTGCTGGCGATCTTCACCGGATGCGTTGCGATTCAACAACTCCGCAAGGCACGGGGCGAAGTCGACCGCACCGCGGCGCTTGTGCTCGACGCGTTGCGCGCCCGGCCCGGTGGTCCGGTGACGAAAGTGGAGCCGGGGATCGAAAACCGTAACGAATCGGTCGAACGTAACGAAACCGGGGACGGTCGCTGCCCGGTGTGCCACGCGGCGGTGCCACGGGCCGGGATGGGCCGCCGGGCCAGGTATTGCTCGGCGGCATGCCGCCAGAAGGCGCATCGCCGGCGTGTCGCGGCGGCCCGGTAGGAAGATGGCGCATCTGTGCCATCCGGTGCTCTGCTGCGCCACTCATCCGATCGGACGCGGTTCGTGGTCGGGGGCGGTGGTTCCTCGCGGCGACCCGCCGCGGGCCGATGAGGGGTTACCGCTCGCTCAGAGCAGGTCGCTGACGTCGTCGGGCACGTCGACGGCGTACTTGCGCAGAATGTCCATCGAGATCACTTCCAGGGCGTTTTCGTGCGTGGCCGCCAGCACCACGGGCGCGGCCACGCCGTCCTCATGCGCGTGCAGCCACCGCACGGCCACCACGCACCACCGATCGCCGGGCTGGAGGCCGGGAAAATTGTTCTCCGGACGCGGAGTGCTCAAATCATTTCCGATGGAAGCTTGATGCTCCAGGAATTCTGCCGTGACGACGGTGCAGACGGTGTGGCTGCCCAGATCCTCCGGCCCGGTACTGCAGCAGCCGTCCCGGTAGAAGCCGGTGAGAGGATCGGTGCCGCACTCTTCCAGCGGCCCCCCAAGCACGTTTCGATCGGTCACGTCGCCGATCCTATTGTCCCTTCGCGAGAAGTTCCGCAGGACAAGAAATCTCGGGGGCTGTGTCGGTGCCGGGCAGGGCTCGTCCACGGCCCGGCACCTGCGGTGTTCCCCGAGGTCACGCCGTCGGCCCGGTGGTGCGACTCGCGCGGCGGGTGCGGCTCGGGGCCTGGCACGTGACGGTCGGTCTGCAAGGATGGTCCGCGTGAGTCCCGAAGTCTGGATCCTGATCGCCGCGGTCGCCGCACTGCTGCTCGTCGTGCTCGTCGCCGGTTTCGTCCGGTACCGGCGCGGCCGCGTGTCGCTGACACCGCCCACGCAGGACAAGGAGGTGACCGACCGGTCCGGTGGCTACACCGCGTCCGGCGGATTCACCTTCAGCAGGGGCGGCACGGCGACCGAGCCGCAACCGGTCGAGCGCACCGACACCGAAGGACAGCCGCACGTCGGCGACGACGCCGCGATCCCGCGCGACGCGCCCAAACGCGGCATCACCAACGTTCCGTTGCCGGAGGCGGACGTCGCCGAGGCACCGCCCGCGGGTGGGGCCGCCGAGCCCGCCGCTCCTGCCGAACCGGAGACGGCGGAGCCCGCCACCGGCGAGGCACCAGCGCCGGAGATCCCGATGACCGGCACCGCGCCGGTCGCGGCCGACGAGACCGAGGTCGCGGACGCGGCCGCCGAGCCGGTCGCCGACACCGCGGCCCCGGATGCCGCCGGCACGGGAGTCGTCGCTCCCGACACGCCCGCCGGCGTCGAGGCGCCCGTCGCGCTGGAGGAGATCGAGCCCACCGCCGGACGCCTGGTTCGGCTGCGCGGACGGCTGTCGCGCTCGCAGAACGCCGTCGGCAAGAGCCTGCTCGGCCTGCTCGGCGGCGGTGACCTGGACGACGACTCGTGGGAAGAGGTCGAGGACACCCTCGTACTGGCCGACCTCGGCACCGCCAGCACCACGGCCGTCGTCTCCCGGCTGCGTGCGGAGATGGCGGCGCGCAGCGTGCGCACCACCGACGAGGCGCGTGCGGTGCTGCGCGACGTGCTTGTCGAGCAGTTGCGACCGGAGCTGGACCGCGCGGTGCGCGCGCTGCCACACCCGGATCACCCGTCGATCCTGCTCGTGGTCGGCGTGAACGGCACCGGCAAGACCACCACCACCGGCAAGCTCGCGCGTGTGCTCGTCGCCGACGGCCGCCGGGTGCTGCTCGGCGCGGCCGACACCTTCCGCGCCGCGGCCGCCGACCAGTTGCAGACCTGGGGTGAGCGGGTCGGCGCCGACACCGTCCGCGGCCGCGAGGGCGCCGATCCGGCCGCGGTCGCGTTCGACGCGGTGGCCGCGGGCGTCGAGCGCGGCGTCGATGTGGTGCTGATCGACACCGCGGGGCGGCTGCACACCAAGACGGGGCTGATGGACGAGCTGGGCAAGGTCAAGCGGGTTGTGGAGAAGAAGGCCGCAGTGGACGAGGTCCTCCTCGTGCTGGACGCGACCGTCGGGCAGAACGGCCTGACCCAGGCCCGGGTGTTCGCCGAAGTGGTCGATATCACCGGCGTCGTGCTGACCAAGCTGGACGGCACGGCCAAGGGCGGCATCGTCTTCCAGGTCCAGCACGAACTGGGCGTGCCGGTGAAGCTGGTCGGCCTCGGCGAGGGCGCCGATGATCTGGCTCCGTTCGAGCCGGCCGCGTTCGTGGACGCGCTGCTGGGCTGACCCTTCCGCTTCGAAGGGGCTGCGGCTCGTGGTGGCCGGCGGCGGTGCGCCGCGAGTCGTTTGCCGTCGGCGTGCGAGGCCGATCACACCCCGTATGTTTGCCGAGTCCTCCTCCGCTGTAACGAATGTCCGATTCCCGGGCGCGGGCCTCACGACGCCGCGAAACGCCCGGTGTAGGCGACGAAACGTAGTGGCAACACAGCCGCGCCATCCGTTCACGTAGGTGAAACACGTCAGCTCTACGGATGAAACACCGAGTAAGGACCCTTCTGTTCAGGTCCATTTGCCGGAATCGGCGGGGCCCGAGATGAGGAGGACATTAAGGTGGCTTTTCCACTTACCGGTGCACCGGATACCGGTGACACCGCCTGGATGCTGGCGAGCTCGGCGCTGGTGTTGCTGATGACGCCGGGCCTTGCTTTCTTCTACGGCGGCATGGTCCGGTCGAAGTACGTGCTCAACATGATCATGATGAGCATCAGCGCCATGGGCTTGGTCGGCGTGCTGTGGTCGCTGTACGGATACTCGACGGCTTTCGGCGACAACAAATTCGGCGTGATCGGTGACCCGACGCAGTTCTTCGGCCTGAAGGGCTTGATCGGTGGCAACTCGGCCGCCGAGGTCAAGGACGCGGCGGGCGCGGTCACCACCGAAGCGGTGAACATCCCGCTCGCGGGCACGATTCCCGCCACCGTGTTCGTCGCTTTCCAATTGATGTTCGCCATCATCACGGTTGCCCTCATCTCGGGCGCGGTCGCCGACCGCTTGAAGTTCGGCGCGTGGCTGCTGTTCGCGGGCATCTGGTCGACGGTGGTCTACTTCCCGGTGGCGCACTGGGTGTTCGACTTCGACGTGAAGGACGCCGACGGAAACGTCGTGCACGAGGGCGGCTGGATCGCGAACAAACTGCTGGCGGTCGACTTCGCTGGTGGCACGGCGGTGCACATCAACGCAGGCGCCGCCGGTCTGGCCCTGGTGCTGGTGCTCGGCAAGCGCAAGGGCTGGCCGACGACGCCGTTCCGTCCGCACAACCTGCCGTTCGTCATGCTGGGCGCCGGTCTGCTGTGGTTCGGCTGGTTCGGCTTCAACGCCGGTTCCGCGGTGACCTCCGGCGGCCTCGCCGGTTCTACCTTCGTCACCACCACCGTCGCGACCTGCGCCGCCATGCTGGCCTGGCTGCTGGTGGAGAAGATCCGCGACGGCAAGCCCACCTCGCTCGGCGCGGCCTCGGGCATCGTGGCCGGCCTGGTCGCCATCACCCCGTCGTGTTCCTCGGTGAACGTGCTCGGCGCGCTGGCCGTCGGCGCGGTCGCGGGCGCGTTGTGCGCCCTCGCAGTGGGCCTGAAGTTCAAGTTCGGTTTCGACGACTCGCTCGACGTGGTCGGCGTGCACCTGGTCGGCGGCATCGTCGGCACCCTGATGGTCGGTTTCGTCGCGGCGCCCGAGGCGGGTGCGGGCAAGACCGGTCTGTTCTACGGCGGTGGCGTCGATCAGCTGTGGCGGCAAGCGGTGGGCGCCGGTGTGGTACTTGCCTTCTCCTTCGTCGCGACGCTGATCATTGCCTATATCGTGAAGTTCACCATTGGGCTGCGCGTGAGCGAGGAAGCAGAGTCGGTGGGCTTGGACGAGTCCGAGCACGCGGAAACCGCCTACGACTTCGCCGCTCTGGGTAGCACGGCACGTTCGGCCGTCAAGGAGGCATGACGACATGAAACTGATCACCGCAATCGTCAAACCGTTCACGCTCGAGGACGTCAAGTCCGGGCTCGAGCAGGCGGGTGTGCTCGGCATGACCGTCAGCGAGGTCCAAGGGTACGGCAGGCAGAAGGGGCACACCGAGGTGTACCGCGGCGCGGAGTACTCCGTCGACTTCGTGCCGAAGGTGCGCGTGGAGGTCGTCGTGGACGACGCGTCCGTCGACAAGGTCGTGGAAGTGATCGTCGAGGCCTCCCGCACCGGCAAGATCGGCGACGGCAAGGTCTGGGTCACCCCGGTGGAGTCCATCATCCGGGTGCGGACCGGCGAACGCGGCACCGACGCGCTGTAGCGGGATATCGATCGAGCGGCGGCCCCGCTCCCGCCGGAGCTCCGGCCGGAGCGGGGCCGCGCGCATGAACTGGGCGGTGGGTTGTGGGTAGTCAGTACGAGCACGACGGTGAGCCGAAGGCCACCGGAGGCAACGGCAAGGTGTCCAACGGGGCGGCCGACCTGGTCCGCGCGCGAACCCAACTGCTCGACGGCGGCCAGCCGCGCAATCCCCGGCTGGACGCCGAGTCGTTGCGCCAGGCCCTGGTCGACCTCTACGAACTGTGGCTCACCAGCAAGGGCGCCGAACTGGGCATCGCCCCCGACAGCGGCTTGGCCGTGGTCGCCGTCGGCGGTCTGGGCCGCGGCGAGATGCTGCCGTACTCCGATCTGGATCTGGTGCTGCTGCACGACGACGTCGACCCAGCCCGGGTGGCCGAGGTCGCCGATCAGCTCTGGTATCCGCTGTGGGACGCGCACATCAAACTCGACCACAGTGTGCGGACCGTTCCGCAGGCGTTGCGGGTGGCCGCGGACGACCTCATCGCCGCGCTGGGCATGCTCGAGGCCAGGCACATCGTCGGCGACCAGGACTTGAGCAATCTGCTGATCGGCGGGGTGCGCCGGGAATGGCGCACCGGAATCCGCTCCCGCTTCGACGAGCTCATCGCCCAGGCGCAGACCCGATGGGAGCGCAACGGCGAGATCGCCCACCGCGCCGAGCCCGATCTGAAGAACGGTCGCGGCGGCCTGCGCGACATCCAGCTGCTCGACGCGCTCGCCATCGCCCAGCTGACCGACGCCATGCCAGGCCTCGGTCCGGACGTGCCCGGCGGCGGATTGAAACAGGCGCATCGGCGCCTGCTCGACGTGCGTACCGAGCTGCACCGGGTGGCGGGCCGGGCCCGGGACCAGCTGCGGGCGCAGGACGCCGACGAGATCGGCGCGGCCCTGCGCGTCGGCGATCGGTTCGATCTGGCTCGTACCCTGAGCGATTCGGCCCGGACGGTCAGTTACTCCGTGGATGTCGGGCTGCGCACCGCGGCCAACGCGCTGCCGCGCCGGGGCCTGGCGCGCCTGCGACGGATGCCGGTGCGCAGGCCGCTGGACGAGGGAGTGGTCGAGCACGCGGGTGAGGTCGTGCTGGCCCGGGATGCCCGCCCGCAGCGCGATCCCGGCCTCATCCTGCGCGTGGCGGCGGCGTCCGCGCAGACCGGCCTGCCGATGTCGGCCACCACCCTCAACCGGCTCTCCGAGGACGCCCCCGAGCTACGCGAGCCGTGGCCCAAGGACGCCCTCAACGACTTGCTGGTCCTGTTGGGCGCGGGCCGGGGCACCATCGACGCGGTCGAGGCGCTGGACCGGACGGGACTGTGGGGCAGGCTGCTGCCGGAATGGGGCGCCGTGCGCGACCTGCCACCGCGCGATGTCCAGCACATCTGGACCGTCGATCGCCACCTCATGGAGACGGTCGCCTACGCGGGCGGGCTGAGCACCCGGGTGGCCCGCCCGGACCTGCTCGCCCTCGGTGCGCTGCTGCACGACATCGGCAAGGGTCGCGCGGGCGATCACAGCCTGGTCGGCGCGGAACTGGCCACGCACATCGGCCGCCGCCTCGGTTTGTGGCCCTCGGACGTGCGGACGCTCAGCGCGATCGTCCGCCACCACCTGCTGCTGCCGGAAACCGCCACCCGGCGCGACCTGTCCGATCCGGAGACGGTGCGCTCCGTCGTCGACACCCTGGACGGCGATCCGCAGTTGCTGGAACTGCTGCATACCCTGGCGGAGGCGGATTCGCTGGCCACCGGTCCCGGCGTATGGGGCGACTGGAAGGCCTCGCTGATCGGTGAGCTGGTCCGCCGCTGCCGAATGGTCATGGCGGGCGACCAGCTGCCGACGCCGGAGCCGATAGCGCCGGAGCTGATCGAGAAGGCCCGAGGGGGCGGGGTGCACGTGGACCTGAAGCCCGGCGACAGCAAACACACCTACACGGTGACCGTCATCGCGCCGGACAGCCCAGGGCTGCTCTCCGACGCCGCCGGCGTGCTCGCGCTGCACTCGCTGCGGGTGCTGTCGGCCGCGCTGGGGGTCGAAGGCGCGTCCGCGGTGGACACTTTCGTCGTCGCGCCCAGGTTCGGCGATCCGCCGGACCCGGGCCTGCTGCGCCAGGAACTGATCCGCGCCACGGCCGGCGATCTGGATGTGTCCGCGGCGCTGGCCAAACGCGAGCGAGAGGCCGGCACCATCGGCCGGAGCCGCTACGCGCAGGCTCGGCCCCGGGTGATCTGGTCGGACTCCTCCGCGCCCGGCCAGGTGATCCTGGAGTTGCGCGCCGAGGACCGGGTCGGCCTGCTCAGCCGCTTGGCCGCCGAACTGGCCGCCTGCGGAGCCGACGTCCGCTGGGCCAAGGTCGTCACGATGGGGTCGGCGGTGGTCGACAGCTTCTGTCTGGACCTGGGATCCGAGGACGGCCCCGCCCGCCGGGAAGCGATCGAGAAGGCGCTCCTCGCGGTGGTTCCCAAAACTGCGCCCAAACCGCCCGAAGAGACTGCTTCCGACCCGGAAAGTAGCCGCTAACTGCGAATTACCCGGTGATCAATCTGTTGCAGGATATTTGCTGCATCCGAACTCCCGCTCGGCGGCCGGACCATACGATCTAGGGCGTCCGGCTATCGCGAGCACGAGGGGAGCAGGTCGATGGCAATTGAAGTCGTTTCGGCGTCCACGATGACGAGTGACGAGACCACGCACATGGCACGCTGCGTCGGCGGCGACCGCTGGGTGGTCTCCTGGCTTCCGGGTCGCACGTTGACCGGACGGCAGGCGGTGACCGCGATGACGATCGCGTCCAGGGTCGCCACCTCGCCCATTCCGAGCACGGCGGAGTGGGCGATGCTCGACGACCTGGCCCTGGAACTGGGCCTGACCGCCAACGAGGCGGTCTTCATGGTGGCCGAGGAGAACCACGACTACCGCAAAACGGCCAAGCCGCGCCGCCGCGTGCTCGACTAGCAGGCCCGCGCTCGGGCCGGAAGGACGCACCGCCTGCGCGAACACGCGGGTGATCCCATTACCCTGGGAGAGAATGTGACGTCCCCCGAGATCAGGAGCGCGATCGGTGTTCGAATCCCTGTCCGACCGGCTTACCGGTGCCCTCAAGGATCTGCGCGGTAAGGGGCGTCTGTCACCGGCCGACATCGACGCCACCTGCCGCGAGATCCGCCTCGCTCTGCTGGAGGCCGACGTCGCGCTGCCCGTCGTCCGCGGCTTCATCGGACGGATCAAGGAGCGCGCCAAGGGCGCGGAGGTCAGCGCGGCGCTGAACCCTGCCCAGCAGGTCGTCAAGATCGTCAACGAGGAACTCGTCGGCATCCTCGGCGGCGAGACCAGGCGGCTGAACCTGGCCAAGAACCCGCCGACCGTGGTCATGCTGGCCGGTCTGCAAGGTTCCGGTAAGACGACGCTGGCGGGCAAGCTGGCGAAATTGCTGAAGGGACAGGGCCATCAGCCGCTGCTGGTGGCGTGCGACCTGCAGCGTCCCGGCGCCGTCACCCAGCTGCAAGTGGTCGGCGAGCGCGCGGGCGTGCCCGTCTACGCGCCGCACCCCGGCACGTCCGTCGGCGGCGGGGAGAACCCGCTGGGCATCTCGGCCGCCGATCCGGTGAACGTGGCGCGCGGCGGTGTCGAGGAGGCGCGCCAGAAGCAGTACGACGTCGTCATCGTCGACACCGCGGGCCGTCTCGGCATCGACGAGGAACTCATGCGCCAGGCGGCGGGCATCCGCGACGCGGTGCAACCGGACGAGATCCTGTTCGTGCTCGACGCGATGATCGGCCAGGACGCGGTCAACACCGCCGAGGCGTTCCGCGACGGCGTCGGCTTCACCGGAGTGGTGCTCACCAAGCTCGACGGCGACGCCCGCGGTGGTGCGGCACTGAGCGTCCGCGAGGTCACCGGTGTGCCGATCCTGTACGCCTCGACCGGTGAGAAGCTCGAGGACTTCGACGTCTTCCACCCGGACCGTATGGCCAGCCGCATTCTCGGCATGGGTGACGTGCTCACCCTGATCGAGCAGGCCGAGCAGGTCTACGACGCCAAGCAGGCCGAGGAGGCCGCGCGCAAGATCGGCAGCGGCGAACTCACTCTCGAGGACTTCCTCGACCAGATGCTCGCCATCCGCAAGATGGGCCCGATCGGCAACCTGCTCGGCATGCTGCCGGGAGCGGGCCAGATGAAGGACGTGCTCGCGCAGGTCGACGACAAGCAGCTCGACCGCGTGCAGGCGATCATCCGCGGCATGACCCCGGCCGAACGGGCGAATCCGAAGATCATCAACGCCTCCCGCCGCCTGCGCATCGCCAACGGTTCCGGCGTCCAGGTCTCCGACGTCAATCAGCTCGTCGACCGCTTCTTCGAGGCCAAGAAGATGATGGCGATGATGGGCCGCCAGATGGGGCTGCCCGGCAGCCGCCGCGGCAACGCGAAGAAGGGCAAGAAGGGCAAGAAGGGTGGCCGTGGCCCCACGCCGCCGAAGGTGCGCGGCGGCTTCCCGGGGATGGGCGGCATGCCCGGCCTGCCCGCCGGAATGCCCGACCTGTCCAACATGCCCGCCGGCTTGGACGAGTTGCCGCCCGGGTTGGAGGGGTTCGACCTCAGCAAACTGAAGTTCCCGAAGAAGTAGGGCGCTTCGCCACGGCAGGGCCCTCTGGTCGGACGGCCGACGCTGTCCCGCGGTCCTTAGGTGCGGGGATGACCGTTGCGGGAATCGCCCAGTAGGTTGAAGGCCGCCGGTGATATCCAGGAGGTTGTTCGTGCATCTGCGAGGCGTGATTCTCCCCGACGACGAGGTGCGCGATCTCTGGGTGCGGGACGGCCTGGTGTCCTTCGAACCCGTAGCGGGAGCCGAAACGCTGTGCGGCGCGGGATGGATCGTGCCGGGACTGGTCGACGCGCACTGCCACGTCGGGATCCGGTACGGCGGCGGGCACGAGGACCGCGCGGGCGCCGTCGCGCAAGCCGAGACCGAGCGTGAGGTCGGGGCGCTGCTGCTGCGCGACGCGGGCTCGCCGATCGACACCCGGTTCATCGACGACCACGAGGACCTGCCGCGGATCATCCGCGCGGGCCGCCACATCGCCCGCCCGAAGCGTTACATCCGCGAACTGGGCATCGAACTCGACGACGAACGCGATCTGCCGGAGATCGTCGCCGAGCAGGCCCGCCTCGGCGACGGCTGGGTCAAGATCGTCGGCGACTGGATCGACCGCTCCGTGGGCGACCTGCGCCCACTGTGGAGCGACGCGATCCTGAAGGAGGCCATCGACGCGGCGCACGCCAACGGCGCCCGGGTCACCGCGCACGTCTTCGGAGAGGACGCGTTACCCGGCTTGATCAACGCCGGTATCGACTGCCTGGAGCACGGCACCGGCCTCACCGAGGAAACCATCGAGATGATGGTCGAGCACGGCACCGCTCTGGTCCCCACCCTGGTCAATATCGACACCTTCCCCGACATCGCCGACAGCGCGGGCAAATTTCCGGTCTACGCCTCGCACATGCGCGATCTGCACCGGCGGGTGCGCGGCACGGTCGCCGCCGCGCACGAGGCGGGCGTGCCGATCTTCGCGGGCACCGACGCGGGCGGCTCCATCCGCCACGGGCGCATCGCCGACGAGATCGCCGCGCTCGGCGCCGCGGGCCTGTCCCGGCACGAAGCGCTCGGCGCGGCCTCCTGGAATGCCCGCGACTGGCTCGGGCGGCCCGGCATCGAAGACGGTGCGCCCGCGGATTTCGTCGTCTATCAAGAGGATCCGCGCACCCATCCGGAAACGCTCGCCACGCCGTACGCCGTCGTCCTGCGCGGGCGCGTGTACGGCGCACGCGGCCCGGTCACCGGCCATCGATAACTCGTCATCGCGGCTCACCCGCGCGTTCGCCGACGCGGCGTAAGGTCGGATTCCGTGACAATTCGCCTCGGTTATCAGATGCCCAACTTCAGCTACGGCAAGTCGGTGCGCGAGCTCTTCCCCACGGTTGTCGCGCAGGCCCGAGAGGCCGAAGCCGCCGGTTTCGACACGGCCTTCGTGATGGACCACTTCTATCAACTGCCCGGCATCGGCACGCCCGACGAGCCGATGCTCGAGGCGTACACCGCGCTCGGCGGTCTGGCCACGGCGACGGAGCGAATCCAGTTGTCGGCGTTGGTCACCGGCAACACCTACCGCAACCCGGCCATGCTCGCCAAGACCGTCACGACGCTGGACGTGGTCAGCGGTGGCCGCGCGGTGCTCGGCATCGGCGCGGGCTGGTTCGAGCTCGAGCACCGCTCCTTCGGCTACGAATTCGGGACGTTCACCGACCGCTTCGAGCGGCTGGAGGAGGCCCTGCGGATCATTCAGCCGATGCTGCGCGGGGAACGCCCCACGTTCCAGGGCAAGTGGTACCAGGTCGAGCAGGCCATGAACGAGCCGCGCGTACGCGACGACCTGCCGATCCTGCTCGGCGGCAGCGGCGAGAAGAAGACCTTCGGCCTGGCCGCCCGCTTCGCCGACCACCTCAACATCATCTGCAACGCCTCCGAACTGCCGCGCAAGATCGAGGCGCTGCGGGCACGCTGCGCCGAAGCAGGCCGGGACCCGCAGACCCTGGAGACCAGCTACCTGTGCTTCGTGATGATGGACGAGGACGGCGATCTGGTGCGCAAGCAGCAGCGGGATTACCTGAGCCGCATGGGTATCGACCTGTCGGCGATGTCGGACTCCGAGCGTGCGCAGAGTCCGGCCGACCGCCAGTTCGTCGGCACGCCGGACGATGTTGCCGAACAGCTGCGGACCCGCGTTCTGGACCAGGGCGTCGACGGACTGATCATCAACATGGTGTTCAACGGGCACGAGGCGGGCGCGGTCGAACTCGCCGGGCGCACTTTTGCTCCGCTGGTGCGCTGACGAGCGAGAACCGGGTCCGAATGCCGTTGGCGCTGGATACAATCGGCCGATGATTGCCCCTCCGTGGCGTGCGTCGTACGGTGTCGACGCGCCGTCGGTGCTGCTGTTGCTGGGAGTTCTCGCGGTCGGGTATCTCGCCGCCGCCCTGGTGGTGGCGCTATTCCAGCAGCTGCGCCCGAGTCTGCTGCTCCTGCTCATCGGCGCCGTGCTGGCGGCGCAGTTCGGGTTGTTCCTGCATGCGACCCGCCGGGGCAAGTTCCGGGTGTGGGCGGGTCTGCTCGACGACCTCGACCTGCGTGGCGACGAACGACTACTCGACATGGGATGCGGCCGCGGGGCGGTGCTGCTGGCCGCCGCGCGCCGTCTGCCCGCCGGGCGCGCGGTGGGCCTGGACCTGTGGTGCTCGGCCGACCACTGCGGGAACACCCCGGCCACCGCCGAGCAGAACGCGCTCGCCGAGAACGTCGCCGACCGGATCGAGCTGCGCACCGGCGACATGACCCGCATGCCTTTTCCGGACGGCGCGTTCGACGTCGTCGTCTCCAGCTTGGCGATTCACACCATCAAGACCGCCGAGGGCCGCGCCAGCGCGGTCCGGGAGGCGTGCCGCGTGCTGCGTCCCGGCGGCAAGCTGGTCATCGTCGATATCGGCAGGACCCGCGATTACCGCGCTGTCGTGGCGGCGCACGGGGCGACGGCCCTCACCCTGCGCCCCGTGGGATGGCGGATGTGGTGGGGCGGCCCCTGGGTGCCCACCCGCGCGCTGACCGCCACCGCTGCGGGCTAGCCACACCGAGGAGACGCGATTTCCGGCGCGATCATCCGGTCTGGCACAATGGACCACCGTCCTTCCGGACAAGTGGCAGCCCGTCTCCGGTTCCGTACCGCGCGGCGGTCACACACTCGAAAGCGCAAAACCGGGCTCGCAGACCATGCGGGTCGCCGAATTGCGCCGTGACCAACCTACGAAAGGCAGATCAGCAGTGGCTGTTCGCATCAAGCTCACCCGCCTGGGCAAGATCCGCAACCCGCAGTACCGCGTCGTCGTCGCCGACGCCCGCACCCGCCGCGACGGCCGGGCCATCGAGTCCATCGGCAAGTACCACCCGAAGGAAGAGCCCTCGCTGATCGAGATCAACTCCGAGCGCGTGCAGTACTGGCTGGGTGTCGGCGCGCAGCCGACCGAGCCGGTCCTCCAGCTGCTGAAGATCACCGGCGACTGGCAGAAGTTCAAGGGCATCGAGGGCGCCGAGGGCACCCTGAAGGTCAAGCCGGTCAAGCCGTCCAAGCTGGACCTGTTCAACGCCGCGCTGGCCGCCGCCGACAACGAGCCGGTCGCCGAGGCGGTCACCCCCAAGAAGAAGGGCAAGAAGGACGCCGAAGAGGGCGCCGAGTCCGCCGAGGCCGCCGAGTAATGAGCCCGCGTCACCCGTCCACCCGATACCCGTCCCGAGCCGTTCACAGACCGGCCCCGACGACGGGTGAGTTGCGTCTTGAGGTGATGGAACAGTGAGCGCCGTCGTCGCCGATGCCGTGGAGCACTTGGTGCGCGGCATTGTCGCCAATCCCGACGACGTCCGCGTCGAGCTGATCACCGGCCGCCGCGGGCGCACCGTCGAGGTGCATGTCCATCCCGATGACCTGGGTAAGGTGATCGGCCGCGGCGGACGTACCGCGACCGCGCTG
Organism: Nocardia arthritidis NBRC 100137; assembly: GCF_001612765.1. Lineage (GTDB taxonomy): Bacteria > Actinomycetota > Actinomycetes > Mycobacteriales > Mycobacteriaceae > Nocardia > Nocardia arthritidis. The sequence continues at coordinate 89,523 of NZ_BDBB01000016.1, forward strand.
CGCACCCTCGTGGCCGGTATCGGCGGCCGGGGCATCCGGGTCGACGTGGTCGACACCGACCAGTAGATGGAACTCGTCGTCGGACGGGTCGCAAAGTCGCACGGCGTGCGCGGCGAACTCGTTGTCGAGGTACGCACCGACGAGCCCGAGGCGCGTTTCGCGCCGGGCACGACATTGCGCGGCCGGCTGCCCCGAGCGGCGGAGGTCCGCGAGTTCACCGTGGAGTCGGCCCGGGAGCACTCGGGCCGGCTTCTGGTGTGCCTGGCCGGCGTGACCGACCGCACCGGGTCCGACGCGCTGCGCGGCATGCTGTTCGTGGTCGACAGTGCCGACCTCCCGGCTTCCGATGACCCGGACGAGTTCTACGACCACGAATTGGAGGGGCTGGAGGTCCGGCTCCTCGACGGCACCGTGGTCGGCTCCGTGCGTGAAGTGCTGCATTCCGCCGCCGGTGAGCTACTCGACGTGCGCGCCGCCGAGGACGGACGGGAGATCTTGATCCCGTTCGTCACCGCCATCGTGCCGACGGTGTCCCTCGCCGACGGTGTGATCGTGATCGATCCGCCCGAGGGTCTGCTCGACCCCGAATGATGCGGCGCAAGCCCCGATCGCGCGTCGCTCATCCGTCCGGTGCGTGGCGGCCCGGCGGCGAGAGGAGACAGGGATGAGAATCGACGTCGTCACGATCTTCCCGGAGTACCTGGAGCCGCTGCGCACGGCGCTGCTCGGTAAGGCGATCGACAAGGGCCTGATCTCTCTCACGGTGCACGACCTGCGCCGCTGGACGCACGACGTGCACAAATCGGTCGACGACGCTCCCTACGGGGGCGGACCCGGCATGGTCATGAAGCCGACCGTGTGGGGTGACGCGCTCGACGAGGTCTGTCCCGATGACGCGCTGCTCGTGGTCCCCACACCGGCGGGCGTGCCGTTCACGCAGGCGACCGCGCACCGCTGGGCCGCCGAGCGGCATCTCGTGTTCGCCTGCGGCCGCTACGAGGGCATCGACCAGCGCGTCTTCGACGACGCCGCCCGCCGCGTGCGGGTGCAGGAGGTCAGCATCGGCGACTACGTGCTGATCGGCGGCGAGGCGGCCGTGCTGGTGATGACCGAGGCCGTGGTCCGGCTGCTGCCGGGCGTGCTCGGCAATCAGCAGTCCCATCAAGAGGATTCGTTCTCCGACGGGCTGCTCGAAGGCCCCAGTTACACCCGCCCGGTAACCTGGCGCGGCCTCGACGTCCCGCCGATCCTGCTGTCCGGCGACCACGCGAAAGTGGCCGCCTGGCGGCGCGAACAAGCTCTCGCCCGGACCCGCGAGCGCCGCCCGGACCTGCTTCCGGACCAGGACACGGTGCGCGAATCCGGGCGGTAGACCGGAACCGCCCTGCTCGGCAGATCACACCGCATGCCGAACGCGGCCTCCGTGGCGCGGAGGCCGGGCGCCGCGTAGTCCGAAAGGACGCGCATCTGTTCCGCGTTCCCGGTCGCCGGGTCGATCCGGCGCTCAGCGGGTCGGGACGGCTGCCGGGTGGTCCGGCTGCCCTTCACCGCATGACGGCAATCGGCCGTCGCGGGCGTTGGGTCGCTCACGGCAGTAAGCCGTGGCGGCGGGCCGCTACGACCGCCTCGTGCCGGGAGTGGGCGTCGAGTTTGACCATCGCGTTGCGCAGATAACTCTTCACGGTTTCCGGGCCGATCGAAAGCCGTTGCGCAACTTCCTGATTGGTACAGCCCAGGGCGATCTGGGAGAGCACGTCGAGTTCGCGGCGGGACAGTGGGGGACTGTCGGGGTGCGGCTCGCCGGTCAGGACCCGGGTGAGTCGTTCGCACACCGCGTGCAGGCGTCCGCGCAGCCGGTCGTCCTCGGCCGAGCGCGCCATACCGCGCAGTTCGGCGTGGATGTCGCGCAGTTCCTCGGTGATGGCCGGTGCCGCCGCGGCCGACGGCGCGGCCACCTCCAGCATGCGCAGCCGACGGTCGACCTCGTCGCGCACCGCGATCTCGGTGGCCAGGCGGCGACCGGCTTGGACGACGAGATCCGCGGTGCGGTCGCCCAGCGTGCTCGCGCCACGGGTCGCGGCATAGAGCACCGCGCGGGGGTGCCGGTCCACCACCACGGGCACGGCGAGCACGGAGCGGATGCCTTCGCCGGAGACCGGCCCGTCGTAGTCGTGGGTAATCGAGGAGGCGCGGCGATAGTCGGTGACCGCGGCGGGCCGTCCGGAATCCATCACCCGGCCGCCCAACCCCGAAGTCCGCACGACGGCCAGGCCGCGCAGGCCGTTGGTCAGCGTGCCGACGAATTCCGACAGCAGCAGCGCGTCGCCGTGCACTTCGCCGCCGAACGCGACCGGCACGCCCGCAGCGCTCGCCACCCAGCGGATCTCGGCACGCAGCGCATCGCTGTCGCGCGGACGCAGCAGAGCGGTGTGGGTCACGAGACTCACCCCTTTTCGGGGGTAGTGGGCAGCGGGATGTGACCCACATCCTATTGCACACCCGGGTTGCGCTGGATCACAGAACGAGGAGAACCGAATATGGGCACCGACCTGAATCAGCGGGTGCGCGAACTGCTGGACTGTTACGACCGCGCCGACGCGTCGGCGGCGGACCTGCTGTGCGATCGGCACCCGGCCGACGGGGTCGCCTTCACGATCGTCGAAGCCGACCTGTCCTCGATCGACCTCACCTACGGCGAACTGCGCGAACGCTCCGCCCGCTTCGCCTCCGCGCTGGCCGAAGTGGGCGTCGAACCCGGTCACCGGGTGGCCACGCTGATGGCGAAGTCGGCGGACCTCGTGGTCGCACTGCTCGGCATCTGGCGCCGCGGCGCGGTGCACGTTCCGCTGTTCACCGCCTTCGCGCCGCCCGCCATCGCCCTGCGGGTGACCGCCGCCCGTGCCACGGTCGTCATCGCCGATGCCGACCAGGCGCCGAAACTGGCGGCCGGACCGGATCTGCCCGCGATCCCGCCCTGGCGGCTGATCGTCGCGGGAGGGGAGGTTCCCGAGGGGGCCCTGTCGATGGGCGAACTGCTCGAGACTCATTCGGCGACCCACCCCGACGCCCGCCCTGTCGCGGTCGGTGGCGACGGCCTGCTGGTCCAGCTGTTCACCAGCGGCACAACCGGCACACCCAAGGGCGTCCCGATCCCGCTGCGCGCACTCGCCTCCTTCCACGCGTATCAGGAATTCGCGCTGGACGTCCGGCCCGACGACGTCTTCTGGAATGCCGCCGATCCGGGCTGGGCCTATGGCCTCTACTACGCCATCCTCGGCCCGCTGGCCACCGGCATCCGCAGCATCCTGCTGCACGCGGGTTTCTCCGCCCCGCTCACCTGGCAGGTGCTGGAAACCTTCGGCGTCACCAACTTCGCGGCCGCCCCGACCGTCTATCGCGCGCTGCGCGCCGACAGCGCCACGCCTCCGGTGCACTCCCGGTTGCGCCGCGCGTCGTCGGCGGGAGAGCCGCTCACACCCGAGGTCGTCGCCTGGTCGGTGGAGCATCTGGGTGTCGCGGTGCGCGATCACTACGGCCAGACCGAGCACGGGATGGTCATCTGCAACGCCTGGCACGAAGACCTCGACGCCGAGACTCCCGCGGGATCGATGGGCCGCTCGTTGCCCGGATGGACCTGCGCCGTGCTCGCCGACGACGCCGACACCCTCGCGCCCGCAGGTGAACTGGGCCGCGTCGCGATCGACACCGAACACAGCCCGCTGCTGTGGTTCCTCGGCTACCTCGACGCCCCGGAACGCACCGCGCAGCGCTACACCGCCGACGGCCGCTGGTACCTGACCGGCGACGCGGGCTCGCAGGACGCCGGCGGCTTCTTCCGTTTCTCGGCCCGCGACGACGACGTGATCATCATGGCGGGCTACCGCATCGGCCCGTTCGAGGTGGAGAGCGTGCTGGTGCTGCACGAGCAGGTCGCGGAAGCGGCCGTGGTCGGCATGCCGGACGAACTGCGCGGCGAAGTGCTCGAGGCGTTCGTCGTCCTGCGCGAGGGCGCCGCGGGCGGCCCGGAGCTGGAGACCGAATTGCAGAGCCTGGTGAAGAAGAAGTTCGCCGCGCACGCCTACCCGCGCACGGTCCATTTCGTGCCGAGCCTGCCGAAGACACCCAGTGGCAAGGTGCAGCGATTCGTGCTGCGGCAGGGGGGTGCGCGGTGACGCAGGCGCCCCTGCCCAGTTACGCCTCCGGCGTCTCGGACGTCCCGTTGCTCGGTGACACCATCGGCGGCAATCTCGATCGCACGGTGGCGGCGTTCGCCGACCGGGAAGCGCTGGTGGACCGGCCGACCGGGCGGCGCTGGACCTACCGTGCGCTCGGCACCGCGGTCGACGCCCTCGCGTGCGGTCTGGCGGGCCGCGGCATCGGCAAGGGCGACCGGGTCGGCATCTGGGCGCCGAACTGCGCGGAATGGTTCGTCGTGCAGTACGCCACGGCGAAGATCGGCGCGATCCTGGTCAACATCAATCCGGCGTATCGCACCAGCGAACTGGACTACGTACTGCGCCAGGCCGGCGTGCGGATGCTCGTCGCGGCAGAGCGATTCAAGTCCTCGGATTACGTCGCGATGATCGAGCAGGTGCGGCCGAACTGCCCCGAGCTGGCGCAGGTGCTCGTCCTCGGCACACCCGAGTGGGACGCGCTGGCCCGCACCGAGATCGATGCCGATCGGCTCGCCACGCTCGGCGCGATGCTGTCGGCCGATGACCCGATCAACATCCAGTACACCTCGGGCACCACGGGTTTCCCCAAGGGCGCCACCCTCAGCCACCACAACATCCTGAACAACGGCTATTTCGTCGGCGAGCTGTGCGGATACACCGAACACGACCGCATCTGCGTCCCGACTCCCTTCTACCACTGTTTCGGGATGGTCATGGGCAATCTCGCGAGCACGAGCCACGGTGCGGCCGTCGTGATCCCGGCGCCGTCGTTCGATCCGAAGGCGACATTGGCCGCGGTCGAGGCGGAGCGCTGCACCTCGCTCTACGGCGTGCCGACGATGTTCATCGACATGCTCGCCGAACTGGATTCGGCCACCGTGGAGCTGTCCACGCTGCGCACCGGGATCATGGCGGGCTCACCGTGCCCGGTCGAGGTGATGAAGCGGGTGATCGACCGGATGGGCATGCGCGAGGTGTGCATCTGCTACGGCATGACGGAAACGTCCCCGGTCTCCACCCAGACCCGGCGCGACGACGGCATCGACCGGCGCACCGCCACGGTGGGCCGGGTCGGGCCGCATCTGGAGGTGAAGATCGTCGATCCCGCAACGGGTCTCACGGTGCCGCGCGGCGAACCCGGCGAACTGTGCACCCGCGGTTACTCGGTGATGCTCGGGTACTGGAACGATCCGGTCAAGACCGCGGAGGCCATCGATGCCGCCCGATGGATGCACACCGGCGATATCGGCGTGATGGACGACGAGGGTTATCTGGCCGTCACCGGCCGGATCAAGGACATGGTCATCCGCGGCGGCGAGAACGTCTACCCGCGTGAGATCGAGGAGTTCCTCTACACCCATCCCGACATCCTGGACGCGCAGGTGATCGGCGTGCCGGATCCGAAGTACGGCGAGGAGCTGATGGCCTGGGTCCGGATGCGCGAGGGCGCACCGCCGTTGGACGCCGCGGCCGTGCGCGAGTTCGCCACCGGCAAGCTGGCGCACTTCAAGATTCCCCGCTACGTGCATGTGGTCGAGGAATTCCCGATGACGGTCACCGGCAAGGTCCGCAAGGCCGAAATGCGGGAAATAGCCCGAGCGATCCTCGCGTCGTCGAAGGACACCTCGTCGAATTCGACCAGCGACTCTTGACTTCCGGAGAACATGGGTAGGTACCCAGTCGGCACGGAAATCGGCCCGCCGCGCCACCGCCGGCCCGCGGCGGTACGGCCGGGCACCCGCGACCGGCAAAGACGCGCAGAGGCGAGGGAGCGGTAGTGTCTCCGACGTGACGACAGCGCCCGAGACTGCCAGTGCAGAGTCCACACCCGCCGTGCCACGCTCCGACATCGCGGGCCCAGCCAGCGTGAACCGTCGCATCGCCGAGGAACTCGCGGTGCGCGAGACCCAGGTGCGCGCCGCCGTCGAGCTGCTCGACGCGGGCTCGACGGTGCCGTTCATCGCCCGGTACCGCAAGGAGGTCACCGGCGGGTTGGACGACGCGCAGCTGCGCATGCTCGACGAACGTCTGCATTACCTGCGCGAACTCGACGAGCGCCGGGCCGCGATCCTCGAATCGATCCGCGGCCAGGGCAAACTCGACGACGCCCTGCACCGGCAGATCCTGCTCGCCGAGACCAAGGCCCGGCTCGAGGACATCTACCTGCCGTACAAGCCGAAGCGGCGCACCAAGGCGCAGATCGCGCGCGAGGCCGGGCACGAACCGGTGGCCGACGCCCTGATCGAGGATCCGAACACCGATCCGGCGCAGTACACCGCCGAGCAGCTCGACGGCGCGCGCGCCATCCTGGTGGAACGCTTCGCCGAGGACGCCGACCTGGTCGGCGAGCTGCGCGAATTGATGTGGAACCGCGGGCAGGTCACCTCGACCGTACGCGCGGGCAAGGAGGAGGCGGGCGCGAAGTTCGCCGACTACTTCGAGTTCAGCGAGCCGTTCGACAAGCTGCCCTCCCACCGCATCCTCGCGCTGCTGCGCGGGGAGAAGGAGGAGGTGCTCACACTGCACCTCGAGCCCGACACCGAGGAGCCGCAGCCCGGCGAGCGCACCATCTACGAGGGCCGCATCGCTGCCCGCTTCGGCATCGCCGACCGCGGCCGCCGCGCCGACTCCTGGCTGCTGGACACCGTGCGCTGGGCGTGGCGTACCAAGCTGCAGGTCAGCCTCGGTATCGACACCAGGATGCGGCTGCGGCAGGCGGCGGAGAAGGACGCGGTCGACGTGTTCGCCGCGAATCTGCGCGATCTGCTGCTCGCCGCCCCCGCGGGCACCCGCACGACCATGGGGCTGGATCCCGGCTACCGCACCGGAGTGAAGGTCGCGGTGGTCGACGCCACCGGCAAGGTGGTCGCCACCGAGGTGATCTACCCGCACAAACCGCAAGGCCAGACCGAGAAGTCGCTGGCGGTGCTGGGCGCGCTGGTCGCCCGCTTCGGCGTGGAACTCATCGCCATCGGCAACGGCACCGCCTCGCGCGAGACCGATGCCCTCGCCGCCGAGCTGATCTCGCGCATCCCGGAGAACAAGCCCACCAAGATCGTGGTCTCCGAGGCGGGCGCCTCGGTGTACTCCGCCTCCGCCTACGCCTCGCAGGAACTCCCCGACCTGGACGTCTCGCTGCGCGGGGCGGTGTCGATCGCGCGGCGGCTGCAGGACCCGCTGGCCGAGCTGGTGAAGATCGATCCGAAGTCCATCGGTGTCGGTCAGTACCAGCACGACGTGTCCGAATCGCTGTTGGCCCGCTCGCTGGGCGCGGTGGTCGAGGACGCGGTGAACGCGGTCGGCGTCGACGTGAACACGGCCTCGGTGCCGCTGCTGTCGCGGGTGTCCGGCATCGCCGGTTCCGTGGCGGAAAGCATTGTGGCGCATCGGGACCAGAACGGCCCGTTCCGCAGCAGGACCGCGCTGCTCGACGTCCCGCGCCTGGGGCCGAAGGCGTTCGAGCAGTGTGCGGGCTTCCTGCGCATCCGCGGCGGCGACGATCCGCTGGACACCTCCGCGGTGCACCCTGAGGCGTATCCGGTGGTGCGGCGCATCCTGGCATCGACCGGTCGCCCCATCGCGGAGGTCATCGGCAACACCACGGTGCTGCGCTCGCTGCGCGCCGGTGAGTTCACCGACGAGCGCTTCGGTGTCCCCACGGTCACCGACATCATCGCCGAGCTGGAGAAGCCGGGCCGCGACCCGCGTCCGGAATTCAAGACCGCCGAGTTCGCCGCGGGCGTGGAGAAGGTCGCCGACCTGAAACCGGGCATGGTGCTCGAGGGCGTGGTGACGAATGTGGCCGCGTTCGGCGCGTTCGTCGACGTGGGCGTGCACCAGGACGGCCTCGTGCACGTCTCGGCCATGTCGCACAACTTCGTCAAGGACCCGCGCGAAGTGGTCAAGTCCGGCGACGTGGTCAAGGTGAAGGTGCTCGAGGTGGACGTGGCGCGTCAGCGCATCGGGCTGTCCCTGCGCTTGGACGACGAGCCCGGCACACCCGCCAAAGGCGGCGACAACCGGCAGCGCGGCCAGGGCGGCCGACCCGCGGGCGGGGAGCAGCGGCAGCGGCAGAATGGCCAGAACAAGCAGCAGGGCCAGAACCGCAATCAAGGTCAGGGGCGCGGCGGCAACCAGCGCCGCAACGCCCCCGCGCCGAGCGGTTCGATGGCGGACGCGCTGCGCAGGGCGGGTTTCGGCCAGTAGTCCGACGCGCGGGAGGGAGTAACGGCCATGCGACGGTGGCTCGACGAGGACGTGATCGCCCAAGGGCGGCTGCCGTTGCTGTGCTTCCTGCTCGGATTCATCGTCGGATTCCTGGTCATCCGCGTCAGCGTTCGGCTGATCCGCGCGCGCGTGCGCTGGTGGCCGGGCAATCTGCGGGCCGGTGACACGCACATCCACCACATGGTGTTCGGCGTGATCCTGGTGCTTTCCTCCGGCGTCGGCATGGTCGCCCAATACCAGAGCGCCGGCATGACCACCGCGGGCATCCTCGCCGCGCTCTTCGGTGTGGGCGCCGCGCTGGTCCTCGACGAATTCGCGCTGATCTTCTATCTGCGCGACGTGTACTGGGAGAAACAGGGACGCACGTCGGTGGACGCGGTGTTCGTCGCACTCGCCGTGACCGGATTGCTGCTGCTGGGCTTCCACCCGCTGTGGATGCTGGACATCAACGACTTCCGGCGCGACCCGAGCGTCGAAGTCCGCGCTTTCGTCGTCGTGTTCGCGGTGGTCAACCTCGCCCTCGCCGCGATCGTGATCGCCAAAGGGAAGATCTGGACCGGCCTGTTCGGCATGTTCTTCCTGCCGCTGCTGTTCGTCGGTGCGCTGCGACTGAGCCGCCCCGGCGCGCCCTGGGCGCGCTGGCGTTACGCCGACCGCAGACGCATGATGTACCGGGCCATCGTCCGGGAACGGCGCTATCGCCGTCCGGTCATCCGCGCCAAGATCTTCGTGCAGGATCTGGTCGCGGGGAAACCGGACGTCGAGCACGTCCGCACGGCGGCGGAAGCGGAACTCACTCGGACGGTCGTCCCGGCTCCGCCCGCCCCGCACCGGCACCATTCGCTGTGGCATTCCGACCATGGTTCGCTGCATACGCCCAGCTCGCCGTCCGCCCAGGACGCGATCTCCGGCGAACAGAACCACTGAGCGCGGCAGCTGCCGAGGTGACCTGCCGCGTCACTTCGGTGCACGAGGGTCTGCGATCTCCTCCGGCTTTCCGCACCGCCGTCTCCCGCGGAGGCGGGCTGATTTCGGATGCCGCCATTCCAGAGACCGAGGCTATGCGTATACGTATACTGTGAGGGTGTTGGATCCCTTCAGTCTCGCGGTCGGCGCCGGCTTGGTCGGTGTCGGCTGGGCATGTGGCAGGTTCGGGCATCGGCGGCGAGACCGGCCAGTAGGAAGACTTCCCGCGCGCTGCGGTTGCGGTCACGACCTGGCGCTGCACGACCGCGCCACCGGCACTTGTCACGCCGAGATCTCCCGTAAGGGCACGCACGGCCTGCGGGAATGGGTGGGTTGCCAGTGCCGCCGCTATACCGGCCCGACCCCGCTGGAGGAAGTGTTCGCGTCGCCGATCCTCCCGCCGGAGTCCTGAACGGACAGGAGACGACGCACGGCCGGTCGCCGCGCTGAGTTCACGACCTCCCCGCTGTCTCGCACCCGTGCGAGCCGTAGCGTAGGAGGGGCCCCCGCGCTGTCACCCCGGGCCGATTTCTTCTGCGGCGTGCCGATCTGGCACAATGCTCAGGTTGCCCTGGGTGGTTGTCGACCCGGCGCACCCCCTGAATCGGAGCATGAACCGGCCGAGCACCTCGAGTGCCGCCAGGGTCCTCTGTTCGCGCGAAACCATAAGGATGGAAATGAACACCCTTGACTTCGTCGACGAAAAGTCGCTGCGTAGCGACGTCCCCGAGTTCCGCCCGGGCGACACGCTGAACGTGCACGTGAAGGTCATCGAAGGCTCGAAGGAGCGCATCCAGGTCTTCAAGGGCGTCGTGATCCGCCGCCAGGGTGGTGGCATCCGCGAGACCTTCACGGTTCGCAAGGTGTCGTTCGGTGTCGGCGTGGAGCGCACCTTCCCGGTGCACAGCCCGAACATCGACCACATCGATGTCGTGACCCGCGGTGATGTTCGCCGCGCCAAGCTGTACTACCTGCGCGAGCTGCGCGGCAAGGCCGCCAAGATCAAGGAAAAGCGCTGAGCTAGCTTTCGGCACAGCAGATCTTCCTCAGCCCGGCATCGGACCTCGGTTTCGCTGCCGGGCTAATCTGTTCGGCGTGGCAGACGAAAGTGGGTCGGTGTCGGTGTCCGAATCGGGCGACGAGAATTCGCGGGTAGGTCGCGCCAAGCGGCGACCGAAGAAGAAGCAGCGGCCGTTCTGGCAGGAATTGCCGATCCTCATCGTGATCGCCGCGGTGATCGCCGCATTGATGGTCACGTTCGTCGGTCGGCCGTACGTGATTCCGTCGGAGTCGATGGAAACCACGCTGCACGGCTGCGCCGGTTGCACCGGTGACCGCATCTATGTGCAGAAGTTGAGCTACTACTGGGGTGATCCGCAGCCGGGTGACGTGGTCGTGTTCGTCGGCCCGCCCTCGTGGAACACCACCTACAAGTCGATCCGCTCGGACAACGCCGCCGTCCGTGGCGTGCAGAACTTCTTCTCGTTCTTCGGCCTGGTGCCGCCGGACGAGAACGATCTGGTGAAGCGCGTGATCGCCGTCGGCGGCCAGACCGTGCAGTGCTGCGACGCGCAGGGCCGGGTCATGGTGGACGGCAAGCCCCTGGACGAGCCGTATGCCCGCTACCTCGCCCCGTACGTGCCGGGCCAGCCCTACGGCCCGGGGGGCGGACGCGAGTTCAAGCCCGTGAAAGTGCCCGAGGGGCATCTGTGGGTGATGGGCGACAACCGCAACCAGTCCGCCGACTCCCGCGCCCATATCACCGACGAACTGCAGGGCACCATCCCCGTGGAGAACGTCCGCGGTAAGGCGGTGTTCAAGATCTGGCCGCCCGGCCGGATCGGACCGGTGCGTGCGGAGAATCCGCAGGAGAACTGACCGCTCGGACGCAGGATAATTGGACGGTGGGGCAAGGTCGAGTGCCGGTGGGTAACGGTTGGCCGCCGCGTGTGGTGATGCGCAGGGCCGGAGGTTTGCGCACGCTCGAGGCGGCTTTGATCCGCAGTGGCCTCGGCCCCGTCGCCGGCGTCGACGAAGCGGGGCGCGGTCCCTGCGCGGGACCGCTGGTGGTGGCGGCATGCCTGCTCGCTCCGAAGGCATATGACAAGCTGGCCGGCCTCGACGACTCCAAGAAGCTCACCGAGGCCGCCCGGGAAGAGCTGTATCCGGTGATCGTCCGGCTGGCGCTGGCCTACCGGGTGGTCGTCATTCCGGCCTGGGAGATCGACTCGATCGGCATTCATGTCGCCAACATCGAGGGCATGCGCCGCGCCGTGGCCGGGCTCGGGCGCACGCCTGGCTATGTGCTCACCGATGGATTCCGGGTACCCGGCATCCCGGTGCCCTCGCTGCCGGTGATCGGGGGCGACGGTGCGGCGGCCTGCATCGCGGCGGCGAGCATTCTGGCCAAGGTCACCAGGGACCGGATCATGGTCGAGCTGGACCAGCGATTCCCCGGCTACGGATTTGCCGCCCACAAGGGCTACAACACGCCCGAGCACACCGCAGCATTGCACCGCCTCGGACCCAGCAGCGAGCACCGCCGCTCCTGGCGCAATGTGCGCGAAGCCGCCGGGCTGCGGCCGGTCGCGGCGGCGGCCGACGTCGCGGACGCCGTACTGGCCGAAGGACTGGACGAAGCCCTGTCAGAGCAATTTCCGAACGAGCGTACGGCTGGCCGAGTGGCTACCGACGCAGCGCATGCGCGATGATGTGACCATACGACGCGATGCGGCGAGAAGGAGGACGTCCCACCCGATGAGTGCCGAGGACCTCGAGAAGTACGAAACCGAGATGGAGCTCTCGCTGTATCGCGAGTACAAGGACATCGTCGGTCAGTTTTCGTACGTGGTGGAGACCGAGCGCCGCTTCTACCTCGCCAACTCCGTCGAGCTGCGGCCGCAGAACGCGGATGGCGAGGTGTACTTCGAGGTGCGGATGAGCGACGCGTGGGTGTGGGACATGTACCGCCCGGCCCGCTTCGTCAAGCACGTCCGGGTCATCACCTTCAAGGACGTCAACATCGAGGAGCTGGAGAAGCCGGACCTGCGGCTGCCCGAGTGAGCATGCCTGGAGTTCTGCACAGCGACTCGGTAATCAACAGGTTTTCCGATTCCCCAGGTCGGCGGCGGTGACCTGATTCGGTCCCGGCGCACGCTGGCCGGGTGACGGACAAACAGGCGCTCGGCGCGCACGGGGAGGAACTGGCGGCGGAGTTTCTGCGCGCCGCCGGGATGGAGATCATCGCGAGGAACTGGCGTTGCCGATACGGCGAACTCGATCTCATCGCCAAAGACGGGGATGTGACCGCGTTCGTCGAGGTCAAGACGCGTTCGGGTCTGGGTTACGGCACTCCTGCGGAGTCGGTCACCTTCGCCAAGCGGCGACGGATCCGACGGCTGGCCCTGCTGTGGCTGGCCGAGCAGGATGGACCATGGCGGCGCATCCGGTTCGATGTGGTGTCGGTGCTGGCGGTGCGGGGTCGGACGCCGGTCATCGATCATCTCGAGGCGGTGTTCTGAGTGGCCCTCGGCCGGGCGCATTCGGTCGCGGTCACCGGCGTGGACGGCCTGCTCGTCGAAATCGAAGCCGATATCGGGCAGGGGCTGCCCTCGGTCCATCTGGTCGGACTCCCCGACACCGCGTTGCAGGAATCGCGCGACCGGGTCCGCTCCGCGGTGGCGAACTCCGGGGAGAAGTGGCCCGACAGCCGGGTGGTTCTCGCGCTGTCGCCCGCGACCTTGCCGAAACTGGGCAGCGTCTACGACCTGGCGCTCGCGGTAGCGGTGCTGGACGCGTCCGGTTCGGTCCCCTCAGAGCGGCTCGCGAAGACGGTGCTGCTCGGTGAACTCGCGCTGGACGGGAGGGTGCGGCGCGTGCGCGGCATCCTGCCCGCCGTGCTCACGGCGCGCAAGGCAGGTTGGTCGACCGTCGTGGTGCCTGCGGTGACCATGGCCGAGGCCGGACTGGTCGAGGGCATCGAGGTACTCGGAGCGCGCAGTTTGCGCGGCGTGGTGGCGTGGCTGCGCGGGGAAGGGGCGCTCGACGAGCCGGACGGTCACCTGCCGGATACGGTGCGGCAGGGCGGCGATCTGAGCGAGGTGGCGGGGCAGGACGAAGCCCGCTGGGCCTTGGAGGTCGCCGCGGCGGGCGGGCACCATTTGCTGCTCACCGGACCGCCGGGCGTCGGTAAAACCATGCTGGCGCATCGTCTTCCGAGTCTGCTGCCACCGCTCACGGAGACCGAGGCGCTGGAGGTTACCGCGATCCACTCCATGGCGGGCACGCTCGCCGGTGATCACCCGTTGATCACCGCGCCACCGTTCGTCGCCCCGCACCATTCGACCTCGGTGACCGCGATGATCGGCGGTGGTTCGGGGACCGCCCGCCCCGGCGCGGTCAGCCGGGCCCACCGCGGCGTGCTGTTCCTCGACGAATGTGCCGAACTCGGCACGAAGGTACTGGAGGCGATGCGGACGCCGCTCGAGGAAGGGGAAGTGCGCATCGCCCGGCGCGACGGTGTGGCACGGTACCCGGCCCGCTTTCAGCTCGTGCTGGCGGCCAACCCCTGTCCCTGCGCCCCGGCCCGCGACGTCGACTGCATCTGCGCGCCGCTGGCTCGCCGCCGCTACCTCGGCAAACTGTCCGGGCCGCTGATGGACCGGATCGACATCTGGGTGCGGATGCACGGGCAGTCCGGCGCGGCGTTCAGCACCGACGCGGCCGAGAGCAGTGAGGTCGTTCGCGCCCGAGTCACCTCGGCGCGCCGCGCCGCCGCCGAGCGCTGGCGCGAGTACGGATGGCTCACCAACGCCGAAGTTCCCGGTCACATCCTGCGCCAGCGGTTCCGTCTGCCGCGCGAATCGCTCGCTCCGGTCGAGGCCGCGCTGCGTCTCGGCCGCATGTCCGCGCGCGGCGCGGACCGGGCCATCCGCGTCGCCTGGACCATCTGCGATCTACGCGGCGGCGATCTGCCCTCGGCGCAGGACGTTCTAGCCGCATTGAACTTTCGTCAGCGGGGCGCGCAATGAGCGTTCGAAAGCCGACCGAGGGCGCGGCAGCTGAGGTGTTTGCGGCGGCGAATGTGCCTGGAGTCGTCGCGCCTCCGTGCGGTTCGAATTCCGGATCCGGTGAATCCGACGCCCGGCGGCTCGCGTGGGTGTACCTGTCGCGTGTGGTGCAGGGGCCGTGCGCGCCGCTGTCGGCCCTCATCGCGTCGGTGGGGGTGGTGGAGGCGGCGCGGGCCGTGCGGGAGTGCGCGCTGCCCGAACCGCTGCGCGGCCCGACGGCGCAGCGGCGCGATGTCGACGTGTCGGCGCGGGATCTGGAGGCCATCGACCGGATCGGCGGGCGTGTGGTGACGCCGGACGATCCGGAATGGCCCGCCTGGCGCATGCTAGGTCTCGCGCAGCTCGAGCCGGGACGAGATCGGGACGGCGCCGTGCCACTGGTGCTGTGGGTGCGTGGTCCGCGCTCGCTGCTGGAGTCCAGCGAGCGCGCTGTGGCGGTGGTAGGTGCGCGGTGCAGCACCGGGTACGGCAATCGGGTGACGGGGGAGATCGCGGGCGACCTCGCCGCGCAGGGCTGGACCGTTGTCTCCGGGGCGGCGTTCGGGATAGACGCCATGGCGCACCGGGCGGCGCTGGCGGTGGAAGGTCTCACGATCGCGGTGCTGGCCTGCGGCATCGACCGGCCTTATCCGGCGCAGCACGCGCGCCTGCTGGCCGACATCGCCGAATCAGGTTTGGTGGTCAGCGAATACCCGCCCGGTATCACCGCGCGGAAACACCAATTCCTCGCCAGGAACCGCTTGATCGCCGCCTTGGCCGATGGCGTGCTCGTCGTGGAGGCCGGGCTGCGCAGCGGCGCGCGCAACACCGTCAAATGGGCGCGCCGTCTCGGTCATCCCGCCTTGGCCGTGCCGGGCCCGGTGACCTCGGCCGCTTCGGTGGGCTGCCACCGCATGATCCGCGATGGCGAAGCCCTCCTGGTGACCAGGGCCGAGGAAGTCGCCGACGAGGCGGGGCCGCTGGGGCTGTCGATTCCCGGGGCGGCAGGCGGCAATCCGGAGGACCAGTTGACCGAAGACGAGGCCTTGGTCTTCGCCACACTACCGAGGATCGGCGCGCGATTGCCTTTGGAGGTGTCCCGGCAGTGCGGTTTGCCTCTCCCGGTGGTGCGTGCGACATTGTCCGCCCTGGAATTGGCGGGCCTGGTGACCAGTGACGAAAGCGGTTGGCGCCGAACGGCGCGTCGCGGATGAGCGTGATCGGCGCGGTCGCTTGCCATCCGGACCGCGAGTCGGGACGGTGGAAGCATGGAGGAACTGCCCGAAGATCTGGAAGCGCTGCTGCTGGAGTACGGCAGGCATCTGCGGCTCGGGCGCAACCGGTCGGAGCACACCGTACGTGCTTACCTGGGGGACGCCCGGTCCCTGCTGGAACATCTGTACACGCGGTCGGCCGATTCGGCGATCCGCGAGCTGGACCTGCTGTTGCTGCGTTCATGGCTGGCGCAGCAAGCGGCGGCGGGCGCGGCGCGAACGACCGTGGCCCGAAGGGCGTCGTCGGCGCGCACGTTCACCGCCTGGCTCACCCGGACCGGCCGGTTGCCCACCGATCCGGGGCTGCGGTTGGGTTCGCCGAAGGCGCATCGCGTCCTTCCCGCCGTACTCGGCAGGCAACAGGCGCTGGGTGCCATGGACGCCGCGGAATCCGGTGCCGCGCAGCGCGATCCGATGGCCTTGCGAGATCGGGCGATCGTGGAATTGCTGTATGCCACCGGCATCCGGGTCAGCGAACTGTGTGGACTGGACATCGAGGACGTGGACCGCGAGCGGCGAGTGGTGCGGGTGCTCGGCAAAGGCAACAAAGAGCGATCCGCGCCGTTCGGCACGCCCGCCGACGAGGCGGTCGGCAATTGGCTGCGCTATGGCCGCCCCGATTTCGCCACCGCCGAGTCCGGCCGGGCGTTGCTGCTCGGCCGCCGCGGCAGGCGTCTGGATCAGCGCCAGGCCAGAACCGTTGTGCACGAGGTGGTCTCGGCCATCCCCGGCGCACCGGACCTCGGCCCGCACGGTTTGCGGCACACCGCCGCGACCCACCTCCTCGAAGGCGGGGCCGACCTGCGTGTGGTCCAGGAACTCCTCGGCCACGCCAGCATGGCCACCACTCAGCTCTACACCCACGTCTCCATCGATCGGCTCAAGAAAGTACACGACCAAGCCCACCCGCGGGCTTGACGGCTCGGTCGCGGTGGCCGGAATGCCGCGACACCCGGCCCGGGGTACTCCGTCCCGGCACGGGTAAGCGCAACACCGGACGAACGAACATCCGCAACCCGCCGGCTCATGGGCTCACGTAATAGCGCACCTCCAACCTCCCGTTCATCCGCGGTACGCCAGCCGCCGAGCCTGGTGTGCACCTGCCGCCAACCGCGTCGTTCGTACATGGCTATCGCCGCCGCACTGTCGGACGAAACCGTGAGCACAGCGCGCTGCCCCCAGCCCGCGGCCATCCGCGCTGCCGCTGTCAGCAGTTGTGAACCCACGCCTGCTCGACGCGCGGCTGGAGGCACATACAACCGGGATCACCGAGACGGCGTTCGTGGACGTGCCGCAGGGCCGCGGTGCAAGCGTCGAGGTCTCGCTTCGCGGTCGAATGATCACGCTCATCGATCCGCTCACCCGCCCAGCCGCCCGTTGTCAGACCGATTGATCGGTTTTAGTGCTTTTGTCGTGCCAGACGGTTCGCTACAAGCCCCGCTCACGCGGGGAAGTAGTCGAATCCGTGTGTGATCTGCACCGAGAAAGCGCACCCTTGAAGTAGCGAATCAGTGCCCGCAGTTCACGACGTACTTCGAGTGGAAAGACGAACGATGTCTACGTTCAGCGGACCACAGGCCCTGCGTCGCGGACTGTACCCACTGACGGGGCAGTCCGCGTGGCCACGTCCTGCCATTACTTCCACTTCGCCCCGGCCCGTCGTGCAGGAGAGGGTACGCGAGATTTCTCTCGACGGCGGTGCGTCCAGAATGACGATCGGACGGTCCGGCGCGGCCGATATCGCCGTGCCTTCCGACCCGACCGTATCCCGGTTGCACGCCATTATCGAGCGAGTGGGCGGATGCTGGGTCATCGTCGACGACGGTCTGTCCAAGAATGGGACATTCGTCAATGGCGAACGCGTGGGCGGGCGCCGGAAACTCGGCTCCGGCGACACGATTCGCGTCGGTCGTTCGGTATTCGTCTTCCGGGCCGCCGACTCCTCCGACGAAGAAATGACACTTGCCCATTCCCCGCTGCCGACCCGTAATTCACTGACCCCGGCACAGCATCTCGTTCTGGAGGCGCTGTGCCGCCCTTACGACGCACACGACGGGTATTCTTACCCCGCCGCCAACCGTCAGATCGCGGACGATCTGTGCCTGAGTCTCTCGACGGTCAAGACGCACATGCGGGCGCTGTTCCGGATATTCCAGGTCGAAGCCCTACCGCCGAATCAGAAACGGCTGTTCCTGGTCGAACGCGCTGTCGAATTGGGCATCGTCAGCGACCAGGAGAGGTAAGGCTCCGGCTGGATATGCCAGCTGTGGCCCGGGACGGATCAGATCGGTTGGAACCCCGCGCCCGCGCCGCCGCGCGCGTTCACGTCGGCGACGACCGCGGTGATGTCTGTGCCCAGTTGCGGTCCCAGGCACGGGACGGCCAAGTAGCCGCTGACCATGCCGACGAGCGTGGTCCCGACGACCAGCGGAGCGCCCGAATCGCCCTCGACGACGCACGTCTGGGTCCATGTCATATTGCCGCCGGTGAACACGTCGCCATAGGCCGCGCCGCAGGTCCGGCCGGTTGTCCGGCCTTCCTTGCAGACGGTGTCCGGCGGTCGGGCGGGCCCGCCGAGGGCGGTGATGGTGGTTCCGCCCACCTGGTTGACCGGCGCGACCTTCGCCGGATCGAACTCGATCACGGCATAGTCCATGGTGCTGTCGGAGTAGGCGACAGTGCCGACGGTACCGGCGTCGCGATTGCCCTCGGCGACGATGGCGGCATTCGCGTCACCGCAATGCCCCGCGGTGAAACCGACCAACCGGCCACCGGAGTCGCGCCCGATCGTGGTGAGCGTGCAGATGTTCTGACCGCCGACTACGATGCCGGAGCCGCCACCCAGCACGGATGGAGTCTCGGCTTGCGCGGTCCCGGGTGCCCCGAACAGCGCTGTGGCCGCGGTCAGAGCCGCTGCAGCGCCCACGAGTTTCCTGAACTTGGTCATCCGGTAATTCAACCGCACTTATCCGTGCGTCACGATTGATTCGCAGATGTTTCCCGGTCAGGGGCGCCTCGGTGCGGGGTGTGCAAAAATTCGTCGCTCCTCCGACCTACAGGCGGATTGAGGAGCAGCCGAGACAGACGAGACGCCTCGGGTGCAAACACAGCCCGAGGCGCACTCGTGTTCGATGCGCTGCTGACGAAATGAGGTCAGGCCGCGCAGATGGCCACGGTAATCGCGTTGACCACCGGTGGAAGCAGCAACAAAGGAGCGCAGAAAATACCCAGCGGCCAAATCAGGCCCAATGTCGCGGGCTCGACCTGAACCGGTACCGGTTGATCCGCCACTTGCACAGGTCCCGGCGTCACTTCCGGTGCGGCGGAAGCGAACCCTGAACCCAGGGCGATTATCGGTGCGAGCGCTACCGCCGCTGCCGTTGCGCGCATTTTGTTCGTGATCATGATGTCTCCATCGTTTGATTGCCTCACCAGCCCTCGTTGGTTGAAGGCCGTCATTGTGAACACACCATCAACTCTTGTCGGCGGGCGCGCGCGAGACCATCAGCCCCGGGGTCGGAATCATTCATACCGGGGGAGCCGACGAGACACCGAAGTCGTTATTGTGCGTGGCCTCCGAGCCGTCGGCGCCGCGCTGGACCGGTGGACTATTCACCGGTCCAGCGCGGGTCGCGGACATGATCAGCCGTGCGCGACCGGAGCGGTTTCCGGCTGCTGGGCCGGTTGTGGCCGCCGCGCCCGCAGCAGGACCGCGCCGAAGAGGGCGGCGGCGACACTGAATCCGGCGCTGATCCATGCCCCGGCGGACATGGCGGCGGTGAAGGCGTCCTTGGCGGGCTCGATGTAGCCCAGCTGGAAAGCGGCGCCGATGGATTCGCGCGCCGCGTCGGGGACGTCGGCGGGCATGTTCGAGGTGAACACGCCGGCCAGCACGCTACCGAGGACGGCGATGCTGATCGCCATGCCGACCTGCTGGATCGTGTCGTTCATCGCGGAGCCCACACCGGCGTGCTGGAGCGGGATCGCGCTCATGATCGCCGCGTAGGCGGCCGGACCCGCCAGGCCGCCGCCGATGCCCATCACCAGCATGCTGACCAGAACCCACAGGTACCCGCTCCCGGCCGCGAGGATGCCGAAGGCCACGCCCATGACGAGCAGTCCCGACACGATGAGCGTCTTGTTGCTCAGAGTCTTGCCCAGTGTCGCGCCGAGGCCGTTGCAGACCGCCGCCGCCACGGCGTACGGCAGCAGCGCCAGGCCGGCTTTCATCGGACCGTAGCCGAGCACGAACTGGAGGTACTGGGTGAGCATGAGCATGACAGCGCCCATGCCGAAGACCATCAGCAGCAGAGTGAGGGAGGTGCCCGTGAAGTCCCGGCTGCGGAACACCGCCAAGGGCAGCATGGGATGTGCTGAGCGGCTCTCCCAGACGACGAAGCCGGTCGCCGCGAGGACGGCCAGCACGATCACGCCGATGTTCCACTCCCGCTCGATGACCACGTAGACCGTCGCGCTCAGCGCTACGACGGACAGGACAACGCCGACGAGGTCGACCGGCCGTTGTTCGCCGGTGGTTTCGGGCATCAGCACGACGGCCGCGATGATCGCCAGCGCCGCCACCGGGATATTGAGCAGGAACACCGACCCCCACCAGTAGTGCTGGAGCAGGAAGCCGCCCAGCGTGGGCCCGGCCACGATGCCGACCATGGACACCGTCGACCAGGCCGCCATCGCCGTGCGCCGTTCGTCCTCGGCGAAGGTGGTCATGAGGATCGACAAAGTCGACGGCATCAACAGCGACCCGCCGACGCCCATCGCGACGCGGGCGGCCACGACCTGCCAAGGTTCGGTCGCCAGCACGGCGGCCAGCGACGCCACCCCGAACACGGCCAGCCCGGTGATCAGCGCGCGTCGTCTGCCGAACCGGTCGGACAGGCTTCCGGCGGTGAGGAGGAGCCCGGCGAAGACCAGCACGTAGGCATCCAGAATCCACTGCACGTCCGACGGTGTGGCGCCTAGCTCCCGGATCAGCGACGGAATCGCGAGATTGAGCACGGTGCTGTCGAGCATCAGCACGAGCAAGGACAGACAGAGGACCCCCAGGACCCACCAGCGGCGGGGGTCTCGTACAATGTTCGATTCCACTCGCACAGCGTACGAGAAACTCGAACACTGTGCGAGAGATTATAAGATCGTGTCGTGACCAAGCAGTTCGCCTCGGTATGGACCAAGCAACCCCGCCAGCCCAAGACATCCGGGTTGCACCGGGAGCAGATCATCGCCGCCGCGGTCGAGATCCTCGACGCCGAAGGGCTGGAGTCGCTGAGCATGCGCAAGCTCGGCGCGAAGCTGGGCGCGGGCGCGACCAGTCTCTACTGGCACGTCTCCAACAAGGAGGAATTGCTGGAGTTGGTGCTCGACCAGTTCTGGGGGGTGGTGCAGATCCCCGAGCCCGAACAGGCGGCGTCCTGGCGCGAAGTGCTGACCACTTTCGCCTACAGCTTGCGCGCGTCCGTTCGGGAGCATCCGTGGAGCGTCTCGCTGGTCGGGCAGCTGCCCAGTATCGGTCCCAACTCGCTGCGGCTGAGTGATCGGTTGCGCCGCGCCTTCGTCCGGGCCGGGTTCGAGGGTGTGGACATCTACCTGGCCAGCGGAACGGTCATGTGCTTCGTCCTCGGTCAGGTGATTCCCGAGATCGCGTGGGAGAAGGCGTCGAAGGGGGTCGAGACCGACATCGATGGCATCCTGCGCGTGATGGACGAGGTGGGGAGCGACTATCCCGAGATGCTCGCGGACTACCGGGCGACCGTGCCAGCTGATCAGGAGGCGGGGCGGGCCATGGCCTTCGACTTCGGCTTGCTCTGCGTCCTGGATGGTTTGCAGGCGCGCCTGCGTGCGATGTCGGAATCTCCAGGGTCGCCCCGAACGGGGGTATCGGGCGAGTGACCTGGACAAGACTGGAACGGGTTATTTTTGATATAATGCGTGCGGATCGACGGTATTGTGCGAACAAAATGATACTCGTTCTATAGACCGTCTCGCGGCAGGCGCGTGGCCACGCGGCGCAGTCCGCCGCAGTTGTGCAGAAAGGCGTCTGCGTGAGTACGCACACCGTTCTCGGCCGAGAGGTGCGAATGCCGGTCCGCATCCGGCTCGCGCGCGCGTTCATGGCGACCTACCTGGTGCCCGCCGAGCCGGCGCAGCGCCTCATCGACTACTCCGGCCTGCGGCTGCTCCGGTTGCCGGGCGGACGGGCGATGTGCACGCTGGTCTTCGTCGACTACGTCGACGGCGATCTGGGCCCCTACAACGAGTTCGGCGTCTCGTTCATGGTGCGCCACCACACCGCGGGCGCGAGCTCGGGATTCGGGGATCTGCGGGCGCTGGCGTCTGGGCAGGCCGGCGTATTGATCCACCGGCTGCCGGTCGACGGTGATTTCACCCTCGCCGCAGGACGCGGTATCTGGGGATTTCCGAAAGAACTCGCCGAATTCACCGTTGACCACGGTGGCTGGACGCGTACCGGCGCGCTGTGCCAGAACGGGCAGCTCATCGCGGATCTCACGATACGGCCCGGGTTCGCGACTCCGAACCGCGCCACCGGGTCCTCGTTCGACGCCTATTCGCACATCGATGGCGTCACCCGATGCACGCGCTGGGAGATGCGGCCTTCGGGCATGCGAGCGCGTTTCGGCGGAGCCCAGCTGACCCTCGGAGACCATGAGATCGCGGCGGAACTCCGGTCGCTCGGCCTGCCGAAGCGCGCGGTGATGTCCTCGTCCGTCTCGCGACTGGCCATGACGTTCGAAGACGCGATCGCGGTCTGACGCCGCTGGGTAACCACCCGGTCACGGGCGGGCCGGGAGCGTGGACGGTCCCCATGGCGCCGGTTACGCTGACGTAGCTGATAATTTGCCATTGCTCTCGGCTATGGAGTGTGCCCGTGGTCGTCACCAACCGGATCTGCGCGCCTGAATTCGGGTGTGAACTGCGGCGATCATGCGAGTCACGGCGACTTGCGGGAGCCGTTCGCCAGGCCGTATGCGTCTGGCAAACATGGTTGCGGCCAGGTAGGGGAGCCCTTGGAGTTGCCGCCGGTCCTCCGAGCGATGTGAGGGTTGGCGCGCACGCCAGGACGAACGCTCCGGCGCGCGTCCCGTCACCGATCGCTTTCCCACGGCCGGTGCGGACCAGCCGCCGGTTTCCACTCCTCCCACTAGCGTGGTTCGGTGTGACTACCGTGCGGTCCGGCGCGAAGCTGCGCGTCGGAAGAACCCTTTGCGCCAGGAGACACCACTTCTCGCGGCACTTGCGTGCCGGCCACGCGACCCGCACGTGGGCGGATGCTACAGGGCGCTCGATCCGAACCGAGGCGGCGTGACGCTGCCGAATCCGGATGCCGAATCGGAAGAGGGCGAAGAGGAACTCGACTACCGCTTCACGCTCGCGAACGAGCGCACCTTCCTGGCCTGGATGCGGACCGCGCTGGGGCTGCTGGCCGGTGGCGTCGCGGTGCACACACTGGTCCAGTCGTTCCGGATCGCGGGACTGCGGCGCGCCATCGCGTTGAGCTGCCTGGTCTTGGCGACGGTCGTCGCGGTCGGCGCGTACGCGCACTGGCGGCGCATCGGCGTGGCCATGCGGCGCGGCGATCCGCTGCCGGAGACGGCGCTGGTGCCGATCCTGTCGGCGGGCATCGCGATCGTCTCGGTGCTGGCGGGTGTGGCGGTGCTGCTGCGATGAGCGCGCCGCATCTGTCCGCCGAACGCACCGCATTGGCGTGGCGGCGCACCGCCGTGTCGGCGATGGTCGTCGGCACGCTGCTCGTGCATCAGGCGCTGGGCAGCGAGTGGCGCGCGGCCGCGGTCGCGCCCATCGGCGCCGCGATTGCGATGGCGGCGCTGGCCGGGGCCTGCTACCTGCGCAACCGCGGGCTTCGCCGAGGCCAATACGCCGATGGCGGGCGCGTCATCGCCGGGACGGCGATGGCGGTGGTCGTGGTCGCGCTGGCCGCCGCGGCGGCCGGTTCTCTCGAACCGCTGCCCTGAAGGGCCGGCGGCCCAGCAAGGTTGGCCGAGACGACAGGAGGACGACAATGAGCACAGCGAGCGAGCCGAGCGGCTTCATCGTCGCGGAGCACGAGCGCGCGACCGCCGCACTGCCCTTCGCCGACACGGCCGATCTGGCCGACTCCGAGCGCGGTTTCATCGCCGCGCTGGAGCCCGGCTTGGTCACCTCCGAGGACGGAACCGTCGTGTGGGACAACGACTCCTATTCGTTCCTGCAGGAACTCTGCCCGGCCTCGGTGCATCCCAGTCTGTGGCGGCAGTCGGGCCTCGCGATGCGGCAAGGGTTGTTCGAGGTGTGCGAGGGCATCTATCAGATCCGCGGTTTCGACATCTCCAATATGACGCTGGTCGAAGGCGAAACCGGCGTCCTCGTGATCGATCCGCTGATCTCCGCCGAGACCGCGGCGGCCGGTCTCGCGCTCTACCGCGCCCATCGGGGCGACCGGCCGGTGACCGGCCTGGTCTATACGCATTCGCACATCGACCACTTCGGCGGGGCATGCGGGGTCACCACCGCGGCGGCGGTCGATGAAGGGCGCTGTCCGGTGCTGGCGCCGGCCGGTTTCCTGGAACACGCGGTGGCCGAGAACATCTACGCGGGTACGGCGATGGCGCGCCGTGCCGGGTACATGTACGGGGCCGTGTTGCCGCGCGGACCGCTGGGCGCGGTGGGCTCCGGGCTCGGTCAGACCACGTCTGTCGGCACGGTCACGCTGATCCCGCCGACGGTCGACATCACGGCTACCGGTCAAGAGGAGACGATCGACGGCATACGGATGGTCTTCCAGCTCACCCCGGGCACCGAAGCGCCCGCGGAGATGAACTTCCACTTCCCCGACCGCCGCGCCCTCTGCATGGCGGAGAACGCGACCCACACGCTGCACAACGTTCTTACGTTGCGCGGCGCGCTGGTACGCGACGCTCATGTCTGGGCGAGATATCTGACCGAGGCGATCAACCTGTTCGCCCGCGATTGCGACGTCGTCTTCGCCTCGCACCATTGGCCGACCTGGGGCACCGCGCGCTTGGTGGAATTCCTCTCGCTGCAACGCGACCTGTACGGGTACCTGCACGACCAGACCGTCCGCCTGCTGAATCAGGGTTACGTGGGCGCGGAGATCGCCGAACTGGTCACTCTTCCG
This sequence comes from Nocardia arthritidis NBRC 100137, assembly GCF_001612765.1. Taxonomy (GTDB): domain Bacteria; phylum Actinomycetota; class Actinomycetes; order Mycobacteriales; family Mycobacteriaceae; genus Nocardia; species Nocardia arthritidis. The sequence continues at coordinate 114,385 of NZ_BDBB01000016.1, forward strand.
CCGGCCATCGAGCAGGCCTGGCACACGCGCGGATACTACGGTTCGGTCAGTCACAACGTGAAGGCCGTCTACCAGCGCTATATGGGCTGGTTCGACGGCAACCCCGCACATCTCTGGGAGCATCCGCCGGTCGAATCGGCGCGGCGGCACGTGGAATTCATGGGCGGCGCGGACGAAGTGCTGCGCAAGGCCCGGGCTTCCTACGACGCCGGGGACTACCGCTGGGTGGCCCAGGTGCTCAACTACGTCATCTTCGCCGAACCGGACAACGACGACGCGAAGCAGTTGCAGGCCACGACGTTCGAACAACTGGGCTACGGGGCGGAGAACGCGACCTGGCGCAACTTCTATCTCAGCGGAGCCTACGAGCTGCGCTACGGCTCGTTCGGCACGCCCACCAAGAGCGAATCGCCGACCATGCTGGCCGCACTGAGCATCGACCAGATCTTCGACGCCTTGGCCCTGCGCGTCGACGGGCCCAAGGCGTGGAACCATCGGCTCGTGACGGACTGGATACTCACCGACCAGGACCGCACCCACCGGCTCGAATTGCGCAACGGCCGCCTCACCCACTTCGACGTCGCGCCCGGCATGAGCTTGCCGGAACCGGACGCCACGTTCACCCTGGCCAAGTCCACCCTGATCCGAGTGTTGCTGGCCGGTGACGACTTCGGCGTCGCGGCGGCCGCGGGCGACATCGTCATCGAGGGAGATGTCACCAAGCTGGCCGAACTGGTCGGCATCTTCGACGCTCCCGATCCCGATTTCGCGATCGTCACCCCGTAGCCTCCGGCCCGCGCCGGGTGCCCGGGTCAGACCGACGTCGGCAACGTCGCGAGGTACCGGCCCGCGACGAAGCGCTGGATCAGCCGCACGACGGGGCCGCCGAGCCTGGTGTACCAGGTCGCGGGACGGGAGAACGCGACGATCAGTCCGTACACCGCGTCATCGGCGGGGTCGTACTCGACGGCGAACAGTTCTTCGCCGGACGCCGGATGTCCGGGCAAGGTCCCGTACGCGAACCCCCGCCGGTCCGGCTCGTCGAGTACGTACACCACGCGGCACGGCGCGGTGATTCCGAATGGACCCACCCCGAGCCGCACAGTGATGGAGGTACCGGGTTCGGCCGTCGGGGTGTCGGCGGATCGAAAGATTCCGGTGCCCTTCTGCACCCGGTAGGCAGAGATCTCCGCCCCCGCCTGCTCGAACAGCGCGCGCCCCCGGCCGATGCGCCGCCGCAGCCGTAACCCGTGATATCCCTCCGGCAGCACACCTCGGGTCGCCCCGACTGGGGAATATGTGAACGACGACCGACCGAGCCCATCCGCCATGCCCTGATCTTGGCCTCACCGCGCCCGGTCTCGCCACCTCGGACAGCCGACACGCCGGTCCCGATCGAATCGGGCTTCTCCGAAGACGCGACCCGACGCGTGACGATGCGGCGGATCATCGCGTGCTGAGCCCCGGGCGCACCGGTTTGAGTCGCAGGGGAGTGAGGTGGAGGAGCCCGAGGGGGTCCAGATACTCGCGCGTGTGGCGTCGGCCGCCCTCGGCGCGGGCTCCCCAGTGCAGACATGCCGTCACACATCCCGGATGCCCGGACTCGAGCGTCCCGATCCGGGTGCCGCGGCCGACCCGCCTGCCCACGGGAACCTCGGCGCGGACGGGCTCGTAAGTCGTGCGCAGGCCGCCGGGGTGATGGATGGACACGACCGGCTTGTCTGCCACGGTTCCGGCGAACACGACGATCCCTTCTCCCGCGGCGAGCACGGCCTGACCCCCGATGCCTGCCAGATCCACCCCGCGATGGCCCGGTAGCCAGTTGTGCGCGGGTTTGTCGAAGTGCCGTTCGACCGCCGGGCGTGGTTGCAGCGGCCAGCCGAACCGACCTTCGGGCCCGGCTGTCGCGGTCGGCGCCGTCGCGACGAGCGCGGTGATGCCGAGAGCCAAGGCCGAAGAAAGACACCGAGCAGGCCCCATGCCATTCGAACTGGTCATTCGTGCCGGGGCGGAAGGACCGGTCACGCCCCGCAGAGGGGTGCGGGCGGTGCGCACAGGTCGCCACCTGAGGCGGAAGTCGTCTCGAGTTGCTCGTCCCCGCCCGCGCCGAACCCGGATTGCCGGAACGACAGTGGCGCGCGCCGCAGCAGGTCGGACAGAGACGGCAGGCAAACGGACCCCGTACACGCCCCGCGCACGGGTTCAGCGGCAGGAGTCTCGGCCCCGACCGGCGCAGCGGCGACGACGCCGAGCACGAAGAACAGGGGGACGAGGAAGGTGGTCGCGGTGGAGAACGGTTTCATGGCTCCAGCCTTCCGTGGTTGCGGCGCCTCCCAGGGCTCGATCCGTGGAATGTGGATAACGCGCTCGCTTGTGGAAAGCTGGCGTTCCGGCTGGTCAAGGCTCCGGATCGAACCGATTTAGGTCTGGGTGCCACGAGGCCGTAAACTGATCGAGCGGTCTGTGCCTGCATGGACCGACTTCGCGCGCCACCCGTGCCTGTTCATAGCGGCGCTGTTCGGATCGAACTCGACATATGTGAGTTCGCGGCAGCGTGTTCGGAACAGGGAATCGCCGGCTGGTCCCAACCCTCGCGGTCGGGTCCGACGATTCGGCGGCGCCAGGGCAGTGAATCGCCGATTCGCTGCGTCAACCGGCAAATGAAAGAGAGATACGGGAGCTATGGCTGTCGTAACTATGAAGCAGCTGCTCGACAGCGGCGCGCACTTCGGACACCAGACCCGGCGCTGGAACCCGAAGATGAAGCGGTTCATCTTCACCGACCGCAACGGCATCTACATCATCGACCTGCAGCAGACGCTGACCTACATCGACAAGGCCTACGAGTTCGTCAAGGAGACCGTCGCCCACGGTGGCACCGTCCTCTTCGTCGGCACGAAGAAGCAGGCCCAGGAGTCGATCGCGGCCGAGGCGACTCGCGTCGGGATGCCCTACGTCAACCAGCGCTGGCTGGGCGGCATGCTCACCAACTTCTCCACCGTGCACAAGCGCCTGCAGCGCCTCAAGGAGCTCGAGGCCATGGAGCAGACCGGTGGTTTCGAGGGTCGCACCAAGAAGGAAATCCTCATGCTGACGCGTGAGATGAACAAGCTGGAGCGCACCCTCGGCGGTATCCGCGACATGCAGAAGGTGCCCTCGGCCATCTGGGTCGTCGACACCAACAAGGAGCACATCGCCGTCGGCGAGGCGCGCAAGCTGAACATCCCGGTCATCGCGATCCTGGACACCAACTGCGACCCCGACCTGGTCGACTACCCGATCCCGGGTAACGACGACGCGATCCGCTCCGCCGCTCTGCTGACCAAGGTCGTCGCCTCCGCGGTGGCCGAGGGTGTGCAGGCGCGCGCAGGCGCGTCCTCGGGCGACGAGAAGCCGGAGGCGGGTGCGGGCGAGCCGCTGGCCGAGTGGGAGCAGGAGCTGCTCGCGCAGGCCGCCCCCGGCGCCGAGGCCGCCGAGACCTCGGCCGAGGCCTGAGGCTCGTCGTAACGCACAGTTTCGGCGGCGATCACGAGCGAGTGCCATCGTGATCGCCGCTGCCAACACTCACACTTCTCCAAAGGAGGCTCGCCGAGAATGGCGAACTACACCGCTGCCGATGTGAAGCGGCTCCGGGAGCTGACCGGCTCCGGCATGATGGACTGCAAGAACGCGCTGGCCGAGACCGACGGTGATTTCGACAAGGCCGTCGAGCTGCTGCGCATCAAGGGCGCGAAGGACGTCGGCAAGCGTGCCGAGCGGACTACCGCCGAAGGCCTGGTCGCCGCCAAGGACGGCGTCATGGTCGAGATCAACTCCGAGACCGACTTCGTCGCGAAGAACGCGGAGTTCCAGCAGCTGGCCGAGCAGGTCGTCGCCGCGGCGGCGGCCGCCAAGCCCGGCGACCTGGAGACGCTGAAGGCGCTGGACCTGGGCGGCAAGACCGTCGACGAGGCGGTGCAGGCGCTGGCCGCGAAGATCGGCGAGAAGCTCGAGCTGCGCCGTGTCATCTCGCTGGACGGCCCGGTCGCCACCTACCTGCACAAGCGTGCCTCCGACCTGCCGCCCGCCGTCGGCGTGCTGGTCGAGTACACCGGCGAAGGTGACGCCGCGGCCGAGGCCGCCCGCTCCGCCGCCATGCAGGTCGCCGCGCTCAAGGCCAAGTACGTGACCCGCGACGAGGTTCCGGCCGACATCGTGGAGAACGAGCGCCGCATCGCCGAGCAGACCGCTCGCGAGGAGGGCAAGCCCGAGGCCGCGCTGCCGAAGATCACCGAGGGCCGGGTCAACGGCTTCTTCAAGGACGTCGTGCTGCTGGAGCAGCCGTCGGTCACCGATTCGAAGAAGACCGTCAAGGCGTTGCTGGACGAGGCCGGTGTCACCGTCACCCGCTTCGCCCGCTTCGAGGTCGGCGCGAACTGACTCTCGCCGCACCCTCAGCGTGCAGGCCCCCCGCCGACCGAACGAACGCCGGTTGACGGGGGGCCTTCTGCTGCCGCTCCAACCGAATAAGGCAGGATGGATGCCGCTCTGCCTTGCTCTACGTCACAGGCGCTTGCCGCGCGCAACGAATCGCCCCAAGAACGACAATCCCTCGCCGAAGGAGACTGGAGACCCATGACGGACCCGGGGACCGATCGCCCAGGATATCGCCGGGTACTCCTGAAACTCGGCGGGGAGATGTTCGGCGGCGGGAAGGTCGGGCTGGACCCGGACGTCGTGCAGACGGTCGCCGAGCAGATCGCCGAGGTGGTCGCCACCGGCGTCCAGGTGGCCGTGGTGATCGGCGGCGGGAACTTCTTCCGCGGCGCCGAACTCGAGGAGCGCGGCATGGAACGCGCGCGCTCCGACTACATGGGCATGCTCGGCACGGTGATGAACAGCCTTGCCCTGCAAGACTTCCTGCAGCAGCAGGGCGTGGACACCCGGGTGCAGACGGCGATCACCATGGGCCAGGTCGCCGAGCCCTACCTCCCGTTGCGCGCCAAGCGGCACCTGGAGAAGGGCCGCGTGGTCATCTTCGGCGCGGGGATGGGCATGCCGTACTTCTCCACCGACACCACCGCCGCGCAGCGCGCACTGGAGATCGGCGCGGACGTGGTGTTGATGGCCAAGGCGGTCGACGGGGTGTTCACCGCCGACCCGCGCGTCGACGAGACCGCGACCATGTACTCCGAGATCACTCACAAAGAGGTCATCGAGCGCGACCTCAAGGTCGCGGACGCGACCGCCTTCAGCTTGTGCATGGACAACCAGATGCCGATTCTGGTGTTCAATTTGTTGACCAAGGGCAATATCGCCCGCGCGGTCGCCGGTGAGAAGATCGGCACACTGGTTCGGTCCTGATACCCGCGGACCGCGGATCATGACATGACGACGCTGTGGAGGAAACGGTCGTGATTGAAGAAGCGCTCTTCGACGCCGAGGAGAAGATGGAAAAGGCCGTCTCGGTAGCGAAGGACGATCTCGGAACCATTCGTACCGGGCGGGCGAATCCGGGCATGTTCTCCCGGGTCGTGGTCGACTACTACGGATCGCCGACCCCGATCACCCAGATGTCCAGCATCACGGTGCCGGAGCCGCGCATGGTCGTGATCAAACCTTACGAGGCAGGTCAGCTCGGCGCGATCGAGACGGCGATCCGCAACTCGGACCTGGGGGTCAACCCCACCAACAACGGCGACATCATCCGGATCTCGGTGCCGCAGCTGACCGAGGAGCGCCGCCGTGAACTCGCCAAGCAGGCGAGGGGCAAGGGCGAGGACGCCAAGGTCGCCATCCGCAATGTCCGTCGCAAGGCGATGGACGAACTGTCTCGTATCCAGAAGGATGGCGAGGCGGGCGAGGACGAGGTCGGGCGTGCCGAGAAGGAACTCGACAAGACCACCGCCAAGTATGTCGGCCAGGTCGACGAATTGGTCAAGCACAAGGAAGCCGAACTGCTCGAGGTCTGACGCGGATCGGTCGGCAGGCGGGACGGGTCCGGAGGAGGCCAGATCACCGCGAACGCCGGCGGAACAGCGCCAAGGCCCGCCCGGGCGGGGGACGAACGGAACGACGAGTTGAGCGACGGGACAATCGTGGCCGAGAACGCCGCCGCGACCGGTGCGGCAGAGGAGCCGCCGGTGAACGGGACAGCCGATGCGATGCGACAGCACCCGCACGACGCTGGTGCGTCCGGTCATGAACCGTTACGCAGCCCCGCGGCATCCGAACCCGCTCCCGCGTCGAGTGGTTCGCGCGCGGGCCGGAATCTGCCCGCCGCGCTGACCGTCGGCTTCGGTCTGGGGCTTTCGCTGATCGCGATCCTGCTGTTCGTGCCGAAAGTGTTCATCGGCGTCGCAGCGGCCGGGGTCGGCGTGGCCACCTGGGAGGTGGCCAAGCGGCTGCGCGAAGCCGACGTGCTCGTCCCGCGGGTTCCGCTGATCACCGGCGGCCAGGCGGTGTTCTGGCTGGGCTGGCCGTACGGGGCCAGCGGCGTCGCGGGCGCGTTCGCCGCCACCACGCTGATCTGCATGGTGTGGCGGCTGTTCGATCACGGCTTGCGGACCGCGCCGCGAAACTTCTTGCGCGACACGGCCATCACGGTGTTCACGCTGGCCTGGATCCCCTTGCTGGCCTCGTTCGCCACGCTGCTGCTGCTCGAACCGGACGGCAACCTGCGCGTGCTGACCTTCATGATCCTGGTGGTCTGCTCCGATGTCGGTGGGTACGTGGCGGGCGTGCTGTTCGGCAAGCATCCGATGGTGCCCTCGATCAGCCCGAAGAAGTCGTGGGAGGGTTTCGCCGGTTCGCTGGTGTTCAGCGTGATCGGCGGTCTGCTCACGGTGACGCTGCTGCTGGAGGCCAACTCGATGATCGGCGTCGTGCTCGGCGTCGGTCTGGTGCTGGTGGCCACCTGCGGCGATCTGATCGAATCGCAGATCAAGCGCGAACTCGGCATCAAGGACATGGGCACCTTGCTGCCGGGTCACGGGGGCATCATGGACCGCCTCGACTCCATGCTTCCTTCGGCGTTCGTCTCCTGGTTGGTGCTGTCGACGCTGCTGTGATCGGCCGCGTCAGCCCTGCTTGGCAGCCTTGCGCAGTTGCAGGATGCGAACGCCGCCCACCGAGGCCATGATGAGTGCGCCGCCGATCACCGACAGCAGCACGGTGACCCCGAGCGGCAGCGAGAAGTCCCAGAAGAAGAAGTGCACCTGGATCTGCTCCAAGTTCTGCAGGATGAAGATCAGCAACAAGACCAGGATCAAGACGCCGGTGACGAGCCCGCTCCAGGCGTAACCGGTGCGTGAGGACAGCGATTTGTTGACAGGGGCGACAGGCGGGGCGCCCGGCGGCGTCGTGTATCGGCGCTGCGACAGGTCCGGATCCGGCTCCGTCGGGTATTCGGGGTGCGTGGACATATCTCGATCATGGCCGACAGCTATCGCGGCCGCAGGCATTTCCCGGCGACCAACCGGGCATGTCGGGCCGCCCGACTGTGGTCGGGTGCCCGGGTAGTTCCGCCGGATGGGAGAATGGAGCAACTATGACCGTCTCCCTGCCCCTGGTTTTCGATGCTCCGCGCCGTGGCATGCCGCCTCGGCATCTCGCCGACCTCGATGCCGAGGGCAGGCGCGCGGCCGTCGAGGAACTGGGCCTGCCGAAATTCCGCGCCGATCAGATCGCGCGCCAGTACTACGCGCGATTGCAGGCCGATCCGGCGCGGATGACCGATCTGCCCGCCGCGGTGCGGGAGAAGATCGGCGAGGCGCTGTTCCCGCAGTTGTTGAGCGTGGTCAAGCACGTGGCGTGCGACGAGGGAGAGACCCGCAAGACATTGTGGCGCGCGGGCGACGGGACGCTGCTGGAAAGCGTCCTGATGCGCTACCCGGACCGCGCGACCTTGTGCATCTCCAGCCAGGCCGGTTGCGGCATGGCGTGCCCGTTCTGTGCCACCGGCCAGGGCGGGCTCAACCGCAACCTGTCCACCGCCGAGATCGTCGACCAGGTGCGGGCCGCGGCCGCGGCGCTGCGGGACGGCGAAGTGGCGGGTGGGCCCGGCAGGCTGTCCAACATCGTCTTCATGGGCATGGGCGAGCCGCTGGCCAATTACAAGCGGGTGGTCGCGGCGGTCCGCCGGATCACCTCGCCCGCGCCGGACGGCCTGGGCATCTCCCAGCGCAACGTCGTGGTCTCGACCGTCGGGCTCGCTCCGGCCATCCGCAAGCTGGCCGACGAGGGATTGTCGGTCACGCTCGCGGTCTCTCTGCACACGCCCGACGACGAACTGCGCGACACCCTCGTCCCGGTCAATAATCGCTGGCCGGTCGCCGAGGTGCTCGACGCGGCCCGCTACTACGCGGACAAGACCGGCCGCCGCGTCTCGGTCGAGTACGCGCTCATCCGCGATATCAACGACCACCCGTGGCGCGCGGACATGCTGGGCGAGAAGCTGCACAAGGCGCTCGGCTCCCGCGTGCACGTCAACGTCATTCCGCTCAACCCCACCCCCGGCTCCAAATGGGACGCCAGCCCCAAGCCGGTCGAGCAGGAGTTCGTCCGCCGCGTCAACGCTCAGGGCGTGCCCTGCACGGTCCGCGACACCCGCGGGCAGGAAATCGCCGCCGCCTGCGGGCAGCTGGCCGCGGAGAACTGAGACGCCGGAACGTCAGGGGGCGCGCCGGCCGATGTGACCGTGTGGGCGGCCGCGTCGGCCGAAGCCGCCCACAGCCTTGCCTCGACGATCGGCGTCGGATGACCCGCTAGCCGCGGTTCTTCGCCGGGCGGTTGGTGGCGGCGCGGCGTTCGGCCTCTTTCGCCTTGATACGGGCATCCTCCGCGCGGACCGCGGCGTAGTTGTCACGCTCGCGCACGAGCCATTCCGGCGGGTCGGCGAGCAGGGCGTCGATCTCGTCGGCGGTGAGGTGGTCGGAGACCTCGGCGCGGGTCAAGCCGGTGTTGGAGACGCCGAGCTTGCGGGCCACCACATCGCGGGGAAACGGGCCGGTGCGGCGCAATTCGGTGAGCCACTCGGGGGGATCGTTGCGCAGCGCGTCCAGCTGAGCGCGAGAGATCGGCGCGTTGCGGAACTCCTCGGGCGCGGCCGGAAGGTAGATGCCGAGTTTGTTCGCCGCCGTCAACGGCTTCATCGTCTGCGGTTTCTTGTCCGGGCTCACTGGAACAGCCTAACGGGCGCCGCCGGACGGATTCGTCCGCAGCCCCGCCTCGCCTACGCGGAGGTGGGGCGCCCGCTCGACGGGGCGCCGCCGCGTACGCGGGGCATGAGCCGGCCCCAGCCGTCTATCCGGCGGCGCGGGCGGCCCACCTCGCCCGGTGGCATACGCTTCCACGAATGAGCCGGTTGGAGTCGATCGATGTCGTGCGCCTGCGCTGGTTCGTCGCGGTCGCGCAGGAGTTGCATTTCGCGCGCGCGGCGAAATCGCTGCACATCTCGCGTCAGAAGTTGAGCCATACCGTCATCGACTTGGAAAACGAACTCGGTACAAAGCTTTTCGTGCCCGGCGTGCAACCGACCCGGCTCACCGACGACGGACGGGAGTTGCTGGACCAGGCCCGCGAGATCATCGGCCGGACCGAGTCCGCGGCGCGACAGCCGGAGGCTCCGGCCGCCCTGCGGGTGGGTTTCGTGCCGGGGGTCACGGTGTCCAAATGGACCCGGATCTGGGCCGAGCGCTTCCCCGGCACCCCGCTCGAGGTGATCGCGCTGGCGCAGGCGCAACAGGAGACGGCCTTGCGGGAGCGGCGTGTCGACATGTGCTTCGTCCGGCTGCCGATCGATCGCGAAGGCATGAGCGCGATCCCCCTCTATCGGGAGGTTCCCGTCGTCGTGGTGCAGAAGGAACACCCGCTCTCGGTGTTCGACGAGGTACGCATGGACGACTTGGCCGACGAGCAGGTGCAGGACACCTCGGACCTCGACGCGGTCGGTGGCGCGCTGGAACTCGTCGCCGCGGCCGGGGGCGCGGCCGTCGTGCCGCACTCGCTGGCGCGCCTGCACCATCGCCGCGACCTCGTCTATCGCACGATGCTCGACGTCCCGGATACGGAGATCGCGCTGGCCTGGCCCGCCGATCGCACCACCGATCCGGTCGAGGATTTCATCGGCGTCGTGCGCGGCCGCTCAGAGCGAAGCTCGAGAGCCGCCGCCCGCGCCGACCAGAACGAGCCACGAAAGAAGGCCCCGGCCAAGAAGACGGGCGGTCGTCCGGCTCCTGCCGGGAAGAAACCGGCGCGGCGCCGCGGGCGCTAGCCGATTCGTGCTCGAGGGGTAGCGGCGCGAACCCCGGCCGGTCCGCGCCGCCCGGCGATCAGCCCTTGCAAACCCGGTTCAGTTCGTCGGTCGCGGCGTCCATGTTCGCGACCTTGTCATCGGTGAGGGCGTGGGCGTAGGCGGCGATGGCGGCCTTCTCCGCGCCTTCGGCCTCGATGGCCGAGAGCTTGGTGGCCAGCGACTGCTGCACGGTCGGGTCCAGATTCCCGCCCGACTCGTCGATGGCGGCGTTGATCGCGTCGATGGCGGCGCCGCACGCCGGTGACTGGGCGTGCGCGGGCGCGGCGGGCAGCAACAGCAGCGAACCGAACGCGCTCGCGGCGAGCAGGGCGGCCGAACAGGTCTTGATCATTGCGTCCTAAGGGTTGTGCGGACAGAGAACAGAGGTCCGCGACCCGGCTGGGACGCGGACCTCGGCCGCACACAGTACCGGCTGAAGGCGCGCGGTACAGGACGAATGAAGTTGTGCGAGAAGACTTTCCGGATGAAGAACTAGCGCGGCTTGCGCTGCAGCAGCGAGTCGCGGATGAGGATGCCCGCGATCAGGACGGCGAAGCCGACCAGGAAGATGTCCTCGATCTTGCCGCTGTGGTTGCCGACCAGCATGGCCAGCAGGATCAGCGCGACGATCCAGCCCGCGATCCGGAAGGTGCGACGCGACTCGCCGCTCCAACCCCAGGCGGCGGAGGGAACTTCGGCGGGGTCCACGCGAGTGACGACGCGCTCGGTGTCGGCGTGTTCGAGTTCCGTGGCGGCCACGATCGCTCCTTAGCTGTTCCTTGTACCGCGATTCCGGTACGCACTCGATGAGCTGCTGCCGCATATCGTGACATACGACGGCGCGTCGTTGTAAGTCGGCCCGCGCCCCGTCGAACGCGTTCCGGTGGTAGGACACAATGAAGTCGTGTCCGACATCGTGAGAGTCCTGCTCCTGGGCAGCACCGGATCCATTGGCACCCAAGCGCTCGAGGTGATCGCGGCCAATCCCGACCGCTTCGAGGTGGTCGGGCTCGCCGCGCGCGGCGGCAACACCGACCTGCTCGCCGCCCAGATGGCCGCGACGGGCACGCGCAATGTCGCCGTCGCCGATCCGGCCGCGGCCCAGCGGCTGGACCTGCCGCTGGGCGGCCCGGGGGCGGTGACCGAGCTGGTGCGCCGCACGGAGGCGGACGTCGTGCTCAACGCCCTGGTCGGTTCGCTCGGACTGGAACCGACGCTGGCCGCCCTCCAGTCGGGCACCCGCCTCGCCCTGGCCAACAAGGAATCCCTGGTGGCCGGCGGTTCCCTGGTCACACGCGCCGCCGCACCCGGGCAGATCGTCCCGGTGGACTCGGAACATTCCGCGCTGGCGCAATGCCTGCGCGGCGGCCGGGCCGACGAGGTCGACCGGCTGGTGCTGACCGCGTCCGGCGGCCCGTTCCGCGGCTGGACCGCCGACATGCTCGAGTCGGTCGGGCCGGCCGAGGCCAAGGCTCATCCCACCTGGTCGATGGGCTTGATGAACACTCTGAACTCGGCCTCGCTGGTGAACAAGGGGCTCGAGCTGATCGAGACCCACCTGCTGTTCGGGATTCCGTACGACCGCATCGACGTCACCGTGCACCCCCAGTCGATCGTGCACTCGATGGTCACCTTCACCGACGGCTCCACGCTCGCCCAGGCCAGTCCGCCGGACATGAAGTTGCCCATCGCGCTGGCGCTCGGCTGGCCGGACCGGGTGCCGGGCGCGGCCACCGCCTGCGATTTCGGCACCGCCTCCACGTGGACGTTCGAACCGGTCGACAACGGTGTCTTCCCCGCGGTCGAGCTGGCCCGTGCGGCCGGGCAGGCGGGAGGCAGCGTCACCGCGGTCTACAACGCCGCCAACGAGGTCGCGGTGCAGGCCTTCCTGGACGGCGCCATCCGCTTCCCGCAGATCGTCGGCACGGTGGCCGCCGCGGTGGAGGCCGCCGAGCAGTGGCGTGCCGAGCCGGATTCGCTCGACGAGGTGCTCGCCGCGGACACCTGGGCGCGGGAGTTCGCCGCCGTCCGGGTGCGCGGCTGACACCGTCGCGCGCCGGATCGGACGCGCGAAGCGACGGCGTCCTGGCACACTGAACACACAGGACACGACTTTGTCCGGTTAGGGTGATCAGAGTGCTCGCGGCCAGGAGCGGACGCGTGCGTGCGGGATATTCGAGCTGCGCATACGCAGGAGGGCTGTAGAGCAAATGGTGTTCGCGTTGGGGTTCGTGCTGTTCGCGCTGGGCATCACCGTGTCGATCGCGCTGCACGAATGTGGGCACATGTGGACCGCTCAGGCGACCGGCATGAAGGTACGGCGGTATTTCATCGGATTCGGACCGAAGATCTTCTCGTTCCGCCGCGGTGAGACCGAGTACGGCCTCAAGGCGCTTCCGCTCGGCGGTTTCTGCGACATCGCGGGAATGACGGCGCTCGACGAACTGCGCCCGGAAGAACTCGACCGCGCCATGTACCGCCAGGCCACCTGGAAGCGGCTGGTCGTGATGTCCGGCGGCATCGCGATGAACTTCGTCCTCGGCTTCATCCTGATCGTGGTGCTCGCCATCGGCTGGGGGTTGCCGAACCTGAAGGAGCCTCCGGCCACCGCGCTGGGCGAGATGAGCTGCGTACCGCAGGGCAGGCCGGACGGCTCGAGCGAACCGTGCACCGGCACCGGCCCCGCGCAGCGCGCCGGATTGCAGCGCGGCGACATCGTCAAAGAGGTGAACGGCGTCAAGGTGGACACCTGGCGTCAGTTCCAGGCCGAGACGCAGAAGCAGACCGGCCCGTTCACCTACCTCGTCGAGCGAGACGGCCGCATCCTCAGCATTGCCGTCACCCCGGAGCGGGTCATCCGCTACCCCGAGGGCGGTGGCACGGGCCGCGAAGTCGGAGCCATCGGGGTGGCGCCGGAACGCTACGAACCCGTGCAATACGACGTGCTGGGCGCGGTTCCCGCCGCGGCCACGTTCACCGGGGACATGTTCGTGCGCACGGTGGACTCGCTGACCGAGATGCCCGCGAAGGTGTCCTCGCTGTGGGACGCGGTCACCGGCGGTGAACGGGATCCGGAAACCCCCGTCAGCGTGTACGGCGCCAGCAAGATCGGTGGCGAGACCGCGGAACGCGGCCTGTGGAACATGTTCATCCTGGTGCTGGCCAGCCTGAACTTCTTCCTCGGCATCTTCAATTTGCTGCCGCTGCTGCCGCTGGACGGCGGCCATATCGCGGTGGTGATCTACGAGAAGATCCGCAACACCATCCGCGGCTGGAAGGGGCTGGCGCCCGGTGCGCCGGTGAACTACCTGAAGTTGCTGCCCGCGACGTACGTCGTCGTGGTGATCGGCGGCGCTTACATGCTGCTCACCCTGGCCGCCGACATCGTCAACCCGATCAAGCTGTTCTGACCGGGGCCGGCGGCCGGGTGGTGCGGCTCGCGACGTAGTCTGGCGCGGTCAACCGGGGAAGCCTTGTCGTTGCTGTCACAAGGTGGGCGGCGTGCGCCAAGGCTAGACTCGGCACCAACCGGCCGGACACGACGAAAGTAGGCAGCCGAAGGTGACCAGCACAATCGGATTGGGGATGCCGACCGCGCCCGCTGCGGTGCTCGCTCCCCGGCGTAAGACCCGCCAGTTGATGGTGGGCAACGTCGGGGTGGGCAGTGATCACCCGATCTCGGTGCAGTCCATGACCACGACCAAGACGCACGACGTGAATGCCACCCTGCAGCAGATCGCGGAACTGACCGCGTCGGGGTGCGACATCGTGCGGGTGGCCTGCCCGCGTCAGGAGGACGCGGACGCGCTGGCCACGATCGCGGCGAAATCCCAGATTCCGGTAATCGCCGACATCCACTTCCAGCCGCGCTACATCTTCGCGGCGATCGACGCCGGATGCGCGGCGGTGCGCGTCAACCCCGGCAACATCAAGGAGTTCGACGGCCGGGTCGCGGAGGTCGCCAAGGCCGCGGGCGCCGCGGGCATCCCGATCCGCATCGGCGTGAACGCCGGCTCGCTGGACAAGCGGATGATGGAGAAGTACGGCAAGGCTACCCCGGAGGCGCTGGTGGAGTCGGCGCTGTGGGAGGCGAGCCTGTTCGAGGAGCACGGGTTCGGCGACATCAAGATCTCGGTCAAGCACAACGACCCGGTGATCATGGTGGAGGCATACCGGCAACTGGCCGCGCAGTGCGATTACCCGCTGCACCTCGGCGTCACCGAGGCGGGCCCGGCGTTCCAGGGCACGATCAAGTCGGCGGTCGCGTTCGGCGCGCTGTTGTCGGAAGGCATCGGCGACACGATTCGGGTGTCGCTGTCCGCGCCGCCCGCCGAGGAGGTCAAGGTCGGCGGGCAGATCCTGCAATCGCTGAACCTGCGCCCGCGCAAGCTGGAGATCGTGTCGTGCCCGTCCTGCGGCCGCGCCCAGGTCGACGTGTACACGCTGGCCAACGAGGTGACCGCGGGCCTGGAGGGCATGGCGGTGCCGCTGCGGGTGGCCGTGATGGGTTGCGTGGTGAACGGGCCCGGCGAGGCGCGTGAGGCCGATCTCGGTGTGGCCTCCGGCAACGGCAAGGGCCAGATCTTCGTCAAGGGTGAGGTCATCAAAACCGTCCCGGAGGCGAAGATCGTCGAGACGCTCATCGAAGAGGCGCTGCGCATCGCCGAGGAGATGGGCGAGGACGCGGGGGCGGGCGAACCGGTCGTCACCGTCAGCTGACGCCGCTCACCAGCGCTTTCGGGATAGCCATACCGCATCGCGCCGGTTCGTGGCAGGCTGTCATCGTGCGGAGTCTGCTGGAGCCGGCGCGACGGGCCAAATACGCCCCTGCGCGGCAGCTCGCTAATCGAGACCTTGCTCAGGTGCTGCGTGTGCTGGATGCCGATCCGGTGGCCTCGTGCATGGTCGCCGCCCGGTTGCAAGAATTCGGCCTGGACAGCCGGTGTGGGCAGGGTGAACTCTGGAGCAGAGGCGGTCCCGCCGAGTCGCTGTGTTTCTCGGGCGCGAACCTGGTTCCGTTGCTGGGTGATCGTGACGCGTTGCGCGCGTTCGCCGATCGGGCGATCCGGTGGCCTCGCATCTGTTCCTCGGTGGTGGGGCGCAGAGAACTGGCGTTGCCGCTGTGGGAGATGCTGTCCGGACACTGGGGCCCGGAACGGGAGTTACGCGGGGAACAGCCGCTGCTGGCGCTGGCTCAGCCGCCGCTGTCCACGCCCGACCAGGAGGTCCGCCGGGTGCGCCGCGACGAGCTCGATCGTTACCTCTCGGCCGCGATCGCGATGTTCATCGAGGAGGTCGGCGTCGATCCGCGCGCGGGTGACGGCGGACGCGGCTATCGCCGCCGCATCCAGAGCTTGATCGAATCCGGTCGCGCCTGGGCCCGTTTCGAAGACGGGGAAGTGGTCTTCAAAGCCGAGGTCGGATCGCTGTCCCGGCGCACGGGCCAGATCCAGGGAGTCTGGGTGCATCCGGATCATCGGGGGAAGGGCCGTGGCACCGCGGGCACCTCGGCAGTGGCCAACGCGGTGGTCGCTTCCGGCCGCACCGCGAGCCTGTACGTCAACGATTACAACGCGATCGCCCGCCGCGCCTACAGCAGGGTCGGGTTTCGCCAGATCGCGACCTTCGCCACCGTCCTGGTCGACTGAACGCGCCCGCGGGCGCGGCGAATCCCGGAGTGCCGCAGGCATTTGCCCGTCAGTGACTATTACGATCGGTGCCGATGTCGACCAGGACGCTCCTTTCGCTAGCCGTCGCGGCCTTCACAATGGCCGCCGCCGGTTGTGCGAGCGAGCCGCAGGGGCCTGTGCCCGCCGCCGACGCCTTCGTCAAAGCCTTCGCCGAGCATCGGGTCAGCGCTGCCGCGCAACTCACCAACCTGCCGGAGAAGGCGAGCGACGCGTTACGTTCCGCGTGGGATCAACTGCAGGCCGAACAGCTCACCGCGCGTACCGGGGCGGCGCGCGTGACCGGTGACACCGCGACCGTCGACTACACCTACGAGTGGCGGTTGCCCAAGAACCGGATCTGGAAGTACACGGGCCAGCTGCAGATGGGCCGCAGCAACGGGCGCTGGATGGTCCGCTGGACTTCCTCCGACATCCACCCCAAACTCGGCGACACCCAGACCATGGCGTTACGGACCAACCCGCCGCCGCGAGCGCGGGTCAACGAGCAGTCCGGCAGCGACGTCATGGTGCCCGGCAAGGTTTCCCGGGTCACCTTCGTCGCGGCCGACGCCGCCGATCCCGCGTCCGTGGCCACCACGCTGGCCGCCGCGCTGCACCGCTTCGACAAGTCGCTGACACCGCAGTCGATCCTCGACGAGGCGAAGGCGGCCACGGGCGCTTACACCGTCGCGCTGCTCAACGAGACCGAATCCGGTCAGGTGACCACCGATCTCATCGGGCTGCCCGGTGTCACACTGACCCAGCAGTGGGATCTGGTCGCCACCGACCGGGAATTCGCGCCCGATCTGCTCACCCAGGTGCGCAAGACGGTGATCGCGGAGGTGGACGGGAAGGCGGGGTGGAGCGTGGTCACCATGAACTCCAACGGCGCCGACACCGATGTGCTGATGGAAGTGCCCTCCCAGCCCGCGCCGTCGTTCTCGCTCAGCATCGACCGCAACGTGCAGAATGCCGCCCAGCTCGCCGTGCGGCCGCGTAGCGAGCAGACCATGATGGTGGTGCTGCGCCCGTCCACCGGCGCGATTCTGGCGGTCGCGCAGAACAGGGCCGCCGACCGGGACGGTCCCCTCGCGACGATCGGCCAGTACCCGCCCGGTTCGGTGTTCAAGACGGTGACCGCGGCCGCAGCCATGTCCTACGGCCTCGCGACGCCGGATACGGTGCTGCCGTGTCCGAGCCGAATCGTCATCGGCGAGCGGACCATCCCCAACTACAACCTGTTCACCGTCGGCGATGTGCCGATGTCGACGGCCTACGAGAGGTCCTGCAACACCTCGTTCGCCGAACTCGCCAGTGAGCTGCCCGGCCCCGCGTTGCACGAGGCGGCGGCGAAGCTCGGTGTCGGACCCGCTTATTCGGTGGTGGGGCTGCCAACGGCCTCCGGCTCGGTGCCGCCCTCCGACGACCTGATCCAGCGCACCGAGGACGGCATCGGTCAGGGCAGAGTGGTGGTCAGTCCGTTCGGCATGGCGCTCATGGCGGCGACCATCGCGCACGGCTCGGCGCCCGTGCCGTACTTGATCGCGGGGCGCCCCACACAGATCGACGGTGATCGCCCGGCGCTGGCTGCCGACGTCATCGAAGGATTGCGCGCGATGATGCGCAAGGTGGTCGTGGGCGGCACGGCCGAGCGGATCGCCGATCAAGGCGCGGTCTACGGCAAGACCGGCGAGGCAGAAGTGGACGACGGGTCGCACTCCTGGTTCGTCGGTTACCGTGGCGACATCGCCTTCGCCACGCTGCTGGTCAAAGGCGGCAGTTCCGATAATGCCGTCGCCGTGACACGGGACATGCTCGCGGCGTTGCCCGCCGGTTATTGATAGGTTTTCGCGCCCAGACGGGAAGGACCCAGATCAGGACTTCGCGGTGCCGCGGCACGCGACAGCGTACCGCCCGAATCGATGTCGGCCGATGGTTCAACGGTGTCCTCCTTCCTCGCGCTGACCGCGCGGCGGGAGCCGATGCGTGCGTGCGGCCCGGACAGCCGTTGTCGGGACTGTCCGGGCCGACGGGTGTGCGTGCCTTTCATTTCGCCTCGGGCGCAGCGATCAGCAAATGTTCCAAACTGGTCGTCCGGTCCGAATATTCGTCTACGCCGACGACCGCGACGAATTCGCGATCCCCGACCCGGTGCTGGAGGGAAAGCCACGAGTTGGCGAGATACCAGCCCGCTCCGGCGGTGCCGCGTGGCCGCAAGCCGCCGCAATAGATCCAATAGCGATCGGGATGCTGATCCGCGCTCGGTCGTACTCGCGCGACGATGCCGATATTCCGGTCGTCGTTCGAGTCGTACCGGCTGCCGTCGGTCAACTCCAGACGCACCGCCGCGGAGCCGTCCTCGGTGCCGCTGTCATGGATGGTGAACAGCGGGTTGTCGACGAGGTGCGGATACAACCGGGTGCAGTTGTTGCCGCTCAGTCCGAAGCTGATGTACGGGCGGTCGTAATGGGTGACCATGTAGCGGTCGCTACGGACCTCGGCCCGAATACTGGTGTGGCGCTGGAGCAAGGAGAACATGTACAGCAGCCCCCGGAAATCGTTCTCCGCCACCACGGAGGGGATATCGACGGGACGATCCGGGAAACCGCCCTCCTGCTTCCCGAATACTCGCCGCCGGGAGATCCCCGCCGCCCGCAGTGCGTCCACGGACGCCCTGGTCAGCTCGAACGACGGGTACACCAGAGTGGTTCCCCTGGTGCTCGTCTCCATCCCGAGAAAAGCCTCGAGCCGGACATCGGTGCCGGAATAACCCGGCCCGAGCGATCGCATGCCGTCCGGTGTCGAGTTGGCCATCTGGAACAATCCTTCAACCGTCCAGCCGGGAAACATCCGCTCGAGCACCCGGCAGTGATAGTCGCGCGGAAGGCCGATCATGCGACCGGACAACCACTGGTAGTACTGCGCTTTCGCCGGCCCATGCCCTGGGGGAATGGGCGGGTCCAGCTGCGCCGCGCATCGGTCGTACGCGACGAGAAAATCTGGATGACTTTTCAGATGCCGCTCCGCTAGCAGCATCTTCAGTACGGTCGCCAACGGAAACCCCCTTACCCCTGCAGCCTTCGTCGACGGTGACGGAGACTCTGTGTATTGGCTCAACCGCAACGAAACTGGGCCGTCGGCAGAAGCGCGCCGACGGCCCAGCCGCATCAGCCGTCAGATGTAGATGAATGGGAGACCATTACTGGTTCCTCCGGAGCTGGTCGCGGTGATTTGCACTGTTCCCGTTCCGGCGGGAGTGACGGCGGTGATCTGTGTTGCGGAATCGACGGTGAACGAAGTTGCCGGTGTGCCTCCGAAGTCGACGGAGGTGGTGCCTGTCAGGTTCGTCCCGGTGAGGACGACTGTCGTTCCACCGGCCGCCGGTCCTACATTCGGAAGCACGACCGCGAGTGTCGGAACCGCGATGTAGGTGTAGGCGAGGCCGTTGCTGGTTCCGCCGGAGGTGGTGGCGGTGACTTGCACCGTACCGGTCCCGGCGGGTGCCACGGCGGTGATCTGAGTTGGTGAGTCGATCGTGAACGAGGTCGCCGGCGTGCCGCCGAAGTCGACCGCCGTGGTGCCGCTCAGATCCGTCCCGGTGATGACGACGACGGTTCCGCCCGCTTCCAAACCGACGTTCGGAAGCAAGGTGGTGAGGTTGGGCGCCGCGAGGTACGTATATGCGACGCCGTTGCTCGTCCCGCCGGAGGTGGTGGCGGTGACCTGCACGATTCCCGTCCCGGCGGGCGCTACCGCGGTGATCTGGGTGGCGGAGTCGACGGTGAACGAAGTCGCCGGGGTGCCGCCGAAGTTCACCGCTGTCGTTCCGGTCAGGTCTGTTCCGGTGAGAACGACCGTCGTGCCGCCCGAGGCCGGTCCTACGCTCGGCAGCGCGGTGACGAGGGTGGGAAGCGCGACGTAGGTGTAGGCCACGCCGTTACTGGTTCCACCCGCGGTGGTCGCGGTGACTTGTACGGTCCCGGTTCCCGCCGGTGCGACGGCCGTGATCTGGGTGGCGGAGTCGACGGTGAACGAAGTCGCCGGTGTACCACCGAAATCGACCGCCGTGACTCCGGTCAGTCCCGTGCCGGTGAGGACGACGGTTGTGCCGCCCGATGCCGAGCCCAGATTCGGCACCGCCGTGGTCAGGGTGGGAACCGCGACGTAGGTGTAAAGCACGCCGTTGGTGGTCCCGCCCGGAGTGGTGGCGGTGATCTGCACGATGCCGGTCCCCGCCGGTGCGACGGCGGTGATCTGGGTGGGGGAGTCGACGGTGAACGAGGTCGCCGGTGTGGCGCCGAAGTTGACCGCCGTGGTGCCGCTCAGATCTGTTCCGGTGAGGACGACGGTCGTGCCGCCGGAGACCGAACCCAGATTCGGCACCGCCGTGACGAGGGTGGGAAGCGCGACGTAGGTGTAGGCCACGCCGTTGCTGATTCCGCCCGCGGTCGTCGCGGTGACTTGCACGGTCCCGGTCCCCGCCGGTGCGACGGCGGTGATCTGCGTGTCCGAGTCGACGAGGAACGAGGTCGCCGGTGTGGCACCGAAGTTCACCGCGGAAGCGGTGGACAGACCCGTCCCGGTGAGGACGACGATCGTCCCTCCCGACACCGGGCCCACATTCGGCACGGCCGTCGTAAGCGCGGGCACCGGAACGTAGGTGTAGGCGAGGCCGTTGCTGGTTCCACCGGCCGTGGTCGCCGTGACTTGCACGGTCCCGGTTCCCGCCGGTGCGACGGCGGTGATCTGGGTTGCGGAGTCGACGGTGAACGAGGTCGCCGGTGTGGCGCCGAAGTTCACCGCGGTTGTTCCGGTCAGTCCCGTGCCGGTGAGGACGACGGTTGTTCCGCCCGATTCCGTACCCACATTCGGAACCGCCGCGACGAGGGTGGGCACCGCGATGTAGGTGTACGCAACGCCGTTGCTGATTCCGCCGGAGGTGGTGACGGTGAGCTGCACGGTCCCGGTTCCCGCCGGAACGACGGCGGTGATCTGGGTTGCGGAGTCGACGGTGAACGAGGTCGCCGGTGTGGCGCCGAAGTTCACCGCGGTCGCTCCGGTCAACCCGGTGCCGGTGATGATCACCGTCGTGCCACCGGTCGCTGGGCCCACATTCGGCACCACCGCGGTGACGGCGGGCACCGGAATGTAGGTGTAGGCGACGCCGCTGCTGGTTCCGCCCGGGGTGGTGACGGTGAGCTGCACGGTCCCGGTTCCCGCTGGTGCGACGGCGGTGATCTGGGTGTCGGAGTTGACGGTGAACGAGGTCGCCGGTGTGGCGCCGAAGTTCACCGCCGTTGTTCCGGTCAACCCGGTGCCGGTGATGACGACCGTCGTGCCGCCTGCTTCCACGCCCGCGTTCGGCACCACCGCGGTGACAGTGGGCAGTGCGACGTAGGTGTAGGCGACGCTGTTACTCGTTCCGCCCCCGGTGGTTACGGTAACTCCCACGGTCCCCGTTCCCGCTGGTGCGACGGCGGTGATCTGGGTGTCGGAGTTGACGGTGAACGAGGTCGCCGGTGTGGCGCCGAAGTTCACCGCCGTTGTTCCGGTGAGCCCGGTTCCGGTGATGACCACCGTTGTTCCGCCGGTGACCGGTCCTACACTCGGAACCACCGTGGTGATGGCGGGCACCGCGACGTAGGTGTAGGCGACGCCGTTACTGGTTCCTCCCGCGGTCGTGACGGTGACCTGCACGGTCCCGGTTCCCGCTGGTGCGACGGCGGTGATCTGGGTGTCGGAGTTGACGGTGAACGAGGCTGCCGGTGTGGCGCCGAAGTTCACCGCGGTCGCTCCGGTGAGCCCGGTTCCGGTGATGAGGACCGTTGTCCCGCCGGTGACCGGCCCTATGTTCGGGACAACCGTGGTCAGCGCGGGGACCGGGATGTAGGTGTAGGCGAGGCCGTTGCTGGTTCCTCCCGCGGTCGTGACGGTGACCTGCACGGTCCCGGTCCCGGCCGGCGCTACCGCCGTGATCTGGGTAGCCGAGTTGACGGTGAACGAGGTCGCCGGTGTGCCACCGAAACTGACCGCCGTCGCTCCTGTCAGATTCGTTCCCGTGATGACGACCGTCGTTCCCCCGGTGACCGGACCGGTGTTCGGCACCAACGTGGTGATGGCGGGCACCGCTACATAGGTGAAGGGGAGGCCGTTGCTGGTTCCGCCGGGTGTCGTGACGGTGACCTGCACGGTCCCCGTGCCGGCCGGTGCGACCGCGGTGATCTGGGTATCGGAGTTGACGGTGAACGAGGTCGCCGGTGTGCCACCGAAACTGACCGATGTGGCAGTCGACAGGCCCGTTCCGGTGATGACGACCGTGGTTCCGCCGGTTGTCGGTCCGGTATTGGGTGCGAGGCTGGTCAGCGCGGGGACACCGGCGTAGGTGTAGGTGACGCCGTTGCTGGTTCCGCCCGAGCCGGTGACCGTCACCTGTACGCTGCCCGATCCGGGCGGTGCGACGGCGGTGATCTGAGTGGGGGAATTGACCGTGAAGATGGTTGCGGTATTGCCGAACCGGACAGTCAATGGGCCGGTGAACCCCGTGCCGGTGATCGTGACGGTGTTGCCGCCCGAGGCGGGCCCGGAGGTCGGCGAAATGGCGGTGATGGTGGGTACGACGACGTAGATGAACGGCACCGCACCGCTGGTGCCACCCGGTCCGGTCACCGTGACCGGCACGATCCCCGTTCCGGCAGGTGTGACAGCCGTGATCTGCGTGTCGGAGTTGACGGTGAACGAAGTCGCCGGTGTGCTACCGAAGTTGACCGCGGTGGCGCCCGTGAAACCCGACCCGGTGAGGGTGACCGTCGTACCGCCTCCGGTGGAGCCCTGATTGGGATTGATGCTGTTCAGCGCGGGGACCGGCACATAGGTGTAGGCGACCCCGTTGCTCGTTCCGTCCGAGTTGGTCACGGTGACCTGCACCGTACCTACCGATCCGGCGGGAGCTATCGCCGTGATCTGCGTAGGGGAGTTGATGGTGAAAGTGGTCGCGGTGCTACCGAACCGGACGGTCATGGGGCCGGTGAATCCGGTACCCGTGATCGTGACGTTGGTTCCCCCCGTGGTCGGTCCTGAAGTCGGGGAGAGGGAAGTGATGGTAGGCATGAGGCTGCCTCCTTGTCGCCGTGGTGATAATTCCTCTGCACCGGGGGGCGCCCGCCGCTGTTCAGCAGCCCGGCTATCTCCATTAACTCCTTTGAATCGGTGCCTGGCAACGTGTCTGACGATCCGTTTTGGTCCGTTTTCGGATTGACAACGGCGCGTCGCGTTGTGACGCGAACGTCCTGGCAGGCGTTGTGGCAGCGTTGTTTTCGGCAAGGCTTCGCCACGGCTGCCGGAGGGTGCGCCCACGGTGAGCCCGCCGAGAGTCGCGGTGCTGGCGAACGATTGGCGACCAACCCGGAACGTCCGTCAACGTTGCGCCCGGAAAGCGGCTTCTCGCGTTACAGGAACAGCTCCGGTGGGTCGTCGAATTCGATGCCCGCCTGCCGTGCCCGGGTCACCATCTTCCGATCCCACTCGCGGTGCACCCGCAGCGCCATGCGGAACTCGCCCATCTGTTCGGACATCTGCTGGGTTTGCGAAATGGCGAGGTCACTCAGGACTTTGGCGGCGTCGGCCTTCGTCTTCGTCATATGAGCGTCGACGTCGCGGCGGTTGAACCACGCGGTGACGGCCGCCGACAGCGCCGACGAGCTGGCGATGAGCACGAGTGCCGCGAAGATCGGCGACTGCTGGATGAGGTTCATGGCGCCTCCCGGATCTTCACCGTGCGCAGCGCCCGGACGTCCTGCAGTACCTGTCGGCGCTTCCAGAGGAACGCGACGCCCAACGCGATCGGCAGCGGTCCCCCGAGAACCGTGGCCGGACCGATGGTTCGGTGCTGGATCTGCAACAACAGCAGCTGCGCACCGAAGGCCACCAGTGACCAGCCGAGCGCACCTAGGCCGACCTGCTCGACCAGATAACCCCAGACGCGCTGGGCGAACAGACCGACCAGCGTCGCGACGCAGCCGATCAACATGAGGACGAGCCACAGTGTGCGGAATCCGGATGGCATGGCCGTGGTCGCCGATGCCGGCGGCGGGCCGTAGATGCACTGCAACAGCATCGATACACCGAACACAGCGCACAGCACCACCTCGAAGGGGTCGTGGCGGGTCCTTTCCTTCGGCGTCCTCATGCTGGTTCACCGCTCTCCGGTGGCGCCGGGCTGACCCGGTGGCGTGCCGACTCGACCGCGGGCAGGCCCAGAGCCGCCGCGACGATGGCGAGGACAAAACCGGAGAGGTCGGACGAGAGGACGCCCTTGGTGACCCCGTAGCCGATCAGCGCCACCAGCAGCGGGTACAGCAAGGCGCGGACGGGCTCACTGTGCAGGATGGTGATTACTTTGTTCATCGGTTCTTCCCTTTCTTTCTTGTCGCGGCACCGACGGTGCCGTCGGCCGATCGCGGATTCCGCCGTCTGAAAGCTGTGTGTTCGTGAGGTTGGTCGGATTCCGGCCCGGTCCGGGAGTTCGGATCGCGTTGTCGCAGGGCCGCCCCGCGCCGTGGGATCTAGTTGAACCCGTGAGAATTGGAGGACGGTTCGTGGTGGGGCGCTGCGGCCCGCACCGGAGCGGCGCCGTCCACTGGGATGCCGGTTGTCGCCGTGACGCGAGGACCCCGCGAGTTCTGTCCCGAGGACGGGGAGAGGAATGTAGGCATAACGCTGCCTCTCTGTTTGCTGGTTCCTCTGTGCCGGGGTTTCCGACGGTAGTCGTGAACCGGTTAACTCCGTTATGCCCCAGGATCTGCGGGTCGGCAACGCGTCGGATGATCCGTTCTTGTCCGTTTTCCAGATCGTTGCCAGGTATTGACCGGCACCGCGGTTCCGGCGCGCGCGCATCGTGCGGCCTTGTCGCAGCGACGATCTCATCGGTGTGGCCGGTCGGGGTGGTCGACCATGGCCTCGGCTATCCGATGCTCGAGCGAAATGAGCTGGCGCACAATACTCAACGCTGTATCTCTGTCCGTCTCCTCGGCAGCGGATCGTGTCTGCTCGTCGCGCCGGTGTGTGAGGGAGCTTCAGATGATGCTGGTCGGTCTGTTCAATACCGACTCGGGAGAGCGTCGGAGCCGATCGGACCCAACGCGATTGGGCCGCCGCCGGAACCCCGGCGACGGCCCGTGAGCTGTCTCGATCAGACGCAGGTGCATGTGCGGCCGTTGCTGGTGCGACCGGAGCCGGTGACGGTCACCTGTACGTCTCCCGCCGCGTGGGCCGGGGCGATGGCGGTGGTCTGCGTCGACGAGTCGATCGTGAAGGTCGTCGCGGGTGCTGCCGATCCGTACGGTCAGCGGACCGGTGCACCTGGTGCCGGGAAATCGTGACGCTGTTCGCGCCCGAGGTGGGCCCGAAGCCGGGACGATCGCCGTAATGGACTCGAGAGTGAAAGTCGTTGCGGTGGAGCCGAAGCGCACCGTCGGCGGGTCGGTGACTCCCGTACCGGCGTTCGTGACGCTGGTGCCGCCCGTAGTGAGGCCCGAAACCGCCGCCGGCCTCCAACGCCTGCCCAGGAGCGGATATCGTGGAGCCGGTAGTAGCGCATTGCGTCTGAGGGGGATTCATTGACCGATCGAGCCGGTGCCGGAATCGATATGTCGGGCAGACCGAGCGGGCTTCGCCGGTGTTCCACCGATGCACGAGCGGGCGGTGCCCGCCGAGCCGTTCGGGCAGGAATCCGCGCGTGAACGGACGGCCTCCACTGCTCCCGGCCGGTCCGGGTTCGGTCCTCGACGCCAAGGCGATCCTCGACGGAACCGTCGACATGCGCACCTACCAACGCAAGCACCTGATCATCTACGCGCAGCCCCGGCGGGGTCTGGCCTGGGATTCGGGCCTGCTGAAAGCCAACCACCAGGGAAGCTTGTCGATCCTGACTTCCTGCATCGAATGGTTGGACATGTACTTCGGCTGGGAACCGGTGAGCGTCTTCACCCGCCAGGTCGACAAGTACTACATCCACCACGCGATGCTCCGGCGTCGAGCCACGAATCAGCAGGTCTGAATTCAGCGGAAGATGTTAGGAAGGTGCCACGAGCGCGTTGTCGTTCCACGCCCCGAGCGAGAGCGATCAGCCCTTCAATGTACGGATCATGTGCACCAGTGCTTGCGCGCCCTCTCGTGTCGGTTTGTCATCTCGCGTCGTTTGATCTTCGGTGGCTCTGAAGTGGAGTTCGCCCTTCCAGCCGTCGATCGTGGCGGTGAGGTCGACGTCGAGCAGAGTAGTGGCGTGATCGCCCTCCTTGGGCAGTGGCTCGGTGGCTACCTTGACGGTCGCGCCGTCCACAGTCAGGACCTTGGTCGGGTAGTTCTCTGTCGTCGCGGGAGGTGTGGACAGGGTGTTACCACTGGTGGCGACGCGAAACAGGGATACGTATCCGAGGTAGGGCCACACGGACCCGTCGGCCTTCTCATAGGCGCACCCGTTGCCGCCGCCGATCTCATCGGTCAGCGCTTTTCCACCAGCACCGGGGCTGATCTTCAGATTTTCGGTACCAGCGCGGGTGACGAAAAACTGTTTCGCAGAGTCGCATAAGTCCTGGATGGTGTGGCTGCTCGTCGGTATCTCATATCTTCCGGGTTCAGTGCGCGAAAACAGATCGCAAGCCGAAAGCAATACTACCAGCGCGGAAATCACCAGCAGCTTTCGCAGGTTCATGTCGCCTGCCATTCAGGGCTGGGAGAGTTGGTATTGAATTCGTCGGGCGCGCTGCGCGGCCACCGGTTGTTATGGAACCCTTTCTGATTTTCTGTCGACTCCCGTATCTTGTTGATGCTCTGCGCTTGTAAAAGTATGGCTTCCAGAAGCTTGTCCGTGTACTCGACGGCGCTGCTGATTGCTTTTCCGAGGATATCAATCGTATCGGATATTACCATCGGAGCGGCGACAAAGGTGACGATCTTGGCAAGAGCTGTCCCGAGTTTTATGAGCAGGTCCGCGATATCCGTGACGATCTTGGAATAGAAGTCCCAAGCGATGTCCGATACCTTCTTCTTGATCTCTTCCTTGTGGTCCTGCATGTAACCGGTGAAGTCGTCCTCGGTCATCGCGCCGTAGACGGCACCTGCTACCGCACCCGTCATTCCGAAGAATGTCGCTGCCTCGACCTCGGCGGCGGCGATGGCCGCCTTCCGGAATGCCTCATCCACCTTGGCGGGTTGGCTCCTGATCTCCGCGATCTGGTCCGAGAACCTATCGAGTACCGTGTTGATCTCGTCCAGAGACTTCGTCGCACCCATCAGTAATCCGCTTCCAGCTCGATCAGGACGTTCGCGAAGTTCTGGTCCTGCTCCTGATATACCTTGGCGACATGGTCCAGAACTCGGGCGATGGAATCGGTTTCATCTCTTCCCTCGACCAGTCTGTCGTACATATACCGTGCGGCCGCCATCTGGGCCTCCCAAGTCTCTTGGAAAATTCCCCAGACGACGTCCTGGTGACTGAAATGGATGCTCTGCGCCTCGGTAGCGGCGACGGTGAGGGCGTCCGACGCGTGATCCCAGGCTCTGGCGGCCTTGACGAGTTGGTTCAGATCCGCTGAGAAATCGACCATTACGAGTTCCTCATCAGGTAGCGCTTGTATTCCGCGAGTTCGTGTTCGAGCTCATCATCGGTGCGGTCAGCCCATGTGCCGTCTTCGTGGAACCGTGGGCGCTGTTGCCGGATCTGATTCGCGCAGTCGAGGATGTCGTGCGCGATATAGGACGGGCTGGCCGTGGCCGCCCACCGCGGATCGATCTCGATGCTGCCGATGCGCGAGATGCTCGCGGCCACCGTGATCGAGGGCACTCCGGAGTCGGTCACCGGCCCTCGCCCTACGAATTCATCACTCAGTCGCAGCGATCGTTCGACCATCTCGTATTCGGCGAGCGATCGGGTATCGAGGAGCGTAATCAGTTGCATACGGCGAGACGGGGATACGGTCAGTTCGGTCCATCTGCCAGATGCGATGACCGGCGCGTCATGCCGCCACAGCGCCAAATAATAGCCGGTCATCGCTGCTGCGGAGAGGTCCAGCGGATCCAGGCGGTCATGGACATTCCGGCTCACATCGACGTTCACCGGAAGGCGGTCCTCGTCCAGATTCATTGTGAACACGCCGACTCCGATCAAGCCAGTGGCCACACTTCCCCCTTTGTCTTCACTGCAGTGGGATTGTTCTGCCGAATGGCCGCTACCGAATCAAGTGACAAACGGGCTGCAATTCATCGCGGCCCCGCAAGTCGCCAGCCCCCTCGCGGCCAGCCGTAGTGCTCCAGCAATAAAGTGGTTCGTTCCCCTCAGGCTGTTGCCGAACAGACACTACCGTTCTGTTTGCTGCCCCGGCAAGGGCGAGGTCACGTCTTGGACGGTCGGTCCTGCCGCAGCGTGCTTCGCCGCGAGAACCACACTCGGGCAATACATGCGCCCCGGCAGAGTCACGTGAAGACGAGACTCGGTCGCGTACGGACGCACCGCCGCTGGATCCAGTCCCCGCGCGACCGGCGAGCAGCGGACCCACGCCTACCAGGTTTCGGGGCGGGTGGGTTCGAGGCGTTCGAGGGCTTGGGTGATCCAGGTTGTGAAGTGGGTGGTCAGGTCGGTGGGGGTGGTGGGGCGGATGGTGATGTGGTCGGTGCGGTGTTCGGTGTAGCGGCCGTCGTCGGAGATGTCGTGCCATTGGAGGACTTTGGTGGGTTTTGTGCGGGTGTGTAGGGGAGCGATGAGGAGGACGGCGGTGCCGCCGCCGTCGACGGGACGACCGAGCAGGCGCTGGTATTGCTCGCGGGGAGTGTTGCGGGCATTGTCCTTGAGGTAGGTGTCGCGGCGGGGGGTCAGGTCGTCGGGATGGAAGGTGGCCGGTCGCTCGGCTCCGGGGGCGCAGGGAGGGATGGCGTTCACGAGGCGTGCCGGGAGTTGATCGGCGGGGAACATGCGTGCGCGGATCGGGCCGTGCTCGGTTTGGTTGCCCGCTTGGCTGAGGACGACGGCGCGGTAGGTGTCGCGTGCGCCGAGGATCCGGTACTCGCGGATGTCGTCGGGACCGGTGCTGTTCTTGTGCTTGCACGTGCCGCCGAGGATCTCGATGCGGAGGTGGGAGTCGCCCAAGGTGCGGAAGGCCGCGGCGATCTCGTCGCGTTCGTCGGCGGAATAGCGCTTCCACACGGCGGTGCGGTGGGCGGCGAAGTCGTCGCGGAAGGCGAAACGACTGGTGTAGCGCAAGGGGCCGGGGATGCGATCGTGGGCGTCGCCGTACCAGAGAGCGGCGAAGTCGTCGGGATCCCAGGTCCATTCAGCCATGTGAGGTCCAATCCGGCCGCGTGAAGGCGGCCAATGTCCACGCGCGCACACCCGCCGCCGATACGCGATGCGGGCGTTCGCGAAGTCGAGAAGGGTGTGGCCCGGTCAGTCGGGCGTGCCGCCGATGACGCCGCCGGGCAACGTTCTCGGGACTTCGCCGAGCAGCTCGTCGGTGTTCTCCTGGGTGATCAGGTAGTCCGGTGTCTTGTGCTCGGATTCGTCGTCCTTGCCGCCGCCGCGAGCGCCGGGGGCCATCATGCCCGGCGTACCACTCGTGCCGCGGACCGAGGTATTCGTTGCCGCGGCCGGATTCACCGATGTGCTCGCGGTGCCCGGTGCGCCCGCGATGCTGCGCCCCGGTTGCGGCTGGTTCGTGGTGCCGGGAGTTCCGGGACTGCTCGGGGAGCCCGGGCTGTGCGGAGTCGGCGTGCCGGCCGGCACGGTTTTGGTCGGGTCCGTCGTACTGGCCGGAGTCGTCGATGTGGGGTCGACGCCTGCGGGTGTGGTCGAGGTGTCCGTCGCTGTCGTGTCGGAGGATTGCTGGTCCTGCGTCGACTCGTCGGTGGACTGCTGCTCCTCGGTGCTCGTCTCGTCGGGCTTGCCGTCGCCGTCCTGGTCGCCGGGAGTGCCGGTGTCGGTAGGACTGGTGCCGGGACCGTTCGTCGTGGGCCCGCCGCTGTCGTCGCTGGGATGTCCATCCGGCGGGGGCGCTGGAATGTCCACCGATGCGGTCGGGCCGACCGGAGTGGGCAGCACCGGGATCTTGCCGTCCATCTCGCTGAACGGCTGTACGTAGAACTCCTTCATCGCGACCCGCGCGGACTGCTCGGCCTCGGACCGGTCGTCCGACAGAATCCAGCGCGTCGGATGAAAGATCCGCTCCCCGACGGAGAAATCGATGAGGTCCGGGAGCGCCTTCTTCGTATCTGCGATCGCGGTGGCGGCGTCGCGGACCCGGTAGTACAACTCCTCCAGGGAGGTCGTCAGATTCTGCGCGTCGCTGGTGTATTTGGCGATGGCGCTCTTGGACTGCTCCGCGGCGGGGCCGGACCAGGCTTGCGCTATGGAGGTCTGGATGGAGCGAGCGAAGGTTTCGACACCCCGCTCCCACTCGTTGCGAGCTTGCCAGTACGTGTCGGCTTGGCTGAACGCGTCGGTGGGATCGAGCGGCTTGAACGTGTCGTTGATCCGCGAGTGTTCCCAGCTGTCGGCGTGCTCGCCACCGTTCGGGATGCGCTTGTTCTCGTAGCCGCTCATTCGTTCGTCCCGAGCGGAAGCCGGGGCGGTGCGAATTGGACCCCTGCGGGTGGACGCTCGGGGAGGGTGGTGTTCAGTCTGTTGAAGTCTGCCGCGAAATCGCTGTCCACCTGCATGATTCGGTCCCGGGCGAGCCGGTGCACTTCTTGGATGTCCTCGACGATGCGGTAGTGATCTTCCATGATCTGATGGACGCTGTTGCGGTCCTCGGCTCCGCGAGCCTTCTTCTTGAATCTATCAACCAAGGTTTGTGCCGAGACCATCTCGCCGTTGCCCTCGCCCAAGCCCCAGTGGGACTGCCGTGAAACAAAGTCCATAGACCTCTGGATCGACCGAATGGCGATTTTGAAGTACTCACAGTCTCGGTCTATGTAGATGAAGTCCTCTGCGGACATCTGGATGCCTAACTGTCCCTCCCGTGCCGCGTTCAAGACGTTGGTCATCGGCCGAAGCGGCTGCGTGCTGTCGTCACCCATGTGCTACTCCCTCCCGGTGAGTTCGATCGCATCAGCGTCTTTTAGATTGTGGCAGGCATCGTCGGCACTACCTTCTCCGCGAAGGTCTTCGCGAGCGCGCATGTGTCGAGGTGGCCCGTATTACGATTCGACGGCGGATTACTCAAGAAGAATTCGAGGCTTCCGCCCTTCATCTCCACATTTATCGTGCACACCTCGTCGGGGTGCTCTTCGACCTGTCGTGTAGAGATGGCGCGACGACTGTTGATCGTGTATTCGCGAGTATCCGCAAACTTCTTGTCCCGCACCATGTCCACGGTTATGTTTGTCGTGGTTACGGCGGGTGCGTACCCGTCGGGCTGGACCCATCCGCAACCACGCCACTTGACTCCCCCGGATGCATCGTGGTCTTCGTTGGTCCTGTGGCGCAGGTTCTCCGAATCGAGCACGCGCTGCGGAATGTCGGTGCACGGGTCATAACCGGAGGGCACATCAGCGGCGATGCTCGGGCTGGTGGAGACAGCTCCGGTCGGCGCGGCATCATCAGCGGAGGAATCGCAGCCTGTCAGAACCAGTGCGGCGCTGACGGCGAGGACGGTCAGTCGCCGAGAAGTCCGTCCTGATGTCATTGGTTCCCCTTGCACCGGTAATTGTCCTGGCTCTTCGAGGCCGGACCGGCTTCTCCGCCCCCCGCAGCGAATGTCGACGCTACCGGCGGGTTTCATCGGGTGCAAGCGGTCCGACGAGCGAGCCGATGCGACGGGAGCCGTGGGGTTGTGCAGGCAGTCCCGGAACCCCTGGCGAGGGAGGCCCCGGGATCGCGGATAGAAGCCTGCTCAGGACTGCGACCGGTCGAGTCCGCCGCTTGTGATGCGGGCAGTGAACGAGTGCCACTCGTGGGTGGGGAACACGAGCGCCGGGCCTGCGGGGTCTTTGGAGTCGCGTACACCCACCGCGCCTTCGCCCAGGAACGCGACCTCGACGCAGTCTTTCTCAGCGCTGCTGTAGCTGCTCTTGAACCAAGTGACGTCGGATAGATCGGTGCTCACGCGGCGTACTCCTTCGCGATCTTGTAGATGAGAGCTCGGCTTCGCTCTTGATCCAGTGCCGATCGCTGAATATCGGCGTACGTCTGGCGATATCGCCGGATCTCGTCGGGCCTCTCAAGATACAGGTCGCCTGTGAGTCCCTGCATGTAAACAACGGGTGGTTCGGTGAGATGGGCGATCGGATGCTTCGGGAAGTCGAGCATCACGAACGACCCAGCTCCCAGGCCCGCGTACGCCTCCGCGGCAAGCGGAACCACTCGCACTGAAACATGATCTTGTTCGCCTACTCTCGCCAGGTGTTCGAGCTGCCGTTCCATTACTGACGGGCCGCCGATCGCGCGGCGCAGTGCGGACTCATCGATGACAGCCTCCAGAAGAACGGGGTCCGAGTCGTCCAAACGGGCCTTTCGCTTCCTGAACATCTCGATCCTTCGTTCGACCTCATGTCCTGGTATTGCGGGGAGGTCGACCCAGATGAGGGCGCGTCGATACTCATCGGTTTGCAGAATTCCGGGTAGCAGGGTGGTCTGATAGGAGACGAGACGCTTGGCTACCGCCTCCAGTTCTACGAAGAGGCTGAACTCTTCGGCGATGGTGTCTCCGTAGGCATGCCACCATCCCGGCCGCTTGGTCTCCTCGACCAGATTGAGCAGGATGGCGGTCCGCTCTTCCGACGCCCCGTACACCTTGCACAACCGCTCGATGAAAAGCGGATTCAGCCGGATCGGCTGGCCGGTCTCGATCCTCCACAAGGTCTGTTTGCTCACGTTGATCGCGTCGCGCGCGTACTCCGCACTGATGCCCGAGTTGACCCGCAGCTCGCGCAAGTGCCTGCCGAGCATGCGGCGGGGGAGGGTGGATCCGGTTGAGCTCACGACGAATTCCCTTTCGTAGCCTAAGTATTGGCTGGGTACCTAACTGGAACCGTGTGGCGGGGGTCCTTGGAACCTGGGCGGATTCCGCCCGCTTCCACTGCTGATTACGTTCCCGCCCAGCAATATCCGGTGCTCTACTGATCGCGACCGGTCCGAATCGAAGAAGTGCTGAAACCTTAACCGTCCCAACGGTTACAGGTCCAGCGACCGGGATTTCTCGCGTACCGAACTATGTGAATCGAGGTTGGCGAATGAATCATGCGGCATTCGCGGACACACCCGCGTCCCGCTGCGCGTTTTACCGCCGCACCTGTGGGCTGCCCGCCGGGATACATCCGGAGATCGGCCGGATCGTGGTGAAGGCCGGCGTGGTGGGCGGGATCACGATGCCCGACAGGCTGGGGCAGTGCGTGCGCGACGACATGCTTTTCCGTGGCCGGCCGCTCGGCCCGGTCGTCGCGCATATTCGTTCTCGCCGATGGACTTTCCTGTGCCGGCCCGATCTACCCGACGACATGCGGCTGTTCGCGGCCTTGTTCCGGCTCGATGTCTCGATCGTGCCGTTCGGCAGCGAAATCGCGCTGCCGTCGCCCGCCGACGGGAGCGACGTATTCCGCCGATGGGTGGTGGCGCCGCGTGACACGTTCCGTCCGTCCGGCATGGTGATCGTGAATTGCGTGCTGGCCCGCGCGGGCGGGAAAGGCGCGCCGTGAGCGAGGGCTTGCCGACGCGAAGTGAGCTGCTGAGAGCCTGCCGGGAGGGCGCGCCGCCGCCGGGACATCCGGTGCTGCTGCGGGCACGCGCTCTCGCGGAGCTGCACACGCGCAGGCTCCGCGAGGAAGAGGTCTGCGACATCGATGAGCGACGGGCCCGGCTGATCCGGGACGTCGACCGCTGGGTCGAGGTTCGGTTGCCTGCGGCGCGTGGCGGGGCCTATCTGCACACCGAATCGGTCGGCTCGGTGGTCGACCGCCTCGCTCGGCTGAGCGCGTGCGCCTACGCGGCCATGGCCGCCGATCAGGGGTGGGACCTGTGGTTCGCCTGGGAGCGGCTGGCCGAGCTGGCGATCGCCTACGAGGATCTGGTCACCGAGTTGAGCAGGGGACGGCGCCGGTTGCCGGGCGCTTTCTAGCAAGCGCCGGTGGCCGGTTCAGTTGCGCAGCAAGGTAGCGGCGAGGTGATGTTGCAGTGGTTCGCCGACCGCCGCCATCCGCAATGTGTAGTCGATGGTGTCGCCGGACAGGCGCAGTGACCGGCCGAGGGCGGTGACGAGTTTCGCGGTGCTGCTGCGGCCGATGTCGGTGGAGTCCAATTCCATGCGCAGCGTACCGTCCTCGACCACGAGCGAGCCCTCGCAGATTTCGGTGATACCGGTGGGATGGGCGAGGATCAATTCGACGCGGTCCGGGCGCGGGCAACGCAGATAGCCGGTCTCGGCGTGCAGCGGCCGGCCGCCGTCGGCGGCGCGGGTCTTCTGCCGGTAGGTGAGGAAGGGGCGGCCGAGATGGCCGAACCGGATTTCCTCGACATAACCGAACGGCTGAATGGTCGGGTATTCTCCCTGCCCGTTGCCGCGCCACGTGCCGAGCAGTGGAGCGAGCGGAGCGATATCGGGATGCAGCGCAATAGCAGGCTGGGGTTCGACCACGGCGAACAGCCTAAACCCGTCCTCGTTCAACCGTTCGGGTACTCCCGAATTTGCTCCACGCTAAGGTTAGCTTCGCCTTATCACCAATGTGGTGTGGTCGGAAAGGAAACAAGAAGTTGAACGGACGTTGGAATGAGTCGCACCGTGGCGGTCTGCCTCGGTCGCGGACCCGGAGTGGTCTGCTGCGCGCGTCGGCGCTCGGTGTCGCGTTGATCGTGGCGGCGGGCTGCTCGGACTCGAAGTCGGACGACGTGCCCGCGCTCGACGGCAACAAATACGTCCAGACGAATCTCGCGGCCAACAACGCGGAGTACAAGGCGCAGTTCACTTTCCCCGACCTGGTGAACGCCTGGGGGCTGGCCGACCGGCCCAAGGGCGCCGGTGGGCACTTCTGGGTCGGTGCCGGCGGTAAATCGTTCCAGTTCGTCGGCGATGTGACCAAGTCCTCGGACGGGAGGGTGCAGAAGCTCTTCCAAGACGATTTGAAGATCGTCACCATTCCCGGCGCCGACGCCGACACTTCGGACAAGAGCGTGGGCAAGACCACCGGCGTGGTGTTCAACCCCGCGCCGATCACCTCCGATCTGTTCGTCGTCCACGATCAGCCGGTGGAAGCGGAAGGCGGGCCGCTGAACGGTTCGGCGCGGTTCATCTTCGCAACCGACTCCGGCAAGATCTCCGCCTGGACCGAGCTGGGCTTCGAGGGCCGGATCGTGCGCCACGACGGGCCCGCGAACCTGGTCTTCGACGGCCAGCCGCAGGGGATGCAGTTCTTCGGCATCGCGCTCGCCCCGTCCGGTGACAAGCTGCTGGCCGCCGACTTCGGCGCCGACCCGCAGGTCCGGACGTTCGACCGCAACTGGCAGCTGATCCCGACCGCAGGCTTCGCCAACCCGTTCGCGACCGGTGACGCGATCGACCCGGCCGCGCCGGAGAAGGGCAAGAAGGCCAAGCCCGGCGATCCCGCGCCGTTCAACGTCTCGACCGTCGGTAACCGGGTGTTCGTCGCCTACGCCACCACGCAGCCGGACGAGAAGGACGCGACCGGGTTCGACGCCGGCGAGGAGGATTCGCTGGATAAGGACGAAGAGCAGGGCGCGGGCGGCAAACCGGACAAGGGCAAGCTCGCCGAGTTCGACGCCAACGGCAAGCTGGTGCGCATCATCGATGACGGCAAGCGCCTCAACGCGCCCTGGGCGGTGACGATCGCGCCGGACGGGTTCGGGCCGCTCAGCGGCAAACTGCTGGTCGGCAACTTCGGCGGCGCCGGGCACGTGCTGGCCTACGACGACACCACCGGCAAGTTCGCCGATTACCTGCGCGATGCCGACGGCAAGCCGGTCGCGATCGAGGGACTGTGGGCGTTGATGTTCGGCAACGGCGAGAGCCTCGGTGACGCGGACTCGCTGTACTTCACAGCCGGGCCCGATGATGAGAAGGACGGTCTGTTCGGCAAGCTGCGCTTGAAGTAGGCCCGTTCCCGAGCAGCCCGCACCGGATCGGTGCGGGCTGCTCGCGCGTTATCGGCCACCGGTCGGCGCCGAGTCCCGGCGTTCGGTGCGCCGTTCGCGGATCGCCGACTCGACTTCGTCGACCGCCGTTCGGATCGTCGCCCCGTAGCCGTCGTCGGCGAGCGTGTGCAGACACGCGCGGGCGGCGTCGATTTCGCGCTGCGCGGCGTCGAACGAGCCGAGCCTGCGGTAGTCGTCGGCGAGGTTGAGGTGCAGTGACGGGTAGAACGCGGCTACCCGCAGCGATCCGTCGTAGTTCCGCGCGCGATCGTCGGTAAGGCTGTCGGCGGCGTCCAGCGCGCGGATGTCCCAGGTGAGCGCTTCGGCGGCGTCGTTGTACAGGTCGGCGAGATAGTGGGCGAGCGTGCACCGGTGCAGCGGGTCGCCTTGCGGGCCGAGCGCGGCCCACGCGGTGAGCAGAGCGTCCCGCGCGTCGTCCGGACGGCCCTCGCGGCCGAGCGCGACAGCGCTGGTGATGGCGTCCATGGCGGGGTCGGTTGCCGAGTTCATGCGGGTCTCCTTCGGGGGCAGTGTGTGCATGGATGGGGTGGTGCGTCGTGGGCGCGTCCGGACGGCCGACTCGAGTGCGGGTGGGACGGCACTCGAAGTCGATGGGCGCGGGCGTGGACGTCCGCGCGACTATCTCGAGGTGTTGTGGTCGGGAGGCCGGACCGGCATCGCCAGGGTGGTCAGGTCTCCGTCGGTCGCGGAGCGCAGGATCACCGGCTGATCGGTCGCGATGATGTCGAGCATGAGTTCGGGACCGAGCGCGATGTGGACGGCGGGCAGCAGTGTCGTGGGAGCGAACGACAGTGACAAGGCGGCGCCGGTGACCGTCGCGGGCAGGCGACGCGCTTCGTCAGGTGTGGACGCCACGATATCGGTCGGTCCGATCGCGAATCGCACTGTGGTATAAGCCCTTTCAAGGATCTCCAGCATCATGTCCCGAGCGACGATCGCCCTGGTGCGGACCGGTCCCAGTCCCGACAGCACGGCACGGTGATCCGGGAAGGGCTCATCGATGACAGCCGACCGGTGTGTTACGCCGTCTCCGGTCAAAATCAGCCCGCCGTCGGCCGGTGCGGCGACGACCTCATCCATGTCGCGCAGCGCCTCGGTGATCGACTCGAGTCCGTTCGGATCGAGCACCACGGACCATTCGCCGCCGTGCTGCCGCTTCGCCACCACGGTGCGGGTGGAGAGACGGTAGCGGTCGGTCGCCGTGAGGGTGACGGCGTTCGCGCCCGCTTCCAGCAGAACACCCGCCAGCACGGGAATCTCCCGGGTCCGGGCAGCGGCTGTCCGAACCTGGTCGATCGCCTCCGCGAGCGCCGCCGCGTCGGCCGCCACGTGAGCGCCGAGCGACTGTTCGACCACCGCGGCGACGTACGCGGCCTCGCGTGCTCTGCGCGTCAGTTCCGCCACGTGACGATCGAGCAGGCGGCGCGACCGCTCGGCGTCACCGGCGAGAATCTCCGCGATCGCCTCCAGCGGTAGCTCGATCGCCCGCAGCTGCCGGATGAGCGTCGCCCGTTCTCGCTGCTCCTCGGCGTAGTAGCGGTATCCGGTCAGCGGGTCGACCCGGGCCGGAACGAGCAGGCCGCAGTCGTCGTAGAACCGCAGCGCGCTCGCAGTGAGCCCGCTGGCCCGCGCGAGCACACCGATCGTGATCAACCCTGCGGGCTCCGAACTCGTCACCCGGCCATCATGGAGCCTCAACCAACTCGAAGGTCAACCTGTCACGAGCAGCTCACCCTCGCTGAGAGGTCTCAGGTCCTGACGCGGGTGAGTTCTGCGCCGGATCGATGTCGCCGGAGCGCTGCGCACGACTGCCCGACCCGGTGCCTCTGGCGGCCGCACCTCCGTGGGTGGTTCGCATCGTCGTCGGTGACGTTGCGGGTCTGCGATCGGCGCGCCCCAGGTGCGACGATCCTCGGTTCACGCATGAGCCCGTGCGCATTGCGGTCGGCGCCGGGCGTGAGCCGGTCAGTCGGTGCGGGGGTCGGTGGGGGTCACCCGCCAGCGGCGCGACCACTCCCAGACCGGCCCCAGCGCCGTGCCGAGTTCGATGCCCGCGGTGGTCAATTCATAGGACTTGTCGGGATTCTTCGCGATCAGGCCCGCGGACTGCAGATGTTGCAGGCGCACCGACAGCATGCTGGAGGAGCAGTTGCCCATGCGTCTGCGCAGTTCGAGGAAGCCGAGGCGGTCGGGTTCCAGTTCCCACAGGATGCGCAGGATCCAGCGCTGGCCGAGCAGGTCCATCGTGGCCAGCAGCGGCTCGTTCGCCGGGTCATCCCGGCCGCGCGGCGGCTTGGGTTCGTTTGCGCTTCTCATTTAGAACCAGCATAGTGATTCTGAAATAGAAGCACTGGCCCGGGCCGCCGGGCGGACCGAGAGGGTGACAGTGGACGACACGACCGGACGGCGAATCGTTCTGATCACGGGCGCCTCCCGCGGCATCGGCGCGGAGACCGCTCGGGTGCTCGCGGCGCGGGGTGACCACGTGGTGATCAACTACCGGGAGAAGGCCAAGCGCGCCGACACGCTGGCGGAGGCGATCCGGCAGGCGGGCGGCAATGCGTCCACGGCGGGCGCGGACATCGCCGACGCGGATTCGGCACGCGTCCTGGTCGCCGGGGTCGTCGAGGAGTTCGGCCGGTTGGATGTGCTGATCCTCAACGCGTCCGGTGGGCTGGAGCGCAACGCCTCGCCCGGTTACGCGATAGCCCTCAATCGTGACGCGCAGGAACGGCTCGTCCGACTCGCCGTGCCGTATATGCCTTCCGGTTCGCGGATCGTGTTCGTGACCAGCCATCAGGCCCACTTCCACGGCCGCAAACCGGTGCCCGCCGACTACGAACCCATCGCCGCCAGCAAGCGCGCGGGCGAGGACGCGCTACGCGCCATGATCCCGGAACTCACCGCCGGGGGCATCGCCTTGCACGTCGTCTCCGGCGACATGATCGACGGCACGATCATCGTCCAGCTGCTGGAGCGCCGAAACCCCGACGCGGTCGCCGCGCGCCGCGACCAGGGCGCCTTGCCCACCGTCGCGGAGTTCGCCACCGCCGTCGCCCTGGCCACCACCGCTGCCGCCGATCCGGGCCACACCACATACATCGGCGGTCAGGACTACCTCGACGCCTACGAGACCATTTTCTGAGTCTTCATGCCAGGACGAATAATTCGGTACCGGTTCGCGGGTGGGGCTCGGACCATGGGGCGATGGTGAATTACCTGGACACCGCGTTGCGGACCGAGCGGAGCGAGGTGCCGCAGCCGGTGCGGCTGGAAGTAGAGCGCCTGCTCGGGGATGTCGTGTGCTCGGCCGTGGATCAGCGTGGCGGGTTCGGCCACGGCGTCGCAGTGCGCGTGCGCACCGGCGGAGGCGAGCCGGCCTTCGTCAAGGCGATCGAGGCGGGAGACGAACTCGCGCAGGTGTATCGGCAGGAGGCGCACATCGCGTCGCGCCTGCCCGCGACGGCGCCCGCGCCGCGATGCCGGTTCGTCAGCGAGATCGCGGGGTGGTTTGTCGCCGGGTTCGACGACGTCGAGGGGGCGTTTCCGCGGCTCGATGAGCCGGGGGAGTTGCGGGACACCCTCGCGTTGGTGACGCGGTTGGCCACGGAGCTGACACCGAGCCCGCTGTCGGAGGTGCCGACGGTGGCGGATGCCTATGGGCCGCAACCTTCGTCTGCGCGCTCGCCGGCTACCGGGCAGCGGCTGCCGGAAGCCGGGTCCGCCGTTCGCCCTGTTTGCGCAAGCATCAATCGGTGTTTGCCCAACTCGCTCGAGAGTGGCTGGCGTGTCGGCTCGGATGGCAATAGCCCCGGGAAAGATGGCTCTATCCTCGAAAAACGCAAGGTCACTGGATGTTTGCCACGGCTGCGGTGCCGGGCGGGGACCGGGAAAATCGGGGCGATGGGCGTGTCGCGTGAGCGGAACTCGTCGAATCCGATGCGGCAGACGCGACTCTCGGTCACGCTAGGCATATGTGGATGTTCGGGCAGTGCCGGGACACCGGCGAGGCAAGGCATCGAGGACGTGGCCTAGACGCGTCCATCCTGGTCGGAAGGGGGGTTCCGGAAATGGACCAGGCGTCCGAGGCTCGGGTGATTCCCGGCAAAGAGCTGCTGCTGGCCGCCTTCCGTGGGTTGCCGCACATGGATCATCCGATGCTGGAGGCGGCCGGCGAACTGGCTCAGCTGCACCAGACGCGCGAACGCACGCCCGCGAGCCGGTGCGACAAACTCGACCGGCGCCGGGCACAACTCGTGCGCGGCATCGACCGCTGGGTCACCCTGGCGACACCGATCCCGCCGCCCGCCGCTCCCGAGCACGCCGAGACCGTGGGCCGGATGGTGGACCGGTTGGCCAGGCTGGCCGCCCAGGCGTTCGTCGCGCTCGCGCACGCGCCGGAATCGGTCTTCTACGACGCGTGGGTCCGGATCGACGAATTGGCCGACGGCTACCAGGATCTCGTCGACGATCTGCGCGCCGGGGCGAGGCGACTACCCGAGGGGTGCTACGACCGCTGGTAGCTATCCGTTACGCCCGAACAGCCGGAACGACCGTTTGCGCCGGCGCGGCAGGGTCGAGTACACCATGGTCATGTCGGCGAAGACCTCGGCTTCCCGCTCGCGATCGGCGCCGAAATCGGCGGCGCCGAGTACGTGTTCGATCGAGTGCGGCGAGATCGAGGGCAGGATGACGGCCAAGGAGGGCGGCAACGGATCGCCGCGTTCCTGGTCTTTGTGGTGACCCAGCAGCATGTGACCGATCTCGTGCAGGATGACGTGATCGGCGTTGCGGCCGGTCGCCGCGGCGTCGTACACGATGATGTCGTCGTGCTTGCGTGCCACCCACAGGCCGCCTCCACCGCAGCCCGTATCGGCCAACATCGCCTTGGGCACGGGGTGCAGGCTGATCGAGCGTCCGCGATGGGCCGCCACCGCAGCCAGATAAGCGGTGAGGTTCCACGGGTTGGGGAGGGGCACGCTCCGGGTGGCATCCCCGAAACGGGCTTCCATGCTGGTCATCGGCGCCCACCTTACCTATCGGGCGGCGACTAGTCATCTGCGGAATTCCGGCACACCGAGGGAGGTGATCCGCAGCGGCACAAGCCGATCGGTCACTCCGCGGGCGGCCGGCTGTCCAAGGGTTGTGCCCGCATGGCGCGGATGGCCAGGTAGTTCAGGCCCCACAGCGCGATTCCGATGGCCAGCAGCACGCCGGCGATGGCGTATTGCGCCGGGTTGCGGTCGGTGAACGGCGTGACCAGAAAGCCACAGCTGAGCGCACCCAGCACCGGTAGCGGCGTCGGCGTCTTGAAGTGTTTGTGCGCCACGGGGTCTCGGCGCAGCACCAGCACGGCGACGTTGACCACGGTGAACACCGCGAGCAGCAGCAGCGCCGTGGTACCGCCGAGTTCGGGCACTTCACCGACGAACACGATCAGCCCGAGCGCGAGCAGCGTGGTGAAGATGATGGCGTTGTAGGGCGTCCGGCGCCGCTCGTGTACTCGGCCGAACGGCCGGGGCAATACCCCTTGCCGGGCCATGCCGTAGATCAGGCGGCTGGCCATCAGCATGTTGATCAGCGCCGAATTGGCGACGGCGAACATGGTGATGTAGGCGAAGACGTGGGTGGGGAAGCTCGGCGCCCCCACCTCGACCACCTTCAGCAGGGGCGTGTCGCCTTCGCCGAGCTGGTCGGCGGGGACGAGCGCGACCGCGCTGATCGATACAAGCACGTAGATCAGCCCGGTGATGAGCAGTCCGGCGAGCAGGACCTTCGGGAAGATGCGGGTGGGCTCCTTGCACTCCTCGGCCATGTTCACCGAGTCCTCGAAACCGACCATCGCGTAGAACGCGAGCGTGGTGGCCACGATGACGCCGCCCACCGCGTTGCGCTCCCCGGTGTCGAACTCGACGATGCGCGAGAAGTCGCCATCGCCGACGCCCAAGGCCCAGCAACCGATCGCGATGACGATCAGCAGACCGGTCAGCTCCACGCAGGTGAGCACCACGTTGAGCTTCACGCCCTCGCTCACGCCGCGCAGGTTGATCGCCGCCACCACGGCCATGAACAACAGCGCGATCCCGGTCACCGCGGCCCCGCTGCCGAGATCCAGGTCGAAGGCTTCGGCGAAGTTGGCCGCGAAGGCCCGCGACGCTGTGGAAGCGGAGGTGATACCCGAACTCATCACCGCGAACGCGACCATGAAGGTGAGGAAGTGGATGCCGAACGCCTTGTGCGTGTACAGGGCGGCGCCCGCGGCGTTCGGGTATTTGGTGACCAGCTCGAGATAGCTGAAACCGGTGATGAGCGCGACCAGGAACGCCACGAGGAACGGCACCCACACCGCCCCGCCGACCTCGTTGGCCACCTTCCCGGTGAGCGCGTAGATGCCGGTGCCGAGGATGTCGCCGACCACGAACAGCAAGAGCAGCCCCGGCCCCATCACCCGTTTGAGTTCGGGCCCCGATTCCGATGTCGGATTCGCGGTGATTTCGGACATGCGTCCTCCCCTCGGCAGTAAGGGCGAGGGTACCCATTCGGCCGCGGAATAGTCGTTCAACCGGGCCGTGCGCGCGCGTTTCGCGGGGAGCGGACGCTCTACTCCATCCGGTCCATCCGCCGCGCGGCCTCCACGATCATGGCCGCGGAGTCGCGCGGGCTCAGCGCCATGGCGCGCAGCTGATCGAAAATGACGCCGAAACGGCGGATTTCGGTATGGCCCTCGATCAGCT
Source organism: Nocardia arthritidis NBRC 100137 (assembly GCF_001612765.1). Lineage (GTDB taxonomy): Bacteria > Actinomycetota > Actinomycetes > Mycobacteriales > Mycobacteriaceae > Nocardia > Nocardia arthritidis. Next base: position 157,207 of record NZ_BDBB01000016.1, read on the forward strand.
CGTCGCCCGCGATGCCCTCCACGTAGACCAGTTCGGGATCGGCGGGATCGGGGAAATCCAGCAGGGTGAAGGAGCCCGCCATGCCGGGGTGCGCGCCCGCGTCGAACGGCAGTATCTGCAGGATCACGTTCTTACGCTTGATCTCTTGCATGAGCCGGTCGAGCTGACCGCGCATCACGGCGGGTCCGCCGATGGTACGACGGATCGCGGCCTCGTCCATGACGACCCACAGCTCGAGCGGGTTCTCCTTGGTCAGGTTGACGGCGCGGTCCATCCTGGCCTTCGCCCTGCTCTCCATGACCGCCGCCTCCAGCTTCGGCATGGAGGTGTCGATCACCGCCGTCGCGTACTCATAGGTCTGCAAAAGCCCTGGGATGATGGATGTTTGGTAGTGCCGGGCCGACAACGCCTCGGACTCGAAGTTGATGTAGGCGGCGTAGACCTCCGACACGCTGCCCTCGTAGGCGCGCGACATGCCGGGCTTCAGCGCATCGGAGAGGAGCTCCAGTGCATCCTCGCGCTGCTCGTCTCCGATGCGGTAGAGGTCGAGCATCGCCATGAGGGTGCGTCGCTGCGGGCGGGCCTGGGCGGTCTCGATCCGGTACAGCGTGGTGACGTTGATGCCGGTCTTCGCGCTGACCTCTTCCTTGCTGAGCTGGGCATTCTCGCGCATCTCGTGCAGCATCGCGGCCAGCCGCCGCAACCGGACGGTCAGTACGGTGCGCTTGCCTGCCATCAGTACAACCCCTTCGGTCTACGCACTTGCTGGAACGTGTTATGACGTTCGCCCTCGAATGCGGCCTATGTGCAGCGGATCTGTGCCGAGTGTGGGCACAGCAACAGAGACTACCTCCAGTGATCCACGTTATGGTCAGTGTTTTCGCGGGCTCTGCGTTCGGCGGCCGAGATCGAGGGGTGAACCGAACCGGCTACTCGGTTGAGCCCGCGTGCGGATACTCGCGGACCCGCTCCGCGTCGACATGCGGGCGGCGGGAAGGCCGCGCCGCCGGAAAGCGACCGCCGGATGCCCGCCCCCGCGTCCGCCGCCGGAGGAGTGAAGCCGGCTGGTGCGCTGCCGCGCCTTCCGGCCCTCGGGTGTCGCGGACGTTATTGCAGTTTGATTGCTACGAGATTGATTGCCCGTCCGTATGACTCTTCTATCCAGGTAAACGGCGCGTTATGGAGGATGCGGAGAGTTTGCCACGATTTGGTTTCATCTCGTGTTCCGGACCGTGGCCCGCGGGCGCCGATGGATAATGGCCGCGTGACGAGGATGGATGACCTCGCGCTGAGAAGCGCCTCCGCGATAGCGAGCGTCATCGCGGGCACGCCGCAGAGCGTGGGCAGCTTCCGCTTCTGGTTCGAGGATCAGCGATGGGAATGGTCGGACGAAGCGGCCGCGATCTACGGCTACGCCGAGGGAGAGGCGCAACCCAGTACGGAGTTGCTGCTGGCGCACAAGCACCCCGACGACCGCGCGCTGCTCGCCCAGTCCATCGCCACCGCGGTGCGAACCGGTGAGCCGTTCTGTGGCCGCCACCGCGTCATCGACACCGCCGGGCGAACCCACCACGTCATCGTCGTCGCCGATCGCCTGCTCGACGACCGGGGGCTGGTGGTCGGCACCGCCGGTTACTTCATCGACGTGTCCGGCACCCTCGAGGAGAACCGGCAGGAGATCCTCGACGACACCCTGCCCGAACTGGTCGAATCACGGGCGGTGATCGAACAGGCCAAGGGCGTGCTCATGGTCGTGTACGGCATCAACGCCGAACAGGCGTTCCGGGTATTGCAGTGGCGCTCCCAGGAAACCAACATCAAGCTGCGGACGCTGGCGCGCCAACTGGTCGGCGAGGTCCCCGCGCTGGGCGGCGGCCCGGCCTCGCAACGAGCCTGCTTCGACCATCTGTTGCTGACCATGCACGACGTTCTCGCGTCGAAGTGAGCGCCGGGCTCGGTGACCGTCAGCCGATAGATCGAGCGTAGGTCGCGCGCCCGAGGACACCGATCCCTGCCGCGCGTCCGGAACCGGCCGCTTGCCTCTATGCGCCATCGCGACCCTCCCGCCGCGGGCGAAACCACTGTTTGCTGCGGCGTCGCCGTCGAATGCCCGGCGTTCCAACGCCATTCGGGGCGAGGGTGTTGCGTGATCTTCGCCCGTCGACCGATCCCACTCCCGATAAGTCGGAGACAATTCATTAGAAGTAACCATAGTGGGAGGGGGTCCGTTGTGGTCAGTGAGTACACATCGGCACTCGAGCGGGAAATCCTCGACATGCGCGGGCAACATCAAGTGTTGCTGGAGACCGGGCGGCAGTGGTCGTTGCGCGCGATGTTCGGCACACCCGACTGGGACATCGTCGATTACTGCCGCGACTTCCGGCCCAACCGGTTCGGCGAGCAAGCTTGCGCGGAGGTGGAACGTTTCTGCCGCGAGCACGGCATCTGGCTCGAGCGCGCGGGACCGCACTACAACAGCATGACGCCTTACCTGCACCCCGGCGCCGTCAGCGCCGAGCGGATGACGATCATCGGTCTCTACAACGCGATTCTGTTCTGGCTCAACGACACCGTCGGCCGGGAGAAGTTCGGGCACCTGCGCGACGACGAACAGCGCGAGGCGCGGGTGGCGATCGACCGGCTGTGCGTGCTCCTGCGCACCCGTTCGGCCCCCGAGGACGCCACCGCCCTGGAGACCTCGACGTCGGCGTTCCTCACGATGCTGTCCGCGCTCGCGGACCCGGTCTGGCTCGACCGGTTCGTCGAATCCACCATCGAGCACCTGCGGCCCGCGATCCGGGACCAGAACGCCCGGGCTCGCGGCGGGTTGCTCGGAGTGGCGGAGTACATCGATCTGCGGGCACAGGTATCCGGCATGTATCCGGCGATCGCGCTGTGCGAGTTCGGCCGGGACGACTACCTGCCGTGGGAACGCATCCGGTACGCCGGGCTGGCCGAGGATCTGCACCGGTTGCGGATACTGACCGTGGAGATCGGCGCGCTGATGAATGACGTGTTCTCGTTCGAGAAGGAGTGCATCGTCGATCTGGCGGATTTCAATTTGATCCCGGTGGTCCTGCTCAACCATCACGGATGGTCACTGGAGGATGCCGTGCAGGGCGCCACCGAGATCGTGCGCGCACGGTTGGCCGAGTTCCGCCAGCTGGGCGCGGTGGCCGCCGGACGCTGCGACCGCCTGGCCGCGCAGGATGCCGCCTTGGCGGCCACCGTATCGACGCACCTCGCCGATCTGATCGCCTGCGTCCAGGCGACCTGGGTCTGGCAGATCAAGACTCTGCGTTACAAAGGTGCGTCGATATTCAGGGAGAACGGGTTGCAATAATCCCGCTATCTCGCCATTGCTGGGAATGCTTCCAGGCGGCAGTACTCGACGGTCTCGAACATCTGTGGATACGATGCGTCGGGGGCTATCTCCGGCCTGAATGGTGAGGGGGTTGCGGTGGAACAGATCGAACTCGCCAGGATGGCGAACTTGTGGTGGCGCGCCCTGCAGGCCGTCGCCGGTGGGTCCGTGTTTGTACCGGACCCCGAGGTCGTGCTGCTCGAGATGGTCGAGGAGCTGGCTTCGGGCCTGGAGGCCGAACCCTTCGACGCGGGCGTCGGACACCGCGTGGGCGCGGCGCTGGTCTCCGCGGGACTGGTCGGCCCGGCCGTGCCCAGTACGTCCGCCCAGGTCCTGTACGAGCTGGCCGGACACCGGGCGGCTCCGGAGACCGGACGGCGGCTCGCGGCGCTGCTCGCGGCGGTCGGGCAGGGATACGAAGCTCAGGCGCGTTCGCACGAGGAAGCGGTGCGCGAGGCACGCCGATCCGACGACGCGCGGTTCCGCGTGGTCTTCGACAACGCCGCGATCGCGATCGCCATCGGCGACACCGACGGCACCTTGCTGGACGTCAACCGCGGCTTGGCGGAGATGATCGGGGTGCCCGCCGAAGCCCTGCGCGGGGTGTCGGTCTACGACTTCGCGCACCCCAGCGACCGCGACGGCATCCGCACGTTGGTGTACGAGAAGCTGGTCCCGGCCGGGCAAGGCACGGTGCGACTGGAACAGCGGATCCGCCGCGCCGACGACAGCTACGGGTGGGCGTCGTTCGCCATCACCTTCGTCAAGGGCGTCGACGGGCAGGGCGATTACCTGCTCGCGGTCGGTGAGGACGTCACCGAGCAGCACCGGATGCGCGAGGAGTTGCACCGGCAGGCCCGGCACGACCCGCTGACCGGGCTGCCGAACCGGCGTCACCTCATCGAACGCATCGACGCGATGATCGCCGACGCACGCAATGGGGATCGCGCGGGATTGTGTTTCGTCGACATCGACCGCTTCAAACACATCAACGATCGCTACGGTCACGGAACGGGTGACCAGATCTTGACCGCGGTCGCCGGGCGCCTGCAGGACAGTGTCCGCGAATCGGGGTGCCTGGTCGCCCGCATCGGCGGTGACGAGTTCGTCGCGCTGATCCCGCCGCCGGCCAGCGACCATCGAGTGGCCACCGTGGCGAACAGTCTGCTCGAAGCGCTGGTCGATCCCATCACGGCGGGCGACCGGCGACTACGCATGTCGATCAGCATCGGCGCGGTCGTCACCGCGGTCGCGGGCGCGGACGCCGAATCGCTGCTCGACGCCGCCGACACCGGCCTCTACCGGGCGAAGGCCGACGGTAAGGGGCGGTGGGTGTTGCACATCCTGGACACCGACACCTCACGCGGTCCGCAACCGGTGTTGTGAGCCGCGAGAACGATCCGTGGGTGTGGTCCTCGCGATGGGCGATTCCGGTCTGTGAAGTTACGCGGCCGACGCACCGGACGCGCACCGTGGCCGCAGTGACCGTCGCGGAACTCCGGCAGCCCTTCGCGGGGGGCGTTCAGCGCGCCAGCAACCTGTGCAGGAACCTCGGCGGGACCATCGGCCGCTCGTCGTCCCAACGTCCTTCGCGCAAGTCGTAGTCCAAGTTGTGCAACAGCGACATGATCCAGGGCCCCTCGTCCAGTAACGGCCGGATCAGCCCGGCGTCGGCGTATCGGATCACTACCGGGACCAACTCGTCCTTGGCCGATTCGGTCCTTCCCGCCGCCGCGAGGCAGGAGGCGAGCAACAGTGACGCCTGGGCGGCGGCCCGGGGGCGTCGATCGGCGTCGATGGAATCCCGCAACTGCCGGGCGCGCGCCGACGCGGCGGCGACCCTTTTGGCGGCTCCGGAACGTAGCAGCATCCGGATCGCGGAATCCTCGCGCAGTTCCGCGGTCATCGTGGCGATACCGCTTTCCCCGGCCGGTGGCTCGGTGACGTAGCTGGCCGTCAGGCCCAGCCGCACCTGCTCGTTGGCGATGCGGGTGGCCAGCCGTGGCAGCTTCAGCGCGCGCGCCACCTCGGCGCCTTCGTCCAGCCGGCGCGCGGCGGCCGCCAGGTCACCGCGCAGGGCTTTGATCCGGGCGCCGGTGGCGTAGTTGGCCATCAGGAAGTCGACCGGCCCGCCCTCGGTGCCGAGCCGGCCCGCTTCGTCCAGCAGGCGCTCGGCGGCGGCGAGCTGGTCGCGTTCGTAGAGCAGCTCGCCGAGCATGGCGCCTGCCAGGCGAGCGGCGTAGGACCGCGGGCCCGATGACTTGGCGATGTCGAGCGCGGTCTGGAAGCTGCGCTCCGCCTGCCCCATATCGAGCTGTTCGCGTGCCGCGACGCCGACCAGGCTGTGGCCGTACACCATGATGAACGTGCTGCGGGTCTGCCGGTAGAACGGTGTGGCCCAGTCGTGCCATTCCCGGGCCCGCTCGAAGTCGAACCGGCTGAACGCCGTGAACGCGGCCAGGTTCGCGGCTTCGCACAGCACCCACGGCCCCAGCGTGTCGGCCCGGCCCAGGCATTTGCTCACCACGGCGTCCACACCTTCCGGATGGTCGGCGAACGCGCGCTCCACACACTCGATGAGATCGGCTTCGAGTGCCAGATCGGGGTCGAGGGTCGCAGCCTTGTCCAGCCCGGCTCGCACCAGCCGTAACGCGGCGTGCGATTCGGTGGGTCTGCGCAGCACCGCGTGGGCCCAGGCGATGGCGATCTGCAGCCGAGGACGCGCGGCGGCAGCCGCGGGCGGAAGTTTGGCGACCAGTCCGAGAAGCGTCGCGAGGTGCGCGTCTTCCACCAGTGCACGGGATTTCGCCTCGAGGATGTCGACGGCCATTTCCCCGTCGTCGCCGGCCAGCGCGTGGTCGATGGCCTCGCTGAGCATCCCGTGGTCGCCGAACCAGGCGGCCGCCGCGCGGTGGAGTTCGGGAACCTGCTCGGGATGGTCTCGTTCGAGTCGCCTGCGCAGGAACTCCGCGAACAGGTGGTGGTAGCGGAACCAGTCGCCGCTCTCGTCGACGCGGTGCAGGAACAGATTGCGGCGTTCGAGGTTCTCCAGCAGGTCCTGCCCGTGCGGCCGCCCGGTCAGGGCCGTGGCCAGGCTGCCCGAGACCCGTTCCGGGAGTGACGTTTTGAGCAGCACGTCGAGCAGCTCGGGCTCGACGGTGTCCAGCACGTTCTCGGCCAAGTACTCGGCGATGGCGTGATCACGCCCGGACAGGTGGGCGATCAGCGAAGCCGGATCGGGGTGCTCGCGCAGCGACAGCGACGCCAGCTGCAATGCCGCCGCCCAGCCCTCGGTGTAGTCGCGCAGCTCGGCGCTCTCGGTGTCCGCCAGGGTGAGCCCGGTCTGCTCGGCGAGGAACGTCCGTGCCTCCTCGGCATCGAAACGCAATGCGGCGGCGTCGATCTCGACCAGCTGGTGGTGCACGCGCATGGTGCCGAGCGGCAGGCCCTCGAGCGATCGGCTGGTCAGGATGATCTGCAGGTGCTGCGGCCCCTCCTCGATCAGATAGTGCAGGGCGTCGACGGCGGCGGGATCGGTGATCCGATCCCAGTCGTCGATCACCAAGGCGAACCGCTCGTCGCGTTCATCGATGGCGTCGACCAGCGTGGTGAGCACGTAGCGTGCGGCGGCCGCGTCGCCCTCTTCCAGGACCGGCGCCAGGTCGGGGGCCAGCGCCGGGCTCACGCGGTTGAACGCCTCGATCAGATGCGTCAGCAACCAGACGACGTTGTTGTCGTCACGGTCGACGTTCAACCAGGCCACCACCACTTTCTCGGTCTCGGCGAGACGCTTGGCCCACTGGGCCGCCAACGTGCTCTTACCGAACCCGGCCGGGGCATGGATGACGGCCAGGCGCGGGCGCGGCTCGGTCTGCAACGCGTCGATCAGGCGCTCGCGCTGGACCAGCGGCCGGGTGGGCATCGCCGGGCGGAACTTGGTCTCGGGCGTCGGCGGTGTCTTGGGGTGCGGAGTGGAGAACCGCGCGGTGGCGGTCAGCGGCCGCGTACTGAGGTCTTCGGGCGCGGGCTGATCGCCGGCGGGCAGGGTCATGTGCTCGACCGGCATGTCGTTGCCGCGCTGGATATCGCGCAGGATCTCGCCGAACGCGGCGGCCGAGGCCGGACGGTCGGCGGGGTTGTGCGCCATGCTCACCTCGATGGCGGTGGCCACCTCGTCGGGGATGCCGTCGAGCCGCAGATTCGGCAGCGGCTCGGCGGCGATGCGCAGGAACTGCGCGACGATCTGCTCGCCGGAGCGGCGCTCGTACGCCGCGTGACCGGTGATCATGGCGAACAGCGTCGCGCCGAGCCCGTAGATATCCGAGGCGACCGACGGAACGCCGGAACGCAGCACCTCCGGCGCGGTGAAGGCGGGCGAGCCGGTCACCACTCCCGTGGTGGTCTCGAATCCGCCCTCCACCCGGGCGATCCCGAAATCGGTGAGTTGCGGCTCGCCGTAATCGGTCAGCAGGACATTTCCCGGCTTGATGTCGCGGTGCAGGATCCCGGCCCGGTGTGCGGTCTCCAAGGCTCCGGCCAATTTCACGGTGATCCCGATCGCCTCGGGCACGGGCACAAAACCTTCCCGGCGGATACGGTCCTCCAGCGAACCGCGCGAGTGATACGGCATCACGAGGTAGGGCCGTCCGCTGCGGGTGGTCCCCACTTGCAGGATCGGCACGATATTCGGGTGGCCGGACAGCGCGCCCATCGCCTGTTGCTCGCGCAGGAATCGTTCGACGTTCTCCGGTTCCAGTTCCGGCCGCGCGGTGAGGACCTTGACCGCGACGCTGCGATTCAACGCCCGCTGTCGGCAGCGGTAGACGACACCGAATCCGCCCTTGCCGATCACTTCGGGGTCGTCGAGGCCCGCGCCCTCCAGTTCCCGCTCGATACCTGGAGGCCGATCGTGCTGTGTGGCGAACGGGTCCGAACCGGCCATGGCCCTGCTCTGCGTCGGATGTCTTCAGTCCTGCGGTAGATACCCAGTTTATGCCCAGCGAACCCTGTCCCTGGTTATTACGTGCGATATAGAAGATCAGGTGGAGAAGTCGCTGCGGAAGTGCGCACCCGTGGGCGCGGGACCATGCGCTTCGGCGGGGCAACATGCATCGCAGACGCGGAAGTCGCTGTCCGGCGGCCCGTGTCGCCCCGCAAAACCTCCTATCGCGGACGTCGACGCAGCGCTGTCGTGCAGCTATGACGTGTGTCAGAATCCGCGCATGACCATCGACGTCTGGGCGCAACATCCGACCCGGCGATTCCTCGCCCACGACATGTTCGCCTCACTGCGGCGGTGGACCGGAGCCGTGATACCGACCGACGAGATCCCGCTCGAGGTCACCCTTGACGCGATGGACGCCGCGGGCGTCGACCGAGCCCTCATCTCGGCGTGGCACGCGCCGGAAGGCGTCCTCATCTCCAACGACGAGGTCGCCGCCTGGGTGGCCGAGGCCCCTGAGCGCCTGCTTCCGATCGCGTCGGTGGACCTGCGCAGGCCGATGGAGGCGGTACGGGAACTGCGCCGCCGCGTGGAGCAGGGGTTCAAGGGGCTGCGCGTGCTTCCGTGGCTGTGGGAACTACCGCCGACCGATCGCCGCTTCTACCCGTTGTTCGCGGCCTGCGTGGAGCTGGGTGTCCCGTTCTGCACCCAGGTGGGGCACACCGGTCCGCTGCGGCCGTCGGAGACCGGCCGCCCCATCCCGTACATCGATCAGGTGGCGCTCGACTTCCCGGAGCTGACGATCGTCTGCGGGCACATCGGTTACCCGTGGACCGAGGAGATGATCGCCGTGGCGCGCAAGCACGAGAACGTCGTCATCGACACCTCGGCGTACACGACGAAACGCGTTCCGGCCGAACTGATCTCCTTTCTGAAGTCCCGTAGCGGTCGCCACAAGGTGCTGTTCGGCACGAACTATCCGATGATCTTCCCGCAGCACGCGCTCGACGGCCTCGCCGCCCTCGGCCTCGACGACGAGACCCGCGAGCTGTACCTCGACGGCAACGCCCGGCGCGTTTTCGGACTGGCCGGTTGACCGAATCGTGCGGCGGCGTGTCGGGTAGGTGCTGGGCGTTGCTCGGGCCATAAGATGCCTCGGCACGCCGGAGTCGACCGGGCCGTCGCGCGGATCTTCGCGGAATCCATTGTCGGCGTCACCGGTCGGCGCGCATCGTGAGGAGGTCGAATGCTCTGGGTGGTACAGGTGTTCGCCGTCGCGGCCGCTGTGCTCCATGTCGGCATCTTCGTCATGGAGTCGGTACGGTTCGGCGACCCCAAGGTGTACCAGGGGGTCTTCCGAATTTCCGAAGCCGAACTGCCCTCGGTGCGGCCATGGGCGTTCAATCAGGGCTTCTACAACCTGTTTCTCGCGGTGACGACACTGGTGGGCGTGGCGATCCTGCGGTCGGCGCCGGAAGCGGGATGGGCGCTGGTGCTCAGCGGCTGCGGGTCGATGCTGGCCGCCGCGGTGGTGCTGGTGGCACACGACCGCCGGTTCGCCAGAGGCGCTGTGGTGCAGGGAACGCTACCGGTGCTGACGTTGCTGGCCGCGGCGACCCAGCTCTGAACGCGGCTCACGCGCTGAGGATCGGTGCGCCGCTTCGGTATCGGGTGATCGCCCGAAGGATTCTCATCGCCCCGCCGCGTCCGGCGGGCGCCATCGGCCCGCCGGTGCCGACCGAAGGTTCGCGGTGGTGGCCGAATTTCGTACTCGCGGGCGGGTGAGCGACCCGCGAAGGTGACCACGAGTCGGGAACGAGCGGCGGTGCGCACCATCGCCGATCGGTGTGGAGCGGACTCGACCGAGGAGCCGAAAAAGGTTGCGGCCGGTCTGCTCTGGGCGTTCGCGCGCCGTCAGGAGCCCTTGACCGCAGAATGCGGACGCAATCTTGCGTTCTTGCATCTGTACGTGCATGATCCAGCTAGCCTAGTTGTGACAACCGATCCGATGGCCGGGATAACGGAATCGAGAGCCAATTATGTTGGTACAAAGAGCGTTGGTGTCGGGTGAACTCGGGGGGCGCCGATGAGCGCGCCGACGGTCGGCGTCTTACCGACCGCACCGCAATTGCTGTGTGCTTTCCAGGGGCGGCGTTTCCAGGACAGGGAACTGCTGCGGTCGGCACACGCACTCGCCGAGCTGCATCAGCACCGCGTGCAGGTGTCGGATGCCGCACTCCTAGCCGAAATCGACTGTCGGCGGCGCGAACTCGTCGACGAGATCAACGACTGGGTCGCGCAGGAGATCCCGCAGCATCGCAACGGGTCCTCGCTGCACACCGAAAGCCTGGGCGCTGTGGTGGACCGGATGGCGCGTAGCTGGGTGAACGCGAATCAGGTCATTCACACCGAGGGCGCGCGCAGCGACAATACCCATAAACATTGGTATCAACTAGCCGAACTGGTCGACGGGTACACTGATCTGGTAACCGACGTGGCCGGTGGCCGCCGCCGTTTGCCCGAACAATGATTTCGTCGCGACGGTGGTCTCGTCCGCGGTAGTGACACTGCCCCGCAGCGTCACTCGTCCGAATGGCGATGTCCCGGTGCCGAGTCATCCGACCAGTGGCTTCGGCCGGGCGATTTTGTCGCCGGCACAGTGACGGCGGGCGCAATGGGGCGCCCCGCCCGGCGTGCCGCGTGGTCGACTGGCGCGGCACGCCCGCCACCTATTCCGCTGCGTGGCAATTATTCGCGACTTGTACGCGGGCGACCACGCGCGCTGCCCGGCGGGCGCGCCGCCGCCGGAGATAGCGACGGATTCGGCTCGCGCAGAAATACACCAGCGCCAGACCGAGGACGAGCAGAATCGCCGCGATCACCGCGGCGGCCACAGGGTGGAAAACGGCGAGGGAGACCACCCCGGCGACGGTGACGTCCTCGGCGGTGCTGACCACGATATTGCTGGCGGGCTCCGGGGAGGTGTTGACGGCCATCCGCGTTCCGGCTTTCACCAGGTGGCTCATCAGCGCGGCGGTGCCGCCGACCGCGCCCGCCGCGAGTTCCGGCAGCGATCCGTCCTGTCCGGCCAGCAGCGCGGCGACCACGGCGCCCGCGATCGGCCGCACCACGGTGTGCACCGCGTCCCAGAACGAGTCGAGATAGGGGACCTTGTCCGCCACGGCCTCGATCAGGAACAACGCCGCCGCCGCGATCAGGACATCGGTGCGCTGCAACGCTTCCGGCACGGAATCGGTGAATCCGAACCGGCCGAAGAGTCCGAGCAACAGGACCACCGCGTAGGCGTTCACGCCACTGGCCCAGCCTGCGGTGAAGATCAGAGGTAGTACGGACACCTCGCCCATGGTATGGCGAGCGGGCGTTCGGCGCCGGAGGCGTGATGCGTCGTCACGGGTGCAGGGCCGAGCGAGAGTGGTGGTCCGAGAACCCCGGCTCGGCGCGGCCCGGGGAGTGGAGGAGGGACCCGGTCTGCTCGACCCCGCATCGGGGCGTTCGAGGGCCGTGACCGGCGCTGTCGACCGGCGGCTGGTTGACGTCCTTGCGGCTCTGCGTCATGAGATCGTTTACCACTGCGCCGAGCCTGTTGGTGAAGTCCATGAGCGCGGTATCGAGGGCTGCGCTGTCGCGTTTGCGTTCACCGCTGCCGGAAGGGGGTGCGGCCGACGTTGGTGTACTTTTCGGTGCAGCGGAGTTTTTCTGCGGCTGGTCCGGAGCGGCATCGGGTGTCGGAGCCGTCGCCGTTTCGTCCGAATGAGCTCGAGCGGCTGGTTCGGTGGCCATTCTTCTCCCGCTCGACGAGCGGCTACAGGTCGACTGTCCATCCCATGCGCACATTCGGGTTCGAGTGAAAGCGGGATTTTCGGAGGGCGGCGACTCTACGTAGACCGGACTATTGTTCAGCTTTATCAGGCGTGTACGTGATCACCGATCGCGCGGGCGATCCTGGAAGAGGGTGTTCGGCGAAAACAGTCGATCGGTGTCGCGGACGTCGAGAGCCGGACGGTGACCGCTACCGGCACTGCGCGCTTCCCGGCCGGTGCGCACCGGCCGGGAAGCGGACCGTGGTCCCGGCCTGTTCCCGGCCTGTTCCCGCTGGCCCTCGGCATCGGCGCGGTCGGTTGATTACGCTGTTCGCTATGTCTGTCCGCACTCGCAAGCCTCTCGTCCCCGGTACGTTGTCGCCCACCCGTGAAGTCCCGCGTGCCATCGAGCGCCCGGAATACGCGTGGAAGAAGACCGCCGACGAGGGACGCGAGCCTTGGGTGCAGACCGCCGAGACGATCGAGAAGATGCGCATCGCGGGCAAGATCGCCGCGCGGGCGCTGGAAGAGGCGGGCAAGGCGGTCGCGCCCGGCGTCACCACCGACGAGCTGGACCGCATCGCGCACGAGTACATGTGCGACCACGGCGCCTACCCGTCGACTCTGGGTTACAAGGGTTTCCCGAAGTCGTGCTGCACCTCGCTGAACGAGGTGATCTGCCACGGCATCCCGGACTCCACCGTGATCGAGGACGGCGACATCGTCAACATCGACGTCACCGCCTACATCAACGGCGTGCACGGCGACACCAACAAGACCTTCCTCGCCGGTGATGTCGACGAGGAGGTGCGCCTGCTGGTCGAGCGGACGGAGGAGGCCACCATGCGGGCGATCAAAGCCGTGCGGCCCGGCCGGGCGCTGAACGTGATCGGCCGCGTCATCGAGTCCTACGCCAACCGGTTCGGCTACGGCGTGGTGCGCGACTTCACCGGCCACGGTGTCGGCCCGACATTCCACAGCGGGCTGGTCGTGCTGCACTACGACCAGCCCGCGGTGGAGACCGTCATCGAACCTGGCATGACGTTCACCATCGAGCCGATGATCAACCTCGGCGGCATCGACTACGAGATCTGGGACGACGGCTGGACCGTGGTCACCAAGGACCGCAAGTGGACCGCGCAGTTCGAGCACACCTTGGTGGTCACCGAGTCGGGGACCGAGATTCTGACCCTGCCGTGAACGGTCGTGATCCGGCTGCCCGGGTGGCAGCGCACCGGATGACCGGCCGGCGATGAAGGGCGCGCTGCTGGTCGCCGGCACGACCTCGGATGCGGGGAAGAGCGTCGTCGTGGCCGGGATCTGCCGGATGCTGGCCAGGCGCGGCGTGCGCGTCGCCCCGTTCAAGGCGCAGAACATGTCCAACAACTCCGTGGTCACGCTCGACGGCGGGGAAATCGGGCGGGCACAGGCGTTGCAGGCCCAGGCGTGCGGCCTGGAGCCCAGCGTGCGGTTCAATCCGGTCCTGCTCAAGCCGGGCAGTGACCGTCGTTCCCAACTGGTGGTGCGGGGAAGGGCGATCGGCACTGTCGGCGCGGAAGACTACTTCCGGCATCGCCGGCAGTTGCGCGACGTGGTGGCCGCCGACCTCGCCGCGCTGCGCGCCGAATTCGACGTGGTCGTCTGCGAGGGCGCCGGATCGCCCGCCGAGATCAACCTGCGCGCGACGGATCTGGCGAACATGGGGCTCGCACGCGCCGCGGAACTGCCCGTGCTGCTCGTTGGAGACATCGATCGCGGTGGCGTGCTCGCCCACCTGTTCGGCACCGTCGCCATCCTGGAACCCGATGATCAGCGACTGATCTCGGGTTTCATCGTCAACAAGTTCCGCGGCGCGGTCGAGCTGCTGCGGCCGGGGCTGGAGCGTCTCACCGAACTCACCGGCCGCCCCACCCTCGGAGTGCTGCCGTATGCCGAGGACCTCTGGATCGATGCGGAGGACTCGCTGGGCACCCTCGCCGACGCGCCGGTCGGCCGCCCTCGGCCGCCGCTGGGCGCCGACTGGCTGACCGTCGCCGCGATCCGGCTGCCGCGCATCTCCAACTCCACCGACGTCGAGGCGCTGGCGTGCGAACCCGGCGTGGCGGTGCGCTGGGTGACCGAGCCGTCCCGGCTGGCCGGCGCCGATCTGGTGGTCCTGCCCGGCAGCAAGGCGACGGTGTCGGATCTGCGGTGGCTGCGGCGTACCGGCCTCGCCGGCGCCCTGCGGGCACGCGCCGCCGCAGGCGGGCCGATCCTCGGCGTCTGCGGGGGGTACCAGATGCTCGGCGCTCGCATCCTCGACCGCGTCGAATCCGGCGCGGGCGAGATCGACGGGCTGGGGTTGCTCGATCTGACCGTCGAGTTCGCCGAATCCAAGGTATTGCGCCGTAGCGAAGGGCACGCCGCGGGAATCGCCGTGCGCGGCTACGAGATCCACCACGGCCGCGTCACGCACCGTGGCGACCCGGCATGGCTCAGGGTCGAGGGCGAGCCGGAGGGCAGCGTTCGCGGCGCGGTATGGGGCACGCATCTGCACGGACTGCTGGAGTCCGACGAGTTCCGCCGTGCCTGGCTCCGCGCGGTCGCCACGGCGGCGGGCCGCACGGGTTTCGTCGTGGCCGAGGACATCTCGGTACCGGCGGTGCGCGCCGCGCAGCTCGATCTGCTGGCCGATCTGATCGAAGATCACCTCGACATCGCCGCGCTCGAGCGGCTGCTCTGCGAGGGCGCGCCCGCCGGGTTGCCCGTCCTGGCCACCGACGCGGTGCTCACGGGCGACCGTATCGGTTGACGCGGGCCACCCCGCGCCTTACCTTGCAGTAAGGAATTCGGCTCCAGGTAAGGCTTGGAGCCGGTCGGCACGGTCGGGTGTGAGGATGATGGCGGCGGAGAAGAGGCCCAGCGGCCGAGGGACGAATGTGGTGTCGGCGACGGTCACCAGTAAGGGACAGATCACGATCCCGATCGATGTTCGCGTGGCGATGGGGTTGCGCGCGGGCGTGCGAGTCGCGTTCGTGCCCACGCCCAACGGCACCTACGAGCTGGTGCCCGAAACGCGCACGATCAAGGCGCTGAAGGGCATCCTCGGCTGGTCCGGCTCGCCCATCGGCCTCGCGGAGATGAACGAGGCGATCGCGGGCAACGTTGTGGAAGGCAAGCGCGGATGATCGGACTGGACGCGAATGTGCTGATCCGCTACCTCACCCAGGACGACCCGGAGCAGTCCGCCCGGGCCAACCAGGTGATCGACGGGCTCAGCGAGACCAAACCCGGCTATGTCACGATGATCGTGCTCGCCGAAATCCACTGGGTGCTGCGCCGGGGCTACAAACAAGATCCGGAGGCCGTCACCGATGTGCTGCTCGGGCTGCTCGACTCGAGCGAAATCGTCGTGGAGCGCGCCGACACCGTGCGCCAAGCGCTGCGGCGGGCCGCCGACGGCGCGGACTTCGCCGACGCGCTGATCCAGCAGCTCGGCCAGGAGGCCGGTTGTGAACTGACCGTCACCTTCGATCACAACGCAGGTGAACGGGCCGGGATGCGCCTGCTCGCCTGATTCCGCCACCCCCGACCCGCCGCCGTAATGCCCTGATCCGTGTAGCGTGATTCGGCATGGAATCTCGGCAGATCGCGGTGGGTGACCGGGCGTGGACCGTGCGTATCGACGGGCCGGAGTCCCGGCACAGCGTGCTGCTGCTGCCCGACGCGGGTGATTCGGCGGATGTCTTCGATCAGGTGTGCGCCCGCCTGCACACTTCGGATCTGCGTACCTTCGCGCTGGAGTCGATCGAGGGCCTCGACGCGACCGCCTTGACCGCGATCCTGGACGAACTCGGCCTGCCGTGGGTGAACGTGGCCGGTTGCGGCGCGGGCGCGGTGCTGGCATGGCAGGCGTGCGCCCGTGGGTTCGGCCGCTTCCAGAGCCTGGTCGTGGCCGATCGCGGCCACCCTGCCACACCCGGGCCCGACGGAGCGGTGGCGGACGCGTCGACCGGTCCGGTCGAGGTGCCGACCACGCTGCTGGTCACCAAGAATCTGCCGCGCTCGGTGGCGGACGCGTCGGGACGGTTCGTCTACGGCGAGTTCCGGGTGGTCGAGGTCGACGTCACCGACGTGGCCACCGAAGCCGGCCACGAGCTGGCCACCGAGATCGTGCTACGCACCAGCCTCTGGTGACTTCGCGCCCTGGTAGTCCGCGAGCCATTCCAGCCAATTGTCGAGTTCGCGGAATGCCTGGGCCAGCGGTTCGGGGCCGGAGAGGAACACGTCGTGCTTGGCGCCGTCGATCGGCACCATGTTGGTGCGGTCGCCCAGGCAGCCTGACCAGCGCTGGATCTGCTTGACGTCGAGCACCGCGTCGGCCACGTCCACGGCGGGGCCGTACTCCTTGGCGAACTTGGTCATCCGGGAGCGCAGGATCAGCGAGGGCACGCCGATATCGAGGCCCTGGTGCAACCGCGCGTGGCCGTTGCGGATCGCGCGCAGCCAGCCGAGCCGCACCGGGAAGCCGTGCAGCGGTTTCCAGTCCAGGTTGTAGTCCCACTCGCCGGACGCCGAGCGGTGCAGGGAGTCGCCATAGGTGCTGATCTTGCCGCCGGGTAGCTGGACCATCCTCCGGAAGCGCCCGACCGCTTTGATGATCGGCGTCCCGACGGTCCGGTAGTACGCCGGCCCCTGCAGGTCGAACCACGGGCTGTTGAGCACCACGCCGGTGATCCCCGCGGCGGCCGTACCCTGCGCGCGGTTGAGCCGGTCCAGCCACAGCGACACGACCAGGCCGCCGGTGGAGTGGGCGTTGACAACCACGGCGGCGCCGGTCTCGGCCCGCACGATCCGCAGCGACTCCGCCAGCTCGCGGTCGTAGAAAGCGAGATCCGTCACATAGTGCGGGGTGTGTCCGTCACGCAGAGACCGGCCGCATTTACGCAGGTCGAGCGCGTAGAACTGGAATCCCCGCGCGGCGAAGTGCTCGGCGAGGTGTTCTTGGAAGAAGTAGTCGGTGAATCCGTGGACGTAGAGCACCGCGCCCGCGGTCTGCTCGACGGCGCCGGAGGGCACATAGCGCACCAGCGTGGCGACCACCTCGCCTTCGCCGTCGGGATCGGGGCCGAGGGGCAGCGTGCGCTGCTGGTAGTGCGGGCCCAGGACGTCGGGGCGCCAGCCTTCGCCCTCCGGAGAAGTGCTGACCGGCTCGGCAAGCGACTGTTCGTTCGTCACGCGACCAATGTATTGGACGGTGTCACGCGCCGACAGACCACGGCGGTCCATCGGCCGCCGAAGTGACGACGATCTCTGTCGCATTCCGCACATTCCGCAGGCTCGTTGCCGGACGGCGGCGTGGTGAGGTGCACAATTGGGCTTAGGTGAACGGCGGGTAACCTGACTCTCGCCATGCCGTTCGGGACCGGCGGACGCCGGAACCGAGCCACAACTACACCGTGCCCAGGCAGGTCCACCCGCCCGGTGGGCCCGCGCAGAAGGACAAGGAAGTCGATCTACCCGTGCCGAACGCTGCCATGACTGAAAAGACCGATGTAGTACTCATCGGTGCCGGCATCATGAGTGCCACTCTCGGCGCGCTGCTGCGGCAGCTGCAGCCGGAGTGGTCGATCTCCCTGTTCGAGCGGCTCGACGCCGCCGCGGCCGAGAGCAGCGATCCGTGGAACAACGCGGGTACCGGACACTCCGCCCTCTGCGAGCTGAACTACAGCCCGCAGCTACCCGACGGCTCGGTGGACATCACCAAGGCCGTCGACATCAACGAGCGGTTCCAGGTCTCCCGCCAGTTCTGGTCCTACGGCGTGGAGAACGGCATCCTGCGCGATCCGTCCGCCTTCATCAACCCGATCCCGCACGTCAGCTTTGTGCACGGCGCCGACAACGTGGAATACCTGCGCAAGCGGTACGAAGCGCTGGCGCCGCACCCGCTGTTCGAGGGCATGGAGTTCATCGACGGCCCCGACGAATTCACCCGGCGGTTGCCCTTGATGGCCCGCGGGCGGGACTTCTCCGACCCGATCGCGCTGAACTGGACCGACGGCGGCACCGATATCGACTTCGGCTCCCTCACCCAGGAACTGCTCGCCTACCTCGGCTCCTCCGGCGCGGACCTGGCCTTCGGGCACGAGGTGCGCGACCTGTCCAAGCAGTCCGACGGATCCTGGCTGGTCACCGTCCGCAACGTGCGCACGCGCGAGACGCGCACGCTGAACAGCAAATTCGTCTTCGTCGGCGCGGGCGGCGGCGCGCTGCCGCTGCTGCAGAAGGCAGGCATCAAAGAGGCGAGGGGATTCGGCGGGTTCCCGGTCAGCGGCCAGTTCTTCCGCTGCGTCAACCCGGCGCTGATCAACCAGCACGAGGCCAAGGTGTACGGCAAGGCGGCGGTCGGCGCTCCGCCGATGTCGGTGCCGCATCTGGACACCCGCGTGATCAAGGGCAAGCCGGGCCTGTTGTTCGGCCCGTACGCGGGGTGGACGCCGAAGTTCCTCAAGGACGGCAAGAACACCGACCTGTTCAAGTCGGTGCGGCCGAACAACATCTTCTCGCTGCTCGGCGTCGGCGTGACCGAACTCGGTCTGACCAAGTACCTGGTCAGCGAGCTGCTGAAGTCGGAGGCGGGCAAGGTCATCACGCTGTCGGAGTTCATTCCGCGCGCCGAGGCCAAGGACTGGGAGCTGATCACCGCGGGCCAGCGCGTGCAGGTCATCCGCCGTAAGGGCGCGGGCGGCGTGCTCGAGTTCGGCACCGCCGTGATCTCCGCGCAGGACGGCACTATCGCCGGCCTGCTCGGCGCGTCCCCGGGCGCCTCCACCTGCGTCACCGCCATGCTGGACGTCCTGCAGCGGTGCTTCCCGCAGGAGTACGCGGCGTGGACGCCGAAGCTGAAGGAGATGGTGCCCTCGCTGGGCATCAAGCTGTCGGAGGACCCGGCGTTGTTCCGCGAAGTGTGGGATTGGACCTCCAAGACGTTGAACCTCGTCGACGGCGGCGACAACACGCCGCGACGTGCAGGGGTCGCGGCGAACGCCTAGGTTGTGATAGCAAGGCGCGATGATGTCAACGGTTGCTCTCAAACGCTCCTGGGCGCAGGATCTCGATACCGCGACGCTCTACCAGCTGTTGAAACTTCGCGTCGAAGTGTTCGTCGTCGAGCAGAAGTGCGCGTACCCCGAACTGGACGGCAACGACCTCCTCCCGGAGACCCGGCACTTCTGGCTCGATGACGAGGGCGAGGTCATCGCCACACTGCGGCTGTGCGAGGAGCACCGCGACGGCGTGAAGAGTTTCCGTATCGGCAGGCTCTGCACAGCGGCGCCCGCCCGCGGGCACGGCTACACCACTCGACTGCTGCAGGCGGCGCTGGCCGAGGTCGGTTCGGCGACGGTTCGCCTGAGCGCCCAGAGTTACCTGATCGACCTGTACACCAAACACGGCTTCAAGGTCGATGGGCCGGAATTCGAAGAAGACGGCATCCCGCACGTGCCGATGCGCAGAGGTTGATGTTTTCCGGCGTCCGTGCCTCCTGCGCGGGACCCCTGCGCAGCCATGAGTGGATCGGCAGTGGGTGCGGTTCAGGGGGCGCGCGCATCGGTTCTGAATCGAAGGGCACTGTGGGGCCGGTGCGGCCGCGCGCTTAGAGTTGGGGCGTGTCCGTGTCCCATGCCGAAACAGTGCCGACGTCCGACCAGCGCAGCCGAACGATGCCGGGTTCGGACGGTGAAGCGGGATTTCCCTTCTCGGCGGTGGTCGGTCAGGAACGGCTGCAGCTGGCGCTGATCCTCTGCGCGGTGCATCCCGGCATCGGCGGCGTCCTGGTGCGCGGCGAGAAGGGCACCGCGAAGTCGACCGTGGTGCGCGCGCTGGCGCAGCTGCTGCCGCCCGTGGTGGACGAGACCGGCGCGCGGCCCGCCCGCTTGGTGGAGCTGCCGGTGGGCGCGACCGAGGACCGCGTAGTCGGCTCGCTGGACCTGGAGCGCGTGCTGCGCGACGGGGAGCAGGCGTTCCGCCCCGGCCTGCTGGCCGCCGCCCATCACGGCGTGCTGTACGTCGACGAGGTCAACCTGCTGCACGACCATCTGGTGGACGTGCTGCTCGACGCCGCGGCGATGGGGCGGGTGCACATCGAACGCGACGGCGTCTCGCACTCTCATCCGGCGCGTTTCGTGCTGGTCGGCACCATGAATCCGGAAGAGGGCGAACTGCGTCCCCAGTTGCTGGACCGGTTCGGCCTGACCGTGGACGTGGCCGCCTCCCGGGACGTGGACGTACGCATGGCGGTGGTGCGCCGCAGGCTGGACTACGAGGCCGACCCGGCCGGATTCGCCGCCCGGTACGCCGCGGCGGACCACGAGGTGGCCGAGCAGATCCTCGCCGCCCGCGACCGGCTGGGGCAGGTGGTGCTCGACGACGTGGAACTGCGCCGGATCGCCGCGCTGTGCGCCGCGTTCGACGTGGACGGGATGCGGGCCGATCTGGTCGTCGCGCGCACCGCTACCGCGCATGCCGCCTGGCGTGGTGCCGGCGCGGTGACCGAGGACGACGTGCGGGTGGCCGCCGAACTGGCGCTGCCGCACCGGCGCAGGCGCGATCCGTTCGACGAGCCCGGCATCAGCGAGCAACAGCTCGATGACGCCATGCGTGACGCGGCCGAGCAGGCGCGGCCGGAGGAGCAGACGTCCACGCCGAGCGGTCCGGACGGCGCGCCCCCGGATGCCGGGCAGCCGGACGACGATCCGGACGGTGGCCCGGACAACCCGTCGCCGCCCGAAGGTCCGGGGGGCGGGCAATCGCGTGAAGGGCGCAGTGGCGCACCGATTTCCGCCGGTTCGCGAACACCGCCGCGCTGGGAAGTGCCCGGCGTCGGTGAAGGCGCTCCGGGGCGGCGCTCCCGCGCGGAATCTCGGCACGGGCGGGTGGTGCGTCCGAGTGCAGACACGTCCTCGGGTCTGCATCTGCTCGGTACCGTCTTCGCGGCCGCGCCGCATCAGCGTTCCCGCGGCCGCGGGAACGGGCCGTTGCGGCTGGCCGCCGACGACCTCCGTGGCGCGTATCGAGAAGGGCGCGAAGGGAATCTGGTCGTCTTCGTGGTCGACGCCTCCGGGTCCATGGCCGCCCGCGACCGGCTGTCCGCCGTCACCGGCGCGGTTGTCACACTGCTGCGGGACGCTTATCAGCGCCGCGACAAAGTCGCCGTCGTCAGCGTGCGCGGCGCGGAGGCCGAACTCGTCCTGCCGCCCACTTCGTCGGTCGACATCGCGGTGCGCCGGCTGTCCGGAATGCGCACGGGCGGGAAGACCCCGCTGGCGGCGGGCCTGCTGAAGGCCAGGGAAATCGTGCTGCGCGAGCGTGTGCGCGATCCGCGCCGCAGGCCGATGCTGGTGCTGCTGACCGACGGTCGCGCGACGGGCG
The DNA here is from genome assembly GCF_001612765.1 of Nocardia arthritidis NBRC 100137. Lineage (GTDB taxonomy): Bacteria > Actinomycetota > Actinomycetes > Mycobacteriales > Mycobacteriaceae > Nocardia > Nocardia arthritidis. The sequence goes on from NZ_BDBB01000016.1 coordinate 178,742, forward strand.
GGACCGACCCGGTTCCCCGCGCCCGCGCGGCGGCCCGCTTGCTCGCCAGGGACACGGTCACCTCGATCGTCGTCGACTGCGAACGCGGCATGATTCGGCTGGGCCTCGCCGTGGATCTGGCCCGCGACCTGCGCGGGGGCTACCTGAGGCTGGCCGAGCTGACCGGTGCGGCGGTCGCGGATGTCGTCCGCGCGAGTTCCGGGAACGGTAGTTCGGTGCGAGCGGCGTGAGCGCGACTTTCGAACCGTGTGTCCGGTGGAGGCCGCCCGGCCACTCCGTCGAAGACGGCCGGGAGACTCGGTGTGTCGGCGTCGTGTCCTGGGTGGCGGGCGATTCACGCGGCTCCCGGTCCGGACGCGGTGCACAGGTTCGGAGTGATCCGAGGACGAGCAAGGAGATTCGATGCCCAAGGGTATTCCGGAGACAGTTCCCGACGACGGGCTGACCACGCGGCAGCGGCGCAATCAGCCGGTGCTCGCGGTGCACACCGGGCCGGGCAAGGGGAAGTCGACGGCCGCGTTCGGGATGGCGCTGCGAGCGTGGAACCAAGGCTTCGACGTCGCGGTGTTCCAATTCGTGAAGAGCGCCAAGTGGAAGGTCGGGGAGGAAGCCGCCTTCCGCGCCCTCGGCACACTGCACGAGCAGACCGGCGCGGGCGCGCCGGTCGAGTGGCACAAGATGGGCGAGGGCTGGTCCTGGACCCGCAAACAGGGCACCGAGCAGGACCACGCCGCCGCCGCGCTGGCCGGCTGGCAGGAGATCGCCCGGCGCCTGCGGGCCGAACGGCACCGCTTCTACGTCCTGGACGAGTTCACCTACCCCCTGAAATGGGGCTGGGTCGACGTGGACGAGGTGGTCGACACCCTCAACGCCCGCCCCGGCAACCAGCACGTCGTCATCACCGGCCGCGACGCCCCCCAACCCCTCCTGGTCGCCGCCGACCTGGTCACCGAAATGACCAAACTCAAACACCCCATGGACGCAGGCCGCAAAGGCCAACGAGGCATCGAATGGTGATCCCCGCGAGCACATCACTGCGGCGAATCGCGAGAGGGCCGCACGATGGTGTGCCGCTCGCGGGGCGGGTGCGGCGATGAGAGCGGTGGTGGTGGCGGCGCCGGCGTCGGGGAGCGGGAAGACGACGGTGGCGACCGGGTTGGTGGGGGCGTTGCGGAATGTGGGGCATCGGGTGGCGCCGTTCAAGGTGGGGCCCGACTACATCGATCCGGGGTATCACGGGTTGGCGGCGGGGCGGCCGGGGAGAAATCTGGATCCTGTGCTGGTGGGGGTGCAGCGGGTCGTGCCGCTGTTCCGGCACGGGGCGCGGGAGTGCGATCTCGCGGTGGTCGAGGGCGTGATGGGGTTGTTCGACGGGCGGATCGATCACGAGCACGCCGGTCCGGTGGCGGAGGGGTCGACGGCACAGGTCGCGGCCTTGCTGGGGGCGCCGGTCGTGCTGGTGGTGGACGCGCGCGGACACAGCCAGAGCCTCGCGGCGCTGCTGCACGGATTCGCGACCTTCGACAGTGGCGTCCGGCTCGGCGGGGTGATCCTGAACCGGGTCGGCAGCGAACGGCACGATCAGGTGCTGCGCGCCGCCTGCGATCGAGTCGGGTTGCCGGTGCTCGGGTCGTTGCCGCGCCTGGCCGAACTCGAGGTCCCGTCCCGGCATCTCGGCCTGATCCCCGCTGTGGAACACGGGTCGGCCGCGACGGCGGCGGTGGCGGCGATGACGGATCTCGTCGCCGCGCACGTGGACCTGCACGCCATCGCGGCGCTCGCTCGCTCGTCGGTCACCGGACCCGCGTGGGATCCCGCCGCCGCCGTGCGCGGTCTGGAGGGAGAAGAGGAGGCGTCCACCGCGGCGTTTCCGGCTGGAACCAGCGACCCGGGGGCATCGACCTCTCTCGGCGGTGGTCGGGACTCGAGTGTCTCCATAGAGTCCGGCGGTGAATCGCCTGCCGGGGAAACCGCTCACAACGCGATCGCCGCCCGCTTCCCGGCCGATCGGGAGGGCCCGCTGATCGCCGTCGCCGGTGGCCCGGCATTCACCTTCGGCTACGCCGAGCATCGTGAGTTGCTGGTGGCCGCGGGGGCGCAAGTGGTGGTCTTCGATCCGCTGCACGACGAATTGCCCACCGGGGCAGCGGCATTGGTGCTGCCGGGAGGGTTTCCCGAGGAACACGCCCCAGAGCTGGCCGCCAACTCCGTCCTGTTGCGGTCGGTGGCCGACGCCGCTCGGCACGGGATGCCGGTGCACGCCGAATGCGCCGGGCTGCTTTATCTGACCCGATCGCTGGACGGCCACCCGATGGCGGGGGTGGTGGAGGCCGAGGCGGCGTTCGGGCCGCGTCTGACCCTCGGCTACCGCGACGGCGTCGCACTGGCCGACTCGCCGCTGTGGCGGGTCGGCGAACGGGTCAGGGGGCACGAGTTCCACCGCACCCGTCTGGTGTCGGCGCCGCCGAATCCGGCGTGGGGCTGGCGCGGCAGCGCGGGAGAGGCCGTCCGGGAGGGGGCGCTGAGCGGCAATGTGCACGCGTCGTACCTCCACACCCATCCGGCGGGAAACCCTGCGGCGGTGCGGCGATTCGTCACCGCGGCAATGCGATTCGCGAGTTCCCGTGTCATCGGCTGACGTCGTCGTCGGCATCGGACTACGGCCGGGCACCTCGGCGGGCGCGATCCGCGCCGCACTGCGCGAGGGCGTGGATGGCTACCGGATAGCGTGCCTGGCCACCATCACACAGCGCTTCGCCGAACCCGGATTGCGCGCCGTCGCCGCGGAGTTCCAGGTGCCACTGCGGTCCTACTCCGCCGCGGAACTGGCGAACGTCGCCGTCCCCAACCCGGGGAGCCGCACGCAGGCGGCCGTCGGCACGGCGAGCGTCGCGGAAGCGGCGGCGCTGCTCGCCGCCGGGGGCGGGCCGCTGGTGATACCGAAGCGCGTCGTTCAGGGCGTGGTGCTCGCGGCAGCGCAGATCGAGCGGTAGAACCATCGATCGAACGCGGGCTCGGCCACGCGCGCTGCCGCTGTCCGAGAGAATCGCGGTGCCGCAATGCGCCGTCGCCGGAGCTCGTCTGCGCCTTGCGTGCGGGCACGCGTCTCTTTCGGGAACTGGTCACGGACACCGGTGTCGGCGGTGCGGCGCTGGGTTCAGGGTGCGACCGAGCCCCAGTCGGCGAAGCCGGTGGGGTCGTGGCGGCCGATGCTGGCGTGTTCGAACAGTCCCCATCCTTCGGCGTCGCCACAGCGGGCACGCGCGACGTGGTCGGTCACCCCGTAGGGGGTGCGCGCGACGATCGCCGGATCGGTGAGGTCGTAGCGGCTGGAGGAGGACCAGTCGCGACCTTTCCACTGGCCGTGCTGCCAGTCGGGATCGCCGCCGTAGCCGCAGCCGACGTGCAGCGGGACGCCGCTGCCCGGCGTGATCTCGATCTCCAGGGGTTTGCCGTCCGGCGTGGTCAGCTCCAATCGCGCGCCGACGGGATGCCTTGTGCCGGAGCGATAGTCGATCGATATCCGGGGCCAGCCGAGTTGTTCGGTGCGCCCGTCCGGCCAGATCCGGGTCGCGTCGTTGAGCGTGCGCCTGCCGTCCGGCTCCTCCTGCACGATGATCACGACGGCGAAATCCTCGAACCGCAGCGGCACGTACAGCCACCAGAACCCGCCCGAGGGCTCGGTGGCCGCGCGGCCGGGCGGCTCGGTCTCCCCGACCGGGCGGATGCCCCACGAGCGGTCTCTGGTCCCGGTCCACACCGCCGGGTCGACGGTGATGTCGTCGCCGTCCACGCGCAGCGTCCCCGCCCACGAGCCGACCTGCGCGAACCGGGACGCGTCGATGATGGGCCGGTTGCCCGCGAGAATCAGGTGCGGTTGTTCCTGGACCGCGGGAAAGGCGCCGGTCCAGGTGAGGTCGAAGCTCAGGTCGTCGTGTTCGCAGACCACCCGCAGGCGCCGCAGCGGCTCCAGCACCTCGATGCGGTAGCCGCCGACGCGCTGGTCGAGGCCCAGGTCGCCGAGCGCGTCGGAGAAGCGCACCGCGCGCACCGCGTCGCCACGGCGGACGGCGGCGTAGGCGTCGGTCACCCCGAGGTTGGGATACACGCCGAAACCGGTGATCAGAAACGTGCCGCCGTCGCGGTCGTGGGCGTTGAAGTAGCTGCGGTCGTAGAAGTTCCGATCGCTGGAGGCCACCCGGGCCAGCGACAGCGGGGTCTGATGAATCGGGTACTCGTCCAAAGGCACAGGCATGGTCAGTCCCATTCGTAGGTTCCGTCGAGCAGCGCTTCCAGGCTTGCCCGGTGCATGACGTAGTCGTCGCGATCCGGCGTGTCGGTGTCCTCGCCGAAGTGGATCATCCTGCGCTTCACCCGCGCCATGACGATCGCGTGCCGCAACGCGGCGTAGACGATGTAGAAGTCGAGATCGCGCACCGAGTGACCGGTCAGCTCCTCGTATTTCGACACCACGTCGTCGCGGCGCAGGAAATCGGGCAGCCCGGGCTGGCCGAACCGGGTGGCCAGATCCTGGAAGAACCGATGGATGAAGATCAGCCAGCCCAGATCCAGCTCGCGCGGCGCCAGCGCGGCCATCTCCCAGTCCAGCACCGCCACCGGGTCGAAATCGCGGTAGATGATGTTGCCCGGGCGGGCGTCGCCCCAGCTGAGCACATCCGGGCCGGGGTCGGCGGGCCAGTGCTCGTCCAGCCACGCGAAACTCCGCTCGATCAGCGGGATCTCGAAGCCGTCGTCCGCGAGCGCCCACCGATACCACGAGCGCTGGGCGGCGACGTGCCTGCGCAGCGCCTCGCCCGGCCCGCTCAGCATCGGGAACAGCGCCGCGGGATCGGGGATGCCGTGGATCTTGGCGATGACCTCGACGGTGTTGTGCGTGAGCCGCAGACGTTCGGCCGGGCCGGCGTCGAACAGCCAGCCGACGAACACGTACGGCGGGTTGTCCGTCGGCACCCGTCCGTCGACGCGGCGCATGACGAAGAACGGTGCGCCGAGCGGCTTCTCGTCGTTCTCCAACCAGCACAGGCCGGGCACCGGCACGTCGGTGGCCGCGGCCACGCCCGCCATCACCTGATACTGGGTGGCCAGGTCGTAGGTTTCGAAGACCGGGAACGACCCGGCCTCCGGCGCCATCCGCGCGACGAACGATCCGCGCTCGGGCCGACCGGCGGCGCTCCACTCGGCGTCGAACAGGATCGACGTGCTGGACATGCCGCCGGACTGTGGACGGGACAATTCGGAGATTCGCGGCAGATCGTCCGCGGCGACCTTCGTGTGCAGCCAGCGCGCCAAGTCGCCGGCGAGTGCGCCGAGGTCGCGTTCGCTGACGGTCAGCTGCTGTCGCTGCGCCGGGTCCGGATCGTCGGTCATCATCGTCCTCCTGACACGTGCGGCCCGGATGCACCGCCCGCGGTGCGCCGGGATACGCGACTGTAACGCGTTCTAGTTGTCGGCGGGCCGGAACCGGAGACGAACCCGGCTCCGCGCGGTGGGGCAGGCACGTAGGCCGGAAGAGGTACACCGAAATCGGGGGTTTTCCCGGAGGTCATCCCATGACCTGGTCGGATACGTTCGGCAAGCCAGAGTGTCGACCAGTGAGGGGAGCGGTGTGCGTACCGTCGAAACGGATGTCGTCGAGCCGAGCAGTGGCCGGGCGCGGGCCGGTGACGAACGGCGGCCCTGGAGCCTGTGGGCCCGGATCGCGTTCCGCTTCGCCTTCGCCTATTTCGGTCTGTTCTGCGTGCTGTTCGCTCAGATCCTGTTCGTGTTCACCGGCATCCTGAGCAAGTGGCTGCCGGAGAGCGCCGTCATCTGGCAGATGCGCGCGACCAGCCCGTTCGTCGGCTGGGTCGGCGACCACGTCTTCGGCGTGGACGCCACCTTGCACGAGGATTCCGGCAGTGGCGACCAGGCGGCCATCTGGCTGCTGATCTTCTGCGTACTCGTCGCGGCGGCGCTGATCACGCTCGTCTGGTCGATCCTGGATAGGCACCGCCGGGACTACGTCACACTGCGCGCCTGGTTCGTGCTGTTCATCCGGTTGTGTCTGGGCGGCCAGCTGCTCTTCTACGGTCTGGCCAAGGCGATTCCGTCACAGATGCCCGCGCCGTCGCTCACCGCCCTGCTGCAACCGTACGGAACGATGAGCCCGGCATCGGTGCTCTGGAACCAGGTCGGCGCCGCGCCCGCATACGAGATCCTGCTCGGCGCGGCGGAAGTGCTCGGCGGGCTGCTGCTGTTCGCGCCGCGCACCGCGACGGCGGGCGCGCTGCTCGGCCTGGTGAGCATGGCGCAGGTGTTCGTGCTGAACATGACCTACGACGTGCCGGTGAAGATCCTCTCGTTCCACTTGCTGCTGCTGTCGCTGGTCGTGCTCGCGCCGCAGGCCGGGCGGTTGGCGAATGTGCTCGTGCTCGAACGCCCGTCCGAACCGGCCACGCAGCCCACGCTGTTCGCTTCTCGTCGCGCGAACCGGGTCGCGGCGGCGCTGCAATTGGCTCTGGGAGTGTGGGTGCTGATCGGTGGGGCGCACATCGGCTGGCAAACCTGGCGAGAGGCGGGCGACGGCGCGCCGAAACCTCCGCTCTACGGCATCTGGACCGTCGACGAGTTCAGCAGGGACGGGCATCCGGTGCCGCCGCTGATCACCGACGAGGGCCGCTGGCGCCGGCTGATCGTCGACCGTCGGGGTACGACGGTGCAGAAGATGGACGACTCGTTCCTGCCCGTCGTGGCCGTGGTCGACGAGGCCGCGCACACCATCACGCTGTCCGAGGCTCCGCCGGACACACCGCCGAACCGTTTGGGCGCCTTCACCTTCACTCAGCCCACCTCGGACGCATTGCGGCTCACCGGTGAGTTGAACGGAACGCCGGTGACGCTCTCGCTCGACCGGATGGACCCGGACTCCTTCCCGCTGCGCAGCCGGGGCTTCCACTTCGTCCAGGAATACCCGTACTTCCGCTGACCCGGGATCCGGCGGCAGCGGGTGATCCAGCCGAAACGCGCTACGGCCGCGGCGGTTTTCGATACCTTCGGTCTGCATCGACCGAACTGGAGGGACCGCCGTGACCGAAGCGATCCTCGATCGGACAGACGCCGCGGACGCGGTGGGTTCCGATACCACGCCCTGGCGCGGGGCAGCCCGGGTGGCGTTCCGTTTCGGTTTCCTGTACTTCGGACTGTTCTGCCTGGTGTATCCGTCGGTCGTCCCCGAGTTCCTCGGACTGGCGCGCGAGCGGCTGCCGGACTGGGTGAACTCGGGCGCCGCCCGTGCCCTGCGCCCGGTGGTCGAGGGGACCGGAACGGCGGTGTTCGGTACGTCCGTGGCGGCCAACACGGCTTCGATCAGTGGCGACCAGGCCTACTTCTGGGTGCTGGTGTTCGTCGTCCTCGTCGTCGCGGTGGTCGGCACATCGGTCTGGAGCGTGCTGGATCGGAACCGGCCGCACTACCGCGCCGTGCTGCCCTGGTTCCTGTTGTTCGTGCGCCTGTGCCTGGCCGGGCAGATGATCGCCTACGGCTTGGCGAAGGCCATTCCGACGCAGATGCCGCCGACACCGCTGAGCCGGTTGCTCGAGCCCTACGGGAATTTCAGTCCGATGGCGGTGCTCTGGAACCACATCGGGGTGTCGCCGCAATACGAAATCCTGCTCGGCTGCGCGGAACTGCTCGGCGGCGTGCTGCTGTTCGTGCCGCGCACGGCGCTGGTGGGCGCGATGCTGAGCCTGGTGTGCACGACACAGGTGTTCGTGCTGGACATGACCTACGACGTACCCGCGAAGATCCTGTCGTTCCACCTGCTGCTGCTGTGCCTGGTGCTGCTCGCTCCGGAGGCCGGGCGTCTGGCGAACGTGCTCGTGCTGAACCGCCCGGCCGGACCGTCGAGCACCCCGCCGCTGCTGCGCACGCCGCGAGCCGAGCGGATCGCGGCGGCGGCGCAGATCGCGCTCGGGGTGTGGTTGCTGTTCTCGAACGCCTACACGGGCTGGGAAAGGTGGACCGAGCAGGGTGCGGGGCGACCGGAACCGCCGCTGTACGGCATCTGGGCGGTCACCGAATTCAGCGTCGACGGCACACCGCTTCCGCCACTGACCACCGACGAACGGCGCTGGCAGCGCCTGGTCTTCGACCGGGACGGGGCCACCGTGCAGCGGATGGACGGCCAGTTGGTCCCGGTGCTCGCGGTGGTCGATCCGGCGGCGCGCACCCTGGTCGTGGTCGCGCCGCCGCGAACGGAACCCTTGGGCAGTTTCGGCTTCGATCGGCCCGAGCCCGGACGGCTGACCTTGACGGGCACCCTTGCCGGGCAGCCGGTCTCGGTGGCGCTGAACTCGGTTCCGCTCGACGAGTTCCCGTTGCGCAGCCGTGGATTCCATTGGGTGCAGGAGCATCCGTACTTCCGCTGAGCCACCCGGCGGATGGCACGGTTCATGCCTCGAGATCGTCGGCGACTCCGATGTCCTCGTGCCACAGCGCGGGATGTTCGGCGATGAACCGGGTCATCAGATCGACGCAGCGCCGGTCTTCCAGGACGGTGACGGCGACGCCGTGCCCGGCCAGCCACTCGTGCCCGCCGGAGAAGGTCCGCGATTCCCCGACCACCACCGAACCGATGCCGAACTGGCGGATCAGGCCGCTGCAATACCAGCACGGCGAGAGCGTGGTGACCATGACGGTGTCGCGATAGTCGCGCCGCCGTCCCGCCGCGCGGAAGGCGTCGGTCTCGGCGTGCATGCTGGGGTCGCCGGACTGCACGCGGCGGTTGTGCCCGCGCCCGAGCAGCGTGCCGTCCGCGTCGAAGAGGGCGGCGCCGATGGGGATCCCCCCTTCGGCGAGCCCGCGCAGCGCCTCGTCGTAGGCCACGTCGAGCAGTCGTGCCGGTGTCAGCCGTTGCATCGGGCCGCCTTTCCGAGTGACGCCTTTCCGAGTGTGACGCTTTCCCGGCAACCTACCGTCGCCGCCTGTCGAATCGCTTGTTACCGCTGGTCACAGTGTCGTGGCTGGGTAGCCGTCCGGACCGGCACGGTGTCGACCGACCCGGTCTGGTGACCGCTCGCGGCAGGTCACCGAAGGCTGGTCCTCGACGGCCGTCCTGTCCGCCGCACGCGCGGGCTGATCGACCCGCTCACCACTGGTCATTCGCACTGCCGAGGGCTCAGCCGGCGTCGCCCCACCGGGGGGCGGCCGCTCGGCCCGCGGGAATGTGTGCGGGCGGGCGTGCCGGGCGATTGCCGGTGCCGGACGGTCACGCCGTAGGCTCGAAACTTGTGCCGAACACGTCAGACGCAACGCAAGACCAGCCCACCGGCGACCCGAACTACCTGGTCGGGCTCGATCTGCACGGACGGCGTGTCGTCGTGGTCGGCGGCGGGTCGGTGGCGCAGCGCAGACTGGGACTGCTGATCGCCAGCGGCGCGGACGTCCACGTGGTGAGTCGTGCGGTGACGCCCGCGGTCGAGGGAATGGCCACCTCCGGGCAGATCACCGTCACGCTGCGCGAATACGCCGACGGCGACCTCGACGGCGCCTGGTACGCGATCGCGTGCACCGACGAGCCCGAGACCAACGCGGCGGTGGTCGCCGAGGCGACCCGGCGGCGGATCTTCTGCGTCCGCGCCGACACCGCACGGCTGGGCACCGCGGTCACCCCGGCCACCGCGCGCTACGACGGACTGACCCTCGGCGTGCTGGCGAGCGGGCAGCACCGTCGGTCGGCGGCCGTGCGCAACGCGTTGCTGGAGGCCCTGCAATCCGGTGTGGTGAGCGACGACTCGACGCCGATCGCGCCCGGTGTCGCTTTGGTGGGCGGGGGGCCCGGCGATCCCGACCTGATCACCGTGCGCGGGCGGCGGCTGCTGGCCAGGGCGGATCTGGTCGTCGCCGACCGGCTCGCGCCGCCGGAACTGCTCGCCGAACTCGGGCCCGAGGTCGAGGTGGTCGACGCCGCCAAGATCCCGTACGGACGGGCGATGGCGCAGGAAGCGATCAACAACGCGCTGATCGAAGGCGCGAAAGCGGGCAAGTTCGTGGTGCGGCTCAAGGGCGGCGACCCGTACGTGTTCGGGCGCGGCTACGAGGAGGTGGAGGCCTGTGTGGCCGCCGGGGTTCCGGTCACGGTGGTGCCGGGTGTCACCAGTCCCATCTCGGTGCCCGCCGCGGCGGGCATCCCGGTCACCCATCGCGGCGTCACCCACGAGTTCGTGGTGGTGAGCGGGCACGTCGGGCCGGATCACCCGGATTCGCTGGTGGACTGGCCCGCCCTGGCCCGGCTGCGCGGCACCTTGGTGCTGATGATGGCGGTGGAGCGGATCGAGCAGTTCGCCACCGCGCTGCTGGAGGGCGGGCGCCCGGCAGGCACACCCGCCACCGTCATCCAGGAGGGCACGCTGCGCACCCAGCGGGTGCTGCGCGCCGATCTCGGCACGGTGGCCGCCCGGGTGCGTGCCGAAGGCATCCGCCCGCCCGCGATCGTGGTGATAGGCCCGACCGCCGGATTCTCCGCCGACTCGATCGTCCCGCATGCCGACTCCGCGGCCGGATGACGCTCGTGGACACCGCGGCGATTCGAACCGATTCGCGCGGTGACGGCGGCGGCCCGGTTGCCCGGGACGGCTCCTCGTCCTGAGCGGGAATGAGCACCGGCGATGGCCCATCACCTCGACCCGAAACCGCTGGTGGTTCGCGACGACGCCCACCCGCGGGATCGCCGGGGCCGGTGCTCGTCGCGGGCCCGGCCGGATCGGTGGGCGGACGAAGCGGGGCCGCGCATCAATTACAGTGACTCACTGTGCTTCGGAACCCCGCTGCGACGATGCAGTATCCAGTGACGCAGCGGGCCTTCGGGCTCGCGATCCTTGTCCTGAGCGGATTGCAGCTCATGGTCGTGCTCGACGGCACGGTGGTGATCTTCGCGCTGCCGCGGCTGCAAGAGGAGATGGGGTTGTCCAGCGCGGGTAGCGCGTGGACGGTGACCTCCTACGGGCTCACCTTCGCGGGCCTGATGCTGCTCGGCGGCCGGCTCGGCGACGCTTTCGGCCGCAAGCGGATGCTGGTCGTCGGTGTAGCGGTGTTCACGCTGGCCTCGCTGTTGTGCGGGCTCGCGCAGAACCAGGCGATGCTGCTCGCGGCGCGGGCCATCCAGGGGGCGGGCGCCGCGATCGCGGCGCCGACCGCGTTCGCGCTCGTGGCGACGACCTTCGCACCCGGCAAGGCGCGCAACCAGGCGATCGCGATCCTCGGCTCGATGGTCGGCATCGGCTCCGTCGGCGGGCTCGTGGTGGGCGGCGCGCTCACCCAGCTGTCCTGGCGGTGGATCTTCCTGATCAACGTCCCGATCGGCGCGCTGATCATCCTCGGCGCGGCCTACAAACTGGCCGACACCGAACACCACCGCTCGGCCCTGGACCTCCCGGGCGCGGTGCTCGGCACCATCGCCTGCGCGGCGATCGTGTTCGGCGCGACCGAGGGGCCGGAGATCGGCTGGGGGCACCCGGCGATCATCGGTTCGCTCATCGCGGGCGTGGTGCTGCTGATCGTCTTCATCGCGCTGGAACGCCGGGTGGACGACCCGCTGCTGCCCTGGTCGCTGTTCGACAGCCGCGACCGCGTGGCCACCTTCCTGCTCATCTTCCTCGCCGGTGGGGTGCTGGGCGCGATGACCTTCTTCGTCGCCCAGTTCATGCAGAACGTCATCGGATACGGTCCGCTCAAGGCGGGTGTGGCGGCCATACCGTTCACCGTCGGCATCGGCGTCGGCGGCGCGGTGGCCTCCAAGGCGGCGCTGTATATCGCGCCGCGCTGGCTGCTCGCGGGCTCAGCGGTGGTGCTCGGCGTCGGCCTGCTGTTCGGTTCGACCCTCGACGGCGAGGTGATGTACTTCGCGACGCTGCTGCCCCTGCTGGTGGTGATCGGCTTCGGCGTCGGCATCGCCATGGTGCTCTCACCGCTGTGTGTGCTGGTCGGTGTGCCGCCGGCGAATATCGGCCCGCTGGCCGCGGTCGGGCAGATGTTCATGAACCTCGCCACGCCCGTGGCCATCGGCCTGCTCACCCCGATCGCCGCCTCCCGCACGCTGTCGCTCGGCGGCCGCACCGAGAAGGTGGCCGGGATGACGCCCGCGGAGATCGCCGCGCTGGGCGACGGCTACACCCTGGTGCTGTTCGTCTGCGCCCTGATCGCGTTCGCGGCCGGACTGGTCGCCCTGACATTGCGCTTCACTCCGCAGCAACTGGCCATGGCCCAGCACGCCCAGGAAGAAGCACAGCAGGTGTGAGAGCTGTCAGAACCTGCCGACGACTCGTCTGGGCGAGACGCGCACGATGACGCGCGGTCCGTCGTTGACCGAGGCCGGGTTGAAATCCGCGTACTTCTGTCCGGTGTACTTCGCCGAGAGTTCGTCGGGCAGTGTCTTGTCCGGGTCCGGGGTGATCGTCGCGGTGCCCCGGATCTCCGCGTAGACGTACGGGTTGTCCGGCGGGTTGATCAGCACGGTGATGCGCGGGTCGCGGGCGAGGTTCTTGCCCTGCTGACGGTCGGTCGTGGTGGAGAACAGCAGATCGTCGCCGTCGCGCTTCAGCCAGATCACGGTCAGGTGCGGTTGCCCGTTGGCCCCGATCGTGGCCGCGGTTGCGAACACCTTCTCTTCGTCCAGGTACTTCTTGAGGGCATCGGAAAGCTCTGCGGTGGAGGTCACGTTCTGAGCGAACAACGCGGCCCGGCGCGACATTCCCGCCGGTTTACTTCGCCGCGTACTCGGTGAACGCCGCCTATTTGTTCTGTGGGAAACCGAGATTCAGTCCGCCGTGGCTGGGATCGAGCCAGCGGGTGGTGACCGCCTTGGTGCGGGTGAAGAACCGCACGCCGTCGGCGCCGTGCGCGTGCGCGTCACCGAACAGCGAGTTCTTCCAGCCGCCGAAGCTGTAGTACGACATGGGGACCGGGATCGGTACGTTGATGCCGACCATCCCGACCTCGACTTCGTTGTGGAAGCGGCGGGCGGCGCCGCCGTCGTTGGTGAACAGGGCGGTGCCGTTGCCGTAGGGATTGGCGTTGACCAGTGCCAGCGCGTCGTCGTAGCTGCCGACGCGCACCACCGACAGCACGGGGCCGAAGATCTCGTCGGTGTAGACGCTCATGTCGATGGCGACATGGTCGAGAATCGTCGGCCCGAGCCAGAAGCCCTCGGCCGCGCCATCGGCTTCGACGCCCCGGCCGTCGAGAACCACGGTGGCCCCGGCGGATTCGCCCGCGGCGATGTACCCGGCGACTCGATCGCGGTGCGCCCGGGTGACCAGCGGACCCATGTCGGCGCCCCGGGTGCCGTCGCCGGTCCGGATGGTCCCGGCCCGCTCGGCGATCTTGCCGACCAGCTCGTCGGCCGCTCCGCCCACCGCGACCACCACGCTGATCGCCATGCACCGCTCGCCCGCCGAGCCGAACCCGGCGTTCACCGCGGCGTCGGCGGCCAGGTCCAGGTCCGCGTCCGGAAGCACCACCATGTGGTTCTTCGCGCCGCCGAGCGCCTGCACCCGCTTGCCCGCGGCGGTGCCGCGCTGGTAGACGTACCGGGCGATCGGCGTCGAGCCGACGAAAGAGACCGCCTTGACACCCGGGTTGTCGAGCAATTCGTCGACCGCGACCTTGTCGCCCTGCAGCACCGTGAAAACGCCCGCAGGCAGTTCGGCTTCGGCCCACAGCCGCGCCAGCCACAGCGACGCGGACGGATCCTTCTCGCTCGGTTTGAGTACCACCGTGTTGCCCGCGGCGATGGCGAGCGGGAAGAACCACATCGGCACCATCGCGGGGAAGTTGAACGGCGAGATGATCGCGACCGGGCCGAGCGGTTGGCGGACGGAGAAGATGTCGATCTCGGTCGAGGCGTTCTCGGTGTAGCCGCCCTGGAGCAGATGCGGTATGCCGCAGGCGAACTCGACGACTTCCAGGCCGCGGCTCACCTCGCCGATCGCGTCGGCGAGCACCTTGCCGTGTTCGGCGGTGATCAGCCGGGCCAGCTCCTGTTTGCGCTCGTTCAGCAGCTCACGGAAGCGGAACAGGATCTGGGTGCGCCGGGTCAGCGAGGTGTCCCGCCACGCGGGGAACGCCGTCGCGGCGGAGTCGATCGCCGCGCGGGTGTCGGCGACACCGGCGAGCGCGACCTGCCCGGTCACCGCGCCGGTCGCCGGGTTGGTCACCGGAGCCGTCGACTCGCTGGTGCCCGCGAATGCTTTGCCGTCGAGCCAGTGCGCGATGGTCTGCATGTCTCCTCGATTCGCTCGGTGAGCATCGGCTGTGCCGCGGGTCCCACCGCTTACGGTCGTGACATCGCAAGAACGCCGCCTGGCCACCACTGTCCGGCATACACCCTTCCTGGTGTTCCGGCGATCGGTGCGGAATTCGGCACACCGGCTGCCGATCCGTGATCCGACGGTGGTTGCGGGCCAGGGGTGATCCCCGTCGTACTTGTTCCGGACACCCACCGCTCGACGCCGCTACGAGACGGCGGCACGGGCCGACATCGAGGCCGAGCTCGCCGCGCTCACCACCGAACGGCCGAACGAAGTCAGGTGATGATCAGAAGCTCGGTGGGCGAGGCTATCTCGGCGCGCAGCCCGGCCTTTGCCGCCACTCGCGCGACGCCGCGGACGTCGGCGGGTTCGGCCCTGGTGAGCACCAGGGCGCGGGCGAGCAGGCCCTTGTGGTGCTTGTTGAAATGACTCACCACCGTGCGCGATCCGTCCGGGTGCTCGGTGAGCACGTTGGCGGTGATCGCGCCGGGCACCCGGCCCAGCTGCTGGTAGGTGCCCGAGCGCAGGTCGACGACCAGCTCGCCTGCGGCTTCGGTGCGCAGCGCGGTGGCCAGTTCGTCGCGCCAGACGGCCGAGAGGGTCGGCAGTCCGGGCAGTTTGGCGCCACCGGAGAGCCGGTAGGCGGGGATCGGGTCGCAGGCGCGGACCGCGCCGAACAGGGCGGAGCCGATGCCGAGCCGAGCATACGCCTTGGCCCGCTGCGCCTTGGTGAACGAGCGGGCGTCGAGGCCGTCGTAGAGGACGCCGGTGTAGCGCTCCAGCGCGGGACGGGTGGGCGAGGTGCGCAGCGCGGCGTTGCGCGCGATCTCGCCGTCGGCGCCCTTGCCGAGCCCCAGGACGGCCCGGGAGCGTTCGGGGTCGGCCGCCAAACGCACCACTTCCTCGATCAGCCGTGCGCGGACCGCCGTGAGCTGCGGCATCGCCAGCGATTCCAGGGTGAGCGGCGCCCCGGCGCCGCCATCGGACTTGGTTTCGGAAGGAGGCAGCAGCACCAGCACGAACGAATACGGTAATGCGCTGGGAACAGCGTCCGGCCAGCGACTACCCTGTGCTTCCGTGATCACCCGCCTCTCCCGCCTGTTCCTGCGAACCCTCCGCGACGATCCCGCCGACGCCGAGGTGCCGAGCCACAAACTCTTGGTCCGTGCCGGCTACGTGCGCCGCGTCGCCCCGGGTGTCTACTCGTGGCTGCCGCTGGGCCTGCGCGTGCTGCGCAAGGTCGAGGACGTGGTGCGCGCGGAGATGGACGCGATCGGCGGTCAGGAGATCTCGCTACCCGCGCTGCTGCCGCGCGAACCGTACGAGACCACCAACCGGTGGACCGAGTACGGCGACGGCCTGTTCCGGCTGCGCGACCGCAAGGGCGCGGACTACCTGCTCGGCCCCACCCACGAGGAGCTCTTCGCGCTCACCGTGAAGGGCGAGTACAGCTCCTACAAGGACCTGCCGGTCACGCTGTACCAGATCCAGACCAAGTACCGCGACGAGGAGCGTCCCCGCGCGGGCATCCTGCGCGGGCGCGAGTTCGTGATGAAGGACTCCTACTCGTTCGACCTGGACGAGGACGGCCTCAAGGCCAGCTACGACGCGCACCGCCAGGCCTACCAGCGCATCTTCGACCGGCTGCGGGTCAAGTACGTCATCGTGGCCGCCACCTCGGGCGCGATGGGCGGCAGCGCGTCGGAGGAGTTCCTGGCCGACAGCCCGGTCGGCGAGGACACCTACGTGCGCTGCCCGGAATCCGGCTACGCGGCCAATGTGGAGGCGGTGGTCACGCCCGCTCCCGAACCGCTGCCGATCGAAGGCCGACCGGAGGCCGTGGTGCACGACACCCCGGACACTCCGACCATCGCGACGCTGGTGGACTGGGCCAACGGCGCCGGAATCGCGGAGCGCTACGGTCGCCCGGTCACCGCGGCCGACACGTTGAAGAACGTCATGGTCAAGCTGCGTCACCCGGACGGGAAGACCGAAATTCTCGGCATCGGCATTCCCGGTGACCGTGAGGTCGACGACAAGCGCCTCGGCGCCTCGGTGGAACCGGCCGAGGTCGAGCTGCTCACCGAAGCCGACTTCGCCGAGAATCCGTTCCTGGTCAAGGGCTACATCGGCCCGAAGGCATTGCAGGCCAACGGCGTTCGCTACCTCGTCGATCCGCGTGTCGGCACCGGCACCAGCTGGATCACCGGCGCCGACGAACCGGGTAAGCACGTCGTCGGCTTGGTCGCGGGCCGCGACTTCACGCCCGACGGCACCATCGAGGCCGCCGAGGTCCGCGACGGCGACCCCTCGCCCGACGGCCGGGGCACGCTGGTGGCGGCCCGCGGCATCGAGATCGGTCACATCTTCCAGCTCGGCAACAAGTACACCGACGCGTTCGAGGTGGACGTGCTCGGCGAGAACGGCAAGCCGGTGCGGCTGACCATGGGCTCCTACGGCGTCGGCGTCTCCCGCATGGTGGCGGTGATCGCCGAGCAGCAGCACGACGACAAGGGGCTGCGCTGGCCCGCCGCTGTCGCGCCCTACGATGTGCACGTCGTCATCGCCAACAAGGACGACGCCGCTCGCGCGGGCGCCGAAGAGGTGGTATCCGGCCTGCACGCTCAGGGCCTGGACGTGCTCTTCGACGACCGCACCGCCTCGCCGGGAGTGAAGTTCAAGGACGCCGAACTGCTCGGCATGCCGCTGGTGCTGGTGATCGGCCGCGGCTGGGCCGAGGGCAAGGTCGAACTGCGCGACCGCTTCAGCGGCGAGACCGAGGAACTGCCCGCCGCGTCCGCGGTGGACGCGGTGGTGGCGCGGGTCCGCGGCTGACCGACGTGAACGGCCCCCGGCGGGATCCGCCGGAGGCGTTCCCTGTCGGTAGCGAGGCCGAGGGAAGGCGCGCGCAGCCCGGCGACCGGGCGGCGGTTACCTACGCGACCGTAACCTGAATTCGCTGGTCACAGATCCTAGGACCTTGTCCTGACTGCTGTTACCCGCTGGTAAGTTAACCGGCATGACAAACACCGACGCGCGGTTGTTCAACCCCGCCAGCTATGACCCGCAGCAGTTCGACGCGGAGACGCGGCGTCTGTTGCGCGCCACCATCGAGTGGTTCGAGGGCCGGGGTAAACAGCGTCTGCTCGCCGACGACGCGAACGCGGTGTGGACGGCCGACTTCCTCGACTTCGTGAAGAAGGAGAAGCTGTTCGCCACCTTCCTGACCCCGGCGGCGTACGCCGACGGTGACCCGAATCGCCGCTGGGACGCCGCCCGCAACGCGGCGCTGTCGGAGATCTTCGGCTTCTACGGTCTGGCGTACTGGTACGCCGAGCAGGTGACCATCCTCGGCCTCGGCCCGATCTGGCAGAGCGACAACGAAGCGGCCAAGAAGCGCGCCGCCGCCGACCTGCTCGCCGGTGAGGTGATGGCGTTCGGTCTGTCCGAGCAGACCCACGGCGCCGACATCTACAATACCGACCTGGTGCTGACCCCGACCGAACCGGGCAGCGCGGACGCCGAGGCGGGCATCCTGTTCCGCGCCAACGGCGAGAAGTACTACATCGGCAACGGCAACGTGGCCAGCATGGTGTCGGTGTTCTCCCGCCGCGCCGATCTCGAGGGCGCCGACGCGTACGTCTGGTTCGCCGCCGACTCCCGGCACGAGAACTACCGCCTGCTCGGCAACGTCGTGCACCAGCAGATGTACGTCAGCACCTTCCGCTTGGAGAACTACCCGGTGCGCGCCGAGGACATCCTGCACACCGGGCCCGAGGCCTTCTCCGCGGCGCTCAACACCGTGAACGTGGGCAAGTTCAACCTCTGCCACGGCGGGATCGGCATGGTCGAGCACTCGTTCTACGAGGCGATCACGCACGCGGGCAACCGCATCCTCTACGGCAACCCGGTTACCGACTTCCCGCACGTACGGGCGAACTTCGTCGACGCCTACGCGCGCATCCTCGCGATGAAGCTGTTCAGCGACCGCGCCGTCGACTACTTCCGCAGCGCGAGCCTGGAGGACCGCCGGTATCTGCTGTTCAACCCGATGACGAAGTCCAAGGTGACCTCCGAGGGCGAGACCGTCATGACGTTGCTGCTGGATGTGCTGGCGGCCAAGGGGTTCGAGAAGAACACCTACTTCGCCGAGGTACAGCGGCTGATCAGCACGCTGCCCCGGCTGGAGGGCACGGTGCACGTGAACGTCGGGCAGATCCTGAAGTTCATGCCCAACTACTTGTTCGACCCGCGGGACTACCCGGAGATCGGAACCCGGCAGGACGCGGCCGACGACGCGTTCTTCTGGCGGCAGGGCCCGGCGCGGGGCGCGGGCAAGGTGCGCTTCGCCGACTGGACGCCGATCTACGACAAGCATGCCGACATCCCGAACGTGGGCCGGTTCTACGAGCAGGCGCAGGCGCTGCGTACGCTGCTGACCACCGCGGCGCCGGACGCCGGGCAGCAGAAGGACCTGGACTTCATGCTGACCGTCGGCCACCTGTTCTCGCTGGTGGTCTACGGCCAGCTGATCCTGGAGCAGGCCGCGATCACCGGCCTGGATCGCGACTTGATCGACCAGATCTTCGACTTCCAGGTCCGCGATTTCAACGCCTACGCCACGGCCCTGTACGGCAAACCGTCGGCCTCCCCCGCCCAGCAGGGCTGGGCGGCGTCGGCGCTGCGGCCGCCGGTCGCCGACCGCCCGCGCTTCGACCGGGTGTGGGCCGAGGTGGCCTCCTACAACGGCGCCTACGAGATGCGGCCGTAGGTCGCGCGTCGAGTCGACGGCGGCCGCGGTACCGCACCGGGCCGCCGTTCGCCGCGAGAACGCCTGCGGCGCTTCGGGTCGGCGCCGGATCAGGCCTTGCCGGGGAACGCGTTGGTGGGCGGGTCGGCGCCGAGGATCGACTGCCACGTGGCCAGCCGGACGGCGGCTTCGGTGAGCGCGTCGACACCGGCGCGCCGGATCGCCATGGACGCACCGCGTTCGACCACCGACCGCCAGGCGACGGCGGTGTCGGACTCGACCGTGACGGCCAGCCGCGCGGCCGAGATCGGATCGGCGACCGGGAACGGCACGGTGTAGGCCGCGTCGGGCGGCGGCACCGTCGCGCCGCCCAACGTGAGGGCGTCCACGGTGGCGTCGCGCCGGGCGCGGTGCGCGGCGGTGTGCTCGGCGACCAGCCTGGCGCGCTCGGGTGAGGCGTAGGCGGCGATCACGCCGTAGGCGTACACCGCGCCGTATTCGGCGTTCAACGCGTCGGTGAGGGCCCGGCGTTCGTCTTCGGTCATCTCAGCAGCACCCCCGCCTGCACCGCGCAGGCCGCGCTGATCGAGGCGAGCAAGCCTGCCCGATAGCCGTCCAGGGCGCGGGCCAGATCGGCAGCCGATTTCCGGGATTCGGCCAGCCGCGCCCGCAGCGTCTCGACGCTCGGCGGGGTATTGGGCGGCATCGCGCTGCCCGAGGCCACGGCCGACGGGCCGGATTCGCTCGCGCGGGTGCGGTGCACCGGTTTGGTGCCGTCGGCGTAAACGCCGATCACGCGGTCGATTTCGGTGCGCAAGGCGTCGGCGTGCGCGGTGCGCTCGGCCGCGATCGCCCTCAACGCGGCGTGCCGGTCGGGTGCGACGGCGATGGCCGCGGTCGCCGCCGCGGCGTCGGCACGGGCCGCGACCTCCTGTGCGGCAAGGGGATCCGGTTCGTGGACCACGTCGTCGCCGGTGCAGCCCGCCGCGGCGCCGAGGGCGAGCACGCCCACCGTCGCACCGCCCGTGAGACGGATCGCGCTGCGACGATCCAGGGCGGCGGCGCGGGGCTCGTGCCGGTCGGAGGGCATGCCGGTAGTGCGCCCGGCACGCGGCGGGGCGGGAAGGCGGATGGGCACGGCACCATCGTGCCAGACTCACGGGACGCCGCCGGACGAGCGGTGGTCGTGGCGTGCGTACTCCTCGACCACTGGTCCTTTACACTCTCGTGGCGCGTTACGCTAGACCTTTGGTAGAGAATTTTCCCACCGCGTCACAACTGAACCAGGAGCCGCCCCACATGCCGATGCCGACCGAGGAAAGGGTGAGCCAGCTCTTAGCTGGTCTCGTCGAACGCCGGGGATTCGACCTCGAGGGCGTCGAGATCTCGACGGCGGGCACGCGCGTGGACGCGCAGGCTCGGGTGCAGGTGACCGTGGATCGCGACACCTCCGATCTGGACGCGCTCGCGCGTCTCAGCACGGAGCTGTCGGAGCTGCTGGACGACGCCGGGGAGTTCGGCGAGACGCCCTACCTGCTGGAAGTCACCACCCCCGGCATCGATCGCCCGCTGACCGCCGAGCGGCACTGGCGGCGGGCGCGCGGCCGGAAGGTGCGCGTCACGCTGCGCGAAGGCGCGCAGCCGCCGGAGCGGTCGGCGACCTTCGAGGCCAGGGTCGGCGCGCTCACCGGTGACTCGGTGGCGCTGGTGCTCGGCGGTAAACGCGACCCGCACCGCGTGACGGTCCCGCTCGCCGACATCGCCACCGCCGTCGTCCAAGTCGAGTTCTCCCCGCCCGGCGCGCAGGAGCTGGAACTCGCCGGCGGAGTCGTTCCGGGGCGGCCCGCTCCGGGCCAGGAAGACGCGGTGGCGGTCGACGACGCCGCGCAGCACCCAGGAACACCGAATGCATTGTCCGAATCCGTAACAGCGTCCGATTCGCCGACCGAAGGGATCGTGGAATGAACATCGAAATCGAAGCCCTGCGCGCGATCGTCGCCGACAAGGGGATCTCGATCGAGACCGTGATCTCCGCGATCGAGTCGGCGCTGCTCACCGCGTACCGCCACACCGAGGGCCACCAGCCCAACGCGCGCATCGACATCAACCAGCGGACCGGCGTGGTCCGGGTGATGGCGCGAGAACTGGACACCGACGGCAACGTGATCTCCGAATGGGACGACACCCCGGAGGGGTTCGGCCGGATCGCGGCGACCACCGCCAGGCAGGTGGTGCTCCAGCGGCTGCGCGACGCCGAGAACGAGAAGTCCTTCGGCGAGTTCTCCACCCACGAGGGCGACATCGTCGGCGGTGTGGTGCAGCGCGACGCGCGCGCCAATGCCCGCGGCACCGTCGTGGTGCGCATCGGCAGCGAGTTGCACGGCACGGAGGGACTGATCCCGCCCGCCGAGCAGGTGCCCGGCGAGACCTACGAGCACGGCGACCGGATCAAGTGCTACGTAGTCGGGGTCTCCCGTGGTCCGCGCGGGCCGCAGATCACGCTGTCGCGCACCCACCCGAATCTGGTGCGGCGCCTGTTCGCGCTGGAGGTGCCGGAGATCGCCGACGGCTCGGTGGAGATCGTGGCCGTCGCGCGCGAGGCGGGCCACCGCTCCAAGATCGCCGTGCGCACCACGGTGCCCGGTGTCAACGCCAAGGGCGCCTGTATCGGGCCGATGGGGCAACGCGTGCGCAACGTGATGAGTGAACTGGCCGGCGAGAAGATCGACATCATCGACTATGCCGAGGATCCGGCGACCTTCGTCGGTAATGCGCTCTCGCCGTCGAAAGTGGTTTCGGTCACGATTGTCGACGCCGAGGCGAGGGCGGCCCGCGTCGTAGTGCCCGATTTCCAGCTGTCCCTGGCGATCGGCAAGGAGGGGCAGAACGCCCGCCTGGCCGCGCGGCTGACCGGCTGGCGCATCGATATCCGCAGCGACGCCGCCCCCGACATGGGCGGATCCGTGCGAACGGAGGCGCATCGGAGTTGACCGGAGCCCGCCCGCGGAGTGCTCGGGATGACAGGTTCGTAACTTCCGCGGGGGAGGGGTTCGGCGTTCCGAGCGTGGCAGCGGTAGAGTGGTCCAAGGTTCAGTCCGAGCCCTCGGCTCCGATGCCCGACCGCACGACCGAGCAGCACCCGGCGCCCCAGCGCCGAGCCGCTCCCGTGCGAACGTGTATCGGGTGCCGGAAGCGCGAACTGACCGGCGATCTGTTGCGGATCGTGGCTCGGGATCGTGAGACCGGCGACGGCTCTCAGATCATCGAGATCGTTCCCGATCCGCGGCGCAGACTTCCCGGACGGGGTGCCTGGCTGCACCCCCTTTCGGCTTGTCTGCGCGCGGCAGAGCGGCGCCGAGCGATCGGCAGAGCACTACGAGTGTCCGGACATCTGGATATCTCAGCCCTGGAGCATTACCTCGAGAACAGGCACGAGCACTCATGAGCACACCGTGAAGTACCAACGATGAACGTCCATCGGAGATAACCCGAGGTCGTGCGGGCCGCCGTCCCCAGAACGGTGGAGCTGCTCGACCTCTCAGTGAGGAGAGCAGTGGCAGGCAAGGCCCGCGTGCACGAGTTGGCAAAAGAACTCGGTGTCACGAGCAAAGAACTACTCGCAACGCTCAAAGAGCAAGGCGAGTTCGTGAAGTCGGCGTCCTCGACGGTGGAAGCTCCCGTCGCGCGTCGGCTGCGTGAGTCGTTCGCGACCAAATCCGCCCCGTCGAACGGCAACAAGTCGGGTGCGCGTCCCGGCCCGTCCGGCCGTCCGGCCCCCAAGCCCGCGGGCGGTGGCCCGCGTCCCGGTCCCCGTCCGTCGACGCCCACGCCGGCGCCGACCGCGCAGGAGACCGTCGTTCCCGCCGCGCGCACCGGCGAATCCCCGGCCGTGAAGCCGGGCCCCGCCGCGCGTCCGGGGCCTGTGCCGTCGCCCAAGCCCCCCGTCCAGGAAACGGTCGCCCCGCAGGCCGCCGCGGCCTCCGGCGCGACCGCGAGTTCCGCGCCCGCCCCGGCCGGTCCGAGGCCGACCCCGGGTGGCCCGCGTCCCGGGCAGCAGCAGCAGCGTCCCGGCGCCCCCTCCCAGGGCGGCCAGCGCCAGGGTGGCGCCGCGTCCGGTCCGCGTCCGGGGCCGAAGACCCCGCGCGTCGGTAACAACCCCTATTCGTCGGCTCCCGAGCGTCCCGCGCCGCGTCCGGCCCCCGGTCAGGGTGGCCCGCGTCCGGGTCCGGCTCAGGGTGGTCCGCGTCCGGGTCCGGCCCAGGGTGGTCCGCGTCCGGGTCCGGCCCAGGGCGGTCCGCGTCCGGGTCCGGCCCAGGGCGGTCCCCGTCCGGCCCCCGGTCAGGGTGGTCCGCGTCCCGGTG
>NZ_BDBB01000017.1 GCF_001612765.1 Nocardia arthritidis NBRC 100137
GCGGCGAGCGCGCTGGTCCTGCTCGGCGTCCCGACGCCGTGGCGACGTCGGCAGGTGATGCCGGCATCGCTCAGCGTGGACGCGGCGGCGCTGGTCGCCTTGGCGCACGGGCACCTGAGCGCGTCGCGGCTCGTCCCGCCGACCCCGAAGGCGCGGGCGCGTGACGACTGGCACCGCGTCCCGGCCGCCGAGGTGCTCATCCGGTTGGACAGTAGCCCGGAAGGGCTCAGCGCCGCCGAGGCGGGCTCCCGCCGCCCACCGACTGCTCCCGCGCCGAGCGCACTTCGGCAGTTGCTGGATCATGTCGCCAACGAGCTGCGCAACCCGCTCACACCGGTGCTCGCGGCCGGCGCCGCGCTCTCTGTTGCCGTCGGCTCCGTGCTGGACGCGGCGATGGTAGCTGCGGTCGTATTCGCCGATGCTGGTATCGGAGCGCTGCAACAGCTCGGGGCCGACCGGGCCCTCGCCGCGCTCGACCGGGTGGCCGCCCAGCGGGTGCGGGTCCGCCGCGATGGGACCGAGCGTGGCGTCCTCGCCGAGGAACTGGTCGTCGGCGACATCATCCGGCTCGGTCCGGGCGAAGGGGTGCCCGCCGACTGCCGCCTGCTCGAGGCCGAGGGCCTGGAGATCGACGAATCCGCGCTGACCGGTGAGTCACTGCCTGTGGCCAAAGTCCCCGCGCTCGTCGACGCGGAGGCGCTGGCAGACCAGACGTGCATGTTGTTCGCCGGCACTGCTGTCGCGACGGGACGAGCCACCGCGGCCGTGGTAGCGATCGGGGCTGACACGGCCGCAGGACGGGCCGCCCAAGGCGTCACATCCCCGCGCACCGGGGTGGAGACCCGCCTCGAGGCATTGGCCGCGCGAGCCACTCCGGTCGCGCTCGGCGCGGGGGTCGTCACTATGGCCGCCAACCTCGCCTGGGGCGCCCCTCTGGCCGATACACTGGCTACCGGGGTGAGCCTCACGGTCGCGGCCGTCCCCGAAGGCCTTCCGATCCTCGCCACCGCTGCCCAGCTGGCCGGGGCCAGACGCCTGGCCGAACGGGGTGTGCTGGTCCGCAACGAGCGAGCTGTGGAGGCGCTGGGCCGGGTCGATGTGCTGTGTGTGGACAAGACCGGCACCCTTACCCACGGAATCCTGCGCGTCACCGCCGTGCATGACGGACGGCAGGGTGCTGCACCCGATCAGCTCTCCGGCAGGCACCGGCGGATCCTCGGCACTGCCCATGCCGTGGCGGCGGCAACTCTGCCGCGGCGTCGCCGCCTGGGCAGCACCGACGACGCCATTGTCACCGCCGCGACCGCGGCCCGGCTCGCGCCGCCCCCGGCGGCACTGGCCGAGCTGACCTACGAGTCGGGCCGGGCCTACCACGCGATCGTCGTCCCGGACGAGAGCGGTGTACGACTGAACGTCATCGGGGCTCCCGAGACGATCCTGAGCCGCTGCGCTTACCACGAACACCCCACCTCCGGCCACGTCGCGATGGACCGCGGCCGGCTCGACGCACTTGTCGAGGAACTGGCCGGAGACGGCGGCCGGGTGCTCGCCGTCGCGACCCGCGGGCTCACCGCGCCACCGGACGGCGAGTTGACCGAAGACGACGTCATCAGCCTCACCCTGGCCGGCCTCCTCGTCCTGTCCGACCCGCCCCGCGGCCACGCCGCGGATGCCCTGGAGCGAATCACCCGAGCCGGTGTGCGGCCCGTGCTCATCAGCGGCGACCATCCTGCGACGGCCCGCTGGCTGGCCACCGAGGTCGGAATGCTGCCCGCGGCCGAGGGCAGCATCGGTGTCGTCACCGGCCCCGAGCTCGATCGCCTCGATGACGACGCCCTCGACGCACTGCTGCCCGGAGTGTCCGTCTGTGCCCGTGTCACGCCGGCCCACAAGGTCCGTTTGGTGGCCGCCTACCGCAGGGTCGGGCACTGCGTCGCCATGACCGGCGACGGTGTGAACGACGCGGCCGCGATCCGGCTCGCCGACGTCGGTATCGCCCTCGGCAGCGGCCGCAGTACCGAAGCGGCCCGCCATGCCGCCGATGTGGTGCTCGTCGAGGACCACATCGGCAGCATCGTCGACGCACTCATCGAGGGCCGTGCCTTGTGGGTCGCTGTCCGCGACGCGGTCGCCAACCTGATCGGCCACAACTACGGCGAGATCGCGGTAATCACCGGTGTAAGTCTGCTGACCGGCATGACTCCGCTCACCGCCCGCCAACTACTGCTGTGCAACCTGTTCACCGACACAATCCCGGCGCTGGCCATCGCCATGCGGCCGGTGCCCGACCTCGATCCGGAGCGTCTGCTCGCCGAGGGCCCGGACCGCTCCATCGGCCCTCTGCTCACCGAACGGATTATCGTGAACGGCGTCGCCACCGGCCTGGCAGGCGCCGGCGGCTACCTGGCCGCCCGCCTCACCGGGACCATAGGGCGGGCTCGCACCGTCACCCTGCTGAGTATCGTCGGCGCCCAGTTGGGCGAGACCGCGGTGCTGCGGCCCACCGACCCGGTCGTCGTCGGCGCGGCCGCCGCGTCCGCGGCAGCGTTGCTCGGCATCGTCGAGACTCCTGGCCTGAGTCAGTTGTTCGGATGCCGACCGGCAGGCCCCGTCGGCCTGCTCATCGCGGGAACCGCAGCCCTGTCGGGCACCGTCGGCACCCTGTTGTTCCCACCCGCGATCACGCCCAACTTCGACGAAGACCGACTCCGGAGCAATGGCGCAATACCAACGAAGTTCCGAGTGTCGCCTGGTAGCGGGTGATTCGTCGGTTCGATCGCATCCGCGTGGAAGTGCGCGAACGTCGTTTGGCGCTGCCCTATTTATCACCGCGGCCTAGGGGGCGAGAGCGGACCGCGACGAGTGGTGCGGCGAACAGGTGCGCGTATTCGAAAGCTATGCGGGTGGCTTCGGCGCTGTCGGCGTCTTCGTCGACGCCGAGGACCACAGGCCGCCGATCTGGTAGCTGCCCGGGTTCTCCTCGCCAGACGGTGACCGGACATGTGGTGTGTTCTGTGACGGTCCTGGCCCGCGAGGTGGCCGCGAGGACATCGGTGGTTCCGGCGTCGGGGTGACCGAGTACGAGCAACCGGGCATTCTCCCCGACAATGGCCAAACCCTGCGCCGCTTGTCCCTCGATTAGCTCACCGATCACTTCGAGATCAGGGGAACGTCGACGGACAGCAGTGCTCCCGCACCGGGATTCGAGCTCGAGGAGACGTCATGAGCACGGCAACGTAGGCCACAGAACGGGTTGGTTCGGATCAGGTCGCAGCGAGGTGAAAGTCGACGGTGTCCGGGCCCGGGAACATTTCCGCAGTCACATGCACCTCGACGGTCCCGGCGAAGTAGGGCGTTACCGGGATCGTGGCTGCGAGGCCGGCGGAGCTGGTGACGGCGTGCCAACGAATGCCGTCAGGACTGGGCGGTGACGGGAAGACCGGCGACGCCGAACCCCGAAGGGTGAAACACACTTCGACACCCTCGACTCCGGCGCCGGAGGAATCGGTGACTTGGACGACGCACGATTCGGGGAACGCTGTTCCGGCCGCGGTCTTCTGTTTGTTGCCCGCATGGATGTGCAGCCTGTTCTCGGCCATGGCATACCTCTGGAAACCCTTCGAGAATTCGAGTCAATCGCGAGCCGCGCCCGCCGAGGAAGAGTCTTTGGTCCCCTGTCTGGGCCGGCGGAGGATTCACCACAAGTCGCCGCGGACCGTTGTTCCGCCGCAGCCGGTGCTTGAGATCTGTCCGTCCCGGGTTCCCCGGTGGGCCTCGGCGGATCCGATCGAATCCACCGCTCCCGCATCGGCACTGTCTGCCTCCGGTCGGCGTCGTCAAGGGCTGACAGCCTCCAGGCATCCAACAAACGAAAGTCCCTGACCTCGGACTGCGCGGAACCGGCGGTGGCTGGCGGCATGGTCGGCCACCTTGTCATCACTGGTCCCAGGCGTTGACAGCGGCTACGCGGCCGATGGTGTGATCAGGCCGTAATGCCCGTCGTAACGGTGGTAGAGCACGCTGCCGCGACCCAGATCGCGATCACAGAAGAACACGAACCGCCAGCCGGTCAACTCCAGTCGCTCGATGGCTTCATCCGTGCTGAGCACCGGCGCCGCGGCCGGGCTGACGGTGACCGGCACCGCGCCGCGGGCGAGGGCGTCCGGTCGCGGATCCACTTGAGCCAGGCGGTACCCGCCGTTCTCTGTGCGGTACAGCACGCTGTCGCTGCCGCTGCCGGATTCGGTGAACAAGTGGAAGTCGTAGTCCATGGATTCCATGTCGAAGGCGGCGTCGTCACAGGTCTCATCGGCGAGTGTGTACGACTTGTGCCGGACGATCTCACGCACCTCGGCCGGCCTCGGGAAGTAGGGCAGCAGCTGTCGCGGCGCATCCCCGTGCCGCCATTCGTGCGGTCCCAGCCCCGGCCGGCCACCGCGTACGGCCTCCCAGTGCCGCGATATCCGCTCCAGCCGTGCCTTCAACCGCGCCTCCAGCAGGTCGACGGCCTCCCGGGTCGTGTCCGCCGTGACCTGCACACGCACCGCACGGCCCTGCATGTTCACATTCGCCTGAGCGACGATTGGCTTGGCGGCCGCGGGGTCGCGATGACCGGTGAGCCGGACCCGCGCCGACAGCACGCGTTCGGAAGCATAATCAAGCGCGTGTGCGATCTTCTCGCGCGCATAGTCGGCCCCCGCCGCGGACACGTGGTGACCGACCGAGACCTGCAACACCGAATCCGGTCCCAGCGCAGACGCTCGTTTGGTTCGCTCCATTCACCGAACTCTGCCAGCGCCGCGGCCCTATCGAGAGAGCCCAAGGTCCCGCACATCGAACGCCTTCGGCCACAATTGCGATCCGGCACCCGGATTGGCCGCCGCGATCGCAGCATCACCACTGTGGCCGCCGGCCAGTGGTGGCCGGCAACCGGCCGTCCCCGAGGTTCCCGGCGGGCGGCCCGCACTGGCACCGGCCATGCCCGGATGGCAGCTTCCGCAGGGGGCGCGGGAGCGGCGTGCAGCATGACGACTGGATCGGGGGTGCCGAAAGTCTCGAGATCGAAGGACCGGCGACCCGCACGTCGCGGACGTTGCGCACTTCCGACTGGATGGAGCCATCGGCGATTGTCGGTATAGACCAGCGTGCCGGCCGTAGTGGTCGCGAAGGCGGAGCCGTCCGTCTGCGCGCCCGAACCGGCTCCCGCTGTTCGCGCTCCTCGAGGGCCCTGGGCTCTTTTCACTCCGGTGCGATCTCCGTGTGAGGGAAGCTATGAACGCGAAGCAGTCGCCACAGCGCCGCTCTCCCCGATTGCGGTGGCGGTCGATACTGGTCGAGGGTCGCACTGCCCACTACGCGGTCGGCGGGCTCGGCCCTCGTGTGCTGTTCCTACACGGCTGGGGACTCGGTGGACGGGCCTACGCCGGCCCGCTCGATCAGCTCATCCACCTGGGAATGCGCGTGTACGCCCCCGCGCTGCCCGGGTTCGGCGGCACCGCCAGCTTGCCGGCCGAGCACCGAACCATCGCCGGGTACGCCCGGTGGGTCGGCCACTTCGCCGACGCGATCGGCCTGCCCCGACCGGTGACACTGGTCGGGCACTCCTTCGGCGGCGGCGTCGCGATCAAAGCCGCCCATGACCTGCCCGACCTCGCCGAGCGGCTCGTGCTCGTGAACTCCATCGGCGGCTCGGCGTGGACCGACGGCCGCGGAGCGGTGCGCGCGCTGCGCGAACGTCCGCTGTGGGATTGGGGCCTGCACCTGCAGGCTGACCTGTTTCCCCACCGTCAGATGACTCGGGTCCTACCGGTGATCTTGCGCGACGCGGTGCCGAACATGATGCGCAACCCGACCGCGGTGTGGGAAGTCGCCCACCTCGCCCGAACCGCCAACCTGGCCTCCGAACTCACCGCGCTCGCCGAACGCCGGCTACCGATCTTCGTAGTGTGGAGCACACGCGACACGGTCATACCCGAAACCACGTCGATGTCTCTGCGAACCGCCCTTGGTGACCCGCGGGCCTTCACCGTGCCCGGCGGGCACACCTGGCTCATGTACGACCCCCACGCTTTCGGCGAACTCATCACCAACGTGATCCGCGAACCAGTTACCACCCCGACGCCATCACCGACCGACTCGTGGCAGAACGAGCTGGGACATCACGCAGTCGAGAACAGATTTCGGTGAGGTCGACCACATGCCAAGAACCCGGCACCGATTCGAACACGCATGGAATGCCGGTGATCACGAAACATGAATCTCGACGCAATTCGGTCAGAACTCGCAGACGCGGCCGACGCATCCGCCGCTGAAGTCGGTGCCGGCCCGCGGGATCGCAGGTTCGGGGGCCGCGAAGGTGAGCACCTGCCCCTCGCGGCAGCCGTAGCGGTAGACCGTGATGCCCTTGACCTTCGCCTTCCAAGCTGCCAGATAGATGGCGCGGATATCGTCAACGGTCGCGGTGGCGGGCAGGTTGACCGTCTTCGACACGGCTGCGTCGACATGCCGCTGCACGGCGGCCTGCATCCGCAGATGCCATTCCGGCGCGATCTCGGAGGCGGTCGGGAACGCTGCCCGTACTTCGGCGGGCAGATGCGGGTAGCCGCGGACGCCGCCTCGCTGCGCGATCTCAGCGATCAGCTCGTCGCTGTAGAGGGCCCGGTCGCGGGCGAGCCGGTCGAAGCACGGGTTGACTTCCAACAGGTGCCTGCCGACGATCGCGCGAGTGAAGGCGATGGCGAACATCGGCTCGATCCCAGCAGTGGTGCCCGCGATCAATGAGATGGTGCCGGTCGGCGCCACCGAGGTGACCTGCGCATTGCGCAGCGGTGCCGAGCCGGCGAACCGGCTGTCGGCGAATGCGGGGAACGCGCCCCGGTCTTCGGCCAGCCGCGCCGACGCCGCGTGCCCCGCCTGCTGGATGCAGCGCATAACCCGGCCAGCCAGACGGACCCCCTGTTCACTGTCGTACGGGACGCCGAGGCCGGCCAGCATCTCCGCCAATCCCATGACGCCCAGACCGATCTTGCGGCCGGCCCGGGTGGTCTCGCCGAGTTCGGGGAACGGGTAGCGGCTGACATCTATGACGTCATCGAGGAAACGCACCGCCAACGCGGTGACCTTGGCGAGCCGGTCCCAGTCGACGTGACCGGCGGTGGTCATCCTGGCCAGGTTGATCGAGCCGAGGTTGCAGGACTCGTAAGGCAGCAACGGGACTTCCCCGCACGGGTTGGTCGCTTCGATCCGACCGCGCTCCGGCGTCGGGTTCGCCCGGTTGATGGTGTCCAAGAACGCCAACCCCGGGTCCCCGCACGCGTGCGCGGCCGCGCAGATCGCATCGAACAAGTCGACAGCCGGTACCCGCGCGACCGTCTTGCCGGTTCGGGGGTTGACCAGACGGTGGGTGCCGTTGCGTTCAACGGCCCGCAGGAAGGCGCTGGTGACGCCGATCGAGAGATTGAAATGGGTGAGCTCCCGCGGCGAGTCGGCCTTTGTGGTGACGAAGTCGTAGATGTCGGGGTGCGACACGTCCAGCAAGGCCATGCATGCGCAGCGGCGGCGTCCGCCCATCGAGACGACACCAGCGGCGGTGTCGTACAGCCGAAGGAATGACAGCGGCCCACTGGCCGTGGTCCGCGTGGATGCTATCCGATCCCCGGCGGGCCGCAGGTGGGTGAAGGTGTATCCGGTACCGCCGCCGGCTTGCTGAATTTCGGCGGCCTGCGCAAGCGTTTGGAAGATCGAGTGCAGCGAATCATCGACTGGCAGGACGAAGCAGCCGGCGAGCAGGCCGAGACCGGTGCCTGCGTTCATCAGTGTCGGCGAGTTCGGCAGAAACTCCAGGCCGCGCAGCAGCCCCGAGAATCGCTCCGCCCAGTGCGCCGACGATCCGCGCCGGTACGCATCCTCGGCCGCCGCGACATGGTTCGCGACCCGGTCCATCATCTCGCCGGTCGATTCCGCCGGCCGACCCCGCCCGTCGCGCAGCAGATACCGTTCCCGTAGCACGGTCACCGCGGCCAGACTCAGCTTCAGCTCGTCGCGTACCCCGAGCAGGGTCTTCGCAGCACGCAACTCCGCACGTCGCTGGCGGTAGATGATGTACGCGCGGGCGACGTCGTCGAAGCCGGTGGCGCTCAGTTGCGCCTCGACCAGGTCCTGGATTTCCTCGACGGTCGCTACTTTGTGTCCGAGCTGCTCGGCGACGTCACGGGCAGTGATTGCCGCAAGCGTGGAATCGGGACGTCCCGCCTCGCGCGCCGCTCGCGCGACCGCGGCTTCGATCCGCGTCAGATCGAAGTCGACCAGGCGCCCGTCCCGGCGCCGAACCTTCGCCGGCCGCTCTACCACCGTCCGCGCTGACCCCATGTGTCGAGTATCGGCCCCGCACGTCGCCGATGACATGCCTGTGGGTGATCGAATTCTTGTCGATGACCTGGCGCCCGCCGGTCCACGGGCGAAAGGTCATGATGGTCGGTGACACATCACACTGTCGGTCACGGTCCCGGGTAGCGAATCGTGAAGGGTGGCTCGAACGTGTGAGGAAGGAGCCCAGACCATGGGAGTATTCGGAATGATTACTCTGCTCGGGCTCGCGGCGGCGTCGATTATCGATTTCGACTTGTTCGCCGTGTGGGGTCTGCACATCCGCAACCATGCGCTCGGCATCGTGTTCACCGGCCTGGTCATCGTCGGCACCGCCTGTTTCTGGCAGCCGATTCTGGGCTTCTTCGAGGGGTTGCCCCACAAGCAGATGGACTGTGCAGTTGGCCGGTGTGCTGGGTGCGCCGTTGATTGTCGCCGTCGCCGCTGTCATTGCGCACCGCTTCCGGCTCGCCGCTGAATCCCCCCGGTGAGTCCGGAGACTTATTGGTGTGAACCCGGGGCCGTCTGCTGGGCCGGGTATCTCTGGTCGATGCGCGTCGAAGTGGATGGACCGGTCTGCGCTGCCAGCGTTCGACCTGCCCCAGGTAAGTCCAGTGGACTCCGCACGCATGCGCGGCCGCTTGCTGACTCCAGACGAAGATATGGCGTCTTCTATCGTGCCGCCAGCGGTCACTACGAAAGAGCGTGGCGCACGCCGCCATGGCGGCAACGTGCTGAGCACCATAACTCAAGGTCAGATCGCCTTCCGGGTTCGAGGCGGCCATCCGCTTCCTGCGTCGTGCGGGTGACCGTCGGGGTGTCAGCGGTGGGGATGGTGTTCGATGGGGGTCGTGGACAGTGTCGACTTCGCAAGGGTCGTAGCGGAATTCGGCTCCGCCTCCGCGCTGTTGGTCGAGCCGGGGTCGTCGGCCGCGGCTCATGTGCCGGCGCGGTGGGCCGGGATCGCAGCGGGTGGGGATTCGAACGCCCGGCGCGCGGCTGCGGTGGCTGTGTGGAATCTCGACTTGTTTGTCGATGTGCTGCCGCGGTTCGGGGTTGTGTTGGAGGAATGCCTCGACGATGTGCGGGTCTGCCTGCTGCGGGGTGACTGGGTGCTGCTGTATGCGCTGCGAAAGCCGTTTCAACCGCACGAGTTCCGTATCGGATGGGATCCGGAGACGTTCGGCGCCGACCGGCCGCCGTATTGGGATGCGCTGCCGGAGGCACTGCGGGTGTTCCTCTCCACGGTGCATGCGGGGTTCACCGATCTCGACGAGATCTCCTACGGTCCTGCCCGTCCCCGGGACATGCAGACCTATTCGGTGCTGAACTTGCCCGAGGCCGTGCGCAATTGGGAAACGGGCGAGGACATTCCGGGTGGCCGGGCGATGCTCATCGCCAAGGGCTTGGGTGATACGCGCTACTTCGTCTCTCCCGACCTGCCCCGAGGCGCCATCGGCTGGGAGGCCGACGGCCACATGGAGCGGCCACTGGACTTCGCCGGAACCTTCGACGAACTGATGAGCTACGGCTTCCAGCTCGAGCGTGATCACCCGCCCGCGACCACCGCGCCCGAGACACCGCCGACACCCGAAGAATTGCGGCAGGCGATCATGTCCATGCCCAGGGCGGCGCGGGCAGTCTTCTGGAACCGCGAACTCACCGAGGACGCCGCGCGCGACCGTATCCGCGATCTCGTCGCCGAGCTGCTCGACGCGCTGGGCGGACAGATGCGCATCCGCCCGCAGGATGGCCTCGACGGCGAGACGATACTGCCGTTCGATGACGACGCGGGCAACATCTACCAGGTCGACCGACTCGAGGCCCGCTACTTCCTCGACCCACCTGCCCTCGACCGCGCCGACATCTATCCACCTGTGATCGTCCGAATCTGGGAGCAGCAGGGGTGGCGGGTGACGCTGTCCACCGACCCTGGCGGCATCGTCACTCACGCCCGCACCTCCGACTGGTACGAACTGACCCTGACCCACCGTGACGACACGTTGCGTCTGTCTGTCGCATCGCCCGGCTTCCACCGACCACAATGATAATCTCGTGCGCTCCAAGGGAATGGACCTCGGCGCTATTACCTTGGAGTGCAGCCATCGACGGGAACTCGGCGGGAGTGTCTGATCTCCGCTGGATCTGATTTCGGTCTGACTGGCCGATCCTGAGGGTTCGGCGGAAGGATCGTTTGATGTCGGAGACACTCGAATCCGTGGTGGATGCGGTGGATCAGAAGAAGCCGGCCCAGCAGCTGCTGGCCTAGGCCAAAGAGCAGGGCATCGAGCTGCTCGGCCCGGGCGGTGCTGGGTTTGTCAGGCGCTGCGCAGCCGAATTCTTCGGGTCGCGTCGAGATGTCGGGCGACGGTGAACTGGGCGGTGGTGCCGACGACTGGGGGCGTGCCGGACCAGGACAGGACGGACCAGAGGCCATCGAATGCGACGAAGTATTCGCGGTTGCTGGGGAAGACGTCGGTGATCTCGGCGGTGACTGCGGAGCCGACGGGGTGGCGGTTCTTGGCGTCGCACCATTCGGACTCGCTCATGACGGGAAACCTTGTTGTGCTCGATCGGAAGGCGGGATCGAGAGGCCAGAGGCGAACCTGGCCGCGTGTGTGCTGGAGGACCTCGAACTCGGTCACTGTGCCGACAGCCGGCCATTGGTCGGCGGAAAACGGCAGATTCAGGATGTCGACGAATCCGGTGGGTGGATGGCCCAAGTCGACGAACAGTCCGACGACGCCGGGTCGCGGAATCAGGGTGACCACTCCGGTCACATGGTCGCCGATCGGATAAAGGCTGTGAGCGGCGTTGAGTTCCTCTTCGAGTTGGGGGTCAGGTTCGATCATCGTTGGACTATTTCAACGATCACTTCTGCCGGTTGTCAATGGTCAGGGCTTGGTGGGAGATCAGTGCCGACCATTGCCCACGGTGCATTCGTGGTGCGGTCAACTGGGCAAGTGCGGTTGCCGCAGAGGGTGGGCAGTACACCGTTGCCGCAGTGCTCGTCGCTGAGCGCGTAGAAGCCGTACTTCTCCAGATCCGGGTGTCGCCGCACCGGTTCGCGAGTGTCCTGCAACACGAGGATGCCGTCCGCGGCAGAGGGGCCCTTGCGGGCCACTTCGACCAGGCGGACAGCGTGCTGCCGCAGTAACGGCAAGACGTGAGCAGCGAACATGTCGCAGGTGCTGGTCCACTCGTCACCGGTCTGGGCGACCAACACGATCAAAATCGACAGATCGTCCAGCAGCTCCGCGGGCCGGAATTTCGGTTCGAGCAGTGTGCGCACCACGCCGCGAGCGCTTTCCACTCCCATCCTTCTCCCGCTTATTAAGAGGTGTTGCAGTCCAGAGGTGTTGCAGTCCAAGGGGGACCAGCGGAGGGGCTGTACGGTTTGCCATCCAGAAGATGATGTGCTGCCACGAACCTGCCATCATCGGAACCGTCAGCGCATGTAGGAGACGATGCTCATCATTCCGGCTTCACCGTGGTAGGCGTTGTGGCAGTGAACCATCCACTGACCGGGATTGTCGGCGTCGAAGTCGACCTCGACGGTCTGCATGGGCGGCACGATGGAGGTGTCCTTGCGTGGGCCGGTGCCCGCGGCGGTGACGACCTGGAAGGTGTGACCGTGCAGGTGCATGGGGTGGAACATCATTGTCTGGTTGACGAACCGCAGCCGAACCCGTTGTCCTTCGGTCACATCGAGCATGGCGTGCTCGGGAAACGCCTTGCCGTTGATCATCCAGAGGTATTTGGCCGCATCGTTTCCGAGGGTGGCGTCGAGTGTCTTGTCGGGCTTGCGGTTGGGCAGCCGTACGGATTCGACGGACATCAGCCGGTCGGCGGTGAGCGGGGGTGTCGACAGTGCAGCCAGACGGATTTCGGGGGGCGGTGGTGCACCAGCGCCGGTGCGGAGGAGGGCGAAGCCTTGGCCGGTCTTGCCTTCGGCGGAAGCGACCAGAGGGAACACTCCGTCGGCCAGTTGGACGACGGCGTCGTAGCGTTCGCCCATGCTGATGAGCAGGCTCGAGGTGGTGACCGGCTGCACGGGGAAGCCGTCGCTGTGGGTGACGCGCAGTTGGTGGCCGCCGACGGCGACGCGGAAGGCGGTGTCGGAGGCGGCGTTGATGATCCGCAGCCGGATTCGCTGGCCGGGGCGAGCGGTGATTGTGACCGGATCGGCGCCGATGCGGCCGTTGATCAGGTAGTACGGATAGTCGCTCACGTCTCCGGTGTCGGAGCCCAGCGGCGCGTTGGGGTCGGTGGGCATCGTCATCGTGGAGGAACCGCCCATGTTCATGCCGCCGTGGTTCATGCCGCCCATGTTCATGCCCGACATGCCCGACATGCCCTTGGCGCGTAGCTGATCCAGTTGCTTGTCCGGGTCGCGACCGTTGACGCCGTCGAGCCAGTCGTCGAGCACCACGACGGCTTCCAGGTCGTAGTCATTGCCGTCGGCGGGATCTTCGATGATCAGCGGCGCGTACAGGCCGCGGTCGAGTTGGATTCCGACGTGTGGGTGGAAGAAGTACGTGCCGGGGTCGGGTGCGGTGAATTCGTAGCCGAACGTGTCGCCCGGCGGGATCTGCGGTTGTGTCACCGCGGGTGCGCCGTCCATGTCGTTGCGCAGTGCGATCCCGTGCCAATGGACCGTCGACGGTACGGGCAGTGCGTTGGTGAGTTCGGCCCGCAGTACATCTCCCTTGGTGATGCGGATTTCCTGGCCGGGCAGTTTGCCGCCGTAGGCCCAGGTCTGAACCTGCACGCCGCCGAGGTCGACGGTGGCGGGCTCGGCATGCAACCTCATGTCCCGGATGGGGGCATCCGCAGCCCGCCGCGTGTTCTCGGCTGCGCGGACTGCCTCGGAGTCTGGTTCGACGAGTGTGCGTGACGCGGTGGAATCATTCGAGCAGGCGGCGAGAACGGCGGCTGCTGTGACGCCGGTGCCGAGGGCGAGGAAGCCGCGGCGAGTCATCGACGTCGGGTGGGGGAACTGGCTGGATGACATGGGTTTCTCCCTGGGGTGACGATTGGGGTTCCGCCGTGGTGTCAGGGCGGATGCCCCGTGATCTGGTGCAGCCAGGTTGCATCGGATGC
Organism: Nocardia arthritidis NBRC 100137; assembly: GCF_001612765.1. Lineage (GTDB taxonomy): Bacteria > Actinomycetota > Actinomycetes > Mycobacteriales > Mycobacteriaceae > Nocardia > Nocardia arthritidis. Next base: position 13,468 of record NZ_BDBB01000017.1, read on the forward strand.
TGTGGAGTGCCTCGACGTTCCGGCTGTCGCTGCTCGGATAGGCGGCGGTGAACGCCGCGCCGCCTGGATTCCGGCAGCAGGTACCGCTTCCGGGGAATCGCGGAAAGCGGTGGGCCTGTCAGATCCTCAGAATCGATAGTTCGGCCAGGGAAGGCCCGGCCCAGGGGGGTGGTCGTTCGCGGTGCATGCGCCAGGACGCCGCTCTTGGTGCCGGCTCGATGCCGGGCGAGAGGTGGCCCGCTCGATACAGCAGTACCAGGCCGATCGCCAGCGTCAGGGTCGACAGGATGAGCACGCAGGCGTGCACCGCGTCATGGCCGAGACCGTAATCGCCGCCCCCGATGGTGACCTCATCGTGGAGGGTTGGTGCGGCTGTGACGGACACAAGGGAGGAGCTGGCGTGGTGAGTGTCGGACCCGAGGTGGAACCCGCCGGTATGCATGGCGGTGATGCCGAGGATCACCACCAGCAGCCCGAGCACCCGGACTGGCCGGGATGCCCGCGACAACTGGTGCTGCTGCATCACACCGTCATCATAGGGTCGGCATCGCTACCCCTGTCGAGCAATGTTGGTGCTGGTTATCGGTAGCGATTCGAGTGGTACTGGACGAATACCCTTAGGGGGTATAAAAAGGTGGGTGTGAATCCGTTGCAGTCGGGAGGATGGCGGTCGAATGATGTGGCGTGATCGACGAAACCGCCCGGTGGGGGCATCGTCGCGTCGCGTCGGCCGCTCGCGCTGTCGGGAGCGGTTTGTCCGGTGCTACCGTGGGCTCGTTGTGAGGTTCCTCGGTCGACTGCGACATGCTGGCTCCGTGGTGGCGCTACTCGCCGCGGTGCTGGTCGTCGTACCGCTGATCGACTGCTCGGTGGCTCGCGGTGACGTGCACGTCCACGCTTCGGCGCATGTGGGTGCCGGCCACGGTTCGACGTCGTCATCGGGGGCCGATCACGTTCACGCGGTGATCATCGATGCGCTGGACGGTCATTGCTCCGCGCACTTCGATCACTGCATCGCCAAGTCGGTGGTGCGTGGTGCCGCTGAGAATCTTCCGCCGCAGAAACTGCTGCTCTTCGTCCTGGTATCGGCATTGCTCGCCGCTGTTGCCGCCGGGGGTGTTGCGCCCGGAGGGGTGCGCGGGCCGCCGATCTCGTGGGTGCCTGTAGCTGGTGGACGGGCGACTCTGACGCAGTTCTGTATCGCTCGACGCTGACGGGTCAGCGCCAAGCCGACATGTTTCTTTGTGTCGGCCGGTGTTGTGCCTGCTCACGTCCGCGCCGCCCTCCGGGCGGTTCGATACAGAAAGCGACAGTCATGGACAAGCTCGTTCTCGATGCGCGCACCGATCGTTCATCAGCCTTGGTGGCCGCGCCGGCGCCTGCCCGCTACCCGGAATCGCTGATCGGCAGCACACCGGTGTTGTGGGTCGGTCCGCCGCTGGCGCCCGAGGGGCGGGGGTTCTGGGCGAAGCTCGAAGGATTCAATCCCGGAGGGATGAAGGACCGGCCCGCGCTGCATATGGTGCGTAGGGCCGAGCAGCGGGGCGATCTGGCGCCGGGGGCGCGGATCGTCGAATCTACAAGCGGCACTCTCGGTTTGGGGTTGGCACTGGCGGGGATAGCCGCCCGTCACCCGGTGACGGTGGTGACGGATCCGGGTCTGGAGCCGATCGTTGCACTGTTGCTCACCACCTACGGCACCCAGGTCGAGGTGGTCGCCGAGGCGCATCCCACGGGCGGCTGGCAGCAGGCGCGCCGTGATCGGGTCGCGGAGCTGCTGGCTGGTGAGCCTGATGCGTGGTGCCCGGATCAGTACAGCAACCCCGACAATGTCGACGGCTACGAATCACTGGCGCTCGAGCTGGTCGAGCAGCTCGGTGGGGTGGACGTGCTGGTGTGCGCGGTCGGCACCGGAGGGCACTCCGCCGGCGTGGCGCGGGTCCTGCGCCGGTTCAATCCCGAAATGAAGCTGATCGGGGTCGACACCGTGGCGTCCACGATTTTCGGCCAGCCCGCGGGGCCTCGGCTGATGCGGGGGCTGGGCTCGAGCATCTATCCGGTCAACGTCGACTACGAGGCGTTCGATGAGGTGCACTGGGTCGCGCCGTCGGAGGCGGTGTGGGCGTGCCGTACCTTGGCGGCGACCCATCACGCGACCGGCGGTTGGAGCGTCGGCGCGGTGGCGTTGGTCGCGGGCTGGGCGGCCCGCACCCACAACGCCGATACCCGGATCGCGGCGGTATTCCCCGACGGGCCGCACCGCTACTTCGACACCATCTACAACGACGTCTACTGCGACGAGCACGGCCTGCTCGACGCGGACCCACCGGTGGAACCGGACACGATCACCCATCCCGCCGAGCGCGTGGTGCGGTCATGGACCAGAACCACGACCGTCATCGATCCCAGGCAGTTCATCCACGACCCGGAGTTGGCCTCGTGAGCGTCCTGGCGAAATTCCGTAGCTTCGACCTGCCTGCCCGGCTGTTGATGATCAACCAGTTCGGCATCAACCTCGGCTTCTACATGCTGATGCCCTATCTGGCCGGCTACCTGGCCGGTCCGCTCGGGTTGGCGGCCTGGGCAGTGGGTCTGGTGCTGGGTGTGCGCAACTTCTCCCAGCAGGGCATGTTTCTCATCGGCGGCACCCTGGCCGACCGGTTGGGCTACAAGCCGCTGATCGTCGCGGGCTGTCTGCTGCGCACAGGCGGCTTCGCGCTGCTGGTGTTCGCCACCTCACTGCCGGGACTGCTGATCGCCTCGGCAGCGACCGGGTTCGCCGGAGCGCTGTTCAACCCGGCCGTGCGCGCCTACCTCGCCGCCGACACCGGTGACCGGCGAGTCGAGGCGTTCGCGGTGTTCAACATCTTCTATCAGGCGGGCATCCTCGCCGGTCCCCTGGTCGGGCTGGCGTTGATGGCCCTCGACTTCCGGGTGACCGCCGCTGTCGCGGCGGTGGTGTTCGCGATCCTGACCGTGGCGCAGTTGTTTGCGCTGCCGACGCGGCGAGCCGAGCCCACCGCCGAGCAGGCATCTGTGCTCGATGACTGGCGCACCGTGGTCGCGAACCGCCGGTTCGTGTGGTTTGCGGTAACGATGATCGGCTCCTACGTGCTGTCGTTCCAGGTCTACCTCGCCCTGCCGCTGCAAGCGGAGTTCGTCGCCGGCGCGCGGGCTCAGGCGCTGGTCTCGGCGCTGTTCGTTATCTCCGGCGTTGTGGCGGTCGCCGGTCAGCTGCGCATCACGGCCTGGTTCCGCAGCAGGTGGGGCACCGGACGCAGTCTGGTCGTCGGGCTGGGTATCCTCGCGGCCTCCTTCGTTCCGCTGGTGGTCATCCCGGACCCGAACCGGTTCGGTGTCCCGGCTGCGTCCGCCGCGTTGCTCGGGTCGGCGGCATTGCTGGCCGTGGGGACCGCGGCGGTGTTCCCGTTCGAAATGGACACCGTCGTGTCCTTGTCCGGCGGGCGGCTCGTCGCCACGCACTACGGCTTCTACAACACCGTCGTCGGTGTCGGCATCCTCACCGGCAACCTTGTCACCGGCGCCGTCGTCGGCGCCGCGCGCGCCGCCGGGATGGACTGGGCGGTCTGGGTCGGCCTGAGTGCGATCGGTGTTGTCGCCGCGTTCGCCCTCCATCGTCTGGACCGGCCGCAGCCTGCCGAGGTAACGGGCCGTTCGACGAACGCGCGGGGCCGCCACCGCCAGCCCGAAGAACACACCATCGGCACTGCGCCGACCGAGCAGAAATTCGAGTACACCGGACGCGGCCACTGGCCGACGACGAAGACTCCCGCCGGGCGACGCTGACCAACTGCTGCGTACAACCCTGCCGCGGGTGCACTTGCACTCCGTGTCCGGGGTGCTGATCTGTCCAGATGTCGTCATCACCGGGCAGGTGCTTCTCGCAGGCTCACCTCTGCTCGAGCATGGCCTTCATCTGGTCGATCTCGCGCTGCTGGGCCGGCACGATCGCGGCGGCCAGCTGCTTTGCTTGGTCGTTGGCTCCGGTATCGAGTTCGGTTGTACCGAGCCTTGGCCTTAGAAGTGCGCTACCAGCACCAACAGCAACTTGCATGTCCGGAGGGGGAGTCGACCACTACGCACACGTGGTGACCTCCAAATACCCTGCCCACGGCAGGTTCTCGCGGACTCGATCCCACAACCCGCCGTAAGGTCTGTAGCTGATCGGGCGCCCGCTGCGCTTACGCAGCACTCGATGCGTGGCGTTCTCACCTCCCCGACATTCAGCATGCCTTCCCAGCGCGGCCATCAGACGGGGCGAAACCGGATGCCAGTGAAACCCACCGCCCCGCGTCCGCAACCGCACCAGACAGTTGTCGCGGTCGAGATCGTGAAGCGCCAGATCGATGACAGCTTGCCGGTACACATACCGCTACGAGTGCGATGTATGCGGCATGGTCGCGAAGATGAGCAAGGCGCACGTGCCGCCGCGATGCGCGGGCAATGAAGGCGCGGTGACAGGGGAACTGGAAGCGCACCGGCAGGATCGTGGCCCTCGGCCGCGCCGACGAAGACGGGATCTGGTACCTCGGGCAGTGCCGGTCGTGCAACTCCGCTGCGGGCCGGGGGGTCGATCCGGCCTACGCTGAACTCGCCGCAGCGTTGAGGCCGCTGTGGCTCGCGTAACCGGTGCCGATGAGCAGGATCCGTTCGGCGCCGAGACGGTCGATCTCGCCGAGCAGGCGGGTGCGCGCGGCGCTCGCACCGAAGACGAAGCGGATTCCCATCCATCCGCGTGGAGCGCACCTTTCCTCGAAGGGGCCCTGCGATGACAATTCGCCCGTCCAGCCACCTGCCTGATGGTGCCGGCGTGCGCGATGACCGCAGCGACGGTCGTGGTCGAGGATTTGCACGTCGCTGACGGCAAACCCGGCGCTCGACGGTGGTCGACCCTGAAGTTGCTGAGGTGATTTGATCGCTGTTCGGCTACAACACGGTCGGCCGCATCGCCGCTGGCTCAGTGGATTGGAGGCTAGCTGAGCTTACGGCGGCGGAATTCGGCTGAGTCGTGTTCGGCGGTGTACTGCTCGCGCCAGCGATCGACGAGCGGAACCAGTTCGTTGGTCATGTAGGTGTAGAAGTCCTGCATCTCGTGCAGGCGCGCCGCGGTGGCGGTCTCCGGGGCGGAAGCGTCGATGCCTTCCTGGGCGGCGTCTCGCATTGTGGCCAGCATCGTGTTCTGTTGCGACATCAACGCTGCCCAAGCGCCTGCGCGGAAGCGGTAATGGTCGCGGCGGCTGCCGGGGGCGGGGACGCGTTCGATCAGGCCGACGGGGATGAGTTGCTTGATCGCAGTGGAGACCGCGCCGGAGCTGATCGACAGCTCTGCGCACAGGTCGGCGGCGGTCATCGTGTCTTGTTCGGTGTAGAGCAGAGCGGTCATCACCCGCGCGGTGGTTCGTTGCATCCCTCCGCCGTCGGACAACGTCAAGGCCAGCTTCTCCGCGGCGGCCCGCAAGCGCTCGTTGGTTCCCACGCTCGAAGCTTAGCAAACTCAAACAGTTCTGAATGTTTACAAATCTCTGAAAGTTCATTACTGTTCGAGACATGGTGAACGTGATCGAGCTGCAAGGGCTCAGCAAGACCTACGGCTCACGGCGCGGGCTGGTGGAGTTGTCCCTGGAAGTCCGCCCCGGTGAGGTATTCGGCTATCTCGGCCCGAATGGAGCAGGCAAGTCGACGACCATCCGGCTGATATTGGATCTGATCCGGCCGACCGCGGGCAGCGCTCGGGTACTCGGTCTCGACCCGCGTCGCGATGCGGTGCGGCTGCATACGAGGATCGGTTACCTGGCAGGCGATTTCGTTGTGCCGGGACGGCGACAGGTCGGTGCGACGTTGCGGTTTCTCGCCGCGCTGCGTGGCGGGGTCCCGCCGCAGCGGATCGACGCGCTGTGTGAACGCCTGGAATTGGATCAAGACGCGCAAGTGAGCAGTCTTTCCAAGGGGAACCGGCAAAAGCTCGGCTTGGTCCAGGCGTTCATGCACACTCCACAGTTGCTGATCCTGGACGAGCCGACCTCGGGTCTGGATCCGATCGGCCAGCAGATCTTCCTGGACATGGTCACCGAGGCCTCCGTCAACGGGCAGACGGTGTTCATGTCCAGCCACATCATGAGCGAGGTGGAGGCGGTCGCCGACCGGGTCGGCATCATCCGCGAGGGTCGACTGGTCGCGCTGAACACCGTGTCCGGGTTGCGGGCTGATGCCGTGCGCGATGTGGAGGTCACCTTCGCCGATTCGGTGACCGTTGCCGAGTTCGCCGCCCTGCCCGCTGTCCGCGACGTCCAGGTGGACGGCACGGTCCTGCGTTGCCGGGTCACCGGGAGCCCGGACGCACTGCTGCGCAGCATCGTCACCCACCGCGTGACGGGTCTGCTGGTCACCGAACCCGCCCTCGAAGACCTGTTCCACGGCTACTACACCGGAGAATCCGATGCTGCCTGACATCTACACCCAGACCCTCGTCGACAACCGTCGCTCGCTGATCGCCTGGTCGGTCGGTACGGCGGCGGTCGGCCTGATGTATGCCGGGTTCTATCCGCAGGTGTCCGCGGGCGGTATGGCCGACACGGTGAGCAACTATCCCGAGGCGATGCGCGAGGCATTGCGGCTGAACGATATGACCTCCGCCGCGGGCTATCTCGGCTCCAGCGTGTTCGGCCTGCTGCTGCCGCTGCTGGCGATGTTCTTCGGGATCACCTTCGGCGCCCGTGCGATCGCCGGCGATGAGGAATCCGGGTACCTGGATCTGCTGCTGGCCTATCCGGTCAGCCGCACCGGACTGGCACTGCAACGATTCGCTGCCCTGGCCACCGGTGCCCTCGCGATCGGGGCAGTAGTGCTGCTGGGGATGGTGGCCATTCGCTCGTCCGCCGATCTGGATTCGATCAGTATCGGCGAGTTCGCGGCGCAAAGTCTCCAGCTGACACTGCTGGCGATCGTCTTCGGTGCTCTGGCCATCGGCGTCGGCGCTGTCACCGGAAGGCGCGGCCCCGTACTGGCCGGAACCGCGGGCATCGGAGTACTCGCCTACGCCGCCAACAGCCTCGCCGGTGTCATCGGCGCCGACTGGCTGAAATATCTCTCGCCGTTCCACTACTACATCGGCGGAGAACCGCTGCGCAACGGGATCCAATGGACCGACGCCGCCGTCCTGGTCGTGATCTCGGTCGTACTGATCGGGGCCGGACTCATTCGCTTCACCCAGCGCGACCTGACCAACTGACTATGCGCCGGGGCACCACCACACATGGCGCTTCACCGCTCGATGACGACCCGGCTGCGCGGGAAGGAGACGGAGCGAACTCCATCGTTGCTCGATGCCACCAGTGGCTAGCCCCGGCTTCAGCGGCTGCTGCCGATCGAATAGACCGTCACAGCACAGGCGTCGCAGGGGGAGGAGCGCCGTATTCGCATCGAGCGTGAGCTGCGCAGCCTCGAGATTAATGGCATGTACGTCGCCGCGGACGGGGTCTTCGCGACGAACGCTCGAACGTCCGCACGGAGTTAACTGCTTGCCGATGGCTCGATCCTGCCCGTCCACCGCCAGCAGAAGTCGTGGGCGGCCGGTCGGGTACGCGTCGCGTGCCAGGTTGCTGTCAGGTCATGTCGGCGAACCGCTCAACGTCTTCGATACGGCCGGACACGATCAACTGGTCGCCTTCGACACGACGGTCTCAGGGATAGCGTAGGTGAATACCCCGTCGCGGTGTTTGATCGCGACCACGGTGATATCGAAATGCTGGCGCAGCCCGCTGGCGGTGAGCGTCCTCCCGATTGCCGCCTGCGGGGCGCTGGTTTTGGCCATGGCGTAGTCGGTGTCGAACTCGATGTAGTCGATCATCCGGCCGGTAACCAGATGTACCACCCGCTCGCCCATGTCGTGTTCGGGAAGCACGACATGATGCACGCCGACCCGTTCGAGGATCTGACCGTGACGTCGGCTGGTGGCCTTGGCCCAGATTGTGGTCTATTCACCAGTGTCCTCGAGGTTTCGGGCGGTTTGTGGGCGGCACTCGCCCTTCGCGGGCAAGGTGCCAGAAACCTGCATCGCCAATCATGGAGCCCAATTCGGGTGCATGGACTCGTCGCGTATCCGGGCCGGACCCGGGTTCGTCTTCTCGACACGAGCCGCGGCGGTCATTCGAGGCCGCGATCGAAGTGGCTCCAGCGCGTTTCCCACAATTGATGCTGATAGCGGGTCACGAAGCAATGGGTCGCTGCGCTCCGCGGTCACTGTGTGATCCTGCGATGCCTGCAGCCCCCGCGACGGGGATCGCCACGAGACATGTGAGAACCGCCAGAACCCGGATCGCGGCCTCGAGACGATCTGTGCCACGTATCAACGTTCGGGTCACAGGGATGTATCCACATGATTCGCAACCGAGTTGAGCGGGTAGCGACAATCTTGTTCACCTCACGCGTCCTGTTGGGTGTGAGCCGGTACTGATCGCTCGATACTTTCTGGGTGGCCGGCTCGTAGGCTGTCGGATCAGGTCAGGAATCGGGTGGCGTGGGGGATCGCCTCGACAGGATGTTGTGCGCGGATGGCCTCGCCGATCGGCTCGAAGCGCCACTTTCCTGTGTCCCGCGACACTTTGCCCATCACCAGGCCGGTATGGGATGCGTCCGTACTGAGGTCGAAGTGGGCGATTTCGGCGCCGGAGACGGTGTCGACGACACGGCAGAACGCGTTCTCGATCTGGTCGAAGGTTTGCCCGGTGTAGGAGGTGACGAGAAAAAGGATGGTGGTGATCTGCGGCGGTATGCGGGTCAAGTCGACGGTGATCACCTCGTTGTCGCCTTTACCTTCTCCGGTGGTGCTGTCTCCGAAGTGCCGTACCGAGCCGTCTCGCGAGCTGAGCTGCTGGTGGTAGACGACATCGATGATGTGGTCCTCGGCGAACAACAATGCCGCCACATTCAGATCGATGTCCTTCGCGGCGAAGCCAAACCGACTGCGCCGTACCGGATCCCATCCCAGCGCCACCCGAAGGTGCTCGAGCCGCATCGCGTTGTGCTCACTCGATGTCATAGATTTCTTCCTTCGGATCGGGCGGGACGGTGTCGAGTTCCGGTCATGATCAGAGGTCTGTGGTGCGGCAGACGGTGGGAAGCCGAAACTGTTGAGGCCGTGAGTGTCACGCGACTCAGGCTTGGAGCACAGCGAGAGCCGTACCTGCAGCTGGCATCTGCGATTTGCCCGACGGTTGCGCGTGGCTGCCAAAACCGGAGCGGCGCCCGGTCTGCGATGCATGCCCCAGCGGGCACTGATATCAGCAGGGGCCCGAGGCCCCACCGAAATCGGAACGCAGGGCCAGCGACCGCCACCGGCTTCAGCGTGCAAGGGCGTGGTGATTCTCTGCGTGGGGTCGCGAGTTGAGCACTTCCCGCTGTCACGGTCACCGACGGCACCGGTGGTACAGCAGTTCGGTGTGAGCACGGTGCGCTCCTGCTCGTCGATTGCCCGAGCCGTGGTCAGGGTCGGGTTGCCGACCAGACTTCCCGGCGCACCACTGGTAAAGATGCCGTAAACCCGCTCCCGAGGCAAATGGCATCCCCTCGGCGCAGGCCACGTTGCGGCTACGTCACGCCGGTGACCAGCCGCGATGGCGGCAGAGATCGGTTTTTCGTAGCGGTAGCTCGGCAAGATGGTGAGCGCCGCAGGTCTCCCAATAACGCGTTCCGATATGCGCACCGCAGTGGTTTTACCGCGATTTATGCGACTCGGTCGGTTTGCGTGCCTGGGTGTCTATACGGCATGTTTACAGGCGGAGCGCCGGGAAGTCTGGTCGGCAAACCCGGCCCGGGTGTGGGTTCGGGCCGACCAGTGATGGGCGCACCATGACGCTGCAGCGAGCGAGAACCATACGACGCAGGACCTCGGATCCGAGGACGTTGGGTGGCGTCTTCGATCCCGGTCCGCCGGCGAACGCTGCCCCCGTGCGCGCTGCCTGTGCTGCTGTAGGTCCCCGCCGGGGTATGGGGCTGCGGCCGGTCGCCGAGTGGCGCGGACGTGCTGCCGCAAGAATTCAGGAGAGGCGAACTTCGAAGTGACTGCCCCCGAGTCCCGGCTACGTTTGTTCGCGCGTGGTTCTTGGCCTGAGACGCGGCGGGTCGCGACGATCTTGCGGACCGAGACCGCTGGTGGTGTCCTGCTGATCGTGGCCGCGGCTATCGGCCTGGTCTGGGCCAATACGCCGTGGTCGGGCGCGTATGAGAGGCTGCGCGACTTCAGGCTCGGTCCCGAGAGCCTGCATCTGCATCTCCCGTTGGAAGCGTGGGCGGCCGACGGGTTGCTCGCGGTGTTCTTCTTTGTGGTCGGACTCGAGCTCAAACGCGAGTTCGTCGCCGGTGATCTGCGGGATCCGCGCCGTGCTGCGCTGCCTGTGGTGGCGGCTGTCGGAGGCATGGTCGGCCCCGCCCTGATCTTCATCGCGTTCAATCTGGGCAACGACGGCGCGGTGAGCGGATGGGCGATTCCCACCGCTACCGATATCGCGTTCGCCCTCGCTGTCCTGGCGGTCGTCAGCTCGCATCTACCGACGGCGTTACGCACGTTCCTGCTCACCCTCGCAGTCGTCGATGATCTGCTCGCGGTGACCGTGATCGCGATCTTCTACACCGACGAACTACACCTGCCCTACCTCGGGTTCGCGGCCATCCCACTGACCGCCTTCGCTGTGGCGGTGCAACGCAGGGTCCGGTCGTTCTGGATCCTGGTGCCGCTTGGCTTGCTCACCTGGTGGCTGGTCCACCAGTCCGGTGTCCACGCCACCGTCGCCGGGGCACTGCTCGGCTTCACCGTTCCGGTGCTCCACAAGCCCCGCGACGACGATCCGCGCAACCCGGCCCGCCGAGGACTTGCCGAACAGTTCGAGCACCGCCTGCGACCGATCTCCGCTACTGTCGCGGTGCCGGTGTTCGCGTTCCTGGCCGCAGGGGTCACTATCGGGGGGCTGAGCGGGCTGGTCGAATCGCTCACCGACCGGGTCACACTCGGCATCGCCGTCGGGCTCGTCTGCGGAAAAGCATTCGGCATCCTGGCCACCACCTATCTCACCGCGAAACTCACCCGCGCCGAACTCGACGCCGACTTGCGCTGGATCGACGTGGCTGGGGTTGCGCTGCTGGGAGGGATCGGATTCACCGTGTCGCTGCTCATCGGCGAACTCGCCTTCCCGGACGAACCGCTGCGGGAGGATTACGTCCGCATCGGGGTACTCATCGGCACTCTCACCGCCGCCCTCCTGGCGGCGGTGGTATTGCGGCTGCGCAACCGGACCTACCGGCGCATCGCCGAAGCAGAAACCCGCGACGACGACAACGACGGAATACCCGACGTCTACCAGCACCATCAATAGCGGTGGGAGGGGTAGCTCGCTGCGACGATGCTCGCACCGGTGAGCGCGGTCCAGCGCGTGCACGGCGGGTCCGACGGTGGTGCGGGGGAGAGGTTCATTGCCGACATGCAGCGATGAGGACCGGGATGCGGCTGGCTTGCAGCACCGCTTGACTGACCGAACCGAGCGTGGCGCCCGCGACTCCGCCACGTCCACGGCTGCCGAGCACGATCAGCTGCGCGTGCCCGGACGCCTCCAGCAGCCGCTGCGCCGGGCGGCCGTCGATGACGACTCGATCTACGCAGACATACGGGTACTTGTCGATGCAGCTCGCCAGGCTTTCGTCGAGCAGCGCCTCGGCTCGCTGCCGCACTGTGGCGGGCGCACTGGGTCCACCGTTTCGATCGGACCATGTCGTCACCGCCACCAGCCCTACGCCCCTGCTCGCCGCTTCGTCGAAAGCAATCGCGACCGCGCGAGCACTGCAGCGCGAACCGTCTACGCCCACCAGGACCGGCACATGGGACGACGGCGGCATCGTCGCCGCGGCAGCCGGAATGACAGCGACCGGACATTCGGCGTGCTTCATCAGACCGACGCCGACCGACCCGAACAGCACGCGCTCCAACGGATCCAAACCACGAGCCCCGATGACAACCAACCGGGCCGACGCCGAGCGAGCGGACAAGGCCGCCACTGGTGACGGTAGGTCGAGAAAGGTAGCAACCTCGACATCTGTGGGGAAGCCATCCAACTCGCTGACGATGCTTCGCCCTTGGCCGAGCGCGGATTCACCGATCTGCCGGTATGCGCTGATATCGAACAGCAAAGAGCCGATCACAGGCAGCGCGTGGACCGGGACACCGATGGCATGCACGAGATGCAGCGGCGCCTCATGGCGTGCAGCCATCGCCGCGCCCCAGCGAATGGCAGCAAGCGACGCGGGAGAGCCGTCGACACCGACAACAATAGGACGACGCACAGTGACACATTGTCGCCGTTCGAAGCGGGACGCGCGGACAGGGTGGCTACTCATCGGCTGACTCCTTGCGGCAGCGATATCACGGGGATTGTGGGATGAGTCCGCTCGAGGGTGGTGTGGGCGTGGTGTAGATGCGAGCGGCGCGCGCAGCCTAGCTCGGTTCGGAATGGAGTTCGTCCGCTGAGCGAGCCTCGGGGGTGATCCGCATCACTGGCCAAGGCTGTCAGAAAATCGCGACTCGCGGTGTCTCGTTCAGCAAAGCACGCGAACTCAACAGGAGTCTCAACCATGAAGCACCGCATCGTCGTCCTCGGGGCCGGATACGCCGGAGCCTTCTCCGCCACATTCCTGGCCCGCCAACTCCACGCCGACGACTTCGAGATCACCGTCGTCAACGCCGAACCCGATTTCGTCGAGCGGCTGCGCCTGCATCAGCTCGCCGCCGGACAAGAGCTGCGTCACCGACCACTGGCGAAGGTATTCGCGGGCACCGACATCCGGCTCCGACTGGCACGCGTCACCAGCGTCGACGTCGAGCGTCGGACGGTCACCGTCGCAGACGGCGCCGGTGACGGTATCGACCGGCTCGAGTACGACACCCTTCTATACGCGCTCGGCAGCACCGTCGCAGACCACGGCGTTCCCGGCGTCGATGAGCACACCTACCACGTTGCGGCGCGGCCGGCCGCGCTGCGCCTGCGCGGGCGCCTGGACGAGCTGGGCGAGGGCGGGCACGTGCTGGTGGTCGGCGGCAATCTGACCGCGATCGAGGCGGCAACCGAGCTCGCCGAATCCCGTCCAGGGCTTCGGGTCAGCCTCGTCACGCGCGGTGAACTCGGCGGTTGGCTGGGGGCCAAGGCCCGCCGTCACATGCGGCGCGCCTTCGACCGATTCGGTATCACGGTCCACCAGCACACCGCCATCGTGCGCGTCGAGCCGTCGGCGGCGATCGCCGCCGACGGCACCGCGTTCACCGCCGACGCGATCGTGTGGGCCGCAGGCTTCGCCGCCCATCCGATCGCCGCCGCCAGCGGCCTCGCGGTGGAACCCAACGGCCAGATCACGGTGGACCGTCAGATGCGGTCGGTCTCACACCCGAACGTCTACGCCGCCGGTGACAGCGTCTTCGTCATCGGCGACAACGGCCTGCCGTATCCGATGTCGTGTGCTTCGGCGGGACCCACCAGCAAGGCGGCGACGGCTGCGATCATCGGGGACCTGACCGGCCGCAAAGTCGAGCCGACCACCTTCTCCTATATCGGCAACCACATCAGCCTCGGCCGCCACGATGGGCTCTTCCAGCTGGTCGACGGTGACGCGCGAGCGAAGCCGGGAGCCCTACGCGGCCGCCTGGCCGCGCAAGTCAAGTCGGCGATCATCAATACCGCCGCCTGGGCTGTGAGTCACCCGACCTTCGGAAAGCCGAATCACAAGTACCGCTTGGCCACCACCCGAGAGCACTCGCCCGGATTGGTCGCCGGATAGAGTCGTGGGCGTGTTTGGTGATGGCTCGGTGTCCGTGATCTTCCGGCCACGATCCCAGGTCAAGGTGCGCCACATCGGTGCGGGGAGGCTGAGCAGGTAGCGCATCAGGTACGGGTGACTTGGTCGGCCTTGATGCCTTCAGGTGGTGCCGCCACAGCGGTGAAACGGCTGCTCCGCTCGACCAAAGTTGCGACCGCCGAGGGTCGAGATCCCATGAGAAGATCACCTTCCCAGTGTCCTGCAACGATGCGCGCACATGATGGACCGGCACCCCAACCGCCCGGGCGATCACGCTGAATGGCTCCTCCGCACGCCACACCTCATCCTGCCGATCCTCTGACAACCCGTAATCCCGCACCACGACCTCCGCGCCGCAGACCATCCACGCCGTGATGCAGTTGAGCCCAAGATTGTTTCTCGACACGACCGGCTGTGCCCGACCTGCCCGCAGCCAGCTCTCTCGAGGGCTTGGTGAGCCCACAGAACCGGCCCTTGAAGTGATCCATGTCACATGTTGTCAGGATTTTCGGCGATGCGGTGTCTTGTACTCGAACCCCTGCAACGAATTGGAGACACCATGGCCGGGAACATCGATGTGGTCGTGATCGGCGGCGGATACGCCGGTGTGATGGCGGCGAATCGTTTGACGCAGCGCGACGACGTGACGGTGACCGTGATCAATCCGCGTCCGCTCTTCGTCCCGCGGCTGCGGCTGCACCAGCTGGTGGGCGGGACCCACGATGCGGTCGTCGACTTCCAGGAAGTCCTGGCCGAGGGCGTTCGACTGGTCATCGACAGCGCGACGCGGATCGACGCGGCCGGACGGAGTGTCACGCTGGCCGAGGGCGGCGCGATCGGCTATGACTACCTGATCTACGCGGTGGGCAGTGGCAGCGTCGGCCCGCAGGTGCCGGGCGCGGCCGAGTTCGCTTACCCGATCGCGACTCTGGAGGCGGCGCAGCGGCTGCGGTCGGTGTTGTGGGACACGCCGATGACGGCTGCGGTGACGGTTGTCGGGGGCGGTCCGACCGGGATCGAGACCGCCGCGGAGTTGGCAGAGCAGCGCCGCGCCGTCACGTTGGTCTGTGGCGGTGTGCTCGGCCCGTACCTGCACCCCCGGGCCCGACGCACAGCCAGCAAGTACCTCGCCGATCTGGGGGTCTACGTGCTGGAAGGCCCCGATGCGTCGGTCACCGCGGTGACGCGGGAGGCCGTGGAACTCGGTGACGGCCGCACGTTGCCGAGTCAGGTCACTATCTGGACCGCGGGCTTCGGCGTGCCCGATCTGGCCGACCGCAGTGGGTTGCGCACCGACGCCGCCGGGCGCCTGCTCACCGACGAAACACTGACCAGCGTCGACGACGAGCACATCGTCGGGGCAGGTGATTCCTCGGCACCGTCTGACCTACCGTTCCGGATGAGCGCCTACGCGGCGGGTTGCCTGGGCGCACACGCCGCCGACACCGTGCTGAACCGAATCGCGGGTGCGCGGCTCACGCCGATCGACCTGTCGTTCCCCGCCATGTGCATCAGCTTCGGCCGCCGCACCGGGATCTTCCAGCTCGGCCACAAGGACGACACCGCGATGCGGCTCTACTTCAGCGGACGCGCGGGCAAGAAGCTCGAGGAGTTCTCCTGCGAAGCCAGCGTCAAGCACCTGGTGACCGAAGCGCACAAGCCCGGCTCACATCACTGGCCCAAGGATGGCAAGCACAGGCCGACGCTGCTGGCGGGGCAGCGCGACGACGTGGCGACACCGGTCGCGTAGGAAACCGAGACCATCGTGGTCGCGTCGGCTGCCGGTGACTTCGGCTGCATGATGTGCGGCTGCGCCCGAATCGCGGGCGCCGCCCATCGTGCGTCGTGCGTCATCGGCGACCCGGTGTCGGACCCGACGGCTACCGACGGGAGAGGACTTCATGGACACAACAGGGGAGCCCCGCGGCGAGCGGCGGGGCGGCCGCGAGGCAGCGGGCCTCGGCAGCGGCGGCGACGCCACCGTCGAGGCGACCGAGGCGTTCCTCGCGCACCGCAATCTGCTGTTCACCGTGGCCTACGAAATGCTCGGATCGGGGGCCGACGCCGACGACGTCTTGCAGGAAACCTGGTTGCGCTGGGTCGGAGTCGACGCGGCGCAGGTCGAGGACCCCCGCGCCTACCTGGTTCGGATCACCACCCGCCAAGCGCTCAACCGGCTGCGGTCGATGAAACGGCGCCGGGAGTCATACGTGGGCTCGTGGCTGCCGGAGCCACTGCTCACCACTGCGGATGTGGCCGCCGATGTCGAACTGTCCGAAAGCGTGTCGATGGCGCTGATGCTCGTGCTCGAGACACTGACCCCGACCGAACGTGCGGTGTTCGTGCTGCGTGAAGCATTCGGATTCGGCTATGACGAGATCGCGGCCGCGATCGACAAGACCACTGCGGCCGTGCATCAGATCGCCCACCGCGCCCGCCGCCACGTCGAAGCCCGCCGACCGCGCCGCTCGGTCACCGCCCGGCAGGCCGAGGCGGCGGCCGAGGCGTTCCGTCGGGCTCTCGAGACGCGGGATCTGCAGGGCCTGCTCGACGTGCTCGCCCCCGATGTCGTGGCGATCAGTGACGGTGGTGGCATCAAGCAGGCCACACCACGGCCGGTCACCGGCGCCGACAGGGTGGCCCGGTTCATTGTCGGCGGTCTGACCAAGCACGACGTCACGCTCACCGTCGAACCGACCGCGGTCAACGGCAGCCCCGCATTGGCTTTGCACGTCGACGGGGAACTCGACGGTGTCATCGCGATGCACGTCGAGGACACCCACATCACCGGTATCTACTACGTCCGCAACCCGCAGAAACTGACTTACATCGAGTCCGAAACCCCGCTCACCCTGCGATGAGCGCCGGTCACAGCCCAACAGTTCGAGGAGTAGACATGACCCTGCGGGCCCCGCTCGCCACCGCCACGCTTCCGTCACGCTGGGCGACGGTGGCCCGGGCAGTCGTCCTGCTCACGGCGATCACCAGCGTGCTGCTCGTCGCCTTCGCCTGGCCGTCGGTGCGGTCGTCGGTACACGATGTGCCGATCGCCGTCGCGGGGCCGACCAACGCGCTCGCGCAAATCCGTACCACGCTCGATCAACGTCTGCCGGGCGGTTTCGATATCACCGAAGTCCCCGACACCGCGACCGCGGAACACCTCATCCGCGACAGGCAGGTATACGGCGCAATCGACCTCAGCTCCGGCACCCCTCAGGTCATCATCGCCTCCGCCGCCAGCACCGCGGTCGCTCAGACCCTTCAAGCCATGGCAACCGGTCTGAGTCTGGCGAGCGGCACCAATACGCCGGTCGCTGTCCGCGACCTCGCCGCCCTGCCCGCCGACGACCCGCGCGGCGCAGGCCTTGCCGCAGGCGCCCTGCCACTGGTCATGGGGGGTCTGCTGGCCGCGGTATTGCTGAGCAGGCTCGTGCGCGGCACCGGCCGCCGGGTCACCGGAGCACTCGCCTTCGCGGCAACCGGCGGCCTGGCCATGGCAGCGATCCTCCAATTCTGGCTCGGCTCGCTGAGCGGCTCCTACGCGGCGAACGCCGGTGCCATCGGCCTGACCATTGCGGCCACCTCGCTGACCGTCCTCGGGCTCGAATCCCTGCTCGGATACGCCGGAATCGGGATCGGCGCCGTCGCCATGATGCTCATCGGCAACCCCCTCTCGGGCACGGCGACCGCACCCGAGATGCTGCCCGGCTGGTCCGGCACGCTCGGCCAGCTACTACCCCCCGGAGCCGGCGGCCGGTTGCTGCGATCGACCGCCTTCTTCGACGGCCGCGGCACCGCCGACTCCGTCACCGTACTGGTCACCTGGGTCACCCTCGGGGCAATGCTGTGCCTGGCCGGCAGCCTGCGCGCCCACCATACGGCGAACGCCGCGGCTGGGCTGCGGACAACACGCACAGCACCGGCCGAAACAACATCGGCACCCCTCACCGCCCACCTGCCTGCCGGTAGCGACGACTGACCTACCGCATCAGCTTCTTTGCCACTGCACCGTGCCGACGACCCCGGCCCACACCGGCGCCTCCACCGCCGGACCATCCGCAGATTGAAGGAAACGATCGTGGTCGACGCCAAGGCCCCGTTCTCGGCGTTCCTGGAAGCCCAGGACGCCCGCGACGACACCGAACGCAAGCAGCGGCTGGCCCGCACACGCCGGACATGTGCGCCGCCACGTCGAGCAGCTGGCCCCTCGAACGCACCACCCGGCCAGTCGCCGCGACCACCACCACACTCGGCCCAGTGTAGGTTCTTGACCCGTGACGAGGCCGGCAGCCCACGGATGCCGGCCAAGGTCATGAGGACCGATACGGTGCGCGAGCAGACCTTGACGCCCATCGCCATCGTGAGCTCGGCGTGAACCCTGCGATATCCGTACGTTCCTCGGGACGCGACATGGATCTCACGGATCAACCCGGTCAACCATTGCCGCCGCAACTGCGTCGGCGTAGTCGGACGCCGTTTGGCCTTGTAGTAGTTCTGCCGGGCCACCCCCAGCACTCGACAGCATCGGTCTACCGGTGCCCCGGCCGCGACGAGGCTGTCGATCACCGGGTAAAACCGCCTTTTGGGCCAGAAGTGTCCTCCCCGAGGAACTTCGCGGCGTGGCGGATGATCGCGAGCTCGGTTTCCAGCTCACGGATCCGGCGGCGAGCAGCACGCAGTTCCGCCGACTCCGCCGACGGTTTGCCCGGTCGTAGTCCGTGGTCGATGTCGTCCTGGCGCAACCATTTCGACAACGTCACCGGGTGGATGCCGAGCTCGACCGCGGTCTGCTTGGCGGGTTTGCCTGCCCGGACCAGAGCGATCGCTCGGGTCCGGAACTCGGCGGGATAAGCGCGTGGCACGCGGGACAGCCTTTCGGTAAGGCCATCAGTTAGCAACCCGAGTTGGAACCCAACCAGTGGGGCCAGGTCAAGTTTGGACCCCAACCAGTGGGGCAGGTCAGACAGCGCTGCTGCAGGTATCGATGACCCCGCCGGGATCGTTGTAGCGCACTTACGTGCGATCGGCGAGGTCGGCATCGGCCACCCTGATATCGCCGCGATCGTCCTTGCCATGGGGTACCGGCTCCTCGAATACCCGGACGTCAGATCGCGGCTGGCCGCTGGCATTCGTGCCGGCATCGCTGCGGAGCGTTTCCACATCCACGACCTGAACGCCGCACTCGACCTGGTCGGTGGAGTTGCCCTGGCGATACTGCGAACGTCGCAGCGCGATCCGGCCGCCTTGACAGCGCCCTGGATAGACATCCTCGCCCAGCAGGCGCTCACCGCGCTGGGGCACCGTTGAGGCGGCGCGGCGAGCGAGCATCACGCGTACGCCTGGTCGCGTCCGTGTGCAATACCGAAGTCTCGACTTCTGCGCGGGGCACGGCATAGCGTCGGCGCGGACTGTTGTCGAGTGCGCCGAATCCCTACGCCGAACGAATCGGCGAAGCCTATCGACCCGTCTCCGCCGCGTTAACTGATGCGAGGCCTGCGACGAGGTGTCGAAGTCCGAAGCGGAACTCGCTTTCCAGGGTCTGTGCGGGTAGGCAGTCGGCGACGGTGATGGTGGCGGGGAACTGCGCTGGGTCGAGTTGGCGATAGAGGGCGACGAGGGCGGTGGGGTCGATGTTCGCTTCGGTGTCGTGGCCTTGTAGTTGTGCGGCGAAGCCGACGACGTACCGGGCCAGGGTGGCGTACATCATGGCGGCGGATGGTGGGGGGAATCCGTTGGCCAGCAGCATGGCCAGCACTTGTTCGCGCAGGCGCAGTGCGTTGGGGCCGGTGGGTACTTGTTCGATGAGCAGGGGAGCGACACCACGGTGGCGGTGCAGGGCGGCGAAGATGGCTTCGGCCGCGGCGATGCAGGCGCGCTGCCAGTCGCCGTCGGTGGCGTCGTCATCGATGTCGACCTCGCCCAGAACGCAGTCGATGACGTGGCCGATGAGTTCGGCGCGGTTGGCCACGGCCCGGTAGAGCACCGCAGTTCCGGTTTCGAGGCGTTGGGCCAGGGTGCGCATCGACAGCGCCTCGGCGCCTTCCTCGTCGACCAGGCCCAGCGCGGCTGTCACGATCCGATCGAAAGGAACCCGTGGGCGGCCAGGGGAGCGGCGGCCGGTGGCGTCGGAATCGGTGGTGGGCACGCTCGCATTCTCCCCGATCGGCGGGATGGACATGTGATCAGCATATAACGGTCACGACGTCGCTCTTTTGGTCCAACCCATGCCGCGAGGATTCGGCAACATTTCCTCCAGGGAACGCGGGCGGGTACGGACGTGCCGAATGCTCGGTCCGCTTGATAACGCCCCGGTGACTTGCGCCACCGGAGCGGGTGGAGTTCGCCGAGTTTTCACCACACCGATTCGCATGGCGTGGACGGTGCCGCTCAGTACTCGAGGATGGCTCCCCGGCGATGCCGATCGGGTGATTGTGCCAAGGCGGGCTGGCGTTGCCGCCCGCATCCGGCAGCGTTTCCCCTCAATGCGCGGTGCGCCGGCGGTGTTCGGCCAGACTGTTGAGCCCGAAATCCGAGCGCGGATTGCGCCAGACCGAATGGGCATGGTTGGCGTGGCGCTGGGTGTTGTCGTATTCGATGAGCAGGTCGGGGCCCTGGATTCGGTAATAGTGCGGTTCCCCGGCCTCGAGGCTGCCCGCCCATCCGAAGTGGACCTCGTCGAGTACGTCGTCGGCCTCATAGTGCGCGGCGTGGACATCGGCGAGCGCGCTGGGCGCGCGACCGGTGTACAGGCTGATCAGTTGCCGTAGTACGTGCCGGTGCTCTGGGTCGAGGTCGCGGGCGGCCAAACCTTTAGGAGGAAAGGAAATCGCCATGGCCGCATGGTCGGCCTCGGTGTATCCGCTACCACTTTCGGCGCGCATGTCGATGTCGTCGACCAGCTTTCGCAGCGCCGGATCGGTGAACGTGCCGCGCCAGAGATCCTGCATGTGCATCATCGCATCACCGTGGGCGATGGTCGGCCGGTTGCCGGAGACGATGTCGGATATCGCGCTGGTGTGCAGTAATGCCATGTGGTATCGGTCGGAGTCCAGTGACCGGGCCAGGCGCCGCGCCGTTTCTTCCGGCCCTCCCAGCGGCCGCAGCGTGCCGCCGAGCAACGCGGCGCTGGCTGGATCGGCTCCGATGAAGCACGGTGTCGTCGAGACGATGCGCCCGCGGATGACGAGGTTGTTCAGCGAGATGTGGTGACCGCCGAAGCGCCAGGCCCAAACCCGGTCACCTGGTCGGCCGAACAACCTCAGCCAGTACAGGCCGGGGTCTCGGCCTCGTTGCCGTCCCCAGCGGACTTGCCATCCTTCGACCTGATCGAGGACGTTCTCCAGGCCCATCACGGTGGCGACGGTCGCGTATCCGGCCTCGGAGAGTCCCGAGGCGATCAGTCGCATCGCCAGGCCCTGCTGATGTGCGGTCTGGTCGCGCAGGGCAAGTCCACCGTGGTCGGTCGGGGTGTAGAACCAACGGAGCCGCTCGGCCTCCGCGTCCGGAGCCAGAGGCGAGTCGAACTGCGCTTGGGTCAGCTGATCCGGGGCGAGCGATTCCAGCCATGCTGCCGCGCAGGCAGCCATGTCCGTGGCGACCAGCTCGCGGACCGGAGCAAGCGTGGCCTCATCCGGTGACATCGAGCATGACCTTGATCGCGTTGTCTCGCCGTTCGGCGTAGGTGTCGAAAGCTTCGGCGATGTTTTCGAGGGGGAAATGGTGGGTCACAAGGGCGCTGGTGTGCAGTCGTCCGCGCGATGCCAGCGACAGGGCCCTCGCTACCGAGTTCGCGCCTTCGCCGCGAATGGTGTTGATCGAGATTCCATTCATGACAGCATGATTGAGGTCAGCCGTCACCGGTTGTTCGAAGAATCCCGCCAACACGATTCTGCCGCCGCGCTTGACCATGTGGATCGCGTCGTCGACGGCACCGGCAGCCCCGGAGCACTCCACGACGATGTCGGGGCCGAGTCCGCCGGTGATCTCCCGGACCGCGGCGACGGCGTCCTCCTCGCGGGCGTTGAGTAGATGGTCGGCCCCGAATTGCTTCCCGATCTCCAGTCGGTTGTTGCGTGTGCCCACGAGCATCACCGGGTCGGCTCCGAGTTCGCGGGCGACCTGGACGGCCATCAATCCGATTGGGCCGGGACCGATCACCGCGATGCTGGCCCCCACCAGCAGCGAGTCGAGCACGTCGAACGCGTGCATCACGGTGCCGGCGGTGGTCAGCACGACGGCCGAGTCGAAGTCGATGTGATCGGGAAGCCGGTACAGCGTGGAGACGTGGTTGACGACATATTCGGCGAAGCCACCGTTGACCGTCATTCCCTGTGTCCGATGGCCTTTGGCCTGGTTGCCGTAGTTCAAACAGTCCGTGTAGGAGCCGGATAGGCAGTTGAGGCATCGCATGCAGCCCCGATGCGCCTCGGTGACGACGCGATCGCCGACGGCGAACTCGTCGACGGCGCTGCCGACCGCGACTACGACGCCCGCGTACTCGTGGCCGGGGATGAAGGTGTCCGGCGCCGGGCCGGCTCCGTGGAAGAAGCGACGGCTGCGGACCTTGAGGTCGGTGCCGCACAGTGACGCCCGGTGAACTCGTACAAGAACGTCGTCCGGGCCCGGGCGGGGCACCGGCATGGTTTTGGTCTTGATAATTCCCGGCTCGCCTATCACTGCCGCCAGCATTGTTTCCGGAAAGGACACCACTTTGCCTTTCGTTGTCCTTTTATGGTCCACCATGAGGCTATGTGAGCGATTTAATTCCTGTCCAACGGCGCGAAGCCGGCCCTAGCTGGAAAGCTTCCGCCGACCATGCGCTGTACTGCAGGTATAAGTCTGCCCTATAGGGTGCGGCGAATATTCGTATGGGTGCACTCGTCGGCGCGGTGTTACGGTGCGAAATATCTAGAAAATGCCGGGGATTATCGGCGTTCGGTCGAGGAGTAGACTTTGGATCTTGAGATTACCGGTCGAACCGCACTGGTTCTGGGCGCGGGCGGCGGCCTGGGTGGCGCCATCGCGGAGAAATTGGCGACCGAGGGCGCCGAGGTGGCCGTCGCCGATATCCATCGCCAAGCCGCCGAATCCCGCTGCGACACGATCGTCGCGGCTGGCGGCCGAGCCATACCGGTGGCGTGGGATATCGCCGACCTCGACACCATCGAAGGCAACGTCGCTGCGATCGAGCGAACCCTCGGCCCGGTCGACATCCTGGTCAACAACACCGGCGGGCCGCCGCCCTCGCCGGTCTTGGGCCGGCCTTCTGCGGTGTGGCTCGATCATTTCCGTTCCATGGTGCTGTCCGTGATCGCCATCAGCGACGAACTCGTCCCGGGTATGCGGGCGCGCGGATGGGGCCGCGTCATCACCAGCACCAGCTCGGGAGTGGTCGCTCCGATTCCCGGTCTCGGGCTGTCGAACAGTCTTCGTGCCACGTTGCTCGGCTGGTCCAAGACGCTGGCGCGGGAAGTCGCTGCGGACGGTGTCACTTGCAACGTCGTCGTGCCGGGCCGGATCGGAACCCGTCGCGTCGAGCATCTCGACCGGATCAAAGCCGAAGCCGAAGGCCGAACCGTCGAACAGGTCAGGGCCGACAGCGTCGCCACCATCCCCATCGGCCGTTACGGCGACCCGGACGAATACGCGGCGACGGTGGCGTTCCTGGCCAGCGTTCCGGCGTCGTACATCACCGGCACGGTGGTGCGCGTCGACGGTGGTCTCATTCCCAGCCTCTGATACTCACAGACAAAGGATCTCAACCATGGCCGTGCTCACCCGAGAGGCGAAGGGCGTCTTCGCCATCGCGCCCACCCCCTTCGACGAGCAAGGAGCGGTGGACTTCGACTCTCTGCACCGTTTGGTCGATTTCTACGAATCGGTCGGCGTCACCGGGGCCACCTTGCTCGGCCAGATGGGCGAAGCGCCGAAACTGTCGCATGACGAGGCGACCCGAATCGTGCGGCACGTGCTGCGCAGGACCCGGCTTCCGGTCGTCGTGGGAGTCTCCGCTCCCGGCTACGCCGCGATGCGCGCGCTCACCGGTGAGGTCATGTCGGCGGGAGCGGCAGGCGTCATGGTCGCACCGCCCAACACCTTGCGTACCGACGACCAGATCGTCGGCTACTACGAGGGCGTCGCGGCCGTGCTCGGCGACTCGGTTCCCCTCGTCGTGCAGGACTACCCCTTGTCGTTCTCGGTGGTCATGAGCGCCGGGGTCATCGCGCGTATCGCCCGCGCTGTGCCCAGCTGCGTCATGCTCAAGCACGAAGACTGGCCGGGACTGGAGAAGATCAGCGCCTTACGGCACCTCGAAGCCGAGGGCGACATGCCACGACTGTCGATCCTGTGCGGCAACGGTGGGCTCTTCCTGGATTTCGAGACCGCGCGGGGCGCCGACGGCGCCATGACCGGATACTGCTTCCCCGAGATGCTGGTCGATGTGGTCGGGCATACCGCAGCGGGTCGTTCCGAGGAAAGCCACGACATCTTCGACGCGCATCTGCCGTTGCTGCGATACGAACAGCAGCCGGGTGTGGGCCTGGCCGTGCGCAAGTACGTCATGCAGCGGCGCGGCCTGCTCGCCTCCGACACTCAGCGCACACCCCGCAGCGTGCTCTCGAGCCGAGCGCGGTCGGAAGTCGACCATCTGCTCGCCCGGCTCGCTCGCCGAGACAGCCGAGCGAATCGGGTCGCGTGACTCGCTCGCTGCACGTCTGCGGCCGACGGGGGCGGCGGTAACTTCATCTGATGCGACTGCGCCAGCTGGAGTACTTTCTCGCCGTTTGGGAAAGCGGGTCGTTCAGTGCCGCCGCGGCACGGCTGTATGTCTCGCAGCCGTCGCTGTCGCAGCAGATGCGTTCGCTGGAGAAAGAACTCGGCGCGCAACTGCTCGAACGCGGCCGCCATGGCCTGGCCCTCACGCCCGCGGGACGGGTCTTCCTGCCGCACGCCGAGCGGGTATTGGGGGCTGTCGGCGAAGCCGCGGATGCCGTGCACCAAGTGGTCGAGGGGCGAAGCGGCGACGTGCATGTGCTGACCGTCCGGTCGATTGCCTCCGGCATCCTGCCTCCGAGCGCCGTCCGGTGGCACTCCCTGTTCCCGACGGCTGTCCTTCGGGTGCACGACTTCTCGCACCGTCGTGCGCTCGAGGAAGCGGCTCGCGGAGGACAAGGCGATATCGCGGTCGGACCGCGGCCCGAAATGTGGGAGGGACCCGTCGTGTCACTCGGTTACGAGGAGATGGTGCTGGTCGGCCCGTCGGGGCGGGACACGGGTTCCACCGTGGAACTCGATGAACTGGCCGCCGCCGACTGGATCCTCTACGAGCCCGAGCAAGGCATGAGCGAGATAGTAGACCGGACCGCCGCCGCCCTGGGATTCACTCCGCGGGCCGTCGCGCGTACCGGACAGGTGGCGGCCGCACTGCTCTTCGCCATGGAGGGCTTGGGAGTCGCGCTGGTGCCCAACAACGCCGTACCGGGCGGCTGGATACGGCACGCCAGAAAGATCGGGCCGGGGGTTTACCGTGAGATCGTCGTCTACAGCCGCAGCACGCCGACGCAACTGGCGCAGCGGTACCGAGATTTGCTCACCTCCCTCGAGTTGCCCCTCACCTCTGCAACGGAGCTTCCGGCAGGGGCTTTGCGCTGCTAGGCGTTCCTCGCCACGATCAACCGACGCCATCGAGGCCTGGATTTCGCTGCTGGGGCTCGATCCGCAGAACCGGGCCCCGCGCATGATGACCCGAGCGGTGGCGGGCGCCATCGACGAGGCCGCCGTCTATTGGCTGCAGAACGGCGAACCGTTCGACGTCGACGTTGTGGTCGAGTGCCTGATGCAGCTGACCGTGGCGGCGCTGCGTTCGGCCGCTGCGCTGGACAGCACTGTCGACGTGGACGCGACGCTTCGGCCGATGCTCGACGCTCCCTCCGGGTCTTCTGAAATGCAGCAAGGATTTTCGCCTATTCGTCGTCGAGCGGGTGGGTTCCGCCATAGTACGGGGAGCGTGCTCCACATCGCCCTCGCTCCGCCGTGGCCGGGCGGCTCCAAAAATAACGGCAACAAGATCGGCAATAACGGTCACAATGTTGCCGCAACACTTGACCTGGACTCATGTATCGGCAACGCTGTAACCATTATGAGTAGACGAGTAGCTGTCGATGACTACATCGATCCTGATTCGCGCTTCGTGAGCGTCGAAGGTCAGAACCTTCACTACAAACGGGCCGGAAGCGGGCGATCGGTGCTGCTCCTACATGGCAGCGGCTCCTCGCTGCACTGCTTCGACCAGGTAGCCGCCACCGTGTCGTCGTCCTTCGACGTAATTCGCCTCGATCTGCCCGGGTTCGGTCTCACCGGCCCGCGCCTCGACCGTGACTACCGGGTGCAGACCTACGCCACGACCGTCGCCGCCTTCTTGAACCGGCTCGGAGTGGTCGATGCTTCGGTGGTAGGCAATTCGCTCGGCGGCAACATCGCCTGGAATTTCGCACTGGATTATCCCCAGCGTGTGGATCGGCTCGTGTTGATCAATGCCACCGGCTATCCGGGCAAGTCGCTGCCGCTGGCGCTGCGGCTGGCCCGTAATCCGATCGGTCGAGCGTTGTTGCCTCGCTTGGCTTCTCGGTCAGCCACCGCACGCAATCTGCGCTCGGCGGTCGGATCACGATCGTCGGTGGTGGACGACGAGATGATCGACCGGGTCTACGCGATGCTGACCAGGCCCGGCAACCAACAGGCATTCATCGACTTCGCCAATACCGACCAGATCGACCGAACAGCCGAGATCCCGGCCATCACCGTGCCCACCCTCGTGCTGCGTAGTGCGTCTATCGACGGCCAGCATTTCACCCGCGATATCCCTGGCAGCCACGAACGAGTGCACACTGGTGGCGGCCATCTGCTCCCGGATGAAGATCCGGCGTGGGTGGCAGGCGCGGTTTTGGATTTTTTGACCACCGAGGTGGCCGCACAGCCGAAGGAACAGCGATGAAGTACTTCGTGGCCCGCGGCGAGACACGTCGCTTGGACGGGCCTACCAGAGGCGAGCTGCGCGGTGAGTTCCTCCGATGCGGCGATGGGATCACTCACTACGAGCTGAGCGGGCCCGCCGCGGCAGAGACCGTCGTCTTCGCGGGCGGTCTCACTGTCCCCCTGTTCTACTGGGACGAACTCGCCGCCGAACTCCGCCGGCGCGGATTCCGCACCCTCACCTACAGTGCCTACGGCCGGGGCTATTCCGATCGGGTGCAGGCACGTTACGACGAGGCGCTGCTCGTGCGGCAACTCACCGACCTGACCGAGCGCCTGGAATTGTCCGAGCGGTTCCACCTCGTCGGAACTTCGATGGGTGCGCTGGTGGCTATGGCTTTCGCCGAGCACCGCATCGACCGGGTAGCGACCTTGACGTTGGCGGGCCCCGCCGGGTTGCAGCCCGCACCTGCCGCCGCACGGCTGCTGCGCCACGAGTTCTTGGGAACCGTCCTGGCCAAGAGCCTGGGAAGCAGAATGCTCGACCGGCACCTCTCACACAACGTGCGCGATCCACAGCAGTCCGCGGCACTCACCGCAATGGTGCGGGAGTGCTACCAGTTCGAAGGCTCGATCTACGCGTTGGCTGCCACGATCGCCGACTTTCCGCTCGGCGGCCGCCAAGACCTCTACCGGCGAACCGGCCACCTGCCGGTGCCGCGGATGCTGCTGTGGGGCGATCAAGACCAGGTCACTCCTATCACGAACTACGACGAGGTGTGCGCGTTGCTGGCGCCCACCGTGTCGCACATCTTCTCGCCGTGCGGGCACATGGTCCCCTACGAGGAGCCCGCCCGAATGAGTTCCCGATTCGCCGCTTTCGTCGACGCCGCCAAGAAAGGGACGCACCGATGACGACCCAGCCCACCACCGATATCGTCGATGTCCTCGTCGTCGGCGGCGGGCCGACCGGCACCGCCTTGGCGATCGATCTGATTCGTCGCGGACTGGCGGTGCGGATCATCGACAAGGCCGCGCACGCCTTCGAGGGTTCGCGAGCGAAGGGAGTCCAGCCGCGCACCCTGGAAGTGTTTGAAGACCTCGGCGTCCTCGATGGCATTCGCGCCGGTGGCGCCGACTACCCGCTGTTGGGCATCCATGCGGGTCCGCTGAACATTCCTTGGCGCATGATCTCGCATACCGACGTGAGCTCGGATGTGCCGCATCCGAATACGTGGTTGATCCCCCAGTTCCGCACCGACGCCGCACTGCGCGCCGGACTGTGGCGGCTGGGCGTGTCCGTCGAAGCCAACTGCGAACTGGTCGGATTCGAACAGCATCCGGATACGGTCGTGGCGACGGTTTCCGGTCCCGACGGTGTGACCGAGATCGGCGCTCGCTACCTGGTCGGCGCCGACGGCGGAGCCAGCACGGTCCGGAAAACCGCGGGCATCGGCTTCGAGGGAACGACGGATGAAGCCGATCGAGTGATCATCGTCGACGCCGTGGTGGACGGCCTTTCCCGGGACCGCTGGCATGTGTGGCCGCGTCCGGGTGGCCGGTTCGTCGGTGCGTGTCCGCTGCCGCATTCCGATCGGTTTCAGGTGATGATTCGTCTGCGCCCCGATGAGGAGCCCGATCTCGACGAGGACAGCCTGAACGCTCGCATCCGCAAGCAGACCGGCGACAAACGAATCCGTTTGTCGCAACTCAGCTGGAAGTCGGTGTTTCGCCCCAACATTCGCCTGGCTGAACGCTACCGTTCGGGTCGGGTGTTCGTCGCCGGTGACGCGGCTCATGTCCATCCCCCCACGGGTGCGCAAGGACTGAACACCGGTGTGCAGGATGCCTACAACCTGGGCTGGAAACTCGGTCAAGTGCTCGCCGGCGCGCCCGACAGCCTGCTCGACACCTACGAAGCCGAGCGGCAGCCGATCGCGGCCAGGGTCTTGGGCTTGTCGATCGAGAAGTACCAGGGGCTGTCCAAGCTCGACCCGTCGTCCATCAAACGCGGTGATGACGAACGCCAGCTGGCCCTCCATTACCGCGGCGGACCCCTGGCGGCGGATGATGCCCAACGAACCGCGACGCTGCGGGTGGGCGATCGCGCGCCGGATGCGAGACTGCTCAGCACGACAGGGGGATCGCAGCGGCTGTTCGATCTCTTCGCCGGACCGCATTTCACCGCGATCGCCTACGGTCCCGCGGCGGCCGAGGACCTGGCCGCACTGCCGTGGCCCGCGAAGGGCGCGGGGCTGAAACGGGTCGCCGTCCACAGTGGTGATCAGGCGGAGGTGGATGTGGTCCTCGCCGACATCACAGAGTCCTTTGCCCGGATCTATGGCCTGACCGACTCCACCCTGCTGCTGATCCGCCCCGACGGTTACATCGGCTCGATCGCCACCACCGATCGGATTGCGCGCACACTGAAATCCATCATTGCGATGACCCCGGCGGTCGAATCCCCGGTGACACAGACCATCGGGAGGCAGGAGTGAACCACGGCGGCTCACCCGTCCTGGTGGGCTCGGCTATGGACGAGAGGTGCACGGTAATCGCTGCGGCGACGTCCTGTGTGGCGCGGACACCTCGCCGACCTGACGAGGTTCGGATTTCGAAGGCCCGACCAAGGTCCGGCTGCCGCCGTCAGTGTTGTTGAGGGCGCGTTCATGAGATCGGAAATGCGATGTTGTGGCACCTGATGGTCGACTTCGGTCTGGGTTCCCCCTTGCATTTCGTCGCCTCCCGCGAGGCGGCTGTAACGTTCGCGCGGGAGGTGATCGAAAAGGGCTGGGCGCGGGCCGCCGCCGTCGATGACCGCGTGGACCACAGCTACCCAACGATGCCGTGCCAATTCCTGTATGCGCCACCGAGGCCGGATTCCGCGCGCATGTTCTGAAACCACCCGGCAGCTCGATGCTGCCCAGCGCAGGGCTTCACCAGGCAACCGTTCGAGCGGCGTTGGCCGATGCGCTTCGGCCCGAGGGGGCACCGCGAGTTCGTCGAGGCGATCGCAGCCGGTGATGTGGACCGGCTGTGAGGCATCATCGAATGGCACAACCGAGCGGCCCGCGCCGACCGCGTTCAAGGTCACCAGAGCCATGATCGAGTGGCTTCCCGCACGCTTGGCTGGGCGCGGTGGATAAAGTACGGGAGGTCGGGCTTGCCGCAGCATGCGCAGTTGGCGTTCGCTCAGCGCGGCCGACCGAGAACGAGCTGGCGATGCAGGATCCCGTCGACTACGGCGACAAGTCCATCGGCGCGGTCGGCAGCCGCAGGGTCTCCCGCCCAGTTCAGTACATCGGCGAGTGCGTCGACGAACGCGGCACGCGTGTTGTCGAAGTATCGGTGAAGCCTGGGAGTCCTGGTCGCCCTCGAGTTGCAGTTCCAGCCGTGCTTTGTAGCGCTCGGGCGCCTTCAGTAGGATCTCGGCGGCCCGCACGATGATGTCGGTGGCTACCTCGCGAGTGAGGGGGCCGGGGTCGTGACCGGTCAGGGCCTCGATGGCTTCTTGCGCGTCGACGTCGAACATTGCTTCGGCGGTGAACATCAGCAGTGCGGCGCGGGTCCGCACGTAGCGGCTGGTCGTCCCTTCGGGTACTCCGGCCTGCCTGTCGCCCGCGCGGTGGGTGATCCGCGACTGTCTTCGGTGGCCAGCACGCTGATCGCCGCCCACCGACTCTATTCTTGTGACTGCCCATATCGGTGACGCGTGAGTCGGTGGCGCCCATGACCAGAGCGTGTCCACCGGACAGGATCGTACCCCACACCCCGAACACATCCGGTGCTTGCTCGGCACACAGCCCATGTCCCTCGCAGCGGTCGTAGTCGACGGTGATCTTCCTCAGCGTCCTCGGTCAGGCAGGAATAAGGTGCAGGGGCAAATGCGCGTAGCGGTGGATGATGTTGTTCATCGCCCATTCGGGCTCTCCCGCCACCTCGATGTGATCGACACGCTCGATCAGCGCACACAGGATGGCTCGGGTTTCCAAGCAGGCGAGCCCTTGGCCCGCGCAGCCATGGGTACCGTGGCTGAGCTTCCCCCGCTTTGCCGGAGAGCGAATTATCTGATTCCGGCTGGAACCTGCTGATAGTAGCGTGCCTCGTATTCGTCGGGTGATAGCCAGCCCAGCTTCTTCTGGATGCGCTGGGTATTGTACCAGCCGTCGATGTAGGCGAACAACGCGTTCTCGGCGTCTTCCTTTGTGCGCCAACTATTTCGGTACACCAGCTCGGTTTTGAGCGTGGAGAAGAAGTTCTCCATGAGCGCGTTGACGCTCCTATAGTTGTCAAACCGCTGTGAGGGGTGGTTGTGGCGTGGGACGCAGCAGGCGATAGATCTCGCGGATGACGTAGCGTTTGAGGCAGCGGATGATCTCGCGTTTGGTCTTTCCTTCGGCAGTGCGGCGGGCGACGTAGTCGATCGTGGGCTGGTGGAACCGCATCCGGACGATCACGGTGCGGTAGATCGCAGCGTTGAGCTGACGGTGGCCGCCGTGGTTGATGCGGTATCTGCCGCCGGTCATACCGGAGCCGGTGGGGACAGGGCTGATGCCGGCGAGCTTGGCCAGGGCAGCTTCGGATTTGATTCGCTCGGGGTTGTCACCGACCACGACGAGGATCTCCGCTGCGGTGTCCACGCCGATTCCGAGCGGCTCGAGCAGTTGCGGGGCGGCACGACGGACGAGCTCGCCGATCATTTTCGTCAGCTCTTTGGCCTCGGAATCGAGGTACTGCCACCTTTTGGCGAGAGCACGCAGGGCATGGCGCAGTGCGTCTTCGGGACCGTTCAGGCCCCGGGGTCGCAGACCGGCCAGGTGACGGGCAAGCGCGGTTTGCGTCTTGCCGGTGGTCTCCCGCCGAAGAGTGTCGGGGGCGTGGACGAGCATCGCCTTCATCGTGACCGTGGCCGCTGCGCGCTGCTCGACGGCTTGGTCGTGGGCGATCTTGAGCTGACGGATCATCTCGGATTCTCCGTCGGCGCTTTTCGGGGTGGTGGTGGCGAATCCGGCCAGGACTGCGCGGGCGGCGTTCTCGGCGTCGAGGGTGTCGGACTTGCCGTTCAGTCGCCGCAGCCGCCGGTCGGGGCGGCCGGCCTCGACGACCTTGTGCCCGGTGCGGCGTAGGAACGAGGCGAGGGTGGCGCCGTAGGAGCCGGTGCCTTCGACCCCGAACGCCAAGATCCGGCCGTACGAGCCCGCCCAGTCGAGCAGCTGCTGAAACCCGCCGGTATCGGTAGGGATCGTCAGCGTGGCCAGGATTCCGCCGATGGTGTCCAGCACTGCGGCGACGTGCATGTGCTTGTGGGTGTCGACTCCGACGACCACATGCCCGGACCTGGGCTGTTCGTTGTTGTTCACCGTATTCCTTCCAACCGGTAGCGTGGTTCACGCTGTCGCCGGTTGGGCGGACAGGACTGTCACGGGGACGCTTTGACGAGTTGGCTCCAGGCTCCTATCAGGTCACGCCCGCCCGGCGGCAGCGCTTGCTGCATGCCCGGCCGGACGGTCGACAGATCAACGCCAGGACACCCGCATCAGGGTCAGTCGTAAGCAAGAGTCAGACCGCCGCGGCCAGGACTACCCGATCCTTGCGGGATCCGGCACCGAGAGACTGACAGTCGTAGGAATCACCGACCGACCCCATCGACTGGGCTATTCCGTTGTCGGCCAACCGATTCGCGAACCGAATCGCGGTGTAGGTCGAGCCCCTGTCCGAGTGGTGTATCAGCTGCCCGTCGCGGACCTCGCGTGTCCACACCGCGTACTCGAGCGCGCCCAGGACCAACTCGGTGTCGCACCGATCCGAGCACTTCCAGCCCACGATCCGGTTGGAGTACGCGTCGCGCACGGCCGCGAGCCAGAACACGCCTTCCCCGGTAGGTATCCGCGTCGCGTCGGCCACCCACAACCGGTTCGGCTCCGAAGCGGTGAAATCACGCGCCACCAGATCCGGAGCCGGGGTCGCGCGCGGGTTCTGCCGCGTGGACGGCGCGCGCCACTTCCTGCGCAGGAACGCACCCTGCAGGCCCGTCTGGCGCATCAGCCGCTCCACCCGCTTGCGGCCAACCCCGATGCCGCGCCGACGCAGCATCTGATGCACCCGCGGCGACCCGTAGGTGCCGCCCGAGCTGGTGTGGATGTCCACGATCTGCGCGATCAACTCCTCGTCGTCCAGGTGCCGCTTCGGCGGGTTCTTCGCGCGTTGCAGCCACCCGTAGAAGGTGGAGGACGCGATACCGAGAACCCGTAGTACGAGCTCGACCGGGTGCTGGGGATGTTCGTTCACGAACGCCATGATCACCTCCGGGTCTGGCCGAGCTCGGAGGCGAAATACGCACTCGCATCACGCAATACGGCCTTGACCCGTTCCAGTTCGGCCATCCGCTTGCGCAGCCGCAGATTCTCC
Source organism: Nocardia arthritidis NBRC 100137 (assembly GCF_001612765.1). Lineage (GTDB taxonomy): Bacteria > Actinomycetota > Actinomycetes > Mycobacteriales > Mycobacteriaceae > Nocardia > Nocardia arthritidis. Next base: position 46,699 of record NZ_BDBB01000017.1, read on the forward strand.
TCGAGCATCTCGGTCGTGGGACGGTCGTCCCGCTCGCCCCGGTCGGCCTCGTCCTGGCGAATCCAGTTGCGCAGGGCCTCATGATGAACCCCCAACTGCTCGGCCAACTTCCGGATCACCGGCTTCGGGTCCGACTCCCGGTACAACCGGACCGCCCGCGCCTTCAACTCGTCCGGATACTTCTTCGGTGCTGCCACGAATGACTCCTTCCGGCCCTATCGGACCATGCTCGGAGCCCTCCGAGAAAGCGGGGGAAGCTCAGCTGACCTTTCCCCGCATGTGCCGGGCGACCTCGGCGACGCCGAGGTTCGCGCCATTGGCGTAGGCGGTGAGCACATACCGGCCCAGCGCGTCGCCGCGGATCTTCGGGTCCGACCCCGACGCCGGCCCGAGGTGGTGATGCCAGCCGGTCAAATACGCGGCGCGAGTGAGGATGTCGAGCAAGCTGCGCTCGGGTAGCCGCTGGTGGATCGCGGTCTCCAGCGCCAGCGCGGACAGTCTCCGGTCGGCACCCTTGCGGCGCTTGAGTATCGGCCTGCCTTCCTCGAGCACCAAGTCGGTGTTGGCTGGATAGCCTGCGTCCACCTTCGCGGCGGTGTCCGCGAGCAGCCGACGGCAAAAGGAGACCAGCTCACCCGCATCAGTCGGGATGCCGGCCTGCTCGCAGAACTGCGCCGCCATCGGCGCGCACTCCTCCCACGACATCAGCTGCGCAACCAGGTCGGCGTAGGAGTCCGACCCGGCCACCGCGATATCTCCCGAGCGCAGCTCGGCGGCCAGGTGGGAGAAGACGCACACCTCCAGATGCCGGCGCGCGAGCATCCCCGGCCGTTCCTTGTGCCGCAACACCTTGCGCCAGGCCACCGTCCGGCATGACCACCACCGCGATGGGAACCAGCGCGATCGCGCTCTTCAGCGCGCTGTAGCCGAGGATCAACTGCAGATATTGCAGCCCGACGAAGAAGAAGCCGAATATGGCGAGGAACTGGACGAGAACGGTGACCGCTCCGGCGCGAAACCCGGGAATGCCGAACAGGCGTGGATCGAGCAGCGCGTGCTTGTTGCGGAACCCGAGTACGGCGTACAGCGCTAGCGCCGCTGCGGAAACAGCGAAGCTTCCCACCACCCGAGCGCTGGTCCATCCGGCTTCGCTGCCTTCGATGATGCCGTAGACGAGCGCGCCGATCGCGACGGCGCTCGTGTACGCGCCGAGGTGATCGAGTGGGTGGCCTTCCTCGTCGCGGGTGTTGGGCGCCAGGAGCAATGCCAGCAGCCCACCGACCACCGCCATGATCGCGCTGGCCACGAAGATCGAACGCCAACTCCATACTTCGAGCAACAACCCGGCGGCGAGCATGCCGAGGATCGCGCCCGCGGCAGCGAATCCGGACCAGATCGCGACGCCGTGGTTGCGCCGTTCGGCTGGAAACGCCGCGGTGATGGTCGACAGCGTGCCCGGCATGATCACCGCGGCGCCGATGCCCATGACCGCGCGCCAGGCGATCAGGGTGGTCGTCGAATCGGCGAACGCGGCGGCAGCCGAACCGATCGCGAAGACCATCGTGCCGCCGATCAGGACATCGCGTCGGCCGAACTTGTCGCCGAGCGCACCGATCGGCAATACCAGCGTGGCCAGCGCGACCGTGTAAGCGTCCGCGATCCAGGTCAGCGATGTGGTCGAGGCCGACAGATCCACCGCGAGCTCCGGCATGGCCAGATTGAGCGCCGATACCGACGCGACCACGAGCACCAGGCAGGTGCACATTGCCGTCAGGATGCCGTTGGTACCCGCGCGCCGGGCCAGAACTGGGCTCGGACCACCAGGCGCACTCGCCATGGTTTCGTCCACGTCTCCTCCTCGATCTCCGATTTCGCGTCGCTGCCGAGCTCAATCGGAAGCTCCAACACCCACCGCAATTCTGACTATATCGTCACTTACGATACGCAGATCAGTAAAGCACCGTAGCAGCGGCCTCCACTCCGTGCAGCGAGGACGCGCGGCCGTGTAGTCCAAGCGCAGTCGGACCTGTTCCGGTGCGCTTGTAGTGCACCTTCATGCCGTCCACCACGACGAATCGCGAGTTGGGCTGGATGTCGCGGGCGAGTTGGTCGCTCGTAGTGGTTACAGCGTTGCCGATACTCTTGCGGGTGTCGAGGGCGGGTGAGCGAGTTGCTTGACACCGCGGTGAAATATCGGTCACACTGTATCCGTATTATTCGCATGATCGCTCGACCTTTGAGCGTGAGGATGGTTCACCCTTCGCCGGTCGCCGATCTGTGTCGGCCCGACGCGCGAGCCCCTTGTCGAGCCACGACGGGGGCGTACCGACGTCTGCGCCGACCGCATGCCCTTTCGGCCTGTCCGCTGATTTGCCCTCACGGGTGACGGGAGAAACGAATGAGCCGCACACTGTTGCGCGGTGCGCAGGTGATCACCATGGCGCTGGATCGTCCCGACGTCGAGGAGGTCGACATCCTCGTCGACGGCGACCGGATCACCGAGATCGGTGATCGGCTCGACCCCCGGGGTGCTGACGTCGTCGAGTTCGCGGGCCGAATCATCATTCCTGGGCTTGTCAACGCTCACCTGCACTCCTGGCAGACGGCGATGCGTTTCGCGGGCGCGGACTGGTCTCTGCCGGAATATCTTGCCCACGCTCACGGAGTTGCTGCGCGACACTTTCGCCCGCAGGACATCCATATCGGGACGTTCGCCGGGGCCCTCAACCAGATCGACGGTGGTGTGACGACCATCGGCGATTGGTCCCACAATTGCGTGACACCGGACCACGCGGACGCGGCGATCGACGCGTTGCAGCAGGCGGGCATCCGGGCGGTGTTGCTGCATGGCACTCCGCACGGGCTGCGCGATCGGGTGCACGACACCCGGGAGATCGACCGCCTGCTCGGCGGAGCGATCGCCACGAGCGAGTTGCTCTCACTGGGGATGGCCGTGGCGGGCCCGCAATTATCGAAACCCGAAGTTGCGGTCGCGGATCTGCGTGCAGCTGCCGAACGTGGATTGTTGGCGTCGATGCATCAGAGCGCCGGTCCGCCCGGTCCGGGCTGGCAGGCCGTCAGCGCCGCCGGCTTGTGGGGGCCCTTGACCAACATCGTGCATGGCACGGGGTTGATTACTGCTTGGGTGAGACGGTTGGTCGAGGCCGGGGTCAGTTTCACAACGACGCCGGAAAACGAACTGGGCCAGGGTCATTGCGCGCGAGTGACCGATCAGCTGCTGAGCCTGGGCGCGGCACCGTCGCTGGGTACCGACACCGAAATCGTCGCGCCGGGGGAAATGTTGGTCGCCGCGCGGATGGTGTTGGCACGCCAGCGCGGCCTCGCGCATGAGCAGGCGCACGCAAAGACCGGCCTGGGTGCGCCGGTGGTCTCGCTCGGTGTGAAGCAGGCGCTGGCGTGGGCGACCGTGGAGGGTGCGCGCGCGCTGGGCATGGCCGACCGGACCGGTCGCATCGAGGTGGGCATGCAGGCCGATCTCGTTGTGATCGACACGCGTGCGCTCAACCTGTGGCCGCTCCACGATCCGATTGCCGCGGCGCTGCATGCCAACGTCGGCAACATCGAAGCGGTCATGATCGCAGGACGCTGGCGCAAACGCCACCACCAGCTCGTGGACTGTCCTGTGGACGAAATCATGGAGGCACTGCAACGGTCGGGTGAACGTTTCATCGACCAGATCAACGCAACTGGCCGTGTCGCGCGCATTCGACGGCGCGTGGTGGGGCACGTGGTGCGTCGGCAGTTACGGCAGCAAGCGCGTGGATCGGCGCACGATGCGCTGACATCGCATGAAAGCCCTTCACAGGACCGTTGAGGCTATCTCTCGACATGGGCGTCGAATCCGCGCGACCGGTGTTTGAATACCGGGGAACGGCACTGCGCCGGTCGGCGATACCAGCCTGCCCTGGCCGCGTCATACCGGCGAGTTCCACTTCCACTGTGGTTCATGCTTACTTGAGCCCGATACCGGAGCTGAAATTTCAACGATGATCGACGCCCGGCGCAATGCAGGTCATGCCGTGAACACACCCGGTTCCTGGCACCAGGAGGGGTTCAGCCTCGGTCCATGACCGAACGCATCGGCTACGGGAGCGGATCCCTGACCACCGCAACCTATGCGGTCGTTCCCGGGCTCGTCCTGTTGTACTACCTCACCAATATCCTTGGCCGCCGAGGGCAGCGGCACCGGGGGATACCGACTAATGGTAGTCGCCATGGGATGCGTGATCTTCCTTGGCGCATGCGGGGCCCCGATTGTGCCGACGGATATCCTCTGCATCGGCTTGAACTACCGCAAGCACGCTGAAGAAGGCGGCTCTACCATCCCTGAACTGCCGGTGTTGTTCATCAAGTCGAGCAACGCTGAACAATCCGGGCGATCCGATCAGGATCTCTCGGCTGAGCAGTCAGATCGATTTCGAGGGCGAACTGGCAGTGGTCATCGGCAAGACGTGCAAGGACCTAGCGCTGCAGTACGTCTTCGGCTACACGATCGCCAATGACGTATCCGCCAGGGACTGGCAACGCGAGAAGCGATTGGGCGGCGGACAGTTCGCCCGCGGCAAGAGCTTCGATGGTTTCTGCCCGCTGGGTCCTACCATCGTAACCAGCGACGAGATCGCGAATCCGAATGCACTGAAGCTCAAGACGACGGTCAACAGCCAGGTCATGCAGGACTGGACGACTGCCGACATGATCTTCGATGTGCCCACGCTGATCGAGAACCTCAGCAGCACGATGACGCTGCGCCCCGGAACGGTCTGTTGACCGGCACCCCGCACGGCGTCGGCTTCGCACGCACGCCTCCCACGTGGTTGAAAAATGGGGATACGGTGGACGTCGAAATCGAAGGCCTGGGCACATTGAGCAACCCGGTGGTTTGACGCTCCGCCAGCGAGACGGTACTTCTGCACCTACTGCCAACGCCGTCGCGGACTGCACCCATCATCACATCTGCTGGGGTTCGCTGAACTGGGCTTTTGTACCCGACTCGATGTTGGCAACCCGAACGCGCAGTCGCGAGCGATACCGGTCGGCACGCGCTGTGGACTATCGAGCACTCTTTCGATCGATGTCCGAACGCGGAAGGGCTGAGGTCGCGACGCATCTATTTCGTCAGTCCGAGCAGTGCGGCGGTGAGTCCGTAGTCGGGACCGAAATCCTGCATGTTTCCGGTACGGCAGCCGTCGGCTTTCATCTGGATTCGCTCGCAGAACAGGCTGACTATTTCACCGTTGAGGGCGGTGAAGAGCATCATTTTTACACGGGCATGTCCGTGCTGTCGGTCGATCAGGTTGTCGATGTTCTGAAACACCATGGGTGTCAGGTCGACAACCTCGGTGAGGCCGTGGGCATTGGCGCGGAGCTGGTCGGTCACCGTCGTCAGTCCGGACAGGGTGTCCGCCAGTTGGTGCTGGTACTGCCCGAATGTGCCTGAGGTGTTGGCAAGGAAGGCGCTGAGCTGGTCCAGCGTAGCCTGTAGACCGGGCGTCTGCTCGGCGAGCAACCCGTTCATCTGGGTCACTTTGTCACTGAAATCCCGCACCGCGCGGTCGTTTTCCGCGAGTATCGAGGTGAGTTCGTTCAGTCTGATGATGATATTCGAGACCGCGTCCTTGTTGTCGGTGCCGACCTTCAGTGCGCTCGACAGCGCCTGGAGAGTGTCACGGATCTTCGTGCCGTTGCCTTCGAGAAGCGGGTGCAGCACTCGGCCCGACAGCGGGCCGGGCCCTTCCATCTCGTCTTGCGGCTTCAGCGCGGCGGTGAACTGATCAATGGTTTGGATGAGCGTGTCGAGCTCTATGGGAGTCTTGGTCCGCGACTTCGGCAGGTGGGCACCGTCGGCGAGCGTCTCGCCATGGGTGTAGACGGGGGTGAGCTCGATGTGGCGGTCGGTGACGATGGACGGCGAGATCAATACAGCCATCGCGTCTTTTGGGATCTTCACATCAGACTTGATCGACAGATACACCTCGATGAGGGTGCTCTTCGCTACGATTCTCTCGACCCTGCCGACCTCGAGCCCGAGCACCGTAACGGGATTGCCTACATAGACGCCGGCGATATTGTCGAAGTCGGCGGTGATGCGCGTTGGTTCATCACCCACGTGCGGCAGCAGCGAGCAGCCGCTCACCGTGAGCGCTGCGACGCCGATGGCGAATGCCTTGACCGCGTTGCACTTTGTCCGGGCAGCGAATGTCAGCATGGATATCCCCTGTGGTCTCGCATGATGCGCGACCTCTCTGTCAGACGAATAACGTGGTTTACGATCGTGGGCTGGGCGGGGTTTGGTTGCGACTCCCGGAAACTGGTTGTCGATACCTATCGCCATGCCGGCCACCCACGGCAATTCATCGCGTCTCAGCGGGCTGCACGACGCTCGGACGGCGCGGCAATCAGACGCGCGGCAATTGCCGCGCAAACGACCGCAAACGACGCGCGTAAGACAACGATTTCCATCGGGGACCTTCCTTGCATTGTCGCCACCAGTAGGAAGCCGGAAGCCCGGCTGCGCCTACAAACCGTCGGTCGGCGCGGCATATGGCGAAGACGCCGGCCCTTCTCGGCGTCGTCGGTGCCACTGTACACAGTTCCGGCAACGATGTGTCCGAAATCAGAATTGGCTGGCAATGCTCGCATCCCCGATAAACGCGCCGGTCGCGGCGCAGCTCAGAACCCCCGCTCGATCCACTGAGGCAGTTGCGGTGCTTCGATGCCTATGGTGGTGCCGTCACCGTGACCGGCGTACACCCGGGTGTCTTCTGGTAGGGCCAACAGTCGCTGCTGTATCGAACCGATGATGGTGGGGAAGTCGGAGAAGGAGCTGCCGGTCGCGCCTGGCCCTCCGGAGAAAAGAGTGTCTCCGGAGAACAGGGCTTTGGCCTCGGGTAGGTGCAGGCAGATGGAGCCGGGGGAGTGTCCGGGAGTGTGGATTACCTCGACGGTTGTCCCAGCGATCGCGATACGTAGCGAGTCGGTGGCAGCCCAGTAGCGCTGTCCGGGGTGACTCATGTCCCAGAGGGTTTGGTCTGCGGGATGCAAAAGCACTGGTGCATAGAGTTTTTCGCCGAGCTGGGGCGCGAAGGTGATGTGATCGTTGTGGCCGTGAGTGCAGATCACCGCGACGACGTTGCGATTGCCTACTGTTTGAATGATCGCTTCGGCATCGTGGGCGGCGTCGACGACGATGACCTCTTCGCCGTTACCGATCACCCACACATTGTTGTCGACCTCCCACACACCGCCGTCGAGTTCGAAGGTGCCGCTGGTCACCACGCGGTCGATACGGAGCCCCCCGCTCACAGGATGACCACCGAACGGAGCACATCACCGGTGCGCATCCTCTGGAAGGCCGCCTCGACCTGGTCGATCTCGATGCGCTCGGTGACGAACTTTTCCAGCGGTAGCCTGCCTTGCTGGTAGAGATCTACCAGTGCCGGAAAGTCTCGTTCGGGTAGGCAGTCGCCGTACCAGGACGACTTCAACGCGCCACCGTGGGAGAACACGTCCAGCAGTGGCATATCGAGCCGCATGTCGGGGTTCGGCACACCGACGAGTACCACGGTGCCGGCCAAGTCGCGGGCATAGAATGCCTGCTTCCACGTCTCGGGGCGACCGACCGCATCGATGACGACATCGGTGCCGTACCCGTCGGTGAGTTCCTGCACGGCGGCGACTACGTCGACATGCGACGCATCAATGGTATGTGTGGCACCAAGGTCTCTGGCCCAGGCGAGCTTTCGTCGATCACGGTCCACGGCGATGATCTTCGACGCACCGACCAGGCGTGACCCCACGATCGCGGCGTCGCCTACACCGCCGCAGCCGATGACTGTGACGGAATCGCCACGGCCTACGTTGCCGGTGTTCACCGCGGCACCCAATCCCGCCATCACGCCGCAACCGAGCAGTCCGACGACGGCAGGGTCGGCGGTGGGGTCGACTTTCGTACATTGCCCGGCGTGTACCAGCGTCTTCTGCGCGAACGCCCCGATCCCGAGCGCTGGGGTGAGCTTCGTGCCATCCTCGAGCGTCATGGGCTGGCCGGCGTTGAACGTGCTGAAGCAGTACTGGGGACGCCCGCGCTTGCAGGCGCGGCACTGACCGCAGACCGCGCGCCAGTTCAAGATGACGAAGTCGCCGGGTCGCACCGAATCCACACCCGCCCCGACGGTTTCGACGGTGCCGGCGGCTTCGTGCCCGAGCAGGAACGGGAACTCATCGTTGATCCCGCCCTCCCGGTAGCTCAGATCTGTATGGCACACCCCGCACGCGGCGATCGCGACGACGACCTCACCGGCGCCTGGGTCGGGAATGATGATGTCGGTGAACTCGACGGGAGCTCCTTTCGCACGAGCGATGACGCCGCGCACCTTCTGAGGCATTTGGTTTCCTTTTCTTCACGGAGCTGGCAAGCATGCGCCGGTCGACGAGCGACCGGGATTCATCCGGCACTCATCGGGTGGCGCCGGACAGTGTCATCAGATACGCGAGGACGAGCAGAGCTGTGATGACGGCGGGAAGACGTGGCCGAGGACCTGCTGCCCAAGTTCGGGACATCGACGAGGCCGGTCGAATCCGCCAGCTCATCTGCCATTCCTCGATGCGCTGCCGCAGGGCTATATGGAGCCAGTCATCTTCCTCAATGCGGCGACGGATTTCCTGATTCCGTAAGCGACAACCGTCGGCCGCCTGTCGGCCTGTTTCCAGGTGAGCAGAGCGGCTCCGTCCGTGATGCTGCCCTCTACACTGGTCGGTTCGCCGACGAGTGGCAGCGGCCCAACGATTTTGATAGAAACCCCCAGGATTTCGGTCCAGAAGTAGTCGTCGGTGGCGGACGTGGAAGCTGCGAGCCCGAGGGCCGAGGCGGCGGCGACCTTGCCTTGTGCGACAGCGTTGGACCAGAACGGGGCCCGTAGGCCGTCGCGGATCGAGTAGGTGACATCGCCGGCCGCGTAGACCCCGGCCATTGCTGTTGCGCACAGGTGATCGATACCAATGCCGCGTTCGTCGGCTACGCCGGAACCATCGAGCCACGAGGTATTCGGTACCTCCCCGGCGCAGGTGACCACGAGGTCGGCGGTCGATACCGATCCATCGCCGAGAATGACACCGCAGACCGGATCGTCTGCGAGTGTGACCAACCGGGAAGTGTGCACTATCCGGACGCCGTGTTCTTCGGCCCGTGCGCGTACGGCGTCGGAGAGGAAAGGCCCGAGAATTCGCCGCAACGGAGGGTCGACGTCGATCACGGTGACCGCGACGCCGCGAGCGACGCACGCGCTGGCGACCTCCATTCCCAGGAACCCGGCGCCGACCACGATCGCCGAGGTGGCGGTCGCGAGCCTGGCTCGCAACGTCCGCGCGTCCTCGAGTGTCCGAAGGACCAGTTCACCGGTCTGACCACCGGTGGCCAGCCGCCGTGCGTCGGCGCCGGTTGCGGCGATGAGCGCATCATATGCGAGGGTGCGGCCGGTTGCGGTGGTGACGGTGCGGGCATCGAAATCGGTGCTGACGGCGGCTTCGCGGAGGAGATCTATCTCTAGGCCGTCGAGCCGATACGGCAGAGAGCCCTCGGCGGCCGGGTCGTGCAGGACCGCCTTGGACAATGGTGGTCGCGAATAGCCGCCGAGTTCGTCGGCGCCGATTATGGTCAGGCGACCGGTGTGTCCCAGGGTGCGTAATTCGCGGGCCGCGGTGATCCCGGCGATGGACTCGCCGACGACGACGATCGAGCGGGGGGAGGTCATGACTGCTCTCGCAGGATCGCTACCGGGCAGGAACTGATGGCTGCGCGCGCGGCGGTGACGTGCTCTTCGGGGACGTCACCGCCCTCGAATCGGTAAGTCAATTCGCCTGCGTCATCGAGCTCGAACACTGCGGGGGCCTGCTCGGCGCACATGCCATGGCCTTCGCAGCGAAGGTAGTCGACGGAGATCTTCATTGCGATTCGTCCTTCAGGCGGGAATGAGTTGCAGGGGAAGGGTTTCGAAGCGGTGGATGATGTTGTTCATCACCCATTGCGGTCGTCCGGTGATCTCGATGCGTTCCACGCGCTGGAGCAGTGCGGCGAGGATGGCCTGGGTTTCCAGCCGGGCCAGGCCCTGGCCTGCGCAGCCGTGGGTGCCGTGTCCGAATCCCAGTTGGCGGGATGCGTCGCGGCGGATATCGAAAGTGTCGGGAGAATCCCACTCGAGTGGATCCCGGTTCGCCGAGGAATACATCACCACCACGCGTGCGCCCACCGGAATGGTGACCCCCGCCAGGGCGACGTCACGAATTGTCTTGCGAGAAAACGCCCGCAGCGGTGACTCGTAGCGCACCACCTCATTCACCGCATTGGCGATCATCGTGGGGTCGGACCGCAGTAGCTGCCACTGGTGCGGATGGGCGGCGAACAGGTACAGGGCGCTGGAGATCGCGCTGATCGTGGTGTCCAGTGAGGGTGCGAGAAAGTCGATCAGCATGACCGGGCACTCGTTGTGCGCGATCTTGCCTTCATCGGCGGCCTGGAGGATTTCCGCACCCGCGCTGCCGGGCAGCAGCTGCCGGTCGCGAGCGAGGCGGCGGGTAAACCGCATCATCTCGATGCTGGCCGGAGCGGTTCGGATCGATTGGTTGTTGATCGGCCCGAGTGAGTCGAAAGTAGCTCCAGCCCAACGCAATAAGTGCTCACGACCGTGCTGTGGCCATCCGATCAAATCGGGTACGACCGACATCGGCAGAGTGGTAGCCAATTCGACGCCGTCGATCCGGCCCCGTGCTATAGCAGCTTCGACGGCCGCGACCGCTTGCCGCTCGACCGTCTCACGCATCGAGCGCAGCGCCTTGGGGGTCAACCGTCGGCCTAATAGCGCACGACGCCGGCTGTGGTCTTCGCCGTCACTGTTGAGGGTGGTGCCACGCGAAAGCCGGTTGGCGACAGGATTCAGTCCGACGCCCTCGCCGGAGATGAAAGTGTCGTCAGCGAGTAGGACAGCCTTGCACTCGGCATAGCGCGGTAACGCGTATGCCCGCTGCCTTGCCAACCACACGACCGGACCCAACTCGCGCATCCGGGCGTAGTGCGGATACGGGTCCATGATTGCCTGCCGCGAATACAGGTCCGGCTGGTAAACGGGGACACCAGCAGTCTTACGCATCGAAACTCCTCAACACCAACGATCGTCCGTCGTTGACTCATCACCGGATCGCCCCGGCCGAATCCCGCCTCGAACTGGATTCAGGCGACTGGATCGTCGGGCCGAGCTGTGGCCTGCATCTCAGGCTAGCCATTTGATTGACTTAATGTCAATGACATGAAATCAACTTGTGTTTCCCGCGGGGGCGGCCCAGTATCGGAGGAGGCGATCGGCAGGCAACAGGAGGGACACCGATGACCGCGACAACCGGGAAGGGGCGCACGACCATGCGTGCTGCGCAGGCCGCCGAGACCCGCCAGCGCCTCATCGACGCCGCAGTCGACGTGTTCTCCGAACACAGCTACGACGAGGTGGCCGTGGCCGACATCGCTAAAGCCGCCGGGGTGGCCCATGGACTGCTGTTCCATTACTTCGGCAACAAGCGTGGCATCTATCTGGCGGCCTTACGGGATGCCTCCGACCGGATCGTGCAAGCTCAGGGGCTCGATCCCGAGCTTCCTATCGTCCAGCAGATCCGCGCGGGATTTCGCGCTCACCTCAGTTATCTCGCCGCACACCGCGGGCTCGCGCTCCGGTTGGTTCTCGGCGGACGAAGCGCTGATCCCGAGGCGTTCGAGGCTTTCGAAGCGGGTCGATGGCGGACGATCGAGGGGTGGACCACCCTGTTGGGACTCGACCCTCAAATTCCCGCCCTGCGCATGATGATGCGGTCTGCCACTGGTGCGATCGATGAGGCGACCCTCTACTGGCTACAGAACGGAGAACCCTTCGACATCGAATCCATGATCGATGCCCTGATCCCGATGGTGGTCGCCGGGCTGCGTGCTGCCGCTCAACTCGACCCCGCCCTCGATGTGGACACCGCCGCGCAAGCAATGCTGGATAGTCGCAGGCGATGAAGTTGCACCAGTGAGATGCAGAAACCCTCCGTCAGGTGTATGGGTTCGCAGCTGTGCAGACTGAGGTTCACGGCTTGTATAGGTGTCACCGGTTGGCGGGCTGGATGATCACCGGCCGTAGTCTGCCGGAGATGTCGAGTCGGGGCTGGCTCGTGAGGTTCCTGCCGCCCGTTCGGGCTGGCTCACCGGGGGTTTGCGCCCCGGCCCGATACCGACCGCGGGTCTGACTCAACAGAGGTGCCAGCTACCATGACCGGGTTCCAGCCGGAACCAGATAATCCGCTCTCCGGATCAGCGGGCGAACCTCAATCCGGTCCCGGAGGCTGTTTGGAAGCAGTCGTCCTTATCCGACCCAGGCTGGTTCATTCGGCGTCTTGCGCTGTCCAGGCCGCGATCTGTGTGCGGGAGGTGAATCCGAGTTTGGTGAGGATGTGCTCCACGTGGCCATCGGCGGTGCGTTGGGAGATCACCAGTTTGGCGGCGATCTGTTTGTTGGTGAGGCCTTGCGCGATGAGGTCTGCGACCTGCCGCTCCCGCTTGGTCAGCTCCACGGACGGACCTGAAGTGGAAGTGGTGTTTGTGGGCTGCTCCACGAGAGCGTATCTCAGTGCGGCGTCCATCCCCATCGCCTGGCCGCGCCGGAATGCCGCCTCGAACCTGCGGGCACCGAGGGAGACACGCGCCATCCGGTCGCAGTCCTCGTGATAGTGCGATCGTCCCGGGAGGATGCGCTCGAGGCTGCCCACGGACCGCCACAATTGCTCGGCAGCTCCCATCAGTACGGCCCCGCGTTCGGCGGCACTGTCAGCGTCGACGGTCCAGGCCAGCGCCTCGAGCCCGAAGGCAGCGATGATTGGGTTGCGTACCTTCCGGTTGACCCGCAATGCTTCCTCGAGCAACTTTCGTGCCTGTTGCCGCTCGCCCTGCTGCCACGCCGTAACGCCGAGACCCCACAGTGCGGCCGACCGGAAGCCCGTTTCGCTGCACGCTTCGGTGAGCGAAAGTAATTGCCTGTTGATCTCCAGCGCCCGTTGTGTATCGCCGTGCATGGCCTGTACCCAACCAAGCAGGGAGAGTGCAGCAATGCGCAGGAAGACTGGCCGATTCGCACCGAACACCTCGACAGCACGTTCGAGGGAACAGGATGCGCGAGCAAGATCTCCAAGATCCAGGGCTAGGATACCATCGGCGTAGGCGGCGAGCGCCTTGTTCACGGGGGTGGGAGCCTGTTCGGCGAGCGCGTGCACCTCCTCCACCAAGGCAGTCGCCGCCTGGCGGTCGTCCTGCATCGTCGCCAGCACGGTGCTGGCGTGCAGCGCCTTGACGCGGTCGGGTACCGAGCGGGCGCACGGACGGGCAAGAATGCGGTCGAGCCAGCGTCGACCTTCACCGACCAGACCTCGGAACATCCAGAAAACCAATAGTCCGCTCGCGGTGCGCAGGCCGGCTACTGCCGCCTCCTGGCCATCCTGGCTCAGGCAGTATTCAAGTGCCACGCGAAGGTTGGGTTGCTCGCGGTCGAGTCGGGCGATCCAGTCCAATTGCCGGTCGCTGATCCAGCCGTCCTCGGCGTCCAGTACCAGCCGCTGGTACCAGTCGCGGTGCCGGTGCCGTACCTGCTGATCCTCGCCGGAGTTCCGCAGTTTCTGCCGGCCGTAGTCGCGCACCGTCTCCAGCATCTGGAACCGCACCACTCCATTGGACTCGCTGCGGATCAGTATCGACTTGTCCACCAGCGAGGACAGCACATCGAGCGGGCTGTCCGGCGCCGGATCGGCGCCGCAGATCTGTTCGGCGGCGTCTAATTCGAAGCCGCCGGCGAATACCGACAGCCGCGCCCACATCCGCTGCTCGGCCGGGGTGCACAATTCGTAACTCCAGTCGATGCACCATCGCAGGGTTTGCTGCCGGGTGGGCGCGGTGCGGTTGGCGCGGGTCAGCAGCGCGAATCGGTCGTCGAGGCGCTGAAGGATCTGCTCGGGAGACATCGCGCGCACCCGGGCCGCGGCGAACTCGATCGCCAGGGGTAGTCCGTCCAGCCGGGCGCAGATCCGGGCCGCGATGGCCTTGTCGGCCTCCGAGAGTTCAAAACCCGGCACCACCGTGGTCGCGCGCTCGGCAAACAATGTGACCGCGTCGTACCGTGGCAGTTCGCGCGGTGACGGCTGACGATCCAGGTCCGGCACCATCAGCGATGGCACCCGCAACACCGCCTCTCCGCCGATGTTCAGAGGTTCGCGGCTCGTGGCCAGGATCCGCAGGTGTGGGCAGGCCCGCAGCCAGGTTTCGACCAGCTTCGCCACCGCGGCCGCCAACTGCTCGCAGTTGTCCAGCACCAGCAACAATTCCCGCGCGGACAGGAACTCGGCCACCACCTCCAGCAACGGTCGCACGGACACGTCGCGCAGGCCAAGGGAGGCTGCCACCACGTCGATCAGCAGCGACGGGTCGGAGACGTCGTCCAGCTCGACCAGCCACACCCCGTCGGCGAACTTCTGGCGCATGCTCGCCACAGCCCGCAGCGCCAGCCGGGTCTTGCCGACCCCGCCGACCCCGGTCAGCGTCACCAGCCGGGCCGAGGACAGCAGATTCCTCACCTTCGCCACCTCGGTGCGGCGGTCGACGAAACTGGTCAACTCGAGTGGCAGAGCGCCGCGCCGAACCACCACCGGTGCCGCTGGCGGGCGCCACTCCTGCGGCTGCGGCATCGGACCGCGGTGCTCGCGAGCCGGGTCGGTGTGTAGTGCCATCTCCTCGACCGCGAACCCATGGCAGCGCTGCGCCTGCCGGATCGCCTCCCCGAGTGCTGCTGCGGAGGGCCGCTCGCTAGGGTCGCGGCTCATCGCCGTTGACACCACGGCGGACACGTCATCGGCGATGTCTTGCTCACGCAGGTCCGGTACCGGTTCGGTGGTGATGCGCAGAAACTGGGTGACCACCTTCTCCCCGCTGCGCCGTTCGAACGCCGCATGCCCCGTCAACGCGCAGAACAGGGTGGCACCCAGCCCATAGACGTCTGCGGCCGGGGTAGGAGCCTCGCCCTCGAGCACCTCCGGGGCGGTGAACGCCGGCGACCCAGTCACGATACCCGCGCTTGTCTGGAAACCCCCAGGTATGCGTGCGATGCCGAAGTCGGTCAATGCGGGCTCGCCGTAATCGGTGAACAAGATGTTTGCGGGTTTCACGTCCCGATGCACGATGCCCAACCGGTGCGCGGTCGCCAGCGCCCCGGCGATCTTAATCCCGATCCACAATACGGTTTCGGTCGGCAGCGGGCCTTGCCCGCGGATCCTTGCATCCAGCGAGTCCAACGGGTGATATGGCATCACCAGAAACGGGCGCCCGCTCGCGGTGACACCGACCTCCAGGACCGTGACGATGTTGGGATGGCCGGTCAGTCGGCCCATCGCCCGCTGTTCCCGGAAGAACCGCTCCCGATTCTCCTCGTCCGGTTCGGCGGCGAGGATCTTCACCGCCACCGTCCGGTCCAGCTCGGACTGGGTGCAGCGATAGACCACACCGAACCCACCACGTCCGATCTCTTCGGCATCGGCGAACCCGGCCGCGCTCAGCTCCTCGGTGACAGGCGTGGATGCGTCACGGAGCGTCCGGAACGGGTCTTCCTCGCTCATCGGCTGTACACCATCCGTTGGCGTGTTCCCGGCAACGGGTAGCACGCGCGTCAACATCTTCGCTGATAGCCAGCGTATGCCTCGGCATACGGCTGAGCAATCGGCGAACGGCGGGTTGCGTCCGGCAGAGTGGTGTACCAGCGATTTCGGAGCGAACGCGTGAGCGTGTCGTAGCCGGTTAGTGGGCGGTCACCGCGTGATCCTTCTTGAACCGCCAAGCTCAACGAAGGAGAAGTTCACGCGATGACCTCTGTCGAGCCTATCGACCCGTCGAAGCTGTTGTCCGATCAACTCGCCGTCGCCAGCCCTGACCTGCGGCGCACCATGCTGTCGACGTTCATCCAGACGTTGATGAGCGCCGAAGCCGACGCGGTGTGCGGTGCCGACTACGGTGAACGAAGCAGCGAGCGGGTCAACTCCCGCAACGGCTACCGGCATCGTGATTTCGACACCCGGGTCGGCACCATGGACGTCGCGATCCCGAAACTGCGATCGGGTAGCTACTTCCCCGACTGGCTGCTCGAGCGACGCAAACGCGCCAAACGCGCCCTCACCAGCGTGGTCGCCACCTGCTATCTGCTCGTAGTGTCCACCCGCAGGATGGAGAAACTGGTCGAATCCCTCGGCATCACAAGCCTGTCCAAATCACAGGTGTCGATGATGGCGGGCGAGCTGGACGCCCACGTCGAAGCCTTCCGCACCCGGCCGCTGGATCAAGGTCCATACACGTTCGTCGCCGCTGACGCCATGGTGTTGAAGGTGCGGAAGAACGGGCGGGTGGTGAACGTGCACTGTCTGATCGCGACCGGCGTCAACGCCGAGGGCTACCGCGAAATTCTCGGCATCCAGGTCACCTCCGGCGAGGACGGCGCCGGTGGCTGGCTGGCGTTCTTCCGCGACCTGGTCGCCCGCGGCCTGACCGGAGTACGCCTGGTCACCTCCGACGCACACGCAGGCTTGGTGGCCGCGAACCCTGCCCGAGGGCTACCCCAAGGAAGCTGAATGGCTGCCCCGTGCGCTCAGCGACTATGTCACTGCGCAACTCGAGCGCGCCGACAATCTCGACCGCTGGACCAACCCCGTCTATCGGCTGGTGACTCTGATCCTCATGCGCGGCGGGCTCCGGGTCATCACGCGCTCGGGCTGGCGTCGACTGCGTGGTCCGCGACCATGACGGCGCACCCTACCTGCGGTATTTCAACCACAAAATGCGCCGCGAAGCGCTGATGCCGATCGACGACGAACTGGAGCAGGCTATAATCGAACACCTGGAACAGTTGAAAACCCGATGGCCGCACGGCGTTTCGATACTGTTCCAGAGACCTCGGAACAACCTCGATGGCCGACTGCCGATGGACGGATCGGCATACCGCCGCGCCCTGCAACGCTGGCTCGCCAGCTGCGCCATCCAGGACGAGCACGGTCAGCGAATCCGGATCACGCCCCACCAATGGCGACACACCCTCGGGACGCAGCTGATCAACCGCGACGTTCCGCCACAAGTTGTCCGGCGCATCCTCGATCACGACTCTCACGTGATGACCGCCCGCTACGCGCGGCTGTCCGACACCACCATCCGTCGACACTGGGAAGCCGCCCGCAAGGTCAGAATCACCGGAGCGCCAGTCACTCTCGACCCTGACGGCCCGCTCGCCGAAGCGGCCTGGGCCAAACAACGCGTCGGCCGAGCAACCCAGGCTCTCCCCAACGGATATTGCTCATTGCCACTGGTGAAGACCTGTCCACACGCCAACGCTTTAGCATCATCACCGCGCTCGAAACCGATCACGACCAAGCACCGCAGGGAACGCCGAATGCGAGCTGACAACACCTGGCATCTTGTCTCCACCGCCCGCCACCGGCACGAACTGGCCCGCAGCAAGGCCATCCGAGCCATCCGTGAACTCGACGCCGCTGGAGCGGCCGTGACGTTTCAGACGGTTGCCGTCGCGGCCGAGGTCTCGCGGTCCTGGCTTTACTCCCAGCCCGACATCCGAGACGAAGTCCAGCGACTTCGTGAGCTCAATCGGCGCGCACCAGCCACATCGCTACCGGCACATCACCGCAGCAGCGATTCCTCGCTGGTCCGCCGCCTGGAACTCGCCAACGCCCGTAACCGGGAACTGACCGAGGAAAACCAGCGCCTACGTCAGCAACTCGTCCAAGCGCTGGGACAACTACGACATGCAGGCATTCGCTGCGGATCGGAAACCGCTGAGCCACCACCGATCCGCAGCCGACATCGCAACTCCATAACGATCGGCCCCTGCTGACCAACGCTCATCACACGAGCACCTGTTAGTTGGCGACACCGTCCCCAACTAACAGAGCCAGGTCAGCAGTCCGCGACCGCGGATGGCTCTAGATAACGATCGTTTCGAGACGGCCGCCCGGCTCGAGCCAGCGGCCGGGTGGCCGCCCAGGAGCGAGGGTCAGTCCATGCTGTCGGGTTCGGGCCGCCAGCGATGTTCGACCTCAGCCAGCTTCCAGTAGGTGAGCGCGACCGCCCACACCACGACGAACACGCCCACGATGATGAATCCGGTGTTGTTCAAACCGATCCCGGAGATCCACGCGCTGACCGGGTCGGTCAGGTCGAGCTGGTCGTGCAGGATCCCGATCAATTCGATCGAGCCGATGAGGAACGCGATCGCGATCGACAGGCCGGTGATGGTGAGGTTGTAATACACCTTGCGGACCGGGTTGGAGAACGCCCAGTGGTAGGCGAAGTTCATGAACGTTCCATCGAGGGTGTCGAACAGGCTCATCCCGGCCGCGAACAGCATCGGCAGGCATATGATCGCGTACCACGGCAGTCCGGCCGCGGCGCCGGACCCGGCCATCACCATGAGCGCCACCTCGGTGGCGGTATCGAGGCCGATGCCGAACAGCAACCCGACCGGATACATCTGGCCAGGACGGGTGATCGAGCGGGTCAGCCGCCCGAGAATCTGGTTGAGGAACCCCCGGTTGTCCAGATGCCGCTCGAGTTCGTGCTCGTCGAATTCGCCTGCGCGCATGGCCTTGAACACTCGCCAGATCCCGGCGAGCGCCACCAGGTTCAGTGCCGCGATCAGATAGAGAAACCCGCCGGAGACCACGGTCGAGGCGATGCCCAGCTCCTGGCGGGTGGCCGAGTCGTCGCCAGTGAGGCTGGTGGCCAGCTTTGCCCCGGCGGCGGTACCCGCAGCCAGCAGCACGACCACAGTCGAATGGCCGAGGGCGAACCAGAAGCCGACGGAGACGGGGCGTTTGCCGTCGGCCATGAGTTTGCGGGTGGTGTTGTCGATGGCGGCGATGTGGTCGGCGTCGAAGGCGTGGCGCATGCCCAGGGTATAGGCGGTCACGCCAAGGCCGAGACCGAACACCTGGGTGCCGACGGTGTAGTGATGCGGCACCACCAGTGCGATGAGGATGCCGAAAGCGATCACATGCAGGGCGGCGATCGTGGCGAACAGACCGCCGGTGCGGATCCAGTCACGCCGCTCCCAGCGCACGGCTGGCAGCGGCGATCTGGCACCGGCGGCAGCCGTTGTGAGGGAAGGGTTTTCGGGCGGAGCCATGGGTTGGTCGGCCTTTCCAGCACCTAACGGTGGAAGCGGTGGATCGTGCCGCCTACATTCTGTGCCTGTCGGAACAGTGTCATCGACACCTCGAGTACCGCAATATCTTCGCAGTCACCTCGTCGAGGTGACGTGACCCGCGGGCGCATCTGCTGTCGGGGGAGGAGTGGGAGGCCGCCCGCGCCGCTGGCATGAACGCGTTGGGCCTATTTTCGGTGGCTGGAAGCCGCTGATACTCTGCTTCGAGTAGTTCGGCCAGCCGCAGCGGGGCGCGGTCCGCGAACATCGGACCGATGACCTGCACACTGGCAGGCCCTCGTGGGAGCGGCCCGCGGGGATGGCGGTGGCGCCCCCCGTGACGAATCCAGTCGGACCTACAGATCGAGGACCACCGGCCACCGTCAGCGCGGGATACGCAGATCATCATGGTGCCGTTAGCATCCTTCTCCGCTCGACTCAACAGGGACTCTCTATGGGCCACGACACCTTCGAGAACAGTCGTCTCACGGGTTCCGCACACCCCGTCATTGCAGGAGGATTGCACTATGACGCCCGCCTCGGTCACGGCCTCGGGAATGGACTGTTCACCGGCGACGGTAAGCGTCATGCCCGACCGCGCAAGCGTGACCTCGAATGATCCACCAGTGGTCGCCTTCTCGAGCGCCAGCGAAGTGAATCGTTCGACATGCAGAGCGTCCGGCTGCCAGTTCTTGCACCGCTCGGCAACGGCGTCGAGCAGCGCTGCCGGTCCGCAGGCATACACCGAAGTGTCGACGACTTGTGGCTGCCCGAGAATGCTGTCGAGATCGATGAGACCTTTCTCATCTCGAGGATGAATCATCACATTGTCGGGATGGCCAACGCTCAACTCCGCAGCGAGTGCCATGCTGCTCCGGCGCCGCCCCTGTACACCAGGCGCCAATTCGCGCCGAGTCGGTCCACGGGCGCAACCATTGTGATGATCGGAGTTATGCCGATGCCGCCCGCGATGAACGAGTAGTTGCTCTCAGCCTCCCGCAGAACGCCGATTGTCCATTCGGAGCGATCGGCAGGGGCGCCACCCAACGAATATTGCCGGGTGATGTGCGGTGTAAGGACGAGATCCAGGTGGGCGCCCAGTGTCCACTCGGGTAGTAGGCCCCCGTCTCGATGCCGGAACCGAATCACCGCCACACCGTCAGCGGGGTAGCTCTTGGCGACCACTACCAGCGGCAACTCGGTCATGAGCTGCTCGGCCGGGGCGTACCTCGAGTCGGCACCTGCCCGAGCCCGCGGCCTATAACCGCTTCCGCCGCCAGCGCCTGCCCGAAAATGCAGGTTCCGCCGCCGTCCAGCCCGCAGCCCCTTCGGGTACGTGCCCTGACCCACTCCAGGCCTCCTCCATGACAGCGAGCGTTGTGAGATTTCAAGCTCCTATGTATAAAATATCATAACTCCGCCCTACCGTGTAAGTGTTGAGGGGTGACACGATGCAAGATGGATGTAGCTCGTTTTGAGTGACGGTTGATCATGCTGTGAGCAGGTGAAATGCGGTGGGCTGTGGGAGGGGTTGGGCTTCTGACCTCGGGTGTGGGTGTTGGTGGAGGGGGTGATGACGTCGTGGCTCGAGGAGATGGAGCGGCGGGAGGTGCGGCCCGGGAACTGGCCGAGGAGCTGCGGCGGGAGATCGCGGAGTTGAGCGCGCGGCTGGCTGCCGAGGAGCAGCAGTTGTCGCGGTTGGCGATCACGCGGGAGACGATGGGCGAGATCCTGACTGGGGCAGCTGACCTCGCTGGGCAGGTGTCGGGTGGGGTGGGTGATCGGGAGGGTGAGGACCGGGACGGCCTCGTGCTGGTGGGTCGGCGATCGGTGTGATGCTGGTGCCGCCGCGTGGGGCGGGGACCGATGGTGACAGGACGACGTCGCCGGGTTCGAGGGTCATGATGTGGGAGAGGTCGCTGACCAGGTCCGCGAACGGGAACAGGAGCGTGCTGGCGTGGTCGCGCTGGCGTTGTTCACCGTTCACCGTCGTGCGGATCTCCAGTGGGTCCGGGTCGACGGTGCGGGCATCGACCAGTGGCCCGACCGGGTGAACCCGTCACATCCGTTAGTCCTGGTCAATGATGGGTCCGCCGACATGAAGTCCAACACGGTGAAGTCGTTGGCCGCCGCGAAATGGGAGACCGCCGACCACGCCCGCTCAGCGCTGATGACCAGGTCGTAACGTCCGACGACGTGGCTGCCAGGGACTTCGGTGTCGCCGATGCGCCGGACGCTCTTGGTCACGAAATCGGTCGGCGACACCGGACGGATGACTGCGTCGTCTCGCTCGGTCGGCGAGAGCGCGCCGAGTAGTGCGAAGCCGAGGTCTTCCTCGTCGGCCAGGGGCCGCCACGTCGCGAATCGCGCGGGCTCGGCGCCCAGCAGCATGGGCGTCGCCGCGAGCCAGCGTTGCTGGACGAACGTGAAGTTGAGCGACAGGTGGTTTGGCCGACCAGCCGGCCGGATGCTGGTTCGATCGTGGACTCAGTGTGCGTACCAGTATGATATTTCACATCGCGGATCAAGTAGTTTTTTGATAGTCCATAAAATATCACAACTAGAGGCCGACCGATGATGCCCCACGGCACACCGATGAGAGGACTTCGTCATGACCCCGCTGGATCCTAAGCGCACCGCGATCGTGGCAGCGCACCTGCAGAACGACATCGTCGGCGCCGATCCCCCCTTCGCCGCCTTCTTCCCCACGGAGCCGCAACGAGCCAGCTTCCAGGGCGTCATACTGCGCGTGCTCGACGGCGCCCGTGCCGCGGGCGTGAAGGTCGTGTACACGCGAATCGCTTACCAGCCAGGCTATCCCGACATGGTCGGGAACGCACCCCACCAGGACTTGGTCAAGCGGGAGGGCATGCTGGTCGAGGGAACGCCGGGCGCGGCCATCATCGATGAGGTCAAGCCGCAAGCCAGTGACTTCGTCTTGACGCACCAGCGGACATCCGCCTTCCACGGCACCCTGCTCGACGCGGTGCTGCGCGGAGCGGGCGTCGACACCGTCGCGATCTTCGGGGTGGCGACCAACCTCACCGTTGAGGGGACCGCGCGGGAGGCCGCCGACCTCGGCTACCGCACGCTGATCCTTTCCGACGCGTCCGCGACCTTCTCGCAGAGCGCACACAAGGCGTCGCTCGAGACAATGGGCCTGCTCGCCGAGGTCGTGACCAGCGACGAGCTGCTGGCAGCGTGCACGCCACCAGCTGCGGGCGCCTGACCGTCGAGCCGGATCAGGCGTCGAGCAAGACGCGCTCGAGCCGTCGAGGTACCGGCGATAGTCCGGGTCGTAGGGGTCGATCCTCGCGGCGTCCTGGGACGTGCTGCCGTCGTGCGCCACAGGAGAACAGCCATCACCATTGTCGACATCTTCCGCGGCGCCGACGTCACGTCGAGCCCGCAGGCCATACCCACATACTCGTTCACCCCGAACGCAAACGATTACAGCCACGCACTCGTCTGCCAGTGCATCGGCCGACCGAACGACCTGTTCGGGTCCGGCGTGGAGAAGGGACTTGTCATGAATCCAACCGGTACAGCCGAAGCCCGCTCGGGCCGCGAAGGGGACAGGCTCGGTAGGGGGACAACGGAGCCTCTGCTCACCGCCCTGCACGCGGGAGAAAACTCGGCCACCCCGGCTGTGACCATCGGCGACCGGTCGATGAGTTGGGAGCAACTGCACGGCGCCGCCACCGCGTTGGCCGACCGCATCACCGGCAGCCGATGCGTAGCTATGGACGCTCGGGCAGACGTGACCACGGTGATCGCCGTTGCCGGCTGTCTGCTGGCTGGTGTGCCGGTCGTTCCTGTACCCCCCGACTCCGGTCCGACCGAACGGGCGCACATCTTCAACGACTCGAATGCGGAACTGTGGCTCGGCGAATCGCAACAGGGTCTCGATCTGCCCACGGTGCCGATCGAGACCACCGCGCGTTCGGCCACTGTCTACCCCGAGCGGGATCCGTCCGCCACCGCGCTGATCATGTACACATCCGGCACGACAGGCGCACCCAAGGGGGTCGTGGTGTCTCGCCGGGCGGTCGCCGACGACATCGACGCGCTCGCCGCGGCGTGGAAATGGACTTCCGAAGACGTTCTCGTACATGGGCTCCCGCTGTTCCATGTGCATGGGTTGGTGCTCGGAGTGCTGGGTGCTCTCCGAGTCGGCTCCCCCCTTGTGCACACCCTGAGACCGTCACCCGACCGCTACGCGGCGGCGGCCGGCACCCTGTACTTCGGTGTGCCGACGGTTTGGTCGCGGGTGTGCGCGGATCGCGATTCGGCGCGGGCACTGTCCACCGCCCGGCTACTGGTATCCGGGAGCGCGCCCCTGCCAGTACCGGTCTTCGAGCAGTTGGCCCAACTTACCGGCATCCGGCCGGTCGAGCGCTACGGCATGACCGAGACACTGATCACGGTCAGCACCCGCTGCGACGGTGAGCGCCGTCCGGGCTGGGTCGGGCTGCCACTCGACGGAGTACGGACGCGGCTGCGCGCCGAATCGGGCGATCTGTGTCCGCACGACGGAGAATCTTTGGGACAACTGGAAATCTACGGCACCGTTCTATTCGACGGTTATTTGAACAACCCACAACGCACCGCCGAGGTGATGACCGGCGACGGCTGGTTCCGGACAGGTGATATCGCGGCCATCGATGCAGAGGGTTTCCACCGGATAGCGGGGCGAGAGGCGATGGACATGATCAAATCCGGTGGTTACCGAATCGGCGCTGGCGAAGTCGAACAGGCATTGCTGGCTCATCCCGGGATCAGCGAGGCGGCGGTCGTCGGGGTTGCCGACCCTGACCTCGGGCAACGCATCGTAGCTTTCGTCGTCGGCGACCCACCCGATGAACGGACTGTGATCGACTTCGTCGCCGAGACGCTCTCGATCCACAAGCGGCCGCGAGAGATACACCGCGTCGAATCCCTTCCACGCAATGCGATGGGCAAGGTTCAGAAAAGCCTGCTCTACCCCGCACGGCCTATCCAGAACCGAGGAAACAAGCCATGAAAGCCAGAGGTCGTCAGAGGCTGCTGCAGGTTGGGTGCAAAATCTGGACCAGATCGAAAAGAGACTTCCAGTGCGATCGTTCCACAGGTCCGCCGAGGACTCGGCGAGGTTCGATGATGATGGGCTCGTGCCGGTGGATATCCGAAATGTCAACGGCACGTTGAAGTTCGAGCACCTTCGCTACCGTCGAGAGCGGTGAGCGGCAGCGGTTTTCCTCGGCTATCCTGCCGGCCTGGTGCCGCCATCGAAAGCGTTGCCGGGCACGGCGATCACGGCGAACGCCACATTCGAGCCGGATAGACTTCAGTGCTGCGCCGCCGAGCCCAAGCCGACCACCGGAAGGGAGAAGGTGCTGGCTCGATGGCCGCACCTTTGCTCATATCATGCCCGGGCGGCGTGATCGCGCGGCACATGTGCCCCTGGACTGCCGCGTCGGTGTGCGCGGGAGTGGGGTTGTGTGGCACCAATCACCGACTGTGGTTGTACCGCAATTGATCTGGTTCAACGCCCCGGCTTCGGTGCCGATTCCCAGGTCGGTGGGGGTGAAGTGCTCAGCCCCGCTGGCGTGCATGTTGATGAGGTAGCCGAGCGGTGTCCAGTCGGCCCCGACCGACCGCAGACCGGTCTGCCAGGTGTGCAGGTGAGCATTGATCAGGCCGGGGATGATTATCCGGCCCGGTAGATCGAGGACCTCCGCGTCACCAGCCGGTCAGATCGCTGCCCATCGCGCTGACGAGCCCCGCCGTCGATCAGCGGGTCGAGCTGCTCGTGGTCGGGGCGATCAGGTTCCATCGTGACGACTCGGGCGCCGTGGATGAGAGTGCGAGTCGTGGCGTCTTCTCGGTGTGGTGCACCGGAGCGGTGCAGTCGCGATCTCCCCGGTCACACATAGTTGCCGATATTAAGGGCAAAGTCAATTGTGCTTGCGCCGTCAGCGGCGCCGGTGGAAGGCGCTCATCGCTGCGCTACCGTGGCGTGGCGATCGGTGTGTGCACGTCGACGAAATGGTCGGTCGTCACGGTTAGCTAGATCTACTGCTAGACCGAAGGGCTGGGGAGGTCGCCGAGGTCTTCCACGTGGCTGGCGGGCGTGGCGCCGGGTGACAGGAATCGTTTCGGTGTGCGAGCGGCGCCAACCCCGGCCGGGGTCCTGGTGAAGATCACGTCACGGGGGAGAAGAGAGCAGATCGCGGAGATCCACGCGATGAGTTCGGGCACCGTCTTTCGTGAATGCCAGCCGAACAACATGAGTATCGGTGATATCACCGTGTGGCTGTGTCTTTGCCGTCTTCGTGCACAGCCGCACGTGCGACGACCAGTGGTTGGATGCGGTAGTCGACAAGTTCGCGCATCACCAGGGCGGTGTTGGTGCGCTTGACGCCATTGATGTCGAGGATCTGACCAGCTATGCGGTAGAGGTCGTCCGCGTCACGGGCCGCCACATGAACGAGCAGATCGGCGACGCCGCTGAGTCCGTGCACCTCGAGGATCTCCGGAATTTCGGCAAGCGCCGCCCCGACAGACGCGAGCTTGCGCTGGGTGACGTGGGTGAGCACGAATGCTTGCAGCGGGTAGCCGAGGGCCAATGGGTTGATCCGCCGCTCGAACGAGTGCAGGGACCCCGATGAGTCGAGTTTGCTCAGGCGGGCCTGGACGGTGTTGCGCGAGAGCCCGGTCTCCGCGGCGAGGGCCAGAACGGTCGCTCGCGGGGCGTCGGTGAGTGCGCGCAGGATCCGCGCATCGATCTCGTCGATCGTGTACGTGCTTGGCATTCTGATAACCCAGCTCCCATCGCGACGAGTTCATCGCGTGCAATCTGATCAATTTCAAAAACAAGTATTGCGCAGAAGGTGTTCGATTGCTGCACTTTGTGGCAGTTCTGCACAACAGGACGGTTATGGAAGGGCGATCCGCCCGTTCGCCCGGCCGAGTTCGATTCGGACGCACCACGTCCATGAGCCCGCCGGATCTCTATCACTGTGTGCCCCCGGCTGAGAGCCCATGTGCCCCTGGCCGCGACAAGTAATGTGCGAGGAGAACTGCGATGAGCGCCCCGGCCGTCGATTCTGGAGCCGAGATCTTCGGGAACCCATCCGCCGAAGCACTCGAAGCTATTGAGCGGCGAGTGTTGTGGCTGTCCACCGCGATGATCCACCATGCCAATCGGGTGCGTCCCAATCCGAGCGGGCTCAAGGTCGGGGGCCATCAAGCGTCGTGTGCGTCGATGGTGTCGATAATGACTTCGCTGTGGTTCGAGCACCTGCAGCCTGGTGACCGCGTGTCGGTCAAGCCGCACGCGTCCCCCGTCCTGCACAGCATCAATTACCTGCTGGACGAGCTCGACGAGTCGTACATGACCAGGTTGCGCGAATTCGGCGGGCTGCAGTCGTACCCGAGCCGGGCCAAAGACCCCGACCCCGTCGATTACTCGACGGGGTCGGTCGGTATCGGCGCAACCGCCCCGATCTGGGGTGCGATGGCGCGCCGCTACGTCAATACCATCGGCGGCGCTGCCGGCACCGGCCGCCAATACTCCCTGGTCGGCGACGCTGAACTCGACGAAGGCGCGGTATGGGAGGCGATTCTCGATCCAGGCATCGTCGACTTGGGCGAGGTGGTGTGGATCGTCGATCTCAATCGGCAATCACTGGACCGTGTGGTGCCGAACATAGCGGCAGGCAGGCTCGAGAGGATGTTCGAAGCCGCAGGTTGGCAAGTGATCACCGTCAAATTCGGGCAATTGCTCGAATCGCTATTTGCGCGTCCTGGTGGGGCTGAACTGCGGACTCGTATCCTGGATATGCCGAATCCGGAATATCAACGGCTGCTTCGCTGCAGCGCCGACGAGCTGCGCATTCGGCTGCCCGGCAACGGGCGCGCGAGCGCGGAGATCGCGACGCTGATCGCCGGACTCGATAACGAGACCCTTACCGCGGCGATCCGCAATCTAGGCGGCCACGACCTCGCGGCACTGTCTGCGGCGTACCGGCAGATCGATGATTCCCGGCCCACGATCATCATCGCCTACACCATCAAGGGGTACGGGCTGCCGACTGAGGGCCACCCTCAAAACCACTCATCGCTATTGAGCACGCAGGAATACGTCTGCCTGGCAAACGACTTGGGCATCGATCCCGACCAGCCGTGGCAGCGGTTCGCGGCCAGCACGGCGGTTGGCCGCGTGTGTGAAGCCGTCGCGGCGCGGCTGCGACGTGATCCGGTCACCCCAGCTCAGCCTTTGGCGATTCCATCTGATTTCGGCCGCACACCGAAAGGGACCGCGACCACCCAGTCAGCACTCGGCCGGGTGCTGTTGGACCTGACACGCGCAGCACCCGACGCCGCGAAGAGAGTCGTGACCGTGAGTCCGGATGTCAGTTCGACAACCAACCTCGCCGGGTGGGTGAACAAGGTGGGGGTGTGGTCCTCGGTCGAGCGGCACGACTGGTTCGCGGACGACGCCGAAACCATCCTCCATTGGCGCGAACGGCCCACCGGCCAGCATATGGAGTTGGGCATCGCCGAAACCAACCTCGTCGGCCTCATCGGTGAACTCGGTGCCACGTGGAGTCGATGGGGACAGCCGCTATTGCCCATCGGAGTCCTCTACGACCCTTTCGTAGAGCGTGCGCTCGAGCCGTGGTCGTACGGCATCTACGCCGGCGGTCAATCCATTCTGGTCGGCACCCCGTCCGGAGTCACTCTGGCTGCCGAAGGCGGAGCCCACCAATCCATCAAGACACCATCGATCGGTCTCGAACAACCCGGCTGCATCAGCTACGAACCGGCATTCTCCCTCGATGTCGAGTGGACTCTGCTCGCCTGCCTCGCCCGGCTCGGCCGCCCCGGCGGCACGTCGGCCTACCTGCGGCTGTCGACCCGGCCCGTCGATCAGACACTGGCCGCGGTTCCGGCCGACCCCGCAGCACGTGAACGCCGCCGCCGACAGGTCGTCGCGGGTGGATACCCGCTGATCCATCACGACGACACCAAAGTGACCATCGCCGCTATGGGCGCACTGATGACCGAGGCTATCGAGGCCGCCGAACGACTCACGCTGTCCGGCATCCCGACCGATGTTGTTTGCATCACCAGCCCGGGCCTGCTGTTCCGCGCGGTTCAAGCACGCCAGGGCCGCAGCACAGGCGAAACATGGATACTCGATCAGCTCTTTCCCGCCGATCGCGCCACTCCGCTACTGACCGTCCTCGACGGTCACCCACATACCCTCGCGTTCCTGGCTGGGATCAATCGTGTGCGCCACACGGCACTGGGCGTCACACAATTCGGGCAGGTCGGCTGTCTCGACGACGTCTACCGATACCACAGCATCGACACCGACAGCATCGTGCGCGCCGCCCTCGACATTCTCTGAGCAGGCTCACGACCCCCGAAAAGGACCAGCCCCAATGACGCTCGACGCGATGATCGCGGCGTCCTTGTCATCGGATTTGACCTGTTCGGGATGCGAAGGGGCGGTTGATAGTTCATCATGTCGCGGGTGTTCTGATCTCGGACCTGTTCCCGCATCTGGACGGGTTGCGGATCGTGATGTCCATCGCACATTGTCGAGCACCTCATTGTGACTCGTACGGGCAGATCGCTGCGCGTTTCTATGGCGAACTTTGATCACGAATGCGTTGGAGAGGCAATCCTTCATCGTCGGTGAAGTACGGCGCGAATACGCGCTCCGAAACTCGCCACTGCCGCTCCCGGGTACGCACGTAAGCGTTCGCCGATACCGCTGTCATGATGGCCGGCGCGGACTTTCGCGGCGCGGGACCATCGGCCCCGTAGAGAGACATGATCGAGCGGGTTCGCGCCCATTCGGTGGACCATTCGACCAGCGTGAAGTTCGCGACGAGGTGTAGCGTCGTACGGGTGCCGAGTGCCTTCCTGTTCTTGTAGAAGCGCGCGATGGCTTCCTGGCCTTTCATGCGTGAACCGGTTACGCCGATGTCGAACAGGCCGTCTTCGGTATAGAACTGCGGCGCCTGTTCGCCGTGGTTGAAGTCGACGTCGTCCCAATACGCGCATTCGAGCGCCCACAGTTGCCCCCACAACGTCGTCGCGTCGTCCGATCCGGACGCCGCCACCAGATTACGCCAGTCCATCTGCCATCCTTATCGATCGGTTCCCACGAAACGAACCCCGAGGCTGCCGAGCCGGGAAAAGGTCACTCGCGCCTCGGTGAGGTTCTCGTCGGCCGGCAGCGGCTCCGCGACCGATCCGGTCATGACGATCATGCCGGCGCGCAGCGCGCGGCCGAACTTCGCGAGATTGTTCGCCAGAGCCACCACAACGTTGATTGGATCGCCCATCACCTCGGCGCCGGCGCCGGTGGCGACGACCTCTCCGTTCACCTCGACGACCGCACCCTCGTACCGCAGGTCGATGGACGGCCGCGCCACGGAGCGTCCGACGACGATGCTCCCGGTGGTCTTCTGCGTGGCCAGCAGATGCTGCTGGCTCCGCTTCTTCGCCAGAACGGCCGGCGACCACGGGGAAATCTCCATCGCGGGGAGGTAACCTTCGATCGCCGAGATGGCGTCGAAGTAGGTGACCCCGGGTCCGCTGAGGTCACGTCCGAGGAGCACGGCGATCTCCGCCTCGATGAAGGTCTTTCCCGGCCGGACGGCGAACGTCGCGCCCTCATCCATCAGGACAGACCGCATCAGCGTCCCCACGACCGGCGAAATGCCGTCGCCCAGCAACTCCCGCGCCGACCGCGTGGTACCGGCGGCCTTGTAGCCCACAATCGCGTCGCCTGTCGCGGCACGCCGGTCCATCAGGGCGAACTGGCACCGGTACGCCTCGCCCACGGTCATGTTCGGACGAAGGGACAGAAGATCGCGATACGGTTCGTGCCACATGTCGTGGCCGTCCAGGAACTCGAGCACTTCATCGGGCACGTCGGTGGACATACTGCTTGTCATATCATCACTCCGGGCATTCGTCGACGATGGTGTTCCGCAGGGTGCCGATTCCCTGCACGGTGACTTCGCAGGTATCCCCCGGCCGCATGAACAGCTGGGGTTTTCGCGCGAATCCCACCCCGCTCGGCGTGCCGGTCGCGATCACGTCACCCGGCTCGAGCGGAACAAGTGTGGACACATAGGCGATAATTGTGGGAATGTCGAATATCAACTGGCTCGTGCAAGCCTGTTGAACCACTGCGTCGTTCAGCCGGGTCTGGATGTCCAGCCGGTGGGGATCGGCCACCTCGTCGGCCGTCACCAGCCACGGCCCGAGGCTACCGGTGTCGGCGAAGTTCTTGCCGGCGGTGACCTGGGACGTGTGGAACTGCCATTCCCGAATGCTCCCGTCGTTGAAACAGGAATAGCCGGCGACATGGCGCAGCGCATCGTCCCGGCGGATGCGCCGACCTCCTGTTCCGATGATCACCGCGAGTTCACCCTCGAAGTCGAAGCTGTCGGTGCCGTGTGGCCTGACCAGGTCTCGCCGGTGACCCCGGATCGTTTCCGGGAACCTGGTGAAGATCGTGGGATGCTCGGTCTCGGGTCGCGGAATTCCCGAATCGGCGACTTCGCGGCGGTGGTCCGCATAGTTCGCCCCCACGCAGAAGATGTGGGCCGGCCGGCGGACGACCGGATCGAAGACGATATCCCGCAGCGCGTGGTCCGGCGCTTCCCCGGCAAGGTCCGCGCAGTCGGCGAGCCGCTGGTCCTGGAGCAGCCGGCGCAGATCGGAATATCCCAGCCTGGAGCCGATATCGATCACGCTCTCACCGTCCACAATGCCCAAGCTCTCGCGGTCGCCAATTCTGAAAGATGTCAACCGCATGGCGAAAAACTCCTTCGTCCCCGTCGCGCATCGGAGTCAGTCATGGTCGTGCTCCGCTCCCACGTGGTCGTGCTCCGCGCCCACGTGGTCGTGCAGCAGGTGCTCCATCAGCAGATCCCGGCCGAAGTCGTTCGTGAGGTCGCGCCACACGGTGTGGATGTGGTTCGCGTTGTCCTCGCTGTTGTCGAACTCGATCAGGGTGACCGGGCCCTGAACACGGTAGTAGTGCCCCTTGCTGTGGTCCGTGCCGCCCGCCCACGCGAAGTGAAGACCATCGAGGCCGTGCTTTTCGATGCGTTTCCACTCCTGAGCCGCCAGGTCAGGCTGCAGCCGGTCGACGTAGCACGAGAGCAGGTCTTTGAACGCTTGCTGGGCCGTGCCGGTCAGCTCGCCGTAGGGGATTCCGCGGGGATGTGCCTTGGAGAACGTGAGTGCTTCGCGGTCCTTGTCGCCGATCACGAGGTCGTATCGGCCCGTAGGGTGCCAACCCGGTACTTCGGTGTCCGAAATCGTGCGCACGCTCTTGGTCACGAAATCGGTCGGCGACACATCATGAATGATCGCCTGATCGCGTTCCCTCGCGGTCAGGGCGCCCAGCAGCTCGAACCCGAGGTCTTCCTCCTCCGAGAGGTGCCGCAGTGTCGAGAAGCGACCCGGCTCCGCGCCGATCATCATCGGCGTCGAGGCGAGCCAGCGCTGTTGCACGCAGGTGAAGCTCAGCGACAGGTGATGGCCCACCAGCCGCCATCCCCAGGTCTGATCCAACTCGGGCTTGCCGAAGAAGCTGAATACGTAGCGGAACGGATCACGGAAAGCGCTGGTCGACAATCCGAAGACCTTCGCCTGGAGTTGGCGCAGGACGTGCTCGAGATTCATCGTCGTCGCGACCTTCGCATAGGCTTCCGGCCGCAGGCATTCCCCGACGAGTTGGTGGACCATGATCTGCTGGTCGACGGTCATGTCGCGCAGCGACAGGCCCTCGCGACCGCATGCCGGCAGGAAGTCCCAGTTGTCGCGATCTTCGGAGTCGAACGGCAGGACCGCCCGTTCACGTTGCGCCGCCGTGAACGAGTCGAACAGCGTCATGGCGCTGAACAAGGCCAAGGTCGTCGCGAACCCGGCTCCGTCCTCAGGGCGGTCGATTGTCGTCATTCTGGCTCCTTTGCCTCACGAGCGGTCTGGAGAGATGGCTACATGGGTCCGGACTCGTCGCCCGGGGTGGATCGACGCTTACCTTTTGTGATGTCACTAACCCTATGTGATGTCTTACCGTAGCCGTAGCGGCGGATCGTGGTCAACGGCCGACCTGGGCAACCGGGCGGTGACGCGAGATCGGTACGACGCCACTGATCGCAATGTGGCATATCAGTTGCATAGTGTGATGTATAGCTGTAGTACCCCCGCACTACCCTCCTATCGACGAGAGGACGATCCTGTGAAGGTCGCGTTCAGTTGCATGAACTCTTACTACTCACCCGAGGCGCTGAACCAGACCTTCACCGCGACGCCCCGCGGGCGGTGGTAGCGGGTGGTGACGTCGTCGCGCTCGCCCCCAGCCCGGCGGGTTAATCTCGACCACGCGATGCCGCTGCGCCAGCATGTCCTTGGCGATCGACATTCGACGCGAGCCTGCCTCGGTGAAATGAGAGATGGCCCAGTGCGATCTAGAGCGCTGCGCGCTCGCCGATCACACCTCCGCCCCGACAGCAGTCGACGAATCAGGCTTCACAGGCCCCTCGTCGCGAGGCTTCCGCCGGATGACCGCGATAACGATCAGTACGAGCCCGACGACCGCCGCCGCCGCGGGCAGTAGCTCGGATATCACCATGAGCAGCCGCGCTGCCGTCTTCGCCTGGTCGACAGCGTGAGCCACATCCTCGGGGTCCAGCTGGACGTCGACGGCCATGACGGGCAGTAACGGCGTGGGATGTCCGGCGACGTCGATATTCGCGACGATCTGCTGCTTCAGGGAACCGCCAAGTGGCATCGACAGCGTCTTGTCCAGGGAGAAT
The DNA here is from genome assembly GCF_001612765.1 of Nocardia arthritidis NBRC 100137. Lineage (GTDB taxonomy): Bacteria > Actinomycetota > Actinomycetes > Mycobacteriales > Mycobacteriaceae > Nocardia > Nocardia arthritidis. Next base: position 79,811 of record NZ_BDBB01000017.1, read on the forward strand.
CCGTAGTCGGTCTGCGCCCGATACTGCACGGGAACAAGGTCGGGCATCCCGGCAACCTGTTCCGGAGAGAGAGCGGACCCGCCGCCGGCTTGCATGGCCGCCAACTGCGCGACCGCGGCCTTGGGCAGGGCCGGCGGCAATGCCTGCAACAGTCCAGGGTCTGCAACGGCCCCGGCAGCGTCGACGGTGTAGACGAGCGCGTCCCGATCCGAGACCCTGCTGGACGCAGCAAAATTCATCGGATACGCGCGTGCGGTGAAGGCGTCGTAGAAGGAGTACTTCCCGTCGGCGGCAAGGTTGGGCGGAAATGCCCCGACATAGCCCGTGTGCGTGTTGACTTTCACTCCGTCCGGAGGAGTTGCCGGGTCCATGGTCGAGCGGTTCAACGCATATGTGTATTTCGCGGGAATCTCCAGCCCGCCCGGCCCGCGAACCGTGATGTCCACGTCGAGCACCGCCGTGTCGCCGCGCGTCTGCGCGACACGGATGTGCTGCTCGACAGTGACCGGCACATCCTTGGCAATCGCCTGGGCGAGATCACCCGATTGGAATGCAGTCGGGTTCATCAACGTTCCCGTCCCACTGAAATGTGAGACGGCGTCGAGGTTGGCCGGCAATTTCGAAGCCGACGGCGCGACGACGAACCGAAGCACGACGGCGCCGGCTATCAGCAGGGCTCCCAAGACGGCGAGAGCAATGGAAGTTCGGCGGATCTTCATGGATTTCGTCTTCCGACTCGTTGGATCCCGGGCCTCGGAACGGCTCATCGACCGGGGCGGTCACCCGCTTGGCGGGATGATGTGCCAGATCATAAGTTGTGATGTTACACACAGTCAATAGGCTATTTCAGTGCATCGACTTGTTCCGTAGGACGGAATAGCTGCTGGGAATCGACGGCGAGAAGGGGGAAGCCTCGAGGGCGCGACGCCAATTCTGCCCGTCGACCGATCAGCGTTCGGAGATGAGCAATGACGCGGACTCCCCGGTGTCCGGTTCCACAAAAGCACCGTGACCGCCGGCTCGTACACCCTCGACTATGCCGAGACCGGGCCAGACCATGCGGAAACCACGATCGTTTCCCTACCGGGGTCGGGCGGACTGGAAATGTCGACGGCGAAGGACGAGCTTGCGACGCGCCACCGCGTGATCGAAATCGACCCGCCCGGATGGAGTGAGCGCAATGACGTCACCGAACGCACTCGCCAGGGCACGCTCGGACCACTATCGCTGTGGCGGTCGAGAAGCTGGTCGGCGGACCTTTCTACCTCCTCGGGACGTCGATGGGCGGCGCCAACGCCTTATATGTGGGCTCCCTGCTTCCCGAGTGGGTGCTCGGCGTAGTCCTAGAGGGGTCGATGGCGCCGGCGCTGCCCGGGGAGGATCTGGACCCTGTGCCGGAGGCACCCGCCGACGGTGGATACCCGATACCGGACCAGCACCCTCGTAAGCCATGGGCCACAGCGGAAATCGTCAGTTCCCCGGGCTGGCAGTTGAAAGTCGGGAAGCGCGGAGACCCCGCGCTTCCCGACTTTCTCATTGCGCCGTGCTCGACGAGGTCGGACGGACAGCTCCACGCCGATCCGCAGCGCCGCCTTTCACCCCACGACGAGGTCGTGCCCCATACGGTCGCGCTTCGTGCGGAGGTAATGCAGATTGTGCGAATTGACCGATGCCGGCACGGCTACCCGCCCCACCAGCTCCAGGCCGTATCCCTCCAAGCCGCCATACTTCGCCGGGTTGTTCGTGATCAACCGGATTCGGCGAACGCCGAGGTCACTCAGGATTTGCGCTCCCACGCCGTAGTTCCGTGAATCCACCGGCAAACCGAGCTCGAGGTTGGCATCGATGGTATTGAGGCCGTCCTCCTGTAACGCGTATGCGCGAATCTTATGTGCGAGACCGATACGTCGACCCTCATGCCCCCGCAGATACACCACGACGCCACAGCCCTCGGTCGCGATCATATCTAGAGCCTGCTCGAGCTGAGTTCCGCAATCGCAGCGCAGAGAGCCGAATATGTCTCCTGTAAGACATTCGCTGTGTACGCGCACAAGCACGCCATTGTCCGAGCGGGACGCTGCACCGACATCCCCCATGAACAATGCAAGATGCTCGGTGCCATCCAGGATGCTTCGGTATGCGACCGCGCGAAAGTTCCCCACCTCCAGTGGCAGCCGAACAGCGACCCCGGGCTCGACCAGTTGCTCGCCGGCACGTCGGTATCTGACCAGATCGGCGATGTGCAAGACCGGTAGCTCGTGTCTACGGGCGAACTCGATCAGCTCCGCCCGTGTCTGCATACCGCCGCCCTCGTTGACGAGTTCGCTTATGACCCCGACTCCCGACAAGCCTGCCAGCTTGAGCAGATCGACCGTCGCCTCGGTGTGCCCCGCCCTGATCAGCACACCACCTTCACGCGCGCGCAACGGAAAGATATGACCTGGACGGCGCAGACTCTCAGGACGAGTGTCCTCACTGGCGAGCGCACGCAGCGTAGCGGTGCGTCCTGCGGCCGAACCACTGGTCCCGGTGCCGACCCTGTCCACGCTCACAGTGAAGGCGGTGCCATGCGGATCGGTATTGTCCGCAACCATCGGCGGCAACTGCAATGCATCGGCACGCGGCGCGGGCATCGGAGCGCAGACGATTCCGGTTGCGTGGCGAACGAGAAACGCCGTCTGCGCCTCGGTGATCAACTCGGCAGCCGCGACCAGGTCACCCTCGTTCTCGCGGTCCGCGTCGTCGATCAGCACGACCATCCGGCCCGCCGCGAGAGCCGCAACCGCTTGCTGCACCGCCCGGGCACCCTGGACAGACATCACGCAAGGCCTCCGATCGTGGCGGAATGAGTGCCGGTGTCGAAGTACCGACAGCGGAACACGCTTCGAATGTCATCGAAAGTCGACAGATCCACCACAGCTATTCCTCTCGATGAGCGCAATCCGATTTCGCGCATACAAACGCGGCAGGCGAGGTCCGCGAGGCCAGCGATTTACCGACATGCTCCCGCGTGTGATACACCACACGATAGCCTCTGATACTTTTCAGAGCAAACGTCGGCGATGGCCGCTCAGGTCGGAGAACAGCCCTGATAGTACGACACCTCGAGCTCGGCCGCTCATGACGGGGAATTAGGCAACGCCTGTATCGCGGCCGGCAGCCTTTCGAAGATGGCCAGCTCACCGCGCCGTTCTCGCAGCCGGCAACCAGCGCCTCGATCTCCCGGTGCGTTGCGTCGGCACATGCGCCGATCCCCGGAATCAGCATAACGAGCGCTGTACGCAACGCGGGGACCGCCCAGAAGCGCCGGGTGCCGATACCGTCCCAGCCGAAACTTCCCACCGGCAGCGCCACCTCGTCGGACGGACCGTCGACCACCGCGACGCCGTATCCGTAGTGCACGCCAGGAGCGGCGCCTGTCGCGAACGGCTGCGCATACTGTCCCGCCCGCACGCCGGGGAAGGACACATCCGTAACGCGGTTCTGCGTCATCGCGGCGACCACTGCACGAGGAACGATCTGCCGACCGTGGACCGGAAACACAGTCCACCGGCGAAGGCTCGACAACGCATGCTGCACAACGGATTCCATCCGCACCTCGGGTGCTGGGGGCACAGAATCGCGGCCTGGCACGTTGCGACGGTATCGACACCACGATCCTTGAGAATCACTTCGACTCCGCTCAAGTCACGGCCCGCCAGACGCTCGGCCTTATGGACCTGAAATGCGAGGAACGCGAGGGTCTCCGCGACCGGGTGGCCGGTGCACAGGAAAACGTCGCCGCCGCCCACGGTCTGCAGTGCGGCGATCACCAGCCCGGGGAGCGCGTCGCCGGGCTGATCGGTGAGTTCGTCCACCAGCAGACATCGCGGACCGAGCATGGCGGCCACCGCGCGGGCCGTGGTCGTCTTTCCGACACCGCTGTGCGCCCTTCTATACTGACCCACAACGGTTTTCGCGTGGATGTGATCATTGCTCGCTCGCGCGCACACGTACAGCACTTCGCTGGCCGCGGTGTCCAGCGCGGTCGCGGTGACTGGGCCCAGCAGCGGGGCCGGGGTGTTGTCGGCCATGTGCCCGTAGAACTCCGGTGCCCCGGAGCCCCACCGCTGTTTCACCGCCTGTTCGCTGGCCTCGGTGGTCGCCGGCGGCAGGATTCCGACGATATTGCGCACCACCAGCCCGGCCTGTTCGAGTACCGCAGCCAGTTCCTCGTGTGACCACTCGTAGACGTGCACCCGGTGCTGCAACCGGCGCGGCGGGGTTGCCGGAGTGTTCGGTGTCGACAGGTACAGCACGCCGTCCTCGGCCAGCGCGGCCGCGGTGCGTTCGAGGCTCGCGATCCCAGCTCCCGCGGAAGATGCTCCAGCGCCGAGGTGTACACCGCCGCATCAGCCGGTTCGAGCTGCGGCCACGGTCCGGCGACGTCCACCTCATGGAACTCGATCGGAAACCGCGCCTCGGGATAGATGTCGTTCATCTCGGCGACCCGCCCGCGCGCCTGCTCGAGGTTCTCGGGGCTGATGTCGAGGCCGACGTAGCTGCCCACTGTCGGGCAATACCAATACAGCGGCGGCAATTGCAGGCCGCGCCCGCAGCACACATCCACCACCCGATCGCCCGGGAGGATCCGGTCGGCGATGAACAACCGTTGCAGGTAGTTCATGATCCCGGTCTGCTTCACCTCGCCCCGCCCCAGCGCGGCGTAGAAGTCGTCCATCTGGTTGACGCTGTAGACGCCGATCATCGGCGTGGTTTCCGGGGGGTCCCTATGGTGTTGGTCAAGCTGGATATGGTTGGTTGCGCCGTCGTGGCGTTCGGTGTCAGTTCAGTCGTCGTAGGCCGGCGTTGGTGGTTCGGAACCCGCAGTTGTCGCGGTAGAAGCTGTTGTGGTGTGGTTCGTAGTCGACGTGGAGCCACTTGATACCGAGTTCGCGTAGGTCGCTGACGAGTGTCGTGACCAGGCTGGTTCCGATGCGCTGATACTGGAAGTCGGGGGCGACCAGGGTGTCGAGGAGGAACGCATGCCGACCTCCGTCCCAGACTGCGTGCACGAACCCGACAAGCTGATCGCCGAGGAAAGCACCGACCCACGATCTGCTGTGCCGTTCCAGGCGTGCCTTCCAAGGGCTCGGCACGTGGTCACCGCCGAATGCGTCGGTGTGCAGCCGCGAGAGCACCTCATCGTCGACAGCGAAACGGATGCGGAGATCCGCGATCATGCGGCGTCCTCTCAGTGCGGTCGTCATGACGTGATGTCACGTGATCGTGGCATCACGTCGATGCTGGGACCAGCGGATTTCGGTAGGGCTGTTTGGTTTTGAGCATGGCGTAGAGGACGTCGCAGCGGCGTCGGGCCAGGCAGATGAGGGCGGCGTTGTGTTTTTTGCCCTCGCCGCGCTTCCGGTCGTAGTAGGTGCGGCTTGCCGGGTCGTGCAGGGCGGCGAAGGCGGACAGGAACAGGGCGCGTTTAAGTTTGTGGTTGCCTGATCGAGCTGGTGATTCGCCGCGGATGGAGCTGCCGGATCTGTGGGTGACGGGGGCGATTCCTGCGTAGGAGGCGAGGTGGCCCGCCGAAGCGAAGGCCGAGCCGTCGCCGACCTCGAGCAGGATGCGGGCGGCGGTCCTGACTCCGACGCCCGGCATCGAGGTCAGGACCTTGGAAAGAGGGTGGTCATCGAGCATCCTCTCGATGTCAGCGGCGATGCTTTGTCGTTGCAGCAGGACGGTTTTGAGCGAGTCGGCGAGTTTCGGCAGCACGACCTCGGCGGCCTTCGCGCCGGGAACGGTGACGGTCTGTGCGGGCAGGGCGGCCAGGACCTCCTCGACCAGGCGTGAGCCCATCCGCGGCGCGTGCTTCGTCGCGATCGTGGTGAGTTTGCGTTTGCCTGCAGCTCGGATCCCTGCCGTGCCGCCGCACCGAGACAAGATCTCCAGAACCGCAGGATGTGAGATCCGAGGCCCCAACACGCGTTCGAGCCCGGGGTGGATGCTGGTCAGCAGGCCACGGATGCGGTTGCTGGTGCGAGTAGCTTCTCCGGCCAGGTCGTCGTCGAAGCCGACCAGGACGCCGAGTTCGGTGAGTGTTTCGTCGCCGGTGTCGACCCGGCGCAGCGTATGCGGCATGGTGCGCGCGGCATCGGCGATGATGTACGCGTCACGACCATCGGTCTTCGCCTGGCCCGGATAGAGGTCGGCGATGCGGCGCATCGACAGGCCGGGCAGGTAGGCCACGTCGTGGCCGCAGGCGCGCGCGACGGTGACCGGTAAGGCGCCGATGGTGTTGGGCTGGTCGACCACGATCAGCAGCGGTCCGCGGGCGGCGAGCTGGTCGAACAGTGCGCGTAGCCGTGACTCGTCGTTAGGCAGTGCCTTGTCGAACAGCCGCTTGCCGGTCGTGTCGAGACCGACCGCGTGGTGTTCACCTCTACCCACATCAACGCCGCAGAACACGGCATACGCCTGTGCCACTTCGAGAGTTCCTCATCACGTCGAAAACCCGGAACGGCCGCTCGATCTGGCGTCAGCGCCCGGCACCCACGTTACGAAGAGACCTACCCACAGCCCTGTCCCCATCAGCGGTCCGTCGACGCCACCAGCACCCGGCGACACCACCCCCCGGATCATGAGAAAGACAGGGGGAAGAAGTCATACCGGGACTGGCGACCGTGGGCCCGTACAAGGCCCGTGAAGAAAGTAACGGGGACCGGTGTTGTGTCGGGTCCCCGATGAAACCGATTCTGGTCAACGTCACCACAAACCGGCCTCTACGGTGACGCGGACTCGTCGCCGGGATGGATCGATGCTTGCATTTGTGATGTCACTAACCCCATGTGATGCCTTACCGTAGCTGTAGCGCCGAACCGGTCAACAGCTGACCCCGGCATCCCGGCGGTGACTTGAGATCGGCGAGATTCCTATGTTGCAGCTGTGACATATCAGTTGCAGTGTGTGATGTATAACTATACTATCGCTCACACAGCATGAAGGCGGGGTCAACCGTCTTCATGCACTACCCTCCCATCGACGAGAGGACGATCCTGTGAAGGTCTCGTTCACGTGCATGAACTCTTACTACTCACCCGAGGCGCTGAACCAGAGCTTCACCGCGACGCCCCGCGGGCTCTGGGATCCGGAGTCGGGCAAGCAAGCTATCGCGTGGGCGCTGGAGCAATCGGCCGTCGCCGACTCGCTCGGGTTCGACTTCGTCAGCGTCTCCGAGCACCACTACCAGGCCGGCATGTGCAACCCCAACCCGGCGGTGCTCGCCGGGGCGCTGAGCAACGTGGTCACGCGTGGCAAGCTCGCTCTTCTCGGACCGCTGGTCTCGATGCAAAACCCGGTGCTGGTGGCCGAAGAGATCGCGATGCTGGACCAGCTGACGCGCGGCCGGCTCATCGCATTGCTGTTGCGCGGCACGCCTAACGAGTTCGCGTTCTACAACGTGCCCACCGAGGAGACCAGGGGCCGCACCGAAGAGGCCATGCTCCTCATCAAGAAGGCACTGACCGAACCCGAGCCGTTTGCCTGGAAAGGCCAGTACTACGACTTCCCGATCGTCTCCGTCTGGCCTGGCCCGACCCAGGTGCCCCACCCGCCGCTGTACGGCTCGGCCAACAGCGAGGAGTCGACGGCCTTCATCGCCGAGCACCGTTTCGGCGCCGCCATGTCCTTTTTCGGGCCAGGGGCGGTGGCCAGGAACATGGCTCGCTATCGCGAGCTCTGCGATCAGCATGGCTGGCAGCCGACTCCCGACCAGCAGCTGTTCCGCTGCTTCGCGGTGATCGGGGAGAGCGAGGACCATGCCGCCGACCTCGCCGCGCGCATTGCCGGCCCGACACTCGCAGACGCCGCGAAGCCACCGTCTACGCCGTCCACCGACAGCACCTCGGTCGAGGACATGAAGGCGTTCGGGTTCGGTTTTCTGCAGTTCACCGGCACACCCGGCAGCCTGGTGGAGGAGCTTCGCGAGTTCCAGGCCAAGACCGGTGTCGGCATTATCGACCTCAGCTTCAACATGGGCTACCTCACCCACGAGGAAACGCTCGCCCAGCTGCGACTGTTTGGCCAGCACGTCCTCCCGCAGGTCCAGCGGTTCGCCCCGGTGCCCGCGTAGTCCTGTCACCAACCCCGATTCGTAGCGCATTATGGAGACACCCATGTCGAAGGCCCCCGGAACACCCTTCCACCGAGGAACTGTCGTCGCCGGGCAGTACACGCTCGACTACGCCGAAGCCGGGCCGGCCGAGCCGATCACCACGATCGTGTCCCTGCCCGGCTCGGCCGGACTGGAAATGTCGATCGCCAAGGACATGCTGGCGCAGCGGCACCGCGTGATCGAGATTAACCCGCCGGGCTGGGGCGAGCGCGACGACGTCACCACCCGCTACCACCAGAGCGATCTGGGACCGCTGCTCGTCGAAGCCATCAGCACCCTCGTCGCCGGTTCCTTCCACCTGCTCGGAACGTCGGCGGGCGGCGCCAACGCGCAGTACGTGGCCTCGCTGCTGCCCGAGCGGGTGCGGGGCGTGATCCTGGAAGGGTCGATGACGCCGATCCTGCCGCCGGAGGACCTTCGCGAGCCGCCGAGCTCCGACACTGCGTCAGACGAGGTCGAGTATCCGATGCCGGATCCCGACCCCCGCAAGCCCTGGGCCACGAAGGAGTACATCGCCCGACAGATGGCAAACCGCTTCCGGATGTTCCGGTGGGTCGATTACGATTTGCAGCCCACCTCGGCGATCGCCACCATCGCCGACCGCAAGATCCCGGTATTGGCGCTACTCGGCGACAAGGACGAGTTTCTCCGCCCCAGCCAGGAAACACGCTTCCGCGAGCAACTGCCGCACGCCCAGTTCCATTTCGTGCCCGAGGGCGGCCACGACCTGCAGAACACCGTGCCCGAGGCCTTCGTGGCATTGGTCGAGGAATTCATCGCCGCAACGGCTCACGCGTAACCGTCCACGGTCCACGATCCGAAGGGAAACTGAATGCGGTTCTTCTCCTCATTTCGGGTTTCCGGCAGCGGGCCATTGACGCGCCCGCGCCATGCTGCCGGCTGGCGCGAACCTGAGACCCGCCTCAGATCGAATGACATGTCAGTCTGCTTGCCCTAGTATGGCAAAAAAGCAGCCCGGGCGCAGGTAAGAGAGATCGTCGCGCCCGGGCGTCGGTCGGCAGAGAGGCTGGGCCATGACGCAATTGCACCCGCCGGCGCCGGAGCCGTCGTTGGCCGGGATTGCGTATCGCCTGCTGCGAGAGCAGGTCCGCGGCGGTGCGCTTCGCCCTGGGCAGATGGTGACCGCGCGGCAACTAGCGCTCCGGCTGGGAATCGGGCTGCCTCCAGTCGGAGCGGCCCTCTCACGGCTGGCGCGTGACGGTTTGGTCCGCCGCACGGCACTCGGCGGCTACCAGATCAACCCGGTCACGCGGAAGTCGTTCGACGACTTCTTCCTGACTTGGCAGCTGATCGGGCCGGAGATCGCCAGGGCTGGGCTGAGAGCGGCCACAGACAGCCAGGCCGACCGGATAGCTCAGCTCGTCTCCGAGGCGGACAGTGTAGTCGCGGGGGATCCCACTCACCGGAAAATTGCCCGCCTCCCCGAGATCGGGGATGCGCTGTTCGACCTGCTCGCCGTGGCCGCCACCAACGCCCCGCTTCTCGAGGCCTACCGGAGTCTCATGGGCGACTTCGCACTCATGTGGTCCGTGCTGTTGACCGACGCCGGCCTGGACTCGCTTCGCGCGGCCTACCTCGGTTCCCGCCCGGAGCTCGACCGCGGTGCCCCGGACCGGGCCGCGGAAACCGTACGGGAATTCATCGAAGCGTGCCACGCACAGGTTCGCCGGTCCGTCCCGGCACCCGGGATGATTTCCACCCATGTGGACGGGTGTCGGCTCGATCACCAAATGCGCATAGCGGTACACGACACGCTACGCTGAGCACGCTGGCATATCACAAAACAGAACGAGCGTGGAAAGGTGAGCATTAGTGTCGGTCACCTCTGTCGAACCCCGGTCTCTCGGCGAGGCCGCATACCGGCAACTGCGGTCGGATATCGTGTCCTGTCGGCTGGCGCCTGGACAACGTCTCACCGAACGCTCGCTCGCCGAGGATACAGGGTTCGGGATTTCCCCGGTTCGCGATGCGCTGACCAGGCTCGATCATGAGGGACTGGTGCGCACGCTTCCCCGCAAGGGCTATCAGGTCACGCCGCTGACGCTGAAGTCCGTCGACGATGTGTTCACGCTGTGGGGCATCATCGGGCCCGAGATCGCTCGTCTCGGCCTTCGCGACGCGAGCGCCGACCAGCACAAACAGCTCGTCGGCACGTTCCGGGAGATCGCGAAGCCGGACAAGACCTCGAAGCCCCGCGTGGACGGTACGCAGTCCCGCATGTTCGCGCTCGACGACGAAGCGTTCACCACCCTCGCCCTCGCCACCCAGAACGACTACCTCATCACCATCTTCCGCCGCCTGCAGAACGACCTGGGGCGCATCTGGGTTCTCCTGACGCGGGGCCACACCCCGACGCCGGATTTCGGCGTCGACGAGGAATGGGTGGGACTGCTCGAGCGTCGCGACGGCGAGGCGCTGGCAGCGACCGTCCGCGACGCGATCGCCGATGTGCACGGTTACGCACTCCGGATCTTCAGCCGGTGGCCCTCGGTCGCGGCCAGTGAGATCACTCCGCCGCGCGCCTGATATCCATCAAGCACCGGACGCTGACATAAGCGTCATCGCCGCAGATGAGCACCGATCCGTCTGCCGTTGACATTTCACTATTCATTTGAGATATTTCACAGGGGAGGTAGTCATGAACAACGAAGTCGCTCCGCTCGGAGTTCCGGCACAGCAGAATCTGCTGACCAGCTTCCGCCACGTGATGGCAGCCGTGTGCACGCCGGTCTCGGTGGTCACCACGATCGCGGGCGGCCGCCCGCACGGCACGACGGTAAGCGCGTTCGCCTCGCTGTCGATAAACCCTCCGATGGTGCTCGTCTCCCTCGACCGCCACTCCGCACTGTTGACGCTCATCCGGGAAACCGGCGCCTTCGGGCTCAATGTCCTGAGCAGCGGCCAGTCGGCCCTCGCGGTGAACTTCGCACGCAAGGGCGAAACCAAGTTCGTGAACGTGGCCTGGGACCTCAAGGCCGGCGTGCCGCGGCTGCCCGGGACTTGCGGCTTCCTCGCCTGTGACGTGGCCGAGGCCGTGGCCGGCGGCGACCACGTCGTCCTCCTCGGGCACGTCCGGTTTGTGGAGCCCACCGGTGGGCAACCGCTGACTTATCACTCGCGCGAATTCGGCACCCACGCGGCGCTGGAAGAGGCGACCGCATGACGGCTGCGGTCCAGGCCGAAGCCGTCCGTACTGCGGTCAGCGCACTCGCCGCCGGCGGGATGATCGTCGTGACCGACGACGCGGATCGTGAGAACGAGGGCGACCTCGTCACCGCCGAGATGGCCTTCCTGGCGCGACACCACGGGAATCGTCTGCGGTCCCCATCGACCGGCTCGACCACGCGCTGGACGACACACGTTCGCTCGATATAGCCGCACCGTCGGTGCCGTGACACCCGAGGAGAAGCATGCCCGAGTCAACGTGGTGGTCGAACGGAACATCGCGGGTGGCCGCTGACGCCCGGGACTGTTGGTCCCTGGAACGCGCGGGCGATCGTGGAATGTGGCGTTGGCGGTTCGTCGAGTCGCGCCCCGCGCGCTGCCAGCGGCGGAACAGCCCGTATACCGTCCGCCAATGCCCGTAGTATTCGGGCACGTCCCGCCACAGTGTCCAGCACGGGGTCGGCCATCGGATCCCGTCGATGAGCTGTCGTTTCGTCCATTTCGGCAGGCGGCCCGCCTTCTTGCCACGAGGCAGCAGCGGCTCGAGCCGCGCCCACTGGTCGTCGCTCAGATCCGCTCGCCTGGCCGCCGATACGCTGGTCTCCGGTATTCAGGTTCTTCTTCGTCAGCTGAATCATCTACCGGAGACCTCACCTCACCCGGTCACCCACGCCCCCACGCAGACAACACCTCTTCCTCAACCCGAACTACTTATGACAAACGGGCTGGACACCATGTACACCTATTGGTCTCGACCAGACGAACGGGGCACTCGGCGAGCTGGTCTGGCAGGGCGAGCACCAGGACGCCACGAGCATGGACTGGTTCTTGGATGCCCGTCGTCGACGCGAGCGCTCTAGACCGGCCGAGTCTCTGCCCATTGACGCTCGACGTGCCTGTATGTATGTTCCTTCATACCTTTGTGGTGCTTGCCGCTCTACACGACTGGCTTTTCCAAGCGCCCAGAGAACCCCCACCTGGGCCGACGATGCGACCGTCGAGCTGTACACGAAGCGGATGGAGGCGACCTGTCCGGACGTCGACCCGACCGTCCCAACGCCGTCTGGGGCTATGCGACCGGCGACACGCTCGTACGCTCCCTGGAGGGGATTGACGAGCTCACCAGGAAGGGATTGCTCGATCCGCGGGCTTCAGGATGAGGACGTGGCGCTGCTGCTTCCCGGCGTGAGCGTCGATGGGACCGACCCCACCCTGCCTCCGGTCAGCACGACGAAGGTCCAGCAGTTCGTCGACGGGCAGTGGGAAGTCGGCGAATGACGACCACCCGCACCTTCGAGAACAGAGCGAAATTGGAGGAACCGATGAACACCTATAACCGCGCGTCCCGAACGGGCGCGCCGACCGACGACTCGTCGGTTCGACGAGTCCTGAACCCCCAGTCGGTGGCAGTCATCGGTGCGTCCGCGAAGCCTGGGTCGGTGACGGGGCCGATCATCGCCAACCTGGAGCGGAACGGCTACCAGGGAACGATCCACCTCGTCGGGCGCACCCCGGGGATCCTCGGCGAACGGCGCATCCTCACATCCATCGAGGATCTACCGGACGGCATCGACCTCGCGGTCCTGTCGCTACCGGCCGAGGCGGTACTCCCCACCCTGGAACAGATCGCCGGCAAACAGATGGGCGGCGCGGTCGTGTTCGCCTCCGGCTTCGCTGAGATGGGGGAACAAGGAAGCCAGCTCCAGGGCGAGATCGCCGAGTATGCACGAGAGCACGCGCTCCGGCTCGTCGGCCCGAACACTGTCGGCTACTTCAACTACGTCGACAGTTTCCACGTGTCTCTCGTGGACATGGGAGAGCTGCCGCCGATGCGCCGTGACCTAGGTCCAGGCCTCGGTGTCGTCACGCAGAGCGGCTCGATCGGCGCGCACGTCGCCGGGTCGCTCCTCGAGCGCGGCGTCCCCGTCTCCTACACCGTGACGACCGGTAACGAGGCCGACCTCGGTCTCTCCCACATGGTCGACTTCTTCGCCGCCGACCCCCACACCGGCGGTGTTGCGATCTACGCCGAGCAGGTGCGTGACCCGGCAGCGTTCCTCGCGGCGGTGACGCGTGCCCGCGCCGCCGGCAAGCACGTCACGCTGATGCACTCGGGCCGCAGCGCTGCCTCCAAGGAGACGACTCAGTCGCACACCGGCGCGCTCGCCGGTGACTACGAGGTCATCAAGACCGTCATGACGGCCGCCGGGGTAGCCGTGGTCGAGAGCCTCGAGGAGCTCCTTGACGTGAGCCAGCTGCTCCTGAGATACCCGCAGGCACCGGTCGGAGGAATCGGCGTCATCACCTCGTCTGGCGCAGTGTGCGGGATCGCCCAGGACTACTCCGCCGACCATGGCCTCGCCATGCCAGCGCTGTCGGAGGCTGGCGTCGAGACACTCAAAGACAACCTCCCCCCGTTCCTGCCCTCCCGCAACCCGCTGGACCTCGGCACGTTGCTCGCGGTCAAGCCCGAGCTGCTCGACCTCGGCCTGGAGGTCTTTTCGGCCGAGGACGCCTTCGGCAGCCTGCTGGTGAGCATTCCACTGGTCAACCCGGTCCTGGCGCGACGGCTCATGGAGGGCTTCGTGAAGACAGCCGTTCACGGCGAGAAGCCCGCCGTGTTCGTGATCCAGTGCGAGGACCACGACTTCTGGCCCGACTTCGAGCGGCTCGCCATCGAGGAAGGCGCCGTCCTCATGCGCTCACCCGAGCGAGCGATCCGGGCTCTCGCCGCACTCACCAACGTCGGCCGGTCCTGGGCCGCGACCAACTCCTCCACCCGTCAGGCGGACGGGGCTGCCTCACCCCTGCCTGCCGGGAGTCTCGCCGAGTGGCAAGGCAAGAAGCTCCTGCGCGAGTACGGAGTCGACGTCCCGGCCGGGGATCTTGTCGACAGTGCCGAGGAGGCCGTCGAACTCGCCTCGAAGCTCGGCTGGCCAGTCGTGCTCAAGGCGCAGTCGAGCAACCTGGCCCACAAGACAGAGGCCGGCGCCGTGGCGGTCGGGATCCCCGACGAAACCTCGCTCCACGCCAGGTTCGAGGAGATGCAGCAGCGGGTCAGCAAGTACGCGCCCGGGCTGGAACTGGATGGCTACCTCATTGAGACGATGGCGCAACCCGGAGTCGAGCTCGTCATCGGCGCGCGACGAGATCCCGACTGGGGACCTGTGGTACTGCTCGGCCTGGGTGGAATCTGGACCGAGACGCTGGCCGACGTCCGGCTGTTGGTTCCTGGAGCCACCGACACCGCCATCTTGACGGCTCTGACCAGTCTGCGCGGGGCCGCGCTGTTGCAGGGAGCACGCGGCGCCGATCCAGTGGATCTGACGGCTATCGTGCGGGTCGTGCGCGCGGTCAGCAACCTGGTGAGCGAGCATCCTGAGATCACCGAGATCGACTTGAACCCGGTCGTGGCGACTGCCTCGGGAGCCGTCGCGCTCGACGCTCTCGTCGTCTCTGCGGATCACTGACCCCGACTGAGAGCTACCTGCCCGCGTCGGGCTGGAGAGGAAAGCATGACTACCGAGGCCAACGCACCCGAGGAGACGGTGCTGACCTACCTGGACGAGAACATCTTCGTCGTCGCCCTCAACCGCCCCGAGAAGCGAAACGCGTTCTCCTTGGCGGTGCTCGAGCGCCTGCGCGAAGTCTTCGCCGATCTACCGGAGAACGCCAAGGCCGTGGTCATCACCGCGAAAGGCGACCACTTCTGCGCCGGCCTCGATCTTGGTGAGCACAAGGTCCAAGCCCCGTTCCCCAGCGTGCTGTCCTCACGCCGGCACCACGACACCTTCAAATCCATCGAGTTCTGCGGATTGCCCGTCATCACCGCTATGCACGGAGCCGTCATCGGCGGAGGGCTCGAGCTGGCGTGTGCCACCCACATCCGAGTGGGTGAGCCAGACTGCTTCTTCCAGCTCCCCGAGAGCCGACGAGGCATCTTCGTCGGCGGTGGCGGAACCCTGCGCGTGCGCCGGCTCATCGGGGCGGGCCGGATGGTCGAAATGATGCTCACCGGGCGCCGCTACACCGCCGAGGAAGGAATCTCCCTCGGCATCATCCACTACCTCGCCGAGCCCGGCGGCGCCTTCGCCAAGGCGATGGAGCTGGCGCGTGTGGTGGCTCAGAACGCACCGATCTCGAACTACCTCATCCTCAACGCGATCGCCGCCATCGACGACATGCCGGCAGAGAGCGCGCTGTACACCGAAGCCGTCTCAGCCGCCCTCACGCTCACCTCGGCCGACGCACAGCAGGGGATCGACGCCTTCCTCAACCGAAACTGCGACTCATGAACGACCCCGACGCCGACGCCCCCGCAGCGCCCCTGAGAAGCCCCGTCGACGCCGACGCCATCGATGTTCACGTCCACGTGGAGGTCGACGAGTCTGGGCGGCTGTCCCTACCGGGTTCTTTCAACGCCGCGATGGCGCACTACTTCGGGACCAGTGACGCGCCGCCCGGGATCGACGATCTCGCCGCCTACTACCGCGAACGCAGGCTTGCCGCTGTTGTCTTCAGCGTCGACATCGAAGCATTCACCGGCTACCCGGCGCTGTCGAACGAGGAGATCGCCGAGGGTGCCGCACGCAATGGCGACGTCTTGATCCCGTTCGCCAGCATCGACCCAGCCAAAGGCCGCCGCGGCGCGGCTCATCTGCGTCGACTCGCCACGGACCACGGCGTGAAAGGGTTGAAGTTCCACCCCAGCCTGCAGAACTTCGCGCCCGATGACCGCAGTGCCTACCCGCTCCTGGAGGCGGCCGAGGAACTCGGCCTGGTGGCAACCTTCCACACCGGGCAGACCGGCATCGGGGCAGGCATGCGAGGAGGCGGCGGAGTGAGCCTGGCCCTGTCCAATCCGATGCTGCTGGACCGTGTCGCCATCGACTTCCCTGACTTGTCGATTGTGATGGCGCATCCGTCGTTCCCGTGGCAGGACGAGGCACTGGCTGTGGCGACGCACAAGCCGAACGTCTACATCGATCTGTCCGGTTGGTCGCCGAAGTACTTCCCTCCGAACCTGGTGCGCTATGCCAACAGCCTGCTCCAGGACAAGGTCCTGTTCGGGTCTGACCACCCGGCCATCACCCCCGACCGCTGGCTGTCCGACTTCGCCGCACTCGACATCAAGGACTCCGTGCGACCCAAGGTGCTCAAGGACAACGCCGTGAAGCTCTTGAGGCTCACCCCATGACGGCTTGCTTGTACAGAGGAGAACTCACATGGACCTGAACGACCAGGCTGTTGCCATCGTCACTGGAGCAGCCTCCGGACTCGGACGCGCCACCGCGGCCCGACTCCACGCGGCAGGTGCCGCGGTCGTGCTGCTGGACCTGCCCGAATCGACCGGGGCCGCGGTCGCCGCGGAGCTCGGTAACAGGGCCGTCTTCTCGCCAGGCTCGGTGACCGACGAGGCGGATGTCGCTGCCGCGGTGGCGCGTGCCCGCGAGCTGGGTGCCGTTCGTGTCCTGGTCAACTGCGCCGGCGGGGGGGCAGCGGGCCGCACCGTCAAGCGGGACGGATCACCTCTCCCGATGGAGGCGTTCCGTCGCGTGGTCGAGCTCAACCTCTTCGGCAGCTTCAACACGGTGAGACTGGCCGCGGCGGAGATGGCCACCCTCGAGCCCATTGACGGCGAGCGGGGGGTCATCGTCAACACGGCGAGCGTGGCCGCCTACGACGGTCAGGTGGGGCAAGCGGCCTACTCCGCATCCAAGGGCGGCATCGCCGCCATGACCCTGCCGCTAGCACGTGACCTCGCCGTCACCGGGATCCGTGTCATGACCATCGCCCCGGGTATCTTCGACACCCCCCTGCTCGGCAGCATGGACGAGCCCTCACGCGCAGCGCTCGGCGCGCAGATCCCGCACCCGAAGCGCTTCGGCCGGCCCGACGAGTACGCCGCGCTCGTCGAGCACATCGTCACCAACCCATTCCTGAACGGAGAGACCATTCGGCTCGATGGCGCGATCCGGATGACCGCGAAGTGATCCGCATCGGTGACGGGCGCCCGGCGACACGGGGCCGCGCGCTTGCAACCGTTCTTCGGCCCATCGCCTCGACTCGCCTAGGTAGCAAGGAAGTTCGCCAGCAACGGTAAGCCGTAGGCGCTGAGGACCGACTCCGGGTGTGCCTGCACGCCCATGACGGGGTGGGTTTTGTGTCGCACTCCCATGACGAGTCCGCTGCTCGTGCGAGCGGTGACCGCGAGCTCGTCGGGCAGAGTGTGGGGGTCGGCGACGAGGGAGTGGTACCTGCCCAACATGACCGGGCTCGGCAGCCCGGCCCAGAGCCCCGCGCCATCGTGGTACACCGCGGACCCCTTGCCATGCACGACCTCGGGAGCCTGGACGACCTCACCGCCATAGGCCTCCACGATGGCCTGGTGGCCAAGGCAGACACCCAGGATCGGCGTGGACGGGCCGAGACCCCGCACCAGGTCGATGCACGCACCGGCCTGCTCCGGACTGCCGGGGCCTGGCGAGAGCAGTACGTGGCTGAGCCCGAGCTCTTTTCGCAGACGGATCGGGTCGTCCAGTTCGGGCGCGTCGTTTCGGATGACCTCGCACGCGGCGCCCAGGCGCTGTAGGTAGTCCACCAGGTTGTAGACGAACGAGTCATAGTTGTCGACGACGAGGACACGAGCGGGCCCCACCGCGGACGGTTTCGACAGGTCGGTGGTCCTCGAGCGATTGCGGTCTCGCGTCCACCCCGACACGATCGCGAGCCCGCCCGGGGTGGCAGGCCGCTGCGCACCGCCGTCATCCATCTGGTCGACGATCGAGCCGAGGTACGCCGAGGACTCCGCCTCGTCCATGCCACCCTTCAGGGCACCGCCCACTGCGGCCAACAGCGGCCCGGCCTTGGTGAGGCACTCAGCCCACTCCGCGGCCGGGTCGGAGTCGATGACGATCCCGCCGCCGACCCCCAAGGAGATCCGCTTCGCGGTGCTGTCAATCTCGAAGGTGCGAATGGCGACGTTCAACTCCAGCCCAATCCCGTGCAGGAGACCTCCGATCGCGCCGGTGTAGGCGGCGCGCCGGCTAGCCTCGAGCTCTGAGATGAGCTGGAGCGCTCGGACCTTGGGTGCACCGGTCACCGATCCGGGCGGGAAGGTCGCACGCAGCAGGTCACCGTCGGTGACATCGGATCGCAGTTCGCCTTCGACGTCAGAGACAAGATGCCAGACCGCGTACGGCTCCGGACGCGGCTCGGCGGCTACCACAGTCCCCGGCACACACACTCGGGCGAGATCGTTGCGCATCAGGTCGACGATCATCAGGTTCTCGGCACGGTCCTTCCCCGACCGCGCCAGACTCTCGGCGAGACGCTGATCGACGCCCGGGTCGGGATCGCGACACGCGGTTCCCTTGATCGGCGAGGTCAGAAGCCGCCGGCTGCGTCGCCGGAGGAAGAGCTCGGGGGAGAAGCTGACCACCGCTCCACCCGGCCAGGCGACGTAGGCCGCGAAGAGGGGCGCCAGCCGATCCACGCCTGCACAGAACAGTTCGGCTGGATGGCCGCGGAAGCTCGCCCGCAGTGCGGTGGTCAGGTTGACCTGGAACGCGTCGCCACGCCGAAGATGCTCGAGGACCTGTCTCACTGCACCCTGGTGCGCACGTCCCGAGCGCTCCGGGACGAAGGGAGTCAGCAGGTACGGCGTGCCGATACGTAGGCGCTCCGTGCGGGCCTTGATCAGGTCGACGACGCTGTCGGCCCAGTTGCGCAGTTCGAACTCGCCGCAGCCGCCCTCAGCCCACCATCGCCCCTCCCGGAGCCGCAGCGCGCGGTCGTAGTACCCGATCACATGCGTGGGGCCCGGCGGGGTCGTGCCCTGTCCCTGCTCGACGTCCTCGAGGTCATGAAGTAACTCATAGCCCCAGTAGCCGATCCATCCGCCGGCGAAGCAGTCGCCGACCTCGTCGTAGGTGGGGGCGTCGAGGACGGCGAACGCGTCGCCGGCCGACGCCACTCGGCGACTCGGTTCAAAGGCGACCAGGGCTGCACCATGGCCCCAGCCATCACCGATGAGTGCGACCAGGCCCGCTCGGTCGCGGAGGGCCCTGATCAGCTCGGTGGGCGTGAGAGCGCGGTCGAGGGCGACCCTGGTCGCCGCATGAGGGCGAGGCGATCGACGAACCTCACTCACCCTGAGTCCTCCTCTCGGCTGGGGGTGATGTCGTCGAAAGGGCCGCGCTGCGCACGCCTCGTAACACCCCTTGGCTCAGTCTGTATGAATATGATTACATATTTCCCAGTCGGGCGTCACTGCCCGGCTACGACCCCCCGGGAGGCGCGTCCTGTGCCATTGGCGTACGTCACACCCGGGAGTATTTATGTGCATACTGACATAGTGCAGAGAAAGGAGATGCGGGTGACGACTCAGCAGGACGTCCCTGCCGGTGCCGGCGGCACCGTCGAGGACCCTTATGCCGCGATCGAGCAACTCGGGACGGCGCCGTTGTGGCGCTACTACGGCAACGTGCTGCCCAAAGAACCCGAGCCGCAGGCCGTGCCGTATCTGTGGAGATACGCCGCGCTGCGGCCCTATCTGCTCCGGTTCCTCGACGAACTCTCGCTCGAGGAGGCCGAGCGCCGGGTGCTGATGCTGATCAACCCCGGCCTGCAGGAGCCGCCCGCCACGACGACCACTCTCTACGCGGGCCTGCAGATCATCGGTCCCGGCGAGACCGCGCAGGCACACCGGCACACCTCGAACGCCTTCCGGTACGTCATCGAGGGCTACGGGGCCTACACCACGGTCAACGGGGAGCGGGTGCACATGCACCCCGGTGACCTCCTGCTCACGCCGAACTGGCACTGGCACGACCACTACCACGAGGGCGACGGGCCCATGGTGTGGCTCGACGCGCTGGACTACCCGCTGACGACCAACTGCCTGGACGTCAACTTCTTCGAACTCTACGGCGACCGCTCGCAGAAGAGCTCAGTGCCCGACGACCTGTCCTCCCGCCAGTTCATCCACGGCCAGCTCTCGCCGGCCTGGGAGGTGGCACACACCGATGCCTCTCCGGTCGGCAACTACCCGTGGGCGGAGACCAGGCGGGCGTTCGACGCCATCGGCGACGACGCCGAGGGCAGCGCCGCCGAAGGGGTGCTGCTGGAGTACAAGAACCCGATCACCGGCGGCCCGGTGCTGCCCACCATGGGGTGCCGGGTCAGCAGGCTGCGACCCGGGTTCCGGGGCGTCGCGGTCCGGCGCACCTCGAGCGCGATCTACCACGTCGTGCAGGGGTCGGGTGTCGCCCAGGTCGGGGGGACGCAGCTCGACTGGACCGACAAAGACGTCTTCGCCGTCCCGCCGTGGCAGCGCTTCGAACTCCGCAACGCCAGCGACACCGAGGACGCCTACCTGTTCAGCTTCACCAACGAGCCGGTCCTGCGCGCACTGGGCTTCTTCCGCGAGGAACTGCCCGACGATGCCGGACCAGCCTGAGAGGAGTGCTGCGTGCGTTTCGTAGTGTTCGCCGGGAACTGCCTCGGCCTGGTGCAGGGCGACGACGTGGTCGACGTGACCGCCCTCGTCCCGGGACCCATCGGCCCGGCAGGCCCGCTGCACCAACTCATCGAGTCCGGCGCCGCGACCGGGTGGAGGCCCGAGCAGCTCGAAGGGCTGCCTCGACAGGCCTTCGTCGAGATCACGGTCGCCGCACCGTTTCCCCGGCCCCCGAAGATCATCGGTGCCCCGGTCAACTACCTCGACCACAAGGCCGAGATGTCCGAGACCCACTCCATCGCCGACCTCGGCGTCTTCCTCAAGGCGAGCTCGTCGGTCATCGGTCCGGGCGAGCAGGTCCGCCTGCCCTACGGTGACAAGCGAATCGACCAGGAGGGTGAGCTCGCTCTCGTGATCGGTCGAACGGCCAAGGACGTGCCCGCCGAGCGGGCGCTCGAGCACGTCTTCGGCTACACCTGCGGTCTGGACATGACCGTCCGCTCGTCCGAAGACCGCTCCACCCGCAAGTCGTTCGACACCTTCACTCCGCTCGGACCGGTGGTGGTGACCGGCGACGAGCTCGGAGACCCGGGCTCCCTTCAGCTGGAGACACGGGTCAACGGGACCGTACGCCAGCGCACGTCAACCGCTGACCTGATCTTCGGCGTTGCCGAACTCGTCGCCTATTCCAGCTCGGTGATGACACTGTGGCCGGGAGACGTCATCCTCACCGGCACCCCGGCGGGTGTCGGACAGGTGCATGACGGCGACAGCGTCGAGGTCGAGATCAGCGGCATCGGCACGCTCGCGGTGGGGGTGACCGGTGCGTCAGCGCGTCCCTACGGCCAGCGCCCCGGGCTCGCCGTGAGGTCGGCGAGCACGTCCGGCTGAGCGAGGGCGCCACCGAACCGACTCTCGACGACGGCCGGGTAGGAATTGCGGCTACCCGGCCGTCTGCTTGTCTTCGCGTTGTGGATGTGCGGAGCGCGGGGGTGTCGACCGCGTCCGGGCGAACGGGCACACCGGCCAGTACCTGCGCCTTGATCAGCAACTCGCGGCGTTCGGAATCGGCCCGGGAGTCCCAGGTGATGCCGCCACCGGAGCCGTACACCGACGCCCCCGTCCGCCGATCGACCACAGCGGTCCGGATCGCGACCGAGAAACGCGCGCGAAAGGCCGTCGAACCGCGCCGACGGGCCACCCACGACCGGTTCCCCTGGGCGGTGTGGGGTGTTCGCGCAGCGGTGACGCGCCCGTCGACGGGGGTTGTGGATCCGCAAGTCTTGACACGTCCACCATCACATGAGAATGTATGTCGAGACATACGTAAGTGACTTCTGCAGGCAGTGAAGGTTCAAATATGACCGGCGTCGTGCAGTGGGGCTGGGCCGAAAGCGCCCGGCTCCTGCGGCGCTGCTTCCGAACCGGACCGTCGCGAAGCGGTGCGCCCCAGGTGGCACCGGATTCCCGGGGAACCGACCACGTTCGTGACCTCATGACACCGAGAGGAACTTGCCACCATGGGCACTGACGCCACGGCTACCTCGCTCCAGGATCTGATCGACACCAAGCCCGATCTGGTCGACTACATGTACAACGACGCCCCGGGTGCGCACAGCCGCACGCGAGCCGACCTGTCACCGGTCCCGGTCGAGTTCACGAACTGGCGCGACGAGCAGCGCTCGTGGCGGGAGACCGCAGTCCTGTTCGACCAGTCCCACCACATGCCCGAGCTGTTCGTGAAGGGGCCGGACGCGCGCCGGTTCCTCAGCACGATCGCGGTCAACAGCCTGGCCAACCTCGACACCACCCGCGCGAAGCAGATCATCGGTGTCAACCCGCGCGGGCAGGTGATCGGCGACTGCATCCTCTACGACCTCGGCCAGGAGACCTTCGAGCTGGTCAGCGGCACTCCATTACTGAACTGGATCGAATATCAGGCGCAGGCGGGGGAGTGGGACGTCACGCTTGAGCGCGACAACAACACGTCGGACAACCCGACCGGGAAGCGCACGAAGTTCCGCTTCCAGCTCGACGGCCCGAACGCGAGTGCGATCTTCGACGAGGTCGTCGAGGGCGGCGCCCCGGAGATCAAGTTCTTCCGCGTGGCCACGGTGAAGATCGCCGGCGTCGAGGTGCTGGCCCTGCGCCATGGGATGGCCGGCCACAAGGGCGTTGAGCTGTCCGGAGTGTACGCGGAAGGCGAGCGGGTCCGGCAGGCCATCCTCGAGGCCGGCGCCCGACACGGCCTGCTGCAGGGCGGGACCAAGGCCTACTTCAGCACCCTCTACGAGAGCGGCTGGCTGGCCTACCCCATGCCCGCGATCTACACCGGCGACGAGCTGCGCGCCTACCGCGAGTGGCTGCCCGCCGATGGGTGGGAGGGCCGGTTCCAGATCGCCGGCAGCTTCAAGACCTCGAATATCGAGGACTACTACGCCACCCCCTTCGACCTCGGCTACGGCCACATCGTGAAGTTCGACCACGACTTCATCGGCCGTGCGGCCCTGGAGGAGCTGGCCAAAACGCCCAAGCGGGTCAAGGTCACGCTGGTCTGGAACAGCGACGACGTGGTCAGCATCTTCCGCTCGCTGTTCGAGGACGACATCCCGTACAAGTACCTGGAGCTGCCAGTCGCCGACTACGGCAGCCTCATGCAGCGAGACGAGGTGCGCACGCCCGACGGCACGCCGATCGGACTGTCCACCTACTGCGGCTACAGCGGCAACGAACGCAAGTTCCTGTCGTTGGCGATGATCGACGTCGAGCACGCGACTCCCGGCACCGAGGTCACCCTGCTCTGGGGTGAGTCCGACGGCGGATCACGCAAGCCGCGCGTCGAGAAGCACCGCCAGCTGCTACTGCGCGCCACCGTTGCGTCCGCGCCCTACGCCGTCGCGGTGCAGGCGATGCAGCGCTCGACTCTGGGCGCGTCGCACTCTGCTTGACCCCGGTCCAGGGGCCCGCCCGGTCGGCGGTGCCTGGACACTCCACCAACCTTGTCGCTTCCCCGCAGGAGGTTTCATCATGGCTGCTCAGAATCTGCAGGAGATCCTCGCCGAGTCCGGCGACATCGTCGGGCTGCTGCGCAACTCGCAGGTCGGGCCGTACAACTACCCGGCCGTCACGGCTGAGTACCACAACTGGATCAACGAGCAGACTGCGTGGCGCAACGCGGTCGTGCTCATGGACCAGACCCACCACATGGACTCGGTCTTCGTCCGGGGCAAGGACGCGTTCCGGCTGTTCGCAGAGACCGCTTTCACCTCGGTCAAGTTCCCGGTGAACGTCGCCAAGCAGTACATCCCCGCCACGCCCGCCGGGCACGTGATCGGCGACGGAATCATGCACCGCGAGGCCGAGGACGAGCTGGTCTACGTTGGCCGCTCCGCTGCCGCCGACTGGCTGCTGTTCCACGCCGAGACCGGCGGCTACGACGTCGACGTGACCGTGGACCGCCGGTCGCCGATGAACCCGCTAGGTCAGCAGGTCACCCGCACCTTCTGGCGATTCCAGATTCAGGGCCCGCGCGCCTGGGACGTGATCGAGAAGATCAACGGTGAACCGGTCGAGAAGCTGAAGTTCTTCCACGAGGACTGGCTGACCGTGGCCGGGGTCAAGGCCCGGACCCTGCGCCACGGCATGGCAGGCGCCGCGGGACTCGAGCTGTGGGGCCCCTACGACTCGTACATCCCGGTCCGCGAGGCCATCCTGGAGGCCGGTGCCGAGTTCGGCATCGTCCCCGTCGGCGCCCGCGCCTACCCCCCTGCCGCCCTGGAGTCGGGCTGGGTGTCGGCGCCGCTGCCCGCGATCTACACCGGCGACGAGCTGCGCGCCTACCGTGAGTGGCTCTCGCCGCAGAGCTACGAGGCGGTGCTGTCCCTGGCCGGCAGCTTCGTCTCCGGCAATATCGAGGACTACTACCTGTCCCCGTGGGACCTCGGGTACGGCTCGTTCATCAAGTTCGACCACGACTTCATCGGCCGTGAGGCCCTGGAGCGAGCGGCCGGGCAGACCCACCGGCGCAAGGTGACGCTCGAGTGGAACGCCGAGGACGTCAAGCGGATCCTCGGCTCGGTCGTGGACGTCGACGGTCCGCGGTACAAGTACCTCGACCTCCCGCTGGCCAACTACGGTTTCGCGGGCTACGACACCGTGCTCGACGCGGACGGCAACCAGGTCGGGGTGTCGCTGAACAACGTCGGCTACACCGCCAACGCGCGCCGAGTACTGTCCATGGGCTCGATCGACGCCGACGTGCCCGAGGGCGCGGAGCTGACCCTTGTCTGGGGCGAGCCCGACGGCGGCACCGGAAAGACCAACGTCGAGCCGCACGAGCAGACCACCGTGCGCGTCGTGGTCAGCCCTGCGCCGTTCTCCTCGGTCGCCCGGGCCGAGTACCAGGCGGGTTGGCGGACCGGCTACTCGAAGCTCGATCCGGCGCGCTGATTCGGACCCGGGACCGGCGCGACGAAAGAGCGGCCCACGCCGCGCCGGCCCGCTCTATCCCATTTACACGGACTGCGAAGAATGTATGTAACTTCTTACATTTATTGTTGAGGCTGCAGTAAAGGAACGGTGAACTCCACGATGGCGAACGGCCAGTCCAACGTTCTCCGCGCGGCGGATCGGATCGGTCCCCACAGTCGGCGTCAGGCCACCCTGGCCCGGGCACTGCGCGAGGCGACCTAC
Source organism: Nocardia arthritidis NBRC 100137 (assembly GCF_001612765.1). Classification (GTDB taxonomy): domain Bacteria; phylum Actinomycetota; class Actinomycetes; order Mycobacteriales; family Mycobacteriaceae; genus Nocardia; species Nocardia arthritidis. Next base: position 105,307 of record NZ_BDBB01000017.1, read on the forward strand.
GAAGTGCTGCCCTTCAAAAGCGCCGAGGAGAACGTGCTCGCCCACGTCCCCACCGATGTCACGCTCACAGTCACCACGACCGAGGCCAAAGGCCTCGGACCGACCGTGGAACTGGCGAGCAGGCTGTGTCGGAGTGGCTACCGCGCGGCGCCGCACCTGGCCGCACGCCTGGTTCGGGACAAGGCGCACCTGTCCGACCTGGTTGACCAGCTCCGTGCGGCCGGGGTGACGGGGATCTTCGTCATCGCTGGTGACGCCTCCGAACCCGCGGGGGAGTTTCACGACGCGCTCGGACTCCTCGAGGCACTCAGGGCGATCGGGCATCCCTTCGACACCGTCGGGATCGGCGGCTATCCCGAGGGCCACGGCCTGATCGCCGACGCCCTGATCGAGCAGGCCATCGTCGCGAAAGCACCGCACGCCACCCAGGTCATCACCCAGCTCTGCTTCGACGCCGCCGCCACCATCGCATGGGCGGACAAGGTCCGCGCCGCCGGTGTCGACCTGCCGATCCGGGTCGGTATCCCAGGGGCGATCAGCCGACAAAAGCTCATCCGGGTCTCGGCCGGGCTGGGGCTGGGCCAGTCGGCGCGATTCCTGAAGAAGCAGCAGAACATGTTCTGGCGATTCTTCCTGCCCGGCGGTTACAGCCCGAACAAGCTCGTGGAGCGGCTGACGCCGGCCTTCGAGCGCGACGACGCGGGGCTTTCCGGGCTGCACGTGTTCACCTTCAACGAGCTCGACAGCACCGAGGCCTGGCGGCAGGCCTGGCTGCAAAAGCTGTCCTGATCCCGGCCCCTTCGCGGATAGGAGCGGAACAGAATGAGTGCCCAGGTCATCGACGGGCGGGCATGCGCCCGCGCGCTCAAGGACACCTTGACCGGTGAGGTCGCGCAGCTGCGCGGAGATGGGCTGGGTATCGGCCTGGCCACGGTGATGGTCGGGGAGGACTACAGCTCGGTGGCCTACGAGCGCCGCCTGCAGCGGCTGGCCGCGCGGATGGGCGTGCCCTACCTCCCCCATCGCCTCCCGCAGTCCGCCGCTGAGTCCGACGTGGTGTCGCTCGTGGAGCGGCTCAACGCCGACGCCCGGGTCTCCGGGAGCCTGGTGCTGCGGCCGCTGCCCGCGCCGATCGACGAATCCGTCGTGTTCCGGGCGATCGACCCCCGCAAGGACATCGAGGCGGTCCACCCGGAGAATGCGGGCCTGCTGGCTTTGGGGCGGCCGCGCTTCGTGCCGTCCACGGCCGCGTCGTGCTTTCACCTCCTCGATAGCTGGTTGGACTCGGTGGGGGAGGACCGGGCCGATTTCTACCACCGCGCGCTGATCGTCGTCGTCGGCCGCTCGAACAACGTCGGCAAGCCGGCGATCTCCCTCGGGTACGAGCGACAGGCCACCGTCCAGTCCGTCGACGAGTGGGCCGACCGCACCACCGGCATCGGCAGGCACACCCGCTGGGCGGACGTCCTCATCGTGGCAGCCGGGAAGGCGGGTCTGATAAAGGCCGAGCACGTCAGCGAGAACGCCGTGGTCATTGACGTCGGGATCAATCCTCAGCTCGGTGCCGACGGCGAGGTGCACATGGTCGGCGACGTCGACCACGCCTCGGTGGCCCCTCGCGTCCGCGCGCTCACGCCGGTGCCCGGCGGCGTCGGACCGGTGACCGACGTGTGGCTGTTGCGCAACGCCGTCCGCGCCGCCCGCCTGCAGGCCGGCGACGCGGTATCCGACTTCCCGGCGACACTTCTGGAGACATCATGACACCGCCGATCGGCGCCCAGCGCGCCGTGCTGACCCTGTCCTGCCCGGACGCCCCGGGCATCGTGCACGCGGTCTCCGAGCTCCTTGTGGATGCCGAGTGCACCATCGTGGAGAGCCAGCAGTTCGGCGACCCGAGCTCGGGCCGGTTCTTCATGCGGGTGGAGTTCGCCCGCATCGACGGCACCGCTCTCGACGTCGTGGACCTCCGTCGGCGGACGGGCGAGGTCTCCGACCACTTCAGCATGACGTGGCGTCTGGTGGACGCGTCCGACCGGCAGCGGGTCGTGCTGATGGTCAGCAAGTTCGCCCACTGCCTGAACGATCTGCTGTTCCGGAACTCGATCGGCGAGCTCAACCTCGACGTCGTCGCCGTGGTGTCCAACCACCCAGACCTCGGACGCCTCGCCGACAGCTACCGCGTGCCCTTCCGGCACATCCCGGTCACCCGTGACACCAAGGCCGAAGCTGAGGCCGTGCTCCTGGAACTCGTGCGCGAGGAGAACGTGGACTTGGTCGTGCTGGCCCGCTACATGCAGATCCTGTCCGATGACCTGTGCAAGCAGCTCGAGGGCCGGGCAATCAACATCCACCATTCGATGCTGCCGAGCTTCAAGGGCGCCAGGCCTTACCACCAGGCCCACGCGCGCGGGGTCAAGCTCATCGGCGCCACTGCCCATTACGTGACCGCCGACCTCGACGAAGGCCCGATCATCGAGCAGGAGCTGATCCGGGTCGACCATTCGCTGACCCCCGACCAGCTCGCCGCCCGCGGCCGCGAGGCCGAGAGCCGGGCCCTGGCCCGCGCCGTCCGCTGGCACAGCGAGAACCGGATCATCGTCAACGACACGAAGACGATCATCTTCCAGTGACCGTCGTTCTATTGACGCCGGCGGGCGAGAGGCCCGCTCGCAGGCGAGAGGTGTCAGACATCCCAGGAGCTTGGATGTCCAGGGGAGTCAGGCTGCGAGGTGTTGGTAGCGGTGTGACCAGGCTGCTGATTGGTTGTAGGGGGTTTGGGTTTTCAGGCAGCCGTGCAGGATTCCGACAGCCGGTTGCCGGGCTGGCGCAGAGTAGCGTTATGGCCGATCTCGCGGGCTGGTAGCTCGTCGTAGTAGGCCCGTGCCCCGGCGTTGTGCAGGATCGCCGCGCCTGCCTGCATGTGCAGGGCGTCGACGAGGCGGTCGTTGTGGATGAATCGTGCGTGGACGGTCTTGGTCTTGCCGGACTTGCGGGTGATCGGGGCGGTGCCGGCATAGTTCTTGCGCGATTTTGCGTCGGCGTAACGGCCCTCGGCGTCGCCGAATTCTGCGAGCACCCGGGCGCCGGTGATCACGCCCATGCCGGGTTGGCTGAGGTAGGTCTCAGCGTCCGGGTGCCGGCCAAAACACGCATCGACCTCGCCCTCGAGGATTTTGATCTGCTCGTTGGGGGTGGCCAGGGCCGCAACGGTGGCGCGCACCGACGCCGCGTAGGCGCCGGCCACGAAGTCGGCCTGGCCCGAGTGCTCGACGCGCAGCGCCGCTTGGATCGCCGCGGCCTTCGCGGGCACGTGGTGGCGTCGTACCCGTTTGAGTGCGGCGGTGATCTGGCCGATCGTCAGCCGGGCCGCGGCGGCGGAATCGGGGCCTTGGCGAGCAATTCGAGAGTGTCGGCACCGGCGAGCCCGAGCGGTTTGTATGCCTCGAGCGCGGCCGGGAAGTACTCGCGCAGCGCGGTGCGCAGCCGCAGCATGTGCCGGGTGCGTTCCCAGATCAGCGTCTGATGGGCGCGGGCGGCGACCGATACAGGATGAGCAAGGCCGCACGCTGAAGGCGGCCCGGCTGCCCGAGGGCATTGAGGGTATGGGTTGCATGAGCTGATCGCCCGGTTCCGGCCGCAGGATTCCGATCCCGGGCAGGTGCTGGTGTGCATCGAGACCGATCGCGGCCCGTGGGTGCGAGCGTTGGTCGCGACCGGCTATCAGGTCTACGGGGTCAACCCGAAACAGGCTGCGCGACCCCGGGAATTGCTGTCACTGTCGGGCGCCAAGGACGACAAGGCCGATGCACGCACCCCGGCCGATTTGCTGCGGACCCGCCGCCACCAGCTGCGCCAGGTCGCCGCCGATTCCGACGAGGCCACGGCGGTCAGAGGGGAGGGCGTCATGGCCGACGTCGGCGACCGACGGCTCGAGCAGCAGACCGTCGGACGGTTCCTCGACGCGCTAGCGGCCAGGCTGCCCGCCCCGGGGGGGGCACCACCGCGGCGCTGCAGGCGGTCCAGGCTTGGCGTTGCTGTCGATGGTCACCACGTACACGACCGGCCCGAAGTACGCCGAGCACGAACTGACTGTGAGCGGGATCGCGGCGGCCGCCGAGGATACGCGCGGGCAAGCCCTGCGCCTGGACTTCCCGGTCGTGCACGTCACCGGAACCAACGGCAAGACCAGCACCGCCCGCATGAGCGACGAGATCCTGCGTGCCCACGGACTTCGCGTCGGGCGCTACACGAGCCCCCACCTCACTTCGCTCCGGGAGCGCATCGTCGTCGACGGCGCCTCTCTACTGGCCGAGCGCTTTGTCGAGCTGTTCGAACGAATGCGCCCGTCGCTCGAGCTGCTCGACGCCGTCTCTGGCGCCCCGGTGTCGTGCTTCGAGGCCGTCACCGCGCTGGGGTTCCTGACGTTCGCCGCGGAGCGGGTCGACGTCGCTGTCGTGGAAGGTGGGAATGGGCGGGCGCTGGGACGCTACGAACGTTGCGGACGGCAGAGTCGCGGTCGTGACGCCCATCTCACTCGACCACACCGAGTTGCTCGGTCCCGACGAGATCTCCATCGCCCGCGAGAAGGCCGGGATCATCGAACCCGCCGCGACGGTAGTGCTCGCCGAGCAGTGTCCGGACGTCATGGAGGTGCTTGTGGAGCGCGCCCGTCTCATCGGCGCCGACGTCGTCGGGCCCGGGGAGGGAGTTCGGGTTGTAGGCCGGACACCTCGACCGGACGGCCAGCTGCTCCACCTGGCCGGATGGCTGGGCCGCTACCCAGAGACCCTGCTGCCGCTGCTGGGCGCTCATCAGGCACAGAACGCCGCGACGGCCGTTGGCGCCGTCGCGGCGTTCCTGGGCTGGGCGGGACGCTCGGTCGATCCCGTGGCGACGTCCGAGGCGCTCGCCCGAACGAAGTCGCCAGGGCGCCTGGACCTCCTCAGCGCGGACCCGCCCGTGCTCGTGGACGCCGCACACAACCCGAGCGGCGCCCGCACAAGCCTGGCTGCGGTACGGGAGGAGTTCCCGGGCAAGGAACTCGTGGTCGTGCTGGACGTCCTTGCCGACAAGGACGTCGATGGTCTGCTCAGCGCCCTGGCCCCAGGCGTCGGACAGCTGATCGCCGCGGAGAACACGTCGTCGCGCCACCTGCTGGCCGCCGAGCTGGCCAGCCGCGCCGCGACAGTCGTCTGTCCTGCTCACGTGCGCCTTCAGCCCGACCTGGGCCGGGCGCTCGACGAAGCCAGAGCGAGCGCCGTCGCGCGGGATGCCGTGCTACTCGTGACCGGGAGCGTCGTCACAGCGGGCGAGGCACTGACCCAGCTGCGCTCACGCCCGTGATGACCCGACGAGGAGCCGGGAGGCTGGAACAGATCTGTCAGGACAGGGCGGCGGCGACGCGCATCGCGTCGGCCGTTGCCGCGGCGTCGTGGACCCGCACCCCCCAGACACCGGCCCGAGCCGCGATCACCGACGTCGCGAGGGTCGCCGCGTCGCGCTGCGCCGCGGATCGGGGAGCGTCCGAGCTGCGAGTGATGACTTGGTCCAGGAACCGTTTGCGAGAGGCTCCGAGCAGCACCGGAAACCCCATACCGACCAGAGACGGGAGAGCACCGAGCAGGGCGAGATCGTGCTCCGGCCGTTTGGCGAACCCGATGCCTGGGTCCAGCACGAGCCGGGAGGGGTCGACGCCCGCGGCGACGGCGGCCTCGACTCGCGCCGACAGCTCGTCACGAACCTCGGCCACCACGTCAACGTAGTGCGCGGCCCGGTCCATAGTGCGGCTGTGCCCACGCCAATGCATCAGCACCCAGGGCACGCCCAATCTCGCTACCACGGAGGCCATCGCCGGATCGGCCAACCCGCCGCTGACGTCGTTGACCAGCACCGCTCCCGCATCAACGGCGGCCTCGGCCACCGCCGCGCGAGTCGTGTCGATGCTGACGGCGACGCCAGCGCTGGCGAGCGCAGCGACCACCGGGAGCACCCGTTGACGCTCAACGGCCTGGTCGACCCGCTTCGCGCCCGGGCGGGTCGACTCCCCTCCCACGTCGACGTAGGCGGCGCCAGCTCGGGCCAGCGCAAGCCCGCGGGTGATCGCGCGGTCCACCGAGGCGAACAGCCCGCCGTCGGAGAAGGAGTCGGGGGTGACGTTCAGGATCCCCATGACCACGCAAGCACCAGGCTGCGGGGTGCCTGTGGACGGCGATCCGCTGGTGGAGGGCACGAGCTGCTGTTCGGTCACGGTATGGGTCACGCGGCATCCAGATCGTCGGCGGGGAGACGGAACATTGCCATAATTATGTCTGTATCTACATACTGTTTGTCAAGGCGCGACTTGGGAAGTAGCGCACCATCCCGTCGGAGCGCGGCGTCAGATCCCGCATCGTGGCATTACGTTATCCTGAGCGTATTGACATACAGTGCTCAGCAGGAAGCGGAGGTCCTTGATGTCCCTGCGCATGGCAGTGCTTGCACTCCTGACCGCGCGGCCGATGACCGGTTTCGACTTGATGCGGCAGTTCGACTCCTCGGTCGGGTACCTCTGGAGTGCTCCGCATACTCAGATCTACCCGGAGCTGCGCAAGCTCGAACAGTCAGGCCTGGTCGCGGGCAAGGACCTGCCGCGGGGACAGAAGGGGACGAAGCGTCAGTACAGCATCACCGAGGCCGGCGTCGATGCGCTGCGCGCGATGATGGACGAGGTGGAAGAGCCGCGCCGTGAGCGGGATCCCTACCGACTGAAGGCGGCCTACATGGAGTGGGCCGATCCGGAGCGTGCGCGTGCGCAGCTCACCGCCCACCTCGAATACTTCCAGGCAGCACAGGTCCTCCACCAGCAGCAGCACGATCTCATCCTGGCGCGCAAGGTCACCCTATTGCGAGACCGTCTCGCCCACGTTCCCGTCGCCCAGCAGGAGGCGGTTATCGAGTTCAAGGCCTTCGCCTACGCGGGTCTGGTGCGCAAGGCCCAGGTCGAGGTCGAGTGGGCGCGCGAAGGGATCGAACTGCTCGATCGACTGGCGCGCAAGCGATCCGACAGTGAGGCCCTCGCCGAGGCTGTCGCGAGCAGGCCCGGCGCGTGAACACTGGACGGATCCAGCGCTGCTGTCGGAAGGAGACCTGAACAGGGATACTGGTGTCACGAGCCCCTCGACGTGGGGGAGGTCGCCATGTGCACACGGCTCTCGGGCGGGCAGCAGAGTCCCGCAGGGTCGGCGCGGTGACTCGCCGTGGCCGGTCTCCAGCGATGCCGCCCAGCGCGTCATCCCCGGCGGGCTGCTCACCGCCCCGGGCTTGCAGGTGCGAGTGTCCGATGTGGACACCGGCACGACGCTCGCTGCGGGAGCCGAGGGGAGCTGCCATTCGCCGGACCCACACTGTTCACCGGCTACCTCGCCGACGCCGCAGCGACCGCCCGCCCCCGCACCGCCGACGGCTGGTACCCACCGGCGACCGGGGCACCCTGCTACCCGACGGCTGGTTCCGCTACCTATCCCGGCTCGGCGACTCGATGCGGCTCAAGGGATACCTGGTCAACCCGGCGGACGTCGAGCCCTATCTGGCCGCGCATCCGGCCGTGAGCCTCGCCCAGCACAGCGGGGACGACCACCCGTCGCGTTCGTCACCGTCCGACCCGGGCACACGATCACTGCGGACAAACTGCTGGACCACTGCCGATCGGGCCTGGCCGGCTTCAAGGTCCCTGATCGCATCGAAATTCTCGACCAGTTCCCAACGACACTCAGCGCCAACGGCGAGAAGATCCGCAAGGACCGCCTACGCGAGGCCGCCGCGCGCCTGCTCGCGAAGCGAGATCTTGATCTCGATAGCGAAGGAACTCGCCGATTCGGACCCGGCGGCCGCGCAGGCCACCTTCGCCGCCGCGCAGGAAATCGCGGACAGGGCGGCGACCATCGCGAAATTGGCCGCCGCGCAGGCGCATCGAGGATTTTTCGAGGCGGCCGAGCGCACCGCGGCGACCATCGCGAACAAGGGCACACGGTCCGAAGCCATCGCGTCGATCGCCATCGCTCGGACCGATCGAGGTGATTTCGACGCGGCGCTGACATCGCTCACCGACCTGCCGGGCAGACAGGCGGCGGAGGTCGTGGAACATGTCGCGATCCGACTTGCCCGAGACGGACGCTACGGGGAGGCCAGGGCCGCCGCGGAGGCCGAGCGCGTACGGCGGTGGGCCCTGCCTCTGATGCCGATGATCCTCGCTCGCGCGCGCGCCGACAATGCGGAATTCGAGGACGCCGTGTCCACACTTCCCGAAATCGCCAACACATCGGATCGCGACGAATGTCGGGTGTATCTCGCGGAGAAGATGATCAAGGCCGGGTTGTTCGACGAGGCGCTGACCGTCGCGCAGGCATCGACGGATGAGTCCATTCGATCGACCATCGCCGCGCGGGTCGCTCGCACGCAGACCCGTGCGGGGCTGTTGGACGCCGCGTTGCGTACCAGCCGATCGATCGTGCAGGCGCGTCCCAGAGCGGAATGCCTGACGCTGATCGCCGAAGCGCTGACCGACCGGGACGACCATGATCGAGCCAGACACGTCCTGGAGTCCGCGATCAATGTCCTGGCGGTCATCACCGATGAGCAGGTCTACGCGCAAAGCCTTGCTCATATCGCGCTGGCGCAAACCATGGCGGGCGATTACGCGGAAGGGCAGTCCACGATTCGTCTGGTTTCGGTCGGTCGAGTGCGGCGGCTGACGCTCGCCCATATAGCGCGGGTACTGGCCGAAGGCGGATCGCCCGAGAGTCGGTCGCTCATCGCGGACACCACCACGAGCGTGCAGCGTGCGACGATTGAGAGGCGACATAGTCGGTCCTACTGGACATCGACAGCTTTCGCGAGCTATTGGTCCGATCCCTCGGTGACGTCAGTCTTCCGCGCCGATTTTCTCAGTGAGATCGAATTCTCGGTCGAGACCAGCCGCCGAGCCGCCGAATCGCGTGCTGTCAGTGGCGTGGTGCCCAACTGGTGCGAGCGTACGCGGAGACGGGTGATTTCGTCCGCGCGACAGAACTTCTGGCGAGTATTTCGGTCGATCGGACGGCCATCGATACCTCGGTGTATCTCGCGCGAGCACGGCTCGCCGCCGGTTCGAAGAAGCAGGCCGAGAGAATTCTGGCCGATGCGGTCGAGTCGGCACTCGCCGTCGAGTCGGTCCCGAGCCGGGTCGACCTCTTGTCCCACATCGCGCGAATCCAGGCGCTGGCCGGCAGCCACGGCCTTGCCCGCGAGAGTATCGCCGCGGCCTCGGAGGCGGCCTCGATGCTGGAATCGGGCATCGTTGCGGGGGAATGTTTGGCACATATCGCCAGAGCGCAGGCGGTGGTGGGCGACCGCAACGCGGCGGTCGCCACCGCCGACGCCGCGCGAACCTCGGTCGTTTTGAGTGGCGCCGACGAGAACTCGTCGGAGGTCCTCGCGCATATCGCGCACGCCTACAGCGCCGCGGGCGAACTCGATTCGGCGCGGGAGGTTTTGAGGGAGGCGATGGGCTGCGCGAGCCGTGCTGATTCCATGACGTTGATCGCTTTGGTCGCGCATCGAACGGGGGCAAGGGAATTGGCGGTGTCAGCGGTGCTCGCCGCCCTTTCCTGTCCTGGCTGGCCCGTAGCGCTGCAAGCGGTGGCACTGCTCGACAAGAACGCCGTCGGCGCGGTGGCCGCCACCTACATCGAGCAGGCCGCCCGCATGACCGCTACCGGAAAAGCGCAGTTGACTTGATCCCACGTGAGGTTGGTTCGCCGGCGTCCTCTAATACTGCAACGGCAGTCAGGTGAGTGGGTATCCGCGTCGTCGGTAGTGGGATAGGCGGGCTTGGTGTTGTCGTCGGCGTCGCCAGGTCGACCATGCCCAGACGCGGTGAGTGCAGCGGATGGCGGGTAGGAGCAGGGCGATGGTGAGGCGTCGGATCTCCGGTAGCGTGAGGCCGATCATGCCTTCTTCGCTGGCAGTGGTTCCCCTTTTGCGGCAACGGCTTTCGCCCCGGTGACCCAGGCCAGGGCGAGCATGGACAGGGTGATGTGGGCATACCAGGCCCGCTAGCTGCGGACCTGGTAGTGGTCCAGGCCGGCTTCGTTCTTGGCCTGCTGAAAACACTCCTCGATCCGCCACCGCGACTCCGCGATCCACGCCAGATCAGCGATCGTGGACCGGCGTGGCCCGTAGCAGACGTAGTAGGCGATCTCGCCGGGGTCAGTGATGCTGCGACGGGCCAGGAGCCAGTGCCCGCAGCCGGGTTCCCAGCCAATACGGATCGGGACCCGCGCCCAGTCGTAGTCGCGTCGCCCGTGCGCACCGGCACCGGACGACGAGGACACCCACTCACCTGACTGCCGTTGCAGTACTAAATCACAAATCCTGCGACTACGCTCGAACGCGCGATCGCTCGCGAATTCTAGGCAGCGGCACATCGTCCGCCACCTTCCGCTACAGGCGGACGAGAGGGTGGCGCTCGCCGGTGAGCGCGACCAGCACTTCGGCGACTGTGCCTAGTCGGCGAGGATCGTACCGCTCGCTACCCTCAGTACGGTCGACGTATGTGTGGCCGCACTTGAACAGGTTCACAGCGGAGCGCCCGAATTGATTCTTGACGAATTCTTCCGTGGTGCGGCGAATTGATTCTTGACGAATTCTTCCGTGGTGCGGCCGATCCAATCCATGTTCACCTGTAGTTCCTCAGCCCAGGAGAGTTCATCACGGAACCGACGGACGAGGTATTGGTAGCGAGCAAGAGCGACCGGCGCTCCGTCGCGGTACCGCAGTACCCGCTCGGTGACGTTGCGACCACCGCGGTTCCTTACGTGATCGAGCAGGCGGTGCATCAGGGTGGGGGAGATGGGTTGCCACCGGATCGCGCCGCCTCGTTCGTGGAGTTTCACCAGGCAGTCGTCGCGTTCGAGGTCCTCGATGGCCAGGGTGAGGACGGAGTTTCTTCGGCAGGCTGTTTCGATGTGTAGCCGAAGGATGAATGCGTCGAGTTCGGTGTCATCGCCGGTCGTCGAGGCCACGCGGCCGAGGTCTCTGATCTGGTCGAGACTCAGTGGACGGGCTGGTCCGGAAGCCTGGGATGTCCTGCGGGCTTTGACGGCCGGATTCGCATCCGGCTGGATCAGGCCGTCGGTCTCTGCGTTCTGGTAAAGGAAGCGTAGCGCCGCGATGAAGTTGGCTTCTGCCCCGTGGCCGCCTTTGCTGTTGGCTCGCGTGGCAGCTCGGCGCCGATGCTGGGCCGCGACCCCCTCGATTTCCGCTACCGTCAGAGAGTCGAGAAGTCGTTCGCCCCATTCTGTTTCGATGATCGGCCAGTAGGATCGGTAATGACTTGAGCCTTCTGGCTTCTTGATGGTGAGTCGCTGGATGTACTGACTGATCGTCGGTACGCGCGTTCGATCGGCTTGCCCGGATGCCAGATCGTCAAGGCTCAACCCTAGCGAAGCCACGAACCGTAGCGCGGCCTGGACGTCATCGTGCTTCATGCGCCAACCGCCTCGAACAGATCCGGGCGATACGACCACAGCGCCGCACCGACGGCGCGGAGAGGGCAGATCACCAGAACATCGCTGTCGAGCCCACCGGCCATCAGAACCCGCTGTCCGGTCCGCAGACGCGAGGCGCGCCGCGCCGCGACCGGGAGGAACAGGTAGCCGTTCGCCGCCACCGATGACTCGCTCTCGGGCGCACGGGTGATTCGCAGTAGTCCCTGGCTGGGCTCGATCGACAGCGGTTGACCAACTTGCCAGCCGAGGCTTTTGATCACCGATCGGTCACCCAACCGGCCCGCCGGATCGATCGTTGTCGTTGCACAAGTGAACTCACCCATCGGCGGCGCCGGCAACTCCACAGGGAAAGCGAACGGAACCGCTGCCGTTAGAGCCTGCTGCGCCACTGTTGGAGCGTTCACAGCACTATCTGCACCCTCGAGCTCGCCGCGGGCCTTGCTGTCGGCACCCGCAGGACCGTACGTCGAGCCGTACGTCGAGGATCCCGACGACTCCGCGTTCGAGACGGCCCCGTATCTCCGCCCATAATCGAATGGCAAGCTGCCAGAGTCTGTTTCCACGCTTCGATAACTCCATCTCGATTTTGTCGACGATCCGCCGCGCGGCAAGTTCGCACCTGCCCGGCAATCCCTACATCCGCTCCTGCAACCGACTGGTGGCCCCGGCCCTGGACATTTCCTGCCGACACCGGCACCCACCACTCGCAGGAGCAACCCCAGATTCGGACGTGCGTGCCGCACATCACGCCGCGAATCACCGGTAGTAGCGGCACGAAACATGCGGCATCCCAACCACTTCGAAGCATCCTGGTGAATGCGGTGAAGATCAAGGTCCAGAGCACGAAGATCAGACAGGGAGGACGTACCTTGCACGACCTTGCGGCGCGATCGATTCATCAGGTGCCTTCCATCCCCGACAGCTGAGAAGACGACCACACTGGGTGACGTTGTCGACTCCAGCAGGAGAAGCCGACCACCACCCACCCCGCAGACCGCAGCGACACCCTGCGGAGAGCAGAGGGCCGACATGCAGCAACCCGCCGACACAGCCAACCCGAGCCATGCTCCCGCTACTCTGCCGTCCGACCGACCCGCCCGCTCGACAGGTCCGCGGCCGCCGACCGATGCCTCCTCGGCCACCGACATAAGAAACACAGCCGCCGCCAGTCTGCGACGCGCTCTTTGCCGTAAGAATCGTTCCGCGCTCCAACCGGCGCGTTGCCGTCGCATCACCGCGCGGCCCGCACATCCATGCCGCTGCTGCTGCTTTCGAGCGGAGATCTGCGCAAATTTGCAGATCGACGGTGTCCGAATGCACCCCGTGGGCCGAAAAAGAATGCATCCTCTGCAAATTTGCGGAGAATGCATGACAAAAGTGTCCGGAGGGGGACTTGAACCCCCACGCCCGATAAAGGGCACTAGCACCTCAAGCTAGCGCGTCTGCCATTCCGCCACCCGGACCGGTGTGCTCAGCAAGATTATCGGATCACTCCGCGTGGACCAAATCGCGGCTGGACCTGCGGATTCTCGAGCGTGTCGGGATGGGCGGTCGCACGACTATCCGTGTGGGCCGGAGGCCGATGAGGCGCCGTTCGGTGAAATGTCATGATCGGCATGTCGGGCTATGCGATCACGCGGACGGCGTGCGGCTCCGACGCGGCTCGACAGCGCGGCCGAAGGTAGCGTGACCGGGATGCCGTCCGCGTGATCGCTGGCCGATCGGACCCGTTGCGCTGCGGATACAAGTAGCTGGTACCCGATCTCTCGGTGTACGCGTTGATGTGCCCGAAGGGGTCCAGCTGGGTTCGCATGCCATTTCCGGTGCGCGCTCGCCGCCACCGCCCGCAACGGAATGCCGGCGGCACTTGGCCCCGGTGGCTGCACCGTGACGGTATCGATCGGTGCGCCGGACCTCGGGCCGATCATGCGGCGCGAACGCAGACTGCACAGGGCGACGATGATCGACCTTCGACGGCCCGTACCCCTCCTCGAGCACCTCCGACCTTGCCCGTCGGGCGCGTACCCATGGCGCGCCCACCGCAACCACGACGGGCCGGTGGGTGTTCGACCGACTCCTCGCAGTTGGTGAGGGGCTGCGCAGGGTGGCGGTGGCCAGTGCCACGCACTCGGCGCTGTTTCCGGCCGTGAGGAACCGAGCCCGTTCACGCGTCTTCTACTCGAGGTTTCCTGCGGTGCGCGGATACGAGCGCCCCGACGTTGCCAGTTCCAGGCAGGGACGAGCTCGGTATTCCCATCGAGACCGCGTGGGATTACCGGACTGATCGGCACCACACGGATGTTCTGCTGGAAGAGGTCGCGGTGAGGGACGCCGAGTAGTTCAGATCACCGATGCGGGAGAACGGGAAGGACCCCGCGGGCCCGCTCGATCCGCTCCGCGCATCGCACGAGAGCTTCCACCGCGTCCGTGGGCGGGGTCTCCCGGCGCCAGATGGCGCGGAACCGGCGGGTGAGCAGTGCGGCGTCCGCGACCGGCACCCGCGCCACCCGGCCCGCGGTCAGCTCGGGTCCAGCGATCAGAGCGCTGAGCACCGAGGGCGCCATCGCGCCTCGGACCGCGCCCAGAATGGCTGCGGCGGAACCGAGTTCCGCGGCCGGGGGAGCGGGCGTGCAGTGCGCGGCGAGCATCTCCCACACCGTATCGCGAGTACCGGACCCTGGCTCTCGCCACAGCAGCGGGGTGGCGGCCAGTTCGCGAAGCGTGACCGGCTCGGTGCGGCGCGCCCACGGATGGTCCGGCCCCACGATGACGACCAGGTCGTCGGTGCCCAGCACCCGGCCGCTCAGACCGGCCGGAGGGTGTGGGCCCTCGACGAAACCGATGTCCGCCGCGCCCTCGCGCACCATGGCCTCCACCTGACGGCTGTTGCCGACCTCCAGCGCCACCACGGCGTCGGGCCGGACTGTCCGCAGGGCCGCCAGCCACTGTGGAATACGGTGATCGGCGATAGTTTTGGAGGCCGCGATGCGCGCCCGCGGCGCCCGCTCGGCATGAAGACCCGCGACGGCGTTCGTGAACGCCTGCGCTGCCGCGAGCACCGTCCGCGCGTGCTCGACCACGGTGCGACCCGCGTCGGTGAGCGCCGAACCGGTCGGGCCGCGATCGAGCAGCCGCAGCCGTAACCGGCGCTCCAGCGCACTGATCCGCATGCTGGCCGCCGGCTGGCTGATCCCCTGCCTGCGCGCGGCCGCGCCCAGACTGCCTGTCTCCGCCACCGAGACCAGCAGGTCCAGCACGGTGAGATCGGGAGTTTCAGGGCCCAAGGTCATAAGCCGAGCTTATGACGTCGGTGGGAATCGTGGTCTACCAGGCAAGCGCCGCTGCGGCCACCATCGGGCAGGTGAACACGCTGCACCGATTCGTCCCCGGCCTGGCGCTGGCCGCGTTCCTCGCTACTCTGTCCACCGTCGCCGGGCGCCTCGTTCCAGCGGTCGGCGCGCCGGTGACCGCCCTCACCGCCGGCATCCTCATCGGCGCGCTCGCGCGCGGCGGGGGGACCGACACCGGGCGGTTCGCGCCCGGCCTGGCGTTCACCCGCGATCGCGTACTCGCCTGCGCCGTCGTGCTGCTCGGCCTGGACCTGCCCGTCGACGCGGTACTCACCGTCGGCCGCGACACCGCAGTCGTGCTACTGGGCACGCTGCTGGCAGGCGCGGTCGCGGCGGTGTTCGTGGGCCGATTACTCGCACTGCACCGCGAGTCGGAGATCCTGATCGCGGCCGGCACCACCATCTGCGGAGCATCCGCCATAGCCGCGGTCACCGCGGTCATCGCGCCCGCACGGGACCGGGTGGCGTACGCGCTCGGCACCATCTTCGTCTTCAATATCGTTGCGGTGCTCGTCTATCCGCCACTGGGACGGATGCTCGGCCTCTCGCAGCAGGCGTTCGGTCTGTGGGCTGGCACCGCGATCAACGACACCTCCTCGGTGCTCGCCGCCGGTGTGGCGTTCGGACCGGTGGCCGCGTCGTTCGCGGTGATCGTCAAACTGGCGCGCAGCCTCATGATCGTGCCGCTGTGCATCGGGCTGCACTTCACCGAGTGCCGCGTGCCCCGCCGGGACGCCGCTGGAACAGCCCCGATGTGGCGCACCATCCCGCTGTTCGTTGTGCTGTTCCTCGCCGCCTCGGTGATCGCCGGAACCGGGGTGCTGCCCGTGAGGTGGACTGTCGCGTCCACCGCGGTGAGCGGCTGGCTGGTCGCGGCGGTGCTGGCCGCCGTCGGCGCCTCGCTGGACTGGCGGCGCATGCGCGCCACCGGCCCGCGCCCGCTGCTCTACGGCGGCATCCTCGGCCTGGTGCTCGCTGTCTCCGCCCTGCTGCTGCTCGCGGCGACCGGATGGACCTGATCACGCATACGGCCCGTCGGCCGAAGTTCGACGCCGAGAACTCGACGGCCTCGGGGCCTCGGCTCGTAGAGAGCCCCATAGCTCAGGTCGATGACGGCGTCGGTATCGAGATCGTCCGGCAGTTCGCCGTTGTCGATTCCGGCGGCGATGAGCACGCCCACGTCGGTACGCCGGCCGTCGAGGAACCGTTCGCGTAATGCCGTGGCCAGTTCGGGTCGTGCTGAGCGGCTGCGATCAAGGCGACGAACGGGCGCCTGGCCTCGGGGGAGTTCATCAACTGCGCCACGCGCCGGAGCTGGATCCGCAACCGGGTCAGCGCATCGCCGTCGGCGGGAGCCTCCATCCGGTCGGCGAAGGCGTCGGTGAAGGCATCCATCGACACCGTTGTCTTGGTCGGCCACCACCGATAGATGATGTTCTTGCTGACACCGGCCCCGGACGCGGACGCGCGATCCATGCCGGACTGACCGGACAACTCGCCGAGCTGCCCGAACCGGTCACTGTCGCCTGATCCTCGGCGGCCGGGTACCGCGCCTCCGTCGCAGCGAGGGGGAACCGTCGAAGGCAGGCAGATACCGTCGGCAATCCAGGCACCACTGGGTAGTGGGAATCACTCGAAGGAGGTGGATCGGGATCTCGGTGTCGCAGCCGCGGCAGCGGCCGTAGCGGCCTGAGGTGATGAGGCTGATGGTTCCATCGATGTCGGCCAACGCGTGCCGTGCGGCGACGGCCAATTTCTCGGCGACCTGCCGCCTGGCCACTTCCGCCGCCTCGGTGGGTTCGGCCGCGCGATCGATCTCGGCTTCGAGTTCGGCCAGTTGTCGCACTCGGAAGCGACGTTGCTGATCCAGTCCGGCTCGCAGCACCGGTAGGTGATCGGAAAAGCGTTCGGGTGAGGCGGTGTGTGCGGTAGTCATCCGGGTCTCCAGGGCTGGTGGTTCGGAATGTGCTGGGCAGAGTCGGTGTCAGTGCGCGCCGGCGGCCGCAGCGGCCCGTCCGGCAGCGACGGTCACCGCGCGGATTCCGGGCACCGTGCGGGTCAGGGCGAGGGCGATGCGCCGTTCGGACTCGTCGGCGAACCGGCCGGAGACGGTGGCGTCACCATCCTCGACAGTGACCTGCCAGCGCTGTGCGCCGGTGTATTGATCAAGCAGCTTCTGGGCGTCGGCCGCGAGTGCGTCGTCGGGGGTGAGCATGATTCGTAACGCGTCGCCGCGGCTGAACATCCCGACCACGCGGCCGTCGGCATCGACGACCGGCAGACTGCGGAGTCCGTGGCCCACCAGCCTGCTCATCACCTCGGCCAGCGCCGCGGCGGCGGGGATCGACACCGCCGGCGTGGTCATCACCGCACCGACCGTGCCGTCGAGTTCGCCGGTACGCAAGAGATCACCGCTGGTGATCACCCCGATGAGGCGATCGGCCTGGTCGAGAACCGGCAACGCCGCGTAGCCCAGTTCGGCGAGCATCAGCGCCGCGGCGCGTGCCGGATCGTCCTGCCGCACAGCAATGATCGGCCGTTGCATGACCTCACATACCTGCATGTTCCTCATGCCGTTCAACTCCGCTTCAGCTAGTATCGGTTCGGCTCCGAAGGCGGAACCGTTGTCGCTCCCGGCCGGGTGGGAAGTGTCGTCAGGGACGGGCCGAGGCGGCGCCGCCCCTGACGACGCGCAGGCCCTGGTGCAGGGCTGGTCTCAGTCGCTCGGACCTGCCGGCATCGCCGACTTGCTCTTCCTGCCTTGCGACTGCTGCTCAACTCCATGATCGTTCGGTGTCGAGAAGTTCGGTTGCGCTGATCAGACGATCGAGGAGCCGGGATTTGTGGCGGCAGCACAGCGCGGGCTCAGGCGTGGTCGGTGACGGCGAGTTCGATCATCATGGCAAGCCGTCTGCGGGGGTCGTCCAATCCGAGGTCGGTCACCACGGCCATCTTGCGCAGCCGGTTACGCACGGTGTTCTCGTGCACCCCTAGTTGCGCACCCGCCTCTGCCGGGTCGCCTTGCGCCTGCAACCAGGCGCGCAGCGTCGCCACATATCGGGTGGAGTTCGTGCGGTCGTGGCGCCGCAACTCCGAAATCGGCCCCCGCGTGGGGACGCGCCCGGAAAGCCCTGCGGTGCGCAACCGTTGGAGCAGGATTTCGTCCCACGACTCGTCGTAGGCGGGGGCGCAGCACCCGTTGATCGGGCCTCGTGCAGCGCCAGGCATTCGTCGGCCTCTCGGCGCGCCGAGGCCAATTCTGTGGCCCTTGCAACACCGCTGATGCCGGCCAGCACCGTCATCCGGGTGGGCAGTGCCGCTTGTCGCTCGCTTATCCAGCGGCGTGCTGCTCGTCTGCGATCCGACCCCGCAGCGCGAGCACCCGCAAACCCTCCGGCGCCAACCCCAGCCTGCTGGCCACCGTCGCCGCGTCCGCCGCGCCTTCCAATAAACGGGTCACCGATTCGGATTCCACCTGACGTTCCAGGTCCGCGCTGGCCCGCGACCGCAGCAGATGCAGGGCCACCGTGCGCGCGCCGTCGGTCAGCGCCTGGTGTCGAGCCCCGTGTAGCGGCGCGGGGCATGACACCCATACCGAGCCCAGCAGTTGCCTGCCCACACGCACGGCCACGACCATCCGCCCCGTCATCGCGCGATCTGCCTGCGCGGGCACGAACAACGGTTCCGTCGAATCCGCCAAATGTGCGAAGACACCCTGCGTTTCGAACACCGCGCGCAACCACTGTGGCATCTGCCGCCCCAGGATCGTCTCCACCCGCGCGGGATCGAGGGGCTGCTGCGGTCTGGAATACGCCAGCACCCGGGACAGGCGGTCCTCGATCGTCACTGCTCCGCCGACCGCGTCGGCCAGGCTGTCGGCCAAGGCGAACAAATCGGTCGGACCGCGACCGGCTTCGGTCTCGCGTCCTTCCAGCACCAACCCGTAGACCACCGCGGCCACCTCACTCCAGGCCACCGCGGGGTCGATCACCAGCACGGCGACCCCCTCGATCTTCGGCTCGTCGTCGGTTTGCTCATCCCCGCGGAAGAGCACGACGACAGCCCGCGCCGCCACCGCCCAGTCCACCACCTCCGATACCGAGCGCGCCCCGATCCCCAGCAGCACGTCGCCCGCTTCCGTCGGGTCATGCTCGGCTCCGTGAATCACCACACTGCGTAAGGGGGTGGACCGGGCACCCGAACCCAACCGCAGACGGACCCCTGAGCGCCGGCACCCGCCGGTGCAGGCGACCGACGCCCCGCCGACATCGGCGAGTACGCCGTACCGAGCGCGCAGGCCGACGGAGTCTCAGCGGAAACAGCCCCGGCACGAGCCCCTGCCACATATCGAACGGTACGCCTGCCAGGAGGCCCAGCTGGTGAGATCACCTACTCCACTCTCCGGTTCTGGCCTGCCGGTATGGCCGGGTCAGCCGCCGTGACCGGTCGAGGTTTGTTCGACGAGGGTTGCGGTAGCACGGTCGAGGAACTCGCAGAGCCTTCTGTGCTCGTCAGGGGTGAAGCGGTCCGTGAGGGCGCGTTCGAGCACGATGACTTCCTGGTAGGCACGGTCGAGCAGGCCATGGCCTGCCGGGGTGAGAGTGACGATGAGGACTTTGGCGTGCACCGGGGACGGTTGCCGGTCGACGAGTCCTTTGTTCTGCATGCCGGTCAGGACTTGGTGGCCATGCTCTGCTGGGTGACTCCGCACGCGCGAGCCAGTTGGGCGCCGGACATGGCGTCCTCGCGGGACAGGGTCAGCAGCACCGTGTATTGGGGTCGAGTCGCGGGCGAGATCATCGCGGTGGGGGAGGGCGTGGACGACGACAGGATCGGCGAGCAGGTCGTGGCGCCGGCGGGCACCGACGTGCGTCCGGCACATGAACGACCAGACGGCCGCGGTACTCGGTGGACCATGTTCAGCCGTGCTCGGGCTCTACCGGGAGCCACAGTTCGGAGTCGGCCTCGGTCTTCTCCGGCGACAGGCGGGTGCGAAGTATCTCAGGGCCGGTGCGGGTGCGGTACGGGTTCGACGGGAACCACTCGGTGAACACGTCCCGCCACAGCTCCTGGACGGCCTGCAGTGCCGGCCCGGACGTGGTGAAGACCGCCCAGGTGCCGGCCGGGACGGTCAACGTGGTCGCGCCCTCCCGCTTGGCCGGAGAGGTAATGACGCCGTGGTGGTAGTCGAGTTCAGTGCCCTCGGCGCGGCTGGGGTCCATGCCGTCGCAGACCGAGACGATGCCGTGCGGCTCCTGGTCCGACAGCTTCTCCAGGCCCTGCAGAGTGTGCGGGTCGATCCTGCGGACAAAGTCAATGATCGCCTGGTTCGGCCCAGCATGCACCAGCGGTACCCGGGTCTCGAGTCCGACGACGTCGAAGGCCGCCTTGTCCACGATGCGGTATCGCATACTGCTACTCCCTTCGATGGTGAGGCGGAAAGCCATCCGGGACTGGGAGTTGAGCGCGGCGCCGGTACGCCGGGCCTCGCCCGGTCCGATGCCGTGCATGGCACGGAATGCCCGCGCGAACGCCTCGCCGGAGCCATAGCCATAGCGCACCGCGATCTCCAGCAGCGTCTCACGCCCCGCGAGCACTTCGGCGCCCGCGAGGGTGAGCCGACGGCGCCGGACGTACTCCGACAGCGGCATGCCCGCGAGCGCGGAGAACATCCGACGCAGGTGGTACTCCGAGGTGGACGCGATGCGTGCCACCTCCTCCACGTCGCCAGCCCGGTCGAGATTGCACTCGATGTGCTCCATGGCCTGGTTCAGCCGCTCCAGCATGCCCGCCTCTTTCCTCTTCCCTCACCGCCACTCTGCCAGCAGTGGTCGTGAGGCACACGTTTACGCTGCGCCGCGGTCGGTGCCGTCCCCATCCGGACCGGGGGTGTCCTGTCCCAGGCCCCGGCGGATCGCGATCTCCACCGGTGAGTACGTGCCGTCGGCCCGCTCCAGTTCGTACGGCGCAGCTGGCATCAGCGGCGCCTGAGCCATGAAGCGCGGCCGCACCCCATGGTGCGGTTGCGCCGCGTGCACCAGAAACGGATGACACAGGAAGACGTCACCCGGGGACCCGGTGGCGAGGGCGAGCGGCCGGTGCTCGGACGCCGCCACCAGATCGGGCGCGAGGGTCAGCCCGCTCGCCCCTTCTTCCCCGTACTTCTCCAGCACCTTCGGCACGTCGAGGTGCGAGCCGACCCGAATCCGGGTCGGGGCGTCCTGCTCACCGACCTCGCTGAACAGGAAAAGCATCAGCAGCGCCCGGCCCTGGGAGCGCAGATTCGTGAAGTACCAGCTCTCACCCTCCGGCAGATAGCCACCATCGATGTGCCAGCCCGCGTCGTCCGGCTCCTCCTCGTGCGGAAAGCGCAGCGGGAACGTGCCCAGCGAGTAGCGCGGCTCCCAGCGTCCCACGCCGACGAGCAGGTCGTACGCGCGCTGCAGGGACGGGGAGTTGGGTGCGGCGGCGAACGGCCCCTGCGCCATGCCGGCCACCCAGTGCACGGGCTGCGACCACGTCGACGGGTCGTCCGAGTCGCAGCCCGTCTCTCGCCACAGCAGCCGCGCGCAGTCCGCGGCCACGCGCGGCGCGACAGCGCCCTCCAACTTGACGAAGCCGTCGCGGAGGAAATGGGATACCAGGATCGTGTCATCCATGCCCCCATCATGCGGCGACACCGGCCCCGATCACCCGACATTCCCCGCACCGCCTTTGTCGGGTGATCACCGGAGCGCGGTCAGGCGGCGCACCGCCTAGGTGTACTCGGCCCTCAGGTTGGTGTCAGTCGGCTGATGGGTGGATGGCCGCCGAGTGCGCTGTGGCGTCGTCGAGTGTTGTAGTAGTCGATCCAGGGTGCAAGGGCGGCGGCGCGGTCGGTGTTGCTGGTGAAGACCTGCCGGTAGGCCTATTCGGTTTGCAGGGTGCGGTTGAGTCGTTCCACCTTGCCGTTCTGCCAGGGGCAGTGCGGTTTGATGAACACCTGCTTGGCGCCGAGTGCGGCGCAGACACCGCGGATGGAGTGTTTGTAGGCCCAGGCGTTGTCGGTCATCACCCGTTCGATCCGGGTGATGCCGTGCGCGGCGAAATACGCCGCGGCGCGGGCGAGGAAACCCGCACAGGTCGTGCCTTTCTCATCAGGCAGGATCTCCGAGTACGCCAGCCTGGAGTGGTCGTCGACCAGCGAATGCACGTAGTCGAACCCGGGTCCGTTGACACGATCGCGCACCACGGCGTTGCGGCCATGAGCGCGCCAGCCACCACCGTCGGGGATGCGACCGAGTTCTTGACGTCCATGTGCACCAGCTCGCCCGGGCGAGCTCGTTCGTAACGCATCGCTGTCGTCTTCGACGCTCGGATCACGATCCCGGTCAACGGATCGCACTCCCGCAGATACGGCAGCTGGTGGCGGCGCAGTACCCGGCTCACCGTCCGCGCAGGCACACCGAGTTCGTCGCCGAGCCACTGCGGGCCGCGGCGCGCGAGCCGGCGTAGCTCGATGATCCGAGCCTCGACCGCCTGCGGTGTCCGCGACGGCATGGTGTGCGGACGCGAGGAACGATCCACCAGCCCGGCCGCGCCTTCGGCCTCGAACCGGGCGACCCACGTGTGCACGCACTTGCGGGATATCCCCATCGCCGCCGCGATGTGGGCTTTCGGCCACCCGGCGCGATAGCGCTGCACGATCAACCATCTGCCATGAACGGTGGTGCGGGCATTACCGTGACACACGAGAACCTCCGGACGTGTGGGCGTGACCTTCGACAAGCCACACCCCACCCGGAGGTTCTCCCCCTATCAACCCGACACGCCGCTACCAACGTCCGTGGTCAGTACACCTAGATCGGATGCCGAGTCGTCCTCGCAATTGCGGCGGCCTCCGTCAGGGTTTGAGCGGATCGTGGCCCCAGTTCATAAGCGAGTAGCGCCACTTGCTGTCGACTATGTCCCCGGAAGGTCGTTGCTCGAGATGGCGGTGCGTGTAGCCGACGACTTTGCGCATGTGCGCGTAGTCGTCGTCGGTCAAGTCGTTCTTCTCGAGGATGTCCACGATGCGGCGTCCGCTCCTGTGCCCGGTCGACTCGCCGCCGCCTTCCGATTTCTGTCCCACCGATTTCGACTCGTCGGTGTCGAGCCAACGACGTAGTTCTTTCGCCGTCATATTGACGATGTTGTCGAATTCCGCACGCGTGTCTTTCTTGTCTGTCGTCATGATTTCAATCGTCCTGCCGATGAAGAGCGTCGGGTTTGTGCACCGCGTCACGACCGCTTTTCGCACTGCGCACCCGGTACTGCGGATCTTCTTCGGATGCCCGGACGGTCCGCCCGGAGGCTTCGGTGTCGGATGTGATCACGTCTTCCACCTCGCCTTCGGCGGTACTGCCGTGGCTCTTCCATTCCACTTTGTCGCCTTTGCTGAAGGACCGCTTGCTCATGGCAGATTCCTTACCTGTTCCCCGTTCCCGACCTGCATGTGGTACCCCGGCCGGGAGGCCGCAAACCGATAGCTGAAGCGATGCTGCATCGTTTGGGCAGCAGTGCGGGAGGGATCGCGGAAGTGAAGGCGTGACGTGCGGGTCAGAGGAGTTCTTCAAATGTTCGTTCGAATCCCAGCGCGCCGCGGCCGTCGGCGACCTGACGGTCGAGGAGGTTTTTCAAGGGGGCGACGAAGTCGAGGGTGACGTTCGCGTCGCGGCTGGCGCGGTTTATCGCGTCCAGTGCGGCTTTGTGGAACGCGATGGATTGGACCGGGTCGGTGTATGCGGCGGTGTCGATGACGGCCCCCTGATGTGGCAAGGACTGGGTCATGGCGCCGACCCACGCGGCGGCTCGTCGGCCGAATTCGGCGGCCGAGACGCCGACGGAGCGCATCATGGCCGCGCCGTGCAGGAAGCCGCCGAACATGGCGTACATGGTGGCGAGCAGGGCGAAGTCGTAGGTCGAGGCGAAGCCCGCGTCTTCGCCGAAGTATTCCGCGGCAGCGAGCAATTCGAGGGTTTCGCGGTGCGTGTCGAAGACCGTCCGGGAGCCGCTGTAGAGAATGGACGCGCCGGGCTGGCCGATCATGGGTGGCACCGCCATGATTCCACCGTCGAGGTAGTCGCAGTCGTGGCTGGCGGCCCACGCGGCGAGTTCGCGAGCTTCGTCGGGGGCGGAGCTGGTCAGGTTGATCAGTTGTCGTCCAGCCAGTCGGGCAGCGACCGGGTCGAGGGTGGCGTGCACCGAGGCGTGGTCGAGCAGTACGGCGACGATCGGGCCGTCGGCGCCGATCGCCTCGGTGACGGTCGCGGCGGTGGCGGCTCCGGCCGCGAGAAGTTCGGCGTCCTTGCCCCGGGTGCGGTTCCAGACGGTTGTCGGCACGCCGGCCTTCAGGAATGTCGCGGCCAGCGCCTGGCCCATCGCACCGAGCCCCAGGATGGTCACCGGGGTCTTCGTGGTCTCCGCCATTGCGGGTTCAGCTCCTTGGGTTCGAGAAATTTCCTGGTCAGCGCGCTGTGAACAAGAGTGCTCGTTGCCAGAAAGAGAGGCAAGTACCTACTATTTTGTCCGGTACTTACCAATTGGTTTGTGAGCTGGTAGCGAGGTGGACGGTGGGTGCGAAGCGATCGGGGCCGTACTTCTGCGGTATCGACGCCGCGATGGATGTGGTCGGCGGCAAGTGGAAGGCGCTGATTCTCTGGGAGCTGGAGAACCACGGTGTGCGGCGCTTCGGCGAGCTGCGCAAGGGGCTGCCGGGGGTCTCGGAGAAGATGCTGATCCAGCAGCTGCGGGAGCTGGAGGAGGACGGGATCGTGAGCAGGACCGTCTATCGCGAAGTGCCGCCGCGCGTGGAGTACCGGCTGACCGAGATCGGCGTCGCGCTCAACGCCGCACTGGAGCCGCTGGGCGCCTGGGGGCGGGACCGGATCGGTCGGATCGGGGCGCTGCGCGTGCATCAGCAGTCCTGAGGTGAATCCTTCAAAAGTGAATGTTTCACTCGGGCAACACCGTTCAGCGGAAGATCAAGCTACTAGTTGGTAACTTTAGTTACTTTTGTGCACACCCGGTGTAATTGACGCATAACCGGGCCCGTCGTATGTTCCACGTCACAACTTTTGCAAGATGTGGGTGGCAGCGCAGATGTCGGATGATGGGTATGACCTACGGGTCTTGCTGACGCGGGCGCTCCGCCGGATACAGGAGTTGGAGGCGCGGCCGCAGCACGAGCCGATCGCCATCGTGGGAATCGCCTGCCGTTTTCCCGGCGGTGCGGAAACTCCGCAGCAGTACTGGGAACTGCTGTCCTCGGGCCGCGATGCGATCGTCGAGGCGCCGGAAACCCGTTGGGCGGTAGCGGATTCCGCACCTCGGCGAGCGCGGCGGCGGGCCGGTCTGCTGGCAGGTCCGATCGATGCCATCGATGCCGAGTTCCTCGGCATCGCGCCGCGCGAAGCGGCGTCGATGGATCCACAGCAGCGGCTGGCGCTCGAAGTCGCTTGGGAGGCGATGGAAGACGCCGCGCTGGTGCCGAACAGCCCGGCCACGGCGCGCACCGGGGTCTTTTTGGGCGTCAGCTGGCAGGAGTACCAGCGCACGATCACACCGGACTGGGTGAATTCGGTGGACGCGCACACGCTCACCGGGACGATGTCGAGCATTGTCGCCGGGCGGGTGTCCTATGTGCTGGGGTTGCGCGGTCCCGCCGTGGCGATCGACACGGCGTGTTCGTCATCGCTGGTGGCGGTGCATCAGGCATGTCGCAGCCTGCGGGCGGGGGAGTGCGACGTCGCGTTGGCGGGCGGGGTTAATCTGCTGCAATCCGAGCTCACCTCGGAGGCGCTGGCCCGCATGGGTGCGCTTTCACCGGACGGGCACTGTCGTCCATTCGACGCTCGCGCCAACGGGTATGTGCGCGGCGAGGGCGCGGGAATCATTGTCCTGAAGACGCTTTCGCGAGCGATCGCCGACGGCGACGCGATCAGGGCGCTCATCCGCGGCTCGAGTGTGAACCACGACGGTCGTTCCATGGGGTTGACCGCGCCGAACCCGACGGCCCAGCGCGAACTGCTGCGCGACGCGCTGACCGACGCCGGATGCGCCGCCGACGCGATCGGTTACGTGGAGACGCACGGCACCGGCACGCCGCTGGGCGATCCGATCGAGATCGAGGCGCTGTCCCAGGTTCTCGGTGCGCCGCGGGCGGACGGGTCGGTGTGCCTGCTGGGGTCGGTGAAGTCGCAGATCGGTCACCTCGAGGCGGCCGCGGGTGTCGCCGGGCTGATCAAGGTGGTGTTGCAACTCGAGCACGAACGCGTTCCGCGTCAGCACGATTTCGCCACGATGAACCCCAAGATCACGCTCGACGGCACGGCGCTGGCGCTGCCGACCCGCGATGTCATCTGGCCGCGCACGGAGCGGACGCGGCTGGCGGGCGTGAGCTCGTTCGGTTTCGCGGGCACCAACGCGCATGTGGTGCTGGAGCAGGCGCCCGCACCACAGCCACGTGCGGACCCGGAAGGACCGGCGCTGCTCGCTCTTTCGGCACGCACCCCGTCCGCGCTCGACGTCCTGTCTCGCCGCTACGCCGAGCAGATGGAGCGACCAGAGATGCCGCTCGCCGATGCCGCCGCCACCGCGGCGCTGGGCCGCACGCATCTCACGCACCGTCGCGCGGTCGTGGCGCGAACGGCCGAGGAGGCGGCGCGCCGGCTCGCAGAACCTTCACCTCGATCGACGGACTCGATCCCGGGCAAGCCGCGGATCGCGATGCTGTTCACGGGACAAGGCGCGCAGTATGCGGGGATGGGTGCGGCGCTCGACCGCAGATATCCGGCTTTCCGCGCGGCGCTCGACCGCTGTGACGAGTTGCTCGGGCCGCTTCCGGGCGGAGTCCGTCTGCGGTCGCTGTTGTTCGAGGCGAACGAGGCGTTGCTGACCCACACCGAGTACGCGCAACCGGCTCTGTTCGCGGTCGAATGGGCGTGCGCGGAACTGTGGGCGGCGTTCGGCATTCGACCCGATGTCGTGCTGGGACACAGCCTCGGTGAACTGGTCGCGGCGACGGTCGCGGGGGTGTTCGACCTCGACGCCGGGTTGCGACTGGCCGCCGAACGCGGCCGGTTGATGCAAGCGATG
This sequence comes from Nocardia arthritidis NBRC 100137, assembly GCF_001612765.1. Classification (GTDB taxonomy): domain Bacteria; phylum Actinomycetota; class Actinomycetes; order Mycobacteriales; family Mycobacteriaceae; genus Nocardia; species Nocardia arthritidis. Next base: position 132,296 of record NZ_BDBB01000017.1, read on the forward strand.
CCCCAGCGCGGGGCGATGGCGGCGGTCTTCGCCGCACCCGAGGAATTCGGAACGCTGTGGGAGGAACTCGCGGCGAGTGTGTCGGTGGCCGCGGTCAACAGCCCCGGACAGTTCGTCGTCTCCGGAGCGGTGGAGGCGGTGGAGCGGGTGATGCGAGCCGCCGAGGAACGGTCGGTTCGCACGGTGCGGTTGCCCGGCACGACGGCGTTCCACTCGCCTCTGTTGGATCCGATGCTGGCGGACTTCGAGGCCCGGGTCGCCGAGTTGGTGCCCGCCCCGCGCGTGGCGGCGATTCCGCTGGTGTCGAACGTCACCGGCGCGCGGCTCGAAGGCCCCGTGGATGCCGCGTACTGGCGTGCGCATGCTCGCGGCACCGTCCGTTTCGCCGAGGGCCTGCGCGCGGCCACCGAGTTGGGCGTGGACGCGTACCTCGAGGTGGGACCGCATCCGGTGCTGCTGGAATTCGGGCGGCACGCCGATCCTGATGCCCTGTGGCTGCCGAGTATGCGCCGCACCGCCACCGATGACGAGGTGCTGCTGACCGGCCTCGGCGAGCTGTACTGCGCCGGCGCGGAGATCGAGTGGGCCTCGGTGGTGCCCCCGGACGCGCGGCGGCGCAACGGTCTGCCCACCTATCCTTTCGAGCGAGAGCGGGTCACTGTGCCGATCGCCGGCTCCTCTGCGCGCACCGGATACCTTGCCGAGCACCGGTTTCGGGACCGGGCGGTGGTGCCCGCGGCGGAACTCGCGTTGCGCGCGCTGCGTGCGGCCGGAGGCACCGACGACGAGCTGATCGATTTCGTCGCCGCGCGGCCGGTGCCGCTGGAGGAACTGGCCGAGCCGCACGTGTCCGTTGCGGGAGACCGCACCGAAGTGCGGTTTCAGGTCGACAACGGCAGTGTCACCGCGGTTTCCGCCGCGGTTCGCGCCGCCGCGAGTGAAACGCGCGACCCCGGCGAACTGTCCGCGGCGCGGCTCGCGCTGACCACCGGATGGGATGTCGAAGACTTCTATCGTCGCTGCGCGGACGCCGGATTGACGTTCGGTCCACGATTCCGCTGGCTTTCGCGGTTGCAGCTGGGCGAGGGCAGCGTGCTGGCCGAATTGAAACGCCCGGCGGAACTGGCCGACGAACCAGACGCCTGGCTGCCCTGTCTGCTGGATGCCGCGGTGCAGACCGGTCTCGCGTTGGTGTCCAGGGACAGCGACACGGCTCGACTGCCGATTGGTATCGGCCGTTTGCGTTTGTCCAGCGTGAACGCGGATGCCACTGCGTGGGCGCTGGCCGAGCGCACCGACCGCACGGTTCGGATCACTGTTTTCGATACCGCCGGCGCGGTGGTCTGCGATATCGAAGGCGTATGGTTCGCCGAGTCCGGCACTGCCGGGCAGTCGCAGGATCGGGATCGCATGTCCGGCCTCACTCACCGCCCCCTCTGGGAACCCGCCATGGGGTTGCCGAGCGGACGGGGCCCTGCCGCCGTATTGGTGATCGGCGTCGGGCAACAGGCCGAGCGGCTCGCCGCCGCCTTGCGTGCCGCGGGCACCGATGCGGTGCCAGTGGAGCGCACGACCGATCCGGCCCGGTGGCCCCGCGACGAGCGGGCAGTGATCTATCTGTCCGATGCCGAAGCGGACGACACTGCCGAAGCGGCGCGTGTAGAAACGCGATTCGCTCTGAGTGCTGTGCAACGGATGGCTCGGGCAGTCACCGACGCACCGCTGTACCTGGTGACCGTTGGGGCAACCGGAGCACTGTCCGGCGAACCCGTGCGCCCGGCCGCCGCAACCCTGTGCGGACTGGGGGCGGTTGTGCGCACCGAGCTTCCCGAGTTGCGCTGCCGTCTGATCGATCTGCCCGTCGGCGCGCGCTGCGACGACCATCGCTTGGTGAGCGAAATCTGTTCCGATGCGGCGGACGCAGTGGTTGCTTTGCGCGGACGCCACCGCTACACGATGCGGATGCAGCCCTCCGATGAGTTCGCGGCAGCTCCTCAGTTGGATCGTGGCGGTGCGTATCTGATCACCGGCGGTCGTGGAGCGCTGGGGTCGACCGCCGCGCGCATCCTGGCGGAGGCCGGTGCGGGCATGGTCGTGCTCGCCGGTCGCAGCGCCCCTGGCCCGGAAGACGAGCAGGAGATGGCGCGGATCGCCGCCTCGGGGGCGGATGTCGAGACCGCGGTGGCCGACGTAGAAGACCGGGAGGCGTTGTCCCGGCTGCTCGCTCGCTTCGGTCGCGAGCTTCCGAGGCTGGCCGGGGTGGTGCATTGCGCGGGTGTTCTGGACGACGCCCTGCTGATCGAGCAGACCCCGAGCCACATCGATCGGGTGTTCGCGGGAAAGGTCGCCGGCGCTTGGCACCTGCATGAGCTGACCGCGGACAGGTCGCTGGATCTGTTCGTGCTGTTCTCGTCGGTCAGCGCCGTAGTGGGCACGGCCGGGCAGGGCAACTACGCCGCGGCGAACGCGTATCTCGATGGCCTCGCCCGCCTGCGTGCGGCGCAAGGGCTGACCGCGGTGAGCATCGCGTGGGGCCCATGGGCGGGGACCGGCATGGCCGCGGAACTGAGCGACACGGCCCGCCGAGCGTGGGCACGCCACGGCGTCGCCGAACTGGCCGCCGAGGACGGTGTTCGAGCGCTGCGCTCGCTGCTGTCGGCCGAGGGAGTCGTCGCGGTGTTCCCCTCCGTCACAGACGTTCCGGCGGAGCAGGAGGCGATAAACCAGGGCGACTCGCAGGATGTTCGAATCACGCGTGAGCCGGCGGAACTGCTCGATCTGGTGCGCACCCACGCCATGACGGCGCTCGGCCGCACGACCGCCGTTTCCGATCGCACGCCCCTGCGGGAACTCGGGCTGGATTCGATGATGGCCGTCGAGCTGCGCAACGCGCTCTCCGCTGATCTGGGTGTGCGACTTCCGGCGACCCTGCTGTTCGATCATCCGACCGTCGCCGCGGTATCCGAGGAGATCGCCCGGCTCGATGCGAAGTCAGCGCCCGGCCGCACGGGTCGAGAGCAAGCCGCACAGCGACCGACCACGCGCACCTCTGAGCAGCTCACGCCACCGGTGTACCCACCTGAACTCCCGGTTACACCTAGTACACCGAACGTGGCGCAGCTCACAGCGGGCGAAATAGGCGCGGCCGCGGACGATTACGCCGACGCCATCGCGATCATCGGCATGGGCTGCCGCTATCCCGGTGGCGTGCGCGGCCCTGCCGACCTGTGGCACTTGCTCACCACCGAAACCGACGCGGTGACCGAGGTGCCCGCGCAGCGCTGGGATGTGAACGCCGTCTTCGATCCGGACCCGGACGCCGAGGGCAAGACCTACACGCGTTGGGGCGGCTTCGTCGACGGTGTCGAGGATTTCGACGCGGGATTCTTCGACATCTCCGTCGGCGAGGCGCGGATGCTCGACCCGCAGCAGCGGTTGTTGCTCGAAACGTCGTGGGAGGCCCTGGAACATGCCGGTTATCCCGCGAGCCGTCTGGAAGGCAGCCGGACCGGCGTCTTCGTCGGTCTGATGTCCAATGACTATGCCGAACGGATGGCGCGGGCCGGTGTCGCCCCCGACGCCTGGTTCGGCACCGGCAATCTGTCCAGCGTCGCCTCCGGGCGGCTGTCGTACTTCCTCGGCGTGAACGGTCCGAGTCTGACCATCGACACCGCGTGCTCCTCGTCGCTGGTGACGGTGCATGCGGCGGTGCGCAGTCTGCGCAGCGGCGAATGCGATCTGGCGTTGGCCGGCGGTGCCACCGTCGTGCTCACGCCCTCGCTCGACATCTACTTCGCCCGGGCGCGCGGCCTGGCCGCCGACGGCCGGTGCAAGACCTTCGACGCGCGTGCCGACGGGGTGGTCTGGAGTGACGGGGCGGGGGTGCTCGTGCTCAAGCGGCTGGCGGACGCCCAACGCGACGGCGATCGGGTGCTGGGGCTGGTGCGCGGCTCGGCGGTCAATTCCGACGGTCGTAGTCAGGGATTGAGCGCGCCGAATGGTCCGGCGCAGGAACGAGTCATCCGTGCGGCGCTGGCGGACGCGGCGGTCGAGGCGGGCGACATCGAGTACATCGAAGCGCACGGCACCGGCACCGCGCTCGGTGACCCGATCGAGGTTCACGCCCTCGCCTCGGTGCTCGGCGAAAACCGCACCGAGGCCGCGCCGCTGTGGATCGGGTCGGTGAAGTCGAATCTCGGCCACACCCAGGCGGCGGCAGGCATCGCCAACATCATCAAGGTGATCGAGTCGATGCGGCACGAGCGCATTCCCGCCTCGCTGCACTTCCGTTCGGGCAATCCACACATCGATTGGGATTCGATCGCGGTCCGCGTTGTCGCCGAGGAGCGACCGTGGCGGCGTTCGCGGCGACCGCGGCGGGCGGGGGTGAGCGCCTTCGGGATCAGCGGGACGAACGCGCACGTGGTGATCGAAGAAGCGCCTCAGGTCTCCGAAACCGGTGCGGTGGCCGTTTCCGGGCCCTACCTGCTGGTGCTGTCGGCGAAGAGCGCTGAGGCCCTGCGTGCGCTGGCGGCTCACTACCGCGATTTGCTGGTCGCCCGTCCGGAGACGGCATTGCTGGATGTGTGCGCATCCGCTGCCGTCGGCCGTACACATTTCGGTGAGCGCGTCGCGATCGGCTTCGATACCGCCGCGCAGTTGCGCGCCGCGCTCGAGGATGTCGCCTCGGGAGTGACCGCGAGCGGGTCGGTCGTCGAGGTGACGAATGGTTCGGTCGAGCTGGGTCGCCGGTATGCCGCGGGGGACGAGATCGACTGGGCGACGGTATATTCCGGTCACCGGTGGCGCCGTGTCGACCTGCCGACGTATCCGTTCCAGCGGAAACGGCACTGGCTGGAGCTCGAGCCGCGCTCGGAGGACACCGGCTCGTCGCACACCTTGCGGCTGGCACCGGAGATGTTCGACGGACACCGGCTGCGTGGCGTGCCGACGGCACCCGCAGCGTGGTTGTGTGTTCGGTTGAACGACATCGCCGCTCGGTTGCCCGGGAAGTGGGAGGTCGCCGGGCTGCGATTGATCAAGCCGCTGGAGGTCACCGCCGAAGCGGTGGTGCGGGTCGTGCTCGACCCCGGCACGGACGGCTACGACGTGCGCTTCGTCGGCCCCGGCGATGCTCGGACCAGCTTTGCGACAGCGACTCTCATTGCTGCAGCCGATGATTCGGTCGAATCGCACGATGATGTGGCGAGTGATTCGGACGCGCGGGTCTGGCCCGCCTACTACGACACCGTGGCTGGGCTGGGCCTCGAGCTGGGCCCCAACTACCGCTGCGCCCTCGACTTCCGGCGGATCAGCGACACCGAGTCCGAGGCCGTGTTCCGTCTGCCGGGTAACGGCATACCCGTGCTCGACCCGATCGTGCTCGATGCCTGCTTGCACAGCATCGTGGTCACCGCCAACGGAGGCGAAGGGATGTTTTTGCCCTCCGAGATCGGTCGTGCTCGATTCTTCTGCGGTCCGCAGCTCGGAGAATCGATCGTCCGATGCCGGGTGCGCGTGACCGAACGCAGTGCGCGCGCCATCGTCGGTGACGCCACGCTGCACTCGGCGTCCGGGCGACCGCTCGCCGCTTTGCGGGGGGTGAGCCTGCTCAGCGCGAAACCCGACGCTGTATCGAAAGCCGTCGCAGCCGACTCGTCCAGGCTCGGACGTCTGCTGCACCACCTGGAATGGGTTCCCGTCGAGAGTGGCGCGTCGGCGACACAGCAGCCGGCAGGTCGCTGGTTGATCTTCGGTGACGGGCCGGTCGGTGCTGCCGTCGCCGCCGGACTGGGCGCGCGCGGCATCGAAACCGTGGTTGTTCGCCCGGAGGACGAGCACGCTGCCGACACCGTTTCGTCGGCGACCACGCACCCATTCCATGGTGTCGTGTTCGCGTGGACGTCGGCGACCACGCAGACTCGTATCGAAGCCGTCTTGCGGTTGACCCGCGCGCTGGATTCGGGGGCGCACCGTCCTGCCGCGCTGTGGTTGCTGACGGTGAACGCCCAGCGTGTCGCTCCGGCCGACCGGCCGGACCCCGATCAGGCACTGCTGTGGGGCTTCGGACGCACGCTGACCACCGAGCACCCCGAGTTCGGGTGTCGCTTGCTGGATCTGTCCGCCGGATCGTCCGTCGACAGCGCACTGATCGTCGACGGCTTGCTCGGCGGTCACACCGGAGAGTTCGCGATTCGGGACGGCCGTTGGCTGACAGCTCGTCTCGCCGACGGCCTCGCGCCCGCCGACGACTACCGGTTGGTCGCCGACCGCTCCGGCGACTTCGACCGGATGCGGTTGACGTCCGCAACGCGGCGCGCACCGGCGTCCGGTGAGGTCGAAATCGCTATCGCCGCGACCGGTCTCAACCCTCACGACCTGTGGGTGGCCTCGGGCATACATCCAGAAGGTGTGCTGCCGTTGGGCTCGGAATGCGCGGGCCGGATCACCGCGGTCGGCGCCGGCGTCGAGGGACTCGCGATAGGTGACCGTGTTGTCGCCTTGGCGACTGACAGTTTCGCTCGTCACGTGACGGTGAATGAGGGCATGGTGGCCCGGCTGCCGGATCACCTCTCCTTCGCCGAAGGCGCGACCGTGCCGTACTCCTTCACCGCCGCCTGGCACGCGCTGTTCGACCTGGGCGAGCTGCGCGCGGGGGACTGTGTGCTCGTCAACGCCGCCGCCGACGGCATCGGCATGGCCGCTGTCGAGCTGGCCGCGCACGTCGGCGCGCAGGTGCTCGCGACCGCCGCGCTGTGTCGCTGGGCTGAGAGCGCGGGTCTGCCGGTCACGCGGGTCGATACCTGGCGCGGCGACGAGGTGGGCGAACGCGTTCGGGCGGCGACCGCGGGGCGCGGAGTGGATGTCGTCGTCGACAGCTTGGGGGACGGCTTCGCCGCGCGTGCCCCCGAGATCCTGTGCGCAGGAGGTCGATTCGTCGAGGTCATCGATCCGGTGCAGACCGGCACGGTTCACCCGCGCGACGACATCGACCATAGGCCGTTCGATCCGGCCGCTGTCGGCCCGCGGCGGCTCGGCGCGATTCTGCGCGACGTGATGGACCTGTTCGACCAGCATGCACTGACTGCGCTGCCGCACGCGGTGCACGGTATCGACCGTGCCGCCGAGGCGTTCCGCGCCATGTCGCAACGAAATCATCCGGGTCGCGTCGTCCTGCTCGGCAGGGATGGCCCCGGCGCGCGCGGGGACCGGTTGCCCGATGGCACATACCTGGTGACCGGAGGGTTCGGCGGCCTCGGTGCGGCGGCCGCACGGTGGCTGGCCGACCGTGGCGCCCGGCACCTGGTGCTGGTCGGCAGAAGCGCACCGGACGCGGCCGGGGAGCGGCTGCTGGAATCGCTGCGCGCCGTCGGAGTCGGTGTGACGGCGCGGCAGGCGGATGTCAGCGAGCGTGCGGCGGTCGCGGCACTGTTGCGCGGCATCGCGGAGTCCGAGTTCCCACCGCTGCGCGGCGTGATCCACTGCGCGGGAGTGCTCGATGACGGCGTGGTGACCGAGCAGACCTGGTCGAGGTTCGAGACCGTGCTCGGGCCCAAATATCACGCGGCGCGTCACCTCGACGAGCTCACCCGAGACCAGCGATTGGAACTTTTCGTCACCTACTCCTCGGTGGCGGGCCTGCTCGGCACACCGGGTCAGGCGAACTACGCCGCGGCCAATGCGGCCTTGGACGCGCTGGCCTGGCGGCGGCGGGCCGAGGGACTGCCCGCGCTGAGCGTCGGGTGGGGACCGTTCGCGGATGTGGGTATGGCCGCCGATCGGTCCGATGTCACCGCGCGGCTTGGGCGGCGCGGTCTGCCGCCGCTGTATCGGGACGATGCGGTCGCGGCGCTCGAGCATCTCCTTCGGCACGACAGCACTGCTCCGGGCGTCTTCGAATTCGTGCCGGAACGGTGGTATGCGCACCGGGCGCCGCACGTCGCGATGGCAGCGCCGCTGCGAACCCGACCGGAGACCACTCGGGGATCGGAGCCGCCGGTGGCGTCGAACGACATCGCCTCCCTGGAGGCGCTGGTGCAGCGCGTCGCGATGCGCGTACTGGACAGGGCTGGAGAACTCGATCCGGATGTGCCATTGCACGACACCGGGGTCGACTCCCTCACGGGGATGGAGTTGCGCGCCGCGCTCGCCACCGAGGTGGGGATGCCGTTGCCGGCGGGGCTCGTCTTCGACTACCCGACCGTGCGTGACATCGCGCGGTTCCTGCACCGAAAGGGTGTGCCCGCCTCCACTGGAGGCGAGCACGAAACCGCCGATTACGTGCCTCCGGTCGAGCCCGCAGCGCACTCTGCGGTTCCGTCCACGCCGCAACCTCCGGTCACGCCCACGACACACACCGCGGTCACCTCCACGCACCAACTTCCGGTGCCGCGGCCGCGAGAACAGCCGGTGGAGGGGAACATTTCGGCCGCACGGGAGCCCAGAAGCGACCAGCCCACCGACGACCCGATCGTCATCGTCGGCATGAGCTGCCGTTTCCCCGGCGGAGTGCGCACACCGGAAGACTTCTGGGACCTGCTGTGGCATGGACGCGACGCGATCACCGAAGTGCCGCCGCAGCGCTGGGACATCGACGCCTACTACGACCCCGACCAGGCGGCCCTGGGCACGATGTACACCCGCTGGGGCGGCTTCGTCGACGGTGCCGACGAATTCGATCCCGCGTTCTTCGGTATCGGAGCGGCGGAGGCGCGCGCGATGGACCCGCAGCAACGCCTGCTGCTTGAGACCAGCTGGGAGGCGCTGGAGCGCTCGGGCCGCGCACCCGGCACGCTGGCGGGCAGCCGCACCGGCGTGTTCGTCGGCCTGTGTTTCAGCGAGTATGCGGCAACACCGACCCGCGCCGCCCAGCCGACCGCGATCGGCGCCTACTCGGTGATCGGTTCGGCGCCGAGCGTGGCGGCCGGGCGCTTGGCCTACGTCCTCGGACTGCAAGGCCCGGCGATGACACTCGATACGGCATGCTCCTCGTCGCTGGTGGCGCTGCAAGCCGCCTCGGACGGATTGCGCGCGGGCCGTTGCGATCTGGCGCTGGTAGGTGGAGTCAACCTCCAACTGGCGCCGGAGACCACCATCGGTTTCTGCCGTCTGGCCTCGCTCTCGCCCGACGGACGATCGCGCGCGTTCGACGCCGACGCCAACGGCTACGTCCGCGCCGACGGTTGTGGCGTGCTGGTGCTGACCCGGCTGTCGCAGGCCCGCCGCAACGGCGATCGGGTGCTGGCCGTGGTGCGTGGCGTCGCGGTGAATCATGACGGCCGATCCAACGGTCTCACCGCACCCAACGGCCCGGCCCAGCAACGCGTCATCACCGACGCTCTGGAGCGGGCGGGCGTGCGGCCGGACGCGGTGGACTATGTCGAGACGCACGGCACCGGCACCCCGCTCGGTGATCCGATCGAGGCCACCGCGCTGGCCGAGGTGTACGGTGCGGGCCGCGCGCAGCCGCTGCTCATCGGGTCGGTCAAGACCAATATCGGGCATGCCGAGGCGGCGGCCGGTGTCGCGGGAGTCATCAAAGCGGTGCTGATGTTGCAGCACCACCGGATACCGCCGAGCCTGCACTTCCACACACCCAACCCGCTGATCGATTGGGCCGCGCTGCCGCTGGAAGTGGTGCGCGAAGCGCGGGACTGGCCGTGCACCGGCCACGAACCGGCGATCGGGATCAGCTCCTTCGGGATGAGCGGCACCAACGCGCACGTCGTTCTGGCGCAGGGCGACCCGGCACCGGTGCCACGGGCGGAATCGCCGGCTGCGGAAGTACTCGTCCTGTCCGCACGCGACGAAACAGCCCTCGCCGACAGCGCCCGGCGCTGGGCCGACGAAATCGACTCGGCCGGTTCGCGATTCGGTGATCTGGCCTACACCGCCGCGACCGGCCGCACTCATTTCGAAGAGCGGCTCGCGGTGGTCGCCGAGACCGGAGCCGCCGCGGCGCGGGAGCTGCGGAGCCGGCCGACCTCGATCCGTGGGCGGGTGCAGCGGACAGCGCGCGCGAAGGTGGCGCTGCTGTTCACCGGGCAGGGATCGCAGTACCCCGGCATGGCACGTGAGTTGTTCGAATCCGAGCCGGTCTTCCGCGACGCCGTGCGGCGCTGCGACACGGTGCTGGGACCGATCGCGGACGGGATCGGGCTTGTCGAAGCGGTGTACGCAGATCACGGTCCAGAGTTGTTGCGTAGCACGATGTTCACCCAACCGGTGTTGTTCGCCGTCGAGTGGGCGCTGTGGGAACTGTGGCGGGCATGGGGAATCACTCCGGCGGCGGTGCTCGGGCACAGCGTCGGGGAGTTCGTCGCCGCCTGCGCGGCGGGCGCGATGACCATGGAGGACGCCCTGCGCCTGGTCGCCGCGCGCGGGCGGCTGATGCAGCGCCTGCCGGACGGCGGCGGGATGGTGGCCGTCGACGCTCCGGCCGAGCAGGTTTCCCCGCTCGTCGCACGATACGAACCCGCGGTGTCGATCGCCGGCTACAACGGACCGGCGCAGGTGGTGGTCGCAGGTCCACGAGCCGCCCTCGATCTGCTGCGGGAGGAGTTGTCGGCCGGCGGTATCCGGACCGCCGAACTCGCCGTCTCGCATGCCTTCCACTCCGCGGCGATGGATCCGATCCTCGACGATCTCGCCGCGGCGGCCGCGGGCGCGACGATGTACGACCCCGCGATCCCGCTGGTCTCGAACCTCACCGGCGCGCCGCTGCGCGCAGGGGAACTCACGCCGGAGTACTGGGCGCGGCATGCGCGTCAGCCGGTGCGGTTCGCCCAGGGCATGCGGGCCATGGCCGAGCTGGGGATGAGTGACTTCCTCGAAATCGGTCCGCAGCCGACGTTGTCCGCGCTCGGCGAGCGAGTGCTGGGCGGCTCGGCACGGTTCACGGCCTCGCTGCGACGCGGACGCGGTGATCGCGAGACGATGATGACGGCGCTCGGGCAGCTGTATGTGGCGGGCGTGCCGGTGAACTGGGAGCAGGTGCACCGGCCGCGCGATCGGCGGCGTGTGCTCGCCCCGACGTATCCGTTTCAGCGGCAACATTATTGGATCGACTCTCGACCCGCGACAGCCGCGTCGACGCCACCGGGTCACGCTGGGCCGAGGTCGGATCTCGCGGTGCGATCCGAAGGCGCACTCACGGAGCGAGACACCTCACCGGTGCGATTCGCGGGCCGCTCATCACGACCCGACGACGCGCCGCTTCCGGATCCGAACCCCGCTGCCCCTGAGTACTCCAGCGCTGCGGTGCCGACTCCCACTCGACAGGCAGGCCGTTCCGGGTATCCGAATTCGCACGGGGCGGAGTCTTTCGATCTGGTGCTCGGGCCGGAGTCTCCGCGCTATCTGGCCGATCACGTCGTCGATCGGGCTGTCGTCGTACCGGGAGCGTGGTTCGTCGCGACGATCGCCGACGCCGCGCGTGAACTCGTCGCCGGTGACATCGTCGCGATCGAGGACCTCGTGATCGCCCGCGGTCTCACGCTGAGCGGCCCGCAGCCGGTGCGGGTGAACGTCGAGCCGACCGGCGACGGGTGGGCGGTGCAGGTGTCGACCGAAGGTTCCGGCACGCACGCCCGCGCTCACGTCCACACCGGAACGCGCCGGATTCCGGGCGGTCCCAGCCTGGCGGAAATCCTCGGCGCCTGTCCGGAACACCTCGCCGCGGCGAACTTCTACGAGCTGCTGGCCCGAGCGGGACTGCCCTACGGCCCGGCGTTCCGCCGTGTCACCGGCGTGCGCTTCGGCCGCGGCGAAGCCCTGGTCACGTTGTCGGAGCCCGACATCGAAAGCGGCGCGGGCATGGTGCATCCGGTTCTGCTGGACGCGGCGTTCCAAGCCACCTACGCGGCGATGTCGCCGAGGGCCGAGGAGCAGACGTGGGTGCCGTTCGCGATCGACCAGGCACTCGTCTCGCTCGCGGCGGGCACCGTCCGATTCGGCCATGTGCGCGTCGTCGAGCAGACGCCACAGCTGTGTGTCGCCGATGTTCGACTGCTCGATGAGGAGGGTCGCCCGGTGCTGGTCGCGAACGGATTGCGCGTGATGCCGACACCCACGCCGAACGCGGGCGGGCAGCCGTCCCGTGTGCCGCACGATCGGACCGTCACGGACGCCTACCGCATCGACTGGCTGGAGACCGGCACGGCACTGCCCGCCTCGGCGACCGGGCGCTGGCTGATCATCGGCGCGCCCGGAGACTTCACCGAGGGACTCGCCGACGCTTTGCGGGCGCGCGGGGCGGAGTGCGTCCTGGCCCGGCCCGGCAATGGTTTCGCGTTCTGTGCCGAAAACGAATTCGAGGTCGACCTGAGTGTCCCCGCAGCGGTGCGTGCGCTGCTCGGCGCGGTGAGCGACCGGCGAACATCGTTGCGCGGGATCGTCTCCGCGGTCGCCCTCTCCACCGACGATGCCTCGGCGCCGGTCGCCGCGGAGCGTCTGGTGGTGGGCGCTGTGCATCTCGTGCAGGCCGCGGCACTGGCCGGAGAGCCCGCGGTGTGGCTGCTCACCCGCCACGGTCAACGGGTCGATCCCACCGATCAGGTGGCTCCCGAGCAGTCCGCGCTGTGGGGCTTCGCCCGCAGTGCGCAGCTTGAGCACCGCGAAATCGGTTGTCGAATCGTCGATCTCGATCAGCTGGGCGACATCCGCTCGGTGGTCGACGCGCTCGTCATGCCGGAGGCGCCGCGCCAGCTCGCGCTGCGCCGGGGGCGTCGGCGTGTGCCGCGGCTGGTGCCGTTGGAAGTCGCGCCGGGCGAGTCGGCGGTGGCGTCCGCAGCGGGGGGGACGGTGCTGATCACCGGTGGTCTCGGCGGAGTCGGCTTGCGGCTGGCTCGCTGGTTCGTCGACCAGGGTTGGCCGGAGCTGGTGCTCGCGGGGCGGTCGGCACCCGATGCCCGAGCGGAGTCGGTCGTCGCGGAGTTGCGGGGGCGGGGTGCGCGGATCGTGGTGCGGTCGCTCGACGTCGCCGATCACGACGCCGTGACGGCCACGCTGGACTGGATCGACCGCGAGCTGCCGCCACTGGCGGGCGTGGTGCATCTGGCCGGGGTGCTCGATGACGGCGTGGTCGCCGAGCAGACGGCGACACGCGTCGGGCGGGTTCTCGCGCCGAAGACGTTCGGCGCGTGGCACCTGCACGAGTTGACCGCGGGTCGTTCTTTGCGTTTCTTCCTGATGTTCTCCTCGGCCGCGGCGGTGGTCGGTTTGCCCGGGCAGTCCAGCTACGCCGCCGCCAACGCCTTCCTCGACGGTGTGGCCGAGTCGCGTAGCGCGGCGGGCTCGCCCGCGCTGTCGATCGCGTGGGGTCCGTGGGCGGACACCGGGATGGTCGAGCGACTCGGCAGCGGCGCCGTGCAGCGGCTGGCCCGGCGTGGCTACGGCATGCTGCGCCCCGAACATGCCTTCGACACGCTCGCCCACCTCCTCGGTTCGGTACTACCGGCGGCGGTCACCGTGCTGCCGCTCGCTCGGCCGGAGGCAGGCGGAGCCGACGTGCCGGACGTGCTGCGGGATTCGGTCGCGCCCACTGTCGCGGATGTCGACAACGTCCCCGCCGCAGGCGATCCGACCGCCGAGATGGAGAGCCTGGTTCGGCGCTGCCTCGGCCTGGCGCCCGGTGACGACCTCGATCGTCCGCTGCACGAACTCGGGCTGGATTCGGTCGCGGCCCTCGAGATCCGCGACGAACTGTCCCGCCGCAGCGGTCACCGCCTGCCCGCGACGCTGGCGTTCGAGTACCCCACCCCGCGCGCCGTCGTCGGCCTGCTGGTGCGGCTCGGATCCGCTGCCGAGCCGTTCGTGCCGCCGTCGATCGAGAGCCATGGCGATTCCTCCGATCGAACGGCGGCGCGGACGCCCGCTCCCACGAGGCACAACGCGGATGCTTCGATCACACCGAACGGGGACACTCGGCCGCAGACTGCCGACAACGGATTCGCAGCACGCTTCAAGCAGCCCGGAACCAACGGTGCGTCGGCTCCCGCCGGCCGCTCATTCGCGGACGACCGGCAGCTCATACACCAGCCGCTCGACCAACGCGCCGCGGCCGACTCATTCGCGACACCGACCGCAGTCGACCCGACCACCGCTTCGGATGCCGGCCGCGGCACCGGCGCGGTAGGGGATATCGCGATCGTGGGTGTCAGCGGCCGCTACCCGGGCGCCGACGGACTCGACGCGTATTGGCGGGTGCTGGTCGAGGGACAAGACTGCGTCACCGAGATCCCGCCGCACCGCTGGGACCACACCCGCTATTTCGTTCCCGACCGGCACAACCCGTTCACCTCCTACACCAAGTGGGGTGGGTTCCTCGACGACGTCGACTGTTTCGATCCGCTGTTCTTCGCCATCTCTCCGCGCGAGGCGGAAATCCTGGACCCGCAAGAGCGGCTGTTCCTGCAAACCGCCTGGGCCGCATTGGAAGACGCCGGACATTCCCGCGCCGACCTGGCCCGTGGCGGCCTGCGCCCGGAGCAGGCCGGGGTGTTCGTCGGCGTGATGTGGGGGACCTACCAGATGTTCGGGGCCGAGGAGTCCCGGCTGGGGCGCGGCACGCTGCCCGGGTCGACGTTCTGGAGCATTCCCAACCGCGTCTCGCACGCCTTGGACTTCCAAGGGCCGAGCATGGCGGTCGACACGGCGTGCTCGTCCTCGCTCACCGCGCTGCACCTGGCCTGCCAGAGCATCCGCACCGGTGAATGCAGGCTGGCGGTGGTCGGCGGCGTCAATCTGTCCTTGCATCCCTACAAGTTCGTCGCGCTCAGCCAAGGGCAGTTCGCCTCCACCGACGGCCGCTGCCGCTCCTTCGGCGCGGGCGGCGACGGGTATGTGGCCAGTGAGGGCGTCGGGGCGATGGTGCTGCGGCCGCTGGCCGACGCCGAAGTTGACGGCGACACCATCTACGGCGTCATCAAGGGCACCGCGATCAATCACGGCGGTCGCGTCAACGGGTTCACGGTGCCCAACCCCGACGTGCAGGCGGCGGTGATCCGCTCGGCGCTGCGCGCCGGAGGGGTCGACCCGGCATCGGTGTCCTACATCGAAGCGCACGGCACCGGCACCGCACTGGGTGATCCGATCGAAATCGCGGGACTGTCCAAGGTTTTCGGTCGCTCCGGTGTGTCCGAGCTGCCGATCGGCTCGGTGAAGTCCAATGTGGGCCACCTCGAGGCGGCGGCCGGTGTCGCGGCCATGACGAAGGTGCTGCTGCAACTGCGTCACCGGATCATCGTGCCGTCGTTGCACGCCACTCCGGCCAACCCGAACATCGACTTCGCGGCGACGCCGTTCCGGATTCCGGCCGAGCCGCTGCCGTGGCCCGGCGGGGATCCGGAGCGCCCGCGCCGGGCGACGGTGAGTTCGTTCGGAGCGGGCGGGGCCAACGCCAACGTGGTGATCGAAGAGTACGTCGACCGCAGGCCGCCGACCCGGTTCAGTGGCGGGCAGGTCGTTCCGGTCTCGGCTCGCGACCGTGAGCGGCTGGCGGAGTATGTCGCCGCGCTGGACCGTTTCCTCGCCGCGCAACAACCGAACCTCGCCGATCTGGCCTACACGATGCAGGTGGGCCGTCAGGCGGGCGGCGCACGCGCCGCGTTCGTCGCCCGCGACATCGACCAGTTGCGCGCCGCCGTACGCGCCTGGGTCGACGACGCACCCGGCGCCAGGTCGTGCCGGAATGCGGGGGAGGACTCCCGGATCGCGCGCTGGCTCGAC
The DNA here is from genome assembly GCF_001612765.1 of Nocardia arthritidis NBRC 100137. Taxonomy (GTDB): domain Bacteria; phylum Actinomycetota; class Actinomycetes; order Mycobacteriales; family Mycobacteriaceae; genus Nocardia; species Nocardia arthritidis. The sequence goes on from NZ_BDBB01000017.1 coordinate 148,022, forward strand.
GGCGGTGACATCGATTGGGACACCGTCCGCGATCCCGGACCTCGCCGTCGCATTCCCGCGCCGACCTATCCGTTCGCCCGGGAGCGATACTGGATTCCGGACGTCGCGCCGGTGCCCGGCTCCGATTTCGTCACGAAGCCCACGCCCGGCCGGCAGTCTGCGTCCGGGTCGGACAGCGCATCGCCGCAACCCATGCGGAGTCAACGGTCTGCGCCCGGGTCCGTCACGGTGCCGCAGCCTGCGCAGGAGCGGGGATCCGCGTTCACGCCGGAGTCGAGGCCGCAAGCCGAGTCAGGGTCCGGCACCCCGAGACCGCCGATTTCATCGGATCGGATCGCCGCGGAGTCCGTATCGCCGCAATCCTCCTCGTGGTCCACATCCGCCAGCCACCCTGCGGCGATGCGGCAACCCGCATCAGCGGAACGCCGATTGCTGGTTCCGGTATGGCGAGAAGCTCCGCTTCCCGGCGGTGACCTGCGCGCCCGCCGTAGCTTGATCGTGTACGACGCACGTACTCCCCACCCTCTGGTGGAGGCTCTCGCCGCCGCTGCGGGCGATCGGGGCCGTCTGGTGCAGCTGTCGGACCTGCCGGGCGATCTGAATCGCGACGACTTCGCCGCGGGCGCGGCTCTCGGCCGGGCGCTCGCGGCGCGCTACCCCGATACCGACTGCGTGCTCGACGTGTGCGATCTCGCTCCCGCCGCGGCAGGTAGGCCCACGGGTGACCTCGGCCGGATGGGGCTGTATCAGGGTGTGCTCGAGGCGCGCGCCGGTTCGCTCGCGCTGGTGCACGTCGGCGGCGGCCACGTCGGTGCCGAGGGCGCGGAAGCCGCGCCGCTGGGCGGTCTGGTCGCCGCGCTCGCCACGGAAATCCGTGACGTGCGCACGCGCAGCGTCCATGTGGTCGCCGAGCGAGAGTCGGTGTGCGCCGATCCCGCGCGATTGCTGGCGATCCTGGGTGCGGAGTGCGCCGCCACCGAGGACAGCTGCCCTCGGGTGCGGTATCGCCGCGGAATCCGTGAAGCCGTCGAACTGGCGGACGCGTCCGCACGTGAGGGTCTCGTCGTCGATCCCGCCCGCACCTACGTGGTGACCGGCGGGACGCGCGGACTCGGCGCGGAGTTCGCGGCGGCGCTTGTCGAGCGTGGGGCGCGCCGCTTGGCCGTGCTCGGCCGGGATCCGCTGCCGCCGGAACCGGAATGGGACCGCGTGGCCGCCGGATCCGGGTCGGTGGCGGAGAAGGTGCGGCGGTTGGTCGCGTTGCGTGATCGCGGCGTCGCGGTGCGGACCTACTTCGGCAGCCTCACCGACGAGACGGCGCTGTCGGGGTTCTTCGACCGGGTGCGGCGCGAGCTGGGTCCCATCGGTGGCGTGCTGCACTGCGCGGGAAGCGTTTCCGGCGAGAGTCCGGCGTTCGTGCGCAAGACCGGCCCCGCCATCGCGACCGTGCTCGAACCCAAGCTGGCGGGTACGGCGGTCCTCGCCGACGTGCTCGCCGCCGACCGTCCGGACTTCTTCGTGTTGTTCTCGTCGGTGTCGGCCGTGCTGCCCGGCTTGGCGGTGGGTCTGTCGGATTACGCGATGGCCAACGCGCATTTGGACCGCTTCGCCGAAGCCCAGCACGCGCTGGGACGGCCCTATTTCCGGTCAATCGAGTGGCCGTCGTTCCGCGGCACCGGGTTCGGTGAGGTGACCAGCGCGGCCTATCGGGCCACCGGCCTTCCGGCGCTGAGCGCCGCGGAGGGGTTCGAACTGCTCGACGCGGTGCTCGGACTGCCCGCGCCGGTCGTATTGCCGTATCACGGTGCGGCAGGCAGCCTTTCGACACGCACCGGTCGGCCCGCGCCGGAAACGGCGGCCGCACCGGCTGCGCGCCCCGCGGCCGCGACCGGGTCCACGGAGGCGTATCAGGAGTTGCTGCGGATCTTCTCCGACGAGTTGAAGCTGGCCCCGGCCCGTTTCGAGGGCGACAAACGGTTCGAGGAGTACGGCGCGGACTCGGTGCTGATCGCCTCGGCGGTGCGCCGGATCGAGCAGGTCGTCGGTCAGCCCTTCGACCCGGCGCTGGTGCTGGAATTCCCGACGCTCGACGAGCTGGCGAGTCTGTTGACCTCGCAGTATCCGGAACGCTTCGCGCCCGCACCGCCACCGGATTCGCCTGCCGATCCGCAGCGTGCGTCCAGTGCCCCACCGCAGACGGAGCAGCGCGGAAAGTCACGCCCCACCGCGGCCACCTGGGCGGCCGACGCACGCCGCGGCCGGGCAGCCGAGCCGATCGCCGTGATCGGCATCGGCTGCCGCCTGCCCGGCGGCGACACTCCGGAGGCGTTCTGGCGGCTGCTCGCCGCCGGTGCGTCCGGCATCCGCGAGGTCGACCCGGCTCGCTGGGATCCCGCCCGGTTCTACCGCCCGACCGGCGGGCCCGGACTGACCAACAGCAAGTGGGGCGGGTTCGTCGACGGTGTGGATCTGTTCGATCCGGAGTATTTCGCGGTCACCGACGAACTCGCCTGGCAGATGGACCCGTTGCAGCGGCTGCTGCTCGAGACCTCGGTGCTGGCCACCACCGATGCCGGATACCGGCGTGACGAGCTGGCGGGCAAGCGGGTCGGCGTCTACGCGGGCAGCCGGGCGGCGAACTACTTCAACCGGATTCCGGTGCCCGACCGGCACACCGTGATCGGCATCGGGCAGAACTTCATCGCCGCGCGCGTCTCCGACTTCTTCGACTGGCACGCGGGCAACGTCGTGCTCGACAGCGCGTGCTCGTCGTCGCTGTTGTCGGTACATCTGGCCTGCCAGGCACTGCGGTCGGGCGAGGTCGACGCGGCGCTGGCCGGCGGTGTGGAGGTGCTGCTCGACGAGATGCCGTTCGTCACCCTGTCGGCGGCGGGGGTGCTCTCGCCGCACGGGCGGTGTGCGACGTTCTCCGAGGACGCCGACGGTTTCGTGCCGGGCGAAGGTGCGGCGCTGCTGCTGCTCAAACGGCTCGACGACGCCCTCGCCGACGGCGATCGGGTCTACGCGGTGCTGCGCGGCTCGGCGATCGGCAACGACGGGCACACCATGGGCATCACCACCCCGAACATGCGCGCGCAGATCGAGGTGGTCACCGCGGCGCTCGAGGCGGCGGGCATGTCGCCGGACGCGCTGTCGTATCTCGAGGCGCACGGCACCGGCACCATGATCGGCGACCCCATCGAACTGAAGGGATTGGCGACCGTGCTGGGCGACCGCTCGCGGGGCCCGGAGCCGTGCGCGGTCGGCAGCGTGAAAACCAATATCGGCCATCTGCTGTCCGCGGCCGGCATCGCCGGGGCGGTCAAGACGATCCTCGCCGTGCACCACGCGGCGCTGCCGCCGTCGCTGCACTGCGACAACCTCAATCCGCGTTTCAAGTTCACCGGTTCGCCGCTTCAGGTCAACCGGGAACTGCGCCCGTGGCGGCCCGCCGACGGCAGGCCCCGCGCGGCGGGCGTCAGCTCGTTCGGCTTCGGCGGCACCAATGCCCACCTCGTCATCGAACAGGCGCCCGACGGGCACCGGCCGACGCGCCACCCCCTGGATCCACCCGCCTTCCGCAAGAGGAGCTTCATGCTGCCGAAAACGGTTCCCAGCACATCGACGGAGCCCGCGCCGCGGATCGTGGTCCCGATGACGCCGAGCGCACCCGCGCCGTCGTTCCTGCGGGTGGAGCCGCTGCGATGAGCGGGATCGACCTGGACAGCTTCGCCACCACCCTGCGGGCCGAGGACCCGGTGGTGCGTGACCACCGGGTGCACGGTGTCCGCATCCTGCCGGGCGTGGTGTATCTCGACATGATCCTGCGTGCGGCGATGGCCGCGGGCTACCGGCCCGGCGACCTGACGATCCGGGAGGCGTTGTTCCAGCGTCCGGTGGCCCTCGGTGACGACGGCGCGGTGCGCATCGCGTTCCGGGTCGATCGCCCGACCGGCCGCATCGCCATCGACGTGCAACGCTTGGACGCGGCGGGCCTGCCCGCCGGGCCGAGCGAGCCGGTCGCTGAATGTGTCGTGCTGCTCGCCGATTCGGCCGTCGAGCCGCCCGGAATCGATGTCGCCGGGTTCCGGGCGTCGGCGCAGGCGCGCGGTATGGCCGAGATGTACGCCCAGAGCGGCAGCCGGGGTATCGAGCATCGCGACTTCATGCGCGCCACGGGACATTTCGACCGCCGCGACGACCTGGTCACCGCGACACTGGGTCTCGGCCCCGAGGCGGCCGCGCACCTGCCCGGATTCCTGCTGCATCCCACGTTCCTGGATGCCTCCACGATCGTGCCGTTCATCGACCCGCATCGCCTCGGCGTGGACGACGACAGCGCGTTCATCCCGATCTACTTCGGAGACGTGCGCGCCTGGCGGGCCACTCCCGAGGAGGTCTTCGTGCGGGCCACGGTCCGCGGCGGCGGGCACCGCGGAGACCTGCTCGAAGCCGAGGTAGCCGTCTACGACCGGGACGGATCGCCGGTGGTCGGCTATCGGCTGACATCCAAGCGGGTACGGGGCAGCGCGGACATTCAGCGGTTGCTGACACAGCCGGAGTCCACATTCCCGCCGCGACAAACCGCTTCCACCCATGTGCCGGTTGCCTCCGGTGATCCGCGTGCGGTGATCACCGCCGACTTGGCTGCTCTCATCGCGAGCGAACTCGGCGCCGATCCCGCCGGCATCGCGACGGATGTGGGGTTCTATGAGCTCGGCCTGGATTCCGGGCGCCTGCTGCGGTTGACCGCGGAGCTGGAGGCGCGGGTCGGCGAGCCGCTCTATCCGACGCTGCTGTTCGAATACCAGACCATCGAAGCGCTCGCCGGACATCTCGCCGGCACCGTCGGCACGAATTACCGCCCCCATGACGCCACAGCGCATCCCGCCCCCGGTACTGCCTTCGACGAGCCGATCGTGACCGCAACAGAATCCGTCGCGGACGTGCGCACCGCCGAGCCGCCAACGGAAGCGGTCACAGCCGTCGCTCCCGCCTCGGTTCCCGCAGGGTCCGACGAGCTGATCACCTTCGGATTCGACTGGGAACCCGACGCCACCACGCATCCGCGTCGCGAACCGGAGAGGCTGCTCGTCTTCGACACCGCCGAGCACCCTTACCCGCACGACGCGGCCGCCACCGTCATCCGGGTCCGGCCGGGTATCGAATTCGCCTCCGGTGCAGACGCTTTCGTTGTCGACCCGGAGAATTCGCAGCACATGCAGCTGCTGGTCGCACAGCTGACAGCACAGCGGCTGCGCTTCGACGCCGCGTTGTATCTGTGGCCCGAAGCGGCCACAGATCCGCAGACGTTGATCGAGCGGGTGTACCTGCCGCTGCGCGATTTACTGCGCGCGGCGGCGGGGGTGCCGCAGTCGCCGGTGCGCCGGGTGCTCGCTTTCACGCCTGCCACCCCTGCGGGTGAATCGAGTTGCGCACTCCTGGGCGGCTTGGCGCGCACGCTGCGGCTCGAACAGCCCCAACCGCTTCTGCGTGCCGTGCAGCGCGACCCCGCCGAGGCGATCGGCGACCTCGTGGCCGCCGAGCTGGGCATCGATGAACGCGATCCCGACACCGAGATCCGCTACCACGGCGGACGACGCCAGGTCCGCCGGGCACGGTCGCTTACCGACCCCATGCCGAGTTCCGGCGAGGCGGTGCCGCGCCCGGGATCGGTGGTCGTCGTCACCGGAGGCTTCGGTGGAATCGGGCAGCAGCTGTCTCGCCGCCTCGCCACCGACTACGGCGCCCGCCTGGTCCTGGTGTCGCGCCGTCCGCTCGACGCGGCGGCCGCCGGGCTGCTCGCCGACCTCGCCGGCCTCGGCGCGGAAGCCGTTCATGTGCGCGCTGACGTGTCGGTGGCCGCGGACGCCGAGCGCGTCGCCGCGATAGCCCACGCCACCTTCGGACCGGTCGACGTGCTCTACCACGGTGCGGGACAGTTGCGCGACGGACTGTTGTCGAGCACGGGGCGCGACGACGCGCAATCCGTCCTGGCGCCGAAGGTCTACGGCGTCGAACACTTGACGCGGGCGCTGCCGGAGGTCCGCCTGACCGTGTTGTTCTCCTCGGTCTCGGCGGTGCTCGGCAATCCCGGGCAAGCCGATTACGCGGCGGCCAACCGCTATCTGGACGTCTTCGCCGAACAGCGCGATCGGGCCGGAAGCCGGACGATCAGCGTCGGCTGGCCGCTGTGGGCCGAGGGTGGCATGCGCCCACCCGCCGAGCAGATCGCCGCGCTGCGGCGGGCCGGTGCCGGATTGCTGCCCACCGCGACCGGAATCGACCTGCTGTTGTCGTGTGCCACGCTCGACCGCGCGCAACTCGCGGCGCTATGGGGCGAGCCCGAAGCACTGCGAGCACGACTTCAACCGGCCGCCGCCTCCACCGCCCCTGCCGCCGAGACGGTATCGGTCGAGGAGCACCGCGCGCCTGCCGAGGAACCCATCGCGATCGTCGGCATCAGCGGCCGTTATCCGGACGCCGACGACATCGAGGAGTTCTGGCGCAATCTGCGCGAGGGGCATGACGCGGTGCGCCCGGTCCCCGCCGAACGCTGGTGGCTCACCGCCGTCGAGGGCACTCCCGGCGCGCCGCCGATGATCGGCGGATTCGTCCGCGATGTGGGCGGTTTCGACCCTCGGTTCTTCCGGATACCGCCCGTCCAGGCGCCGTTGCTCGACCCGCAGGAGCGTTTGTTCCTGCAGCAGGCGTACGCGGCGCTGGAGCACGCCGGCTACCACCACACCGATCCGGCCGTGCGGGCACGCCGCGTCGGTGTGTTCGTGGGCGCCACCTGGAGCGACTACCGGCTGCTCGGCGTCGCGGCCACCCGCGACGGCGATCCCGTCGCGGTGGCCTCCGTCCCGTCCTCCATCGCCAACCGCACCTCCTACACCCTCGGCCTGCGCGGCCCGAGCCTCACCGTGGACACCGCGTGCTCGGCGTCGCTGACCGCGCTGCATCTGGCGCGGCGCAGTCTGCTGGACGGTGAATGCGACGCGGCGATCGTGGGCGGGGTGAATCTGCTGCTGCACGAGGACAAATTCCTGCTGCTGCACAGCCTGGGCATGATGTCGGACAGCGGCCGATGCCGGCCCTTCTCCGCCGGCGCCGACGGCTACGTCCCCGGCGAGGGCGTCGGCGCGCTGTATCTGAAGCCGCTGTCGGCAGCCCGTGCCGACGGCGACACCATCCACGGCTTGATTCTCGGCAGCGCGGTCAACCACGGCGGGCAGACCTCGGGATACAGCGTGCCGCACCCGGGGGCGCAAGCCGAGGTGATCGGCGAGGCCCTGCGCGCGGCCGGGGTCGACCCCACCGCGATCGACTACCTCGAGGCGCACGGCACCGGGACACCGCTCGGCGATCCGATCGAAATCGCCGGGTTGGCGGCGGTGTTCGGCAGATCCGGCGGCAGCGGTCGCTCCCGCGCACTCGGGTCCGCGAAGTCGAACGTCGGCCATTTGGAAGCGGCCGCGGGCGTCGCGGGCCTGACCCGGGTGCTGTTGCAGATGCGCCACGGCCGGATCGCGCCGACGCCGCGCGCCGCACAGGCTGATCCGGCCATCGCGTTCGACTCGGTGCCGTTCCACCTGCCCCGGGAACTGGAGGATTGGCCACGCCGCACCGTCGACGGCGTCGCGGTGGCGCGGCACGCGGGCATCAGCGCGTTCGGCGCGGGCGGCGCCAACGCCCATGTGGTGCTCGCCGAATTCGTCGACGACCGGATTGCCCCGGCCGGGACGGGGGAACCCGAGATCTTCGTGCTCTCGGCGCGCACCCCGCAGCGGCTGCACCGCTACGCCGAGACCATGGCGCGGCACTTCCGCACCCTCGATCCCGCGGACTTCCTCGACGCGTTGCGCACCTTACAGGTGGGCAGGCCCGCGCTGGCACACCGTCTCGCGGTGGTCGCCTCGTCCCCGGTGGAGGTTGCCGACGCACTCGACCGGTTCCGCACCGACCGAATCGGTCCGGTGGTCACCGGAACCGTCGACGCACAAACCCAGCCGCTGCTCGCGCCGGCGACCGACGACCAGGAACTGGCCCGCCGGTGGGTCGCCGGCGCCGACATCGATTGGCGCGGGCGCGGCGGGCCGCGGCGCCGAATCCCGTTGCCCGGCTACCCGTTCGAGCGCACCGACTACTGGATCATCGCGCCGCCGCGCTCGGGCTTCGACACCGCGGTGCGGCAGTTCGAGGCGGCGCTGCAGCCCACCGGCATCGTGGAGCCCGGTAGAGCCGAACTCGGCCGTTACGCGGCGATGCTGCTGTTCGCCACCCTGACGGGTATGGGACTCACTGCGGGGGAGTGGACCGCGGAATCCTTGGACGCGCGCCTGGGGGTGCGACCGGGGTTCGGTCGGCTGCGCACCAGCTGCCTGGACATCCTGCGACGACACGGGCTCGTGCGCCGGCACGACGACCGGTTCGAGGTCCCGGGCCCGCCACCCGGCACCAGCGGGATGCGCGCCGACCTGCTGGCCCGCTTCCCGGAAACCGCGCCATACGTGGCATTGCTGGATGCCTGCCTCGCGGCGTATCCGCGCGTGCTGCGTGGGGAGCTGTCCGCGACGGAGGTGCTGTTCCCCGGCGGCGACCTCGCATTGGTGGGCGCGATCTATCGAGGCAACGCCGCCTACGACTTCACCAACGGCTTGCTCGCCGAACTGGTGTCGGCGGTCGGGCAGCGGACCGGTGACACGCAGCCGCTGCGGATCGTGGAAATCGGTGCGGGGACGGGCGGTTCCACGCACGCGGTGCTCGACGCGCTCACCGCGCGCGGGATCGCGTTCGACTATCACTACACCGACGTCTCGCACAGTTTCCTCACGCACGGACGGCGCGCCTTCGGTACGCGCGAGAATCTGCGTTTCGCGGTGCTGGATATCGACGCCGATCCGGTCGCGCAGGGATTCTCCGCGCACGAGGCCGACCTGGTGCTGTGCGCCAACGTTCTGCATGCGACGCGGTCGATCGACGCGACCCTGCGCAACATCCGGCGGTTGCTGGCGCCCGGCGGTGTGCTCGCGTTCACCGAGGCGACCACCGACCTCGAGGTGCTCGCGCTGACCTTCGGGCTGCTGGAGGGCTGGCACGGCTACCGCGATTCGGAGGCGCGTATCCCGCACTCCCCGTTGCTGTCCGAGTCACAATGGCAGGCCGCGCTGTCCGCGGCGGGATTCTCCGGAATCCGTTCGTGGGGTCCCGGGCTGTCGGCGGACGAGGAGCCGAGTTTCCGGCTGCTGGCCGCGGTCAGCGCCACCGCGCCCGCCGCTCCCGCTGTCGCCGCACCGGCCACCACCGCGCAGCCCTCTCTCGCGGTCACCGCCGAACCCGCCGCCCGTGCGCAGCTCCACCCGGGGGTGGCAGCCGGACCGGCTCCCGTCACGCAACGTCACTTCGCGGCCGAGTCGGCTGCCGCCGCGCAGCCCCGTTTCGCGGCAGCCGCTGAACCGGCCGCCGTTCGGCAGCCCGAACCTTCGGTCGCCGCGCAACAGCTCCCCGCGGTGAGCGCATCAGCGCAGCCCGGCAATGCTGCGGCGCTGGAGGCCGAACTCGTCGCCATCGTCGCCGACGGACTGGGCGTGGCGCGCGGCGAGGTGCGCGCGGACCTGCCGTTGTCGGAGTACGGGGTCGATTCCATTCTGGCGGTGAAGATCATCGACCGGGTCAACGCCCGCTACGGCTCGGCGCTGCGCCCCACGGTGGTGTTCGACCATCCGTCGGTACGGCTGCTCAGCGCTCACCTGGACGGACAAGGAGCCACGGCGGCGAGCGCATCGGCGGCACAGATGCCCGCCCGGACATCTCCTGTCTCGAACGTGGCGCCGTCGGGCGCCCGAACCGTCGCTGCGCGGGCCGCGCAGTCCAGCGAGAGGTCAGCATCGATGGACGTCGCCATCGTCGGCATGTCCGGGCAGTTCCCGGGCGCGGCGAATCTCGAGCAGTTCTGGCGCAATCTCGCCGATGGCCGGGACTCGGTGACCGAGGTCCCCGTCACGCGCTGGCCGATCGCCGACTACTTCCGGGCGGGGCAGGTGACGCCGGGCAAGACCTATTCCAAGTGGGGCGGATTCCTCGACGGTGTCGAGGAGTTCGATCCGGCGTTCTTCGACCTGGTGCCCGCCGAAGCCGACTACATGGACCCGCAGCAGCGGCTGTTCCTGGAGCACAGCTGGCTGGCGCTGGAAGACGCCGCCATCGACCCGAAGTCGTTGCGGCGCACCCGGTGCGGAGTGTTCGCCGGGTCGCCGGGGTCGGACTACGCCAACCTGCTGCGCAATCGTGGAGCGGCCGGTTCCCACCACATGTTCACCGGCAACAGTCCGGCCATTCTGCCCGCCCGGGTGGCCTATCACCTCGATCTCACCGGTCCGTGTCTGGGGCTGGACACCGCCTGCTCCTCGGCGCTGGTCGCGTTGCACCAGGCCTGCCGCAGCCTCGCCTCGGGCGAGTCGGAGCTCGCGCTGGCCGGGGGCGTCGCGGTGTTCGTGACGCCCGAGTACCACCTGCTCGCCTCCTCGATGGGCATGCTGTCGCCGCGTGGCCGGTGCGCGAGCTTCGACGCGGGCGCCGATGGTTTCGTGATCGCCGAGGGCGTCGGCGTGGTGGTGCTCAAGCCGCTGGCCGCCGCCGAACGCGACGGCGACCCCATCCACGGGGTGATTCGCGGGATCGGCATCAATCACGACGGCCGCACCAATGGCATCACCGCCCCGAGCGTGCGTTCGCAGACCGAACTGGAACTGGCGGTGTATCGCGACGGCGGGATCGATCCGTCCACCATCGGTTACGTCGAAACGCACGGCACCGGAACGCGGTTGGGTGATCCGATCGAGATCGAGGCGCTCACCGCCGCCTTCCGGCGCTACACCGGCGCGGTCGGCGCGGTGGCGGTGGGGTCGGTGAAATCGAACATCGGGCACGCTTCGCATGCCGCGGGCATGGCGAGCCTGTTCAAGGTGCTGCTGGCCATGCGCGCCGGACAGCTGCCGCCCTCGCTGCATGTCGATTCGGTGAACCCGCTGCTCGGATTGGACGAGTCGCCGTTCTTCGTCAATACCGAGCTGCGCGCGTGGAACAGCGCACCACGGCGGGCCGCGATCAGTTCCTTCGGTTTCAGCGGCACCAACGCGCATGTGGTGGTGGATGGCGCACCGGAGCCGGTGACGGCCCGCCGTGACATACCGGGCGGCCCGCAGCTGGTGGTGCTCTCGGCCCGCAGCGCGACGAGCTTGACCCGGATGGCACGGTCGCTGCGCAGGCACCTGGCCGCGCATCCGGAGCTGGCACCCGCGGACATCGCGCGCACGCTGGCATTCGGGCGCGCCGGATTCGAGCATCGGCTCGCCGTGGTCGGAGACTCGGTGGACGCGCTCGCGGCGCGGCTGGCCGCGTTCGCCGAGGGCGACCGTGCGGCAGGCGTCTTCACCGGAACCATCGACACCCCGTCCACGGACCGGGCCGGAGCCATCGTGCTGGACGACCCGGTAGCAGCGGCACGGCAATGGGTCGAGGGTGGACATGTCGAACACGCGGGCTGGATCGACCCGGCCGCGCGCCGTATTCATCTGCCCGGTTACGAGTTCGACCGAGAAAGGTGCTGGGCGCCGGAGGTAGGTGGTCCATCTTCGTCCGCGTACGCGGACGAAGATAGGCGCTTCCACGATGTTTCCGGACCGGTGAGTGTCTCGAAGCCGGCAGTCGCCGCCGATATCACAGGCGCCTCCGAACCAGCGGGGGCTGCCGACCAGCAGCCGCATGGACTCGTGAGCCCTGCTACCGAGGTCTCGCCGTTGCGACAGGCCGCCGAAACCTACCTCAAAAATCTACTCGCCCAGTACTGCCGACTCGACCCGCAACGGATCCGCACCCGCGTTCCGTTGCAGGACTATGGCATCGATTCGGTGCTGATCAGCAAGATGAACGACCGGCTGGAAACCGATTTCGGTCCGCTGCCGAGCACCCTGTTCTTCGAATATCAGACCGTCCGCGACCTCGCGGGCTATCTCGCCGACGAGCACTCGCCGCGCGTGGCCGCCCTCACCGCCGACGCCGCTGCTGTGACGCCGTCACCCGCCGGCGCACCCGGGGCGGCCCGAACGGTTACTCCGGAAAGCGCTGCTGCCGAATCCGCCGAGCCGATCCTCGACGACGCGCACGATTGCGAGGACATCGCCGTCATCGGCATGGCGGGCAAGTTCCCGTCGGCGAGCACTGTCGAGGAGTTCTGGGCCAATCTGATCGCAGGCCGCGACTGCATCGTCGAGGTCCCGCCGCAACGCTGGGATCACCGCGAATACCTGTCCGAGGACCCCGACGAGCCGGGCACCACCTACGCTCGCTGGGGCGGGTTCCTCGACGACGTGGACAAGTTCGACGCCCGCTTCTTCGGCATCACGCCCAAAGACGCCGAGGAGATGGACCCGCAGCAACGGTTGTTCCTCGAAACCTCCTGGGCCGCGCTGGAGGACGCGGGTTACTCGCCGGAGCGGGTGCGCCGCAGCGCCGCGGCCCGCGGCCTGCCCGATGCCGGCGTCTTCGCCGGTGTGGGCTACGCCGAGTATCAAGCATTCGTCGGTGTGCCGATCTCGGGCTATTTCGCGGTGGCGAACCGGGTCTCCTACCACTTCGGCTTCAACGGCCCGAGTCTCGCGGTCGACACGGCGTGCTCGGCATCGCTGACCGCGCTGCATCTGGCTTGTGCGAGTCTGCGCCGCGGCGAAGCGGCCTACGCGCTGGCCGGCGGGGTGAACGTGTCGATCCACCCCGGCAAGTACCTGTTGCTCGGCTACGGCCGCTGGGCCTCCACCGACGGCCGCTGCCGGTCGTTCGGCGCGGGCGGTGACGGCTACGTGCCGGGCGAGGGTGTGGTCACTCTCGTGCTCAAACCGTTGCGGCACGCGCGCGCCGACGGTGACCGCGTCTACGGCGTGATCCGCGGCAGCACCCTCAACCACGGCGGGCGCACCAACGGGTTCACCGTCCCCAATCCCGTCGCTCAGGCCGACCTCATCGGCCGGGCCCTCGACGCGGCGCGGATAGACGCGGGCGACATCGGCTACGTGGAAGCCCACGGCACCGGTACCGCGCTGGGTGATCCCATCGAGATCGCGGCGCTGACGAAGGCCTATCGCCGCTCGACGTCCGCGAGTGGCTATTGCGGCATCGGCTCGGCGAAATCCAGCGTGGGGCATCTGGAAGCGGCGGCGGGCGCGGCGGGCGTGGTGAAGGCGCTGCTACAGCTGCGCCACGACACCATCGCGCCGAACCTGCACAGCGATCCTCCGAACCCCGGAATCGACTTCGCCGCGACCCCGTTCCGCGTCATCGACCGGCCCACGCCATGGCCGCGGCCCGCCGACGGCAAGCCCCGCATCACCGCCGTCAGCTCGTTCGGTGCGGGAGGCTCGAACGCCCATGTGATCCTCACCGACGCCGAGCCCGTCGCGCCGACTCCCGAAGACGGGCAACCGAGAATCGTGGTGTTGTCCGCGCGCGACGCCGACCGGCTCGCGGAACTGGCCGCCCGCACCGCCGACCGGCTGCGCGACCATCCGCTTTCGCTGCCCGACGTGGCGTGGACGCTGGCCGTCGGGCGGGCCACGTTCGAGCATCGCCTCGCGGTGGTGGCCACCTCCACGGCAGAACTGGTGGAACTACTCGACAGCACAGCCGATTCGAGTGCACCGGCACCGGCCGAAGGCATGCTGGTCTTCCGCGGGGTGGCCCGCACCCACCGTGACCTCGACGAGTTGCCCGGTGAGTCGGACGCCGAACGCGCCGAGGTGGGCGCACTGCTGCGCTCCGGCAATCTGCCGAGGGTCGCCGAGTTGTGGGCCGGCGGCTGGACCGTGGACTGGGAAGAGGGTTCCCAGCGGCCGTTCGGCCGGATCGTGAGCCTGCCCGGTTATCCGTTCGCGCGGCGCAGGTACTGGATCGTGCCCGAGGACTACCAGCGGCGCACCGACCCGGCACCGCAGGTGGTCGCGAAGACGGTGGTCGCGTGGGAAACCGAGCCGCCGTCGGCGCAGCGGCGCAACGGACACTCCACCAACGGCACAGCGCATCAAGACATAGCGGTGCCGGCCGAACCGGTCCAGACACCCCACGAGTCGGCCGCCACCGAGCCGTCCGGCGACGAAGTCGACAGCGCGTTGCGCGACCGGCTCGCCGAGCACATCCGCGACATCTTCGCCGATCTGACCAAGACCGATCCGGCCGATCTCGACCTCGACGCGGATTTCACCGACTTCGGGTTCGACTCGGTGGCCACCGTCCGGATGCTCAACCGGCTGATGAAGCACTACGACGTCAAGATCCCGGCGGAATCGACCGAGCTGTATCCGACCATCGCGTCGCTGTCGCACTATCTGGTGGCCGAGGGCATCATCTCCGGCGCGGCGCAAGACGCCCCGCGCCCCACCACCGTCAGCGCGGCCACCGCGACCCAGCAGGACATTCCCGCGATCACCATGGACGCCCCGATCCCGGTGCGATCGGTCTTCATCACCGGCGTGACCGGTGTGCTGGGCGGCAAGCTGTTACACGATCTGCTCACGCGCACCGACGCGCGGGTGACCTGTCTGGTGCGCGGCAAGTCCGTGGCCGTGGCCGAGCAGCGGATCAAGCACTTCCTGGCCACCTACGATCCGGACGCGACCCTCGAGCGGGCATTCGCCGAGCGCGTCACCACCGTGCTCGGCGACGTCTCCAGCGAACGGCTCGGCTTGGACGAGGACACCTGGCGACAGCTCGCCGACGAGGTGGACCTGACCATCCACGCCGCGGGCCGCACCACCTTGGTCACCTTCTACGACGCACTGGCCCCGATCAACGTCGAAGGCACCCGCCGCGCGGTGGACTTCGCGCTGCGCTCACGCGGCAAGTACCTGGTGTACGTGTCGAGCTTCAGCGCGCTGGGTGATCGGCTCAACTTCAACAACCCACCGTTCACCGAGCGCGATCTCGAACTGGGCCAAGGCTACGACCATCTGCCCTACCAGCAGACGAAGTACGAGTCGGAGAAGCTGATCCGGGCGGCGAGCGAACGCGGACTGCTGTGGGACATCGTGCGCCCCGGCAACATCATGGGCGACAGCCGCACCGGCCGGTACCCGTTCTCCGAGGTCAGCGTCAAAGGCGCGTACTACGACATCCTCAAGACGATGATCGAGACCGGCGAGACGATGCTCACGCCGGTGCACTGGGACATCACCCCGGTCGATTACGTCAGCGCCGCGATCGTGCACATCGCCCTGCACCGCCCCACCTACCGGGAGACCTACCACCTGACCAACCCCGATATCCGGCGCTACTACGACGTGGTCCGCTATGTCCAGCGCGCCGGCTACGCGGTGGACCTGGTGCCGCTGGAGGAATTCCATCGCAGGGCCACCGACCGGCAGATCTACCGGCTCGGCAGCGACGAGGTCTACGACAGCCAGACCCTGGAGATGTTCAAGTACGGCATCGAGCTGTTCGGCACCATCCACTACGAGGAGAGCTCCTACGCCGACTGCGCCTACACCCGGCGGGTGCTCGGCGCCGCGGGCATCGACTGTCCGCCGACCGAGGAGCTGGTGCGGGTGTATCTGGCGCACTGCGCCGAGGTGGGATACATCCCCGCGCCGCACGGGGCCCAGCCGGCCGCGCAGGTGCTGCGATGAGCGCCGAGTGCACGATCGTCTTCCCCGGCCAGGGCGCCCAGCGCACGGGGATGGGAGCGGACTTCTGCGCCGAATACCCCGTCGCACGCGACACTTTCGCCGAAGCGAGCGCCGCGGTGGGCGAGGACCTGCTGCGGATCTGCGCCGAGCGCGATCCGCGATTGCATCGCACGGAGTACACCCAGCCGTGCGTGCTGACCATGGAGATCGCCGCGTACCGGGTGTTGGTGAGCGAATCCGGTATCCGGCCGGTCGCTTTCGGCGGGCACAGCCTCGGCGAGTATGCCGCGCTCGTCGCGGCGGGCGTGTTCGAACTCGCCGACGGGGTTCGCCTGGTGCGCGCGCGTGGCGCGCTGATGCAGCGCGCCGCGCCGGAGGGGGCGGGCGCGATGGCCGCGCTGATCCTGCCGGATATCGCCGGCTCCGGAGTGGCGGAGTTGGTAGCCGAGGCGGGTGCGCAGGTGGCCAACGACAATTCGACCGATCAGCTCGTCATCAGCGGTGCGCGCGAGGCGGTCGCGGCCGCGCGCGTCGTGCTCGCCGAACGTCATCCGGAGTTGCGGTTCGTCCCGTTGCGGGTGAGCGCGCCGTTCCACTCCCGGTGGATGCGCGGCATCGAGGCCGAGTTCGCCGGACATCTCACCGACTGCGCGCCGCGCATACGCACCGAGCGTTCGGTCGCGGTGACCTCGAACTACACCGGGGAGTTCCACCGGCCCGAAACCCTCGCCGAGCATCTGGTGCGCCAGATCTCCGCTCCGGTCCGCTGGACGGCGAACATGCGCGCGTTGCTGCGCTCGGACACCCCCCGATACGAAGTCGGCCCGTCGGCGCCGCTGTCGAAGTTCTTCGCCACGCTGGGTGCGCCGGTGACCCGAATCGCGACGGTGGGCGATCTGCGTGCCCTCCGCGGCGAAGCGGGATCGAAACATACTGCCGCCGAGCCTGTTGCGGCCACGGTGACAGCGTCGGCCCCATCGGCTGTGGCAGGCGGTGTTCCGGCTTCGGTAGCGACTTCGGCCACCCACGGATCGGCGCGACCGGACGAGACCGATGGGCTGACCATCCACCGCAAGACAGCGGGTATTCCCAGCCTGCGGTTGTTCTGCTGGCCGTTCGCCGGCGGAAAAGCCGCCGCATACACGCCGTGGCGGCGCGAGCTGCCCGACTGGGTGCAGCTGTGCGTGGTCGAACTGCCCGCCCGGCAACGACATCTGGCGCAGACACCCATCCGCCGCTTCAACGACCTCGTCGACGCCGCGTTGGCCCAGGTCCTGCCCCTGACCGATCTCCCGTTCGCCTTCTTCGGTCACAGCCTCGGCGCGCTGGCCGCCTACGAGGTGGCCCGCCGTTTGCCCGATCCGATCGCGCCGCGAGCGCTGTTCCTCGGTGGCGCGGTGGCCCCGCACCTGCCCAGGCCGGGCCGCTTGTCGGACCTGCCGGATCACGATTTCGTCGCCGCGGTCGGCCACTACGGCGGAATCCCGCCCGAGGTGCGCGAGACCCCGGATGTGATGGCGCTGTTCCTGCCCGCCTTACGCAGCGACTTCGAGATCTTCGACGACTACCGGTTCACCCCCGCCGCCGCGCCGTCGTGCCCGGCCCACCTGTTCGGCGGCCGGGACGACCGACAGGTGGCGGTCACGCAGTTGGAGGCCTGGCGCGACGTCCTGCCGGGACTGCGCTCCACCGAGCTGCTGCCCGGCGGTCACTTCTTCCTCGTCGAGCAGCGGGCAGCGCTGCTCGGCTCGCTCGCGGACAAGCTCGCCGCTGTCCACCCCCACGCGGTATCCGCCTGATGAAGGGATGCAGTAATGAAGGTCGAAGTCCTCACCCCCTCGTGCAACCTCGACACCGTCCGCGATGGACGCGGCGGCATTTTCACCTGGGTCCCGCCCGAACCCCTGCTGGAGTTCAACCTGATCTACATGCACCCCGGCAAAGTGCGCGGACTGCACTACCACCCGCATTTCGTCGAGTATCTGCTGTTCGTGGAGGGCAACGGCGTGCTGGTGACCAAGGACGATCACGAGGATCCGGACTGCCCGGAGGAGTTCATCCATGTGTCCAAGGGCATCTGCACGCGCACGCCGATCGGGGTGATGCACACCGTGTACTCGATCACTCCGCTGACGTTCATCGCCATGCTGACCAAGCCGTGGGACGAGTGCGATCCGCCGATCGTGCAGGTGGCGCCGCTACCGCACACCTTGGAAGGCAACGGCGCGTGAGCGCTGTGACCGCAGGACCGGGATTGCTCCACCGCGGGGGGCCCGAGCGCCGAAGCGGACACGGCGCGGGAGCGCGGTGGCCGAAGTCCGCGGCGGGCGAGGCGTATGCCGGAAAGGAATGCGTGTGAGCCGATTACGTGTGGCCGTGGTCGGCGCCACCGGATACGTGGGCGCCGCGCTGGTCGACGCGCTCGCGAGAAGCGGACGGTGGGAGGTGGCGCCGGTGGTACGCGCCGACCATGAACGTCATCGCACGGCCGGGCGCTACGACGTGCTGATCAATGCCGCCTGCCCGTCGAAAAGGTTCTGGGCCGAGCATCATCCGGACGCCGATCGCCAGGAGACGGTGGACAAGACGCGGCTGCTGCGCGAGCGGTGGGACTGGGACCGGTTCGTGCAGATCAGCAGTATCTCCGCGCGCACCCAGCTGGACACGGCTTACGGCCGCCATCGCGCGGAAGCCGAGCAGATGTGTTGCACGCCGGACAGTCTCGTCGTGCGGCTCGGTCCGATGTACGGCGGGGACTACCGCAAGGGCGTGCTGGCGGACATGGCCGCCGACCGTCCGGTGTTCGCCAGCGGCCGCTCGCGGCAGAGCTTCGCCCCGGTGCAGTGGTGCGCCGACTGGATCGCCGCCCACCTCGAGGACACCGGCCTGCGTGAGGTCGGCGCACGCACCACCGTCACGCTGGCCGAGGTTCGCGACGCGGTGGGCTCACGCTCGCAGTTCGCCAAAGATCATGTCGACGACCAGTTCCCGATCACCGCCACCGGCCCGGACTGGCCGGAGGCGGCGGCGGTGATCGGCTGGCTGGCCGGGCGGAGGGTCAGCGGTGCGCGGGCGAACTGAGGCGATGCCTGCTGGGGCGCAGATACTTCTCCGCGCACAGCACCAGCAGGAAACGCACGCTGGTCGCGACGTCGCGGGTGCGCATCTTGGACGCGCCCGCGGTGCGGTTGAGGACGTGGATCGGCACCTGCTCGATCCGGAACCCATTGGCGGCGAGAATGTAGAGACTTTCGAAGAAGAAGGAGTATCCGGTCGAACGGACACGATCGAAAGCGGCCACCGGAACGGAGTCCAACCGGTAGTATCGGAACGCGCCGGTGGCATCGTAGGGCATCCGCAGCAGTGTCACGGTGAGAAAATGCCCGACCCGGGTGAGGACCTTGCGGAAGGGAGTCCAGTCGGCGAGGCTGTCCTCTTTCAGATACCGCGATCCGACCACGACATCGAAGCCGGCCGCAGCGGCGCGCAGTGCCGGAAGATACGACGGCGGATGCGCGAAATCGGAATCCATCGTGATGATGTGCCGATATTCATGCGCGTAGGCCCAGCGAATTCCGGCCTGGTGTGCGGAGCCGACGCCTTGGCGCCCGGCCCTGTGCAGCACGTGGATGCGGGGCGCGTGCTGTCGGGCCAGCTCATCGAGCAGATCCCCGGTTCCGTCCGGAGAGTTGTCGTCGACGAACAGGACATCGAAATCGGTGCCTTGTTCCAGGATCTGAGCGAGCAACGGGCCTACGTTGCGACGCTCGTTGTACGTCGGAATCATTACCAGAGTTTTTTCGGAGGCCGCGCTCATGCAATCGAATTCTAATACCGGCCGCGGCCGAAAGATAGGTATTGCCCGCTTTTCGGCTACCCGTTAGTCTCGGGGTTGGAGGTTTGATGAGAAAGGCGCTGATAACCGGCATCACCGGCCAGGACGGGTCTTATCTGACGGAATTCCTGTTGCAGCAAGGATATGAGGTGCACGGGATTATCCGGCGTGCGTCGAATTTCAATACCGACCGTATAGATCACCTGTATTCCGATACGCATTCCCAACGCCGGCTGTTCCTGCACTACGGGGATCTGATGGATTCCAGCAGCCTCAACCGGATCCTGGAGGACGTACGCCCGGCGGAGATCTACAACCTGGGCGCGCAGTCGCACGTGCACATCTCGTTCCAGATCCCGGAGTTCACCGCCGAGACCAACGCGATCGGCACGCTGCGCATCCTGGACGCCATCCGCAAGACCGGCATCGCCACCCGGTTCTACCAGGCTTCGTCCTCGGAGCTGTACGGCGGACTGCACGATGTGGCACTCAGCGAGGACACGCCGTTCCATCCGCGTTCGCCGTATGCCGTGGCGAAGCTGTACGCGTACTGGATCACGGTGAACCACCGCGAGGCCTACGGGATGTACACGGTCAACGGCACCCTGTTCAATCACGAATCACCCCGGCGCGGCGAGGTTTTCGTCACCCGCAAGGTGACCCGCGGAGCGGTGCGCATCGCGCAGGGCAAACAGGACAAGCTGTTCATCGGCAATCTGGACGCCCGTCGGGACTGGGGATACGCCAAGGAGTACGTCGAGGCGATGTGGCTGATGCTGCAACAGCCCGAACCCGACGACTACGTGATCGCCACGGGAGAGACGCACAGCGTGCGCGAGTTGTGCGAGACCGCCTTCTCCGCCACGGGAGTCGAATTGATTTGGGAAGGAACAGGTTTGGCGGAGAAGGGAATCGACCGGCGTACCTCGCGGGTGCTGGTCGAGGTGGATCCGACCTATTTCCGGCCCGCCGAGGTGCATCATCTCACCGGAGATCCGAGCAAGGCGCGCGAGAAGCTCGGGTGGGCGCCCCGCACGAGTTTCACCGAACTGGTCCAGTTGATGGTCGCCCACGATATGGAGAACGTGTGAGGCAAGCAGTGGCGGTGCAGGGTTGCCGGGTGTGCGGGAACACCCGGCTCGAGACGGTGGTCGACCTCGGCACGATGGCGCTGACCGGGGTGTTCCCGGCCACCGACCCGACCGAGGTGCCCCGCTACCCCTTGGAGTTGGTGCGCTGCGTACCCACCGGCAGCGAGCAATGCGGGCTGGTGCAGTTGCGCCACACCGCCGACTTCGACGAAATGTATTCCCCCGGCTATGGATACCGCTCCGGACTGAACAAATCGATGATCGACCACCTCGCCCACCGGGTGGCGCGGATCCGGCAGCGGATGCCGCTGTCGCCGGAGGATGTGGTGATCGACATCGGCAGCAACGACGCGACGCTGCTGCGCGCCTACCCCGAAGGGTCGGCGACGATCGTGGGCATCGACCCGCTGGGGGAGAAGTTCCGCCGGTTCTATCCGCCGCACGCGCGGCTGGTGACCGGGTACTTCACCCGCGAACTGGTCGAATCGGCGTTGGCGGGGCGCCGGGCCAAGGTGATCACCTCGATCGCCATGTTCTACGACGTCCCCGCGCCGCTGGAGTTCATGCGCGCGGTGTACGACAGCCTCACCGACGACGGCATCTGGGTGCTGGAGCAGAGTTATCTGCCCGCGATGCTGGCCACCACCTCCTACGACACGATCTGTCACGAGCACCTGGAGTACTACACCCTCGACCAGATCGAATGGATGGCGCGGCGCTGCGGCTTCGTGGTGCTCGAGGTGGAACGCAATGCCGTCAACGGCGGCAGCTTCGCGCTCACCTTGGGCAAGCGGGGCGAGCCCTCGCCTGCCGATGCCGCCGCGCTGGATCGCATGCGCCAAGAGGAGTCCACGCTGGGGCTGCACACCGCGCGGCCGTACGCGGACTTCGCCGAACGAGTCGAGCAGCATCGCGAACGGGTCCGCGACTTCTTCGACCGCTCCCGCGAGGCGGGCCTGCGCACACTCGGTTACGGAGCCTCCACCAAAGGCAACGTGGTGCTACAGCACTGCGGGATCGGCCCGGAGGATCTGACGTGCATCGCGGAGGTCAACGACGACAAATTCGGCAAGTTCACCCCGGGCAGCGCGATCCCGATCGTGTCGGAGGCACGAGCCCGCGAGCTGGCCCCCGACCAGTTCTTCGTCCTGCCCTGGCATTTCCGCGCGATGATGCTGGAGCGCGAAAGCGCCTTCCGCGCGGCGGGCGGGCGGCTGGTGTTCCCGCTGCCGGAGCTGGACGTGGTGTGAGATGACCATCGTCGTCACGGGCGCGGCCGGGCAGGACGGCACCCTGCTGTCGGACCTGCTCACCGCGCGCGGTGAGCGCGTGCTGCGGATCGGCCGCGACGGCCCGGTCGACATCACCGACGCGGCCGCGGTCGAGGAGCTTATCGCCGCCGAGCGCCCCGCGCAGGTGTATCTGCTCTCAGCGGTGCAGCACTCCTCGCAGGACGACCACGGCGACCCGCGCGAACTGGCCCGCGCCTCGCACCGGGTGAACACGCTGCCGGTGCAGCATTTCGCCGAGGCGATCGATCGCCACCGGACGGGCACGCGGCTGTTCTACGCGGCCTCCTCGCATGTCTTCGGCTCCGACCGCGCCGCGGTGTGCGACGAGAACAGCGGGCTGCGACCGGACTCGATCTACGGGGTGACCAAAGCGGCGGGCCTGCTGGCCTGCCGCGCCTACCGCGCCCGCGGCGTCTTCGCGGCCGCGGGAATCATGTTCAACCACGAATCACCGTTGCGGGCCGAGAAGTTCGTCACCCGCAAGATCGTGCGCGCCGTCGCCCGGATCCAGCGCGGTGAGACCACCACGGTGGAGGTGGGCAGGTTGGACGCCGGCGCCGACTGGGGGTACGCGCCGGACTACGTCGAGGCGATGACGCGCATCCTGGCCCTCGATGAGCCGGACGAGTTCGTCGTCGCCACCGGCGAACACCACACGGTCGCGCAGTTCTGCGCGGCGGCGTTCGGCATGGCCGGACTGGACTGGAACGACCATGTCCGCGAACGTTCCTCGGTGCTCACCCGCAGCAGGCGACCGCTGGTGGGTGACGCGACGAGGCTGCGCGAGCGGACCGGGTGGCGCCCTTCGGTGGACTTCCACGGCATGGTGCGCGCCATGCTCGTCGCCGAGGGCGTGCGCCCGGCGGAGCAATCGAGGCCGGTACGCACCGGCGGAACGGATGGATGACGTGCCCCTGAACGACGAGAATGTCCTCGCCGCCCACTTGATCTCCGTCGCCGACGGCGTCTACGAGGAGACCGCCGCGCGGATCGGCGAGATCGGCACCGAGACGGTCGCCGACGCGGTGCTGAAGGAGATCGCCTGGCGCGCGAACTACGGCTCCCGGCCGGGGCAGCCGGTCACGGCGGTGTTCGAGCTGACCCACGAGGGCAAACAGCTCGACTATCTGCTCACCTTGGGCGCCGAGGAGCCCGCGGTAGCTCCCGGCACCCTGGAGGATCCGTGGCTGGTGGTGCGGCAAGATCTGGTGGAGCTGCTGCGCGCGGTCTACGGCCCACCCGACGCGACGCTCGGCACGCGCGCCATCGCCATCAAGGACGAGCCGGGACCGGGCAGTTTCGCACCGGACGACCCGTGGCGGCTGGCCCGGGACGCTGCCGCGGTCGCCGCCGACCGGATCGTCACCGCCTGCCGCCCACAGCACTACGACCTCAACGCCCTGTCGCTGCACTTCGGTTCGGACAAGTGGGGCGGGCACTGGTACACCCAGCACTACGAGCGGCATTTCGCGCCGCTGCGCGACAGCCGCGTGCGCATCCTGGAACTGGGCATCGGCGGCTATACCGCGCCCGATGTCGGCGGCGCGTCGCTGCGGATGTGGAAGCAGTACTTCCGCCGAGGGCTGGTGTTCGGGCTGGACTACTTCGACAAGTCCGGCATCACCGAGCCGCGCCTGCAACCGCTGCGCGGCGATCAAGGCGACGCGGCGTTCCTCGACGAACTCGGCAGCTCACTGGGCCCGTTCGACATCATCATCGACGACGGCAGCCACATCAGCGGTGACGTGATCGCCTCGTTCCGGGCGCTGTTCGCGCACCTGCGGCCCGGCGGGCTGTACGTGGTGGAGGACACCCAGACCTCCTACTGGTCGGGCTGGGGCGGCAGCAGCACCGCCACCGACGATCCGACCACCAGCATCGGTTACCTGAAAACCCTGGTGGACGCCTTGCACCACCAGGAATTCGAGAAGGAATCCGGCCGCGCGACCGGCGCTTTCGACGACTGGATCGGGGCGCTGCACTTCTACCACAACATCGTGGTCGTCGAAAAACGCCGCAACGCCGAGCAATCGGCTCCATCATGGGTGCCTCGGCACACCAATCCGATGGAGTGGATGAAGCCGAAGGAGTGATCGGATGAAGTTTCTTGTCGTGCCGGTGCCCTCGTCGGGCCACCTGCTGGCGATGGTGCCGTTCTGCTGGGCGCTGCGGCTGGCCGGGCATGAAGTGCTGGTCGCCTCGCGCGACGACGTGACGGCCACCGCGCTGCGCTCGGGGCTCAACGCCGTCGAGTTGAGCGCGCTCAACGTACCCATGGACCAGTTGCGCACCCAGGTGAATCCGGGCATGTTCCCGCTGCCGCTGTTCGCCGACCGCGACCTGTCCAGCGGACAGGGCCTGTGGCAGATCGCCGCGCAGAACTGGCACAACCATGCCCGCCGATACCTCGAGGCGTTCGCCGCGGTGGCCACCGACTGGCAAGCGGAGGTGATCCTCACCGACCCGCTGGCCACCATCGGCCGGGCGCTCGGCGCGGAACTGGATCTGCCGGTGCTGGTGCACCGCTGGGGCATCGACCCCACCGGCGGCCCCTTCACCGAACGCACCGCCGCACTCGCCGCCGAAGCGGGCACTCGGCTGGCCGACCCGGTCGCGGTACTCGACATCTGCCCACCGCGGCTGCAAGCCCCCGACGCCGCGCCGGGCACCCCGCTGGGCTATGTCCCGTTCAACGGCACCGGCGCGCTGCCGCCGTGGCACCGCAACGAGCACGGCCGCAAGCGGATCGCGGTGTGCATGGGCGGCAGCACGCTGGGCCTGACCGGTCCGCGGCCGCTGGAATCGGTCCTCGCGACGCTGGCCGACATCGACGACGCCGAGGTCGTCGTCGCGCTGTCGGCACCCGACCGGGCCACCGTCGGCGAACTGCCCGGGCATGTCCGGGTCGTGCAAGAGGTTCCGCTGAACCTGTTCCTGCCGAGCTGCGATCTCTTGGTGCACCACGGCGGCTCGACCACCGGCCTCACCGCGGGCTGGTTCGGGTTGCCGCAACTGGTGCTGCCGCAGATGTTCGACCAGTTCGACTACGCCCGCGGCCTGGTGCGCAGCGGGGCCGGGCTGGCCGCCGAGACCCCCGCGGGCCAAGGCGACATCGACGCGCTCACCACCTCGATCCGTACGCTGCTGCGCGAACCCGGATTCCGCGCCGCCGCCGACCGGATCGGCGCCGACCTGCGCGCCGCGCCCACCCCGGGCGACGTGGTGTCCCAGGTGGTTCCGCTGCTGACCGGGCGCGCCACAGCAGCGACCAGATAGACCATCCGCGCGGCCCGGACCGGGCGGCGCGGGAACCGAAAGCCGTAGGTTGCAGATGATATCCAGGACATGGACCAGGTTCCGTGGTTCGCTCGACTACTTCGCCGCGATGTACGCGGTGTTCGTCGTCGGCATTCTCGTCCCCGTCGTGATGATCGTGCTCTCGCTCACCGGCCTTCCCGGACCGGTGACCGCCGTGCTCGGCGTCGTGTGCGCGGTGGCGCTGTTCGTTCTGTTCGTGCCGACGGTGCCCACCGAGTGGCGGGAGGTGGTGCGCACCAAACCGATCGTGGTGCGGGTGCTGTGGAGCGTGGCGATCCTGCTCGTGGTCGTGGTGCTGGCCCGGTTGACGCAGTTCATCCTCGACGCCGACAACGTGGACGCCTCGCTGTCGGCCGACGACGACTTCCTGGTCAAGAAGACCCACCTGTCCGGTTACATCAGCGGTGCGCTCATGGCCGAGCACGACCCGGCGAGTCTCTACGATCGCCACCGCTACGAATCGCCTCAGGCGGATTCGATACTGCCCGCGGTGACGCCGCAGGATCGTGACGCCTACCTCTACCCGCCGCCGTTCCTTCTGCTGCCCCGGTTGTTGCTGCTGTTCAGCCACGACTTCGCCACGCTGCGCGCGCTGTATTACTCGCTGTACGTGGCGATCGTGCTGGTCGCCATGTTCGCCATCGCCCGCTGGGTCGGCGGCAGGCAGGGCGGGGTGCTGGCGGCGCTGACCCCGGTGGTGTGGCTCAGCCTGCCGACGCTGGCGACTCTGCAGATCGGCAACATCCACGTGCTGGCGCTGTATGTCGGCGGGGCGGGCGCCATGGTGCTGTTCCATCTGCGGCGCGATATCTTCGGCGGCGCGGCGCTGGCGTTCGCGATCATCGCCAAGGTGTCCCCGGCGATCCTGCTGGTCTATCTGCTGGTTCAGCGGCGCTGGCGGCCGGCGGTGTGGACCGCGGTGTTCGGCGCGCTGTATTCACTGGCCACGCTGGCGATCTTCGGCTGGGAGCCGTGGCGGCAATTCCTGTCCGACGGTACGTGGCAGCGGCTGGCCAGCGGGGAGTTCCACCAGTTCGTGCTGGTGGAACGAGCCAACCAGCTGGTCAACTATTCGCCGTTCGGGCTGCCGTACAAGGCGAACATCATGGGCTGGGACATCGGCGATCCTGTCGGGCCCGCCCGCGTGATCACCAACATCTACACCTTGTTGCTGCTGATCCTGGTGGCGGTCACCGCGGTCCGCATCCACCGGCGGCTTACCGCCGGGGCGGAGGGGCCGCGGGTGCGCGCCGAGCAGCTGGCCATCTGGTTGGCGGTGCTGACACTGGCGTCGTTTCGCGCTCCGTTCGGGCCGTGGGTGTACATCGCGGTGGGCGCGGTGTGGATGCTGGCGGTGTACGCCGGGTTGATGCGCGGTGGCAAACGGACCGTCGCCCTGCTGACCGTGGCCTGGCTGATCGTCGCGGTCTACAACGAGAACGTCTACTTCACGCTGGTGGCGCAGACGGTCATCTACGTCGCCTGCTTCATGGTGGCCTGGCGGGCGAGCGCGGGCACGGACCCGGAACCCGCGCCGCCGCAGGAAGACACTTCACAAACCGAACGGGTCGGCGCGGCATGAGCGGCTATTGCGTGATCGGGGCGGGCGCGGCGGGTTTGGCGACCGCGCGCGAGTTCGCCGCGCATGGTTTGGATTTCGAGGTGCTCGAGGCGGCCGACGGGATCGGCGGGATCTGGGACGCACGGCGTCCGGACTCACCGGTCAGTCACAACACGCACGTGATCGCGTCCAAGGGTGTGCAGGCGTTTTCGGGATTCCCGATGCCCGAGGACTATCCGGACTATCCAGGGCACGAACTCGTGCTGCGCTATCTGCACTCCTACGCCGACGCCTTCGACCTGTGGCCGCGCATCCGGTTGAACACCTCGGTGCGGCGCATCGAACCAGGAGAAGGCGGCTGGGCGGTCACCCTGGCCGACGGATCCGAGCGACGCTACGTCGGGGTCGTCGTCGCCACCGGGCACGACCGCACCCCGCGGCGCATCGATATCCCCGGCTCGGGCACGGTGCCCGTGCTGCATTCCAGCGAGTACCGCCATCCCGAACAGGTGCTCGGCAAGCGAGTGCTGGTGATCGGGGCCGGGCAGTCGGCGGCCGACATCCTGTCCGACTGCGCGGTCAACGCCGCGCTGACCCTGCACAGCAGCAGGCGCGGGTTCTATTGCATGCCCAAGTACATGCTGGGCCGCCCGACCGACAGCATGTTGCAAGGCAAGATGTGGCGGCCGCTGCGCAAGCGGGCCTTCGAGCGGCTGTTCTCGTATCTGCGCGGCCGCTCCCGCACGTTCGGGCTCCCGGTACCGGATTTCACCGACGGCATCGTCATCCCGATGCTCGGCGACCAACTGCATCACCACTACACCCACGGCGACATCACGCCCAAACCGGACGTCACCGCGATCGACGACGACAGGGTGACCTTCACCGACGGCACCGAGGAGAAGGTCGATCTGGTGGTGCTGGCCACCGGGTTCGTGCCGAACTATCCCGTCGTCGACCGGACCCATCTGAACTGGTCCGGCGACAGCCTGCGACCGGGCCTGTATCTGAACATCTTTCCGCCGCACACCCGCGACCTGTTCGTCGTCGGGATGGTGCGGCCGATCGGTTCGCACTGGGATGTCTACGAGAAACAAGCCGAGCTGGTCGCGCAGTACCTGCGGGCCAAGGCGAGCGATCCGGGGCGGGTCGAGCGTTTCCATCGCGCCACCCAGGGCCGACAGCCCGACCTGTACGCCGGGTTGCGGCTCTACCACGCCGACCAGTACCCGCTGGTGGTGGAGAAACAGGACTACGTGCACCAGCTGCGCAAGCACGCCAAGCTCTTGAAGTGAAAGGTCGTTCCATGAAAGCACCCGGGCCAGGTCTGGTGGAAACCGGACGCATGCTGCCGAAACTGGCGAAGAACCCGCTGACGACGGTGGGCGCGCTGCTGGAGGGCTACGGCGACGTCGTGCGGGTCAAGGCCGGCCCGATGCTGGTCTACCTCGTCGCGGACCCGGCGATGACCGAATACGTGCTCAAGGACAACTACACCAACTACCGCAAGAGCCCGATCTACGACGAGTTCAGCATCCTGCTCGGCGAGGGGCAGCTGACCACCAACAACCTGGAGTACTGGCGCACCCAGCGCAAGCTGATCTCCCCGGCGTTCTCCCATTCGCACGTCAAGGGTTTCGCCGACGACATCACCGACAGCGCCGCGGCGATGCTCGACGGCTGGGACGCCGCGGCCGGGCAGTTCCGCGACATCTACGACGACTACGTCAAACTGCTGCTCGCGGTGACCGGCCGGATCCTGTTCGGCCTCGACCTGTCCACCGACACCAGCCAGGTGACCGACGCGATGCGCGCGGCGTTCGCGCTCATCATGAAGCGAGTGAACGCGCCGGTGAAGCTGCCGCAATCCTTCCCGACACCGGAGGCCCGCCGGGTCGCGCGCAAGGTCGGCGAACTCGACGACGTGGTACGCCATCTCATCGAGGAACGCCGCCGCGGCGGTGACACCACCGACGTGCTCACCGCGCTGGTGCGCGCCCGCGACGAAGGCGGTCAGGGCATGCGCGAGGAGGATCTGCTCAACGAGATCAAGACCCTGCTCGTGGCCGGTCACGAATCCCCGGCCAACGCGCTGTCGTGGGCGTGCTACCTGCTGGCCACCCATCCCGGGATCCAGGAGAAGCTGGCCGGGGAGGTGCGCGCCGTGCTCGGCGACCGCACCCCGTCCTTCGCGGATCTGGGGCAGCTGAGCTACTGCCGCATGGTGATCGAAGAGACGATGCGGCTGTATCCGCCCGCTTGGATAGTCGAGCGCACACCCATCGCCGATGACGAGATCGGCGGCTACCACGTGCCCGCGGGCGCGCGAGTCACGTTGTGCATGTACTACATCCACCGCGACAAACGGCTATGGGACGACCCGGAGGAGTTCCGGCCGGAACGTTTCGCCGACGCGGCCGTGGCCGAGCGGCACAAGTTCGCGTTCTTCCCGTTCTCCGGTGGCCCGCGTATCTGTCTCGGCAAGGACATGTCGATGACGGAGATGGTGCTGATCCTGGCGATGACGGTGCAGCGTTTCCGGCTCGAACTCGACCACACCCACCCGGTGGTCCCGCTGGCCTCGGTGAACCTGCGCCCGGAATCCGGCATCCGCGTCCGCCCGGTCCGCCGTGTCACCGAGCCCGTGCCGACCTGACCGGGCTATTCGGTCATCTCGGCCGGTCCGAAATCTCACCGGCCGGGAATATCGTGTGTCCGCTGGGGTGTTCGGGAGGCGGGTGATCGGCGCGTGGCCGCCGCCCAGCATGGCAGGGATGGACGGCAATGGCTTGACCATGGCGGCTAGTGAAGTTGGCGTTCCCAGTCTTGGGCCCATGCGGTGATCGGTTGCAAGCTGTGGATGAGTCGTTGTCCGATCGGTGTCAGCGAATAGCCATTCACGTGATCGACGATGCCGGCCGCGGTGAGTTCATGGAGCCGACGGGTCAGCACGCTGGAGGAGATCTCGCCGCAGGCCGTACGCAGTTCGCGGAAGGTCGGCGGGTGTGCGGCTCTATCGAGTTCCCAGATCACTCGCAGTGTCCACCGCCGCCCGATCAGGTCGAACAGGGCCATGATCGGGCGGCCGGTCGAGGAGCCGCGGACGGGATGTCCGGGTCGTGGCGCGTCGGTGGGCACGGCTACCCGGCCTGGCTGGGCAGAGGTGAATCCTGCAGCCGCCGTGCCATTTCCGCGATCGCGAGGCGCAGGGTTCCCAACGGACGCAGGAACAACGTGACGTGCGTGATCCGATCGGAGGCGTCGCGTTCCTCGCGCAGCATGCCCTGCAAGTGGTGATCCTCGACCTGTGCGGTGAACGCGAAAACCCCGTCCCGTTCGCCCCTCCACTGGCTCGTCTCGGTGATATCACCGAGCACTGTCGCGATCAGTCCCAGCATGTGTGTGGCGTCGTCGCGCCCGTGATAGTCGGCGACCGGGCTGGTGAAGATCGCGTCGTCCGCAAGATGCTGTGCGAGGTCCCGCGAGCGGTCGGCTTGCCAGAAGGAGAGAACCACACTGTCGCTCATGCCTCTATTTTAGAGGCATGAGCGACCTGCGGTAGGCGCTGGTCTGGCGGCCGCAACCGCGCGGCAGACAAACTCAGCGGCTCGCGCGCAGTATGCGGATCGCGCGCAGTGCGCGGGGCGGTTCGCCCTCGAAACGTGCGGATCCGTCGAGGTAGCCGGCGATGAGGTCGGGGGCGGAATGGTCTTCGAGGTCGGTGAAGCCGAGGGCGCGCAGCCGTGCGGCGATGTCGTCGGGCGTGAAGTAGCTGAACACGGGTTCACCGACGCCGGCCAGCCGATCGGCGCGTGCCCGTTGGTAGGCACGGTCCTCATCGGTGTCCGCGGGCCGCAGGTAGTCGAAGACCACCTCGACCGGCTGCGCCTGACCAGCGATGTATTCCAGAGTGGCGTGGGCGGCGTTCGCAGTCAGATAGAAGACGACGCCGAGCCACACGAAGACGGCCGGGTCGGTCCGTTTGAATCCGGTGGATTCCAATCCCGCTGCCAGCGTCTGGGTTTCGAAGTCGACCGGCACGAAGGTCAACGTGTCAGGGCGATCGATTCCGGCGGTAGCAAGGCGTTCGCGTTTCCACGCTTGGGTAGCGGGGTGGTCGATCTCGAAGACACGCAAGTCCGGGCGCGGATTGCGGTAGGCGAAGGTGTCCAGACCGGCGCCGAGGATCACGACCTGCCGCACACCAGCGTCGAGGGCGGCGGCCACGGCGTCCTCGGCGAAGCGCGCGCGTGCGGCGAAGAACAATCGGCGGGGCCGATCGCTGACCCCGTCACCGAGGTGATCGTTTGTGGGCGTGCCCGATTCGGCCAGATCCTCTGCGGTAACGCCGAGCAGACGTGCCGCCAGGGGGTCGGTGAAGATCTGTGGTCGGTCAGCGATCTGGTGATAGGCGCGGGCATACGCGGTGATGAGCGCTGTACGGCTGGGTCCGTCGTTATCCATGTTCATGAACCTAGTCACGAGTGTGGCGCGTGTTCTATGAACTCACTCATGCCCACTCCGTAAAGGAGCACGCGAGCACGATCCGTTTTTCAGCGATCCGGCCGGCCGCAAAAGGTGTCGTCGTCGTCGGGGAGTTTGCCGTCCATGACCAGACGTTGGAACAATTTGGCTGCACGCTCCGCACCGCACACCGTTGGACGGTTGTTCAGGGTGCGACATAGGCCGATCCGATTGCCACTCGTTCCAGAAGTCGTTCCACTGGCCATCACTGGGAAGCGTTCCGAAACCCGCGTGCGGAAGCGATTTCCGGTACGTTCTCGTCGTGACGATGGATCAGCACCCGGCAGGTGGCTGGGATCTCGGTTACGCGCGGGTCTGCTCGACCAAGCAGAGCCTCGACCGTCAACTGCCCGCGCTCGCCGATGCCGGGATTCTGCATCCGCGGATTTACGTGGATAAGAAGACTGGCGCGACCGTCGATCGGCCCGGCCTGATCAGGCTTGTGGCCTACGCGGCCTGGGGATCGGATCGTGGTGCACACCCTGGACCGGTCGCGCCGCAACCTGCGCGAGGTGCTGAACCTGATCCACGATCTGCATGAGCAGGGTATCGGGGTGAAGTCACTGGCCGATCCGATGCCGATCGACACCGCCGACGAGGGCATGGGCCGGGTGGCGGTACTGCTGCTGGCGTTGTTCGCCGAGATGGAGCGCACCTTTACCGCCGAGCGGGCTGCGCATGCTCGCGCTGTCGCTGAAGCAGCTTGTCGCCGTGTCGGGCGTCCTGTGGCGCACCCCGAGGACAAGATCGAGTACGCGCGGCTGCTGCCCCGGGAACACAAGTCGCTGGCCGAGATCGCGAGAAAGACCGATATCCCGAAGACCTCCCCGCACCGTTACCTCGGATCAGCAGCGGCCGGCCTCGACGTATCGGCCGCCGGCTGACCATGGAACCTGTTGCGGCACAAGCGGCCGCCTCCCCAATTATGAGGCAGATCCGGCCACAGTCCCGATGGAACGGCGACCCGCTTCTTGCATGTCCCGGGCGCCGGCGGCCAGTGTGGCGATCGGCATCATCCACCAACCCCAGCTGCGTGATGCCCCGGTTGCCGGCTTGGCGGCAGCATCACTCGGGTCGGCGCAGCGCCGCTGTCCGGTGTCTCAGCGTTCACCTATCGGAGTAGTGAGGACTGATTGAGCAACGGCCTGACCAGGGTCCTGGGCAGAATTGTAAAAGATCTGAAACGCCTGACAAGGAGGGCAGCCGAGGGTGCTGCGGACATGCCCAGAGGCGCAGCTCGTTTTGTCAGGCACGATGTCGATGTGAAGGTGCAGGCCGATCAGCTCGGTGGACGCGAGGTGGACAAAGCGGGTGAAACGCTGACAGCGCCTGAACACAGGCAGACGGCGACTGTCGACCCACACACAGTCGACCATGGTGGGAGACCGGACGATACCGCCGACAAACGCCCACAGGAGACCGAGCGTCTTTCTACCGAACTATTGGAGCGAGGTGAACGTGATCAGGAAGTCCGCCGGAATATAAGCCATCCGGCGAGTAAGATAGAAATTGAAGCCATGCGGAAGGTTGATGCGGATAATATTTCGTGGTTCAGGGGCGTTGTCGCGAAATACGGTTGGCCAGGAACGGATCGGGTGGGCGAGGATGGAGCTAGAGCGGCCTGGCTGATAGTTCAACACGCTCCGCTGGATCTTCAGCAGCAATGCTTACCCTTGTTGCGACAATCGGTAGCCGAGGGTAAAGCGGATCGATTACATCTGGCATATCTTGATGATCGTGTTCGCACGCGCGAGAAGCGCCCACAAGTATATGGCACCCAATCGTTTGGATTAGGAGGTCCGATTCGTCTTCTTCCTATTGAAACCCCAGGGCGGGTTAATGACCGCAGAGCCGAACTGGGGCTGCCGCCACTCGAGGAAGAAGATATCGCCAACGCTTGGACCATTGAAGAAATTTCAGCGCTTTCCATCACCTACTGACTGCCTCGGCTTTCGCACTTTTCAGGTCGTGTCTGCCCAGGTCGCCGTCGGCGACTGCGATTTACAGCGTCCGCGCAGGTCATCTCGGCCCGGCGCTGCGCCGAGTCAGCAGGTTCAATGACGACGAGCAGTCATGGCTGGAGACGGCATCACGGCCGGGGTCCTGCTTCCTCATTGCCCGATTGTCTGACCTCACTCTGCGCAGCGGCGCGGCAGCCCATCCCAGCGCAACCAGGCGCACCCCGGCGCGACGTCGATGACGCGCCCCAGGCCCAACCGGATCAAGGAACTCACCGACGAGAACGACTCGCTACGCACCCAACTCGGGCCGGTCCATGGGAAACTGTGCCCGCGGCTCCAAATCGAGACGGGTGACCGGAATCGTCTCGGACGGGGTCAGATCGAGGACCCAGTCCCCTCACGCAGGCGTTGCCCGAGGGGCGTCAGGACCACGTGGCGGCTGGTTCGTTCGAACAGCGGGCTTCCCACTTGACGTTCCAGCTTCTTGATGGTCTGGCTGATCCGACCCGGGGTAACCCGCAGGCGTGCGGCGGTCCGGCTGAAATGCAGTTCCTCGGACAGCGTCAAGAACGCCTCGAGTTCGAACCGTTCGA
Organism: Nocardia arthritidis NBRC 100137; assembly: GCF_001612765.1. Lineage (GTDB taxonomy): Bacteria > Actinomycetota > Actinomycetes > Mycobacteriales > Mycobacteriaceae > Nocardia > Nocardia arthritidis. Next base: position 181,871 of record NZ_BDBB01000017.1, read on the forward strand.
GCATCACGCCACCGATCTGTGAGCACCGCTAAAAGACCGTTCCATAATGCCTGCTTGATCCCCGTGCCCTGCACCGTCACCCTGAATGGCGCCGACACAATGGGTTTCGGGCACTGACGCAGTCAGTCTTTTCGAGAGGAAATCGGAGATGAACGCCGCTTACTACATCGTGGGTGTGGTGGCCGCCCTCTGGGTCGGCTTCTCGGGATATTCACTGTTCTCCAAGCAGCAGTTGTGGTCGAACCGCTCGAGCAGTACGGGGTGCCTCGGCCTTGGTGGAATTGGCTGGCCTCGGCCAAGTCCGCCGGCGGGTTGGTCGTGGGTTTCGTATTGCCTGCGGTCGGTGTCGCGGCGGCGGTCGGGTTGATCATCTACTTCCTCGGCGCGAGTGCGACCGCGATCCGGGCCCACTCCTACACCACCTCGGTCTTCCCCGTGCTGTATCTCATTCCTGTCGCCGCGACTCTGGCACTGCAACTGGCAAGGTGAGTCCCTGAGCCGTCCCATTTCGTTATCCATTGTTCTTCCGAGGTCGACACCGCAAGCTCGGGTGTTCACGGCCGGTTCCCGGGACGTTTGTCGGCAAGCCAGCGGCTGGTCGGAGGGGTCACCGTGCACAGCAGTCCCGTGCCGGCGAAAGACAAGATCGTGCCTGCGAAGATCACGTCGCTGCGGCGGTGGTCGCCGCCCAAGCCGGCTCCGATACCGACCAGGGCGACCAGCGTGAGGATCCCGGTACCCAGTGCCACCGCGATGCGCCCCGCGCGTCTGCGCGCGAACAGCGCGATCGAGCCACCGATCAGCAGCAGCGACATCGCGGTGCAGATCGTCATGGGGGCGAGAACATCGAGGGCGACATCACGCAACGTCTGCGGGCGGCCGTACTGTGTGGTGCGCCGAGTTGCCAGCTCGATCACTCCGTTGGCGACGATGATCGTGGTGAGCAGGCCGAACGCGAACGCGATGACGGCACCGATCCTGGGGACGACGCCGGATGGCCGGGCCGGATCGTAGACGGGCGTGAGTGGTTGCATCGGGGGCAGCGGCTCGGCGCGCCACCTGGGCTCCGAAGGCTGGTTCAGCAAGGTCGGAGCCGACCGCGGCCAAGGGTCGATCGCCGTCGCCGAGTGGGTGGAGCGCTGGTTGACGAAGGTCGGCGCGGGCGGCACGTGGGCGGCGTCGCCGCGCAGGGCCGCCGCCGCGGCTGCCGCGAAGTCGCCACAGCTGGCGAATCGTTCGTCGCGGTGTTTGGCCAGCGCGCGTGCGATCACGTTGTCGAGCTGCCGTGGCAACTCCGGACGAATGTCGCTGAGCCGCGGTACCGGCTTGGCGATGTGTCCAGCGACGATCTGACCGGGATTGGTCGAGGGGAAGGGCGGTTGCCCGGCCAGCATCGTGTAGAGGGTGCAGCCGAGGGAATATTGATCGGCGCGGTGATCGACCGGCTCACCGGACAGTTGCTCGGGTGAGGCATAGGCGAGTGTGGCGGTGAACGTCCCGGTTGCGGTGAGCTTGGTATCCGCGTCGAGCAGCCGCGCGATGCCGAAATCCGTGAGCATAGCACGAGTTTCGCGACCGGCTTCCGCCTCGGCGATCAGGATGTTGGCGGGCTTGATATCGCGATGCAGAACCCCGCGACCGTGGGCGTAGTCGAGGGCCTTGGCCGTATCGCCGACGATGAGCAGGACATGGTCCGGCCGGGTGGTCTGCGGGTCGAGCCGGGCGGCGTCGGTGCCGCGGACGTACTGCATGGAGATCCACAGGTGCCCGTCCTGGCTGCCGCGATCGTAGACGCCGACGATGCCCGGATGTTCGAGACGCGCAACGACATTGGCTTCCAGTTCGAACCGCCTGCGCAGCTCTTCGTCCTCGGACACCGCGCGATTGAGCAGTTTCAGCGCGACCAGTCGCGGCAGCCGCGGGTGCCGGGCCAGATAGACGGTGCCCATACCGCCTTGCCCGAGTACGCCCTCGATCACGTAGTCGGCGAACGACTCGTGCTGCCTCAACATCTCTGACCCCCTTTGGATCCCAGCCCACCCGAACCGTGGGCAGCATATCCGCTTCCGGACCGCAGACCGGGCGGCGCTCGCGCATCGCGTCACGAGCCGATCCCCCGGATATCGAACGCTCCTCCGGGGTCCCGTCCTGCGACCGCGCTCAGCCGTGTCTTTTGTGGCTGCCGAATCCACGGGCGGCGGATCGCTGGCCGCCGGCGTGTGAAGCTATTGCGGCTCAGCCGAGCAATTCCCGGCTCAACGCCAGCAGTTCGGCTGTCGAGAGAACTTCCTCCTCCGACGGTGATTCCGGTGCCATTACCGACGCAGTGGCGGTTCGGGGTGCCTGATCCGCGGCCGGGTGTAGGGGTGCGAGGCGGATGTCGAGTTCGGTGGCCAGCAGCTCGACGGTGGGGCAGCCCCAGATGATGGCGGCGGGGATCTCGATGCCCAGGCGGGCGCTGAGGCGCGCCGACAGTTCCACGGCGTGCACCGAGCCGATTCCGAGCTGGTCGAAGTTCTGCCGTGCGGGCACCCGGTCGGGTGCGATGCCGAGGACGTGGGCGAGTTCGGCGGTGACCAGGGCGGCGAGGTCACGCGCGGAGTTGCTTCGCGGCTCGCTGGACTCGGGGGATGCGTGGGCCGGTGCCCGGTCCTGGACCGTAGCGACCGGATCGTCCGCTCCCTGGGTCGTCACCGGCGACACAACCAGCGCGGTCCCGACCCCGGAACCTCGAACATCAGCCGGAGTGACGTGGTCGCCTGGCGGCAAGTCGAACGAAGGCGATCCGATCGCGGCAACACCGGGTTCCTCGACCGGCGCATAAGGCTCCGCCCAATGCCGCTGGCGCTGGAACGGATAGGTGGGCAGGGATACCGGACGACCCGGCGGATTCACAACCGCCCAGTCGGGCTCGACGCCTCGCTCGAACAGCTTCCCCGCCGCGTGGAGCAGGTCGCGGCGGGCCACCGCGCCGGGACGCAGGGCCGCGGACAGCACCAGACTCAGCACCTCGTGCTCGGTGTCGTCTTTCCGCATGGTCCCGTCCAGGTAGGCGCCGAGGAAGTCGACAACCGCGCCCACATCGTCGGCGACCACCGAAAGCCGTTGCCGGAAAGGCGTTCTCGTGGCGAGGGTATGGGCGAGATCGCCCAGACCGATCCCGGGATCGCGGAGGAGACGCTCACGCAGCCGATGTGCGTGCACGCGCAGCGCGGTCTCGGTCCGGGCGGACAGCACCACCAGCCGCTGCGAGACGCCGGTCCCGGTTACCGGCTCGGACGGGGGCGCGGCTTCGACGATGACGTGAGCGTTGGAACCGCCGAAACCGAACGCACTCACCGCGGCGCGCGCCGGCCGGTCGTGCTGCGGCCACGGCAGCGCGATGTCGGCGACGCGCACTCCAGCCGTCTGCGGATCGAACTCCCCTGGCAGTCGTTCGAAATGGAGGCTGCGTGGGATCCGGCGATGGGTCAGCCCGAGCGCGACTTTCACCAGTCCCGCTATGCCCGCGGCCGCTTCGGTGTGCCCGATATTGGTTTTGATCGAGCCGACCCTCAGCGGCGCGCCGGGCGCTCTGCCGGTGCCGTAGACCTCCGCCAGTGCGGACAGCTCGGCGCGGTCGCCGACCGCGGTGCCGGTGCCGTGCGCCTCCACGTAGTCGATCGTCGACGGGTCGACACCCGCTCGCGCGCACGCCCGCCGTAGCAGTTGCCGCTGCCCGTCGGCGCTGCTGGCGGGCATGGAACGATGCCTGCCGTTGTTGTTGGTGGCGCTGCCCAGCAGGGTGCAGTAGACGCGGTCCCCGTCGCGCAGGGCCTGTCGCAGCGGCTTGAGCACCACGACCGCGCCGCCTTCACCGCGCACGTAGCCGTCGGCGGTGGCGTCGAAGGTGCGGGATCGGCCGCGCGCGGACAACACGCCCAGCGCGGACAATCCGATCGTGGTCTCCGGGATCAGATTCAGTTGCACACCCCCGGCCACGGCCACCGAGCTCTCACCCGCCCGCAGCGCCTGACAAGCCAGGTGCACCGCGACCAGCGATCCCGCGCAGGAGGCGTTCACCGTCATGCTGGGGCCGTCGAAACCCAGGAAGTACGACACCCGGTTGGCGATGACGCCTTCGACGTCTCCGGTACTGGTGAACGGTGTGATCGCGGTGGCGCCACGGGCGAGTTTCACGGCGCGATAGTCGTTGAACTTGTTGGCGAAATACACGCCCGTCCGCGGAACCCGGTCGGGGCGGATTCCCGCGTCCTCGAATGCCTCCCAGGCCAATTCCAGCGCCAAGCGTTGCTGCGGATCCATATCGGCCGCTTCGCGCGGGGTGATGCCGAAGAATTCGGCGTCGAAACCGGCGACATCCGCCAGATATCCACCCGCGACCGACACCGTCTTGCCCGCGGCGGCGCGGTCGGCGCCGCGATGGTCACCGGACCAGCGACCGGGCGGCGGTTCGTCGGCGATCGCGTCGGTCTCCTCGATCAGCAACCGCCACAACGCTTCCGGGGAATCGGCGCCTCCGGCGAAGCGACAGCTCATGCCGATCACGGCGATCGGCTCGGCGATGTCGATCGCTGTCTGCTGAGGACGGGTGCGCCGCTTGGCTTTCTTCACGCTTCTCGCCTGCCCGCGATCCACCGACCGTGCACCCGTGGAACAAGCGGTGCGGTGAATCTGCCGATCTTGTTGTGGGGTCGGGACATGTGCCGGAGACTTTACCTGTGCTGTTTTCCGAACGCCCCGTTTTCGCTCGGGTGACGTCCGCGCTGGGGGGCGAGGCACGGCGTCGAGAACTTCTCCGTTTCGCCTCCGTCGGTGTCGCCGCGTTCACGCTGGACACCGCGGTATTCCTGACCTTGAAGAGCACCGTGCTCGAGGCGTATCCGGTCACCGCGAAAGTGGTCGCGGTGCTGGCGGCGATCACATTGTCGTATGTACTCAACAAGCAATGGTCTTTCGACGGGCGCGGCGGGCGGCGCGGGCATCACGAGGCCGCGCTGTTCTACCTGGTCAGTTTCCTGGCCGTCGCGATCAACACCGCACCGCTGTGGGTATCGCGGTATGCGCTGCATCTCGAGGTGCCCGAGGTCTCCCGCTTCACCCAGAACGTGGCCGACTTCGTGGCCGCGCAGCTGATCGGCACCGCGCTGGGCATGGTGTTCCGGTTCTGGGCATTCGTGCGGGTGGTGTTCCCGCGCGAGGTCGAGCGCCCCGGCGCGGGGTGAGCCGGCCAGTTGCGCTCATCCTGATGACAACCCTGGCGGGCGCGATCGCGCACCGTGCGGGCCGCGGCGCCCCGCCGCGATACCCCGGCCGCGCGTTCGCACCGCCGCGCGGGTGGTAGGAAAGGGAGCGTGTCCGCAACTGGCGAAGGAATCGACCCGAACAGAAACTCGCGCGCGGTGTCGGAAGTGGTGGAGCTGGTCAGTACGCTGATCCGCTTCGACACCTCCAATACCGGTGATCTGGCCACCACCAAGGGTGAGCGCGAATGCGCGCAGTGGGTGGCCGACCAGCTGCACCAGGCGGGTTATGTCACCGAATACGTCGAATCCGGCGCGGAAGGTCGCGGCAACGTCTTCGCGCGGCTGGAAGGCGCCGATCCGAGCCGTGGCGCCCTGATGATCCACGGGCACCTGGATGTGGTGCCCGCCGAGGCCGCGGACTGGAGCGTGCATCCGTTCTCCGGCGCGGTGCGCGACGGCTACGTGTGGGGTCGCGGTGCGATCGACATGAAGGACATGGTCGGGATGGCCCTGGCGGTGGCCCGCCAGTTCAAGCTCGAGGGGACGGTGCCGCCGCGCGATCTGGTCTTCGCGTTCCTGGCCGATGAGGAGAACGGCGGCAAGTGGGGCTCGCAGTGGCTGGTGGACAACCGCCCCGATCTGTTCGACGGCGTCACCGAGGCGGTGGGGGAGGTCGGCGGATTCTCGCTGACCGTGCCGCGCCCCGACGGCACCGAACGCAGGCTGTATCTGGTCGAGACGGCCGAGAAGGGTCTGGGCTGGATGCGGTTGCGCGCCAAGGCCCGTGCCGGCCATGGCTCGTTCCTGCACGAGGACAACGCGGTCACCATCCTCGCCGACGCCGTGTCCCGGCTGGGCAAACACACCTTCCCGTTGGTGGTCTCGGATTCGGTGGCCGCCTTCCTCGCCGCCGTCGCCGAGGAGACAGGTCTGGAATTCGATCCGTCCAGCCCCGACATCGAGGGTCAGCTGGCCAAACTGGGCACCATTTCCCGCATCATCGGCGCCACCCTGCGCGACACCGCGAATCCCACCATGCTGCAAGCCGGTTACAAAGCCAACGTGATCCCGCAGACTGCCGAGGCGGTGGTGGACTGCCGCGTGGTTCCCGGGCGGCAGGCGGCATTCGAACGGGAGGTCGACGAGCTGATCGGCCCCGATGTCGAACGTGAGTGGATCACCAAGCTCGACTCCTACGAAACGACCTTCGACGGCGATCTGGTCGAGGCGATGAACAACGCCGTGCTCGCCCATGATCCGCGCGGCCGCACGGTGCCCTACATGCTCTCCGGCGGAACGGACGCGAAAGCGTTCGCCCGCTTGGGTATCCGCTGCTTCGGCTTCGCCCCGCTGCAGCTGCCGCCGGAACTGGACTTCACCGCCCTGTTCCACGGCGTCGACGAGCGGGTGCCGGTGCAGGCCCTCGAATTCGGCACCCGCGTGCTGGAACACTTCCTACTGCACAGCTGATCCGATCCGGAAGAGAGGTTCCATGACCTACAACCCCTACGACGCGCTTCCCCAGGTGCCGTCGTTCACCCTCACCTCCACCGATGTCACCGACGGCCAGCCCTTCGGCAACGACCAGGTCAGCGGCGTCTTCGGCGCGGGAGGCAAGGACATCTCCCCGCAGCTGTCCTGGACGGGCTTCCCGGCGCAGACCAAGAGCTTCGCGGTCACCGTGTACGACCCCGACGCTCCCACCGCTTCCGGCTTCTGGCACTGGGCGGTCGCCGACATCCCCGTGAGCGCGACCTCGCTGCCAGCGGGCGCGGGCAGCGGTGAGGAAGGCGGCGCCTTGCCGACCGGTGCGATCACCCTGCGCAACGACGGCGGCTTCCACGGCTTCGTCGGCGCCGCCCCGCCGCCCGGCCACGGCCCGCACCGCTACTTCATCGTCGTGCACGCCGTCGACGTCGAAAGCCTCGGCATCGACGAGAACGCCACGCCCGCCTACCTCGGCTTCAACCTGTTCTCCCACACCGTCGCCCGCGCGACCCTGGTCGCCACCTACGAGCAGAACCAGAGTCCCGGCGCGTGATCGTGGCCCTGAGCGAAACGCTCAGGGCCACAACGCTTTCCAATGCACCTCATCGAATTTGAGATGATTCGAGTCAATCGCCACGTCGTCGCGGGTGCCCTGCTGGCCGGTGCGGTACGCGCCGTGGGTTTCGATCCACAAGCCCCCAGCCGCGCGGCGACACGAACTCCACCTCGGCCAGGCCCGCGAGCCGCGCGCTAACCCGACCAGTCGGTATTCCCAGGAGTGGGTTCGTTCTCGTCGCGCCGCGACTGCCCGCAAGCGCTACGCTGCCGCTGGACAGCCGCCCAAGTGGGCGCGCGAAAGACTGATGAGGGTACGGACTTGATCATTCGCACGGAAACCGCCTGGGTGCTCTTCTTCGCCGGGCTCATCTTCCTGTGGGCGCTGGTTCTCGGCGTGTGGAAATGGCAGGCGATGACCACCTCGCCGGACGGCCTGGCACACCCCTACGTCGACATCGCCCACCGCGCCGCACTGCTGTACTCGTTCGCCACCGGATTGATCGCCTGGTTCGTCGAATTGTCCGGCTGGCCGACGGCGGTGAACGCCACCGCGGCCGGGGCGATCATCGCACTGTTCGTGGTGACGATCGCGAACTACATCCGCCTGGGATTGCAGCGCGAGACCGACAACCAGATGCGCAACCCTCCGCCGTCGATGCGTTTCGTCCTCGCCGCTCTGATCATCGGCGAGATCGGCGGATTCTGCGTGCTCCTGGTCGGCTTCGCCGTAGAGCAATTGGCTTAGTCCCGGCTCACTACGCATGCGGTGGTTCGGCGCGATCCTCTACCGCCGCCACCAGCTGGTCCACGCCTTCGCAGGCACCGGATGAGCCGCTCGGGAAGGACTCGGCAGCGAGCACCGAGCCGATCACGCCACAGGCAATGTGCGAGTCCGTTCGTTGAAGTCCGCCACCAAAGGGTGCGGACCGATGTCCGCACACCCGTGGCGTGCGCAGCTTCGAGGTCGCGCTTCTGTATGTGGGTCACCGCGAGCGCGGCGTGGGAGAGCGCACCGCGTCGCGCGCGATTCTGCGTGCGGGCGTGGGAGATCGAGCGGCGAGCGTACGACGCGGCTTGGTCCGGCTGCCCGAGGTCACGGAATGCGTTCGCCCACTCGCCGAAGATGTCCACAGGTCCGCCAGGCAAGCGGGCGCATCCACCTTCGCCAAACCTTGGCGACCTGCTTGGGCGAGTCGCCGGCCTTCGTGCGGATGCCCGAGCAAGGTTGCCTGGTCGGCCAGCCCGGCGAGCACGTGCGCGCCGAGGGCGGGATCGCGCGACTCCTCGGCCAAGCGAAGCGCCTGGATCAGATACCGCTGCGCCGTTCCGTGTTCGCCGTTGTCGAACGCCATCCAGCCGAGCAGGTAGGTCTGTTCGGCAGCCGCACGGCAGAGCGCCAGGCGGACGTCCTCGCTGTGCGTCCGCCGCAGCAGCGGGTACACGTGCTCGTTCATGGACGCCGCCAGAATACGCGTCCGGTCAGGGAGTTCCGCGCGAATCCCGCGGCAGGCTCGCTCTCGTCGCCGGGGCTATTTCCGCGGTCCGCGGGACCGGGCGCATCTCCACCGTCGATCGATCTGAGCAGGGGATTTGATGATGGGCTGGATACCTTTCGGGGATACACCACTGTCCCGGTGCGCCTACTACCGGCAGGTGTGCGACCTGCCCGCGGAGGTGGATCCACCTCAGGTGGGGCGCATCGTGCTACGTATGGGGGTGGCGTGGGCGGTGATCATGCCCGCCACGCTGGGCCAGGATGTGAAGATTCGGATGTAGCGGCACCACTATCGGATCGGCCCGATCATGTCGCATCCCCGGTCGAAACGGTGGACGTATCTGACGCGGCCCGACCTGCCGGGTGATATCCCGCTGTTCGCCGAGATGTTCCGGCTCGACGTCTCGTTGGTGCGCGCCGGCGGCACCGTGGCGCTGCCGAGCCCGGCCGATCGGGGGACTACGTTCCGCGCCTGGGTCGCTCGCCCCGACAGCGCTTTTCTTCCCTCCGGAAGCGTCGTGGTGGCCGCTATCCGTGGATGCGTGGCGGAGCGGGTTGCACGACGGAAGCGAGGCTTCAGGTATGCCTGAAAGGTATTGCAGGGCATGGAACCCCGTCAGGAGGGGGCGTCGTAGACCAGGGTGTAGCGCCAGAACATGCGACGGCGGATCCGGGCGCCGGGCAGTTCCCGCGCGGCGGCGGCGCGGATGTCGGCGAGGGTCTCGGCCGGCTCGACGGTGGGTGCCGTCATGTGCGGGGGCAGCGTTTCGGCGCGAGCCGGGTGCTTGATCAGTCCCATGACGGGGTTGGCGGCTATGGCAGGTAGGTCGGCGAGTACGTCGAAGGGTCCGGCGTGGCGGTAGCAGCCGACGACCGCGAGTCGCCCGCCGGGGGCCAGACAGTCGCGCAGTTCCCGCAAGGTGGGCATCAAGGGGAGGTGATGCAGGACGGCGACGAGGGTGACGGCGTCCCAGCGTCGCTGGTGATCGCGACCGGCGAAGCCGGCTTCGACGATGGTCACCGCGGGGTCGTCGGCGAAGCGTCGCGCCGCCAGGCGGGCGGTCGCGGGGTCGGGCTCGAGCGCGGTGACGGTGGCGACGCGGTCGCGCAGCCGGGCGGCGAGGTTGCCGGTGCCGCATCCGACGTCGAGGATGTGATGGGCTCCGGCCGCTGCCACCTGGCGTACGACCCACGCACCGTAGTGGTCGTTGTGGCTCCACGGATGTCGCCGATTGAACCGGTCGAGTCGAGACAGCAGCACCGTTCCATTCTCACGGCGGCCGCGGCGGTTGGCATCCGGGGCCTCGAGGACCAGCGCGAAAGACTGTGGCCCTGGACGTAATGCCCAGGGCCACAGTGCGTTCCGGCGAGCTTACTTGACGCTGATCACCCGGTCGGAGGGTTCCTTGGCGTACAGCGCCTCGATCTCGGCCTGATATTTGGCCGCGATGGGGGCGCGCTTGAGCGACATCTTCGGGGTCAGTTCGTCGCCGCCAGGCTCCCAGACAGCGCCGAGGACGGTGAAACGTTTGATCTGCTCGACGCGGGAGAGTTTGGCGTTGCCCGCCTGGACTGCCGCCAGTACCTCGTCGATGATCTGCCTGCGGGCGGCCAGGGCTGCGATGTCCTCGCCGGTGGCGTCGAGTTCCTTGGCGCGGATGGCGGCGACGTCGGGGTCGAGCACGATCAAGGCGGCGATGTAGGGCTTGGCGTCGCCGATGGCGACCACTTGGCCGATCAGCGAGGAGGCCGCCTTCACCGAGTTCTCGATGTTGGTCGGGGCGATGTTCTTGCCCGCCTCGTTGATGATCAGTTCCTTCTTGCGGTCCACGATCCGCAGGTAGCCGTCGGCGTCGAGGGTGCCGATGTCACCGGTGCGCAGCCAGCCGTCGGAGTCGATGGCTTCGGTGGTCTTGTCGGGCATGTTGCGGTAGCCGCGGGTGACGATCGGGCCGCGCACCAGCACCTCGCCGTCGGCGTCGAGGCGCAGTTCCATGCCGTCGACCGCGCGCCCGACCGAGCCCGGGCGGGGCTTGTCCAGCTCGGTGTAGGTGCCCACGCCGGTGGTCTCCGACATGCCCCACACCTCGCTGACGGTGAAACCGAGGCCGAGGAAGTATTCCAGGGTTTCCGGCGGGATGGGGGCGGCGCCGGAGGAGGCGACGCGCAGCTGATCGAGCCCGAGCGCGTGACGCAGCTTGGACAGCACCAGCGTCTCGGCGATCTTGTGCTGCGCCCCGAGCAGGGGACCGCGGCCTTTGCCGCCCAGGTCGGCGCGGGCGGCGGCGACTCCGGTGCTGATCGCCCAGTTGGCCAGCGCCTTCTTGACCGGGCTCGGTTCTTCGGCGAGTTTGCCCTCCACCCCGGCCTTGATCTTCTGCCACACCCGCGGGACGCCGAAGAAGATGGTCGGGCGCGCGTCGGGCAGGGCGGCGGCGACCTCACGCGGGTCGGGCACGGTGGTGATCTGGATGCCGGTGAGCAGGTTGATCGCGTGGCCGGAGATCCGGTCGGCGACGTGCGCGGCGGGCAGGTAGGACACCGCGCGGTCGTCCAGGCCGACCTGCAGCGGGCCGTTGACCAGGGCGATGATCTGGGCGAGCACGTTGCGGTGAGTGATCTCCACGCCCTTGGACGGGCCGGTGGTGCCGGAGGTGTAGATCAGGGTGGCCAGGTCGTCGGCGCCGACGGCCTGCCAGGCGGCGTCGAAATCGAAGTCGGCGGCGGGCGCGGTCTCGACCTGTTCGAGGGTGACGGCACCCTCGGCGGGGCCGTCGACCATGATGATGTGCTCGACCGGCACCCCGGCCGCGGTGATCCGGTCGAGGAAGACCTGTTCGGTCACGACGACTTTGTTGCCCGCGTTGGTGAACAGGTGGGTGATCTGCTCGGGGGAGCTGGTGTTGTAGATGGAGAACGGGGTGGCGCCCAGGTGCAACGCGGCGGTGTCGACGAGGTTGAACTCGGGACGGTTGGTGAGCATGATGCCGACGGTGTCAGCGTGACCGACGCCGAGTCCGGCCAGGCCCGCGGCGATCGAGCGCACCCGTTCGGCGTACTCGCGCCAGGTGTACTCCTGCGTGCCACCCACCTTGCGCAAGGCGACCTGGTCGGGACGCAGCCGTGCGGTCTCCTGGAATGCGGCGGGGACGGTGTACACCGTTTTGCCCGACTGGTGCGCGTATCCGATTTCTGTTGTCGTCATATCCCTGTTCCCGATAGCGCTGGCGTGAACCGTACGCCGGTATCCGCCGGCGTACGATCCGGGACTCGAATCCTGACGCGGTGCGGCGAATGCACTGTCGGTCTCTCACGAGTCGGCGCGCCACATGTGGCGCGGCTCACTCATGGTAGCCACAGGAGGGAAGCGGGGTGGGGCAAACTTCAACAATCCTTCAGGCACCGATCAGATCCTGCGCGGAGCCGGGGCCGGGGCGCGGACGGAAGTTCTCACCCTGTGTGATCGCGACCGGGTCACCGGCCGCCCGCGACCTGCCGCCGGGCTCGTCGAGTGCCCACGGTGCGGCATCGGTCGGTATCCAGTGCTTGCGTCGGGTGCGCTTGGCCTCCAGATAGTCGCGGGCCCGCTCGCTGAGCGCCCGCGTTCGCAACGGCACCGCGGTGACCCGCAACCCCTCCTGGCGCAGCGCCTCCACCTTGGCGGGATTGTTGGTCAACAACTGCACCGAACGCAATCCCAGATCGGCCAGCGCGCGAGCGGTGGTGACGTAGGTGCGGGCGTCGGCGGGGTAGCCCAGGGCCTCGTAGCTGGTGAAGGTGTCCGCGCCGGAGCGCTCGCTTTCCCGGTAACCCAGCGCCTTGGCGATCAGTCCCGCCCCACGGCCCTCCTGCTCCAGGTAGACCAGCACCCCGCTGCCCGCGGCCTGGATGAGATCCAGCGCCTTGTCCAGCTCCGGCCCGCAGTCGCAGTCTTGCGAACGCAGCGCCTCCCCATACAGGCAGCGTGAGTGCACTCGTACCAGGCAGCCGTCGGCGACCGCGCCGAACAGCAGCAGGTGCCCCCGCTCGCCGTCCCCGTTCACCTCCACCACCCGAACTCGCAGATCTTGCCCGTTGCGACGGAACCGATGTTCGGTGTCGGCAGGATCCACAACGTTGGTCAATGCTCCTCCGTAGCGAGTTTGAAAATTCGCTCGACCTCACTCACCAGTGGCATTGCCCCGGGGACGTCCCCGATCGATTGCGTCGCCACCATTGCGGCGGTCGCCCAGACGTAGTCGTTGCGTGCGGCGGGGCGGCGCGTCGAAACGAGACGATATACCAGGGCGGCGGAGAAGGCAGCGTGAGCGCCGACCGAGTCCTGTAGCGCCGTCGGAAACGGCCGAAAGCGGTCGCTGACCTGCTCTGACCACACCGCGCACCGGAAATCTCGGATCGCGCAGACCGCGCCGACCCCCAGCGCGCGCAGCCGGGTGGCGGTCTGTTGCGCGTCCGGCGCCGTACCGTCGGGCGACATCGCCAGGGCCCGCAGGTCGTTGTCGCCGCCGACGAGGTAATCCACCACACCCAGATGCTGATACAGGTATTGGGGCCGATCCAGCCGCGGTGCCGGGTGCACCACCACCAGTGGCCGGTCCGGCAGTCCGCGCAACTGCGCCATGACCTGCTCGATGACGCCGGTGGGTTGTTCGAAGGTCAGCAGCACCGCATCCGACGAGGCGATCGCCGAGCCGATAGCCTCGCTGCGTAAGTCCTGGGCGCTCAACCGGATTCGCTCGTCTTTGCAGCCGATCGTGCTCGCCGCGCCGGTGCCCGCCACGATCACCGCGGTCACCGGCGTCGGGGCATAGGGCACCACTTTCACCAGTTCGGTCTCGACGCGTTCGCTGCGCAGGTATTCCAGGATGCGGCCCCCGGCCTCGTCGTCGCCCACCGCCGAGATCAACCGCACCCGCAACCCGAGCCGCGCCGCCGCCACAGCACGCGTGAGCCCCTTGCCGCCGGGATGTTGCCGATAGCTGCCGCGCGCGGTGCCGCCGGGACCCGGGATCCGATCCACCACATACATATGGTCGATGACCGCGTCGCCGACCACGGTGACCACACCGCGGGTGTCGACCGGATCAGGCTCGGCCGCAACGGTTTCGCTAGACGCGCCGAAGTCGACGGCGTGCGCGCCGGCGAACACCGAGGCCGTGGCCAGCCGCGCGGCCAGCTCGGTGAACGCCCGGCGCTCGGGAGCCCCGCGCAGCGAACGCACCGTCAGCGTGCCCGGAACCTGTTGTGCCCCAAGAGCTTCGTGCAGCACCGCCCACTGCGCGGCGAGGTATTCGCGCCGCTCACCGAGATCCGCGGCGTAGAGCCGGCCGGGATCGACACCGGCGGGCGGGTTTTCGCGCAGCAAACCCAGCGACAGCTCCGCATCCACGACGAGCCGGTCGGTGATATCCAATCGCAGGGTCAGTTCGCGCACCAGCGGCGGCACCGCTTGTTCCCGGTCGATGCCCGCGCGCCGCGCGTACTGCCGCACGGCCAACAGATCCAGCAGTGGCGAGACGTCGATTTCGGTGCTGCGCAACCGATCCGAACTCAGCCCCGAGCGTTTGCACAACCGGGTGAGGATATTGCGAACGGCAACCATTCCCGAATCCTGCGGGACCATGGCGATGCCACCCCTTCCATCGGCGCGACACAGGAGTGCCGGGCGCATGTTGGCCACGCAAATCGGGTTTAGCGAGCGGGCAAATTGTCAATTACCAAATTACAACGGCAATTGCGCTCGGGGAACGGCAAATGCCACACTGGAAGTGGCGATCCCCATCGCACCACCAGGCAATCGGGAGGGCTGGTGATGAGAATGATTCTGCAAATACGACAGCCGCGGCGGCGACGACACCGCCCCGCCGGATCCGATATCGAGCTGGTGCCGAAGCCGGTGATGGACTGAACGAGCCGCCGGATATCCCGCGCGACAACGCACCCCTCATCGCCCCGGCACGCTGGTATGCGCATCCCGCGCGTCAGCTGCCCCTGGCCATGCGGCGTGTCACCCGGATCGAACCGTAGCCGCAGGGCACTCCACCGCGACAAGACTTCGCCCACCCCCATCGACGCGCAGCCGCGCGTTCGGCCCCCGGCTTGCCCGAGGTTGCGGCTTCCCCGGCTGCCGCACACCTCCGAGCCATCCCCTGGACCACCCGGCCCGCCGAGAGACTTCCTCGGCCCGGGTACCCACCACGGCCGCAGGCACGGCGGAATTCACGGTGCGGCGCAGACACCGCGCCACACCAGCGGATGCACGACGAGAGGCATTCGTGAGCATCGAACCCAGCACCCTGGAGCCGGCCTCACTCCACCTGTTGCACCGGAGACCGCGATGACCATCCACACCACCGAATGGACGATGACCAGTGACATAACCCCGGAATCGGCCTACCGTGACACCGACGCGACCGACTCCTGGCGGCTGAGCTGGTTACCGGAGCGGCGACTGACCCGCGCGCAGGCACTGGCCGGGATGTCGCTGGACGAACTGCTCAGCGACCCGCACGTCGTGCACGACCGCATGACCCAGGCCCGCGTCGAGGTCTATGCCGACCAACTGGGCATCCTGCGCGACCACGCGGTGATCCTGCTCGCCAAGGCGATGGCGGCACGCCTGGGCCGGGAACTGGGACCGAAGGGAGATCCGGCTCCGCCGGGGCACAGCACCCGGCGCGGACGCACCCGCACTGCCGAACCGCCGTTCGTGCACGGCTGAGTCCCGCTGGGGTCAGGCGTGCGCTTTGTGCTCCGCGCCGACGGCTTCGCCGATGCTGCTGTATCCGTCGGCGCGCAACCGCTGCGCCAGGCCACGATGGATCCTGCGCATCCAGAACGGGCCGCCGTAGATGAACCCGGTGTAGCCCTGCAACAGCGTCGCCCCGGCCAGAATGCGCTCCCACGCCTGGTCGACGGTTTCGATGCCACCGACCGAGATCAGCACCAGCCGGTCACCCACCCGCCGGTACAGCCGCCGCAGCACCTCGAGCGAACGGTCGGCGAGCGGCGGGCCGGACAGACCCCCGGCACCCATGGCGGCCACCGCGGCGGCGTCGGTGCGCAGACCGTCGCGACGGATGGTGGTGTTGGTGGCCACGATGCCCGCCAATCCGAGTTCGACGGCCAGGTCGGCGACCGCGTCGATGTCCTCGTCGGACAGATCCGGCGCGATCTTCACCAGCACCGGCACCCGCACACTGTCCAGCACCGCCCGCAGCAGCGGACGCAGCGATTCGACTGCCTGCAGATCACGCAGGCCCGGCGTATTGGGGGAGCTGACGTTGACCACGACGAAATCGGCGAGCGGCCCCAGCAGCGCGGCGCTGACGGCGTAGTCCTCGGCCGCGGCCTGCGGCTCGACGATCTTCGTCTTGCCGATGTTCGCCCCGATCGGCACCCCGCCGCGGCGTGCGCGCAGTCGCTCGGCCGCCGCGGCCGCACCGTGGTTGTTGAATCCCATCCGGTTGATCAGCGCCCGGTCGGCGGGCAGCCGGAACAACCGCGGCGCGGGATTGCCCGGCTGCGGCTGCGCGGTCACGGTCCCGATCTCGGCGAAACCGAACCCCAGCGGCGCCCAGGCATCGACACCGTCGGCGTTCTTGTCGAAACCGGCGGCCAGGCCCAACGGCGCGGGGAACTCGACCCCGAATGCCTCGGCGCGCAGGATCGGATCGCGGGTGACGAGGACCTTGCTCATCACCCAGCGCAACGGCGCGACCGAGGCGGCCAACCGCATGGCCGCGAAGGCGAGATGGTGGATGCGTTCCGGCGCGAGGAGGAACATCAGTCGGAGTAGCAGGGCGTACATCGGCTCACATTCCGGGTTCGGGCTGGGGTAGTAGGGCGGATTTTCGCCGCCGCAGCAGCACCCGCCTGCTGCCGTCGGTGTAGGCGCGCACCCGCGAGAGTTCCCAGCCCCCGAACTCGGCCTGAATCGCCAGCCGCATGGACGCGGTCACCCGCGTGACATCCGGCGGCAGCCGCAACGGCACGTACTCGTAGTCGTCGCTGGTGGTTTCCCAGCCCGCGGGCAGCGCACGCCCGCGCCCCCGGTGCGCTGCCGGATCGGCAGATGTCGCGGAATCATCGCCCGCGCGTGGTGTCCGAGCCATCACTGCCCTCTCTTCCGATCGTCCGCACCGATCCGTTGCAGACCGTCGCCGGTCGCGGACCCCACGAACAGATCTCCGGTGCGTTGCTCGACGGCCACCGCGTTCGGCTGCCGGACGGTGGCGTAGCGGCCCACTTCCTTCGGTATACCAGTCGAGAGGTCGAATCCGACGACCTCGTTGCGCTGCGTGCACGTCACCCACACGGTGTCGGACCGTTGATCGTAGGCAAGTGCGTAAGGCGAAGATCCTACCGGGAAACGCTGCCGCAACACGAGTGGTCCCGCGGTGTAGACCAGCAGTTCACCGCCTGCGGTGTCGGTGACCACGAACCGGCCGCGCGTGTCGCCGATCAGCCGCGTGGCCCCGTCACCGGCCCGCAGCGCCAGCCCGGGCCGCTGCTTGTCCAGGTCGAGTTCGAAGATCGCGCTCTGATGCCGGTCGAGCACCGTGAGCTTGCCGTCGGCTTCGGCGAGTTCGTCGGCGGAGACCAGCCCGGACACGGTGCGGGCCACCTTCCCCTCCGGCGCCAGTTCCAGCACGCGGCCGTCGGCGGTGCCGACCAGCAACCCGCCGTCCGGCCGGGCGCGCACCGACCGGACGTCGCCGTCGACGCCCACCTCGGCGATCACCCCGGACGCGAGGTCCACCCGCAGCACCCGGCCCGGCGCGGCCGCCAGCATCTCACCCGGCCTGCCCGGCGTGAGACCACTCGCGCGCTCGGGCAACCTCACCGTGCGCACCACCGGCTGCGCGGCGGCCGGGTCGAGCACGGTCAGAACCTCACCGTCCAGCCCGGCCAGCAACCCGCCCGCGGAATCGGCGGCCAGCTCGGCGACCGGTCCGGCGGGCAGCACCCGCCCGACCGGCGG
>NZ_BDBB01000018.1 GCF_001612765.1 Nocardia arthritidis NBRC 100137
CCACCGGCCCCACCGCCGCAGTCATCACCCACACCCCCAAACCGATAACACGTTCCGCCTCGCGGCAGCGTGCCGCCACCAGGGCGGAGACAGATAGCTGGACATGTGTCTGGACAGTACCACCGACCCACCGTTCCCGACAATGCTTCTCGAATCACCAACCGTTTCTCCATGCCGCACTCGATCCTCTCGCGCGCATCCGGCCGGAGCACACGCCTTCCCGCTCGGTACCGTCGAGAATGGCAGAGTTAGAACCTGTTATTGCCACAGATCGCCGTCCGAGACTATATTCCGTACACGTGTCCAGACAGTATCGGAGTAATCCATGAGCAGCCTTCTGCCCGCCGACGGGTCCCGCCTGCTGATCGGCGGCAAGCTGGTCGAGGGCGCCGACGGTGTCTTCGCGACGGTGAACCCGGCGACCGAGGAAGTCCTGGGCCTCGCCGCCGACGCGAACGCGGCCGATCTCGACGCGGCCGTCGCCGCCGCGCGCACCGCGTTCGACGAGACGGACTGGTCGCGCGATCACGCCTTCCGCGCCCACTGCCTCGAGCAGTTGCGCACCGCGTTGCAGTCCCACGTCGAGGACCTGCGCGAAATCACGATCGCCGAGGCCGGCGCCCCGCGGATGCTGACCGCGGGCCCGCAGTTGGAAGGCCCGGTCGCCGACCTGGGTTACGCGGCCGGACTCGCCGAAACCTACGACTGGGAAACCGATCTGGGCGTGGCCGAACCGATGGGCATCAAGACCCGCCGGTTGCTGCGCCGGGAGCCGATCGGCGTGGTCGGGGCGATCACGCCCTGGAACTTCCCGCATCAGATCAATTTCGCCAAATTGGGTCCCGCGCTGGCGGCGGGGAACACCGTGGTGCTCAAACCCGCCCCCGATACCCCTTGGTGCGCGGCGGCGGTCGGCGCCGTCATCGCCGAGGAGACCGACATCCCGGCCGGCGTCGTGAATATCGTGACCTCCGCCGACCACTCGCTCGGCGCCCGGCTGACCGCCGACCCGCGCGTCGACATGATCAGTTTCACCGGCTCCACGGCTACCGGCCGGGCCGTCATGACCGGCGCCGCCACGACATTGAAGAAGGCGTTTCTCGAATTGGGCGGCAAATCGGCGTTCATCGTGCTCGACGACGCCGACATCGCCGCGGCGTGCTCGGTGGCGGCGTTCTCGGTGTGCGTGCACGCCGGACAGGGGTGTGCGCTGTCCACCCGGCTGCTGGTCCCGCGCGCCGCCTACGACCAAGCCGTACAGGCGGCCGCGGCCACGCTCGGTGGGATCCGGCCGGGCGATCCCTCCGACCCGCGCACGGTGTGCGGGCCGCTGATCTCCGAACGCCAGCGCGCCAGGGTCGAACGCTACGTCGACATCGCGCGCGCCGAGGGCGGGCGGATCGTGGTCGGCGGCGGGCGGCCGTCCCGGCACGAGCGCGGATTCTTCGTCGAACCGACGTTGATCGCGGACGTCCCCAACAGCTCGACCGTCGCCCGCGAGGAGATCTTCGGCCCGGTGCTGGTGATCATCCCGCACGACGGCGACGAGGACGCCGTCCGCATCGCCAACGACTCCCCCTACGGCCTGTCCGGTTCGGTCTGGGGAACCGACCCCGAGCGCATCCGGCGCGTCACCGAACGCGTGCGCACCGGGACGCTGGGCGTCAACGGCGGGATCTGGTACTCCGCCGACGTCCCGTTCGGCGGCTACAAGCAATCCGGCCTCGGCCGTGAGATGGGCATCGCCGGATTCGAGGAGTACCTCGAGACCAAAGTCATCGCCACCGCGGTCTGACCGCCGCGGGACAACACAGAGGAGCTGAACTCCATGGCCCGTTTCACGGGAAGATCCGCCATTGTCACCGGCGCCGCTCAGGGCATCGGCGCCGCCTACGCGCAGGCGCTGGCCGCAGAAGGCGCGAACGTCGTCGTCGCCGACAAGAACGCCGAAAGCGGCGCGGCGGTCGTCGAGAAGATCGTCGCCGACGGCGGCACCGCGGTGTTCGGACAGGTCGATGTGTCCGATCCCGACTCCGCCACCGCGCTGGCCGATCTCGCCGTCGCCGAGTTCGGCGGCATCGACCACCTGGTCAACAACGCCGCCATCTACGGCGAGATGAAACTGAACCTGCTGCTGACCGTGCCGTGGGACTACTACCGGAAGTTCATGAGCGTGAACATGGACGGCGCGCTCGTCATGACCCGCGCCGTCTGGCCGCACATGTCCAAGCGCGGCAGCGGATCCATCGTCAACCAGTCCTCCACCGCCGCGTGGCTGTACTCCAGCTTCTACGGCCTGGCGAAAGTCGGCGTCAACGGGCTCACCCAGCAACTGGCCTTCGAACTGGGCGGGTCGAACATCCGCGTCAACGCCATCGCGCCGGGTCCGATCGACACCGACGCCACCAAGGCGGTCACCCCGGAGGTGATCGTCGACGACATCGTCAAACGCCTGCCGCTCAAGCGGATGGGCACGCCGCAGGACCTGGTCGGCGCCTGCCTGTACCTGCTGTCGGACGAGGCGAGCTGGGTCACCGGGCAGATCTTCAACGTCGACGGCGGACAGATCGTCCGGTCATGAGCGCCCGCATCGGATTCCTCGGCCTCGGCAACATGGGTGCGCCGATGGCCGAGCGCCTGCTGGAATGGCCGGGCGGGCTGGCGGTGTGCGACACGCGGCCCGAGGCGGTCGAGCCGTTCCTCGCGGCCGGGGCCGAGGCGGTCGCCTCCGCCGCCGAGCTCGCCAGGCAGGCGGCGGTCATCTCGATCACCGTGGTGAACGACGCGCAGGTCCGCGACGTGATCACCGGTCCGGAGGGCGTATTGCGCACCGCCGCGTCCGGCACCGTGGTCGCCGTGCACTCCACGATCAGCGATCGCACCGCCGAAGAGCTCGCGGCGGTCTGCCGCGACCGGGGCGTCGAACTGGTGGACGCGCCGATCAGCGGCGGCGCGCCCGGCGCGACCCGCGGCGCGCTCGCGGTCATGGTCGGCGGCAGCGACGCGGCGTTCGAGCAGGTGCGCGAACCGTTCGGCTGCTTCGCGGATCTGATCGTGCACGCCGGGCCGGTCGGCGCGGGCACGCGCATGAAACTGGCGCGCAACCTGCTGCACTTCGTCTCCTTCACCGCGGCCACCGAGGCGCAACGCCTGGCCGAGGCGGCCGGTCTCGACCTCACCGCGCTCGGCAAGGTGGTGCGCCACTCCGACGCGGTCACCGGCGGGCCCGGCGCCATCATGCTGCGCGACACCACCGCCCCGATCCAGGACGGCGACTTCTGGCTGCCGATCCTGCGGCACGTGCGTGACCTCGGGGAGAAAGATCTCGGTCTCGCCCTGGAATTGGGCGAACGGCTCGGCACCGAGTTGCCGCTGGCCGCACTCGCCATCGACCGGCTCGGTCCCGGACTCGGCGTCGGGACGGGCACCTTCACATCGGAAAGGCAAACCCCATGAGCGACAACGGTTCCGGCGACAGCGTGCGGCAGCGCGGCCTGGCCAAGATGGCCGAGGTCTACGGCACCGAGTTCCAGGAATACCCCGGCTCCCACTTCGCCGTCACCGCCGACCACCTCTTCGCCGACATCTGGTCGCGACCCGGACTCACCATCCGCGACCGCAGGCTGCTGTTGCTCGGCGCGCTGGCCGCGCAGGGCGCGATCGACACCGCGGGCATCCAGATCGGGGCCGCGCTGCGCAACGGCGAACTCACCGAAGACCAGCTGCACGAGATCGCGGTGTTCCTGTGTCACTACGTGGGGTGGCCGAACGGCACCAAACTCGACATCCTGGTGGGCACGATTGTGGCGCAGCAGAAGAAGGCCGCCCGCGCGCAGTCCGCGCCCGCCGAGCAGTGAAGGATTCGTTGACCATGTCTGACGCCACCACCATTCGCCCCCTGCGCGCGAGCCGGGTCGAGACCTGGGACCACCGGGCCGACGTCGTCGTCGCCGGATACGGCATCGCCGGGGTCTGCGCCGCCATCGAGGCCGCCCGCGCGGGTGCGGACGTGCTGGTCCTGGAGCGCACCGGCGGCTGGGGTGGCGCCGCCGCCCTGGCGGGCGGATTCATCTACCTGGGCGGCGGCACACCGCTGCAACAGGCCCTCGGTTTCGAGGACACGCCGGAGAACATGGAGACCTTCCTGCTCGCGGCGCTCGGTCCCGGCGTGGACAAGGCGAAGATCGCCGACTATTGCCGCGGCAGCGTCGAGCACTTCCACTGGCTGGTGTCCTGCGGCGTGCCGTTCCGCGAGGCGTTCTGGGGCGAGCCGGGGTGGGAGCCGCCGCACGACGAAGGACTGATGTACTCCGGCGGCGAGAACGCCGCGCCCTTCAACGCGATCGCCGAACCCGCTCCGCGCGGCCATGTTCCGCAGATGGCCGACAAGCGCACCGGCGAGAAGGGCGGCGGCTACATGCTCATGAAGCCGCTGGCCGACACCGCGGCAGCGCTGGGCATCCGGGCGGAGTACGACATGCGGATCGCGCGGCTGATCGTCGACGACGACGATCGGGTGGTCGGGGTGCTGGCCCGCCGCTACGGCAAGCCGGTCGCCATCCGAGCGGAACGCGGCGTCGTGCTGGCCACCGGGAGCTTCGCCTACCACAAGGAGATGATCGAAGGGTACGCGCCGCGACTGATCGGCAGGCCCGCCGCGGCGATCGAGGAGCACGACGGCATCGGCATCCGGCTGGCGCAGGCGCTCGGCGCGGAGCTGGCGCACATGGACGCGACCGAGGTGGCGTTCTTCGGGGATCCG
This sequence comes from Nocardia arthritidis NBRC 100137, assembly GCF_001612765.1. Lineage (GTDB taxonomy): Bacteria > Actinomycetota > Actinomycetes > Mycobacteriales > Mycobacteriaceae > Nocardia > Nocardia arthritidis. The sequence continues at coordinate 4,763 of NZ_BDBB01000018.1, forward strand.
CAGCTGCTGGCCCGCGGCATCCTGGTCAACGGGCGCGGCCAGCGCTACATCCCGGAGGACACCTACCCCGGCCGGATCGGCCAGGCGACGCTGATCCAGCAGGACAATCAGGCGTACCTGGTGATCGATGAAGCGTCCTACGAGGAGGCGCTGACGACCGAGACCTCCACGCCGTTCTTCCGCCAGCCCCCGACCTGGGTGGCGGAGACCATCGCCGAGCTGGAAGCGGAGATGGGCCTGCCCGGCCAGGCGTTGCAGGCGACCGTGGAGTGCTACAACCTGCACGCCGCCGGCGGCGCGGACCCGGTGCTGGGCAAGAAGCCGGAATGGGTACGCCCGCTGCGCGGACCGGTGGCGGCCTTCGACATGCGCGGCTTCACGGCCGGTTTCACCCTCGGCGGACTGCGTACCGACCTCGATTCGCGGGTGCTGCACGTCTCCGGAGAGCCGATTCCGGGATTGTTCGCGGCCGGCCGGTGCACCTCCGGCCTGTGCGCGGGTGGCTACGTCAGCGGCGCTTCCCTGGGCGACGGCAGCTTCTACGGGCGCCGGGCCGGCATCGCGGCGGCCAAGAACTGAACCGCCCGGGCCGCTAGTAGGATCCAGACACATGTCCGAACCCGATTCCGTCATTCTCGAGGCGACCCGCCGCAGGCTGTCCGGCAAGCAGGCCGACACCGTCGACAAGCTGACCCGCGCGGCGGTGGAAGTGCTGGCGCGGGAAGGGTTCGCGGGCATGACCATCCGGATGGTCGCCGCGGCCGCCGGGGTCGGGACGGCCACCGCGTACACCTACTTCTCGTCCAAGGAGCATCTGGTCGCCGAGATCTTCTGGCGGCGGCTGGTCGCGTCGCCGTCGCCGGTCAGCGAGGACCAGGACCCGACCGTCCGGGTGATCGCCGAGCTGAGGAACATCGCGATGCTGGTGGCCGACGAGCAGGAGCTCTCCGGCGCGGTCACCAGCGCCCTGCTCGGCCGCGATCCGGACGTGGAGCATCTGCGCGGACGCATCGGGGCCGAGATCCGCAAGCGGATCATCCGCGCCCTCGGTCCGGATCCGGACCCGGACGTGGTCGAATCGCTGGAATTGCTCTACGCGGGCGCGCTGGTGCGGGCGGGCATGGGTTACGGGTCGTACTCCGAGATCGCCGACCGCATCGAAACCTCCGCGCTGCTGATCCTGCGGTAGCGCGGACTTCGCCGGACGACTTCGCGCCGGGTTGCCCGAAATCGGCCACGCGGCGCGGGCATGCTCGTATCTTTGCCGTAGTCGGTGCAGATCGGAGTGGGAACAGTGCAACCTGGTGAGCTTTCCGCGGACTACGTCGTCGTCGGCTCGGGATCGGCGGGCGCGGTGGTGGCCAATCGGCTCAGCGCCGATCCCGCCACCACGGTGATGTTGCTGGAAGCGGGCCCGCCGGACAAGAACAAGTTCGCGCACATCCCCGCCGGATTCGCCAAACTGTTCCGCTCCGAGGTGGATTGGGACTACCTCACCACGCCTCAGCCGGAACTGAAGAACCGCGAGATCTATTGGCCCCGCGGCAAGATGTTCGGCGGCTCGTCCTCGATGAACGCCATGATGTGGGTGCGCGGATTCCGGGCGGACTACGACGAGTGGGCGCTGCTGGCGGGTGAGGAGTGGGGTTTCGCCGCGGCCGTCGAGCAGTACCGCCGCATCGAACGCGTGGAGAACGCCCAGTACCCCGACGAAGGCACCGAGGGTCCGCTGCACGTCTCCCGCCAGCGCAGCCCACGCGGTCTCACCGCCGCCTACCTGGCCGCGGTGCGGGAGGCGGGCTACCAGGTCGAGCCACCGAACCGTCCGCAGCCGGAGGGGTTCAGCGAGACCATGGTCACCCAGCGCGCCGGACGCCGCTGGAGCACCGCCGACGCCTACCTGCGGCCCGCACTGCGTCGTCCGAACCTCACGGTGCGCAGCGAGGCGCTGGCCACCCGGGTGCTGTTCGACGGCACGCGCGCGGTGGGCGTGGAGTACCGCCACGGCGGCGGCACGCACACGGTGACGGCGCGGCGTGAGGTCGTGCTGTGCGGCGGCGCGATCAACAGCCCGCAACTGCTGATGCTCTCCGGCATCGGCGATCGCGACGAACTGGCCCGCCACGGCATCGAGGTACGCCACCACGCGCCGGAGGTGGGCGCGAATCTGCAGGATCATCTCGTCGCGGGCATCGGCTACAGCGTCGCGGGCGATTCGCTGTTCGGCGCCGAGCGGCCGCGTCAGCTGCTGGCCTACCTGATCCGCCATCGCGGCATGCTCACCTCGAACGTCGGCGAGGCGTACGGGTTCGTGCGCAGCAAGCCGGATCTGGAGTTCCCGGACCTGGAGCTGGTGTTCGCGCCCGCGCCGTTCTACTACGAAGGACTTCAGGACCCGACCGAGCACGGGGTGATCCTGGCGACGGTGCTGCTGCGCCCGCAGAGCCGAGGACGGATCGCCCTGTCGGGCTCGGACCCATCCGCCAAACCCGTGATCGATCCGCGCTACCTGTCCGACAGCGCAGGGGCCGACCGCGCCGCCATCATGGCCGGATTGCGGGTGTGCGCCGCCATCGCGGCCGAGCCTTCGATGAAGGCCGTGCTCGGCCCGCTGATCTACCCGCCCCAGGCGCCCGCGGAACCGGAAGCCGTGCTCGAACTGACGCTCAACTCCTACGCCCACACGCTCTACCATCCGGTCGGCACCTGCCGCATGGGCACCGACTCCGCCAGCGTCGTCACGCCCCGGCTGGAAGTGCGTGGTGTCCAAGGGCTTCGGGTGGCCGACGCCTCGGTGATGCCGCTGCTCATCCGGGGCCACACGCACGCGCCCGCGGTGTTCATCGGTGAGCAGGCGGCCGAGTTCATCCTCGCGGAATAGTGCCACGCGCGCGTCGCCGCGAAGCTACGCCGCGACGGACAGTCCCAGCGATACTGCCGCGAGTGCGAGGTATGGCAGCGGGTAGCCGATGTGCGCGTACTGCCGCGCACGGACGACGGTCAGCACCGCGCCGACGAAGTAGACGACCAGCCCGGCCGCTGCGGCAACCCCGATCGGCGGGACCGCCAAGCCGACCAGCAGCCCGGCCCCGCCGACCGCTTTGACGACCGCGAGGGGCGTCAGCCACGAGTCCGGAACGCCGTAGGCGCGCATGTTCGTCCGCACCCACTCGGCGCGGACCACGTCTATGCCCGCCGCGAGCAATGCGGCCGCGGCTGCCAGCACGGTGGCGACGACGTAAGCGATGTCCATGGCAATACCCTTTCGTCAGGTGGCGCGCCCGGTCACCTGGGCGCTGTCCGGTCCGTCATCTCGATGACGGACCACGGAGCGGAAAGGTGACCGATGCCCACCGAAGATGGTTTCGCGCGAGAATTCGAGTCCCAGCGCGGCCACCTGCACGCGGTCGCCTACCGCATGCTCGGCTCACCCAGCGAGGCCGACGACGCGGTGCAGGAGACCTGGCTGCGGCTGGCCCGCCACGACGTCGAGGACGTACGGAACCTGCCGGGCTGGCTCACCACCGTCGTGTCGCGGATCTGCCTGGACCTGCTGCGCGCCAGGGCCGCGCGGCGCGAGGAACCGCTCGACCACCCGGCCCGGCTCGAAAGCCGCGTCGAGGAGAACGAACCGGAGCATGAGGCAGTCCTGATCGACTCGGTCGGCCGGGCACTGCTGGTGGTGCTGGACCGGCTCGGCCCCGACGAGCGGATCGCGTTCGTCCTGCACGACCTGTTCGCGGTGCCGTTCGACCAGATCGGGCCGATTGTCGGACGCACCACGCCGACCGCCAAGAAGCTGGCCAGCCGGGCTCGACACCGCGTGCGGGATGCCGATGCCACCCCCGAACTCACCGCGCAGCGGCATGTCCTCGAGGCGTTTCTCGGCGCAGCACGCGACGGCGACCTCGACGCGCTCCTGGCTGTCCTGGCGCCCGATGTGGTCCGCACGGCCGACGCCGCCGCGCTTCCCGCCGGAGTGGCCACGACCGTGCGCGGTGCGGCCTCGGTGGCCGGAGAGACCGTGTTGCTCCGGCGTCGTGCACAGGTGGCGGCGCCAGCGCTGGTGGACGGTCACCCGGGCATCGTGGTCGCGCCGCGCGGCAGGCTGCTGCTGGCGCTCACTGTCACGGTGCGCGGCGACCGGGTGGCGGGATACCGGGTGATCGCCGACGCGGCCCGGCTGCGCGGACTCTCGATCACCCTGCTGCCCTCCTGATTCCGGACGCCGTCCGGTTCAGGACGTCGGCACCGGCTCACGCGCGCCGCCCGGCGCGGCGCGTTCGGCCGCACGGCGGCGCCGGAAGTCCCGCGGCGTCTCACCGAAGCGCGCCTTGAACGCCGCGGAGAACCATGCTGGCGTGAATCCGGCGCGAACCGCCAACTCGCTGATGGGATTGTCCTCCCGCGCCGGGTCCTCGAGCAGGTCGCGTGCGGCGCGCAGGGCTTCGTCCCGCCGCACGTCGCGGTAGGTGGTGCCGGCCTGCTGCAGTACCGAGCGCAACTGGCGGGGCGACCAGCCCAGCGCGTGCGCCACCGCGGGCAGGCGCACGTCACTGCGGCCGACATTGGCTCGCACGTATTGCCGGATCTGCGCGACGACTTGTGCGTGATGGGTTCGCTGCGGACCGGTCTCGCCGAGCGAGATCAGGCTGAGCAACTCCGCGATCCGGTCACAGACGGCATTGAACTCACGGTCGGACAGATTCGACTGTTCGTCGTGGGTGCTGCGGATCATGGCCTGGGTGATCCGGCCGAGCCCGGAGTTCAGGTCGATCGTCATACCGCGTTCGGCGAGCGGTCCCGCGCGATGGTCCAGTTCGGCACGGGGAAGCTGGAACGCGTAGGCCGACAGCAGCGGAATGTGGATCTGGCACAGATCGTCGAGCGCGGTCACCGCGGCCTGGTCGGGTCGCGCTCGCGTCTCCTCCCCGCGGTAGCGCACCGAGTACACGCCCCGCTGGGGGACGACGACCCAATAGAAGTCGTCACACGGACCGTGGCGGATGTTCGTCCGGGTGCGGTAGGAGGTACTGGTTCCCCGCTGCTCCCAGCGCAACAACCGGTAGACGGCCGACTCCTGAACCGTCAGCCCCGAATACCATCGTTCCGGATCGCCGTAGCGGTAGTCCATGGGAACGAAGCTGTTGGCGATCTCGGTCCACGATTCGGCATCGTTCGCGGTTACGCCATAGCACTTCATGGTGACAACCTATCGCCGCCGATTCACCGATACCGCATTGTCCATCAACACGATACGACTCCAGCGCGTTCCTCGCGCAGCTGGGAAGCCTCCGGCGCGGTCACGCGATCCCGCAGGCCGGGCGCGTATTACGTGGGCACACCGCGCTCGTCTCAGCGCGCGGGCACCCGGGCGAACCCGAGCGGCGGCGTGGGAGTGGGACCGGTGCGCAACACCGGACGGAAGTCGGGCAGCACCGGCAGGACATCGGCGTTGCGGGCGGCGTAACAGCGCACGGCAGGCAACGCACGGGCAACCTCGGCGCGCTCCACCGGCTCGTGATCGATGAAACCGATGGCCTCCGGCCCGAGTCCGAGGGTGCGCGCGATCCGCATGATCGCCGAAGATTTGGGGCCCCAGCCGATCTCGATGGCCGAGAACATCTCGTACACGCCGTACCGGTACAGCTTGTCCAGCGTCCATTCGCGCTCGCCGCGGCTGGCCACGGCATGCCAGATCCCGCGCTCGCTGAGCACGCGCAGGGTGCGCAGGGCCGCGGGTCGTAACGCGCCGACGGTCGCGTCGCACACGGCTCCGTCCCACAAGGTGTTGTCCAGTTCCCAGACAAGACATCTCAGAGCCGGTGTCATCGCCCTGCCCCTATCGTTGCGTCCGCACTGCCTTTCCGCCGTGGCGTGCGCGGCAGATGGGCACTGCACACCTTCCAGGACACGACACGTGCCGGACAAGACCCTCGTTACATGGCCATGCCCGGCGCGGGTGATCCTACCGGCATGTCCGTCCGCGCTCGCGGCAACGACCGAACCCGGCGCCGCCCGCTGAGGGGTCGGTAGCCGCTGTCCGGCCCGGTACTGTGATCGCTCACAACCCCGCACCGACCGGTCCCCCCCAGCTCTCACAGAACCAGTCGATCGGGTCCGCGAAGGAGATCTACCGATTAGTGTGAATGCGCTGCACACCAATCGTGGGCGGAAGGGAGTCGCCAATGTCCGTCGACAGTTCGGCCCGGCCGAGCCTGACCCTGTCGGGGAAGCCGATGTCGTCCCCGCTGAAGGATGTCCGCGGGCTATCGCGTCAGATGGTCGGGCACTTCGTCGAGAACGTCATCCCGTGCGGGACGCTACCGGGTGACGCGATCGCCGGCGACGTCACCACCATCACCCGGGTCTGTCTGGAGCTGGCGGTGAGCATGCTCGACGGAAAGGACCTTCCGGAGAAACTCCAGCGGCTCGGCGACGCCGCCGCGGGGTGGGCGCGGGAGGGGGTGCCGATCGACACCATCCACCACTCCATCCACGAAGGCTTCAAGATGGGCCTGGACCTGGTGGTATCCGACGCGACGATGAAGGACTACGACGATCTCGTCGACGGCGCCAAGATGGTCGTCGAGATGCTCGACATGATCAACTCCGCGGTCTCCATGGCCTACGTCCGTGAGCTTCGCGCGGTGGTCAGCGAGCACCACACCGCCGTGCACACGCTGACCTCCGCGCTGCTCGGCGGGCACAGCACCTCCACCATGGCGCGCGAGTGCGGCATCGCCATCGCGTCGTCGTATGCCGTTCTGGCCGTGGCGATCCCGCCGCACCGCGAGGAACGCAACCCGATGGTGGACGGCAAGGTCGTCGCGCGCCGGAAACTGCGCCGGGTCCAGGCCGAACTGGCCACACGCTGCGGCGAGGCCGTGCTGTCGCTGCTGAGCGTCGACGGCGGCACGGTGCTCATCCCGTCCGGCCATCTGGACAACGAGCAGCTGGAGGCGCTGGTCACCCAGCTGTCGCACGCCGCACAGGTGGGCGTCACCGCGACCATGGTCGAGGCGACCCCCGAGAAGATCCCCACCGCCGCCGATCAGGCGCACGAACTGCTCGACATGGTGCAGCGATTGCAGGCGGTCGCCGGGCTCTACCGCTTCGACGAACTGGCACTGGAATACCAGCTGACCAGACCCGGGCCCGGCCGCGAGTATCTCGGCTCGCTGCTGGACCCGCTGGACGCGCATCCCGAGCTGCTGGAAACGCTGCGACGCCACATCGCCAACAACCTCAACCGGCAGCGCACGGCACGCGTGCTGCACGTGCACACCAACACCGTGGACTACCGGCTCAAGCGGATCGGACAGCTCACCGGTTTCGACCCGTCCCAGCCCTCGGGCCTGTGGTACCTGCGCTCGGCACTCGTGGCGCGCACCTATCGCACGACCTGATCATTCGCCGAGCCGAGCCCGATTCGTCGCAGTTCCCGGCCGGCGCGCGCCGCACCCGCGGCGATCTCCGGCGCGACATGCTCTCGGTCCGACCAGCTCGCCTGCATCGCGAGTGCGAGGCACTCGCCCTGCGTCGCGTCGCTCGTTCCCATGCGCGGGAACGACGGAGCCGGTCGTTGTGGGTTCACCCGTCGAGGATTACCGTGGGCGGCGAGTCGCGAAGGCTGGTGGCGATGCGGCAGCGGTCGTCGCGATCAGAGGTACCGAGGAGAATGCGATGACATGGGCGGGCGCGCCGGCGACCGAGATCGCGGCGGGAGTCCGGAGCCGGACGGTATCGCCGCTCGAGGTGGTCGACGAGCACCTGGCCCGCATCGCGGCACTGGACCCGCGGCTCAACGCCTTCCGGATCGTGCGCCATGAGCAGGTTCGCCACGAAGCCCGTGCTCTTGCCACCCGCGGCGATCTTCGTGACCTTCCGCTCGCCGGGGTTCCGGTGGCGGTGAAGGACAACCTCGACCTCGCCGGAAGCGCGACCGGCAACGGATCCCGCGCGGCACGCCAGACCGCGGCCGGTTCCGACAGCGAGTTGGTCGGCCGGTTGCGCGCCGCCGGCGCGCTGCTGATCGGCAAGACCAATGTGCCCGAGCTGTGTCAGTGGCCGGTCACCGAGAGCGCCGCGCACGGGGTCACCCGCAATCCGTGGCACCACGCGTACACGCCGGGCGGCTCCACCGGCGGCGGCGCGGCGGCGGTCGCCACCGGGATGGCCGCGCTCGCGGTCGGTTCCGACGGCGGCGGATCGATCCGTATCCCCGCGTCCTGCTGCGGGCTCGTCGGCCTGAAGCCCGGAGACGGCGTGATCCCGCGCCCTGCCGAACTCGGCTCGAATTGGCTCGGCATATCGACGTTCGGCCCGCTCGCGACCACGGTGTCCGACGCGGCGCTCCTGCTCGGGGTGCTCGCCGCCGACGACCGCTACCGGACGCCGCCTCCGCTCGAGCGGCCGCTGCGGATCGGCATGACCACCCGGTCACCGGTGCTCGGGGCATCCGTCGACCCCCAGGTGCGCACGGCGATGCTGGACGCGGCCGAAGCGCTGCGCGCAGCGGGCCATACCGTCACCGAGGCGCCGCCGCCGTGGCGGCCGCAGGACGCGCTCGGGTTCCTCGCACGCTACTTCGCCGGCGTCGCCGAGGACACCACGAACCTGAGCTCGGATCTCCTCGAACCGCTGACCCGCAAGGTGGCGCGGGCCGGGCGGGTGATCACCAGGATCCACCGCGTACCCGACGCTCCCCCGCCGCGGCAGGCAGGCCGATTCGCCGCGTGGTTCACCGAGCACGACCTCCTGCTCACGCCCACCCTGGCGACCCCGCCGGTGACCGTCGGGGCCTTCGCCGGGAAAGGGTTTCTGCGAACCATGCTCGACGTGTCCCGCTTCATCCCGTTCACGCCGCCGTTCAACACGGTGCGCTACCCGGCGATCTCCGTTCCCGCCGGACATTCCGATACCGGGCTGCCCATCGGCGTCCAGCTCGCCGCGGCGCCCGGCGGCGAGACCACGCTGCTGGCGGTCGCCGCGCAACTGGAGCGGATGCGTCCGTGGCAACGGCACGCTCCCCTCGGCGACGCGGCGATCCGTTGAGCGACCACTACGCCTGAGCGGTCCCGAGGCTTCCACTGGTCTCCGCCCACAACAGCGCCGCGTGTCCGGCCGGGCGGTGTCGAACCCTCCGGCGGCGAACATCGACAACGCGGTGCGCACGTCCGCCTCCCGATAGCCGAGGTCGACCAGGAATGCCTCCGGCACAGCTTCCCGGTGCGGCAGCACAGTCATCGCGGGTGACCGTGCACAGCTCTCCGCATTATCAGCGCCCTCCCGTTCCGGCCGATTCAGCCGCGCATCGCGCGCCCTCCCGCACGGCACCCGCCCGCGCGTAGGCATCTCCCCGTCCATGCGTCGTTAACGTCGTGTTTACGATGTCCCGGTGCTTGTGAACGACGTGCGAGGGAGCTTGACCCCACCGGGCGAGCGAGTGGGTACCGAAGAGCTCCGAGAGCGTCGGTTGCGGCCGGTGGTCGTGTGGGGCGGTATAGCGGCCATCGTGCTCGCGCTGGTCGGTGGTGAGCTGATGGCCGCGCACATCGGGGCGCTGGGACCGCTGACCAGCCTGCTGCGGGACTATGCCGGAACGCCCAAATCGGCGACCACACCGTGGGCGGGGTTCCTGCTGGGGCTGGCCGGGATCACGGTTCGCGCACGTGCCGGCGCCGTAGCCGCGGCGATCGCCATCGACCTGGTGTTCGTTCTGATCAGGGCGGCCGAGGGGCGGCCGTTCACCGTCGGCAACGGTCCGACCATCGTGCTGACCGCACTGGCGGTGATCGCCTTCGTGCGGTGGGACGAGCAGCGACGCCGCACGGCGTTGCGCACCATCGCCTTCGGCGCCTTGCTGATCTGCGCGACGAAGGTCAGCGAGATCTGGTTGGACATCACCGCGTGGGCCTGCCCGATGGTTCTCGATCCGTACGTGCAAGTCGCCGACCGCGCCCTCGGTAGCCCGTCGTGGCTGGTCGGGCACGCGCTCGACGCGGCGGGACCGCTGGCCTCGGGCGTGGTGCGCTGGGTGTATTTCGAGCTTCCGCTGGCGGCCGTGCTGGTCGCGGCGTGGCAGTTGCGCGGCGTGACAACCGGTGCGTGGCCACGGCACTACCTGGTGCGAACGTTCCTGACACTCGGGGTAGTCGGGCCGATCTGGTATGTGGTGTTCCCGGTGGTGGGGCCGGTGCTCGCGTACGGACCGCAGGGCCTGGGCTTCGAGATCGCTGACGTCTGGCCGAATGTCGTTCCCGCGGTGCCGTCCTCACTCGAGGCGCTGCGCTTCGACGGCATCACGCCGCGCAACTGCATGCCCTCGCTGCACACCGCCTGGGCACTGTCGCTGTTCATCCACTCCCGGCGCGGCCCGCTGTGGTTGCGCTGGGGCGGCGCGTTCTGGCTGGTGTGCACGCTCATCGCGACACTCGGCCTCGGCGCCCACTACGGCGTCGACCTGATCGTGGGCGCGGCGCTGTGCCTGACCGTCGAATCCGCGCTGCGCGACCCGGACCGGGGCTGGGATCGCCCGCGCGTCCGGATCGTCGCCATGGGGGTCGCGGTCTGCACCGGTGTGCTGCTGTGCATTCGGTTCCTCGCCGCGCAGATGGCGGCGTACCCGATTCCGTCCGGAATCGCGCTCATTGCTTCGCTCAGTGCGCTGGCGATCATGTTCTACACCACGTGGTTCGGCGCGTCATCGGTCGAGCCGACCCGGTCGGCCGGTTTGTCAGCGAAGCTCTGAACGACCCGCACCGGCCGCGCGCCCAGTGCGCGGCCGGTGCAGCGGGCGGCGCGTTTAGTTGTCACACCGCCGATTCGGCGACATAGGCGAGCGAGCCCGCATCCATCGGACCGAAGCGCCGACGGTCAGTGATCGGCCTCGGCAGCGCGACCGCCACGACGGTGCGCGGCCAGCGTCGCGGCCAGCGCGGCCCGATCCAGCTTGCCCCGCGGCGTGCGCGGCAGGCTGTCCACGACCAGTACCTGCACCGGCATACTCGGACTCGGTAAGGTGGCGCGAAGCCGCCGCCAGATCTCCTCGGCGCCCGGTGCGGCCGCGTCCACCACGATCGCCGCCGCGGGCGCCTCCCCCATGCGTGCGTCGGGCACGCCGACGCAGGCGGCCTCGGCGACACCCGGTATCGCCGTGAGCGCCGCTTCGACGGCTGCGGGCTCCACATTGAGACCGGCCCGGATCAACATGTCGCTGTCCCGGCCGAACAGCCGCAGCTGGTTGCCGATCACCTCGCCCCGGTCGCCGACCGTCATCCACCCGTCGACCGGACCGCCGACCACACCGTCAGCGGTGAGATAGCCGTCGAAGAGCATGTCACTGCGCACGTACACCAAGCCGTCGCGAATGCGCGCCTGGACACCGTGGAACAGTTCACCCGCCGACTTCTCGTCCGTGCTGCCGAGCCCGCGATCGAAGGAGACGAAGCTCAATTCGGAAGCACCGTAGAAGTGCACGAGCGAGGCATTGGGCAAGACCTCCTGCAACGCTTCCCGGCCCGTGCGCGGCCACCGGGCCGCCGAGGACAGCACTTCCCGGACACCGCCGAACCGGCCGATACCCGCCCGCACCACATCCCACGCGATCGTCGGCACCGAATATAGATGCGTCGCGCCGCTTTTCAGCGCGTCGCCCACCGGCCGCAGATCGACCGTCGCGCCCCGGGTCAAGGCGTGCAACGCGCCGTAGAGGAAATGGGTGTGGTCCAGCACGCCGGGCACCGACACCCGGTCACCGGCGCCGATGTCGAACGTCCGATCGGAGCGATCCAATGTCGTGGCCCACGACCGGTGATCGCGCACGAAGAGTTTCGGCTCGCCGCTGGTGCCGGAGGTGATGCCGACCAACAGTTCGCCGCCCGGCTCCACCCGGCCCACCGCACCCTCGGATTCGAGTGCGGTCGCGGTCCGCACGATTCCGTCGTATCCCAGCCGCCGTAATCGCCGGTGCTGCTGCGGCGCGGCCACGACGGCTCCCGGCTCGGCGAGCGCGAGTACCCGGCTCAGCTGGGCGGGCAGCAGATGACGATGCAGCAGGACGACGCTCACCCCGGCATGCATCGCCGCCGTCACCGCCACCAGCGATTCGACATCGGAGGTGGGGAGCACGGCCACCCGGCGCATACCGCCGAGCCCGGCCGCGACCCGAACGACCTTCGACCAGAACCGCTCGTAACCCACCCGCTCGCGTCCCGAGATCACGGCGGTCGCGGCCGGATTCGCAGCGACCTGCCGGGCGATCCGCGCCGCGAGCAGTTCAGTCATCGTCCACCCCTCGTGCCGCGAGGGCGTCACCCATCGCGTCGGCCGTCCGCAGCGCCCGCACCAGCACCGGCGTCACCAGCGCCGTCATCGACCATTGCAGGCCACGCGCGCGCCGCGCCTCGGCGACGTCGTGCACGATCCCGGCCAGCAGCGGAACACACCGGATGGCCAGAGCCAGCAGCAGGCCGATCCGCTCCGGATCGACACCGGCCCCGCGCAGCGGACCGAGCCACCGGGTGACGGCGTCGAGCATGTCGGTCACCCGCGTGGTGAGGGTGAACAGGGCCGCGAGCGCCACCGAGACCACCAGAACCCCGCACACCACCGCGGCTCGCGCGGGCGAGGTGATCAGCACTTGGAAAACGGCGATGAGCAGCAGCATCCACACCAATGGACGCAGTTGTGCCAGCGCGACTCGCCAAGGGATCCGGGCCACCGCGAACAGTCCCGCTACTATCCCCGCGGCGGCCAGCACCTGCGGCGGGGTCCGGGCGAACACGGTGGTGGCCACGATCGACCCGAGCAGCAGCACCAGCTTCACCCCGGCCGGTATCCGGTGCAGCGGCGAATCGCCCGGACGGTACAGGCCGATCATTCGACCGCTGCCCGGTATGCCGCGACGGCGTCGCCGGGTGTTCCGTCGAACGCCACCGCGCCGTCATCGATCACGATGACGCGTTCGAAGCTCTCCAGCAACGACAGCTGATGGGTCACGACGATCACCTGCTGATCCACGTTGTCCAGCGCGTCGGCGACGACCCTGGCGTTGCGCAGGTCCAGCAGCGTGGTCGGCTCGTCCGCCACGATCACCTCCGGCCGCCGGATGAGGACGGCGCCGAGGGCGAGCAGCTGTTTCTGGCCGCCGGACAACAGATGGGCGGGGTGCTCGGCGTGGCCCGCGAGCCCGAACCGTTCCAGGATCTCCCGCACGCGCGCCGCGATCTCCTGCTTGCTCAACCCCGTCCGGCGCAGGGAGAAGGCGAGATCCTCGGCGACCGTGGGCATCACGATCTGGGTATCGGGATCGGTGAAGACGAACCCCACCTTCCGCCGCACTTGTGCGCCCTTGCGGGAGGCGTCCACGCCGTCCACCGTGACCACGCCGGAACTCGGCGTCAGCAGGCCGTTGATCATGCGCGCCAAGGTCGATTTGCCGGAACCGTTGGACCCGATGATGCCGACGCGGCGCTCGGTGATCCGCAGGTCGATGTCGCGCAACACCTTCCGCTCACCGAAACGGTGATGCACCGAGTCGAAGACGATCTCACTCATGACACTCGCTCCACGAGCACGGCGATTCCCTGCCCGCCGCCGATGGCGCAGGCCGCGAGACCGAGTGCAGGGCCGTCCGCCCCCAGCATTCGACTCGCCAGGCGCACCAGCAAGATGGCTCCGGACGCGCCCCACGGGTGTCCCATCGCGATGGCGCCGCCCTGCGGGCAGATCTTGGCCTCGTCGAGGCCCAATTCGTCGGCCACCGCGAGCACCACAGAGGCGAACGCCTCGGTGATCTCGATGACGCCGAGGTCCGCCACACCGAAGCCGGTCCGGCGCAGCAGTTTGCGGATCGCGGGCACGGGCCCGAGACCGGGAAACGCGGGATCGGATCCGGCGACCGCGCAGCCGAGGATCCGCAACGCGGGCAGCCCGGCGGCCATCGACTCGCTGGTGACCGCCATGACCGCGGCTCCGTCGGAGATGCCGCAGGAATTGCCCGCGGTGGCCGTGCCGTCGACGCCGAAGCTCGGGCGCAGACGCGCGAGCCGAGTCGTGGTCATGCCCGCGCGGATACGTTCGTCCCGGTGCACGTCGCCGATCGGCACGATCTCCGCGGAGAAGTCGGTGGCCGCGGCGAGCGTGTGCGAGCGGGCCGCGTAAGCGTCCTGGCGTTCCCGGCTGATGCCGCGCGCTCGTGCGAGATCGTCGGCGGCCGCGCCCATGTCCGGATCGGGAAAGCCCGGTGGCGCGAAGGGAGCCCGGGTGTACCGCACGGGCTCGGCGCCGGCCACCGGCGGCCAGAAGCGCCACGGCGCGGTGCTCGCCGATTCCACGCCCCCGGCCAGGATCAGTTCGTCCGCGCCGCTGCGCACCCGCAACGCCGCCTGCATCACCGCGTCCAAGCCCGACCCGCACTGCCGATCCACGGTGACGCCCGGGACGTGCACACCCAGCCCCGCCCGCAGTGCGGCGACCCGGGCGGGATCGCCGCCGGGTCCCAGGCAATTGCCGAGCACCACGTCGTCCACTTCGGCGTCCATGCCCGCGCCGCGCAGCGAGGCCAGCACGTCACGCAGCACGGGAGCAGCCAGGTCTGTGATGGTCAGGTCCGCCAATCCGTGTCCCGCGTTGCCGATCGGCGTGCGGCGCGGCGCTACCAGAACGGGAACCGGGCTCATGTCAGCAAGTCTTTCAGCTTGCCCCTGGCGACCTTTCCGGCGGCGGTTCGCGGCAGCGCGGGCAGTGGCACCCACCGGCGCGGCATCGCCTCCTTGGCCAGCACGCGACGCGCTCGCGACCGGATCTCGTCGAGTCTCGCGCCGTCGTCCAACTGCACCGCGGCCGTGACGGTTTCGCCGAACACGGCATGGGGCGAGCCGATCACGGCTACCGCGGCGATGCCGTCGAGCGATTCGAGGGCGCGCTCCACCTCCTCGGCGACCACGGTGGTGCCACCGACATTGATCGCGCAGTCGCCCCTGCCGAGTACGGTCAGCTCGCGATCGTGCCCCAGTTCGGCGAGATCGCCGACCCCGAACCAGTCGGGCGCGCCGAGCACACGGTAGGGCGATCGAACGTAGAGCAGTCCGTCGCGCACTTCGGCCTCGACTCCGTCGAGCAACCGCATCGGCTCGGGAACGCGGCGCGCCGCCACCAGCGAGACCTCCGAGGACCCGTAGTACTCGACGACCTCCACCGCCCCGGCCGCCGACAAGGCGCCGTCGTCGAGCGCGATGCCCGCGACGATCGCCGTGCGCAGACGCGGGCAGGTGCGCACCACCGCGCGCAGTACCGCCGGAACCGCGTGCACCACCGTGGCTCGCGCCGGGTCATCGGTGACGCACGCGCCGCGCCACAAGGCGTGCAGTGCGCCGAACAGATGCATGGTCGCGTGCAACGGCCCGGTGATCAGCACGCGGTCGGCCGGTTTCACGCCGGTGATAGCCGTGAACGCAGGAAAGCTGTCGTACCAGGAAGCGGCCGTTCGCGCGAGCGGCCGGGGGCGACCGGTCGAGCCCGATGTCGTCACCAGCAAGAGAGCCTCGGGCGGTATGCCCGTCCGGTGCGGGCGGGCGGCGGGATTCTCCACGAAGACGGGGATACCGCGCCGCGCCGCGGCGCAGACGCAGATCAGTGCGTCCACGACGGGCAGGGCCGATGCGTCGTAGACGGCCGCGTCCGGGTGCCGGACGATCCATTGCTCGATGGCCCGGTCGAGTTCGCGGTAGGTGTAGGTGTGGCCGTCGAAGTCGACGGCAGGCGCGTCGCCCGCGCCGCCGAGTTCGTGACTAGGCACGGATCACACCGGGATACGCGCGGTGCACTCCTTTGGCCACGACGCTCGCGACGACGACTTTGAGCAGGTCACCGGGAATGAACGCCCAGTTGGTGGTGATGGCCGCCCTGACCCCCAGGTCGGTGCGCAGCAACAGGCCCACCGTGCCGAACAGGTAGATGATCAGCAGGCCGCCGGTGGCGTTGATCAGCAGGCCGAGCGCGATCGGGTATTTCGGCAGGATGCGGGCGGTGCACAGTCCGATGAAAAGCGCCGCGGGGATCCAGCCGATCAGGTACCCGGCACTGGGACCGGCCAGCGCCGTCAGACCGGTACGACCACCCGACAGCAGCGGCAGGCCGATCATCGTGAGCGTCGAGAAGACCACGACCGCGGCCGTCCCTTTGCGTGCCCCGAGCACCGCACCCGCCAGGATCACACCGAGGGTCTGCACCGTGATCGGCACACCACTGAACCCGACCGTGATGGCGCCCGGCAAGCCGAGCGCCGCGATCAGCGCCGCGAAGACGGCGATCTGCGCCATGTCCCGCGCGGAAATACCCACCCTCGGCTCCCGAGAGTCCTCGACACCCTCCACGACAACCCTCCGCATAGAACTTGAACGACGTTCAAGGTAGCAGGCCGGACATGCTCCCGCGCTGTGGACCTCCCCCGCCGGACCTGGCAGGAGACCTACCGATGGGTCCAATCGGGTTGGGTGAAGTGAGCGACTCGGGCCGCGGAAGGCGCTGTACCGAGCAGGACGACTTCGCGGAACTGCCACAGCAGTGCGCCGGTCGGTGCGTGGATGGTCATCTTCGGGCCGAGCCGCATCTGCAGCAGGCCGACTGCGTCGGCGGGCGCGGCATCGTCGCGCAGTTCCGCCTGCCGTACCGCGTCCTCGGCCCGGACCCAGCGCGGGGTGTCCTCGGCGGCGAGCCGGGCGAGGTCGACCAGGTGCACCGAGTGGACTTCGTCGAGGTTCGGCCGCAGGCGCGTGGCGTCGGTCAGCGCCAGAACGAGAGGCGTGATCGTGAAGCCGGACGCGGCGGGAAAGTCGTCGAGCGCGCCGAGCAGATCACCGGGACGCGCGTGCAGCCCCAATTCCTCGTGCAGTTCACGCAAAGCCGCTTGTTCCGCGGTCTCGCCTTCGTCCAAGCGGCCACCGGGCAATCCCCACTGCCCGGCGTTGCGGCCACGGTAGGCCCGCTTGATGACGATCACCGCCGGCGATCCATCGGGCTCTTCGACCACGCACAACACCACCGCCGCGCGGCGCACACCGGGCGCGTCGGCGACCTCGATGCGCGGGAATCCCGCCAGCCGGGAGTGCGCGAGCACGCGGAATTCCTCGACGCTCCTGGGCAGCGGCGCTCTCCGGGTCGGCTCCATGGCCTCGATCTTGCCCGAGCCGGACCCGAGGTGCGACGCGGGAGTCGTTGACAGCAAATGCCGCACCTGTCACCGTATCGGGAACCTCGGGGCCCCGGCCGTGCCTCGGGCGTTCGCGATGGGAGCGTGCTTGATGGGGTTTCTCGAGCCCGACCTGCCCGTGGTCGACCTGGCGGAATGGAGCAAGGGCACGCGCGGCGAGCGCATCCGTCCCATGGCGCGGCACTGGGCCGAAGTGGGCTTCGGGACACCTGCGGTGCTGCACCTGTTCTACGTCGGCAAGATTTGCCTCTATGTGCTCGGCGGCCTGCTGGTCGCACTGACCACCGCGGGCATCGACGGATTCACGAACGTCGGCGCCTGGTGGGCGGAACCGATCGTCTTCCAGAAGGTCGTGCTGTACACGCTGCTGTTCGAGGTGGTGGGGCTGGGCTGCGGCTTCGGCCCACTGAACAACCGATACTTTCCGCCGCTGGGCTCGATTCTGTATTGGTTGCGCCCCAACACTATTCGGCTACCACCATGGCCGGATCGGATACCGCTCACCAAGGGCGACAACCGCACACAGGGGGACATCGCGCTGTACGCGGCGCTGCTGGCGGCGACAACGGTCGCCTTGCTGTCCGACGGCACCGGCCCGATCCCGGAACTGGACACCACCGTGGGATTGTTGCCGCACTGGCAGGTCGCGGCGATCCTCGGCCTGCTGGCGATCATCGGCCTGCGCGACAAAGTGATCTTCCTGGCCGCCCGGGGCGAGGTCTACGCCACGCTCACCGTCGCCTTCCTCTTCCCGGGAGCCGATTCGATCGTCGCCGCGAAAGCGGTCTTCGTCGTGATCTGGATGGGCGCGGCCACATCGAAGCTGAACAGGCACTTCCCTTTCGTGGTCTCCACGATGATGTCCAACAGTCCGGTGTTCCGGCCGAAACCACTCAAGCGCGCGTTCTTCGAACGCTTCCCCGACGATCTGCGGCCAGGGCGGTTGTCCCGCGTCTTCGCCCACGGCGGCACCGTCGTCGAGATGTGCGTTCCGCCTGTACTGTTCTTCTCCGACGGCGGGTGGCCGACTGCCGTCGCGGCGTCCGTCATGGTGTGCTTCCATCTGGCGATCCTGACCGCCATTCCGATGGGCGTGCCGTTGGAGTGGAACGTCTTCATGATCTTCGGCATCGCCACGTTGTTCGTCGCGCACGCCGACCTCGGCCTGAGCAGCCTGCGGAATCCGGTACCGGTCGCAGTACTGTTCGGCGTGACCGCGAGTATCGTGATCGCCGGGAACCTGTTCCCGCGCAAGATTTCCTTCCTGCCGGGTATGCGCTACTACGCGGGGAACTGGGACACCACGATGTGGTGCATCAAACCCTCGGCCGCGCAGAAGATCGGCACGAGCATCGTCGCCATCGCGAGCATGCCGCAGGCGCAACTGGAGCGGTTCTACGGCAAGGACCGCGCGCAGATTCCGATGTACCTGGGATACGCCTTCCGGGCCATGAACACCCATGGCCGCGCGCTGTTCACCCTCGTCCACCGCGCCATGCCGCCCGGCCGCGAAGACGAGTACACCATCACCGACGGCGAACGCATTTGCAGCACCGCCGTGGGCTGGAATTTCGGCGACGGCCACATGCACAACGAACAACTCATCGCCGCCATGCACCGGCGCTGCCACTTCGAACCCGGCGAAGTACGCGTGGTCCTCCTGGACGCCCAGCCGATCCACAAGCAAACCCAGCAATACCGCCTCGTCGACGCGGCCACCGGCGAATTCGAACGCGGAGAGGTGAAAGTCGCCGACATGGTCACCCGCCAGCCTTGGGCCGACGATGTACCGGTGCGGGTGCACGACAAGCGCTAGCGAACAGGGCTGACACCCTTGGTTCCTCAGCCTTCAATTCCACCGAGCATGGTTCAGGAGAGATTTATAGTTGGATGCGCATATCCGAGTAACTTCATTATTTTTCGGAAGTCCGGTTTTCGATCCCGATCAGGTCAGCTATTCACCTCGGAGGGCTCCACGGTCCTCGCCACGGGTCCGCATCTCCCCGCCGACCGCTGCGCGGGTTGCAGCTTCATCGACGCGCTCCCCCACCCAGGTGAGGAAAGTCCGAACGTCGCTCGCGGGCAGCGGAAGTGCTGCCGAGCGCGGGCGCTGGAAGCTGTGCAGCGCGGTTTCGACGAGGGGGCGAAAATGCTGCTCGGACGTCGCGATCAATTGTGCGGCTTCACGTTTGGCCAGCCAGCGACCCGTGCGGCAGAACGCTACCGTCCGGCAGCCGTTCAGCACCCGGTTGTCGCCCAGATGCCCTGCTCCCCCGGCGTGTTCGCGCACCGAAGCCTGCATCGCCGCGTACAGGTCGCGCTCTGACGGTGCCGCGAGCACCTGCCGTACGGGGGTGCCGTGCAGGAGACGCCCGTCCTGGTGAGCGATGGAACGATCGATGACGTACCAGAAGCCCGATGATTCCGCCGGATCGAAGCTGACGCGGTTCGGCAGCATCGGGCCGGTGTTGAGGTCCATGAGGTAACCAGCCGCGCCCGATGGTTCGGCGATGAAATCCGCGCCGTAGACCACCAGTTCCAGCCCGGCCGCAGGGCAGTGCAGCGAGGGATGGGCGAGCGATTCGGCCAGTTCCCGCAGAACCCGCGCGGGGATCGATGGTTCGGCGACGATTGTCACATCGACGTCGCTGCGCCCGTGCCGATAGTCACCCAGCGCGATCGACCCTACCGCGAAGACGCTGATCAGATGACCTCCACAGACAGCGCGGGTGCGACGCACGAGACCTTCCAGGTAGGGACGCAACTCGGCCGGCAGGGAATGGGAGTCCACCAAGACGTCGGTCATGCGGGCCAGTATCCGCCACGGCCGGGTTCCGGGCCTACTGGCTGCCGCTGATCCGGAGTTCCGAGGAAGGATCGGGCGGCCCGCCGCTCCCCCTCCCCGGGCCGTCAGTGCGGCAGGCCCAACCCGTCTGCCAGCACCGGCCACGAATTCTTCAGCGCCTCTTGCCAATAGCCCCAAGAATGGGTGCCGGTGGGTTGGAAATCGTAGGTGGCGGGGATACCGAGGGCATTGAGGCGGTCGCGCATGTTGTGGGTGCACCAGTTCACCGCGGCCTCGATCACGCCGCCCAGCACCAGCTGATTGAGGTAGCCGCGCGGTCCTGGCTGCGCGTAAGCACCGTTGTAGACGTCGTACATGCCCGGCACTCCGGTCCCGGTCGACAGGAACAGGCGTATGCCACGGAGCTGGTCGGCGTGCAGGTACGGGTCGTTGGCCGCCCACATCGGGTCTTCTGGCGGGCCGTACATGTTCTCGGTGTCGCCGCCGCCCCAGCTCTCGACTGCCAGTTTCACGAATTCGCGCCCGATCGGGTCGCTGATCTGCGCACAACCGCTGTAAGCCGCGACCGCTCGATACAGACCAGGTTTGGCGATCGGCAGCTGCAGTACCGAGGTTCCGGAGGTGGACAAGCCCGCGATGGCGTTCACGCCGGTGGTGGCGAACTCGGCGTCGATCAGCGGCGGCAACTCCTCGGTGAGGAACGTCTTCCACTTGTACACACCGAGTTTCGGGTCCGGGGAGCGCCAATCGGCGTAATAGCTCCAGCGCCCGCCCACCGGCTGCACGACATTCACGTCTTTGCCTGCGAGGAAGCCCAGTACATCGGTGTTCTTCTGCCACGTCGCGCTGTCCTGGCCACCGCCGCCACCGTTCAACAGATACAACGTCGGCCGCGGCACCGAACGATCGGCAGGGCGCAGCACCTTCACCATGATGTCCTGCCCCATCGCCGCCGAATGCACCCGCAACTGCACGGTCCGCTCGTCCTCGGCCCACGAACCGGTCACCGACGACTCGTCGGCACTCGCGGCCGGTGAAGCCGCGACCACCCCTGCGGTCAGGGCGAACACCGCCGCCATTGCCGCCAGCGCGTGCACCATCGAGCGGCAGACCATTCCGATTCCCGTGCGTACCCTTGCCGAATCGACAACAGGCGCGGCGGCACGTCCGGCGTCGGCGTCGGAACCTCGTTTCATCGCTTTGCTTTCCTCCAACCGTTGCGTACGTCTACCCGCCACCGATTCAGGTCGTCGACGACAGACAAGCTCCGCCAACGCTAAAGCAGAAGAAGGCGACGCACTTTCCCGGTTCAATGGGTCTGGACACCTCACGAATCGACCCGGAAGACGTGGGGGCGCGACACAGATAGAGGCAAGATCACGCGTCGGTTCCCGGCCGAGGCGAGAGCGACCTGCGCACACCAGCCGGACCGTTGCCCGGCAACGGGTGTGGACTCCTTGGTGGTGGTTCAGCCGCACCGCAGCGGCCGGTGGCGGCGCGCCGCAGGGGGTGTGCCTGTGTTCGTCGCGTAGCCCGAGTTGCACGTGGAGCTCCCGAGGGTGCCGGTAAGTAGTGGCATCGCCGGAGCGGTTCTTGGTATCCGCTGCGTGTTTCGCTACGGATCAAGAACGACTACGGCGTCTCGGTGTTCTTCGAACCGGATGGGGGCTCGCTCGTCGGCTTCTAACGGTGATCGACAAACTCCTGACGTCGTATGCCGTAGCCGCCGGACTCCACCTCCACCCCGACCGCGACGTGGTCACCTCGCACACCGAACTCGCCGCCCACGTCACACGACGGACCGGCGCGGCGGCGTTGCTCTGCCATTTTCCCCGAAGCCGAACAAGGGGAAATCCATGACAACGTATGGATCCGCACCTTCGAACACCGCGCTCGACCAAAGGTAGGTGAGTGACATGCAGGACCTGACGTCAAGTGTCGTTCGGCGGGCTGACTGGGTGGTGTTTGTCGATTCAGGCTGGCACGAAACGTCACCCGAGGCGATGCCGCCACCTGAGTTGATCCTCGGCGGTTGGATGATTCGTGAGGACGGCATCCCAGGTCCTTTCGAACCCAATCCGAACTACGTGCCGACCGACGAGGCATTACCCACCGATCCCATCGATGCCGCGCTGAGAAGGGCCGCCGACGGCGACAACGTCACCGGTGAGGAAATCATCGCAGCGCTCCGCGACGCCGTGGTGGAAATCGGGTGCGACAACCGGAATGAACCACTGGTGGGGCGAGCTCCGGACGGCGCGCAGTGCGTGGTAGTCGCCACCGCCGCAATACACAAACACCGGTTCGAGGCAGACCGATGGTGGCCAGTGCTGGGCGCCGCGTTGTCGGACATCGTGCCCGACGGGGCCGATATCCTGATCAATCCAGGCAGTCCAACCCGGTTCCTGTTACTGACCCGAAGTCTGCTGGACAGCAGCGCGTGCGGTGAGCCGAGTCGAGCCGGACACGCCATGCCTGTTCGGCCAGAGCCTCCACACCGGACTCCCTCAGCGTCCGGCGAAAACCGGCATCCGCGCCTTGCCCCTTCCACGGCGATCCAGCCGTCATCCACCACCCTCGTCCAACGAATCCGCAGGCGCCCAGCGGCCGAGTGGAGCCACGCCGTTCTGGTCCATGAATTCCAGCACGTCGCGACGCTGGGGTTTGCCGAGCTTCGGATGCAGACGGTCCAGCGCGGCCCATTCATCGGAGGATCCGGTCGCGCCGCGCGGTATCGCCTTGACGATCTGCAGGCAGATATTGCGAATCTCCGCCCTGTTCTGCATATGTTCGCCGATCCGTGCCGCTTCTCCGAACCGCCCGAGATCGACCAGGTGCACGGCGATCTGTTTCTGCTTGACTTGCGCGGCCTGCGCCGAGATCGCGATCGCGATCAGATCGTCCAGGCGATCGCGAGCGATGAGTGCTCGAACGTCACCGGCCCGCACATTGGTGTGATTCGCGGTGACGGTGCGTTGCAGCCGTTCCAGGGTGCGCTCCAGATCCGCTACGGCCTGCCGCTCACGGATGCGCGGAATCTCCCTGACCATCTGGTGCGCCACAGGAGTCACACCGGAGGTCGGTTCGCACCCGGTTCGGTCGGCGATGGTGCGAAGAAAGCGGGTCAACGACGATACGTCGAGCAGGTCGACAGTTTGGAATGCGCGCATCGGCTCCCACAACTGGTCGACGCCGACCTCGAGGAGCAGCGGTGTCGTCGGCTTACCCCGCATCCAGAAGCATGCCCATTCGGCCGAGACCCAAGGGCGGTGCACCGACTCCGGGGTGATGACGGTGAACAATTCGTCACTGTTCTCGACACCCAGCTTGATCTGTTCGATCCACGGGAGACCGTGCGGTGCGTCGTCGGGAAGGACAAAGAACCCGACACCGACATCATGTTCCAGCACGCTGCGCAAGTACCTGACCACTCCGGCGTCGTAGCTCGTGTGGCTGAGGAATACCCTCATCCCGCCCCCTGCGCGGTTCGAGCGAGGCATCCCAAGGCTCGGAAAACCCCCGCATCCTGTTCGATCCGGCTCGCCCGCTCACATCGAAGCGAGCCGCGGGATCGCCTCACATCATGACACGAGAGCCGCAAATGGCGATGGAAAGTGCAGACTGTGCCGGGACTTGGTGGTGGAGAGCCTACGAGCTGTTCGGCGATATGGTCCGATAGGTCCACTCGAATACACGCGCGCGGCCTATCGCGGTACCGCGAAACCGTGGTGTCGGAATGAAGTGCTCGAAGCCGCCACGATAGGGGATCTTGATTTCAGCGGTCGGCGCGAGCGGTAGAGCGTGTTCGGCCAGACCATCCGGTCCGCCTTCGAGATAGACGTTCAGTTGTGGCATGGCATACCTCCCGTTGACGAAACAACGCACACGGGCCCTGCTTGCCGATATGTCCGGCGGTGTGGGGGCATCCCCGGCGCCAGGAAGGCGGAATCCGGGGATGCCAGGTCGGCTATTCGCGACTCCTTCCGGACTGCCTGCATACGTTGGCGGATGGTCTCAGATGCACCAGACCACACTGCCCAGGGGGAAGCAGATTGCCACTGATCCCCATCCTGATCCTGTTCCCCCGGCAGGAACGACCGCCGTGGATGTCGAACTCGCGGGCACCGTTCCAAGGGGGGTGGCCGAAGCCGCCGGAGCTGCGAGAGTGGCCAGGGGCAAGGCAATAGCGGATGCGACGACGAACTTGCTAATTTTGCTGGACATATTTGTTCCCTCGATATCGAGTGATTGGTTCGATGCGCGTGCATTCCAGCCGACCAGCGAAGTGGTGCCGTCGAACCGACGTGACGGCTAGCGGGCGAGCAAAATCTGCCGAGACAGACAGTGCCCGGCTGCGCCGACCATGACGCGCTTGTTTTGTTCTCGACCCCGACCCGGTTGTTGTGGTCTCGCACGGCGAGCGTCAACCGTACGGTGAAATAGCCGAACCACACCCTGTGCAGGACGGTCCGGCGCCAAGCCCTGTCGCGACTGCGTCGACCTGGCAGCTTCGACACCGGTGCTCCGGCCGAAGCGACGACCTTTTCCGCGACGATGAGGAAAGGACGTGATTCGACTAGGTTACTGCGATCGGCCGGAAGCCACTAGAGAACGGGATGCACCAGATGCTGGGAGTCTCCGTTTCGGGCCCGTTGGCGCCCGGCCGGGTGAGATCCGGGCACCGGGCGAGGCCGATGCGGGCGAGCGGGCACCTCGAGCTGTTCCACCGCTCGACATTGAGTTTCCAGCAGCTGGCCGAGGAGGCCACCGGTCATCCCGTCGCGGTCTTCCAGCGCATCGACCAAGCCGGTTACACCCTGCCCATCGACGAACGCATCCTGGCCGACACCGACACCCTGATGATATTCGGGCTCGACCACATCTGCTGGTTCCGCGGCGCCCGGCTGCAGCCGGGCGCAGTCGTGCTGCTGCGCCCGGACCGGTACGTCTTCGGCACCGCCGAACCGGACAAGACCGCCGCCCTGGTCGCCGCGCTACGGCACCAACTGCACTCCTCCGGCGCCGCCAGAAGCTCGCGCAGGCGCCGGGTCGGAGTCCGGTGCTCACCCGACCGGCAGGAGCAGCCCGGTTTCCGGGTCGTACCAGCGGCATGCTTCGGGAGGCAGGTGCAGATTCGCAGTGCCGCCCTCGTCGGCGCGGAAGCCCGGCGGCGCTTGTACTTTCACCGTCTGCCCGCTGAGGCGGGCGGTGAGCAGGGTGGAGGAGCCCAGTGGCTCGAGCACTTCGAGCTCGGCCCGCACCGTCGCGTCCGCGGGGCCGTTGTCCATCCCGACGGCCTCGGGGCGGATACCGAGCCGCAGCGTCTTGCCCTCGAAGGAGGACAGCGCGGGAGGAACGGCGAGCGATTGCCCGCCCAGGTCGATGCGCGGCCCGGCCGCTCCGGCGGCGACCGTGCCGGTGAGGAAGTTCATCGGCGGGCTGCCGAGGAAGCCGCCGACGAATTCGGTGGCGGGGTCGTCGTAGACCTCGGTCGGCGGGCCGCACTGGACGATCGCCCCGTCGCGCATTACGGCGACGCGGTTGCCCAGCGACAGCGCCTCGACCTGGTCGTGGGTGACGTAGATCGTGGTGGTGGCGAGTTCGGCGACGAGTCGTTTCAGCTCGGCCCGGAACGACAGCCGCAGCAGCGCGTCCAGGTTGGACAGTGGCTCGTCCATGAGCAGCACGTCGGCATCCATCACGATCGCCCGTGCTACCGCGACGCGCTGGCGCTGCCCGCCCGACAGCCGCGCCGGGTAGCGGTCCAGATAGGGCGTGAGCTGCAACAGCTCCGCGGCCCAGGCGACTTTGCGGCGGATCTCGTCGGCAGCCACGCCGTGCACGCGGAGGCCGAAGCCGATGTTGTCGGCGACCTTCTTGTTGGGGAACACGGCGTAGGACTGGAACACCATGGACAGGTTGCGCCGCCGCGGCTCGAGATAGGTGACGTCTTTGCCGCCGATCACGATCTGACCCGAGTCCGGCAGCTCCAACCCGGCGATCATGCGCAGCAAGGTGGTCTTGCCGCAGCCGGACGGTCCGAGCAGCACCATGAATTCGCCGTCGGAGATCTCCAGCGAGACCTCGTCGGTGGCGCGCGCCGTGCCGCCGGGATAGGTCTTCGCCAGATCCCGGATCACCACTTCGGCCATCAGCCAACCCCTGTCATCGCAGCGTCGTCCCCCACATGTTCACCAGGTAGCGCCGCATCACGAAGATGAACGCCAGTGCCGGGATGATCAACGCGAAGCCGCCCGCGAAGCGGTACGCCGTCGACGCCTCGTCCAGCGCGGTGAGCACCTGCGCGGGCAGCGTGCGGTGCCCGAGTGTCACGATCGTCGCGCCGAGGATCTCGTTCCACGACAGGACGAACGTGAAGATCGACGACGCGGCCAGCCCCGGCAGCGCCAGCGGCACCACGATCCGGCGCGCGGCCTGCCAGCGGCCGCATCCGAAGACCTGGGCCGCCTCCTCCAGATCGGGCGGCACCGCGACGAAGATGCTCGCCGTGATGAGCACGGTGGTCGGCAACGCGAGCGTGGTGTGCACCAGCGTCACGGCGAACACCGTGTCGTACACCTCGAGGCGCAGGAACATCGTGGCCAGCGGCACCGAGAGCACCACGATCGGCAAGGCGCGCACGAAGAGGATGAAGACCTGATAGGTGTCTTTGCCGCGAAACGCATGCCGCGCCAGCGCGTATCCCGCGGGCGCGCCGATCACCAGCGACCAGAACACCGTGTAGAGGCCGACCAGCACCGAGTTGCCCAGTGCGGCGGCGGTTCCCGTCGCCCGGAAGAACGCCACCAGCGTCTCGGTGGAGAAATCGCTGGGAATCAGCGGTTTCGGGAACTCGTTGAGCGCCTCGCGGGAGGACACCGCGGCGAGGCCGATGAGCACGATCGGCAGTGCCATGAACAGGCTCACGGCCGCGCAGGCCAGCTGCACCCACACCGCGCGCCTGCGGCGCCTGCGCAGCGGTGCGCGATCGACGGGGGGCAGTGCGCGCGGCGGGGCGCTGTCCGGGTTCATCGCGCCTGCTCCGGCTGCCGGACCGCCCGCAGGTAGAAGACCGCGGTGGCGAGCGAGATCGCGAGCACGATCAGCGAGACAGCGCTGGCGACCGCGGGATTCTGCAGGTTCGCGTACCACTCGTAGGTCTCGCCCACCAGCAACGGAAAGTCCCGGCCGGTCAATGCCTGCGCCACGGCGAACGCCTGCAAGGCCAGGATGGTCCGCAGGATCAGCGCCACCTGCAGACTCGGCCCGAGCAGCGGCAGCGTCACGTGCCGCAGCCGCTGCCAGAAGTTCGCGCCGAACACCTGCGCGGCCTCGTCGTAGTCACGCGGGATCATCTGCACGCCCGCCACCACGATCACGAACACCAGCGACGTCGCGCGCCAGATCTCCGCCACCACGACGGCCAGTAGCATCGTGCCCGCGTTCTGGTAGCCGAGCCACTGCACGCCGTCGTCGGAGACTCCGAGGCCGACCAGCAAGGAGTTCAGATAGCCGCGGTTGTCGAAAATGGACAACCAGACCAGGCCCGCGGCCAATTCGGAGATCGCCAGCGGCAGGCACCACAGATAGAAGTGGCCACCGGCGAACCGGGGCCGCGCCTGCATGAGCAGCGCCATGCCGACGGCGAGCACGAGCTGGATCGGCACGACGATCACGATCAGCAGGACGGTGTTGCGCAGTGCGGTGAAGATGTAGGGATCGTCGAACAGCCGCTCCCAGTTGGCGAGGGTGAGTTTGTCGTCGCCACGGAACGCCTCGAGCACGCCCTGCACGAGCGGCCAGCCGAACAGCGCCGCCATCAGGACGATCGAGGGCAGCAGCAGCATCCATGGGGAGCGCAGTCGCGACATCATGGTCAGCCCACCCGGCAGAGTTCGGCGGCGGGATCGGGAGCCCAGCACGGCACCTTCAGGTCGTCGAGGATGCCTTGCAGGACCCGAGCCTGCTGATCCAGCGTGGAGCGGATATCGGCTCCGTCGAGCACGATCGAGCGGAAACTGTCTTTGAAAACCTTGCTCACCTCGCCTTCACGCTGTCCGAGACCCACCGGCGGCAGCGAAAGAATGGCGCCGGGCGCCTCCTGCTGCCTGCGCACCGCATCGGCCTCGAGCTGGATGGCCGGTGGCAGGTCGCCCGGGATCGCCGTGTCGACCGACGGGAAGAAACCGTTGGACCGCAGCAGCCGCAGTTGAGTGTCCGGACGGGTGAGCGTGCCGATCGTCCGCTGCGCCAGTTCGGGGTCCGGGCTGCCCTCGGGAATCGCGAGTCCGGCGATCACTGCCATGTAGCCGAGGCCGTGCGAGCCACGGGGCGCGGGAAGCATCCGCCAGTCGCGCGGGTCGCGCTCGGGCGCGTGGACCAGGCGCACGACGTGGTCCCACGCCAGGCGCACCTCGCCGCTGTCGAGCGGCTCCTGCATGAAGTCGAAGTTCGTGCTCGCCGGGACGCAGTTCGCCCACAGCTCACGCAGGTATCGCCACGCCGTCACGGCCTCGTTCGAGCGGAAGGTGGTGATCTGGCCGCCGGTGAACGAGGGCAGCAGGAAGCCCTGGACGAAGCGGTGCAGCAGGCCCTTGGGTCCCGCGGGCAGGCCCAGCACAGGACGATTGCCGTTGGCGCGGCGCGCGGCGATGGCCCAGTCGAGAAACTGGTCGTAGGTCAGCGACGCGGCATCGGCGCCGGACGGCAGATGCTCCAGCGCCTCCGCATGTGCGGCAAGGACATAACTCGCCGTGGCCCACGGGATGTACCACGTACGGTCGGTGCCCACCCTGGCCAGTTCCAGGTAGGCCGCGGGCCAGCCGCGGGCCCCGAGGTCGGCGAGCAAACCGGTGAGGTCTTGCAGATAGCCGTCGGCGAGCGGCGCGATGTCGCCGTGCAGGCCACCGAGCAGGCCGATCTGGGTCGCGCCCGCGTCGACCTGGCTGCGGACCTGGCTGGCGAACGGGCTCTCTTCGATGGTCACGTAGCCGACGCCGGGTGCGGCATCGGCGAGCAGACCGCGGAACCGCTCGGCCTCGTCGGCGGGACGGAACTGCGTGGACAGGAAGATCATTCCGCCGTTGCCGCTGGTGGCGAGTCCGGTGCAGGCCGCAGCGGACAGAGCCGCCGCGCCGAAGCCCGCCGCACGCAAGAAGGATCTGCGCGTGGAACCGGATACCAGCATGCATGGCTCCTGTTCGGACACCGGGTGGTTCGGACGAACATAAGGTCGGTCAACCTTAGGGCGCTGAAAGACATTGTCAGTTGCCAATGTTGGCGATAGTGCACGGAACGGAACGTCCCAGAACACGCCGATGCCCACCGAGCAGCGGGTGCGAGGGCTACTCGGTGGGCATACCGCCGCGCGCCGGGGACGTACGCGCCGGACAGGGGCGGGTTGAGGGATCCCGTTCCGGCGGGCATGAACGCGTGGCGGCCGGTGCTCCCGTCGAGCAGGCGCGCGGCGTCGGGGGCACCAGCCACGCCGCTCGACGGAAACAGGTCATCCGGTGATCACAGCGAGCCCGCGCCGCCGAGCAACCACGGGTTGAAGGTGCACTCCAGATTCGGATGGCCCGCCGGGTCCAGCGCGCGCAGCGCGATGGACAGCGCCCGCGGTGAGTACATCATCGTGAGGTGGTCGGACACGTCCTGTTCGCATCCGTCCTGCAGCGTGATGTTCTGCACCGTGACGCCGGGCGCCGCCTTCAGGAAGGTCAGATCGTAGGGATTGGTGATCTCGTCGTAGCGGGTGCCTACCACGGTGTAATCGACCCCGGAAACGGTGTCGCCGTTCTCGTTGAGCTTGTTGACGAAGTCCGAGCCGATCGTCTGCTGGATGCCCGCGTGCCCGACGAAGATCTCGATGAAGCCGAGGATGTCGATGCCGAAGTTGTTGATCGCCCGGCCCAGCGCACCGATGCCGTCCAGGCTGGTGCCGTGATGCGTGGCGCCGTAGGTGACCAGATTCTTCACCTTGGCCGCGCCGCCTTCGAACTTGGTGTACCAGTTCGACATCGACCCGCCCTGCGAATGCGCGACGAGGTCCACCTCCGAGGCCCCGGTCGCGGCCAGCACCCGGTCGACGAACGTGGCCAGCTGCTTGGCCGAGTCCTGGATGTAGCCGGTGCCCATCACCCCGGGCAGCACCGATCCGAGACCACCGCCCTCGAGCAGGTTGGACCGGCCGTAGTTGAAGGTGAAGGTGCAGAAGCCCGCGTCCTTGATGGGCTGGCCCATGAAGGCGAAGCCGTTGTAGGCGTTCATCCAGGTGCCGTGCACCAGTACCACCGGGCGGGGGTGCTCGGCGGTCGGCTTGCAGCTCCAGTCGTTGGCGCCCGGCGGGGCGGCGTCCGGATGGGTCAGCCCGTAGCCGAACGCGGCCAGCCACGAGGTCATCGGCGGACCGTAACCCACGGTGTCGCTGGCGTATCCGCCCGAGGATCCCGAGCTGCTGCCCGATCCGCCATAGCAGTCCCCGGATCCGTTGCCCGACCCGGCTCCGCTGCCCGACGTGCATGCCGAGCCGGTGCCCGCACTGCCCGAATCCGCCACCGGCGCGGCCGTGCGGCCCGCCGCGATGTAGTCGGCCAACTGCTGTTCGGTGGGCCGAGCCTCCGGCGCCGCGTTCGCGCCGGACGCACCGACGGCGAGCACCGAAACGCTCAGCAGCACCGCCGCCAAGGACGATCGCCCGTAGGTACTTCGTTTCATGATTTGCCTTCCTGCAGAACCACGGTGTTCGGCGACCGGCGCCGTTCTCGCTGGTAGACGGCACCGAAGCTGCGCCAACGCTAGAACCGGAAAACGGGACGGCCTATGCGGAAGAGCTGGATCTGGAGACCTCACGAATGCGTTCGGCCACGGCTAGGGAGACGGCACAAAGCGCGCGAAAATAGGCAATTCCATGAATTCGGCGAATAGGTCGGCCAGCACAAGCCGAAGGCGCCGAAACGGTGAATTTTCCAGATCACCAGTCAATTACGGTTCCGCAACGGCCGACGGCCGCATCATGGATGAACGCTGAACCCCAGCCATCGGTGGCCATCCGGTGGCTAACCATTGGGAGATCCCGTGTCCGCCACCATGGTTACCCTCGCCCGCACCGTGCTCGGCGCGTTCGCTGTCACCGCCGCGCTGACCAACCCCCCGCACGCCGTCGCGGACGGCCCTGGTTCCGCCGGCGCGGTCGCCTCGATCACCGCGCCGTTCGCCCTCGTCCCCGTCCCGACGCCGACGGTGCGTGGGCCGGTCACCGCCATCGTCGTGCTCGGCTACGGACTGTTGCCCGACGGCGGCATGCGCCCGGAACTGATCGATCGGCTGCACGCCGGATACGCCCAGGCGCTGCTGGCACCCTTCTCGCCGATCATCGTGACCGGCGGTAACGCACGCAACGGCGTCACCGAGGCACGGGCGATGGCCGATTGGCTGATGGCCCGCGGCATTCCGCCGGCACGGATCAATCTCGAGCCGGAGGCCGACACGACCGCGCAGAACGCCGTGCGCTCGGCCACGATCATGCGCGCGATCGGCGCCCACGACGCCGTGGTGATCACTTCGGCCGACCACATGGACCGGGCGGTGGGCACCTTCCACGACGCCGGGGTGGACGTCGTCGGCACCGTGACCCCCGAGCAGGTGCCGCCCGCACTCTGGCGGTTCGGTCCGCTCCCCTGACGGGAGGCGGCCGTAATCCACCGTTTCGCAATACAGGAGCAACCATGAACGAGACCGCGGTGAATCCCGCCGAACAGGCGATGTCGCTGGTCGACCATCGTTACCGTTCCACTCTCCACTACGAGGTGGAACGGGAAAAGATCCGTGAATTCGCCCGCGCCGTGCAGGATTCGCATCCAGCGCATCGAAGCGAGGCCGCCGCGGCCGAACTCGGCTTTCCCGGACTCATCGCGCCCGCGACGTTCAGCTCGATCATTCTCACCAGGGTGCATCGCGAAATACTGGACACGCTGATCACCGGTTACGACCCGAGTCGGATTCTGCACGCGGACCAGGTCTTCGACTTCGGCAGGCCGATGGTGGCCGGCGATCGGCTGACCTGCGACATCTATTTCGAATCGTTCCGGCACTTCGGCGACTACGACGTCCTCGCGATCAAAAGTGTGCTGATCGACCAGCACGGCGCCGTGGTGCAGACCGGTTCCAGCGCGCTGCTCGCGCGCGTCGGCGAGCGCGATCCAGGGTTGGCCGATGCCGTGCGCAAAGTCGCCATGGAACATCGCTCCCCCGACGAGCCGGCCCCGGGCAGCGCCGTCGTCCCGGCCGCGGCGGACTATCTCGCGCCGACGCCCGACCCCCGGATACCGCGCACGCGTATAGATTTCGAAGACTTGGAGGTGGGCACCGAGCTGCCCGTTCGCACCATGCGCCTATCCCGTGGCGACCTGGTCAACTACGCCGGCGTGACCGGCGAGTCCAATCCGGTGCTGTTCGACGAACGGGTCGCCGTCGCCAGCGGCCTGCCGACCGTGGTCGCGCCCGGCATGCTGAAACTCGGCCTGGCCACCTCGTTCCTGAGCTCCTGGCTCGGCGATCCCGCGGCGGTCACCCGTTTCCGCGCGCAGTTCGCGCACAACACGCATCACCTGCGGATACCGTCGTTGGGAGCAGGCACGATCCACTTCCGCGGCCGGGTCACCGCGATCGATGCGCGCAGGCGGCGGGCGACCATCGCGGTCGACGCACGCGCCGAGGGCCGCAGACTGTTCGGCTACGCCGCCGCCGAAGCGCTCTTCCCGTAGGCGATATCGGGATCAGGCGGCCCGGCCGGATCGCGCGTCGGCGCGGTCGCGGCCTGGGCGGTCGGCCGACAACCCGCTGAGCAGCGCCAGGCGGCGATGCGAATCCAGCCGCGCCGCACGATCGTAAGTGCTGGTGTGCACGAGGATCTCGTCCGCGCCCGTCCTGGTCACCAGCCGCTCCAGGTGGTCGGCGACTTCGTCCTCGGTGCCGTACAGATGGCCGCGCAGTCCCTCCTCGACGATACGGCGCTCCCGGCCGGTCATGGTGCGCGCCTTGATCTCCGCGGGCGGCAGCAGGGGCGGAAACTCGCCACGGGTGCGCGCGTACGCGGCGGACCACGCCTCCGGCAGCAGCAGCCGGTGGGCCTGCGCGGTGGTGTCGGCGATGACGATCGAACCGGAGACCACCACGTAGGGTTGGGCGCCGGCCGAGGCGGGGCGGAATTCGGCGCGATAGCGCTCGATGGCCTCGACCATGCGATCCTCGCCGCCGGCCGGGGCGATCACCAGCGGCAGCCCGAAGCGGGCCGCGCGTTCGGCGCCGAAGCCGGTCGCCAGCAGGAAGGCGGGGACCTGTAGTCCCTCGGCGGGCCAAGCGTGCACGCCCTGCCTTCCCTCGGTGAAGTACGCCAGGAGTTCGGCGAGCCGGGCGTCGAAGTCCTCGGCGTCGCGCTTGTCGTGCCCGAGCGCATGCCGCACGCCGTCGGTGAATCCGACCGAGCGTCCCAATCCCATGTCGATGCGCCCCGGATACAGCGATTCCAGAACGCCGAACTGTTCGGCGACCACCAGCGGCTGGTGATTGGGCAGCATCACGCCGCCCGTGCCGATGCGGATCCGCGAAGTCGCCGCCGCCGCGGCCGCCGCCAGCACGGTCGGCGCCGAACCCGCCACGCCGGGCACGCTGTGGTGCTCGGACACCCAGAAGCGGTGATAGCCCCACTCCTCGGCGAGCCGGGCGAACTCGACGGTCTCGCGCAGCGCGGCCGGATGGCTCTGACCGCGCCGCACGCGCGACCGATCGAGGACGGAGAACCGGAGAGAGGACAGCGCCGAGGTCATACCGATGTCAACGCGAGCGCGCCGCGCTGATTCCGCGGCGATTCACGGGGAGGCGGGCACTCCGAGTGCCTCCGCCAGCATCCGCCAGGCCCGCGGCAGCTGGGCCTGGAAATCCGGCCAGGTGTGCATGCCCTCCGCGGTGTACTCCACGGACGCGGGAATCCGCAGCTCGGACAGGCGGGCGGCGAACCGCTCCGTACAGGCACGGGCGCCCGCCTCCAGCGCCGCGCCGCCGCCCGCGGTGCGCAACGCGTCCGCGACCGACGGGGAGTTCGCGACCGCCACCAGGTCGGCGCCGGTCGGCAACCCGGCGGCCGCCGAGAGGTAGACAGCGGTGCCACGCAGGTTCTCCGCATGCAGCAGGCTGTCGTGCGCGGCCCATTCCGGTGAGGACGGCGGGCCCCAGAGATTGTCGACGTTGCCACCGCGCGAGGCGACCGTGATGGTGGTGACCGCGTGACCGAGCGGGTCGGCGGTGGAATAGCACCCGCTCATCCCGGCGACGGCGCGATACCAGCCGGGGTGGCGCTGGGCGAGCATCATCGCCGCCTGGGCCCCCATCGACACTCCGGCGATCGCGCGGCGGCCGTCGGTGCGCAGCAGCGATTCCACGATGGGCGGGAGCTCGGTGGTGAGGAATGTCTCCCAGAGGTTGAGTCCCAGCGCGGCGTCATGGCGGACCCAGTCGCTGTACATGCTGCCGGTGCCGCCGCCGGTGAGCACCACGTCGACCGGTTTGCCCGCGAAGAATTCGGCGGCGCCGCCCTTGCCCAGCCATGCCGACGTGGCGTCGCCGTCCACGCCGTCGAGCAGATACAGCACCGGGCGTGGCGCCTCGCCGCTGCCGCGCAGCACGTCGACCGAGATGATCCTGCGCATCGCCGAGGAAGCGATGGAGAGCCGTTCATGCCCCTGCGCGACCTTTTCGATCGACAGCAGCCCCGTGCGGGTCATGGCCGGGTCCACCGCGGGCGGCGGGGTCTGCGGCACCGGATCGGCGCACACGGGGGCAGCGGTGATCGCGGCGATGAGTGCCATCGCCGCCACGGTGATCGGTACGCGCGACCTCATCCTGCCGCGGCGGCCCGTTCCGCTCGTCTGGCCGCCGCGCGCTCGCGCTGCTCCTCGAACCGTCGCGCCTTCAGCTCCAGATCCTCGAGGTAGGCGTGCAGTTCGTCGCGGGCGCGTTCGCCGTCGCCGGTCAGGTCCGTGCGCTCGAAGACGCGCCACGCGCGCAGCACCGGACGCACGACCACGTCGAGATGCTGGCGCAGATCGTAGATGCCGTGCTTGGCCAGCAGCACCGCGTTGCGCCGGAAGTTCGGCTGCGACAGTCCGGGCATCTGGAAGCGGGTGACCACGGTGGTGATCGCGCGCAGCGCTTCGTTCGGCACGAGGTCCACAGCGGCGGCGCTGATGTTCCGGTAGAAGATCATGTGCAGGTTCTCGTCGGCGGCGACACGCTGCAGCATACGCTCGGCGATCGGTTCCTCGCAGGCCGCTCCGGTATTCCGGTGGCTGATCCTGGTCGCCAGCTCTTGCAGTGTGACGTAGGCCACCGAACGCAGGAACACTTGCTGCGCGTCGGGTTTCGCGAAGCCGGTGGTCATATGCGCCATCCTGGCCTGCTCGAGCAGCACCGGATCGACCGCGCGGGTCACCACCAGATAGTCGCGCATCACGATGGCGTGGCGGTTCTCCTCGGCAGTCCACCGGCCCACCCAGGTACCCCACACGCCATCCGGTGAGAACGCGTCCGAGATCTCCCGGTGATACGACGGCAGATTGTCCTCGGTGAGCAGATTGGTGATCATCGCCGTCTGCGCGACCTCGGAAAGTCCGGATTGTGCCGGTTCCCAATCAATTCCGCCGAGGGCGGCGAAATTACGCCCTTCGTCCCACGGCACGTAATCGTGCGGATTCCAGGACTTGGCCTTGCGCAGATGGTCGTTGAGCAGGCGTTCGGCGGTGGGTTCGAGTTCGCGGAGAATATCGCGATCGGTCAACGCGGTGGTCACTCGCACTCCTTTACTCACCCTCGATTTCAGGGCGCATTCGACGATACCGGCGAAATTTCAGGCCGAACGACCGATTACGTGATCGTTGGGCGAGGTGACGATGGTCATATGACCCGGCTGGGGCGGTTCACAACCCGCGGTTTCACCCACGTCGGTCACCCCGTACAGCCCCGGGGGCATGCCCGCCGACCGCAACCGGTCCAGCAGATCGTGGGCGCGCCCGGCCAGTTCGGGAATGCGCGCGGTGCGCCCGGTGGCCACCGCGGCGGTCAACGGCACCTCGGCGGCCTCGCCGACGATGGCCAGCACGTCGGGGGTCATGCTGAACGTTCCGGTGCGGGCGGGCACGTCATCGATCGGCACGAGCACCGTGCCGCCGGCGGCGGAGAGCACCGACAACGCCCGTGAGCCGAGCGGGTCGGCCAGCGCGGCCTGGACCCGCCGGAGTTTGCGCCGGGCGGCGTCCGTGCCCGTGACGGGTCTTCGCTCGTCCGGGTGCGCCGGAATGCCCAGCGCCACGACTTGGTAGGACCGTGCGATCGGAATGCCGGTCGCCCTGGCGAGTTCGCCGACCGCGTGCCCGCCCAGCAACGCGGAGACCAGCGTCTGGGCGGCGGTCTGATGTTCCCGGGCGACCGCGCGGTGCTCGTCCACGTAAGCGGTCGACGCCGCCACGGTCACCATTTCCAAGACGTGGATCGCCAGTCGCGCACCCGCGAGAAAATGGTCGGTCCGTTCGTCGGCGACCTCGTCGGCGAGCAATTCCAGTCCGTTGCGGATTTCGTCGTGGTAGGCGCCGAGTACCGTTTCCAGCGCGATGCCCTCCCGCGCCCAACGCGAGGCGGAACCGGCGATCTCCGGGGGTCGCGACACCGCCGGCGTCGGACGCGGCGCCAGCAGTTCGACGGCGGCCGCCAAACAGTTTCGCGCGGTGGTCGCGACATCGCCGGACGCCTCGTGGCCGACGCGCTCGGCGAGGTGTTCGACGAGTTTCGATGTCAACGTCTCGGTACTCGTTCTCAGCTGCCTGCCCATCATGCCTTCCGAAGGTTAGCGACGGATCGTGATGGAATCGAGATATGTCGCACCGAATCGGGTAAGTCATCAGCGGTCACCCGACCAGTTGGGCACGATCACAAGCTTTTCGAGCGGATCGAGGCCGACGCGTCCGGCACGGACAGAACTGCTGCGGCACCGCCATTTCGGACCCGGCGCCCGAGCCCTCGCCGGCTCACCGATCCGGGGAGTATGTGACGCAGCGCCGTCCGCGCATTTCCGGCGCTGCGTCGAGATAACCCTAGATCCGCGGGCACCGACCTGAGAAGCCCCCTTCGGCGCTGTGAGGACGGTTCATCGACGCCCACGGCCACGATTGGGACCTCACACAGTCCGTGTCGTCGCAGCGAACCGGTCCGGCGCGTGCTATGAACCGAGGAATCGAAAGGCAAACCTGTGAGCTGTTCCATGAGATCTTCCGAACCGCTGTGCAGCGGATCGCGGCGCCGATAGCATCGAGCGCCGCGCTGCCGTACGGCGTCGCGACGAGTTTCGAAGGGCTACACCACATATGAGCGGTACGCGAGAGAAGCTGGACGAGCTGCGGGGGATCCTGGAGCTGGCCGAGGAACCCGCAGGCGAGAACGGCATCGCGAAGCGCAAGAGCAAGGGCATTCCCAGCGCGCGGGAGCGGGTGCGCGCACTCCTCGACCCCGGGAGTTTCGTGGAGATCGGCGCGCTGGTGCGCCAGCCGGGCACCCCCGGAGCCATGTACGGCGACGGCGTGGTCACCGGGCGCGGCCGGATCGAGGGCAGGCCCGTGGTGGTGATCGCGCACGATCAGACCGTCTTCGGCGGCTCGGTGGGTGAGATGTTCGGCCGCAAAGTCGCCGCCGCACTGGATTTCGCCACCACGAATGCCTGCCCGGTCGTCGCGATCAACGACTCCGGCGGCGCCCGCATCCAGGACGCGGTCACCTCGCTGGCGTGGTACGCGCTGATGAGCCGCCGCCAGGAACGGCTGTCGGGCTTCGTGCCGCAGGTGTCGATCATGCTGGGCAAATGCGCGGCGGGATCGGTCTACGCACCGGTGAACACCGACGTCCTGATCGCGACCGAGAAGTCGTACATGTTCGTCACCGGCCCCGAGGTGATCAAGGAGGTCACCGGCGAAGAGGTGACCATGGAGGAGTTGGGCGGCGCGCAGGCGCAGGCGGCCACCGGCACCGTCCACCACGTCGCCGCCACCGAGCAGGACGCCTTCGACTGGGCCAGGACCTATCTGAGCTATCTTCCGTCGAGTTGCCTGGAACCCGGCCCGATCGTCAACCCGGGGTTGGAGCCGCAGGTCACGCCGCACGATCTGGAGCTGGACTCGATCGTTCCCGATGCCGATCGGCAGGGCTACGACATGCATGAGATCTTGCTGCGCCTGTTCGACGACGGTGACTTCCACGAGATCAGCGCGGCTACCGCGCAGAACCTGATCACCGGCTTCGCCAGGGTGGACGGGCGCAGCGTCGGGGTGATCGCGAATCAGCCCTTGGTGCTCGGCGGCGCGATCGACGCCAAATGCTCGGACAAGGCGACGCATTTCATCCGCTTGTGCAACGTCTTCGGGTTGCCGCTGATTTTCGTCGTGGACACCCCCGGCGTGCTGCCCGGCGTGGAGGAGGAGCGCAGCGGGGTGATCAAACGCGGCGGGCGGTTCTTCCGCGCGGTGATCGAGGCGACCGTCCCGATCGTCACCGTCGTGGTCCGCAAGGCTTACGGCGGCGGCTACGCCGTGATGGGCTGCAAGCAACTCGGCGCCGACGTCAGCCTGGCCTGGCCGACGGCGCGCATCGCCGTGATGGGCGCCGAGAGCGCGGTGAGCATCGTCGGCAAGCGTCAGCTCGCCCAGGTGCCCCCGGAGCAACGCGCGGCGCTGCGCGACTACATGATCGAGCAGTACAACGCCACGGTGGCCACGCCGTGGATCGCCGCCGAGCGCGGCTACATCGATGCGGTGATCGAACCCTCGCGGACCAGACTGGAGATCCGTCGCGCGCTGCGCCTGCTGCGCGAGAAGGAGGCGAGCGCCGAACCCAACCCGCGCAAGCACAGCCTGTTCCCGGTCTGAGACGCCACCCGGCTCCGGTTATGTTGTGTCACAACGTAACCGGGTCTATGTGGTGGGATCTCCGACGATCCGCGCCGAACGGGGCCGCCCGGCGCGCCGATGCCTTAATCTCAGGGCAGTGCCGGGCCGCTTCGTTCGCCGCGTTGCCGCCCGGCACGCGACGTGCCCGCTGCGCCTGTTCCCTACCCTCGCCCGGCGGGCACGCCGCACCAAGGCTCAGCCGTGCCCCCAGGTGAGGTCGGCGGCCACCCATTCGGTTTCCCACCGGCGCAGCCGCCGCCGATCGAGTCCGCGGCGCAGCAGCAGGTAACTTCCCGCGAGCACGATCGACACGCCGAGCACCGCACCCGCGGTGAGCATGACCGCTTTGCTGGCGGGCTGAGACGACGAAGGCGGCTCGACGATCGCACCGCGCTCGTTCAGCCAGATCGGCACGGCGGAACCCGGCTCCACCACCGTGGTGGACTGATAGTCGCCGGTGTGGGTCACGCCGTCGGCGTCTTTCCAGGACACGCGGGCGGGCACCACCGGCGCGTACAGTGGCGCCTTCCCGGTTTCGATCACAGTGGCGTCGACCTGATGCAACCGCGCCGTCTCGGCCTGCACCGCGGCCGTCTCCACCCGGTACACCCGGCCGCCGACGGTCACCGTCAGCACGGGCACGACGATCAGGAACACCAGGGCCAGCAGCACCGCGACCCCGGTTTGCACACGGTCTTCTCTGCGGCGCAGCGGATTTCGATCCAGGCCGACGCGGCGGCACGTGCGGCGGTACATGTTCACCGACCCGGTAGACATGACGGTGACTCCTCGTTACGGAATTCGGCGGTGAGGGTGACGAGGGTGTCGAAGAACTCTTCGACGAGGCCGGGCAGACCCATCGGATCCGGGCCCGCCGCCCAGCTCTGCAGCGCCGCGAGCAGCATGCCCGCACCGGCGCCTACGGCGACCGCCGGACGCGGATCCGTCAGCGGATCCGCCCCCAGCCGCGCCGCGATGATCCGGACCGATTCGCGCTGTCCATCGATGCGGATGCGCTGATAGCCGGCGAACAGTTCGGGTTCGTCCTCGAAGCGCTGGAACAATGCCCAGCGGCGGGCCAGCAGGGACGCGCGCGCGCCGCCGTACTCGGTGGCGAGCCAGTCGTGCACGGCGTTGCGGTAGGCGATCAGGGGCGGCTCGCCCGGCGGCCGACGGCACAACGCCTCGTTGAACAGGTGGACGTCTTGATCGACATCGCCGAGAATCGCCTCCTCGATGGAGGCGAAATGCCTGCTGAACGTGCGCCGGGTGACACCGGCCCGGACCGCGATGTCCTCGACGGCCACCGCTTCCAGCCCCCGCTCGGTGAGCAGGTCGAACGCCGCGCGCGACAACGCCTCGCGGCTGCGCCGAGTGCGCAGCCGACGGCCGTCCAGACCGACACCGTCGTCGCTCATGCACACAGCCTACCCCTATTGTCCCAGTGGGACAATATTTCGCCCTTTCTCCGGCATGCGGATCATCTCGCATAGGAAATGCCCGATTCGGGTGCGCTGAATCCAGGCGGATCGTTCGGGGCGCGAGGCCGGGTGTCACTCCGGCGCGGGAATGCGACGTGCCGCGGTGCGCGTTCCGGTCACCCTCGCGGGTGGTCCACCGGTTCGTCGACCGTCGGCGGGACGCCGTCGCGCAAGACCTGGAGCAGTTGCCGGGAGTGCTGCGGCGAAGGGGCCAGCAGCGAGAGTTGGTTCAGCGCCGCATAGTACACGTCCAGGTCGGCGATCTTGTCCAGATACAGCGCGCTGGTCAGCTGCTGAAGGTAGACGATGTCGGGCAGATCCGCCTCGGCGAAACGCAAGATGGTGAACGCGCCGTCGGTGAGGGCCGGGCCACCCACATGATCGGCAAGGATCTGGATGGTGACGTTGGGCTGAGCGGTCGCGCGCAGCACGCGGTCGAGCTGGGCGCGCCACACGGTCGAGCCGCCGATCCTGCGGCGCAGCGCGGCCTCCTCGATGATCATCCACAGCTGGGGCGGGTGCGGGCCGGCGAGGATGTCCTGCCTGCGCATGCGTAGCGCGACACGACGTTCGATCGACTCCTCCGGCTCCCCCGGGTGCGACAGGGCGAGCAGCGCGCGGGCGTACTCCGGCGTCTGCAGCAGTTCGGGGACCGCTCGCGGTTCGTAGCTGCGGATCAGGCGCGCCGCCTGTTCCAGCCCGAGGTAGGTGTCGAACCACTTCGGCAACCATTCGTTGTCCCGCGCCCACCACCCCGACGCATTGGCCTGCCTGGCCAGTTCCAGATAGCGCTCTCGTTCCTCGGGCTCGGTCACCCCGTAGAGATCGAGCAGGTCGACCAGATCCCGTTCCCGGCAGCCGGTGCGCCCGAGCTCGAGCCTGCTGATCTTCGAATGCGACCCGCGAATGGCGTCGCCCGCCGCCTCGCGGGTGATATTCCGAGCCTCGCGCAGGCGGCGCAGCCTGCCACCGAGGACCATGCGCAGGACCGTCGGCCCGCCACCGGACACCGGATAACCGCCGGGCCCGGGAGAATCGCTCGCCTGTCGTTCCTTCGAAGGACGCATGCCCCCGAGTCTGCCATGTTCACCCAGTCGTTATCTATGGCCGAAAGTCCCTGTACCGCTGGGTATTCGTGGCCTCGCCGGGCTCGTCGCCGTGCTGACGGTCAGGCGCGACCGGACGGCAGGTCCACGATCCGCGGCTCACGCTCGCGCAACGCCGCGATGAGGTCGCGGGTGTACTCCGGCGGCGCGGCGTGCACCGATAGCAGATTCACCACGGCGCGGTAGGCGGCGAGGTCGGCGTCCTTGTCCAGGTACAGCGCGCCGGTGAGCTGCTGGAGATACACGAGGTCGGGCAGATCCGCCTCGGCAAAGCGCAGCATGGCGAACGCGCCGTCGGCCAGCGCTGGGCCGCCGACATGATCGGCGAGGACCTGCACCGTGATGTTCGGCGCGTCGGCGGCCCGCAGCAGGTGCTCGAGCTGGGCCAACCACACCTGTGATCCCCCGATCCTGCGCCGCAGCGCCGCCTCCTCGACGATCAGCCACAGCTGGGGCGGGTCGGGTCGGGTGAGGATCTCTTGGCGGCGCATCCGCAGGGCCACGCGCCGCTCGATCGACTCCTCGTCTTCGTGCGGATGCGCGAGCACGAACAGTGCGCGAGCGTAGTCGGGCGTCTGCAGCAACTCCGGGACGACCCGCGGCTCATAGCAGCGGATCAGCTGCGCGGCCTGCTCCAGCCCGAGGTAGGTGTCGAACCACTTCGGCAGCCAGTCGGCGTCGCGATGCCACCATCCCGAGGTGTTCGCCTGCTTCGCCAGCCGCTTGAACTCCGCGCACTCCTCCTCGTCGGTGACGCCGTACAGAGCGAGCAGATCCACCAGATCCCGTTCCCGGAAACCGGTGCGCCCCAATTCCAATCGGCTGATCTTGGAATGTGAGCCGCGGATCGCCTCGCCCGCTTCCTCGAGCGAGATGCCGCACGCCTCCCGCAGCCGCCGCATCCGCCCGCCGAGGATCATCCGTAAGGCGGTCGGACCGCCCTCGGCGGCGGGAGCCGTTCCCCGAGAGATGGTTTCGTTTTGAGGCCGCACTACCGAAGCACGCATGTACGCAGTCTTGCATGCGCACTGTCCACATTCCAGCACCGAGTCCTTCGCCGGCGACGCGAATGCGCAGGTGTAAGCACATCCGCAAGATCGCGCACGGGATAGCGGTGACTCCACTCGCTTCCGGCGGCAGTCACCGGACGTCGCGCACAGCGCTGTGTCGCAGGCCGACTTCGCACACCCGCGTGCCAACTTACTCCAGTACGCGCGAAACCCCGGGTGTCGCGAGGTCACGGGTTGCCCGGCCTGGCGAGGTGCCGAACTCCGGTGGGCGAGATCATTATTCCGGTCACACAGGGCTACGACCAAGCCGGATCACGGTGTGGTTCGGACGCCCGAGCGACGGCACCGGCCCCACGCTCTCCGGACGAGGAGGACAGAGCTGCCGCACGGTTCAGCGCAGCAGCACGTCCGCCGTCGCGCGACCGAACAGCTTGCGGTCCCCGCAGGTGGCCGTCAACGCGATGGTGGCCGCACGGCGATCCGGATCCAATTGCTTGACCCGCCCGTGGAATTCGATCGCGCTGGCCTTGGTCGCCGGAACCGGGGCGAACCCGGCGAACCGCACCCCGTACCGCGTCACGGCGGCGGGATCGCCGAGCCACGAGGTGAGATATCCGGCGCCCAGACCCATCGTCAGCAGACCGTGCGATACCACGTCGGGCAGACCGGCACTGCGCGCGACCTCGTCGCTGAAGTGGATCGGATTCGAATCGCCCGACACACCGGCGTAGTTCACCAGATCACCACGGGACAGCAGCACCGTGCGCGGGGCGAGTTCCATGCCGACGGACAAGTCCTCGAAGGCGGGAAAGGTGCGCGGCATGCGCGGTTCGGCGGGCGATTCCGGTTGCGCCGGCTCATCGAAGCTCTCGACGAGCCCGCCGTCGTCGTCGGCCAGGCGCGCGGCCGCCGCGTCCGCGCGGTCGGCGGCCGACTGCCCGGTCATGATCACGCCGTCGACCGCGGCGCGCAGATCG
Source organism: Nocardia arthritidis NBRC 100137 (assembly GCF_001612765.1). GTDB lineage: Bacteria > Actinomycetota > Actinomycetes > Mycobacteriales > Mycobacteriaceae > Nocardia > Nocardia arthritidis. The sequence continues at coordinate 48,341 of NZ_BDBB01000018.1, forward strand.
GCGGCGAGCTCGACTCCGGTCTGCGCCACGGCCGTGGTGTGCGCGGTCTGCAGCAGTTCCTTGTGCTGATTGCTCAGCACGTTCTTGGTGACCATGAAGTCTTTGTCACCGAACTGCCGGAACGACTCGATGTAGGAGTCGCACCGCACCTCGTCGCCCGCGACGATCGGCCGGTGCACCCGGATCGACTGCTCGGTCTGCAGCACTTGACCGAGGTCGTAACCGGTGAGCACGGACTCGAACATCTTGCGCTGCATGAGCATGAGGATGATCGAGGAGAACGTCAGCGGCGCGACGAGTCCGTCGAAGCCCAGTCCCCCGGCGGCGTCTTCGTGCCGGTGCGCCGGATGGCCGTCCTGCAGCGCTCGCGCGAACTCCCGGATCTTCTCCCGCCCCACCTCGTACGGGTCGGTCAGGCGGTAGTGCCGCCCCACCAGTGCCTTGGCCTGCTCGGACGCGGTGGTCGTGATGTCGCTCATGTGCCTCTCTCGGGAATTCGGGCGTCACCCCGCCCGGACCGGCCCACCGTACCGAAGCGCCGACGACGTCGCACAGCGCTCTAGCCAGATCTGGGCATACGTACCGAAGGGGACACCGTGTTGATCGCACGCGCAGGCCCACGGTGTTAACCGGAGCCCTCCCCGCGCGGTCACCCGGTCAGCACTCGTCGGGCGCCCGGACTCCCCGCAGCCTGTCGTCGAGCCAGACCATGGCTTCCGGATAACCGAGCGCACCTGCGATGATGTGCTCACCGAGCACACTGCGGTACACCGCGGGCACCCCCAGTCGGCACTGCTCCGCGTAGAGATTGCGCGCACCCTCTGCCGGGATCCAGAACTCCTGCTCGCCGTTGTAGACGTACAGCGGAGTCGCCGACCTCATGCCGGCCATCTTCGTCACCCGATAGATGTCCGTGGCCAGTGCCGAGTGCAGCGGATCGGGGAAGTTCGCGGCGATGTCGATCGGCAGCATCAGCACACCGATCGCGCCGTAGCTGCTGCCGCACATGTTCTTCACCGGTGAGGTGGCCACCCACTGGGCGAGATTGTTCATCCCGGCCAGGATCTCCGGCCGCTCGCGGCCGATCCCGAAGACCGCGCCCATGAACACCGCCGAGGCGAGGTTGCCGTTCATGCTGCGCGCCAGGATCTCGAAGTCGGCGGGCACCCCGCCGAGTGCGGCGCCGACGATCACCTCCGCCAATTCCGGTGCGTAGCCGTCGATCAGCTTCACCGCCCCGTGCGTCGCGATCGCGCCGCCGGAATAGCCCGCGAGCCCGAACTTCGCGGCGCCGAACTCCTCGGGCAACAGACCGCGCACCGCCCTGATCGAGTCGAGCACCGCGTGGCCGGCCACGATCGGCTCGGCGTAGGCCATCGACGGGCCCTCGTGGTCGGGGATCAGCACGGCGTAACCGCGCAGCGCCGCCACGTGTGTCGTGGGTGGCAGGAAGTCGGTGAAGCTGGTGTCCGGGTTGAGCCCGTGCGCGAGGGTGTATCCCGGCGTGCAGGTACGGCCGAGGGCGTCGATGGGCAGGTTGTTCACGACCACCGGTCGCTGCCCCGGTCCCGGCCACGGCGCGGCGGGAACGACCAGCGTCGCGGTGGCATACGACGGCGCGCCGTGCGCGTCGGTCGTGCGGTACTTCATCAGGAGTGCACGCTGGATGGGCATCAGCATCAACGGTGCGGTGGTCGGGCTCACGTCACGGATTTCGATGACCTGTCCCTCGGACAGTTCGTCGAGATTCGCCGGGCGCAGGTCGAACATCGGATCGCCGACGGCCGACGGCAGGGCGGCCGAGCGCAGCGCCGCCAGCGACGGCGACAGCGTAGTCGCCTCGTGCGCGGGCGAACTCGGCTCCGGCAGCGCGGCGATCGGCGGCGGCGGGATGACCTGATCGATGAGTTGTTGCAGCCCGGGCAGAAGCCCCCCGGGCGGCGGGGCGGGCGCAGGCTCTGCGGCAGCGGGGACGGCCAGGACCGAGCCGGCGGCGAGCAAAGCCACAGCAATGGCACGCGAAATTCTCATGGCACACGCCTTCGGGTGCGAACGGCAACGTCGTCTGGCACCCGGGCGCACTGGCCTTCGACCCCCGAATCGGCCCCTGTCAGACCGGGAGCCAGGACGTCAGGCTACGTCAGCGCCCATGACTGGACGCAGTAAAGCATCCGAGTTGTGTTGTCGCGTATCCATATCGCAACAACCGGGCCGAGACTCGTATCCGGAGAACGGGTCCCGGCTCGGCCGGTTGCGTTTCGGCGCTCAGCAGTTGCTCGGCGCGGGCTCCCCTCGGAATCGGGCGTCCAGCCAGGTCAGTGCCGCGGGAATGCCGAGCACCGCCGCGGTCAGATGGTCCGGAACCGGAATCTGCTCGGCCTGCACCTTCGCGCCCGCCGCACACCACCGCTTGTCGGTGTTGACCACCGCGTCGATCGGGATGAGACCGTCGATCGGCGAATGCCATTCGAACACCGGCGTCTTCGGCACACCGTCGTAGAGCTCGAGGCTGTTCTCCTCGACCACGCCGCGCGCGGTGTCGTCGTTGATCATCGAGGTCGTCTTGGCGAAGTCCAGCGCACCGCGGCCCGCGCCCGTCGAGAGGATGTCGTTGGTGCAGCTGTTGGCGATCTGCGCGCGGGCGGCCAGCCCCCGCTCGTTCAACTGCTCGCTGAGCGGGAAGCGAGTCGGATACTCACGCTCCAACCCGAATCCGGCGGCGAACGCGAGCCCGAACACCGGGTGCGGGTTCAAACCCAGCCCCTCGAGCATCTTCACGAGGTTCATCGGCACGCCGCCCATGGCCGCGCCGGCGATATCGAGCTCCGGGGCGTACTTCGGCTGCAGAGCGGCCGCCCACGCGGTGGCCATCCCGCCACCGGAATACCCGACCATCGCCACCGGGCTGCGCTGCACCCCGAGTTCGCCGACCTGCTTGACGGCGCGTATCCCGTCGAGGGTGATCTGCCCGCCGAGCTTCGCGGCGCCGTAGGCGAAATTCGGACCGAGGTGGTCGGGCAGCGCGACGCTCCAGCCGCGCGCCAGCAGAACGTTCCAGCCCGGCGCTTCCCGCACGACGAGGTTGGGGTCACCGGTGTAGAGCACCCGGGAGACCGAGCACTCCGAGCCGAGTCCGTTGATGATGTGCTGGAACGACAGCAGCGGCCCGTCGGTGCGATGCGCCTTGGGCGTCAACACCGTGGTGGTCGCGGCGATGGGTTTGCCTTCCGAACTCGTCGACCGGAACCGGACCACGGTCACCGTGGTCTCCGGGAAGATCGCCAGCGGCGGCATCACCTTGGTCGCGATGACGTCGCCCGGCTTGCGGTCGGCGATATCCGCGGGTGTCGCGTAGAAGGGATCCGGATCGGGTTCGGGGTACAGCGGCGCGCTGGTTGCCGCACCGGCCATGCTCGCGACCAGCGCCAGGCCCGCGGCCATCGCTCCGATCGCCCGTGCGAGACGACGTCGCCCCACTCCCCTACCCAACGAACGTGGGCCCTGACTCATCGACGTGTGCCTCCTGAATCGTCCAACGCTGTACTCATCCTCGGCAACATCACCCGCGCTGAGCACCACCCGACGCGATCATGTTGACAAAGCACAAGTTTCGGGTGCCCGGCCTGTGGCGGACGTGCGCCCCGGCTGGTGACTGTACCCGACCGCGCGGCGTCCGTTCTGTGACATTTCCAGCCGATAACTTGGAACATGTTCTCAGCAGTGGCGGGCCCTTACCGTCAGATCCACCGGCACGGCTGCCGAGCCGGTAGGAAGGAGACGGTGGCATGGACGGCACTGCGCGCAGACTCGCCGACCGCGACGACACCCAGGATCCGCCGACCCGGCGGATCACCGTCTACTTCGACGGCCCCACGCCCGCGGACGCGCTGGTCCTCGAATACGCCGCGACCAGGACCGAGGCGTGGGAGTTCACCTCGGCCGCCGCACACGCCGGGCTCACCGTCACCGTCGACGCTCAGGTCCGGCCCGGCCTGCGCAGGCTACCGTGCCGGTCGCTCTGGCGCTGAGTACGCGTACTCAGGGCCGATCGAGCACACCGCGCAGGAACGCGAGCGCGTCGGGAAACGCTTCCCGCGCCGCGCCCAGATGACCGCCGGGGTACCAGCCCACCCGCAGATCGGTGTCGGACGCGCGCAACTCCGCGATCAGCTCGAGCGTCAACGGCGCGGGCACCTCCAGATCGGTCACCCCTTGGCCGAGATACAGCGGAATGGAGTAGCCGCTCGTCGGCACCCGCAACATCGCGCGCACCGCGGCCAGCAATGCCGGATCGTCCAAGGGCCGCGAGAGCATGGCGCCGATGCCGATACTCGCCACCTGGGCGTCCGCCTCGGCGGCGCAATCCACCTCCACGATGCGCAGGACGTCCCGGCCCACCGGCGTCAGGTAGCTGTCGACGTCCAGCTCCGGTGCGCTGGCGCGCAATCCGGCCAGCAGCATGCCGAAGTAGGTCGTCGTCTTCTGCAGCGGCAGTCGCGGCAGCCAGGGCCCGGCCAGCGGGAACAGCGCGTCCAGGTTCGACGGCGTCCCGGTCGAGGCGGCACCGCGCAGATCGAGTTCCGGCGCGTCGGCGGGTGCGAGGTGGGCGGTGAACAGCGCCGCGTGCCCGCCCTGCGACTGACCGAACACCGCCCATCGGGCGCCGAGCGAGGGTGCGACCGCCCGTGCGGCGCGCACGCCGTCGATGATGCTGCGAGCCTGGGCCGGACCGTCCAGATAGGGATGCACGCCGGGGGTGCCGAGACCGACATAGTCGGAGATCACGACCGCGTATCCCGCGCGCAGCAGGTCCGGGTACACCGACGTGAGGTAGTAGTCCCGGGATTGCAGCGTGAACGCGCATTCGTCGGCGATCCCCGAGGTGCCGTGCGCGTAGGCGATGATCGGCCAACCACCCTGCGGCGGAGTGCCTTCGGGCAGATACAGCACTCCGGTGCTCTGCATCGGCCCACGCGGGCCACGCGACCAATACGTCAGCCGCTCGGCGGTCGCCGCCCCCGCCACACGCAGCCGCCCCGCCAGCTCCACCAGATCCGTCACGGTGCCGGGCGCCTCGCCCGCCCGAGCGCCCGCGGGCCCGGCCAACGCGACCGTCACCGAGACCACGACGCCTGCCGCCCCCACCATGATCCGTCCACACCGCACCGACCGACTATCCCCAGCCGGAGCCGCACCGGCAAGCCACCACAATCGGTGGCGCGGCCGGGGAGTCTCGCCGGAGCCGCCCCGGCTCGCTAGGCTCGGGTGATCAGCCGGAAAGCGGTGCCGAGGAGAACACAGGAGGCTCGACCGTGGCGCAGCGGTACCCGCATCGCCTCGTCACCCGGCGTCGCGCGGCCGCGCTCCTCGCGGCGGCCCTGCTTGTCTCGGCGGTCGCCTGCGGTGCCGATGCGTCCGCGCCGTCGGCGGATATCGACCGCACGACCACTTCCAGCGCGTCGGCGGCGCCGGTCTCGACAGCGCAGGCCGCGATACCGTCCGTCGACCCTTACGCGGGACAGCCGCTGATCGATCACGTCACCTGGACCGAGACGACCGACGGCCCGCGACTGCTCGTGTTCCCCACCCAGGCCGGTCGGCAGACCACCTTCCCCGGCTCGGACGAACGGGCGTGGCAGGAAGTCGTGGACCGGTCGGCGGACGCCGGCGCACCCGGCATGCGCGATCAGTTCATCTGTCACTGGGCGTGGGCGCGGCTGGTCCAGCCGGACAAGCCGAGCTGGAACCTGGAACCTTGGCGTCCGGCGGTCGGCTATCCGGCCACCGTCGAAGCACACTGCAATCCTGGCGGCCCCGAGCGCTGAGCGCGGGCGCCGCCCCGACCGGAAGGAGCGATCCATGCGCGTCGTCATCGCAGGCGGACACGGGAAGATCGCCTTGCTGCTGGCCCCCGTGCTCACCGCGAACGGCCACGAGGTCGCCGCCCTGATCCGTAATCCCGAGCACGCGGACGACGTGCGCGTCACCGGCGCCGAGCCGGTGCTGTGCGACCTGGAGCACGCCGCGACCGACGAACTGGCGGACGTCGTCGAAGGCTGCGACGCGGCGATTTTCGCCGCGGGCGCGGGGCAGGGCAGCGGCGTCGAACGTAAATACACCGTCGATCTGGGTGGCTCCGTCCGGCTGGCCGAGACGGCCGAGCGAACCGGGGTGCGCCGTTTCCTGCAGATCTCCACGATGGGGGCGGGCCGCTCGCCCGCTCCCGGTTCCGACGAGGTGTGGGCGGCGTATGTAACGGCCAAGACCGAGGCCGAGAACGATCTGCGGAGCAGAGCCCTCGACTGGACCATCCTGCGCCCCGGCCGGTTGGTCGATGCTCCGGGTACCGGGCTGGTGACTCTCGCCCCGCCGCCGGTCGAGCGCAGCGAGGTCCCCCGCGCCGACGTCGCGGCCGTACTGGCTGGACTGCTGCCCGCCGCGCACACCTTCGAGCTGACACTCGAACTCGTTTCCGGCAGTACTCCGATTAGCCAGGCAATAGCGCAACTGGCCGACTGAGCTGTCGCGCAGCTCGCTACCGCCCTTGCCGATCGACCGCAACGGTCACGATGGGAGAACAACCGTGTTCAGTCGAATCGTCTCGATGAAGATCCGCCCCGGCTCTCGCGCCGAGTTCCTCGCGGCCATATCCCGCAGCGCCGACGCCTCCGTACGGACCGAGCCCGGCTGTCTGCGCTTCGACATCTGCGCTGATCGGGTGGATCCGCACCGATTCTTCCTCTACCAGCTCTACACCGATGACGAGGCGGCGGAAGCGCACCGCTTCACCGAACATTTTCTGGCCTGGCGGGCCGCCGCGGACCAATTCGTCGAGCCGGGTACACAGATCGATTACAGCACGGACGTCCTATTCGCCCGCGACTGAAATTTTCGCGCCGGACACCGCATCCGCAAACTTCCGGCCTCGAAATACGCACTGCGCACGTGCAATCGATCGTGCAGATGTGCTTGCATCTGAAAGGTACAGCGGCATAAACTCGGTCCCGCAACGCTTTACAGGGGACCACCAGGGAAGGCCGCGTGGGCGAGCCGAAGGCCGAAGCCGCCGTGGGTTTGCCGCCGCCGGACAAGCAGGGGCGTTCGAATGGAACAACCACTTACCGGCGGTCGGTTCGGATCAACCGACACCGCACTGGCCGACCAGCCAGCGAACGGTAGACATATGAGCACATCAACGGCCCGCAGCGGCCACAGCAGTACCACATTTTCCCGAGAAACCGCCGTGGCATACGTCGTCGATGCCGTCGAATCCACCGGGGCGGCAACTCGGCACGATTTCGATATCGACCGGATCGTCACCACCGCGCACGCGATGGCCGACGATTGGGACCTCGAGACATTGCAACCCGCGACATTCTGGCGAATTGCCTCCAGCTTCATCAGGCAGTAGACCCGAGCACCGGCGGATAGTTGATGCCTTGTGCCACGAGCACTTACGTCGCGTCGCCGGACGTCGGCGCGGAGCCACCGGACGCCGGACGCTGGGGCGGATAGACACCGTTTTCGCGGCCACCGCCGCTTAGCAATTAGACAGCCAACCGAACGGCCACCTCCGATTCCGGGGTGGCCGTTCGTGTATCGAGACTTGCCGCGAGACGCTACCGCGCGGTCTCAGCGCCCGTCGGCGTACTTCTCCATGATCTCGATCGACTTCTCCGGACGCTCGGCCTGGACGCTGAGCCGGTCCATCACCGACAGGTACAGCGCCAGGTCTTGTCGCCGCTCGAGATACAGCGCGCTGGTCAACTGTTCGAGGTACACGATGTCCGGGAGTTCCGGCTCGGCGAAACGCAGAATACTGAAGGAGCTGCCCGCGGCGGCGTGCTCGCCCGCGGTGAACGGCAGTACCTGGATCGTCACGTTCGGCAGCTTCGCCAGCCGGACCAGGTGCAACATCTGCTCGCGATGTACCTCTGGGCCACCCACCGGTCGCACCAGCGCGGCTTCGTCGAGCACCGCCCAGACCACCGGAGGGTCCGAGCGGAAGAGAATTTCCTGCCTGCGCTGACGCACCGCGACCCGCCGATCCGTATCGACGTCCTCGTATCCGAGCGCCACGACCGCCCTGGCGTATTCGGGTGTTTGCAGCAGGCCGGGAACAAGATGCGACTCGTAAGTACGAATCTTGCTCGCGGCCTGTTCCAGACCGAGGTAGGTACCGAACCACTGCGGCAGCAGGTCGCTGTAGCGATGCCACCAACCGGGTTCGTTGGCCTGCCTGGCCAATTCGAGGAACGACTCGCGCTCCTCGGGATCGTGGACGCCGTACAGCGTCAGCAGGTCGCGGATGTCACGTTCCTTGAAGCCGGTACGGCCGAGCTCGAGACGACTGATCTTGGCGTGCGATCCGCGGATCGCATCGCCCGCCGCCTCGCGGGTGATGTTCCTCTTCTCCCGGAGCTTGCGCAGCTGGCCGCCCAGTGCGATGCGTAGCACGGTCGGACCACGTTCCGCGACAACGGATTGCACATGACCATCGTCATCGGGTTCAGCGATCATCGAGTTCGTCTCCGATACTCCGGGGGTTGCCCACAGTGTGTCACAACCACCTGTCGCGAAACACACCGTACCGACCGCTAATGTTACCGCTCAGCTAGTCAAATAGTCGAACTCTCCGGCCTTCGCGCCACGGACGAACGCATCGATCTCCGGACGCGTGTAGAAGAGGACCCCACCCTCCGGGTCTCGCGAGTTTCGCACCGCCACCTGGCCGTTGGCCGTTTCGGCCACCTCGACGCAGTTGCCGCTCGGATTACTGAAGGAACTCTTACGCCAAGTTCCGATGATCTCGTTGGTGGACGTATCCGACATCTTCCCCACTCCTCGGTTACCGCAGTTAGGCGATTCGGTTCGTGCAGATGCACGTTCAAACGTTCTTGCATTTGCACCAACACCGGACGATAGCACGAAGTTCGCCCTCCGTGCGCTCGCAGACCGGAGGCATCCGGGCGGCGATGTGAAACGCCTTCGCCTCGCCTCGGGAACAGCGAGATCAGCTCCCCGATCCACCCCGCTGGACGAGTTCGAATCTTGTAGTGTCGCAGTGCACATCGGATGCACCAGTCATTCGCGACGCCCCCACGCACCCACCCGCACGGCAGTGTCGCGGACACGTTATTGCCGAGGAGTACCACCCCATGCCCGAAGACCACAGCCCCCTCATCCGGACCGACATCCCCCACTCCGCGCGGATCTGGAACTACTGGATGGGCGGCAAGGATTATTACGAGATCGACCGCATCGCAGGCGACGCCGGCATCGAAGTAGATCCGGACATCACCACCATGGCCGTGCAGTCGCGCCAGTTCCTCATCCGCGCGGTGCGCTACCTCGCGGGCGAGATGGGCATCCGCCAGTTCCTCGACATCGGGACCGGCCTGCCCACCATGCAGAACACCCACGAGGTCGCCCAGACCGTCGCGCCCGAGTCCCGGATCGTCTACGTGGACAACGACCCACTGGTGCTCACGCACGCGCGGGCGCTGCTCACCTCCACCACACCGGAGGGCGTCACCACCTACATCGACGCCGATTACCACGACCCCGAGCGAATCGTCAACGACGCCAAGCACGTCCTCAACTTCAACGAGCCCGTCGCCGTGATGTTCATGGGCGTGCTCGGACATGCCAAGACCTACGACGATCTGCTGCGCATCGTGCATACCGTGCTGGATGCCGTGCCATCGGGCAGCTACCTGGTGATGTGGGACGGCACCGACGACAGCAAGGCGTACGTCACGCTGTGCGAGAACTACACCGGCACCGGCGGCACTCCTTATGTCCCCCGTCCGCAGGCTCAGATCAAGGCAGTCTTCGACGGTCTGGAACTCGTCGACCCCGGCTTCGTCTCCATCACGCAGTGGCGCTCGGGCGACACCGAGGTCGGTGAGACCCGGCCGATCTCCGCATACGGAGCGGTCGCCCGCAAGCCGTAAGGCCCCTGAACATCAAACCGTAAGCGGCACAGCGGTGGTCGCCGGTCTCGCACCGGCGGCCACCGCCATTTTTTCTCCGACCGATCGTGCAGATGTACTTGCATCTGTAAGTAACGGAGGCATAGACTCGAACTCGAAATCGGGGAGGTACGCAGGGAGTTCGAGCTTGCGTCACCGGCACGTCGGCCTCCCCGCCGCACGTGGGACGCGAGGGGTAGTCGAATGATCGAGCCATTTCGAACGCCCCGCCGGGTTGCCGTCATCGATGGCGCCGGCGCCGAACCCTTGCGCCAATACTCGGCCGCGCCCGAGTTCGCTCTGTCCGATTGCGGGGTCGAGCCCCGCGGCCTCACCTACCGGCAGGCGCGCGACATTCTCTACACCCACGAAGTCCACGGTCCGCAGTGCAGGCAATGGCTGGCCGCCGCCGCCTACCTGTCAGCGGGGCTGGACGACGAGTAACCCTGCCGCGGCGGGCACGCGAGAGTATTCGCCGCAGGTGAAGCCGAGCAGTGACCGGCCGGCAGTGCTTCGCGACCCCGCACCGCGGTCGGAGACGCCATCGCGGAATGTCCCCAGCTCCCAGACGATCTCACAGATCACTCCCCGTGCACACGACCCTTTCGTATAGTGATCGATCGACCCGGGCGCGATTTCTCGCACGCCCGGCGTGGCATTGGGAGCGAACTCGTAATGACCTACTCCGCGTTGGATCTGTCCGCCGACTCGTCCGACCCGGTGCTGGAAATCGGCGGACAGCCGGCTTCGGTGCCCTTGCTGAACACCGACAGCGTGGCCTCGCACATGGTCGGATACTTCGAGAGCGTCATGGCACCATGCCGCACCCTGCCCGGCGAGCAATTACGCGGTGACGTCACGAAACTCACCCGCAGCTGCCTGAACCTCGCTGCCGAGATGTTCGACCGGCGCACCGTGCCGGACGAGAACCAGCTCGGCCCGGTCCGCGCGGCTGCTGCTCGCTGGGCGCGTGAAGGCGTGCCGCTGAGCACGATCCTGCGCACCTATCACGAGGGACTGCGCATCGCCTTCGGTCTGGTCACCGCGCCTGCCGCGGCCGACGACGTCGACGAGGTGCTGGTCGCCGCCGATCTGCTTCTCGAACTGCTCGAGGCGATCACCGCGGCGGTGTCCGATGCCTACGTCGACGAACAGCACCTGGTCGCCAAGGAGCATCAGACGGCGACGCAGACGCTCGCCTCGGCACTGCTCAGCGGTCGCGGCAGCTCGGCTCTGGCACGGCAGACCGGCATTCCGATCGCGGAGGCCTATCAGGTTGTCGCCCTGTCGATTCCGGAGCATCCCGACGAGCGCGATCCGCGCGTCGACGGGAACGTGGCCGCGCGCCGCAAGTTGCGACGGCTGCAGTCCGAGCTGGCCACCGTGTTCGCCTCCCGCGCGCTCGCCCTACTCAGCGCCAAGGGAGGGACCCTGCTCATCCCGTTGGGCGACGAGGACAAGGCAGTCCTCACCGCCACGACGCTCGAGCTGCTGGCCGCTGCCGCCGAGGTGCCGCTCACCGCGACCGTCGTGCCGACCGACACCGATCAGATTCCCGAGTCGGCCGATCAAGCGCACGAGCTGCTCAATCTCGTGCGCGTCGGCGTCCGGCCGCCCGGCCTGTACCAGATGTCGGATCTGGCCGTGGAATACCAGCTCACCCGCGGCGGCCCGGCCACCCGGCGGATCGCGACCATCCTCGACCCGCTGGACGCCCACCCCGAGCTGTTCGACACCATGCGCGCCTACCTCGGCAACGACATGAACCGGCAGCTCACCGCCCGCCAGCTCTACGTGCACCCGAACACCGTCGACTACCGCCTGCGCCGCATCGCCCAGCTGACCTCCGTCGACCTGGCGACCTCGGCGGGCATCTCCCAGGCGGCGATCGCCCTGCTGGCCCGGGATCTGGACCGCAGCGTAGCGCGCAGGCTCTGACCTGCGCACCGTGACCGAACCGTGGCCTGTAACGGATTCGTGCTGGTCACCGCGGCGCGAACTTGCGATCCTGGTAATGCCCCGACGTCTGGATGGTGAAATATGCGAATTTCGGAGATCCTGCGCAGGAAGGGCAGCGAGGTGGCCACCGTCGCACCCGACACGACGGTACGCACACTGCTCGCCACCCTGGCCGAGCGGAACATCGGCGCGGTCGTCGTCTCCCCCGATGGCGACACGATCGCGGGCATCGTCTCCGAACGCGACGTGGTGCGTAGTCTGCACGCGCGAGGCGCGGAGCTGCTGGACACACCGGTGTCGGCGATCATGACCTCCGCGGTGCGCACCTGCGCACCCGACGACCGGGTCGACGGCCTGCGCCGCACCATGACCGACCATCGCATCCGGCACCTGCCCGTGGTGCACGAGGGCAGGCTGGTCGGCATCGTCAGCATCGGCGACGTGGTCAAAAGCGCGATCTCCGAATTGGCGACCGAGCGCGAGCACCTCGTCGAGTATCTGCAGGGCAGATATTAGAACGCGCTGGGGTCCCCCAGATCGGCCGACAGCCAGTGCTCCGGCCGCAGGTAGACCGCGACCTGCTCACCGAAGGCCTCGGCCGCTTTCAGGTAGGCGTCGACCGATTCGGCCGGCAGATACCGCGCGGCCATCTCGCGGTGCTGCTCGTCGGTCATCGGGACGGTCCGGGTAACCGGGCCCTCCACACTCACATACCGGACCGTGGGCTCGACCTGCTGCACCATCAGACTGAAGCGGCCGGTCTCCCGGAGGTAGCGCATCTTCTGCGACTGCGGGCCGGTCAGGATCCAGATCTCGCCGCCGGGGCTGTACTGGTACCAGATCGGGACGGTCAGCGGGCCACGACCGGTACCCGCGGCCACCGCGAACGCCGCGACATGCGGCTGTGCGAGGAACTCTCGACGTTCTTGCGGGCTCAGGGGCATATCGTCCAGGCTAGTCCTGAAAGCCGTTGTCGGCGACAAAGCTTCGAAGTCCGTACCGAAAATGCGTATCGTGGGTGACGTCCGAGTTACCGGTGAAGGGAGCGTCACGTTGCGGTCCCCTGCCCCGAGATCGCCGGTGACGCGGACCGACGAGATTCCCCGGCCACCGGCGACGCCGCCGGTCGCGGCCCGGGCGCTGTTCCCCGCGCTCGCCGGCGCCACCGAGATCTACCTGGACAGCGCCGCGACCACACAGAAGCCGCTTCCGGTGATCGAGACCATCCAGCGCTATCACAGCAACGGCACCGCCAACGTCGGCCGCGGCACCTATCCCTGGGCGACCGGCCTGACCGCCCGGATCGCCCGGATCCGGGAACGTACCGCCGCCTTCATCGGCGCGGAGCACCCGGACGAAGTGGTCTTCACGGCGGGAGCCACCGCCGCACTCAACGCCGTCGCGCTGTCGTGGGGCCTCGCGGGGCTCGCCGATGGCGACGAAATCCTCTACAACGCAAGCGATCACGCGTCGAACGTGTACCCGTGGCAGCACCTGTGCGGACTGCTCGCCCGGTTCGGACGCCGCATCCATCCGATCCCCTACCGGATGACCGCCGCCGGGGAGGCGGACACCGACGACATCCTGGCCAAGATCACCCCGCGCACCCGGCTGATCACGACCGGGCATCTGCACCATGTCTTCGGCGGTCTCAGCACCCTGGAGGAATTGCGCGGCCGGATCGACCCCGCCATCCTGTTGTGCTTCGACTGCTCGCAGAGCGGCGGGCATCTTCCGGTCGACGTGACCGCGCTCGGCGCGGATTTCGCGATCTTCGCCGCGCACAAGATGTTCGGGGCGCCGGGCACCGGGATCCTGTACTGCCACCGGCGCGTGCACGACCGGCTCGTGCCGTTCCTGCCCGGCGGCAATTCCGGCATCGCCACGGATCCCGGCGGTCTGCGGCCGGGGCCGATGCCGGCGCTGCTGGAAGGCGGCACACCCGACATCCCGGGCATCCTCGCCCTCGGCAGTGCGCTGGAGGTGCTGGAATCGTTCGGCATGGATGTCATCGCCGCGCACAACCGTGCCCTGACCCTGCGCCTGATCGACGGGCTGCGACCGATCCCCGGCCTGCAGTTCCTGCCCGGCCCGGCGCATGCCGCGTGCGAGGTCGGCTACGGCATCGTCTCCTTCACCCTGGACGGGATCTCGGCCACCGACGTGGGATTCGTCCTGAGCGAACTGGGTTTCCTGGTGCGCACCGGCGCGCACTGCGTCCCCGCCGACACCGACGGCGCGGGCTCGGTGCGGGTCAGCACGCACATCTACAACACGCCCGACGAGATCGACCGATTCGTCGCGTGCGTGCGAACCATCGCCGAGGAGGTCACGTGAGTAACGACATCCCCCGCTACGACCGGCGGGCCGCGTCCAGGGTGCTGGCGCACTTGGCGCAGCCGGGGTTGCGCACCGCGCTCGCGCCCGCTCCCCCGCCGCGGCGATTCGAATTCACGTGCGCCGCATTGCGTCCCGAGCAGGACAGCCATCTCACCTATTCCCAGCGGCTGTATCTGGAGCGGTTCATGCGGCCGTGCCGCGCGGATCAGGTGACCAGCGCGACGCACCGGATCGCGTGGACCGACAGCGACGGCATCCCGAACACCGGGCACTTCCGCGCCGGCGGTCTCGGCCCCTCGCTGCCGATCGCGATGCGCGAGACCGTCCTGGCGCTGTGGCACCAGCTCGACGCCGATCCGGCCTTCGCCGCGCGGATCGCGGCGCTCGGGCCGGCCGAACACGCTGTGCTGGCGGGCACGACCACCGACCACGATCCGCGCGATATCTTCCGGGTCGGCATCGAGGCGGCCGGGCGCGTACTGGCCCAGCACGCGCTGCTGGCCGCGCAGACCCCCTACCGGGATGCCGCCGAGTTCGCCGAGGGCCTGCGGGCTTCCGGAATCTTCGCCGCGGTGGCCACGCGATGGTTCTGGGAACTGCAGGCCTCGACCTATCGGCGGGGCATGATCCCGGTGACGCTCGTCGCGCAGCCCGACGGCACCGTTCGCTATTCAGCGGAGACGGTGGCGACTCTGCGCGCCATGAAGGACGCCACCATCGCCGATGCGCATGCCGTGATGGAGCGCGCCACCACCGTCGAAGGTCTCACCGTCGCCGAGGCGATCGCCAAATATCACGACGACCTGGACCTGATCTCCCGGCAGTACGCGCTGCTGCCCCTCGGCAGTCATCCGGCCTGTCTCGCGGCCACGCCGCATCAGCTCGACAGCGGGCATGTCAGCATCCTGCCGTCGCTGGTCGACCGGTTCGTCGCGACATTCACCGAGATCGCGGGCCGCATCGAGGTCGACGAGGTGAGCGCCGAACTCGACGAGGCGACCGCCGACCGGGCTGCCACCGCCGAGGACCAGGTCTTCTACGTGCCGGACATGACATGCAAGCACTGCGTCCGCACCATCGGCGGAGTGCTGGAGTCGATGGACATCCGGGTGGTGGAGATCGATCTGGCCAGCAAACGAGTAGTTGCCGAGTTCCGCAGCCCGCGCAATCGCGCCCGGGCCTTCGAGGCGATCCGGGACGGCGGCTACAACCCGGTCGCGGAACGCCCCGACGGCGCCACGCGGGCATCGGTCACCGAGCCATCGGAAGCTGCCGTATGACGCCTCGGCCGCCCGCGCTGCCCGCGAAGCTGCATCCGATGGTCCGTGCCTTTCTCGATGCCTCCGGTCTCGCGACGGAGACGCGGGCGAATTTCGGATCTCCGGTGCATCTGGTGTTCCCGCAGGTCTATTCGGAGAATCTGCTCCGTTTGCGCACCGTGCTGGAGCGACGCCTGTCCGGGCATCGAATCTGCTACGCGCACAAGGTGAATCAGTCTCGCGCGTTCGTCCGCACCGCCGAGCACGCGGGCATCGCCGTCGACGTCGCGTCACCGCACGAGCTGTCCAGCGCGCTCGCCGCCGGGTTCGGCCCGGCGCGCATCGAGGTCACCGGGCCGAAAGGGGAAGCTTTCCTGCGCGAGCTCCTCGACCGCGGAGTGACGATCAACGTGGACAACCTGTGGGAACTGGGCCGCATCGCGGAACTGGCCCCCGGCCATGCGGAAATACCGGTGCTGCTGCGGGTTTCCGGTATCGGCACGGGACAGGTGAGCCGGTTCGGTACGCCGGTCGGGCAGGTCGAGCAGGCGTTCGATCTGCTGTCGGCACAGCGCGGGCGAATCGCCTTCCTCGGGTTCGCCTTCCACCTCGACTCCGGCGACCTCGGCGAGCGCGTCCGCGCGATCGATGCCTGCCTGCGCCTGATCGAGCGAGCCTACGATCGCGGGCTCGCCCCTTCGGTGCTCGACATCGGCGGCGGGTTCCGGCAGGTGTTCACCGCCGACGCCGAACGGTTCGACGCCTATGTGCTGGCGCTGCGTGAGTCGCTGCTCGGCCGTGGGGAACCGATGACCTGGGGCAGTAATACCTTCGGCTATCACGTCGCGGGCGGCGCCGTGCACGGCACACCGGTGTTCCACAAGTACGCCAACACCGTTCCCGCCGACCGCATGCTCGCCGATCTTCTCGACGCGCCGCTGGAGCGGCAGGGCGGGCGCACGGTCGCGCAGGTGGCGGGTGACAATCTGCTGGAGATATGGCTCGAGCCGGGCAAGGCGCTGGTCGACCACGCGGGCATCACGCTGGCCACGGTCGAGTTCGTCAAGGAGGTCGCCGACGGCAGCGTGCTGGTGCATGTCGATCTCAGCCGCGATGCCGTGACGCCCGCCGACCAGGAAGTCATGGTCGACCCGATCCTGCTGCCGCGCGCGGGCGTCGCCGCTGAAAGCGACCGCGCGACGGGCCCGGTCGGCGTCTACATCGCCGGACGGTTGTGCCTGGAGCGAGACCTGATCACCAATCACAAGGTGTGGCTGCCCGTCCGCCCCCGGCCGGGCGACACAGTGGTGTTCCCGAACACTGCCGCCTATCACATGGACCTGTCCGCGGCGACGGCCTCCATGCACCCGCTTCCCGCGAAACTCGCGGTCACCTGGGCATCCGACGGATTCCGGATCGTCCCCGACGCCGCCTACGAACCCGGCTTCTCCGAGACGCCGCGGGCACGTCCTCTCGCGACGCACGCCGCCGGCCCGGTCCGATCCGTCGAGGCTCCCTGATGCGATACGACCACATCACCGACCTCATCGGTGACACACCGCTGCTGCGGCTCGACCCCACGGTGCATGGACTGGCCGGTGTCGAGCTCTACGCGAAACTGGAGTCGCACAACCCGTTCGGCTCGGTCAAGGACCGGGTGGCCTGGGCGATGCTGCGCGACGAACTGAACGAGCTGCGCGGAGGCGGCCGGACGCTCATCGAGGCCTCCAGCGGGAACACGGCCAAAGCGCTGCGCGTGCTCGGCGCGATGTACGGCATCGACCTGCGCGCGGTGACCAACCGGATCAAGGTCGGCGAGGTCCGTGACCTGCTGCAGCTGTTCGGGACCGAGATCCTGGAACTGCCCGGGCTGTCCGAGTGCCCGGACCCGACCACACCGAACGACGTCTACTCGGTGATCGAGGCGACGATGGCGCAGCATCCCGGCGTGTACCGGCATCTGTCGCAGTACACCAACGAGAAGAACATCGAGGCGCACCACCACGGCACCGGGCGGGAGATCCAGGAGGACCTCGCGGCCGATGGCATCACCAGGATCGACTATCTGATCGGCGGGCTCGGCACCACCGGGTCCACCAGGGGGACCGCCACCTACCTGCGCAAACACAATCCCGAATTGCGCACCGTCGCGGTTGTCTCGGAGCGGTCGGACTTCATTCCCGGCATCCGGTCGGAGACCGAGATGTGGGATGTCGGGCTGTTCCAACCGGAGTTCTACGACCGGATCGTCACCGTGTCGGCGGGCGAGGCCGTCGACGCGACGCTGCGCCTGGCGACCGGATACGGCGTCCTGGCCGGGCCGACCAGCGGCGCGGCCTATACCGCCGCGCTGGACACGCTCGGCGCGCTCGATCGCTCGGCCGCCGATCCGGACGACCCGATCATCGCGGTGTTCATCGTCTGCGACCGGCTCGAGCCGTACCTGTCCTACATCAAGAAGCGCAGGCCGGAACTGTTCGGCCGCGCCGAACGCGAAACGGCGCCGAGCGCGGACGAACTGGCGGCGGTACCGCGCCTGTCGCCCGAGCAGCTCGCCGAGCTGGACCGGACCGGCCGCCCGACCATCGTGGACAGCCGTGGCGCCATGGCCTACCGCATCGGGCACGTGCCCGGCGCGTTGAACATTCGCGACGACCAGCTCGACGACATGTTCGGCCACGGGATCCCCTTCCCGCGCTCGCGGCCTGTGGTCTTCGTCTGCCCCGTGGGTGAGCTGTCGGTGCGTTTCGCCGCGCGAGCCCGGCGAGCCGGATACGACGCCGCCGGCCTGGCCGGTGGCGTCGTCGCCTGGCGCGATGCGGGGCTTCCGCTGGAACGAGGCTGATCTGCGCGGGTTCGCAGGCCGTTCTTGGGATCCATTTCGGCAAGACCGCGGAGTCCGGGCCCGGTGCGCGCGGCGCGGGGGCGCGCCGCCAGGCATTATCGTGGGGCCGTGCAGACAGGTCAGGAAGCAGACGACGACGGGGGCCCGCGGATCTGGGGTGGGACGACGCTCACCGAGCGCAGGGAGACGCGGCGGGCGGCGCTGCTGGAGGCTGCGCTCGACCTGATCGGCGAGTCCGGAGCGAGCGGAGTCACCATGCGGGCGGTGTGCCGCAAGGCCAACCTCACCGACCGCTACTTCTACGAAAGCTTCGCCAGCCGCGACGAGTTGCTGGACGTGCTCTACCGTCAGGTCGCCGAGGAATTCCTGGAGCCCATGACGGCCTTCGCGGCCACCGACGACCCGTCCCGCGACCGCGCGCTGTCGGAGATCCTCGTGGACAAGGTGCTCGACGATCCGCGCAAGTCGCGGTTGTTCCTGGTCGAGCCGTATTCCAGTACCGGCCTCGGGCAGACCACCTTCGCCGTGATGCCGGTCTTCACCCGGGTCATGCAGGACCATCTGTTCGGCCACATCGACGATCCGGTCAAACGTAGGCTGGCGGCGGTGAGCATGGCCAGCGGGAACGCGGGCATGTTCTCGGCGTGGCTGAACGGCTCGCTGCGCGCCACCCGCGAGCAGATCATCGAGCACTGCCTCGCGATGCTGACCGTGTACCGCTCGCTGTATCGGTCCTGACGCACGGCGCGAGGGAAGCGCCTGCCGTCAATCCCCGGATTGTCCCCGCCAATACGCCAGGGTGTTCTTGGTCCGGATGGTGGCGGCGTGATTGGGGCCGAGGGCCCGCAATTCCGCGACCAGCAGAACCTCCAATTCCGCGACCGCGCGGTCGAGATCGCCATGGCGGGCGCGGCAGCCCGCGAGTTCGTTGCGGGTGCCGAAGGTGTCCGGATGGTCCGGGCCCAGCACCCGCAACCGGTCGCCGAGCAGCTTCTCCAGGTCGATGATCGCGCCCTCGAGGTCACCGCTGTCGGCGCGGTAACCGGCCAGCCTGCCGCGGGTGAGCAGCGTGTCGGGGTGGTCGGGGCCGAGCACCCGGAGACGATCGTCGAGCAGGCGGGTGAACTCCGCGCCCGCACCGGCGAGATCGCCGCTGCGCGCGCGGAACGCCGCGAGGTTGTTGCGTGCCCCGAGTGTATTGGGATGATCGGCGCCGAAGACGCGCAGATAGTCGGCCACCAGCCGCTCGAACTCGGCGCGCGCACCGGCGCGATCGCCACTGTCGGCACGCCAGTACGCCAGGCTGTTGCGGGTGCGCAAGGTGTCCGGATGGTCGGGACCGAGCACGCGGGCGCGGTCGGCGCGCAGCTGTTCGAAGCGGACGATGGCCCCGGTGAAATCGCCGACGTCGCCGCGATTGGACGCCAGATTGTTTCTGGTGCGCAGGGTTTCGGGATGGTCGGGGCCGAGCAGGCGCAGCTGGTCGGTGAGCAGTCGTTCGAATTCCTCGCCCGCGCCGGAGTGGTCACCGCAGCGGGCGCGGTAGCTGGCCAGCCTGTCGCGCGTGTCCAAGGTGGCCGGGTCGTCGGGGCCGAAGACCCGCAACCGGTCGGCGAGCAACTGTTCGAAATCGGCAATGGCGCCGACCAGGTCGCCGCTCTCGGCGCGGTGGAAGGCCCGCCGTTCCCGTGTGGTGAAGGTGTCGGGATGATCCGGTCCCAGCGACTCGACGAAGTCCGGCGCCCACGCCGCCCACAGGTCGCGATCGTCGGCCGATCTGCCGGTTTCCAGCTTCATCAGGAAGTCGATGGCCAAGGCGGAATCACCGTAGGCCAGGCAGTGGCGTACGGCCGCGCCCCGCGCGTAGTCGGCGGCCCGGTCACCGTCGTCGGCCTGGATCGCCGCGACGAGGGCGCGGTGCGCGTCCGCCATGCGCACACCGGAACGACGGCATTCCGCGTCCAGCGCGGGCAGGAACGCGCTGTGGGTGACACCGAGCGACTCGCGAACGGTGCCGGGATGACTGCGGGTGATCAAATCGCCGAGATTGACGGCGATGTCGCGGATCCGGGCGGCGCTGAGGTCGACACCGAGCGACAACAGCGCCGAATCCAGCAACTCCAGCGGCAGCACGGGCCCGACTCCGGCCGCGGCCAGCAACCCGAGCAGGTTCGCCGTGTCACTCGCGGTCGCGGGATCGGCCCCCCGCAGGGCGGTCTCGACCCGCAGCGCGATGACCCGGTCCAGACCGATCCCGGACGCGACCGCGACGTCGGTCAATCTCGAGGCCACCTCCAGCAGGATGCGCGCAACCAGCCAGCCGCCGGAGACCGCGCGCGAACCGCTCGCGTCGGTCGGGGTCTCGGCCAGCAGCCGCTGGATCCAGCCGATCCAGTCGACCGGGCCGACCGGCGCCGTTCCGCGCGCGGAGTCCACCACGGCGGCGATGTCGTCGGCCGCCGGTTCGGCGACATCGATCCGGTACATGTGCGCCAGCCCCGGATCGTCCTCGACACCGGTGCCGGGCCGGATGCCGACGATCACCCGGACATGCCGGAGATCTTCCCGGCGGGTCAGATCGGCGATCGCGGCCACCAGCAACCGCCTGGTCCCCTCCTGCGGCTGATTCAATCCGTCGAAGACCAGGGTGACCCGCCTGCCCGCGGTGGACAGGCGCGCCAGCGGGCGGCGCACCAGGATGTCGAAGATGTCGAACTCGTCCCTGGGCCGGTGCGCCCGCGCCGCGCGCGCCGCCTCCCGGAAGCCGGGTAGTCGTGCGTCCAGTTGCGCGGCCAGCTCCGAGGCGACGGACTCCACCGAGCTGTTCACCGTCAAGAACACCGCGGCGGTGATGTAGTCGGGGGTCACGGCGAGTCCGTCGACCAGGCTGGGGCGGATCAGCATGGCCAGCAGCGTGGACTTGCCCACGCCTGCGGGCCCCAGCACCGCCCGCAGCCGGTGGCTGCCCGCGTCGATGATCGCGTCGAGACGCTCGCGCACATCGGGCGTCAGCAGCAGACGCCGGGTCAGCTGGTCCACGAACCCGGCGGCGGAACGTCCGCTCACCGCGTCGCGATGGCGGGCGGTGTTCGGCACCAGCCACAATCCAGGGTCGACGCCCTGCGTTGCGGACACCGCGCCGGAACTGAAGGACAGATGCTGCGGCTGCTGATGGGTGCACTGCCCGGCGATCGGATCGACGAGGTCCGAGGGCAGCAGGTTCTCCCCGCGCAGCGGCAGGCCCAGGTCGAAGGTGGCGAGCATGGTGCGGGTGAAGCAGCCGGAGTACGCGGGCCCGTCGCCCGAGGCGACCAGCAACTCCATCCGGCCGCCCGACTGCGCCAGCAGATCGGTCCACCGGCGCGCGGCGCCCTGCACGCCCTGACCTGCCTCGCAGGCGTCGACGAGCAGCACCAGCCCGTCCAGCGCGGCGCGGTCGAGCCGCTCGCGGATCTCCTGGGTCAGGTGGAAGGCGTTGTGCGAGGTGGGTTCACCGGGTGAATCGTGGCTCAGCAGGTAGAAGTCCTCGGCAGTCGTCGCCACGCCGTGCCCGATGAAGCCGAGCAGCAGGGTGGCCTGCCGCTGCGATGCCGCCGCGAAGGCCGTGTCGACGGCGGTGAACAATTGCGCGGCAGTCGGATTCAGCACCGGGCCGTCGACATCGATCGCGGGCCGCCAACCTCCCGCTTCGGTCAGGCTCCCGTACAGCCCATGGGCGAGTTCCTCGGTGAAACCCAATTCTCCCAGCGCCGCGCATTCCGACCCCACCACCAGCGCCAGGCGTCCTCCCATGCAAGAAACATACCTGCGCCCCCGCGGCGGTCCCGCCCGGCCGATATCGAAAGGTGCTGTGCGAGACGTAGGCTGACGGTCGGATCGTCGGAAGGAGATCCTGGGATGATCGACCCGGTGGTGGGGTTGACGGGTACGCTCACATCGCCGATCCGAGGCGCCGGGACGCTGGGCGAGGTCCTTGTCGCGATTCGAGGGGGAACCGAGCTGTACATCGCACAGTCCACCGAGCCGATCCCGGCCGGTGCGGCCGTGCTGGTCATCGCGGTCCACCCGGGGCGCGTCGTCGACGTCGTCCCGTGGATTCCGCTCACCCCGGACGCGGCCGGAGAAACCTGAAAAAGTAAGGGAGACAGACGTGCTGGGTTACCACGTGCCGGACCCGGACGAGGCGATGCTGGTCAGCGGCGCCAAGAGCCGCGACAACGCGCCGTTCAAGGTGGTCATCGGGCGCGGCGCCTGGGTGGTCCCGCTGTTCCGGAAAGTGCGCTACCTGTCGCTGGCGATGTTCGAATCCGAGATCAAGGAGCGCTGCGTCACCAAGCAGGCGATCCAGCTCGACGTCCGCGCGGTGATCGCGTTCAAGGTCGCCAACGACACCCAGTCCATCGTGAACGCCGCTCAGCGGTTCCTCTCCGAGCAGGAGCGGGAGATGTCGGTGCTGACCGGGCGCATCTTCTCCGGGCACCTGCGGTCGATCGTGGGCTCGATGACGGTCGAGGAGATCATCCGGGAGCGCCAGAAACTGGCCGACGAAGTGCTCGTCGCGTCGAAAGTCGAGATGAGCAATATCGGCCTGTGGGTCGATTCCTTCCAGATCCAGTCCATCGACGACGGCAACCTCGGCTATATCGCCGCGCTCGCCGCGCCGCACAATGCCGCCGTGCAGCGCGACGCGCAGATCGCGCAATCGCAGGCCGCGCAGGCGGCGGCGCAGGCCGAGCAGGAATCCCAGCGCAGGCAGGCGGAATATCAGCGCGAGACGGCGATCCTGCGCGCGCAATACCAGCGCGATATCGACAAGGCCAACGCGGAGGCCGCGCAGGCGGGCCCGCTGGCCGAGGCCATGGCGTTGCAGGAGGTCCTCACCGCCCAAGCCGAGCAGGCGCGCAAAGAGGCCGAACTGCGGGAGCAGCAGTTGCAGACCGAGGTCGTGAAACCCGCTCAGGCCGAAGCGGATCGGGTGCGCATCCTGGCCGAGGCGGAGGCCGACCGCACCCGCATCCAGGCCGCCGCTGCCGCGTCGAACAACCGGATCGCGCTGGATCAGTTGTTGATCGAACAACTGCCGGAAATCGTGAAGCAGGCGTCGAACGGGCTGGCGAACGCGAATCTCACCGTGCTGAACGGACCGGACGGAGTGGGCGAACTGGTGAACGGAATGGTCGGTCAAGGACTGACCGTTTTCCATTCGTTGCAAAAGGCGCTTTCCACCGACGACGGCGAAAACGCGGGTTAAAGTTGCCCGGTAGCGACGGCGACGAGGAGCGGGTGTTGGTGTCCATCGGGAAATTGGTGTCGTTCGACAGCTCTCGGGGATTCGGATTCATTCGGCCGGAGGACGGTGGACCGGACGTGTTCGTCCACGTCAACGACATCGGCTTGGACGAGGACG
This sequence comes from Nocardia arthritidis NBRC 100137, assembly GCF_001612765.1. Lineage (GTDB taxonomy): Bacteria > Actinomycetota > Actinomycetes > Mycobacteriales > Mycobacteriaceae > Nocardia > Nocardia arthritidis. The sequence continues at coordinate 72,125 of NZ_BDBB01000018.1, forward strand.
AGTTGCGGCAGGGGCGGGTGTTCGAATTCGAGGTGACCGAAGGCGACCGCGGGCCCAAGGCGGTCAATCTCAACGTGGTCGGCGGATCGTCCGCGCCCCCGGCGCGGCACAAGGGAAAGGACCGGCCGGGTTCCGGACCGCTCACCGTCGCCGAGCACAAACGCCTGATCACCGAACTGCTCCTGGACGCGAGCCCCGCGCTCACCGCGGGCGAGATCCTCACTATCCGCGACCGGCTCACCGCCTTCGCCGACCAGCAGGGCTGGCTGGAGAACTGAGCGGCGAACTCCACGATCGCTGTCGGGGCGGCCGCCTACGATCGAGCCGAGACCACAGCCACAGACCGATGAGTTCGTCGGGCGCGCATCGTCGGTATGGGTGAGGATCGAACCCGAGGAGGATCGCGTGGATCTACCGGTTCTGCCCCCAGTGCGGCCGATGCTGGCCAAATCCGCACCCGCGGTACCGCGCGAGCCGGGCCTGAGCTACGAACCCAAATGGGACGGTTTCCGCTGCATCGTGTTCCGCGACGGCGCCGAAGTGGAGCTCGGATCGCGCAATGACCGGCCCCTGACCAGGTATTTTCCCGAGGTCGCCGAGTTGCTGAAGCAGGCGCTGCCGGACCGCTGCGTGGTGGACGGCGAGATCGTGGTGGTCACCGAGCAGGGTTTGGATTTCGACACCCTGCAGAACCGACTGCACCCGGCCGCGTCCAGGGTTGCCAAGCTGGCCGCGGAGACGCCTGCCAGCTTCGTGGCCTTCGATCTGCTCGCGCTCGGCGACCAGGACCTGACCGGCGAGCCGTTCACCGAACGCAGGCGGCTGCTGGAGACGATCCTGGACACCGCGCTCGCGCGCGTCCACCTCACGCCGATCACCCACGACCCCGACGTGGCCGAGGACTGGTTCACCCGTTTCGAGGGCGCCGGATTCGACGGCGTGATGGTCAAGTCCGACGACCTCGCCTACCTCCAGGACAAGCGGGTGATGCTGAAGGTCAAGCACGAACGCACCGCCGACTGCGTGGTGGCGGGCTTCCGCTGGCACAAGGACGGAGCAGGTGTGGGTTCGCTGCTGCTCGGGCTCTTCGACGACGAGGGCCACCTGCATCACGTCGGCGTGGCCAGCAGCTTCACCGCGGCGCGGCGCAAAGAACTGATCGAGGAGCTGGCCCCGTTGCGGGAGAACGCGCTGGAGAATCACCCTTGGCGGCAGTGGGCGGATGCGGCGGCGCAGGCGGCCGCGGACGGCAAGATGCCCGGCGGCGTCAGCCGCTGGACCGGCGGCAAGGATCTGTCCTGGGAAGCGCTGCGGCCGCAGTTGGTCGCCGAGGTGCGCTACGAGCACGTGCAGTCGGGCCGGCTGCGCCACGGCGGCAGGCTGGTGCGCTTCCGGAGCGACCGGACCCCGGAATCGTGTACCTACGCGCAACTCGACGAAGTCGCGCCCGCGGAATTGAGCATGTTGTTCGGCGAAGGCGCGACGCGATGACCGAGTCCGTCGACATCGAGACCGACGGCCGCATCGTCACGATCAGCAATCCGGGCAAGATCTATTTCACCAAGCGCGGTGAGACGAAACTCGATCTGGTGCGCTACTACCAGGCGATCGCCGAACCGTTCCTGAATGTGGTCGGCGGCAGGCCGCTGCTGCTGGAGCGCTACCCGGACGGGGCATCGGGCAAATCCTGGTTCCAGAAGCGGGTGCCGAAATCCGCGCCGGAGTGGCTGCGCACGGTGGAGGTGACCACGCCCAACGGCACCACCAGCGATGCCCTCGTCGCCCACGATCTCGCCCATATTCTGTGGGCGGTGAATCAGGGGTGCCTCGGATTCCATGTCTGGCCCAACCGCGCGGACAATCTGGAGATCTCCGACGAATTGCGCATCGATCTCGATCCCTCGCCGGGCATCACCTTCGCCGACCTGCGGCAGGCCGCGATCCGCACCAGGAATTTGCTGGCCGAACTCGGCATCGAATCCCGGATCAAGACCTCCGGATCACGCGGCTTGCATCTGTACTCCGCGCTGGAGCCGAAGTGGGACGGCTATCTGGTGCGCGCCGCCGCGGTGGCGCTGGCACGCGAGTTGGAGCGCCGATACCCCGAGGACATCACCGCGCAATGGTGGAAAGAAGAACGCGGCAACCGGGTATTCATCGATTTCAATCAGAACGCTCCGCACAAAACGGTTTTCGGCGCGTGGTGTGTGCGGCCGAAGGTCGGCGCGCAGGTGTCCACGCCGATCAGCTGGTCCGATCTGGATTCGGTGGTGCCCGACGACCTGACCATCGCGACCGTGCCCGCGCGGTACGCCGAATCCGGCGACCCGTGGGCCGACCGCTCGCCGCAATCCATCGCCCCGCTGCTGGAGATGTCCGAACGGGACATGGCGGCCGGCCTCATGGACGCGCCGTGGCCGCCGCAGTACCCGAAGATGCCCAACGAACCGCCCCGGGTGCAGCCGAGCCGGGCGAAGAAGCCCGAATAGCGTCGACGGCTATTCGGTCCACAGCACCCATGTGCCGCTGCGCCCGCTGACTTCGCACACCAGGGCGCGGCCATCGGCGGTACGCCCGGTCTTGGCGCCGGAGCCGTCGCACTTCGAGCCCGCCTGCTGCACGGCAGTCGCCACCACGTGCGGGCCCGACCACTGGTTGCCACCGGCGGCGGTGAGACAGATCAGCGTGCCGCCGGTGGTGGCGCTGCCGATCTTGCCGAGCTGGGCGTCGGTGCAGGGCGCGCCCTTCGTGACCGGCTCCTGGCTCTCCGACGGCGTGGTCGTCACCGCGAGGCTGGGTGCGGCGGTCGTGGCGGTCGCCACCGGACGCTCGACGGTGGCGGGAGTCGAGGCGACGGGCGCGGGCCCGAGCGAGGCCGTGCGGTTGGTCACGTCCGGTAGCCAATTGCTCGTCATCAGGACCAACCCCGCCACCGCGGTGATCTCGGCTACGCCGAGCAGCAGCGCGAACATCGCCATGACCCGGCCGCGGGGATGGCTGAAGGCGATGAAGCCGAACACGATGGCCACGGGGAACAACCCGAGCAGTGCCGCCACCAGGGCGATGATCGCGTACGGATTGACGATCGGCGGAATCTCCACGCGCAGCCGTCCGGTCCGGCGGCGGCTCGGCGGCTCCGGCCAGCGCTCGTCCTCCTCGTCCGACCAGCGGCCGTCGGGCTCCGGCTCCGCCCAGCGATCCTCCGGCTGCGCCTGCGGCCAGCGATCCGTTTCACGCCGTTCTGCCCGTGTCATCAAGGTCCTCTCCACACCAACACACCGCGCAGGAACCTCGGACTATCCGGACCCGCCCCGATATACCGACACAGAATAGGACGCCCACCGCGAAAAGTTGATCCGAAGTCTGCGGCAATTTGTGATCCGCCCGTGATAACCAACTTCGCGCAATGGCCGCCGAACTGTTAGCCGAGAAGCATGCTGCCGACCGGCGGCCTGCGGGGGCACGCCCATTCGAAGGAGCAGTGGTGTCCGATAAGACGACGTCGAGCGGCCGGGGCACCCCTGACCGTGATGCCAGGGCCGGTGATTTGCTCGATGACAATTCCACCCTGCGGACATCGTATTGCGCGCGTCAGCCGACGGCGCACACTGACGGTGCCCCGTGCCGCCGTTCACTGCCTGCGGTCGACCTTGGGCAGCGATTCGGTGACCAGCGTCAGCAACATGTCGCACAGCAGGTCGTGCACCTGCTCGCGGGTGAGTGTGCCGCGCGTGATCCATTCCCGGCCTGCGACCTTGACCAGCCCGCCGTAAGCACGCACCATCGCGCGCAGCTGGGCATCGTGTGCCGAATGGGCGAGGCCGACCATCAACAGCAGGCGCTCGGCCGCCGCGTCGTCGGCCGCGTCCAGGATCTGCTGCACCTCGGGATCGTCTCCGACCCCCTCGTGGCTGGTCACCTTCACCCAGGTGCTGCCGTGCTCGGCGATGGTGTCCAGCAACCAGCGCACGCTCGCGTCGACCCGCTCGCGCCACGAGCCGGCGGGCACGGCCATGTTGTCGAGCTTGGGCAGCGTCACCATCCGCCGCACCACCGCCAGGTAGAGATCGCGCTTGTTGCCGAAATAGTGGTTGATCAGACCGCGGGCCACACCGGCCCGCTGCGCCAGTTCGGCGGTGGAGACGGCCGCGTACGGGCGTTCGCCGAACATGTCGATCGCGCAGGCCAGGATCTGCGCGCGGCGCTCGTCGGGCTCGAGCCTGCGGCGGCGCGGTAGCGCCGGATCGGCGCCCCCGTCCGCGGCCGCGCTCGTGGTGTCAGAGAGACCGGGCAATGAGATCCTTCATCACCTCGTTGCTGCCCGCGAGGATGCGCAGGACGCGGGCGCCGGTGTAGAGCTGGGAAATCGGATACTCCGTCATGTAGCCGTAGCCGCCGAACAGTTGCAGGCAGCGGTCCACCACGATACCGAGCTGATCGGTCAGCCAGTACTTCGACATGGCAGCGCTGGGAATATCGAGTTCGCCGCGCAGGTGCTTGGCCAGGCAGTCGTCGAGGAACGTGCGGGAGACCTTGGTGATGGTCGCGCACTCGGCGAGCTCGAACTTCGTGTTCTGCATCGCGAACAGCGGCTTGCCGAACGCTTCGCGGCCCTTGGTGTAGTCGACGGTGAGCTGCACCGACTTCTCCATCATGGCGACCGCGATGACGGCCGTGACCAACCGCTCCTGCGCGAGCATCTGCATCATCTGGTAGAAACCCTGGCCCTCGGCCTCGCCGAGCAGGTTGGACGCGGGCACGCGCAGGCCGTCGAAGAACAGCTCGGCGGTGTCCTGGGCCTTGCCGCCGATCTTGTTCAGGATGCGCCCGCGCTTGAAGCCGGGGGTGTCGTCGCCGACTTCGGCGAAGATCAGCGAGACTCCGGCCGCACCCTTGGTCGGGTCGGTCTTGGCGGCGATGATGATGCCGTCGCAGAGCCAGCCGTTGGTGATGAAGATCTTCGAGCCGGTGATGACGTACTCGTCGCCCTCCCGGACCGCGCGGGTCTTGATGTTCTGTAGGTCGGATCCGGTGCCCGGCTCGGTCATGCCGATGGACAGCACGATCTCACCGCTCGCGGCCTTGGGCAGTACACGCCGCTTGAGCTCTTCGGAGCCGAACTCGTAGAGGTATGGCGCGATGATCGAGCTGTGCACGGGGATGCCCATCGATCCGTCGCCCGCGCGCGCCTGCTCCTCGATGATGGCGGCCTCGTGCGCGAAGGTGCCACCCCCACCGCCGTATTCGGCCGGGATGGCGGGGCACAGCAAGCCGAGTTCACCCGCCCGGTTGTACAGCGCGCGATCGGGGTGCCCTTGGGCGACGAATTTCTCCTCGTGGGGCACGACCTCCTTTTCGAAGAAGGTCCTCGCCAGGTCTCGTACCGCCTCGACCTCGTCGTCACTCCACGCCGCGCGTGCCATCGCTCGATCCTTCGCTCGCTCCGGTCCGGTCTCGTCACCGGTTCCGCCCCAGATTCCCGGACTATTGGCGAGTTGTCAACAAGTGTCGCGCGTTGTCGCGGGAGTACTCCGGGGACGAGCCGGCCCTCCGTTGCCCACCAGGGGATCGAGGCCCGGCCGCGAGTTCGGGCGGTAACCCTCCGGCTCGGGCGGCAAGGTCCCATTCGCCCGTGGGTGAGCTGCGCCATATTCGGGCGTTTTACCTTTCCCTTGATGGGTCAATTCTTCGTACTGTCCGTATCGGAATCACTGACATCGGGCACGACGGCGACGTGCCATCGGATCGGTAGCCGGCAGCGAAGGGGTAACGACATGACCGAACTGCTCGACAGCACCGAAACGCCCCGCCCGGACCGCACCTGGATGGTCGACCGGGACGGTGCCGATCTCGCCGTCTACGAATGGGGTGACCCCGCCGCCGAGCCCTTGGTGCTGGTGCACGGCCTCACCGACACACACCGCGTGTGGTCCACGGTCGCGGCCCTGCTGGCCGACGGCTTCCGGGTCATCACCTATGACGTACGCGGTCACGGTCGTTCGGCCACCCCCGCGGTGCTGTCGGAGTATCGCCTCGGCGTGCTGGCGGAGGATTTCTTCGCGGTGATCGACGCCGCCAGTCCGCGCGGGCCGGTGCACACCTGCGGCCACGGCTGGGGCGCCGTGCAACTGTGGGAGGCGGTCTGCGACAAGCGGGCCAACTCCCGTATCGCCTCGTTCACCGCGATCGCCGGACCGAACCTCGATCATCTGGGTCTGTGGCTACGCGCGCTGGCGCCGCGCGCCGGGCGCGAACTCGGCGACCCGGGCTGGTGGCTGCGCGGTGCGCGCTGGGCGCTGACGCCCGGCCCGATCGCCCGCAGGCTCTACCCGCCGCGGGTGCGCGGGCTGCTCGTGGGTCGGCTCGGCGGTCTCGCGCCGGTGCCCGCGCGCGTCGCGCACACCTGGCGCACCGATCTCGTCGCCGGTGCGCGGATCGCCCAGGCCAATCTGCTGCACCATTTGGGCAGGCCGCGGGTGCGGCGGACGGCGGTACCGGTCCAGCTGCTCGTCGACACCACCGACCCGTTCGTGCCCGCCGCTGTCTACGACGCCTCCACGCGCTGGGTCGACAAGCTGTGGCGCTGCGCCGTTCCGGCCGATCACTGGCTGCCGGTCACCGAGCCACTGCTGGTCGCCGAAGCGATCGCCAACTTCGTCGACGACCTGCGCGCCGACCGCGCGGCCATCTCCCCGCGCAGCAGCTGACCGACGCGCTCGAGCTTGACATGGGGCGACCGGGCGACCACCCGGCGGATGGGGTTTGCGACAATGGGCCGGTCGTCTGCCCAGCTCGATGAAGGATGTCCCCCGCCCCGATGGCCGAAAGCATGATCGATCCCGAGGAGCTCGCGACCTGTCTTCGGGTCCTGGAGCAGGCCGGAACGCTCGAAAAGGATCATCCGGACTCGGTGGCCGTGCAGCGGGCGGTAGGCCACATGTTCAAAAAGCTCAAGCAGCGCCGCCGCACCGAAGCGCGCGCGGCGGTCTCGGCGGCCGACCGGGCGGTGGTCGCCGCCACCGCGACCGGATCCCCGAACCGGATCGATGACGAGACCGCGGGCATCCCGATCCGCTCGGCCACCGACGGAGCCAGCGCCGGCACGCTGATCCGCGCGCGCCCCTGCTACATCTGCAAGCAGCGCTACACCCAGGTCGACGCCTTCTACCACCAGCTGTGCCCGGAGTGCGCGGCAAGCAGCCACACCAAACGAAACGCCCGCACCGATCTGACGGGGCGGCGGGCGCTACTCACCGGCGGCCGCGCCAAGATCGGCATGTACATCGCGCTGCGCCTGCTGCGCGACGGCGCGCACACCACCATCACCACCCGCTTCCCCAACGACGCCATCCGGCGGTTCGCCGCGATGGACGACAGCGCCGACTGGCTGCATCGCTTGCGCATCGTCGGCATCGATCTGCGTGATCCGGCTCAGGTGGTCGCCCTGGCCGACGACGTCGCCGCCCAGGGCCCGCTGGACATCCTGATCAACAACGCCGCGCAGACGGTGCGCCGCTCCCCCGGCGCCTACAGCGCCCTGGTCGACGCCGAATCCGGACCGCTGCCCGCTGGCGCGCTGCCGGAGGTGGTGAGCTTCGGCAAGACCATGCAGGCCCACCCCACCGCGCTGACCGCGTCGCTCACCCCCGCGCTGAGCGCCGCCGACGTAGCCGAGCTGGCACTGGTCGCGGGGTCGGCGACGCCGGAACGCATCGCGCGCGGCGTCGCGATCGACGCGGGTGGCCTGGTGCCCGATCTCGCGCACACCAACAGTTGGGTGCAGACCGTCGCGGAGGTGGATCCGACCGAACTGCTGGAAGTGCAGCTGTGCAATTCCGTCGCGCCGTTCATCCTGGTCTCCCGCCTGCGCCCGGCGATGGCCGCCGCCGGGGCCCGCCGGAAGTACGTCGTGAACGTCTCCGCGATGGAAGGGCAGTTCTCTCGGGCCTACAAGGGCCCGGGGCACCCGCACACCAATATGGCCAAGGCGGCGTTGAACATGTTGACCCGCACCAGCGCCCGGGAGATGTTCGAGCAGGACGGCATTCTGATGACCGCGGTCGACACCGGCTGGATCACCGACGAGCGACCGCACTACACCAAGATCCGGCTCGCCGACGAGGGCTTCCACGCGCCGTTGGACCTGGTCGACGGCGCGGCGCGCGTCTACGACCCCATCGTGCAGGGTGAGAACGGCACCGATCTGTTCGGCTGCTTCCTCAAGGACTATCAACCCTCCCCCTGGTAGCGCTCGATCCGGGATCCGCCACGCGGCGGAGGGCTACCCTGGAGGCGTGCTCTACCGGCTGGCAGCCGACGCCACCGCCGTCACGCATTTCGCCTTCGTGGCCTACGTGGTGGTCGGCGGATTCCTCGCATGGCGCTTTCCGCGCACGATCTGGCTGCACCTGCTCGCCGTCTGCTGGGGGTTCGGCACGATCGTGGTCGGTTTCGACTGCCCGCTCACGCATTTGGAGAATTGGGCGCGCGAGCACGCCGGCCGAGAGCGGCTGCCGTCGAGCGGATTCATCGACCATTACCTCACCGGCGTGATCTACCCCGAACACGCGCTCGGGTTGGTGCGGGCCGTGGTGGCCGCGGTGGTGGTGGCGTCGTGGATCGGCTATGTGTGGGCGCGACGCCGCCCCGCCACTGCCGCCCGTGTGCACGCACCGCGCTGACGCCGTCGCTCAGCCGCCGAGGTGGCGCGCGACGAAGCCCGCCACCTGCGCGACATGCTCGTCCAGATAGAAATGGCCGCCGGGGAAGATCGCCCGGTCGAATCCTCCGCTGGTGTACGCGCGCCATTCGTCGGCCTGCTCGGGTCGCATCGTCGGGTCCTCGGTGCTGACCAGCGCCGCGATATCGGCGCGCAGCGGCTCCCCCGGCTGATACCGGTAGGTCTCCACGGCTCGGTAGTCGGCGCGCACGGCGGGCAGCACGAGTTCGGCAAGGCCCGGCTCGGTGCGCAGCAGCTCGAGCGGGGCGGGATCCGAGGCCAGCCGCACCAGCTCATCGATGAGTTCGTCGTCGGAGGCCAGGTGCAACCGCTGCGTCTCCTCGAAAGAGGGTGCCGGACGGCCGGACACGAACAGAGTGGCCACCGGCTGCCCGGCACGCTCGAGCCAGCGCGCGGTCTCGAACGCGACGGTCGCGCCCATGCTGTGCCCGAACAACGACAGCCGCGCGATCCGGCCCTGCGCGAGCACCGCCTGGGCGATCCGGTCCGCCAGCGCGACCAGGTCGGTCATCGGGTCCTCGCCCAACCGGTCCTGCCGTCCCGGGTACTGCACCGCGCGCACCGCGACGCCCGCCCCGAACCGTTGTGCGAGGTCCCGGTATGCCGTGGCCGACCCTCCGCCGGGTGGGAAGCACAGCAGGTGTCGGCGCACGACCGTCTCGGATCGCAGCGTCCGCAACCATTCCGAGTCGGTGCTGCCGCCTGCCACGTTCGATCTCCCTTCGCCGTCGTCGTCCCACCGCGCGGCCGGACCAGACCACGGTAGTCGCCTCGGTCGAGTGCGGGAGCTTGCTGATGCCGCCGTTCATCCGATGCGAAGAGCGTCCGCGTTACGGGCGCGCACCAGTCGGCGAACGAGCGCGGCATGCGTCCGATCAATGATCAGCCGTCAATCCCCGAGGTGCCCGTGATGCCGGAGTTCCCGGGACCTGCACCTGCTGACCGCCCTGGCCGGAATCCACCGTGCCGCATCTGAAATCGTCGGCGCGGCAAGCGAACCCGCCGAGCATGGATGATGCCCGGTCACGATCGGCGTGCGCCGATTCGTCGCATCGCTTCGACCTGTGGCACATCCCGGGACCCGAGCGAGCGACCCGGACCCGGTCAAGGCGTGAAGGTCTGCAGATGGTCCACGGTGACGAAGGCGCTTTGCGGGCTGGCCGCGGCCACCGCGGCCCGCAGGGCTTCCAGACCACCCCAGTCGCGGGCGGGGTCGGTGAGCGGATGATCGAAGTCGTCCCAGTGGGTGGGCAGCACATAGCGCGGATTGCCGGTCGCGCGCAAAAGGCGGCCGACGTAATCCTGAATCTTGCCGCCCCCGGCGGGCAGCAGCAGCACATCCGGGCGTAATCCCGCCACCTCCGACTCGATGTAGTTCGAGCCGCCGAAGTTCAGCACACTCACCCCGCCGCCACTCACCTGGTAGGCGAGCGTGCCGCCTTCGACCAGATCACGAATCACCTTCGGTTGCGGTAGCGCTCCCGCGCCGAGGCCGGGTCGGGTACCCGCGAATGCCACCGTGGCACGCGGTCCCGACGCGGAGTGCAGTGAACGCAGCACACGGATGGTGTACCCGTCGAAACGGAGGAATTCGCCGCCGGTGGCCAAGGCGAACTGCGCCTCCGGGGCGCCGAGCGCGGCCATCAGGTTCAGGTGCGTCTCGGTGCCGAGCACCGTCGCTCCCGTCTTCTTCGCCAGATACGGCACGTCGGCGAGATGGTCGTAGTGGCCGTGGGTGACCAGGATGTGATCGGCGCGCAGTTCGCCGCTGTCGACGTAGCTGTCGATCAGCGCGGTGTCCACGGTGATCGGGGTCTGCGGGTCCGCGCCCTCGGCGGTGTAGGTTCCGGTATGAAACCTGGTCAGCCAGGGGTCGATGAGCACGGTCTTGCCGCCCGGCAGGCGGATCTCCCAGCTGTTGTTGCCCCACCACCGCAGTGTCATCCCACCGGACGACTCGCCAGCCGAGGCCGGGGCCGTCACACCGTTGTCCGTGGAATCCGTTGTACCGCAAGCAACTAGGCCCGCGAGCGCGGCTGCTCCCGCGGTCGCGCCGAAGAATTCACGCCGTCCGAAACCTTTCATGCGGGCACCACACCACATGCGCGGCGACCCTGTCCAAGACCGCCGCACACGCTCGGCGATATCGGAACGGATATCGTCGCAGCGTGGACCAGCTGCGCCAGCTCCGGTATTTCGTCGCCGTCGCCGAGGAATTGCATTTCGGACGGGCCGCCGAACGTCTCGGCATCGCCCAGCCGCCGCTGAGCCAGCGCATCCGCCGCCTCGAGACCGACCTCGGCGCCCGGCTGTTCGACCGCGGCAGCCGCCGGGTCGAGCTCACCGAGGCCGGGCAGATCCTGCTCGCGGAGTCCCGCGACCTGCTCGCCCGCTGGGAACGGACGAAAACGCTGGTCGGCAAGGCGCATCGCGGCGAGATGGACGCGGTGCGGATCGGCGTGCCGCCCGAATCGGCCGGACGGGTGCTCGCCGCGCTGCTCACCGCGTTCGAGGCCAAGGACGTCCGGGTCGACCTGCAGGAACTGACCACCGCCGAACAGGTCCGGCTGCTCGCCGACCGGCAACTCGACGCCGGGCTGCTGCAACACCCGGTCGACGTGGTCGGCCTCGAACTCGGCCCGGCGGTGGAGACGCCGCTGGGCGTGGTGCTGCCCCGCGATTCGCCGCTGGCCGCACGGTCGGCGCTGGAACTGGCCGATCTCGCCGGGCACGGCTTGGTGATCTTCCCGCGCGCCGCCGCGCCGGGGCTCTACGACGCCACGCTGCGCCGGTGCTGGGAACAAGGCTTCCGCCCGGCGTCGGTGCAGCACGCGCGCAATCCGGAATTCGTCCTCGGAATGGTGCTCTCCGGCCGGGGTGTGGCCTTCGATCAGGGCATGGTGGCGCAGAAGGAGCCGCGCGTGGTCTGGCGGCCGCTGCCGGAGGGCGCGCTGAGTCATCGGCTGTCGCTGGCCTGGCCGGTGGGCATGGCCCATCCACTGGTCGGCGAGCTGGCCGAAGTGGTGGTGACGGTGTTGCAAGGCGACGGCGCGTCGCGGCCAGGCACGGTCGCCGACCCGCCGCAACGCCCGTGGAACGTCGTCTACGGCAGTCCGTGAACGATGCGGCCGATGGCCTCGACCGCGGCGGCGCCGATCGCGCGGTCCACCTCGGGCAATCGCTGCGTCAATGTGGCCGCCCGCGTGAAAATGGCTACGGCGTAACGCTTTCGGTCCGGGTACTCGACGACGCCGATCTCGTTGCGCACACCGGGCAGCGTCCCCGTCTTGGCCCAGACCCCCACCTCCGGCGGGAAGGCGGCGGCCAACCGGTACCAATTCACCTGCTGGCGCATCAGGTCACGGACCCACCGGCACGCTTCCGGCGCGCCCGCCTGATCCCGGGCGATCAGGGTGAGCAGCCGCACCATCTCTCGCGGAGTGCTCGCGGTGGTCCGCCGGGGGTCCAGTGCCCGGGTGCGCAGTACCTGCTCGGCGTTCAGCGCGGGGAACCGGCGGGCGAACTCCGCCGCGTCGGCCGCGCCGATATCCTCGGCCATGGACTGCACGACAGCGCGGGGCGGGCCGACCACCCGGGTGGCGGTGAGCCCGAGTTCGCGCAGCAGCGAGCGCACGTTGTCCAGGCCGACGCGGTCGAACAGCAGGTCGGCCGCAGTGTTGTCGCTGACGGTCAGTGCGAAGTACGCCGCGTCGCGCAGACTGAGCTCGACGTCGTCAGTACAGCCCGCGGTGCCGACGCCGCCGAGCCGATCCGCCGCCCGCGCCCGTACCCGATCCGCGGGGTCAAGCTGCCCCGCCACCACTTGCCTGGCGAACTCCAGCACCAGCGGCACCTTCACCACCGAGGCGAGCACCACCGGCTCGTCCGCCCGGGTACCCGCTTGCGCGCCACAGTCGACGCACTGGGTATGAACCCACCCCTCCACGCCCGCGGTCCGAAAGATCTCCTGCACCGATGCAGCATCCCCGTCCCGGGTGGGGCGGATGGCTCCGGGGTCGCGCGAAGAAAGCGAACGGCTCAGGATTCGCCGCGACCGGTTTTGCGCGAGCCGCTGTTCGAGCTCGGCGACCCGCTGCCGGAAACCGGCCAATCCATCGAGGCGGTAGTACATTTCGTCGATCAGCTGAACGATGCGGCCCAGGTGTCGGTGCGTGGGCCGCTCGGCCCAGTAGGCGTCGGCGCCACCGCACGATCGACGTCGTCGGCCGCGACTCCCGCGGCGACCGCGTCCGCCGTCGCCGCCGTGAACGCGGCCTCGAGCTGCTCCACGCGCGATCGCGTCGCCTGGTCGTGGCCGGTGTCCCGAGCGACGCGCGCTCCGCGGCGAGGTCCCCGATCTCCCCGGAGGTACCCGGCGTTCCGGGCATCCTGCACGGCCGAGTTCGTAGTCGTGTTCGATCGGCGCGTTCCGGCGCACGGCACTGTCCTGATTGGCGAGAAGTCCGCTCGGACAGCTCTTTCACGCCGCGCGATCCTGTTCGCCCGGTCTAGATCCCGTCAGGTCGTGGGCCTGCCCGAAGGTATCGGACTCGTCAGCACTTCATCCGCTATCTCGCGGACACGCGTCTGCGAGCGCGCGGTCGCCGCCCGGGCGCCCGCGGCGGTCCGACCCGGCCGAGCGCGACGGCCGGTCGGCGACAGCTCCGCCGCATCGGGGCACGGCGGACCGGCGCGCGGAACCGGCGCGTCTTCGAGCCGAATCTGAGCAGGTAGCCGCGGTGAGCGGCGCGGCGGCCGGATGTGGCGGCCTTCGCTCACGCCGGGCGAGCGGGACCACGACACGCGAGTTCCCCGGGGTGCCAACTAGGCTGAAGCGAGTGAACACGCACGCACGGCTCGTCCAGGACTACGAGGCCGGTATAGGTGTCACCGCCTCGCGCATCTCCCCCGCGCCCGATCCGGGTAGCAATCTCGCCGCGACATTGCCGGTCTGGGCGCTGGCCGCCGGTTCGATCGCGGCGCTGACCACGGCCGCGAACCGCATGCGGACCGCACGCGGTATCGACCCGGTGGCGCATCGCCTCGATCCCGCCCGCATCACCGCGGCCTTCTCCAGCGAGCGTCTGTTACGCATCGGCGGCCAGATGCCGACACCGTTCGCCGACCTTTCCGGCTTCTTCCCCACCTTCGACGGCTGGGTTCGCACGCACGCCAACTATCCGCATCACCGGGCGCGCCTGTTCGCCACGCTCGGCCTGCCCGACTCCGCGCCGGTCGACCTCGCCGTCGCCCAGATGGCCATGATCCGCGCCTCGGACCTGGAGGAGCAGGCCGCCGCGCACGGGGCCGTCGCGGTGCGCGTCCGCACCGAGGAGGAATGGACCGCGACACCGCAGGGACAGGCCGCGGCAGCGGGTCCGTTGGTCGCGATCACCGACCGTCCCGACCGCGGGGAGACCGGACTACCTGCGGGCGCCGCGCCTCTGCAACCCCTGCGGGGCGTGCGGGTGCTCGACCTGACCAGGGTGATCGCGGGGCCGGTAGCGACGCGGGCGCTGGCGTTGCTCGGCGCGGACGTACTGCGCGTCGACCCGCCGCAGCTGCCCGAGATCTCCTGGCAGTTCGCCGACACCTGCCAGGGCAAACGCTCGACGCTGTTGGACCTGCGCACCCACGGCATCGACGACCTGATCGCCGCCGCCGACGTGCTGATCACCGGCTACCGGCCGGGCGCGCTGGAGCGGGCCGGGGTGCGAGCGGCCGCCCGTCCCGGGTTGATTCACGGGCGGGTATCCGCCTGGGGTGAAGCCGGTCCCTGGGGTGATCGTCGCGGTTTCGACAGCATCGTGCAGGCCGCATCCGGCATCTCGATCCTCGAGGGTGCGCCCGCCGTGCCGGGGGCGCTGCCCGCACAGGCACTCGACCACGCGTCGGGTTACCTGCTCGCCGCGGGCGTGATCGACGCCCTGGTCGCGCGCAGCGACGACGGCGTCGGACGGGACGTGCGAGTGGCCTTGGCGCGCACCGCGTCCTGGCTGCTCGACGCGCCGGACCGCACACCGCGCCATGCCAAGCCCGCGATGCCGAGCGCCGCGCACGTGGTCCGGCACGGGCAGGTCGTCACCGCGCCGCCCGTGCTCACCGAGTACCCGGATTACCCGTGGCCCGCACCCGCGTACGGCGCGGATAGTCCCGCTTGGCCACTGCCCGCGCACTGACCCTCCCGCCGGGAGCCGCGCAATCCTCCGCGGCGTACCGGCGGCGGGCTTCCATCGCCCCGATCGGGGCCGGGCGGGCAGCGGAGCGACGGCCAGGAGGTGTAGCGAGCATGGGGGCCGAGCCGCCACCGTGGCAGCGCTCCACCATCGGCGACATCAGCCGTGGACGTCACCGGATCTCCCCCCGGCCAGCGCGGTGACCGCCTGTGCCAGGCGGTCACCGTCCGGGAGGTTCGCCTCCGGAGCGATGGTCTGCAGCACGCCGAGCCCCTGGACGAGCACGAAGTACAGCTCGGCGATCGCTCCGGCCTGCTCTTCGCTCAGCTTCGGGTGCGCCTGCCGCAGCGCCTCGGCCATGTCCCGGTAGGCGCCGGGCAGGCTCTGCGCGAAGAACTCCTGCGACTCCGTCGAGCGCGCGACGCGCACGAGGTTCTCCATGCTCGCCAGCATGCTGTCGCGGTTCTCGGTGAACACCGCGGGCATGCCGTTCCACATGGCGGCGAACGCCGCCAGGGGCGCAGAGCCGCTGCCCTCGCGAATCTTCGCCTCCATGTTGTCGCCGATCGCGGTGCCCAAAGCGTCGCTCAGCGCTTCGGTGATCAATTGGTCCTTGGAGCCGAAGTGGTAACCGATCGCCGCCAGGCTCACGCCGGCCGCCGAGGCGATGTCGCGGGCGGTCGCCTTGGCGACGCCTCGCTCGACGATGACTTTCCGTGCTCCTGCCAGCAGATCCTCGCGATTTCCCATACCGACAGGCTACAACGTCTTAGACAAACGTACTAGACGTATGTACTAGCTACTGCGACCGTTGGGCAATCGGCACCTCGGCGCGGCCCCGGCATCCCGGCTCGCTAGTCTCATGCCGTGCGGCAGAAGATCATCCTGGACGTCGACACCGGCATCGACGACTCTCTGGCGCTGCTGTACCTGCTCGGCTCCCCCGAGGCCGAGATCGCCGGCATCGCCGCCACCGCGGGCAATGTTCCGGCGGCGCAAGTGGCGGCGAACAATCTCGCCTGGCTGGACGTCTGCCGCGCACCGGCGATCGAAGTGGCGCTCGGCGCTGCCGATCCCCTGGCGATCCCGCTGCGCACCACCGAGGACACGCACGGACCCCAGGGCATCGGATACGCCGAACTTCCCCCCTCGGCTCGCCGTCTCTCGCCGCGATCTGCCGCGCTGATGTGGGCCGAGCTGGTGCGCGCAAATCCCGGCGAGATCGTCGGCCTCTGCACCGGGCCGCTGACCAATCTCGCCCTCGCCTTGCGGATCGAACCGCATCTGCCGCTGCTGCTGAATCGTCTGGTCATCATGGGCGGCGCGTTCAACCATCCGGGCAACACCACGCCCACCAACGAGTGGAATGTGCACGTCGACCCGGAGGCCGCCAAGGAGGTCTTCGACGCATTCGCCGCGGCGCCCGCCCAGCGCAGGCCGATCGTCTGCGCGCTCGACATCACCGAGACGATCGAGATGCGACCCGAGCACCTGGTCCGCCTGGCCGAGCGGGCGAAAAGCTATCCGGTGGAGGTCGTCTCGCCCGCAGACCCGCCCGAGGCCCGTTCGGCCGCGAGCAATCCGATCGTCCGGCACGTCACCGATGCCGTGCGGTTCTACTTCGATTTCCATCACGGTTACGACCTGGGCTATCTGGCCCATATGCACGATCCGTTCGCGGCCGCGGTGGCGCTGGACCCGGCGCTGGCCCGCACCCGCCCGGCGACGGTGGACGTAGAGCTGGCGGGCACCCTCACCCGCGCGACGACGGTCGCCGACTGGGCGGGCATGTGGGGCCGGGAACCGAACGCCGACATCGTGATCGGCACCGACCCGGAGCTGTTCTTCGAACGACTCATCGCCCGGGTCGGCGACCTCGCGCGAACGGTGCACCCGCCTGCGGCGCAGGAGGTCCGATGACCGCCGCCGACGACGCGACCTACCTGTCCGCCTTCCGCGCCGGGCTCGGCCTGCCCGGCATCATCGACGTGCACACCCATTTCATGCCCGATCAGGTGATGCGGAAGGTGTGGGCGTACTTCGACACGGTCGGGCCGCTGACCGGCCGCACCTGGCCGATCACCTACCGCGACGATGCCCAGGTCCGGTTGAAGACTCTGCGCGACTTCGGCGTGCGCGCGTTCACCGCGCTGGTGTACCCGCACAAACCGGACATGGCGGCGTGGCTCAACGAATGGACCGCCGACTTCGCCGACCGCACCCCGGATTGCCTGCACACCGCCACCTTCTTTCCCGAGCCGCAGGCAGCAGGCTATGTCGGCGAGGCGGTCGAACGCGGCGCCCGCGTCTTCAAAGCGCACGTCCAAGTCGGCGGCTACCACCCGGGCGACCCACTGCTGGACCCGGTGTGGGGCGTGCTGGAGGACGCGCGCATTCCCATCGTCATCCATTGCGGTTCCGGCCCCGCGCCCGGAACACACACCGGCCCGGAGCCGATCGCCGCTGTGCTGCGGCGCTTTCCGCGCCTGCGGCTGATCATCGCGCACATGGGCACGCCCGAGTATTCCGAATTCCTCGATCTCGCAGGCGATTACACGGAAGTGCGGCTGGATACCACGATGGTGTGGACCGACTTCTCCGAGGCCGACGCTCCGTTCCCGGTGCACGAGCACAGCAGGCTGCGCGCCTTCGCCGACCGCATCCTGTTCGGCAGCGACTTTCCCAATATTCCGCACTCCTACGGTCACTCGATCGCGGCGCTCGAACGGCTCGAGCTCGGTGACGACTGGTTGCGCCAGGTCTGCTACCGCAACGCCGCGACGTTGTTCGGTATCGAGTGAACGGGCCTGCGTGCTCGGGTATCGGATGTGATTTCGAAGTCGGTTCTGCTCGTTATCCGTCTGCTGGCCTGGGTTGCGGCTCTGGCCGCCGCCGCTGGGATCGCCTTGCACTTCAACGGGTCGTCGTCTCGAATACTGGTTCTGGCGGCTTCGGGCGCGCCGTATCTGATGGGTTCTGCTGTCCTGGGTGCGGTCGTCTTCGTCGCCATGCGGCACTGGGTCGGCGCGGGAGTCGCGATCGTGCTCGTGGCCATCGCGACGTGGACGCAAGCGCCGCTGTATGTCGGCCACCGGGACAACAGGGACGGGCACACCGTGACCGTGATGCAGGCCAATCTCCTGTTCGACGGAGCCGACCCTCGAGCGCTGGTCGACGAGGTGCGCGCACGGAGGGTCGTCGTGCTCACGGTCAACGAACTCACTCCCACGGCGGTCGAGGATCTCGGCCGGGCAGGACTCGATCAGGTGCTGCCGTACCGTTTCCTGTCGCCGGGAAGAACCGCGACCGGGACGGGAATCTGGAGCAGCCACCCTCTATCGGACACCGTGGAGTACGACGGCTTCGTGCTGAACCAACTCTCGGCGACCGCCGAGATCCCGGGCGCCGGGCCGGTCATGGTGTACGCGTTCCACCCGGTACCGCCGGTGTACGGAACGCGAGTCTGGGCCGAAGAATTGTCCCGGCTGCGTGACATTCTCGACCGATCGCCCGCGGATCGACCGGCGATCGCCGGCGGCGACTTCAACGCCACCTACGATCATCGGCAGTTCCGTGCGATGCTCTCCGGCCGCTTCGGCGATGCCACCGAACAGGCGGGCGCCGGGCATCTGGTCACCTATCCGACCGACAAGCGCTGGCCGCCCCTCGTCGGCATCGACCACATCCTCGTCGCAAGCGGTCGCGCCGTCGCGGTGGAGACGGTAGACCTCCCGGGAGCCGACCACCACGCGCTGGTGGCGCAGGTCCGCTTGCACGGGAAGCAGCGGTAAGCCACACCACGCCATCGGCGGGTTCGGCGGAACCGTCGAGTGCCGCCGCTCGAACGGTCGCGCAGGCCGAGGTGGTCCCGCGTTTCCGCATCGACGCGGCCGCCATCGCGATGCTGCACGACGCGGCATTCGCGCCTACGGCAGGTCAGCGCCCGTCGAAGGCGCGCAGCAGTTCCTCGGCGGCGAGCGCGGCGGTGAGGGTGCCGTCGCGGACCTGTTTTTCCACCTGCGTCCGAATGGCTTTCACTTCCGGGTTGTCCGCGAGCCTGCGCAGCAACTGGTCGTGCACCATGGTCCAGGTCCAGTCGACCTGCTGGCGACGCCGCTTCTCGGCGAACTCCCCGGCGTCGGTGAGCACGCGGCGGTGTTCGAGCACCGTGTCCCAGAACCGGTCCAGACCGACGCCTTCCAATCCGCTCATGGTCAGCACCGGCGGCCGCCACAGCGCGTCGTGCGGATGGATCAGGCGCAGCGCACCCGCGAGTTCCCGGGCGGCGGCCTTGGCCTCGACCTGATGTTTGCCGTCGGCCTTGTTCACCGCGACCAGATCGGCGAGTTCGAGCACACCCTTCTTGATGCCTTGCAACTGATCGCCGGTCCGGGCCAGGGTCAGGAAGCAGAAGACGTCGACCATGTTCGCGACCGTGACCTCCGACTGACCCACCCCGACGGTCTCGACGAGGATCACGTCGTAGCCCGCTGCCTCGAGCAGCGCGATGGTCTCCCGCGTCGCCTTGGCGACGCCGCCGAGCGTGCCCGCGGTGGGCGAAGGCCGGATGTAGGCGTCGCGTTCCACCGACAATCGCGCCATCCTGGTCTTGTCGCCGAGGATGGAGCCGCCGGTCCGGGTCGAAGACGGATCGACCGCGAGCACCGCGACCCGGTGGCCCTGCCCGATCAGGTACATGCCGAGCGCGTCGATGAAGGTCGACTTGCCGACGCCAGGAACGCCCGTGATGCCGACGCGGTTGGAGGGCGCGCCACCGGCGCCCGCCTCCGGCGAAACCTTCAGCAGCAGTTGCTGCGCCAGCGCCCGGTGATCGGCCCTGGTGGACTCCACCAACGTGATCGCCCGCGCCAGGGCGGCCCGCTCGTTGGCGCGGACCGCCGCGGCGAGGGCGTCGACGTCGATCGTGCGGCGCGCGGCCGCCTTCGGGGTGGCGCGCGCCGCGGAACCGGCTTCGCTCATTCCGTCGCGGCGGAATCCGTGGCGCCGCTGCCGAGTTCGTGACCGAGTTCGGCGCCGAGCTTCTTCAGCAGGTCGATCGCCGCGTCCGCGATCACCGTGCCGGGCGGGAAGATCGCCGCGGCGCCCGCTTGGTAGAGCTCCTCGAAGTCACCGGGCGGGATCACGCCGCCGACGATGACCATGATGTCGGGGCGTCCGACATCGGCCAGTGCCTGCCGCAGGGCGGGCACCAGCGTGAGGTGGCCCGCCGCCAGCGACGACACCCCGACGACGTGCACGTCGTTGTCGGCCGCCTGCTGCGCCACCTCTTCCGGAGTCTGGAACAGCGGGCCCACGTCGACGTCGAAGCCGAGGTCGGCGAAGGCCGTGGCGATCACCTTCTGTCCCCGGTCGTGGCCGTCCTGACCCATCTTCGCGACGAGGATGCGCGGCCTGCGGCCCTCGGCCTCGGCGAATTCCTCGACCAGCTCGCTCGCCTTGGTGATGTTGGTGACCTTTCCTGCCTCGTCGCGGTACACGCCGGAGAGCGTACGGATTTCGGCCTGGTGGCGTCCGTACACCTGCTCCAGCGCATCGGAGATCTCGCCGACGGTGGCCTTGGCCCTGGCCGCGTCGATCGCCAGCGCCAGCAGGTTGTTCGCCATGCCGCCCTCGGTCGAGGCCGCGGCGCGGGTCAATTCGGCCAGCGCCCGTCGCACGGCGTCGGGATCGCGCTCGGCCCGCAGCCGCCGCAGCTTCTCGATCTGCTCGGCGCGCACCCGCGAGTTCTCGACCTTGAGAACCTCGACCTGCTGGTCCTCTTCGACCTGGTACTTGTTGACGCCGATCACCGGCTGCTGGCCGGTGTCGATGCGCGCCTGGGTGCGCGCGGCGGCCTCCTCGATACGCAGCTTCGGGATGCCCTCGCCGATCGCCTGCGCCATGCCGCCGTGCGCCTCCACCTCCGCGATATGCGCGCGGGCGCGGTTGGCCAGCTGGTGGGTGAGCCACTCGACGTAGTACGAACCACCCCATGGATCGATCGGGCGGGTGGTGTTGGACTCCTGCTGGATCAACAGCTGGGTGTTGCGGGCGATGCGGGCGGAGAAGTCCGTCGGCAGCGCCAGCGCCTCGTCGAGCGCGTTGGTGTGCAGTGACTGGGTGTGCCCCTGGGTGGCGGCCATCGCCTCGATGCAGGTGCGCGCGACGTTGTTGTAGGCGTCCTGCGCGGTGAGCGACCAGCCGGAGGTCTGCGAATGGGTGCGCAGCGACAGCGATTTCGCGCTCTTCGGATTGAACTTCGCGACCAGCTCGCTCCACAGCAGGCGCCCGGCGCGCAGCTTGGCGACCTCCATGAAGAAGTTCATGCCGATGGCCCAGAAGAACGACAGTCGCGGTGCGAACTTGTCGACTTCCATGCCCGCGTCGATGCCGGCGCGGATGTACTCGACACCGTCGGCGAGGGTGTAGGCCAGCTCCAGGTCGGCGGTCGCGCCCGCCTCCTGGATGTGGTAGCCGGAGATGGAGATCGAGTTGAACTTCGGCATCTTCGCGCTGGTGTAGGCGAAGATGTCGGAGATGATCCGCATCGAGGGCTTGGGCGGGTAGATGTAGGTGTTGCGGACCATGAACTCCTTCAGAATGTCGTTCTGAATGGTTCCGGCCAGCTGCTCGGGTGCGACGCCCTGCTCCTCGGCGGCGACGACGTACAGCGCCAGGATCGGCAGCACCGCGCCGTTCATCGTCATCGAGACGCTGACCTGGTCCAGCGGGATGTGGTCGAACAACTGGCGCATGTCCAGGATCGAGTCGATGGCGACACCCGCCATGCCGACGTCACCTTGCACGCGCGGGTGATCGGAGTCGTAACCGCGGTGGGTCGCCAGGTCGAACGCGACCGACAGGCCTTTCTGACCCGCCTGCAGATTGCGCCGGTAGAAGGCGTTCGAATCCGCGGCGGTGGAGAAGCCCGCGTACTGGCGGATGGTCCACGGCTGGTTGACGTACATGGTCGGGTACGGCCCGCGCACGAACGGCGCGACACCGGGCACGCTGTCGAGTGGATACCCTTCGGCGGCAACGGCATCCCGGTCGGCCTTGGTGAACACCGGCGGCACATCGATGCCTTCGGGCGTCGACCACACCAGTTGCTCGGGTGCGTACCGGTTGGCCGCCGCTGCCGCGCGCACGTACTCCGTCACCTGCGCCGCGTCCACCGCGGCGGGCTCCGGCGCGCGCTCGGCCAGCGGCACGTCGGCGAAACTGCCGATCACGTGCTTGATCTCACGAGTAGTCATCAGGCTCCCACCTTCTCCAGCAGGCCGGACAGCGCGGCTACGGCGTCG
Source organism: Nocardia arthritidis NBRC 100137 (assembly GCF_001612765.1). GTDB lineage: Bacteria > Actinomycetota > Actinomycetes > Mycobacteriales > Mycobacteriaceae > Nocardia > Nocardia arthritidis. The sequence continues at coordinate 94,345 of NZ_BDBB01000018.1, forward strand.
ATGCGCGCGGCGAGGAATCCGTCCGGGCGCTGCGCGTCGTCCAGGTCGGCGACGGCCTTCGCCGAACCCGCCAGCAGCACCGTTCCCACGCCCGCGGCACGCAATTGCTCCACCGCCGCACCGGCTTCGGACCCGTAGCGCGTATCCGACCCGCACAGGACCGCGATCGGCGCCCCGGCTCCGGTGGCCGCCGCGGCGATGCCGTCCACCGCGAGCGGCCCGGGGTTGGTCGACTCGATGCCGCCCGAAGCCAGCAGGTTCGCGATGAAGGTGACCCGTACGTTGTGCTCCGCCACCGAACCGAGCGGCACCAGCAGCGCTTTCGGCCGCACGCCGTGTTCGGCGAGGTAGGCGTCGGAGCGGTTGCGCAACTGCTCGAACGCGGCGCCGTAGCGAGCGACCCGTCCCGCCTGCCGCGCCGCCTCGGACAACGGCTGTTCGGCCAGGTTCGGGAATTCGTTCACGCCGGTGACGGCGGTCTTGCGGTGCGCGACATCGGTGTCGCGGGCGTCCTTCGTCGCGGCGACGCGCTCGGCGAGCATGCCCGACTCCAGTGCGGCGAGGTAGCCACCGGCTGCCTCGATCTCCTGGAGGAACTCCCACGCCTTCGCGGCCAGCGCGGCGGTGAGGTCCTCGATGTACCAGGAGCCTGCGCCCGGGTCGAGCACGTGGCCGAGATGCGATTCCTCGAGCAGCAGCAACTGGGTGTTGCGAGCCATGCGGTCGGCGAACGACTTCGAGACGCCCAGCTCACCGGGCGGCAGGGCGGAGTCGAACGGCAGCACGGTCACGGTGTCGGCGCCGCCGATGCCCGCGCCGAACGCGGCGAGAGTGGTGCGCAGCATGTTCACCCAGGGATCGCGCTGGCTCATCATGGCGGCCGAAGTGACCGCGTGCTGCGGTGCGCCGCCGAAATCCGGTGCGCCGCAGACCTGCGCGACCCGCGCCCAGAGCTGCCTGGCGGCACGGAGCTTCGCGATAGTGGCGAACTGATCGTCGGTGGCCGCGAACCGGAATTCCAACTGTTCCAGCGCGTCGGCGATGTCCACGCTCTCGGTCAGCGTCCGGAGGTAGGCCAGGCCCGCGGCGACGGCCGCGCCCAGTTCCTGCGCGTCGGAGGCGCCCGCGTCGTGGAAGACGGTGCCGTCCACGGTGATCGCGCGCACCGATTCCGGCCGCGCGGCGGCCCGTCCGGCCAGCGCGACGGCCTCGGCGAGACCGGTATCGGTAAGGTCGGCGAAGCGGCTGGTCAAGGGGGCGGCGCCGAGGGAGACCCGGATGTCCTCGCGAGCGGGCGCGGCGTAGCCGTCGAGCACCGCGAACACCTGGTCCGCCGCGTCGGCGACGTCGCCGCCCGCGTCCAGCGTGAGGGGGGCCAATTCGAACAGCACGCCGTTCAGCGCGGTCGGCAGTTCCGCCACCGGCACGCCGCGCTCACCCACGCCGAGCCAGATCGCGCTGATCCCGTTCTCCAGCGCGGCCAGGATCTCCCGGTTGACCGCCGCGGCGTCGCGCTGGGCGAACTGCGCGCTGACGAACCAGCCCCGGTGCACATCCCGGGTGGCGTCGCGGCCGCGAACGAAGGGAAAGGTTCCCGGCAGGGGCTGCTCGGGCAACTCGTCGCGCCGGGTATAGAGCGGGGCGACAGTCAGCCCGTCATAGGTGGTCTCGTCGAGCAGCCGCTCGGGCTCCTCGGGAAGTTCGCCGACATCGACGCGGCGAGCCTTGGCCAGCACCCCGGCAACACCCTTGCGCCACGCGGCGTATTCGGGCACCGGGCCGGCCCCGGAATCTGAAGCAATCGGCATAGCTTGCTGTTCCTCTTCCTCAACACGGGCGCACCGGCAGTGCGCGCCCGATACCCTCACATTCGCCCAGCTCAGCGACTACTTCGGTTAACGGGCATTCGTCCCGCTCCTCTGATGCTAGCGGGCGGATTCCCAGCCGGTTGATCCTGCCCGCCACTACCAACCGGTAACCTGTCGCGGGTGACGAGGCTGATCAGGGACCCGCGTATCGTCGCGCTGATCGTCGGCGCGGTGGCGTTGTTCGGCGCGGCCCTGCTCGTTCCGCTGCCGTCGCCCCGTCAGGTGCAGGACTGGGCGACGTCCGTCGGCCCTGTCTTTCCGCTGCTGTTCTTCCTGGTCCATGCCCTGGTGACGGTGGCGCCGATCCCCCGCACCGTCTTCACCGTGAGCGCCGGACTACTGTTCGGCCCGCTGCTGGGCATCACGCTGGCGGTCGGAGCGACAACGGTCAGCGCGGTACTGGCGATCCTGCTCGTGCGCGCGCTCGATCGCGATCAGGTGGCCGCCCGGCTCACCCACCCCGCGGTGCGCGCGATCGATGAACGTCTCGCACGCCGGGGCTGGCTGGCGGTGGGCTCGCTGCGGCTCATCGCGGCGGTTCCGTTCTCGGTGATCAACTATTGCTGCGGGTTGTCGTCGATCCGGTTCTGGCCCTACCTGATCGCCACGGTGCTCGGCGTCCTGCCCGGCACCGTCGGGACAGTCATCCTCGGTGACGCGCTCACCGGGACGACCCATCCGGCAATGCTGGCGCTGTCCGGCGTCTGCCTCGCCGTCGGCCTGGGCGGTTTGGTCGTCGACGCGCGATGGAAGACAGAGTCACTTGCGCCGATGCCCACCGCCGAGCCGGTCCCGGCCGCCGATTAGGCCACGATCGGTCCGCCGCCGATTCCACCGGGACCGCGATCACGTCCACCACACCCGGCCTGGTGGCGACCGGCATCTGGAAGGCGCTGCGGCTGCGCGGCCGGTGCCGGCGCTGGTCGAACGGTTTCGGATGAACCTCACCCGAGGAGGTTCCGCGACCGGCCGGCGATTACCTCGATGCGGCCGCCGAGGGTGTGGCACGAGGCTTGTGCCCGGCCCTCAGAGCTGCGGGACCTCGGGAAGCGAGCCGGAGCTCAGACGCTGCGCGCTCCGCTTGTTCATCCCGAACATGCGCAGCATGCGGTAGGTCATCTCGTCGGATAGGGCGTCGGCGTCGGCGGCCGGGTCGGCATCGAGCAGTTGCAGCAGCCCCAGCAGCGCACCGCCGGCGGCCATGACGGCCAGGTCCGGATCCATCGGTTCGAATCGTCCGGCCTCTTGCGCGGCGCGGATGTCGCGGCGGGCGCGCGGGGCGAGGCCCTCGTCGCGCAGCAGCACGCCCATGCCGGAGTTGAGAACCACGCGCACCATCTCCGGGATGCGCCGCTGCAACCGCCCGGTCATCCGGAAGCTCACGGCGAATATTTCGGCGGGGTCGTCGTAGCGGGCGACGATGCCGTCGCGCATCTCGCTGTAGATCTGCAGCGCGGAACGCACTGCCTCGTCGAAGAGCTGGTCCTTGGAATCGAAGTGGTTGTAGAAGGAGCCGAATCCGACATCGGCGGCGTCGGTGATCTCCTGGATGCTCACCGCCGAACGCCCCTCGGACAGGAACTTGCGCGCCGCACCGAGCAGGGCGTTGCGGGTGCGTTCACGGCGGCGATCGGTACGGGTACGCACCACTGGTTCGGCAGTCATCAGCCCTTCCCTGTTGTCTGAGGGAAATCATAACTGAGGAATCAGTCAGTTGCGATTGGCGACAACGGCCCATTCTGATGGAATCATCAATATCGCCTTGACATACAACTCCATCTTGACTGATGATTTCATCATTAACTTTGTGGAGGTGGCCGTGACAAGCACTGACAACGGAGTCGAGGCCGGGCGGACGGTCCGGGTCGGCGACCGTGACATCTACTTCATCGAGGCCGGTGCGGGCCCGGTCCTCGTGCTGCTGCACGGCGGTGGCCCCGGCGCCTCCGGACGGTCGAACTACTCGCGCAACATCGAGGCTCTGGCCGGGAAGTTCCGGGTGATCGTGCCCGACATGCCCGGCTACGGGCGCTCCACCAAGCGGGTCGACCACACCGACCCGTTCGGCGATCTCGCCTCGGCGGTCGGCGGACTGCTCGACGCGCTGGGCGTGACCAGCGCCCACCTGATCGGCAACTCCTACGGCGGCGCGGCGGCACTGCGGCTGGCGATGGACCGGCCGGAGAAGGTGAACCGGATGATCCTCATGGGCCCCGGCGGTGTCGGGACAACCCGCGCGCTGCCGACCAAGGGCCTGCAGTCGCTGCTGAGCTACTACACCGGAACGGGACCGACCCGGGAGAAGCTCGCGGAATTCGTGCGGGACCATCTGGTCTACGACGCGAGCGCCATCACCGAGGACCTCATCGACAGCCGCTACCAGGCCAGCCTGGACCCGGAGGTGATCGAGAACCCGCCACTGCGGCGCCCGTCCGGGCCGGGCGCGCTGCGCACCGTATGGCGGATGGACTTCACCCGAGATCCTCGGCTCGGTAAGGTCCACCACCCCACCCTGGTGGTCTGGGGCGCCGCGGATCAGGTGAACCGGCCCAGCGGCGCCCGCATGCTGGCCGACCGCATGCCCGACTGCGATGTCTACCTGGCCGCGCGAACCGGCCACTGGGTGCAGTGGGAACGCGCGGAGCTGTTCAACGATCTCGCGGCGACCTTCCTCGGAGGGTCGCGATGAGCGATTCGCCGCGCCCGAATGCCGACGACTCGGTCTACGGTGCGGTCCACCTCGGCTACCTGGCGGTGCAGTCGCAGCGGCTGACCGACTGGGAGCGCTTCGGCGCGCTGGCGATCGGGCTGCACGCCGATCGGCTCGACGCCCACACCCTGCGATTGCGTCTCGATGACCGCGCCTGCCGTTTCCTGATCCGACGCGGCCCCGCCGAAGATGTCACCGCCTTGGGCTGGCAGGTCGACGACCACGAGACATTCGACCGCATCCTGGCCCGGGTCAGCGACCGCGGCGTGCCGATCGAAGAAGGCGCCGCCGAGGAGACCGCGCTGCGCGGGGTGGAACGGCTGTGGCGCTTCCCCGGCCCCAAGGGCATCGCCACCGAGATCTTCACCAGCGCGCTGACCACACCCGAGCCGCTACGCATGCTCAGCTCCGGCTGGGTCACCGGCGAAGCCGGCATGGGCCACGTGGCGATCGTGTCGCGGGAACCGGAGTCGATGCACGCCTACTACCGCACCCTGTTCGATTCGCGGCTGTCGGACTTCATCGACGAGAACATCTCCGGGCTGAAGATGAAGATTCGCTTCCTGCGGGTCGACGAACGCCACCACTCGATCGCGGTCGCCAACATTCGCGGCGTCAAAATCGACCCGATCCGCACCCGGGTCCAGCACGTCAATATCCAGTCCGCCACCCTCGAGGACATGCTCGCCGCCTACGGCCGCGTCACCGATCTGGGGTTCCGGATGGCATGGTCGGTCGGGCAGCACACCAACGACCGCGAACTGTCGTTCTACTGCGTCACTCCTTCGGGCTTCGAACTCGAGGTCGGCTGGAACCCGATCGTCGTCACCCCAGAGCTCGACGCCGCGTGGGTGGCGACGACCTATCAGCGCATCAGCATCTGGGGCCACCACACCGTCTCCGAGACCCCGCTGGACAAGCTCGCCCAGCTCCGCACCGCGGCCGCACGCCTGCGCACCCCGGAGATCACCGTCCCCCAACTCACCGGAAGTCCTGTCAGATGAGCGAATTCGACCACGAGGTCGTGATCGTCGGGCTCGGCCCGACCGGCCTGACCCTGGCCAACCTGCTGGGCCGCCGCGGCATCGACGTGCTCGTCCTCGAACGCGAACCCGAGTACTACGGCCTGGCTCGCGCGGTCTACACCGACGACGAATGCATGCGAATCTTCCAAACCGCCGACGTCGCCGACGAGATCAACACCGAGATGAACCTCGACTCCACCGTCCGATGGGTCCGCGGCGACGGAAAGGTGCTCGCGCAGTTCAACCAGATCGACCGGCCCCTGAGCTGGCCCGTGTCCAACTTCCTCTACCAGCCCTACCTGGAGAACAGCCTGGAACGTGCTCTCGACCGCTACCCGCACGTCACCACGCGCCGTGGGCGCGCCGTGACCGGTTTCGACCAGGACGCCGCGTCGGTGAGCGTCGAGCACGCCGCGTGCATGGGTACCGGCTACGGCAAGCGCGACGCGGAGATCGATCCGGGCAGCACCGAACGGGTGCGGGCGAAGTTCCTCGTCGGCTGCGACGGCGGGCGCAGCATCGTGCGCACCGACCTGGGAATAGATATGTCGGGCATCAGCTTTCCCGAGCGTTGGCTGGTCGTCGATCTGAAGGCGCGCGAGGGCGTCGACGCGTTCCGGCACCTGCCCTACTTCGACTTCGTCTGCGACCCCGAGCTGCCGGTCGTGTCCTGCCCGCAGCCGGACGGGCACCACCGCTTCGAATTCATGCTGCGCGCGGACCAGACCAAGGAGGAGATGGAGGACTCGGACACCGTGCGCCGCCACATCTCCCGCTACGTCGACCCCGACGAGGTCGAGGTGCTGCGCAAGCTCGTCTACACCTTCAACGCCGTAATCGCCGACCGCTGGCGCGAGGGCCGGATCCTGATCGCCGGCGACGCCGCGCACATGACCCCGCAATTCATCGGCCAGGGCATGAATTCCGGTGTCCGCGACGCGGATAATCTGTCCTGGAAGCTCACCACGATCCTGCGCCACGGCGCCGACCCGGCGATCCTGGACAGCTACGAGAGCGAACGCCGACCGCATGCCAAGGCCATGATCGACCTGTCGGTATTCAACAAGAACATCGTCTCCCTCGACAACCGCCTCCTCGCAGCGGCCCGCGACACCCTCATCTCCACCACGATGCGGGTACCCGGCCTCGGCGGCTGGATCCGCGAGGCGAAGATCAAGCCCGCCCCACGCTTCCGCCGCGGCGCCTACCTGGGCCTGCCCCGCCCGCTGATCCGCGGAGTGCAAGGCAGACTCGCGCCCCAGCCCGAGATCCGCACTTACAGCGGCAGGCACCAGCGACTCGACGACACGCTCGGCCTCGGTTTCGCCGTCTTGGGTTATGGGTCCGACCCACGCCGCGCTTTCTCCCCCGCGGACCTGGACGTTCTGCGTGCCCTCGACACCCACTTCGCGACGGTCTACCCGCTGGGCGGACGCCCGCAGGGCAAACCGGGCGACGGCCGCGACGACCTCACCGACATCGAAGACCACACCGGCACACTGGTGCGCTGGTTCCGCCGCGCCCGGCTGCAGCCGGGCGCAGTCGTGCTGCTGCGCCCGGACCGGTACGTCTTCGGCACCGCCGAACCGGACAAGACCGCCGCCCTGGTCGCCGCGCTACGGCACCAACTGCACCTGCCGACCCCGCCGGCCGGGCTCTCCTCGGCTCGGCCGACCGAGCCTGGCGCACGGTCAGCCGAGCCCATGTCGGGCAGTGCACAGCGGGACGACTCGCCGGCTGAATCCGCCACGCACCAGGCGCCCGTCACCTCCGCCGGGCGTGTCGCGGGATGGGGGCCCGGCCCGGAGGCTACGCCGAGGGCACCCGGTCGAGGAAACCGTGCACATTCGTGATCCGGCCGTCGGCGCCGAGGGTGATCACGTCCGAGCCCGCGACCGGGGCGCTGCCGTCGGCCGCCGAGACCAGCTCCCAGGAGAAGCGGGCGATGTCGTGGTGACCGTCGACCTCGCCCACGCGGCGGAACGCGAAGCCGGGGAACTGCGCCTGCACTCCTCCGATGGCCGCCGCCAGCTGGGCGTGCCCGCTCACCTCCGCGAGCGGATCGGTGTATCCGCCGTCCTCGGCCCAAGCGACCGCGACCGCCGCGGCCCTGGCGTCCTCGTCGGTCGCATTCCACGCGGCGAAGTACCGATCGACCGCTTCGTCGTAGCGCGACATAATGAATCCTCCTGTGCGGTAATGATTTTCAGTCACCGATCCGAGGTTCTCCGATCGGGTGCCTCCAACCTTGCCGTGCCACGCGCCCCGCGTCGATTACGCGCGAGGTAATGATCGCCGGAAACGAAGCGGTCACCACGTAGGCGGCGATTCAGCGCAGCAGGCCCTTCTTCCTCAGGTACGCCAACGGGATCACCGCGGCCACCAACGCCAGCAGTGCGGTAATCAAAAGACCTAGCTGCCAAGAGAATTCGGAGACGCCGATGAGATCCGTGCCGTAGCAGCCGGCGATCAGCGTGGACGGCAGGAAGGCCGCGGTGACGACGGTGAACACTTTGACGACCTCGTTCTGACGCGCGCCCAGGCAGGTCGTCACAGACTGCTGGAGGTAGCGAGCCTTGTCGTACTCGACGCCCGCGTGCTCGTTCACTCCGTCGATGTCGGCGAGCAGGAGACCGATGGAATCGTTCAGCTTCCCGGGGCCGGAGTCGGCGTCGGCCATCAAATGACGCGCGGTGCGAGCCAGTTGCAGCTGGGTCTCGCGGGTGCGCGCGACGATGCGCGCGGTGGCGTCCAGCCGTGACACGGCGTCGCGCAGGTCAGCGATGCCGGTGCCGCTTCGATCCTGGCGTTCGAGTGCCTGCTCGATCTTCTCGTGGATCGCCTCCAGCGCGTCGCCGGCGTGGTGGAGCACCCGCTCCGACGCCTCGTTCAGCGCCCACAGCAGCGCGTACATCACCCCGTGCGCGGAGCCGGCGAGCTGCGGGCTGCGGCGCATCTTCGCGACCGCCTTGTCGAAGGGGACGAAATGCTCGGACGGCTGGAGCGTCACGAGGAATTCACCGCCCAGAGCGAAGACGATCGTCGCGTGTTCGATGGTCTCGCCGCGCTGGTAGCCGGCGACCACCGGGAGATAGAGGAAGTTGTCGGACTCCCAGACCTGCCTGCGGGCGACGGTGAAGTCGAGCCCCAGCCGTTCCCGGAGCACGGCGGCGGTGTCGGCGTCGTGGGCGGCGAGCGGAATCCAGTGCTGCTGGAGCACTTCGGTGTCGAAGTGGTCGGCGGCCACCGTGCTGAGAAAGGTCGTCATCGACTACCGCTGCCCGAAGGAGGAGTGCACGAGCGAGACGGCCTGCTGTGGACGCTCCGGTTTCCGTGAACGAGACGATGTTTCGGATTTCTCGAGCAATGTGGCCATAACGGGGACTCCAATACTTACTATCGTGCGGGACTTACCATCGTGCGGGGCTGGCACGCCCTCCGGGACAGAGGACGCGCGCATGGGGCGGGTCGCGTCGAGCCACGACGAACTCGGTCGCGCCGTGGGCGAAGAACCAGCGCATCGGCCGGACGCGCACGCGCCGCCGTCACGCGTCGAAGAGCTGGCGAAGGTGGATTCGACGCCGCGCCGGACGATCGGGGCGACGTTGCCCGGCCGCCGATCGCGTACGCGGATCAACGACGCGCCGGCGCAACCCGTTTCTCGAGGGCGGCCCGGCTGTAGACGTCGATACTGTCAACCGGCATCTGCCGCTCACCTCGCTTCGTTGGTCGACCGGCGCACGAATTGCGCCATCCATCATTAGAAACCCGCCGAACGGGTACGTCAATCAGTTGCGCAAGTATTCGACAACGCGCCACCCGGTGGAAATCTTGCGGCCCGGATCGGACCGGATAGCCGTCCGAGACAGCGGTTTTCGGTCCTGCGGCACACGACCGGCCCGGGGCGACCGTGCGGTTGCCCAGCCGGACACGGACGTGCCGTCCTACCGATTCTCGGGCTCTAGTGGTTCCGGTAATAGTCGGCCAGGGCGCCGAACGCGGCTTTGGGCTCCCACGGAAGGTCCGGGTAGGTATCGCCGCGGCGGTCCTCGAAGACTTTGACCACGCCGTAGCTGGCCAGGTCCAAGTCGTCGCGTGGGTCGCCGTCCGGGCGGTGCACGTGGTCGTAGAGCGCGAGGACGAACACGAACGTGCTGTCGACGCCTTCGGCGTCGAAAACCTCCAGCAGCTCGCGCAGATATTTCGCCTGTCCGGCCTCGTCGCGGGCGTACTCTCCGTTCAATCGGATCGGTCCGCGAATGTCGTCGTATTCGACGATCTCGAGCCCGTGCGCACCGAGATCGCCCGCGCCCGCGAAGGTCGACGCACCGAACTCGGTGATCGCGAGCGGCTTTCCCGACGCGACGAGCGCGCGAACGCCGTCGCCGAATCGGTCGGCGACCTCGGCCGTGCGATACAGGTCCACCGACACGATGTCGAACGCGGTCCAGTCGACGCGCTCCAACGGAATGGACGCGTAGGTGATCCGGCCACCGAAACGCGCCCGGACAGTCGATACGGCTTTGCCGAGAAAGTCGTTCACGCGCCTTCCTGCCTCGACGACCCGCTCCGCGAGATCATGTGGCCGGCTGGTCAGCGAGTGCACGCGCTCGTCGAGGTTGTCGCCGGGGAGGAATCCCTTGTGCATCAAACTCAGTTCGGCGCCGGTCACGAACACCACTTCGGCGCCCTGCCGTCGAATCCGCTCCGCTCGCTCGGCGCAGTCCGCGAACAAGGTGAGCATCTCCTCGACCGTCGATTCAAGAGGGTACGGAGAGAACCATATTTCGAGACCGAGTTCAGCCGCGCAGGCCGCGGCGAGTTCCAGCCGCCCGGGATCGCCTCCGATGATCCGCACCGCGTTGCAATGCAGATCGTCACGAATAACGCGCAGTTCGCGCGCCACAATCTCGGGATCGAAGTGCAAGCGGGAGATTCTTCCGTCGCGGATGAAGCCTGTCTCGTAGCTGATGCCCTTGGCGCGCACAGGAACCGTCCTTTCATCGTCAAATAGAGTACTTCAAGTACCTTAAAGAGGTTGCGCGGCCGGAGCAAGCCCGGTCTCGGAACGTAGGATCGGCACCGACTGCGAAAAGGAGGCATGGTGGACGATGCGGCGCGGCAGCCAGGCGCCGGACACACGCGTCGGCGCGGACCCGCCCTCGAAGAGGCGATTCTGCGGGCCGCGGTGGACGAACTCGTCGAATCCGGTTACGCCGCCCTGACCATGGACAAGGTCGCCGCCCGTGCCGGGACCAACAAGAACGCCATCTACCGGCGCTGGCCGAACCGCCTCGCACTCGGCATCGCGGCCTACCGGCAGCTGGCCAGGACGACACCTCCACCCGATACCGGAAACCTGCGTGAAGACGCGCTCGAGTTGCTGCGCCGGGTCAACCGCCACTGGAGCTCGCCCTCGGGCGCGATCCTGCGCGAACTCATCGCCGCCTCCGGCGGCGCGTCGGAACTCCTCGCACAGCTGCCCGACCAGTCCGGCAATGCCGCCGCCGCCCCTTGGCTCACCCTGCTCGGCCGCGCGGTGGCCCGGGGAGAAGCCGCTCCCGAAGCGCTGCACCCCCGGGTCGCCACCGTGGCCCTGGTCCTGCTCCGCAATGAATTCGTCGTGCGCGGGGCTCCGAGCGCACCCGATGACGTTCTGGTCGACATCGTGGACGAGGTCTACCTGCCGCTGATCCGCCGACGCGATCCGGCCACACCGGCGGACCTCACCCGTCCACCAGCCCGTTGCTGAAGTGGTCGCCCGTCCAACTCCAATGCTCGGGAGCGGTCCGGTTCGGCGGATCGGACGCCCGTACCGCGGTTCCCGTGCAGATGGCGGGCAGGATCGCCGTTCGCGCAGCACAGCGAACCGATGAGTAGCTTTTCGCCCATTTCCGACGGCCCACCGCGGCCGCGCTCACCGAACCCGCCAGTAGGGTTGACCACGACGTTGCCAGGCCTAATGCTCTTGTTTGGCCGAACAGCTCGAAACCGGACATTCGAACGATCCTCATCGTCGTAGCGCCGAGTTGTCGCGGCGAAGACGCCGGTGCGGACCTGCTCCGGTGTCCAGAACTCGAGGGGAGATTCGCGTGACCTACCGCCTGACCGATATCGATTGCGTGAGTGCGCGGGGGCACTCCGCCCTAGGGGGAACCCTGGCGATACAAGCGGTCTGGCGGTACGACCGTCCCGTCGACATGGCGGCGCTGGAGCGTTTCCACGAGGCATTGCGGCACGGCAGGCTGGGGAGAGCGGTCGCGCCCGCGATGATCCCGGCCGCCGGGGACCGGTGGACCACCCGCACCGAGTTCAGCTCGCTCGAGGTCGCGGAAGCGCCCATTCCCCCGGGCGATCTGGAAGCCTGGATCGCCGAGCAGGGGCACGCCGAGTTGCGCACCTTCGGCGGGCCCGCGTGGCGGTTGGCGGCAACCCACCTCGACAACGGGGAAAGCGCGGTGTCGCTGCTGGTTTCGCACACCCTCGCCGACGGCCAGGCCTTCTGCGCGGCGATCACGGACGCGGTCGCGGACAAGCGGCTCGATCTGGCGTACCGCAGCGATGAATTCGGTCGGACGCGTCTGCTCGCCGGTGAGCTTCGCGATGCCGCGAGGCGCGCCCGGTCGTTGCCGTCGGCTGCCGTTCTGGCGTTGCGGTTGGCCGTGACCGGGCGCCGCGGTAAGACCGGACCTACCGACGAGGAGGCGCGGGACTTCCGCCTGCCCACGGTCACCGCGACGGTCCCGGCGCAGCTCTGGCATGCGGCGGCACGCAGCCGGGGCGGCACCGGCACCACCTTGGCGGTGGCGATGATGGCGTCCATCGCCACCGAGATCGGCCGCACCGACGACGAGGGCCGGGTTCGCATGATGATGCCGGTCAGCACCCGCACCGCCGACGATCTTCGCGCGAACGCGCTGACCTCCATCGCCTTCGAGGTGGATATGCGCGACGGCGAACCGGCCGACCTCGCTCCGCTGCGCACGGTGATGAAGGAACAGCTCAGTGCGGCGACGGCCGGCGGACAGGATGTCCCACCGCTGGTCCCGGTCGCGGTGGCGCTGCCGCGCGGGCGCTATGCGGTGCTGGCGCGGCAAGCCGCCACCGACCCCACCTCGACGGTGTGCTCCAGCCTCGGCAAGCTCGACCCCGAGATCCTCCGCATCGACGGTCGCCCGGCCTCGGCGATGATGCTCGGCCTGGTCAATCAGAGCCTGAACTCGCGGGCCGTCGTGACCGAACGCGGCGGCACTCTGTACGTCGCGCTGGTCGAAACCGCGGAAGCGATCACGCTGCGCGTCATGGGTTTCCACCCGCCGACACTCCTGGACGCCGAGCGGCTGAGCGAGCTGGTGCAGGCCGCGCTCGCCGAGTACGAGCTGTCGGCGACCTTCTGGTAGCGGCCTGGGCGACTGCCGCAAGCCGGAGGTCACCTGCGGCGAAGTGGCGCCCGCGCACGGCCGGGGCCGCCGGGCGATCCGGTGCGGGTATGCGAGCTCGTCGCGGTCCAGCTATGAGCGTGGCGGCATTCTCGGATCGGACGCTGCGGACACCCGGCATCGTCGTTCCCGCGGCGCGGGTGGCCGAGCTCGCCGGAATCGTGGTTCGCCGTCCTGCGGGCGAGGCCAGGCTTCCGAGCGCCTGAGGCCGGACCGGCCGGTGGCCGACACGCGGTCGCTTGTCACCGCGATGTGGCACGATCTGGGGAGTGACCAGCCGACCCTCCGCGACACAGCACCTGCACGATCTCGCGCGGCTGCGCCGCGTCCGCGACCGCATCGACCGGGAGTACGCGCAGCCGCTGGACGTGGAGGCGCTCGCGCGCGACGCGCACATGTCGGCCGGGCACCTCAGCCGCCAGTTCCGGCTCGCCTACGGCGAGTCGCCCTACGCCTATCTGATGACGCGGCGCATCGAACGCGCGATGTCGCTGCTGCGCCGGGGCGACCTCAGCGTCACCGAGGTCTGTTTCGCGGTCGGCTGCTCGTCGCTGGGCACCTTCAGCACGCGCTTCACCGAACTGGTCGGCGTGCCGCCCAGCGTCTACCGGCGCGACGCCGCGCGCGCGACGGCGGGCATGCCGTCGTGCGTCGCGAAACAGGTGACCAGACCGATCAGGAATCGAGAAGCGCCGGTTATCGAGCCGCAATTAGCCTGACTGCCATGGACATCACCATTCACGCGAGCTTCCTGCCGCACGACGACCCGGACGCGGCCCTCGCCTTCTACCGCGACCTTCTCGGCTTCGAGGTGCGCAACGACGTCGGATACGAAGGGATGCGCTGGCTCACGGTCGGCCCCGTCGACCAGCCGGGCACGTCCATCGTCCTGCACCCGCCGGGCGCCGACCCGGGCATCACCGATGACGAGCGCCGCACCATCACCGAGATGATGGCCAAGGGCACCTATGGCGGCATCCTTCTGGCTACCAAAGATCTCGACCGCGCTTTCGAGCGGCTGGTGGCCGGCGACGCGGAGATCGTCCAGGAACCGACCGAGCAGCCGTACGGGGTCCGCGACTGCGCCGTGCGCGATCCCGCGGGCAACCTGATCCGCATCCAGCAACTGCGCTGAGCCGCCCGGCGCGGCCCCGACCCGCGCGACGACCACCGCCGCACCGAGCAGCACGTCATCCGCGACGAAGACGTCCGCGTGCCGACGACTCGGTGGGCGGTGCGTCGGCTCCGGAGCCGACGCCCACGACAGCCGGCTCACGACCGCTTCGTCGCGGGAGACGGCCGCGACCCGCCGCTGGTCCGACGCCTCGGACCAGGCGCATCGACAAACACTCAGACGGATCGGTCGACCTGGTTGAATCGAGCCAGGCGACGCCGACCCCGGACCGCGCAGGCGGCCCCGCCCGACAAAGGGAGACACGATGAGCACGGCCACGACGACGGACACGCAGTCGCCCGCGCTGCACGCTGCCGACAGCCACGATCTGATCCGCGTGTACGGCGCGCGCGAGAACAACCTGAAGGACGTCAGCATCGAGATCCCGAAGCGGCGGCTGACGGTGTTCACCGGCGTCTCCGGCTCGGGCAAGAGCTCCCTGGTGTTCAGCACCATCGCAGCGGAGTCGCAGCGGCTGATCAACGAGACCTACAGCGCCTTCGTCCAGGGCTTCATGCCGACGCTGGCACGGCCCGATGTCGACGTGCTCGAAGGGCTGACCACCGCGATCATCGTCGACCAGCAACGCATGGGTTCCGACCCACGCTCCACGGTCGGCACCGCCACCGATGCCAACGCGATGCTGCGCATCCTCTTCAGCCGCCTCGGGAAGCCGCACATCGGCTCGCCGCAGGCGTACTCCTTCAACGTCGCCTCGATCAGCGGAGCCGGTGCGGTCACCACCGAGCGCGCCGGAAGGACCGTGAAGGAGCGCCGCAGCTTCAACATCACCGGCGGCATGTGCCCGCGGTGCGAAGGCAGAGGCTCGATATCCGATATCGACCTCACGCAGCTCTACGACGATTACAAGTCGCTCGCCGAGGGCGCGTTCACCATTCCCGGCTGGAAGTCGGACAGCTTCTGGACGGTGCGGGTCTACGCGGAGTCGGGCTTCCTCGACCCGAACAAGCCGATCCGCAAGTTCACCAAGAAGGAGATGCAGGACTTCCTGTACAAAGAGCCGACCAAGGTGAAGGTCGAGGGCGTCAACCTCACCTACGAGGGGCTGATTCCCAAGATCCAGAAGTCGTTCCTGGCCAAGGACCGGGAGGCGATGCAGCCGCACATCCGCGCCTTCGTCGACCGGGCGGTCACCTTCACCACGTGTCCCGAGTGCGACGGCACCCGGCTGAGCGAGGCGGCTCGATCGTCGAAGATCAAGGGGATCAGCATCGCCGACGCCTGCGCGATGCAGATCAGCGACCTGGCCGAATGGGTCGGCGGCCTGAACGAGCCGTCGGTTGCGCCGCTGCTGGTCGCGCTGCGGCACACCCTCGACTCGTTCGTGGAGATCGGGCTGGGCTACCTGTCGCTCGACCGGCCCTCGGGCACGCTGTCGGGCGGTGAGGCCCAGCGCACCAAGATGATTCGCCACCTCGGCTCCTCGCTCACCGACGTGACCTACGTCTTCGACGAGCCGACCATCGGCCTGCACCCCCACGACATCCAGCGGATGAACGATCTGCTGCTGCGGCTGCGGGACAAGGGCAACACGGTGCTCGTCGTGGAGCACAAGCCGGAGGCGATCGCGATCGCCGATCACGTCGTCGACCTCGGCCCCGGCGCCGGTGCGGCGGGCGGCGCCGTCTGCTTCGAGGGCAGCATCGAAGGGCTGCGGGCCAGCGGAACGGTCACCGGCCGCCATTTCGACGACCGGGCGACCCTCAAGGAGACGGTGCGCAAACCCACGGGCACACTGGAGATCCGCGGCGCGAAGGCGAACAACCTGCGTGACGTCGACGTCGACATTCCGCTGGGAGTGCTGGTCGCCGTCACCGGTGTGGCCGGGTCCGGCAAGAGTTCCCTGCTGCACGGGTCCATTCCCGCGGGCGAGGACGTTGTGTCGGTGGACCAGGCGCCCATCCGCGGCTCGCGGCGCAGCAACCCGGCGACCTACACCGGACTGCTCGACCCGATTCGCAAGGCGTTCGCGAAGGCCAACGGCGTGAAACCGGCGCTGTTCAGCGCCAACTCCGAGGGAGCCTGCCCCACCTGCAACGGCGCGGGCGTCGTCTACACCGACCTGGCGATGATGGCCGGTGTCGCCATTCCCTGCGAGGAGTGTGAGGGCAAGCGGTATCAGGCATCGGTGCTGGAGTATCGCCTCGGCGGCCGCGACATCAGCGAGGTACTCGCGATGTCGGTGCTCGAGGCCCAGGAGTTCTTCGGCGACGGTGCGGCGCACACGCCGGCCGCGCATGCCATCCTCGGCCGGCTCGCCGATGTCGGGCTGGGCTACCTCAGCCTCGGCCAACCGCTCACCACGCTGTCCGGTGGCGAGCGGCAGCGGCTCAAGCTGGCCACCCACATGGCCGACAAGGGCGGTGTCTACATCCTCGACGAACCGACCACCGGCCTGCACCTCGCCGATGTCGAGCAGCTGCTGGGCCTGCTCGACCGGCTCGTCGACTCCGGCAAGTCGGTCATCGTCATCGAACATCACCAGGCGGTCATGGCGCATGCCGACTGGATCGTCGACCTCGGCCCCGGTGCCGGACACGACGGCGGCCGGGTCGTCTTCGAGGGCACTCCCGCCGACCTCGTCGCCGCCCGCTCCACCCTGACCGGCGAACATCTCGCGGCCTACGTGGGCGCCTGAGCGGGGTTCGCGCGGGCGACCGTGGCCGCACCCTCAGCGGCCACGGGCCTCTCGCGGAACGTCAGTTCCAGTTGTCGATCTTGACGTCGTAGGGCTCCGGCGCACCTTTCCCGGTTTCGATCAGCGACTTCAGACTCAGCAGAAAGACCGCCCACTTGGTGCTGCAGTGGTGCATGGATTCCACCGGCTCCTTCCAGCCCTGATGTTTGAACAGAACGATGGCGTAGTCGTCGGCCTGAGCGAGATCCCAGTGCAGCTGCGTGCCGACCCAGTCCTCGGGTCCATCGATCACTTCCCACCGCACGCGCTTGCCCGGATCGAGCTCGGCGACCCTCATGTCGAATCCACCGGCGCCGAACCGGAATTCGAGCACACCACCGACGTCACTGCCTTTGCCGCTGGTGTCGGTCGTCCACCAGCCTGCCAGCCCTTCGGTGGTGGTCAAGGCCGCGTAGACGTCGGCCACCGCGGATTTGATTCCGACCCTGTGCAGGATGTCCACCATTTCGTCACTTCTTTCCGATGTCGATTGCCGTTGACTTCCATGAATTCACCGCTGGTCTTGCCCACGCTGAATCGCCTCGGCGATCCGCTTGATACGACGCAGCCTGGCGTCCCACGCCGCCCCCACCGAGGACAACTGCGCGACCGCGCGGGCGAGCTGCGCCTCGTCCACCCGGTACCGCCGCTCCCGCCCGGCGGGCGTGGCGTGCACCAAACCGACGCGGTCGAGCACGCCGAGATGCTTCGCGACCGCCTGCCGCGTGACGGGCAGTTGCTCACTGAGACTGGTGGCGGTGCCGCCGCCGTCGGCGAGCAGCAGGTCGAGCATCCGCCGACGAGTCGGATCTCCGACCGCGGACCACAGGTCGTCGTCGACGGCGGCGGTCACCGGGTGGACACCAGCCGGGCGATGTACTCCCCCAGCCGCGGAATATAGGTATCCCAGCCCACGGTGTGCTCGCGATACTGCTCCGCCGACTTCGCGGCCTCCCAACCCATCTCCCGGAATCCGGTCTCGATGAGCCGGATCGTGGTACCCGCGCCCGACGCAACGAGCTCGAAGGTGACCAGCAGTGACCCGGCGGAGTCGTCGACCTCGCGGTCGGGGTAGCACCAGCGGAACGAGAACACCCGAGGCGGCTCAGCGTTCACCACGGTGATCGGAGCGACCTGCGCCCGGTCACCCCAGACGAGTTCACCGACCGCGCCGGACGCCACCTCGAATTCGGCATCGTCGGTCCACCAGTGCGAGATGTGCTCCGGGCTGCTGACCACCTCGAAGACCACCTCGGGCGAGGCGTCGACGTAGATCTCGCGTTCGATGCTGCCGTACTCCATACTCGCCATTCCTTTCGTCATGCGCAACATTTGGTTGCATATGACGCTAACCCACCTTCGCCTCTCGCGCAACCATTGGTTGCATACGGCTCGAGATGTTCGCCAGCGGACGCTCGAAGGCGACATCTGCGACACGCGGCATCCGGGGCGCCGACGCGCACGGGGAGCGCTATCACGCAGGCGACCATCGACATCGCCGACGTGTTCGGCGAAAGTTCAGTTGACCGTCGGTGCCCGAACATGCGTCGGCGGCGCGGGTGGCTTCGGCGGCCACCGCGTCCGCTTCTCGCGCCATCTGCACGACTCGGTTCGCCCGGTCGTCGGCACGAGCCAGCGCGCCTGCGGCCAGCGCGTCCGCGACGCTGCGGAGCTTCGCGGAACGGGCGCGGCCCGCATCGCAGGCCCCGGCCACCGCGTCCGCCGCGCCGAGTCGGCCAGACCGCGGGCGGCCTCGGCCAGCGCTCGTCACGAGACCCCCGCCAGGCACGCCAGCGACACCGCCACGACCCCCTGCCGTACCTGCTCAGCGGTACCGGGGTGGATGTAATAGTCGACCCAGAACAGGTCGGCGCCACGGCGGACCACAGCCGAACCGTACGCCGTACCACCCTCGCCCTCGGCGCTGTAGGCGCTACACGCCTCGTCTCCGAGGGCACCATCGCTGTGCAACTGCCCGGCCGCCGCGGTGCCTCGACAGGAGGTACCCAGAGCGGCCCCGGCTCGCTCGGCACCGGAGTCCCACCCGACCTGGCCGTAGCGCAGCACGCGCACGTCCAGGAGGCCGTACGCGTCGGAGCCGGAAGGACGGCTATCCGCGGTCCGGTAAGAGCATGCGGCGTCCGGTCCGGAGGAGTAGCTGCCCCCGGGAGAGGGAACGCCGTCGGGCACCAATTGCTCGAACAGAGCGGGTCCGATCGCCGCGCAGAGGTCGGCCGGGGCGGCGGCGGGTGGATGGGCTCGTTCGACTCGAGCCTGAATTGCCAGGGACGCGGCGAATCCCAGGACGACAAGGATCCCGACGGTCAACGGCACTAGACAGCCCCGCCGGCGGCCTGCTGTGAGCATCGGATTCTCCATCGTCGGTCGGGTACGCGCCAGTGCTGGTTCGGAGACCGGCCGCCGTCTCAAGAGAGGCCACACACGGGCTTCTGGTCGGCGACGCCTTTGAGCGCACTCTTCTCTGCGCCCGGTGATCGTGCCGCCGATCTCCGCCGGCCTGCCAACCGGTGGCACTGTGGCGGAGAGGAGAATCCGGCAATACCTGATTCGCACTCGCTGCTCTGCGCAGGCTTGCGGCAGAGCGCCTTTCCTGAACGGACAGCCGCTGGGATCATCCGACCTGGTCGGGGATCGCCGGACTCGGTGTCACCGTGCGGCCGTCGCCGGCGAGAGTGAAGGTGATCACGACCGGACCGCCGGAGGGACAGCAGTTCGCGTCGCGACCCTCCAGCCACCGGTACTGCACCCGCACATCGCGTTCGCCCGAACCGACCACCGTCGTGTAGGATGTCGCTTTCGCCGTCGCGGTGCCGAGATAGCCGTCGTGGTCGAACAACAGCACGTGCCAAGGGGAACTCGCCGTTCCGCCGGGTGTCGCGGCCAGCACCCACAGCAGTTCGGGGCAAGCCCCTGCGGGCGCGTCGGTGGCACTGTCGACCACGTACGGCGTGCCGCCCGGCGCGGGCCCGAGCGAAGTCATCGCGCTGGCGACCACGCTCGACCCGGGATCGACGCATCGCCCTTTTCCGCTGGTAGCAGGAACTTTCGCGGGAGCGTCCTCGGTGGTGGTGGCGCCCCGCGCAGGCGTTGTTCGAGTGGCCTCGACGGTGGACCGGCCGGGTTCGCTCGTTCCGGTCGCCGGCGCACCCGATTCGCCCTGACAACCCGCGACAGCCACGCTCACCGCGATCGCCGTCACCACCGCAGCGATGATCGTCTTCATTCGCCTCCCTTTCGAATTCCCGACAACTGGAAGTCGGGATCGGACGCACGCCGTTACATCCGCGATTTTCCGGGCATGTGTTCGGCATGATCACCATCTCTGCCCGGTCCCGGAGGTCACTTGCCGACGAATGCTGCGCGGCACCGCGTTCGGCGAGGTCTGCGCGGTGATCGGTAGTGTCGACCGGGTGAGTATGTGGGTGCGCCGGAAATTCCAAGGTATCGGACGAATCGATCGAGCGATCGGCGGCGCGGTCGCCGACCTGCCTGCTTCGACGGTCGACCGAGGGCTGCTGCGCATCACCAACAGCGCCGATTTCAGCGGGCTGTGGCTGTTCATCGCGACGCTGCTCGCCACCCGCCAAGGCGCACCTCGGCGAGCCGCGCTGCGCGGTGTCGTCTCCCTCGCCGGAGCCAGTCTCATCGTCAACGTCGGCCTCAAATCGCTCATCGCGCGGCGCAGGCCGGCCGCCGAACTCCTGCCGATGCACCGGCGACTCACTCCCGCCCCCACGTCCTCCTCGTTCCCTTCCGGGCACAGCGCCACCGCCGCGGCGTTCGCCACGGCCGTGGCTCTGGAAAGCCCGCGTACCGCACTGGTCGTCGCCCCGCTGGCCGCCACCGTCGCGTACTCACGGGTGCACACCGGCGTGCACTGGAGCTCGGACGTGCTCGTCGGCGCGGCCGTCGGTTCCGGTGTCGCACTGGCCACACGGCGCTGGTGGCCGGTGCGTGAATCCGACGAGGCGCAAGCCCGCCCGGTCCGCGAGGTTCCCACCCTGGTGGAGGGCAAAGGCCTTGTGGTCATGGTGAATCCGATCTCGGGCGATCCGAATTACGATCCCACCGACGACGTCGCGGCAGCGCTGCCCGCCGCCACCGTGCTGCGCACGCGACCCGATCTGGACTGTGCCGAACAACTCGAACAGGCCATCGCCGAGCACGGTGAACCGGTGCTGGCGGTGGGCGTCGCCGGTGGTGACGGCACCGTGGCCGCCGTGGCCGCGGTCGCGTTGCGCCACGAGTTGCCCTTGGTCGTCATCCCCACCGGCACGCTCAACCACTTCGCCCGCGACCTCGGCGTCTACGACCTGCGCGAGGTGATCGATGCCACCGGCGTCGGCGAGGCGGTCGCGGTCGACATCGCGAGCGTCGAATGTGAGGACGAAACCGGTTCGCGCACCAGGCATCTGATCAACACGGCCAGCCTCGGCGCCTATCCGGATCTGGTGCAACTGCGCGAGAAGTGGCAGCCGCGCTGGGGTAAGTGGCCTGCCTTCGCCGCCGCGCTCGTGGTCACCCTGCGCCGGGCCGAGCCGATCGAGATCTGCCTGGACGGGCGCTGGCAGCGGGTGTGGTTCCTGTTCGTGGGCAACGGTCCCTATCACCCGCACGGCGCTGTGCCCGCTTTCCGCGACCGCCTCGACGCCGGGCTGCTCGACGTGCGCTGGCTGCGCGCTGATCTGCGGTGGTCGCGCACCCGCGCCGTGCTGGCGCTGCTGCTGGCGGCGATCGGCCACAGCAAGGTATACGGCGAGCGCCAGCTGCCCGAACTCTTCGTGCAGCTGCCCACTCCGGAGGCGCTGGCCACCGACGGTGAGGTGGTCGGCAAAGCCACCCGTCTGCACTTCGCCATCGCGGGTCAGCTCGCGGCCTACCGCCGGGACGAATCCAATCCGCTCTGGGCCGACCGCAGTCGTCCCCACCACCGCCGAGCACCCTGGGTCCGCGACATATTCCGGGCCCGCAGGCCGTTTCAGCGACGAGCGGGCGAAGACTGAGCGACGGGTCGTGGGAGTGGGCGGCGACCGCAATTCGCTCCCTGCCCCACACCGGTCCCGCCGGGGATGTCTACTCCTACAACGAAGTTGCCGGACCTGATGAGTGCCGCACCAGGCGGACATCGCGTGGTCGGCGGCTACTTCATGAAGCGCAGCAATCCGAGGTTCGGCTCGAGCGCGCCGTCCTGGCCCAGGGACAGGAAATCCGCCTCGACCGCGGCCGGTTCCAGGACCCCGGCGCGCACCGCGTGGTACCGCACGACCGACCAGAGGAAGACATCGAGGTCGTCGAAACGGGTCTCTCCTTCGACGACTTCCTCCTCGTGGAACCAGATCGCGATCTGCCCGTTGGTGAGCACCACGTACAGGTTGCCGCCGCCGTCCGCGCCGATCGAGTACACATCGCCGTCGGTGAGCTCGGTCTCGTAGTCGGAATCCCGGATCCCGCAGTCGTTTCCGGCGAAGTCGAAACCGTAGGACCAAGAATGGATGTCCAGGAACTGCGGCATCCGCCCGGATCGCACCCGTCGATCGAAGGCCGCGAGCGCCGCCGCGTTCGAGGGTGCCAACCGTTCGAGGAAGGGCGCCACAGGCCTGGTCTCCTCCGGCACGGTGACCGGCGGCCGATCGGCGAACCATCGCGCCAGGTCGGCGTCCAAGTCTCGCTCGACGTAACCGGCCAAGTCGTCACGCGTAACTGTCACCGCCGAATCCTAGAAGCCGCCGACGACATTCGCCGAGCCGCCGGCTTCGGGCTCCGAGACGTCTTCCGCCCTACCTGGCGGTCCGGCAACGGGCAAGGCGCGGCACCCAGCGCACCTCGGGTTAAGCTGCTGCACCTATGGCACTCAGCGCGACACTGCACAACTTCGCCGTCCACTTGGCCGACGTCGATCGCGGCGTCTATCAGGAGTTGGAGTTGCGGGTGGCGCGTCACCCGTCGGAATCCGCGGAGTTCATGCTGACGCGCGTGCTGGCCTACTGCCTCGAGTACGAGGAGGGCATCGCATTCAGTGACGGCGGGGTCTCCTCGACCGACGAGCCCGCGGTGCTGGTTCGCGACCTCACCGGGCGCGTCACCGCGTGGATCGAAGTCGGCGCACCGGACGCGGAGCGGCTGCACCGGGGCAGCAAACTGGCCGAACGCGTCGCCGTCTACACCCATCGCGATCCGATCAAGGTGCTGGCGCAACTCTCCGGCAAACGCATCCATCGCGCCGAAGCCATACCGCTGTACAGCTTCGACCGCGACTTCATCGATGCCGCCGTCGCCGCCGTCGAACGGCGCAACACCGTCACCCTGTCGGTCACCGAGCGCCTGCTGTATCTGGACCTCAACGGCACCGGCCTGAGCACCTCGGTCGACGAGCACCGGCTCCCGTAATCTTCGGGCGGCCGCCGGGTAGCGCAGGTTTGCAGCCCGTGCGGATCCTATGCCGGGCCGAGTGCCGCCGGGCGAGCATCGGCGGGATCGAGTCTCGCTACCGCAGGCAGCGCCGCGACCGACTCATCTGATCCGGCGCTCGCACTCCTCGAACTCGGTTCCCGTTTCGACACAGTCGTAGAGGCCGCTCTGCCTGTCGCCACTGGTGGGAGGCTCGCCGCACAGGATCCCGCAGCGCTGGTAGTTCGGGACGGCGGTGCCGTCGGGCCAGTGGCAGGCATCGCTGTCGCAGGTGTAGCCGCGAGTGTTGGGGTCGCGCGGGATCGGGTCTCGGCTGTAGGACCATACGAACGCGTCGGTGCCCTGCACCTGTGTGCAGTAGACGGTCCGCCCGTCGGCGAGGTGGCCGACCGCGCCGGGATCCTGGCAATAGTCGTTCAAGGTGACCGTGGAGCCGTCCGGCGCTCCGGCCGACCCGCTACCGGACGGCAACGGCGCGGCCGCGGAGGTCGCGAACATCGCCGCCAGAAACGTCCCTCCGCCCACAACGCCCAGCAGAACCCGGCGCCCCACCCCCCGCTCACCTGGTCGGAACATGCTTCCCTCCCTTCCTCGAGGCCCAGCAGGCTACCGGACTATACGCTCCTCCCCGGCTAGCTGCCGCACAAGTGGTACACCACCGAGACCCATACACCTCACCGCGGCCATGTGCGGGGGTGATCGTCCGTCGAGGACGATCAGAACAGGAAATACCGCTGCGCCATGGGCAACTCGGTGGCGGGTTCTTCGCGCCAGACCTCGCCGTCGATGCGGACGGTGAAGGTGTCGGGCTCGACCTCGATGCGCGGCATGGCGTCATTGTGCGGCAAGTCCGTCTTGGTCACGCCGCGCACGTTGCGGACCGGCACCAGTTCGCGCTGGACCCGCAACCGGTCGGCGAGGCGGTCCTCGATCGCCTGCTCGGAGACGAAATGCAGCGAGGTGGCGGCGGCGGTCGCCGGGGCGGCGCCGAACATGGGGCGCGGCAACACCGGCTGCGGGGTCGGGATGGAGGCGTTGGCGTCGCCCATCGCGGCCCAGGCGATCGCGCCGCCCTTGAGGACGGCGTGCGGGCGGACGCCGAAGAAAGCGGGCTCCCAGAGCACCAGGTCGGCGAGCTTGCCCACTTCGATCGATCCGATCTCATGGTCCAGGCCGTGCGCGACGGCCGGGCAAATGGTGTATTTCGCGACGTAGCGCCGCACCCGGGCGTTGTCGGCCCCGCCGTCGCCCGGCAGGGCACCGCGCCGGCGTTTCATGACGTGCGCGGTCTGCCAGGTGCGCAGCACGACCTCGCCGATGCGGCCCATGGCCTGCGAGTCGCTGCCGATCATCGAGATGGCGCCGAGATCGTGCAGCAGATCCTCCGCCGCGATGGTGGATGGGCGGATGCGGCTCTCGGCGAAGGCCAGATCCTCCGGGATCGACGCGCTGAGGTGGTGGCAGACCATGAGCATGTCCAAGTGCTCGTCGAGGGTATTGACGGTGTGCGGACGCGTCGGGTTGGTCGAACTGGGCAGCACGTTCGGGTGGGCGGCGACGGTGATGATGTCGGGCGCGTGCCCGCCGCCCGCACCCTCGGTGTGGTAGGCGTGGATGCCGCGCCCGGCGATCGCCGCCAGGGTGTCCTCGACAAAGCCCGCCTCGTTCAAGGTGTCCGAGTGCAGCGCCACCTGCACCCCCGCGGCGTCGGCCACGGTGAGGCAGGCATCGATCGCGGCGGGCGTGGAGCCCCAGTCCTCGTGCAGCTTGAATCCCGATGCCCCGCCGCGCAATTGCTCCCACATGGCCTCGGCGCTGACGGTGTTGCCCTTGCCGAGCAGCACGATGTTCAGCGGCCAGGCGTCGGTGGCCTCGAGCATGCGTGTGAGATGCCACGCGCCGGGTGTCACCGTAGTCGCTTTGCTGCCCTCCGCCGGACCGGTGCCACCGCCGATGAGGGTGGTGATCCCGCCACCGAGCGCCTCCTCCATCAGCTGCGGGCAGATGAAGTGCACGTGACAGTCGATCGCGCCC
This sequence comes from Nocardia arthritidis NBRC 100137, assembly GCF_001612765.1. Taxonomy (GTDB): domain Bacteria; phylum Actinomycetota; class Actinomycetes; order Mycobacteriales; family Mycobacteriaceae; genus Nocardia; species Nocardia arthritidis. Next base: position 119,722 of record NZ_BDBB01000018.1, read on the forward strand.
GCGGTGAGGATGCGGCCGTTGCCCGCGATGATCTCGGTGGACGGGCCGACGACCAGGTCCGGGTGCACGCCGGTCATGGTGTCGGGGTTGCCGGCCTTGCCGATCGCGCTGATCCGTCCGTCACGAATACCGACGTCCGCCTTGATGATTCCCCAATGATCGATGATCACCACACCCGTGATCACCGTGTCGGGAGCGCCCTCGGCGCGCGTCGCACGGGACTGGCCCATGGATTCGCGCAGTACCTTGCCGCCGCCGAACACGGCCTCGTCGCCCGCGCGCCCCGGTCCCCCGCTGCGGTCCTCGGTGATCTCGATCAGCAGATCGGTGTCCGCCAATCTGATCCGGTCGCCCGTCGTCGGCCCGAACAGTTCGGCGTACCGCGCCCGGCTCAGCTCACTCATCGCGTCCTACCTCCTGAGCCCGCGCCCTCTGTCCCGGCCCTCGCCGGGCACACGCGCTAATCATCCAGACGGCCCGGCGGGGTCAGGCTGATGCCGTGCACTTCGCGGGCGCCGCCCAGCGGCACGAGCCACACGCGTTGCCCGAGACCGGGTTCGAAGCGCACCGCGGTCCCGGCCGGGATGTCGAGACGATGGCCGTGCGCGGCCGCCCGGTCGAACTCCAGCGCCGCGTTCGCCTGCGGGAAGTGCACATGGCTGCCGACCTGCACCGGCCGGTCACCGGTATTGATCACGTCCAGTTCGAGGCGGCGCGCACCGGAGTTCAGTTCGATGGAACCCTCGGCGCAGAAATACTCGCCGGGGATCACGCCGGGCCTCGGTCGGGCTCGGGGTCGCTCGGGTATCGCATACCGATTCGCCTAGCCGATCGGGTTGTGCACGGTGACGAGCTTGGTGCCGTCCGGGAAGGTCGCCTCGACCTGGACGTCGGGGATCATCTCCGGCACACCTTCCATCACATCGTCGCGAGTGAGAACCGTCCGCCCCGAGGACATCAGTTCGGCGACGGTGCGGCCGTCGCGCGCGCCTTCCAGCACGTGGTCGGTGATCAGCGCCACCGCTTCGGGATGGTTCAGCTTCAGCCCGCGGGCCTGCCTGCGCCGGGCCAGCTCGGCGGCGTAGCTGAGCAGCAGGCGCTCCTGCTCGTGCGGTGACAGTCGCATCCGGGCTCCTCACCGGTTCACAGTGGCGGGTGACGGACATTCTGGCACGCCCGTTCCGCCGTCGCCGGAGGAGCGCTCAGGAACGGTGCGGCAGATTCTGCAATCGCACCTGACCGCGGGCCACCGTGCGGCCCTGCTCGTCGGTGATGACGACCTGCCACAGCTGCTGCAGCCTGCCGCGATGCAACGGCGTCGCTTCGCCGAACAGCGTGCCCTCGCGCACCGCGCGCAGGAAATCGGTGTTGTTGTTCACCCCGACCACCGTGCCCTGGTCGCCGAACCAGACGCCGCCGGCGATGCTGGCGAGCGTCTCGATGACGGTGCAGTACACGCCGCCGTTCTGAATGCCCGCGGGCTGGTAGAGATGCGGCTTGACGACCCACTCGCCGCGCACGCGGTCGGGGCTCATCTCGGTGTAGCGCAGGCCGATCAGGTCGGCGAAGGTGCCTTCGCTGTAGGCGTTCATCTGCTCGGGCGTCACATCCGCCAGCGAGCCGACCTGCTGGGTCTCCTGCTGTGTCATGCATTCACTGTCGCACAGCGTCCGCTCCCCGCCGTCGCGGCCTCACGTCGGGTCCGCACAGGTGCCGGCCTCCGTGCCCCACACCCGAGGTCGACTACCGGAGCGCCCTCACCCGCCCGCCAGCGTGACCGTCCGGCCATTCAGCGGCTGGGTCGGCCGGTTGCTGTGCGCGAACAGCGTCCGGTACCGGTCGACGTCGTCCGGGGTCACCGTGACCGGACTGCCGAGCACCGTCCACGGGACGCCCTCGCTGCACGGCGGCGTGGTGAGCGAACCTTGATAGCGGTATTGATCGGTGGCGCCCGGCAGCATCGAGCGCAGGTCGACCGGGCCCGCGACCACGGTCTCGGCGTCCACCGCCCGTGGCGCGACCGAGAGGATCGGCGCGAAGGCCGACGGTCCCGGCGCCGCTTGCAGCAGCACACCGAGCACGGCCACCTCGCCCGCCGCGCTCTTGTGCACGAAGTGCGCTTCCATCGCGGTGCCCACGCCGTCCACGGTGTGCTCGCTCGGCAGGTGAAAATGGAATTGGGTGAGCTCGAACGGCACGCCGTCGACCACGATGCGATTTCCGTTGCCCGCGGGGAGATTCGCCTGCACGGTGTGCCCGGTGTTGCGCAGCGTCACCGTGGGTGTCGAGTGGTAGTCGACGGTGGTGTGCTCGTGCGGCTCGAGCCGGGCGTGACCGGGCAGGTCGACGGGCGACTGCTGATGGCCGCTCTTGCAGGTGACGAAGTCCCGGTCCAGGTCGGCCCAGTGGTCGGGGCCCTCGGCGTCGTAATCCCAGTGCGGCGCGGCGTGCGGGGAGGATTCGCTCGATGCCCGCTGCTCGCCGGAGCCGCAGGCGGGAATCACGAGTACCGCGACGGCGGCCAGCACCGCAGCGATGGGACGGGACCGTGTGTTGGTGGGCAAGCTGACAACCCCTCGAACTTCCGGAGAGCCACCGCGAAACCTGCGAGAGGGCAGGCGGGCATCATCGACGGCTCGGAGCCCGGCGCGCGACGCTGCGCACCGATGATCGCGACACGGCGCCGGGCCGGATCCGCGGCGCGGCGGTGACCCACCGAGGACGACCGGACGACGAATACCCTTGTTGTGCAGCGGGTTCTACGTGCGTGTCGGCGTCAGACTAGATCCGGGACGAGGCGGCACGCCAGCGCGGGCGACGTAGCTCACAGGGAAACAGAGCGGCGGGCCCCACGGGGAGTGGAGCCCGCCGCGGCAAGGGATCGGGGGTCACCGCAGCCCTCGGGACTCTCGCACGATCCGTACGCCGGTTATTAGTATAGGTCAGGCTTACCTAACTAGACAAGGCCCGGACCGCCGCACGGGGAGCCCGCGCTCGGCCATCGCCGCCAGCAGTCCCTGCCCACGCCTGGCACCGGTAGCGGAATCGGTCCGCGCGAGATCTGGTACGTAAGTCGCAGCGCCCGCTACCGATTCACCGACGAGAGACCAGAACCGCCGGGCACTCAAACCGGAGCAGCGGGCCATGCTCTGCTGGACGACGGTCAGCGCGGACGCGCAGCGATGCGCGAGCCAGACATACATCGCTTCCGCGCACGGCAGCGTGACCACACCGGGACCGCCCGCCATCGGGTCACCGTCGATCACGCGAATCGTGGTGTCCGACAGGCCCGCCCAGTCGATTCCGCCATCGTTGTCGGTATGGATCCAGAGGTTCTCCAGCCCGGGATCCCACGCCCGCCCCTCCGCGACGAGCAACGCGACCACCCGCCCGGCGATCGCGTGGATCAGGGCCGTGGCAACTACTTCCGCCGCGATGTCGGCGCTGATCATCTCCGCCGCGTGCCGCCGGTACATGAGTTCGACGCGCCCTTCGCGCACGCCGTCCGCCAGCTGCCACCAGCGCCGTTTCCCCTGTTCCGCGATCGCGGCCACGGCGTAGACCCGCGGATGCTCCGGTTGCAGCGCGCGAAGCCGGGCACCGGCGCGTCCGAACGCCGTCGTCGAGCGATGTGGCGTGGTGATGAGCTCGGTCATCGAACCTCCTCGGGGATCGGCTCCGTCGCGCGGCGCGGCGGACACTCGGCCATGCCCGTCTGTAGCGAAAGATAGGTTAGGCTTACCAGACCTAGCAACCGTATCGCTGATTTCAGGAGCAGCTCGTCGCCGTGACTTCCCTTGCCACCGTGAGGCGGCGACGTCTTTCCGGACTTCTCGTCTCGACCGTCCTGCTACTGCTCGCCGTGTTCGCCGGCGTCGCGGTCGGCGCCCGTTCACTCGCGCCGGTGACCGTGTACGACGCCGTGCATCACGCGCTCACCTGCCCCGGCGGGCCCTTCGCCTGTGCGGCCGATTCCACCGAGGAGCAGATCGTGCGCGGCCTGCGCCTGCCCCGCACCGCGCTGGCGCTGCTCTGCGGGTCGGCCCTGGGTATCGCGGGCGCGCTCATCCAGGGCTACACCCGCAATCCGCTCGCCGACGCCGGATTGCTCGGGCTCAACGCGGGCGCGGCGTTTCTCGCCGCGCTGAGCACGTATCTGTTCGCCTTCAGCGCACCGGAGCAATACCTCTGGTTCGCCTTCGCCGGAGCGCTGATCGCCGGTGTGGTGGTGTTCACGACCTCCTCGGTGGGCGGCGGCAAGGCGAGTCCGCTGAGCCTGGTGCTCGCGGGCGCCGCGGTCACCGCGTTCCTGCAGGCGATGACGAACGCCGTCGTGCTGTTCGACGCAGCGGCGCTGGACAGCTACCGGTTCTGGGTGATCGGCACGGTCGCCGGCCGCGACGCCGCGGTGTTCTGGCAGGTGCTGCCGTTCCTGGCGGCGGGCATGCTGCTGGCGGTGCTGGCAGCGCCGGGACTGAATGTCCTCGGCCTGGGCGACGAGGTCGCGCGCGGACTCGGCGTGCACGTCGGCCGCAGCCGGGCGCTCGGACTCGCGTCGGTCGTGCTGCTGACGGGCGCGACGACGGCGGCGGTCGGTCCGATCGCCTTCCTCGGCCTGGTCGTCCCGCACCTGGCACGCGCGATCACCGGGCCGGACAATCGCTGGCTGATCCCCTATTCCGGGCTGTTCGGCGCGTTGCTGCTACTGAGCGCCGACGTGGCGGGTCGTCTGGTGGCCCGGCCGGGCGAGCTGGAGGTCGGGGTGATGCTGGCCGTGGTCGGTGTGCCGTTCTTCCTCGCGTTCGTGCGTCGGCGGAAGCTGGTGAGTCTGTGACGATCTCGCCGCGAACCACGAGCGTACGACCCGCACTGCGCGTCGGCCCGGTGTCGGCGGTGCTGCGACCGCGGATGATGCTGATCGTCGCGGTCCTGATCGCGCTGGCGCTCGGACTCTTCTGCCTGGAGATCGCGGTGGGCGAATCCCATCTGCCGCTCGGGCGGGTACTGGACGTGCTCACCGGCGGCGGCTCCAGAGCACAGCGGTTCATCGTGCTCGAATCGCGGCTGCCGCGCGCGCTCACCGCGCTCGTGGTCGGCCTCGCGCTCGGGCTCGCGGGCGCGATCACCCAGTCCGTCCTGCACAATCCGCTGGCCGCGCCGGACATGCTCGGCATCACCTCGGGCGCGAGCCTGGGGGCGGTCGCCGTGCTGGTCGGCACCGGCGGCGCGAGCACCGGACCGGCCGCTTCGGTCGGTGCGCCGCTGGCTGCACTGGCGGGCGGACTGCTCACCGCCGCCGCCGTCTACCTGCTCGCCTGGGGCCGCACCGCCACCGGCGGGTACGGCGCCACCGGACTGCGGCTGGTGCTGATCGGCGTCGGGATGAACGCCCTGCTGACGGCGGGGATCAGCTGGCTGCTCACCCGCGCGAGCCTGGGGGACGCCCAGCGCGCGCAGCTGTGGCTGAACGGATCGCTCAACGCGGCCGACTCCGCGCACCTGGCGCCCGCCGCGATCTCCGCGGGCGCCGTCGCGGTCGTCGGGCTCGCCTCCGCCCGCACCCTCGCCGCGTTGCGCCTCGGCTCGGACACCACGCGTGCACTGGGAGTACGCATCCAGACCCAGCAGGCCATCCTGATCGGGGCGGCCGTGGTGGCCGCCTCGGTGGCGACCGCCGCCGTCGGGCCGGTCGGCTTCGTCGCCCTCGCGGCGCCGCAGATCGCACGCCGCCTGCTGCGCACCCCGGGCGAACCGCTCGTCGGCTCCGCCGTCGTCGGCGCCATCCTGGTGGTCGGCGCGGATGTCGCCTCGCGCACGCTGTTTCCGGTCGAGCTGCCTGTCGGCGTCGTAACCGCGGCATTCGGCGGACCGTTCCTGCTGTACCTGCTCGTGCGTATGAACCGGAAGGCGACGCTGTCATGACGATCGCAGACATCACCACCCCCGAGGTCACGGGGCGGGCGAGCGCTCCGGGGCACCGGCTCGGCGCCGAGGAGGTCACTCTCGGTTACGGCGACCGGGTGATCGTCGACGGGCTGAGCCTGACCATCACCCCTGGTGTGGTCACGACCGTCATCGGACCCAACGGTTGCGGAAAGTCCACCCTGTTGCGTTCGCTGGGCCGTCTGCTGCGCCCCAGAGAAGGCCGAGTCATCTTGGACGGCAAGGCCATTTCGACGATGAAGACCAAGGACGTCGCCCGCGTCGTCGGCATGCTGCCGCAGTCGCCGGTCGCGCCGGAAGGACTCACCGTCGCCGATCTGGTCGCCCGCGGACGCCATCCGCACCAATCCTGGTTCCGGCAATGGTCGGGGACGGACGAAACCGAGGTGACGACCGCGCTGGACCGAACCGGGATCGCCGACCTCGCCGACCGCGCGCTCGACGAGTTGTCCGGCGGGCAGCGGCAACGCGCCTGGATCTCGATGGCGCTGGCCCAGGGCACCGACATCCTGCTGCTCGACGAGCCGACCACCTATCTGGATCTGGCGCACTCCATCGAGGTGCTCGACCTGGTGGACCGGTTGCACGCCGATCTCGGGCGCACCGTCGTCATGGTGTTGCACGATCTCAATCTCGCGATCCGCTACAGCGACCAGTTGGTCGTGATGCGCGACGGGCGCGTCGTCGCCGCGGGCGCACCGGGCGAGGTGATATCGGTCGAGCTGCTGCGCGCCGTGTTCGATCTGGACGCCACGGTGCTCGAGGACCCGGTGTCGGGCCGACCGATGATCGTGCCGATCGGGGCGCGGCATGTCCGCGGAAAGGTCGGCGGACCCGCCGATACGGGGGCCGAATCGGCGCCCTATGAGAAATGACACACCGGCTATTTCATGGTTACGACATCCTGTAGTACGCATCGGCGTCGTTGAGTACCTAAAATTGTGGAATGGCAGGTCTTGGTGAACTCGAGAAAGCGGTCATGGACCAGTTGTGGTCGGCCGACGAACCACAAACGGTCCGGCAGGTGCACGAGGCGCTCGCCGCACGCCGTGAACTCGCGTACACCACGGTGATGACCGTGCTGCAACGCCTCGCGAAGAAGAACCTCGTGGTGCAGCGGCGCGACGACCGCGCACACCGGTACGCGCCCGTGCACACCCGGGACGAACTCGTGGCCAGTCTGATGGTCGACGCCCTACAGCAGGCCGACGCGGCGGGCAGCCGCGCAGCCGCGCTGGTGCACTTCGTGGAGCAGGTCGGCAAGGACGAGGCTGCCGCCTTGCGCGAAGCACTCGCTAAGCTCGAAGCTACCGAGGACGAGGATTCGGCGTCGCCGCCGCAGTAGACTCCTCGGGCGCCCTGGCCCCACAACGCAGTGAGCTGAGTCGATGAACGCAACCGCGCCGGTCTTCGCCGGACTCGCATTGCTTCTCGCGGGGCCTGCCCCGGCCCTGCTCAGCCGGGCGACCTGGACATACCGGACGCCCCGCGCCGCGCTGGTGCTCTGGCAGGCCATCGCGCTCGCCGCCGTGCTCAGTGCCTTCGGCTCCGGGCTGGCCATCGCCGCCGAGCTGCTCGTACCCGGTCCCGACGGCCGCCCGACCACCGCGCCGACCCGGGAGATCGACGCGCTCGGCCTGCCGCTGTGGCTGGCCTACGTGTTCGTCTTCGCGCTCACCCTGCTGGTCGGCGCCCGGCTGATCTACGCGGTCATCCGGGTCGGCGTGCACACCCGCAGGCGGCGGGCGCGCCACCGCATGCTCGTGGATCTGCTGGACCAGAGCGGGCCGCACCGGCGCGCGGCCGACATCCGGGTGCTGGCCGCGCCCGAGCCCATCGCCTACTGCCTGCCCGGTCTGCGCCAGCGCGTCGTGCTCAGCGAAGGCACCCTGACCAATCTCGCCGACGCCGAGGTCACCGCCATCGTCAGCCACGAACGCTCGCACCTGCGGGCCAGGCACGATCTCGTGCTGGAGGCGTTCACGGCGGTGCACGAGGCATTTCCGAGAGTGGTGCGCAGCAAGGCCGCGCTCGGCTCGGTCAAATTGCTCATCGAACTGCTCGCCGACGACTCGGCGGTCAAGGTCACCGGCCCGAAGCCGCTGGCCCGCGCGCTCGTCGCGTGTGCGAAATCCACCGCGCCGCAGGGCGCGCTCGCCGCGGGCGGTCCCACCACGCTCATCCGTATCCAGCGACTCAGCGAGCGGATCGGTGACATCCGCATCGCCACGGCCGCCTATCTCGGCTCGGCCGCAATCCTGGTGGTGCCCACCCAGGCCGTGGCCGTACCCTGGCTCGTGGAACTGAGCCGCCTGTTCCACGGCTGACTCCCCGGCACGTATTCTGGAGACTCGGTCCGCCTCCGGTCGGCCGCACCTCTCGCTCCACCCGGCGCGCGTCATAGCCCGCGCCCCGCGCGGTGAACCGCATCGTGCACCGCTCTTCACCCCACCGAACAGCGCGTTCCGCTGGAACGCGCCGTGCGACGAAAGGCACATCCACCTCGTGACCCCCTCGACCACCGTCGCCGTGGCGCCCACCGCGACCTTCGCGGAACTGGGCCTGCCCGCCGTGCTCATACAGGCACTGCGACGCGACGGCATCGAGACGCCGTTCCCGATCCAGGCCGCCACGGCGCCGGACGTCCTGGCAGGCAAGGACGTACTCGGCCGAGGGCCGACCGGTTCCGGAAAGACCTTGGCCTTCGGGCTCCCGATGCTCGCCCGCCTGATGGGCGCTTCGGCCAAGCCGGGCCGCCCGCGCGGACTCGTGCTGGTGCCGACCCGCGAACTGGCCGCGCAGATCGAGCGAGCGCTCGACGAACCGGCGCTCGCGCTCGGCCTGCGGGTGGCCTCGGTGGTCGGCGGCGCCCCGATCAAGCGCCAAGCCGATCGGCTCGCCCGCGGCGTCGACCTGCTCATCGCCACGCCGGGGCGACTCGCCGACCTCATCGGCCAAGGGTCCGCCGACCTGTCCGAGGTGCTGATCACCGCCCTGGACGAGGCCGACCACATGGCCGACATGGGCTTCCTGCCGCAGGTGACCAAGCTGCTGGACCGCACGCCGCGCGACGGCCAGCGCCTGCTGTTTTCCGCCACGCTGGACGGAGAAGTGGACAAACTGGTCAAGCGTTACCTGCGCGCCCCCGTCACGCACTCCACCGCGCCGCCGTCGGCGGCGGTCAGCACGATGTCGCACCATCTGCTGTACGTCGGTGACAAAGTGGCCAAACGGACGGTCGCCACCGAGATCGCCGCCCGCGACGGGCTGACCATCATGTTCGTCCGCACCAAGCACGGCGCCGACCGGCTCGCCAAGCAGCTGCGCGGCGCGGGCATCCCCGCGGGCGTGCTGCATGGCGGCAAGGCGCAGAACAACCGCACCCGCACCCTCGCCGCGTTCGCCGACGGTTCGGTGCCGGTACTGGTCACCACCGACGTCGCCGCGCGCGGGATCCACGTCGACGGGATCTCCCTCGTCGTGCACGTCGATCCGCCGCCGGAGCCGAAGGCCTACCTGCACCGGGCCGGGCGCACCGCCCGCGCGGGCGAGGACGGGGTGGTCGTCACGCTGGTGATGGACGAAGAGCGCCGCGACGTCGAGACGATGGCCCGCAAGGCGGGCGTCGAGGTCGACGGGGTCGCGGTCCGGCCGGGCGACCGCACGCTGATCGAGATCACCGGCGCCCGTCGGCCATCCGGTATTCCGGTCGCGGCGGCGGCCGCGCCCGTGGCCGCCCCTGCCGCGGCCTCCGCGAAACCCGCTCGGCGCAAGCCGGGCAGGCGCGGTGAGCAGACGGCGGCCGGTGGCCGTGGCGCGGGTTCGGCGAAGCAAGCCGGGAGCCGGTCGGCCGCTGGAGCAGGGCGTGGCGGCGAATCGGTCACCGCGCCTACGCGACACCGAGGCAACGGGAAAGTCGCCGCGAGCAATCCGGCCGGACGCGGCGCGGGTTCGGCCACGGGCGCGCCGATTCGCAAATCGGTCGCGACCGGCGGGCACCCCGGCCGCGCCGCAGCTTCCACGGCTGGCGACACGCCGGGCCGGGCCCGGCGACGCGCCGTGCGTACGCAGCAGCCCGCGTCTCGGGGCAATCGCACAGCAAACTAATACCGTGTCGACTCATCCGGCAGCCGCCATCCTCTGCGCGCTGCTCGCCGCTCTGTTGTTCGCGGTCGCCGCGGTCGCGCAGCAGAGCGCGGCGGCCGCGGTACCGGAGAGCGATGCACTGATCCGCTCGCTGCTGCGGAGCCCCCGCTGGTGGGGCGGCGTCGTCGGCGACGCGGGCGGATACGCCATGCAGGTCGCCGCGCTCGCCCTCGGCGCGGTCCTGCTGGTGCAGCCGATCCTGGTGAGCATGCTGGTGTTCGCGTTGCCGCTGTCCGCCCGGCTCAATCATCGCCGCGTGGCGCCTCGTACCTGGGCCACCGCCCTCGCGCTCACCGCCGCGCTGGCCTGTTTCCTGCTCGTCGGCGATCCCGCCGAAGGCAACACCGACGCGCCGCTGCACGAGTGGCTTGTGCCGTTGGGCCTGCTGGTCGGCTTGATCGCCGCCGCCACCGCCGGTGGGATCGCCGCCCCCGAGCCGGCGTGGCGCGCGCTGCTGATCGGCGCCGCGAGCGGCGCGCTCTTCGGGCTGGCCGCCGCGCTCACCGAGTACGTCACCGGCCTGTTCGAACACGGCCTCGGAAGCGTACTGAGCGGCTGGCAGACCTGGGTGCTGATCGGGGCCGGCATCACCGGCGTCTACCTGCAGCAGCGCGCCTTTCAAGCCGGACCGCTGGCCGCGTCACTGCCCGCCGTCACAGTCGTGGAGCCACTCGCCGCCGCGTTCATCGGCATCGCCGTGCTGGACGAGCGACTGCGGACGAACACCGTCGGCCTCGTCGTTACCGCAGGTGCGGTGCTCGTCATGGTCGCCGCGACGATCGCGCTCTCCCGCTCCCAAGCCACCGCCTGAACCCACGCGCGAAGGCGCGGACCACACGGACCGACGCCGCGCCCCGAACAGGCCGGACCGTCGGCGCGCATGCCGCGAGGCGCGGATCTCGGCGCGGCGGGCGACAGACCCACGCGAGTCGGTGCTCCGAGCCGGACGCGCGGCCTGCCGATGGCCGCACTGCCGGGACCTGGGCAGTCCGGCAGAACGGCACGCACCGGTCGGCGCCCGGATATCATCGGTCGAGTGCGCTTTCTCCCCGGTCATCAGCCGCCGTACGACCTGACCTACGACGACATCTTCCTCGTCCCGAACCGGACGGACGTCGCGTCGCGCTTCGATGTCGATCTCTCGACGTCCGACGGGTCGGGCACCACCATCCCCATCGTCGTGGCCAACATGACCGCGGTCGCCGGGCGCAGAATGGCCGAGACCGTGGCCCGGCGCGGCGGTATCGTCGTGCTTCCGCAGGACCTGCCGATCACCGCGGCCGCCGACACCATCGCGTTCGTCAAGAGCCGCTCGCTCACCGCCGACACCCCGGTCACCCTCGACCCCGACCGCTCGGTCTCCGAGGCGGTCGCCCTGATGCACAAGCGTGCGCACGGCGCGGTCGTGGTGGTCGACGGCGGACGGCCGGTCGGCGTGGTGACCGAGGCCGCCTGCGCCGACGTCGACCGCTTCGCCCGGCTCCGTGAGGTCGCGGTCACCGATTTCGTGCGGGCCCCCGCGAGCACCACCCCGCGCGACCTGTTCGACCTGCTGCACGCCGAGCACGCCGATTTCGCCGTGCTCACCGCCGAGGACGGCACCCTGGCCGGGGTGCTGACCCGCACCGGCGCCCTGCGCGCGGGCATCTATCAGCCCGCCGTCGACGCCGCGGGCAGGCTGCGCGTCGCGGCCGCGGTAGGCATCAACGGCGACGTGGCCGCCAAGGCCAAGTCCCTCGTGGATTCGGGCGCCGACCTGCTCGTCATCGACACCGCGCACGGCCACCAGGCCAAGATGCTCGAAACGCTCTCCGCCGTGCGCGATCTCGGGCTCGGCGTCCCGCTGGCGGCGGGCAACGTCGTCTCCGCCGAGGGCACGAGGGATCTCGCGGAGGCGGGCGCGGACATCGTCAAGGTCGGTGTCGGGCCCGGCGCCATGTGCACCACCCGGATGATGACCGGTGTCGGCCGCCCGCAGTTCTCCGCGGTGGCCGAATGCTCCGCCGCCGCCGAGGAACTCGGCGTGCACGTCTGGGCCGACGGCGGCGTGCGCCATCCCCGCGACGTGGCGCTCGCGCTGGCCGCGGGGGCGTCCAACGTGATGATCGGCTCCTGGTTCGCGGGTACCTACGAGTCGCCGGGCGACCTGCGCGTCGATCGCGACGGCAACGCGTACAAAGAGAGCTTCGGCATGGCGTCCAAGCGGGCCGTCGCCGCCCGCACCGCCTCCGACAGCGAATTCGACCGCGCGCGTAAGGCGCTGTTCGAAGAAGGCATCTCCAGCTCCCGGATGCAGCTGGACCCCGAGCGCCCCGGCGTCGAGGACCTCCTCGACCACATCTGCTCGGGCGTGCGCAGCGCGTGCACCTACGCCGGAGCGCGCACGCTCACCGAACTCCACGAGAAGGCCGTGCTCGGCGTGCAGTCCGCCGCCGGGTTCGCCGAAGGCCGCCCACTGCCCGGCGGTTGGTGAGCGCCGACACGCGCATCGCACCGGCACCGGCCCACGCCGCTGCGCGCGTGGGCCGGTAGCATGGTGGTTGCCGGACATCGGCACCACGACACATTCGCGAAAGGATCCAGTTGTCACCCGCGTCCGAGGGCGCCGCACAGGAGGGCTCCTCTACCGAGCCGGGTGACCGACCCGGCGTCCTCCTCCCCGCAGTAGTCCCATTCCGCCCAGGCCGTCTCGCAGCACCGTGCAGGTGGTGCTGACGATGTCCATCGCGCTCACCGCGCTCAGCCTGATCGGGTTCATCGCACTCACCGCGGGCACGGCCCTGTTCGTCGCCGCGGAATTCTCCCTCACCGCGCTCGAGCGCAGCACCGTCGAGGCGCACGCCCGCACCGGCGACGTCCGCGCCCGCATGGTCCGCAAGGCACATCGCACCCTGTCGTTCCAGCTGTCGGGGGCCCAGCTCGGGATCACCATCACCACGCTGATCACCGGGTACATCGCCGAGCCGGTCCTGGCCAGGCTGCTGCATCCGCTGTTCACCGCCGTCGGGCTGAGCGAAACCGCCGCGAGCGGTATCGCCCTGACGCTGGCGCTGATCCTGGCCACCTCGCTGTCGATGATCTACGGCGAGCTGGTGCCCAAGAACATCGCCATCGCCAAGTCACTGGGCACCGCCCGCGTCACGGCAGGCCCGATGATCGCGTTCTCGGTGGTGTTCAAGTGGATGATCCATTTCCTCAACGGGACCGCCAACTGGGTCGTCCGCAGGCTCGGCGTCGAACCCGCCGAGGAGTTGCGCTCGGCCCGCTCGCCGCAGGAACTCGGCTCCCTGGTGCGCACCTCCGCCCTGCGCGGCGCGCTCGACCAGCCCACCGCCCAGGTGATGGACCGTTCCCTGCAGTTCGGCGAGCGCAGCGCCGAGGAACTGATGACCCCACGGGTGAAGATCGAAGCATTGGACAAGGACGACACCATCGCCGACCTGATCGACGCGGCGGGCCGCACCGGTTACTCGCGCTTTCCGGTGATCGACGGCGACCTGGACAACACCCTCGGCTTCGTGCACGTCAAGCAGGCCTTCACCCGCCCGGTGCACGCGCGCCGGACGATCCCCCTGCACCGGCTCGCCCAGCCGGTCCCGATCGTGCCCGCCAGCTTGGACGGCGACGAGGTGCTCGAACGCGTCCGTGCCGACGGCATGCAGGTCGCCCTCGTCGTGGACGAGTACGGCGGCACCGCGGGCATGGTCACCATGGAGGACATCATCGAGGAGATCCTCGGTGACGTCCGCGACGAGCACGACGAGGAGGAGCGCGACGTGCGGCGCGTCTCCGACGGCTGGGACTGCTCGGGCCTGCTGCGCATCGACGAGGTCTCCCGGGCCACCGGATACGACGCCCCCGAGGGCGAGTACGAGACGCTGGGCGGGCTCGTGCTGACCAGGCTCGGCCGCATCCCCGTGACGGGTGACGAGGTCGTGTTGCCGAATCCTCGCTCGCAGCAGTGGACGGCGGCCGACAGCCCCGACGCGGGCGGCTGGATCGCGCGGATAGAGCGCATGGACGGGCGGCGCATCGACCGGGTCCGGCTGACCCCGGTCGACGCCGACGCCATAGCGACCAAGGAGCACAGCCATGGGTGACCTGCTCGGCGTCCTGCTCACCGTGGTGCTGCTGGGCGGCAACGCCTTCTTCGTCGCCGCCGAGTTCGCGCTCATCTCCGCCCGCCGCGACCGATTGGAAGCGCTCACCGCGCAGGGCAAGCGCAACGCGAACACCGTCATCCGGGCGGGCGAGAACCTCTCGATGATGCTCGCGGCCGCGCAGCTGGGTATCACCATCTGCTCGATCCTGCTCGGCCGCGTCGGCGAGCCCGCCGTCGCCCACCTGCTGGAAGGCCCGTTCGAGCTGCTCGGCCTGCCCGGGCAGCTGCTGCACCCGGTGGCGTTCGCCCTCGCGCTGACCATCGTGGTCATCCTGCACATCCTGTTCGGCGAGATGATCCCGAAGAACATCGCGCTGGCCGGACCGGAACGCAGCGCGCTGCTGCTGGTGCCGCTGCACCTGATCTGGCTGCGGCTGGCCCGCCCACTCATCGCGCTGTACAACCTGGCCGCCAATCTGTCGCTGCGCGTGCTGCGGATCGAGCCGAAGGACGAGCTCGAGGCCACCGTCTCGACGGTCGAACTGGCCGAGATGATCGGTGAGTCCCGCTCCGAGGGACTGCTCGACGAGGAAGAGCACCGCCGTCTCACCCAGGCTCTCGGCACCAGCGACCGCGTGGTCGCCGACGTGATGGTGCCGCGGGACGCGACTCGATCGATCCCTCTGCGCGGTAGCGGGACCACGCTCGGGGACATCGAATCCGCCGTCGCCGAGACCGGCTTCTCCCGCTTCCCGGTGCGAGCGAACGACGGCTCATTGGTCGGGTATCTGCACGTCAAGGATGTGCTGGACAAAGTCGCCGACGAGAGCGCCGGTCCGGGGACGCCGATTCCGCGCACCGACATCCGCCCGCTGCCGACGGTCGGCATGAAGACCACGCTCTACGAGGCACTCGCCCGGCTGCGCCGCACCAACAGCCATCTCGGCCGCGTGGTCGACGACCGGGGCAACACCACCGGGATCGTCGCCCTGGAGGACTTGGTCGAGGAGTTCGTCGGCACCGTCCGAGACGGAACGCACCGGGTGGGCGAATGACGATCGGCATCACCGGCGCGTGCGAGGTGCGGTGATCATGCGGGTGTTGTCCGGCGCGCGGTGGCGGGCGTCCGCCGCCGCGCACCGGGCCCGGCTGGACGATCTGGTCGGGCCCTATCTCGAGCGGCGGGCACAAGGGGCCTCGCACCCGGTGATCGATTTCTTGTTCACCTACTACGGACACAAACCCGCCCAACTGCGGCGCTGGCATCCGGGATACGGCATCGGCCTGGCGGATGCCGCCGAGTACGACGGTGCCCGTGGATATCACCGTGCCGACGAAGCGACCGACTCGACTACCGGGGATCCCGCCGGGCGGCGCGTCTACACGGCCGATCCCGCCTACCTGGTCAAACGCAGGGACACCGTCGCGTTCGTCGCGAAACTGCTGCGCGCCACCGCGTCCCGCCCCGCCCAGCTGTCCTGCTTCGGCCTGCACGAATGGGCGATGGTGTATCGGACCGACGATATCCGCCACCAGAAGGTGCCGCTGCGGCTCGGGCGCGCGGGCACCGACGCGGTGGTCGATTCGATGTCGCTGCGATGCACGCATTTCGATGCCTACCGCTTCTTCACCCCGGACGCCGTCGGCCGCAATGCCGAGCCGCTCACCCGCGACGACCAAATCCGCCGCGAACAGCCGGGCTGTCTGCACGCGAACATGGACCTGTACAAGTGGGGCTTCAAACTGGTCCCGCTGATCTCCTCGGCGTTGCTCCTGGCTTGTCTCGAGTTGGCTTGCGCCGCACGCGAACTCGACATGCGCGCCAGCCCCTACGACCTGTCCGAGTTCGGCTACGACCCGGTGCGCATCGAGACGCCCGCCGGACGAGCCGAGTACGTCCGCGCCCAGTCCGCGTTGGCCGAACGCGCCGCCGAACTGCGCCGAACCTTTCTGGGCGTCTGCGACGAACTGCTGACATCGGACGCTGTCGCGATCGAGTGCACGGAATCGGCCCACCCGCGCTGACGCCGCCGCAGCTCGACGGAAAACTTCCCGGATCCGTGCGGATTCGACGAAACCCTCCTCGGAAGTTACCGCGGATTACTACCATTCAGTCAATTCAGTGCTGACTGTCCCAGTCACCCTGGTAGCCAAGCTCGACGACGAAGTTGGGGGGTCGCGACGATGCGCCCACTGGCCAGCCTGTGCCGTGCCAAACCGCTCGCTCTGCTCACCATCGGCATGGTCACGGCCGTGCTGCTGCCCGCGAGCGCCGCGGCCGATCCGCCTTCGGAGACCCGGAACGCCGTCCAGGAGTTCCTCGACGTCGGACGCACGTCGGTGCCCCGCGCCGATTGCGGACCGGGCGCCGCACCCGAGAACGGACTGCAGGGCGATGTCACCGCCGCCGACCGCGACAGTGGGCGCAGCACGCAGGGCTACCGGTGCAATATCTCCTTCGTCGGCGGCTACGCGGGACGTGGTGCGGGCATCACCTCCACCAGCTTCGAGCACTGCGCCTATCTGGGCTCCTTCTTTCCCGGCGACCTGATCAGCGAGGGGCGCGGCGTCCAGGTGCTCGACGTGTCCGATCCGGCGCATCCGCTCCCGACCATGACGCTGACCGAGCCCGCCATGCTCGCAGGCACCTGGGAGAGCCTCAAGGTCAACACCGAGCGCAAGCTGCTGGTCGGCACGGGTGTGCCGGTCGGTGAGGGCGTGGGCTATCTGTCGGTCTACGACGTCTCCGATTGCGCGCATCCGCGACTGCTCAACCCCGGCCCTGGCACGAATCTGCTGATGCCGCTGCCGATCACCACGCACGAGGGCGGCTTCTCCCCCGACGGCAACACGTACTGGGCCTCGGGAATCGCACCCGGGTTCGTCAGCGCCGTCGACCTGACCGACCCCGCGAACCCGCACGTCGTCTGGCAGGGACTGACCGGCATCGAGGCGCACGGCTTCGGCATCAGTCCCGACGGCAACCGGATGTATATTTCCGCGCTCGGCGGATTCACGGTCCTCGACATCAGCGCGGTGCAGCGCCGCGACCCGAACCCGCAGGTGCACCACCTCGGCCGGACATTCTGGACGGACGGCTGGGCGACCCAGCACAGTGTCCCGGTCAGCTACGACGGCAAACCCTACCTCTACACCGTAGACGAGGGCGGTTCCGGCGGCGTCAAACTCATCGACATCTCCGACGAGACCGCGCCCGAGGTGGTAGGCAAGATCAAGCTCGAGATCAACCTCCCGCAGCACCTCGACAGCAATATCGGATCCTCGATGGGCGGTTCCGCCTTCGCCTACGAATCGCACTACTGCGCCGCGGACCGGCAGGCGAACCCGACCGCCCTGGCCTGCGGGTGGATCTCCTCGGGCATCCGGGTCTTCGACATCCGTGATCCCTACGCCATCCGCGAGATCGCCTACTACAACCCGCCCGCCCGAACCGGGCAGAACCTGAGCCTGTGGAACTCGCCGCACGCGCTCGCCTCGCTCATCGGCGTTCCGCTGATGAGCGCGCCGTCGGCGCTGCGCGCCGTGCTGGAGGGAGAGTTCGACCCGCTGGATGCCACCACCGCGCGCACCGGCCGGCTCGCCTTCGGCGACGTGTCCACCGATTGGTGTCTTTCGCCGCCGGAATGGCGCGGCGCGCAACTCTACGTCGCGTGCTCGGACAACGGTTTCATGGTGCTGCAACTGGACGACGACGTGTATTCGCCACCGCCGGACCAGCACTCGATCGTCGGATCGTAGCGATGCGGCACTGGACGCGCGCCGCGGCCCTGGCTTCGGCGGCCTTCACGCTGCTCGTCCTGGGCGCCGCGCTGCGCCCCGCGATCTTTCCGGAAGGCCGGTCCGCCACACCGATTCTCACCGAGGTGGAGATCGGCTTCGTCCAGGACATGACCACTCATCACCAGCAAGCGCTGCTCATGGTGCAGCGGCTGGATCGCTCGATCGATCCGGCGATCGCCCGGTTGGCCGAGCAGCTCGACCGCACCCAGCGCCTGGAGATCGGCACCATGCTCGGCTGGCTGCGCCTGGCGGACGCGGCCCCCGGCTCGGCGCATCCGATGGCGTGGATGCACAGCGCGGACGTGTCAGCGCATCGGCATCCGGCAGCGCGCAGCGCCGCCACCCCGCCCATGCCGGGGATGGCGAGCGCGCCGGAATTGGACACCTTGGCGACGGCGCGTGGCCGCGACGCGGAAATCCTGTTCCTGCAGTTGATGTTTCGCCATCACCAGGGTGGCATCGCGATGGCCGAGGCCGCCGACGGTCTGCTGCGCTCCGGGCCGGTCAAGGAGATCGCCCGGTCCATGATCCACGGTCAGGGTCAGGAAGCGGGGGTGATGGGCATGCTGCTCGCCCAGCGCGGGGCTCCTGTCCTGCCGTGACCGACGGTCACGACGCCACGTGCAAACCGAAACCGGTCGCTCCCCGCGCCTCACGCCCCGGCTCGAGACGCAGGCTCCGGTCGTAGTCGCCCCCGGCTTGCGAGCGGTACCGAATCGGCTCCAGCCGCGCCAGCTCCGACATCCTCTGCCGAAGGTCGAGCGCGACGTCGCCGAAACGCGCGGAGCCCAGCCGGATGGTGTCGTGCACCAGGAACGGCGGCAGTACGTCCATGCCGGTGTAATACAGGATGCCGTGGTGGATCGGGAACAGCAGATCCTCGACCGGGCCGTTGATCCCGCGGGCGGAGTACGACGGCTGCTTTCCCCCGACCGCGACCACGAGCATCGCACGCCGGCCCGCCAGGACGCCCGCCCCGTACCTGGGCATCGCCTTCCCGCCCGCTCCGTAGGCGAACCCGCAGGTGAGAACCCGATCCACCCAACCCTTCAGGATCGCGGGCATGCCGAACCACCAGAGCGGGAAGTGCAGCACGACGGCGTCGGCCCACAGCAGCTTCTCCTGCTCGGCGCGGATGTCGGGGCTCAGCGTCCCGTCGCGGTAGGCCACGCCCGAGGCCAGCATGAAGTTGGACTCCTCGACCGCACCGAAATCCTCGGTGTCGGCGGCGGCCTTCCAGCCCATCGCGTAGAGGTCGGTGACCCGCACCTCGTGCCCGTCCGCCCGCAATTGCCGCACGGCCACGTCTTTGAGCGCACCGGTGAGTGAATCCGGCTTCGGGTGGGCGTACACGATCAGTACGTTCATTCCGGCTTTCGTCACATCTCGGCGCAACAGCGTTCGGAACAGCGGATATTCCGCCATCCCCTCGATCTGCGCGGACGCGCGGCGGCAGACGGCCTGCCGCGATGGCGTGGAATGTCCCGGCGGGGCGTCTCGCCGCCCACGAGGCCGCGGGCGATCTCGTTCGCGGCTCGGTGACCGGATCGAGACCCGCTAAGCGGCCGGGGCGGCCCCGCCCGGCATGGTGCGCACCCCGCTGCGCGCCGCAGGCGGCATCGCCCCCGAAGCCGTCGAGCGAATGCGCATTGCGCATGGCACGGTTCCGAGCGAACGGGCCGAGGCACCCGGTCGGCCTCGGCAAGTTCGCCCATCAGCACGGTTCCGAGCGGGCGGGGGCGAGATCGACGACGTGTGCCTCGATCACGCGGCTCGCCGGAACGGCCGGCTCGTGGGCGACCGGCGAGATCATCGTCCTCGGCGGCGTGGCAGGTTGCCCGGAGAGCTTCCGGCGACGCCGGGACGGTATGGTCGGCTGAGCCGGGTCATGATCGTCGGCCGGGAGAGGTTGAGCAGCGGATGATTCGGACGGATGCGTTCACGGTGCCGGGTCACGTGCGTGGCTATCCGGGAGTGGCGTTCGGCGGGTACGTGGCGGGCCTGCTCGCCGCAGCGAGCGGCGCCGCGCAGGTGCGCGTCGACTTCCGGCGCGCAGTTTCCGTGAATTCCCCGATTGTGCTGGCCGCCGACGGTTCGGGCGGCGCGTCGCTCACCGATCAGGAGGGCACGGTGCTCGCCGAGGCGTCCGCGTCGACGGTTACGGTGGCGCCGCGGCCCGCGCCCTCTTGGGCGGAGGCACGGGCCGCGACTGCGACCGCCGACGTGCTGCGCAAGATGAGCCACTGCTACGGCTGCGGAGCCGCCTGCACACCCGGTCGAGGCTTGCGCCTGTCGCCCTGGGCCATGCCGACGCACGACATGGTCGTCGCCGCCTGGACACCTGATCCACTGCTCGGCGGACCCGGCGGCTTCCTCTCCACCGAAAACGTCTGGGCCGCATTGGATTGTCCCGGTGGCTGGGCCGCGATGTCCCTGCGTGACCTGCGTCCGGGAGCGGTGACCGCCGCCCTCACCGCCACCCAGTTCGAACCGGTCCGCGCCGGCGATCCCTACCTCTCCTACGGCTGGCCGATCTCCGCGAACGGCCGGAAACACACGGTCGGCGTGGCATTGGCCCGCGCAGACGGCACGCTCTGCGCCCTCGCCGAAGCTCTCTGGATCGAGCCCCGGCAGCCGCTGCCGTTCGAATGGTGATCCACCCCACCGAAGGCGAGGCCAAGGGTGAGGCCAAGGCATTGCTCACTATGCTCGGCGCCCGCGGATTCGACGTGCCGGCAGTACTCACCGCCGAGATCGAGGCCTGCACCGATCATGCACGCCTCACCGGATGGATCACCCGTGCCGCCACGGCGAGCGCGCTCGAGGAGATCTTCGGCGACCGGACTCAGTGAGTGTCGACGAAGCGGTACCACTGGCCGTCGAACGCGGAGTACTCGATGCCGTTGGTGGCGGGTGGGCCGAGGTGTGGTGGGGTGGCCGGATCGCGGAAGAACGCGAAGCCTTCGGAATTCGAGTCGCCCGCCTGGGTGTAGAACAGGCAGCCGCCGTCGCGGGGCGTGACGAAGGTGATGGTGTAGACGCCCAGGCGGGTGCGCTGGCCGGGGTGGGCACAGTCAACGGCTTGATCTTCGAGAATGCCGCGAGACAGCCGCCAGCCGGTCTCCTCCGGGACGTCGTAAAGTGTCAGCGCAACCAGGACGCCGATCAGCACGGGTGAGGCGAGGCTGTAGAAGAAGGCCCGGTAGCGCAGCAAGCCGAGCAGCCCGAACAGGACGGCGATTCCGCCGAGCACGCCGAGGACCACCCACAACACGACGAGGGTGGGAAACGTGCCCTCTGCGGCGAGTTGCCAGAACAGCGCCGCGCAGCAGAGCGCGACCAGGGCGGTCAGCAGCCCCATCCACAGCACGAACCAACGAGGAATACGCGACCGTGTGCGCACGGAGCCTGTGGAGTTCACCTGTTCAAGATACGAGGAGCAGAGGCTTCGCGCGCGGGATCGGTGCCGAAATCGCCCGGCCCCCTGACGATCCCCACGACGGCGAAGCCGCGGCGAGCGCGACAGATAGCCGCGGCGCCGGTGCACGTCCAATTCCGAAATCCGCGCACGAGAGTTCCTGCGGTCCGGTGCTGCCATGTCCACCGAATTCGGACACCCGGGGCTTCGCCGCAGCCGCAGGCAGTGGAGATCCTCAGTGTGAAAACAAACATTCCGGAACGTTTTCCGATTCCGGGCCCGAACCGGAAAATCCCCCGGCCAGCACTACCTGACCAGGGGATTCGCTACTCGAAACAGATCGTGCACCGCACGCTCACAGCGGCGGGAAGCCCGCCGATCCGGTGGCCATCCAATTCCAGAACATCGCCGCGCGATTGGCGAGCAATGCCACGATGTCGAGCACAACGCTTCCCATGAATCTTCCTCACAAATCGAACGATCTCGTGCGGCACCCAGGGTAACGGACCGATAAACGGGAGTCGAAACTCTGACCGCCGCGAAAGCGCGAATCCCCCGGCCGCCGGGGCCGGGGGATTCGCGACGGGTGGGACTAGACGCAGGCCAGCGCCTTGGCCTCACGGCGACGGCGATGCAGGATCGGCTCGGTGTAGCCGTTGGGCTGCTTGGTGCCCTCCAGAATCAGCTCCTTGGCCGCCTGGAACGCGATGCTGCCCGCGAAGTCCGGCGCCATCGCCCGGTAGTTCGGGTCGCCGGCGTTCTGCCGGTCCACGACCGGGGCCATCCGCTCCAGGCTGGCCACCACCTCGTCGGCGGTGACGATGCCGTGGCGCAGCCAGTTGGCCATCAGCTGGCTGGAGATGCGCAGGGTCGCGCGGTCTTCCATGAGCGCGACGTCCTTGATGTCGGGCACCTTGGAGCAACCGACGCCCTGGTCGATCCAGCGCACCACGTAACCGAGGATGGACTGCGAGTTGTTGTCCAACTCCTGGCGCTTCTCCTCGTCGGTCCAGTTCGGCGCGGCGGCAAGCGGGATCTCCAGAATCTCGTCGACGGTGGCACGGCGACCGCCCTTCGCGATCTCCTGCTGCCGCTTGAACACGTCGACCAGGTGGTAGTGCGTCGCGTGCAGAGTGGCGGCGGTCGGCGAGGGAACCCACGCGGTGTTGGCGCCCGCGCGCGGGTGGCCGATCTTCTGGGTGAGCATGTCGGCCATCAGGTCCGGCATGGCCCACATGCCCTTGCCGATCTGCGCCTTGCCGGGCAGACCCGCCGCGAGACCGGTGTCGACGTTCCAGTCCTCGTAGGACAGGATCCACTGCTGGGACTTCATGTCGGCCTTGCGGACCATCGGCCCGGCCTCCATGGAGGTGTGGATCTCGTCACCGGTGCGGTCCAGGAAGCCGGTGTTGATGAACACCACCCGCTCGGCGGCGGCCTGGATGCAGGCCTTCAGGTTCACCGTGGTCCGGCGCTCCTCGTCCATGATGCCGACCTTGAGCGTGTTGCGCTCCAGCCCGAGCACGTCCTCGATCCGGCCGAACAGCTCGTTGGTGAACGCGACCTCGTCCGGGCCGTGCATCTTCGGCTTCACGATGTAGACCGAGCCGGTGCGGCTGTTCTTCAGCTTCGCGTCGTCGGCCAGGCTGTGCTTGGCGATCAGCGAGGTGATCAGCCCGTCCATGATGCCCTCGGGCACCTCGTTGCCTTCGGCGTCCAGGATCGCGTCGGAGGTCATCAGGTGACCGACGTTACGCACGAACAGCAGCGAACGGCCGTGCAGCACCAGTTCGCCGCCGGCCGGCGCGGTGTACACGCGGTCGGGGTTCATGGTGCGGGTGAAGGTCTTCTCGCCCTTGCTGACCTTCTCCGCGAGGTCGCCCTTCATCAGGCCGAGCCAGTTGTGGTAGCACAGCACCTTGTCCTCGGCGTCCACCGCGGCGACCGAGTCCTCGAAGTCCATGATCGTGGTGACCGCGGATTCCAGCACGACGTCCTTGACGCCCGCGGTGTCGGTGCTGCCGATCGGCGACTGCGGGTCGATCTGGATCTCGATGTGCAACCCGTTGTGCTTCAGCAGCACCGAACTCGGCGACTCCGGGTCACCCAGGTAGCCGACCAGCTGCGAGGCGTCGGCCAAGCCGATGCTGGTGCCGTCCTCCAGGCCGACCTCCAGTTCGCCGTCCACGATCTTGTAGGACGTCGAGCCGATGTGCGAACCGGTGATGAGGGTGACCGAGTCGTCGAGGAAGTTGCGCGCCCACTCGATGACCTTGTCGCCGCGCGCCTTGTTGTAGCCGGTGCCCTTCTCCGCGCCGCCCGCCTCGGGGATGGCGTCGGTGCCGTAGAGCGCGTCGTACAGCGAGCCCCAGCGGGCGTTGGCGGCGTTGATCGCGAAGCGCGCGTTCATCACCGGCACCACGAGCTGCGGACCCGCCGTGACGGCGATCTCGTCGTCCACGTTCTGCGTGGTGATCCGGAAATCGGCGGGCTCGGGGCGCAGGTAGCCGATCTCGGTCAGGAAGTTCTTGTAGGCGGCCTTGTCGTAGTTCGCGCCGGGGTGCTCCGCGTGCCACGCGTCGACCTTGCCCTGGATCTCGTCGCGTTCGGCCAGCAGAGCTCGGTTGCGCGGAGCGAGATCGTTGATGACCTGCTCGGCGCCGGCCCAGAACGCGGCGGAATCCACGCCGGAACCGGGGAGCGCCTCGTTCTCGACGAACTCGTGGAGAACGCGTGCCACCTGGAGCCCGCCGACCTGAATCCGCTCTGTCATCTACTGCCTCACTTCCGAGAAAGCCGAGTGGGAAAACAGTGCCATGTTACCCGTGGGTAGTGGTGTCGCCGCGCGCCGGGTCACTGTGGGCACTGTGCCCGAATGCATCCGCCACGCCGAATGAGCTGGTCTTCCACCCGGCGGGTCGTCGAGCCGTCGACGGTCGGCCGGACAGCCCCTTGATCGTAACCCGCTGCCGATTTAATGTACTGATCGGAACATTTCTTGGCAGGCAGGAGTTCAGGTGCCACTCACCGACAAGGTCGCCGTCGTCACCGGGGGGAGCCGGGGTTTGGGCGAGCAGATGGTGCTGGCGTTCGCCGAGGCCGGGGCGGACGTGGTGATCGCGAGCCGCAAACTGGACGGGTGCGTCGCGCTCGCGGAGGAGGTGACTCGGCGGTTCGGGCGCCGCGCCCTACCGGCGGCCTGCAACGTCAGCGACTGGTCGCAGTGCGACGCCCTGGTGGAGACCGTCTACGGCACGTTCGGCCGGGTGGACGTGCTGGTCAACAACGCGGGACTCTCGCCGCTGTACCCGAGCTTGGACCAGGTCACCGAGGAGTTGTTCGACAAGGTCATCGGGGTGAACCTCAAAGGTCCGTTCCGGCTGTCGGCCCTGATCGGCAGCCGTATGGCGGCCGACGGCGGCGGCTCGATCATCAACGTCTCCTCGATCGAAGCGACCAGGCCGGAGCCCTTCGCGGTGCCGTACTCGGCGGCCAAGGCGGGACTCAACGCCCTGACCGGCGGGCTGGCCCAGACGTTCGCGCCGAACGTGCGGGTCAACACCATCCAGTGCGGCCCCTTCGACACCGACATCGCCACGGCCTGGCCCGACGAGTTGCGCGCGGAACTCACCGAGCACAACGCGCTGCGCCGGGTCGGCAAGCCGGCGGAGATCGTCGGGGCGGCGCTGTTCTTCGCGACCGACGCCTCGGCGTTCTGCACCGGCGCCACCCTCGCGATCGACGGAGGCTGGCGATGAAGGCGCTGACTTACCAGGGCCCGCAGGAGATCTCGTATCAGGATCGGCCCGATCCGGCCCTGCCGGGACCGGACGGCGCGATCGTCCAGGTCACCGCGGCGGGCATCTGCGGCAGCGATCTGCACATCTACGCCGGGCACGGATTCGTCGCGGGCGCCGGCTACGGCGTCGGACACGAAGCGGTCGGCGAGATCGTGGAACTGGGCCCGCACGCGCGCGGGTTCGCCGTCGGTGACCGCGTGCTGGTCGCCGCCTCGGCGGGCTGCGACGGCTGCGCGCAGTGCCGCGCCGGGATCGTCACCGCGTGCGAACGCCACCCGCTACCGGTCGATGCCTGCTATGGGCTCGGCGGCTCGCTGGCGGGATGTCAGGCCCAGCTGCTGGCCGTACCGCACGCCGGGGGCAACCTGGCGAAGCTGCCCGACGAGGTGAGCGACACCGCCGCCGTGGTGCTCACCGACAACGCCCCCACCGCGTGGTACGGAGCCCGGCGCGCCCGGATCGCCCCGGGCGACACCGTGGTGGTGATCGGGCTCGGTCCGGTCGGGCTCATGGCGGTGCAGTCCGCCTTCGCGATGGGTGCGGCCCGGGTGCTCGGCGTCGACCTGCTCGCCGAGCGCCGCGAGCGCGCCGCCGAGCTGGGCGCCGAGCCGGTCGAATCGGACGATCCGAAGCAGGCGATCCGCGAAACACTGCGCGGCGGAGCAGATGTCGCGATCGAGGCGGTCGGCGCCGACGAAACCATCAAGCTTGCGATCAGCGCCGTCGGGCACGGTGGCCGGGTCAGCGTGATCGGTGTGAGTCACAACCGCGCCTTCCCGTTCCATTTGATGGCGGCCCAGGTGAAGGACCTCGAATTCCACATCGGGCTGTGCGCGATCCAGTACGAGCTGCCCGCGCTGCTGAGGCTCACCGCGGGCGGCAGGCTGCGGCCCGAGGCCGCGGTCACCCACCACCTGCCCATGTCCGAGGGGCCCGACGCCTACCGGATGTTCGCCGAGCGGGCCGACGGGGTGGGCAAGATCGTTCTGGACCCGTCGAGATGACCGCCCCATCGCGCAGGCGCGGCCGCCCGCCCGCCGCCGAATCGACGGCGAGCGACACCAGGGCGCGGATCGTGCGTGCGGCGATCGATCTGTTCGCCGAGCAGGGCTTTCACGGCACCGGCGTGGCCGAGATCGGTGAGCGGGCCGACGTGCAGCGCGGCGCGCTGTACTACCACATCGGTTCCAAGGAGGAACTGCTCTGGCAAATT
This sequence comes from Nocardia arthritidis NBRC 100137, assembly GCF_001612765.1. Classification (GTDB taxonomy): domain Bacteria; phylum Actinomycetota; class Actinomycetes; order Mycobacteriales; family Mycobacteriaceae; genus Nocardia; species Nocardia arthritidis. Next base: position 146,145 of record NZ_BDBB01000018.1, read on the forward strand.
CTGCGCGATTACATCCAGCTGATGCTGGTCGAGGCAGAGCAGATCTCCGACGGACCCGACGATCCGGTCACCAAGCTGCGCAAGATGATTCACAGTCATGTGCGGCTGATCGTTCGCCATCAGCGCGAGGTGGCCATCCAGCTGCGCGACGTCGGCGCGCTCACGGGCGAGCGCGCCGCGCAGCTACAGGAGCTGCGCGACCGGGTGCAGCACTGCTGGCAAGGCGTCATCGACGCCGGTCACACGGAAGGGCTGTTGCGCACCGGTGACCACGTGGTCACCAACAGTGTGCTCGGCATGCTGAATATGGTCTCGTTCTGGTACCGACCGCACGGCGACCGCTCCCCCGGCGAGATCGCCGACATCCTCGCGACCACTTTGCTCGACGGCGTGGTGACCGGCACCGCGCCAGACACGAAAGGCTGACCATGGCTTGGGATTTCGAGACCGAACCGGAGTACCAGCGGAAGCTGGACTGGGCGGCGGAGTTCGTCCGCACCGAGGTGGAGCCGCTGGACCTGCTCTACCCCAACCCGTACGACCGCACCGACCGTGAGGCCATGGCGCTGATGCGGCCGCTGAAGGAGCACGTCAAGGAGCAGGGCCTGTGGGCCTGCCACCTCGGGCCGGAACTGGGTGGCCCCGGTTTCGGGCAGATGAAGCTCGCCCTGCTCAACGAGGTGCTCGGCACGTCGGTGTGGGCGCCGTCGGTATTCGGCTGCCAGGCACCGGATTCCGGCAATGCGGAGATCCTCGCCCACTACGGCACGCCGGAGCAGAAGAAGACCTATCTCGAGCCGCTGCTGGCCGGGGAGATCGGCTCGTGCTACGTGATGACCGAGCCGACCGGCGGCTCGGACCCGACGCTGTTGCGCACCCGCGCGGTGCGCGACGGCGACCACTGGGTGATCAACGGCGAGAAGTGGTTCAACTCCAACGCGCAGTTCGCCGCCTTCCACATCGTCATGGTGGTGACCGATCCGGAGGTGAGCCCGTATCGGGGCATGTCGATGTTCATCGTGCCCGCCGACGCCCCGGGATTGGAGATCGTCAAGAACTATCACGTCGCCGGCTTCAGCGAGCACGAAGGCCATCTGCGGTTCACCGACGTCCGCGTGCCCGCCGACCACCTGCTCGGGGCGGAGGGTCAGGGCTTCGTCGTCGCGCAGACGCGACTGGGTGGCGGGCGCGTGCATCACGCGATGCGCACGGTCGCCATGGTTCGCAAGGCATTCGACATGATGGCCGAGCGAGCGGTGTCGCGTCCGATGCGCGGCGGCCCGCTGGCCGGATTGCAGATGACCCAGGAACGCATCGCCGACAGCTGGATCGAGATGGAGCAGTTCCGGCTGCTGGTGCTGCGCACGGCGTGGCGCATCGACAAGGAGCAGGACTACAAGAAGGTGCGCAAGGACATCGCCGCGATCAAGGTCGCCATGCCGAAGGTGATGCACGACATCGCCCAGCGCGCGCTGCACCTGCACGGCGCGCTCGGCGTCAGCCAGGACCTGCCGTTCATCGACATGCTCGGCTACGCCGAGGTGATGGCCCTCGCCGACGGACCCACCGAAGTACACAAGATCACCCTCGCGAAGGAGGTCCTGAAGGACTACGCCCCGGCAGACCCGGTGTACCCGAGCGGATACCGGCCCGCGCTGCGGGAGAAGGCGCGCGAACTGGTCGCCCAGCGTCTCGAGCACATCGTCGGAAACCTCTGAACTCGAGGCGCGGGCCGGTGTCCGAGCGGGCGACCTCGTCGACGCCATGTTCAACGCGTCGGACAACCTGCCGCTTCGCCAATACCGATCAGCACGCGAGCCGGACGCTCAGCCGTAAGACCGCCGCGGCGGACGCGCTCGTGCGGAGCGGGCTATTCCCGCAGCTGCGAACTCGAGATGCGCTATCGCGACGTGCACGGATGCCTGTTCCACCCGTTGCCGCCGGCCAAGCAGACCCGCTTCTCCGGTCGTGTTCTGCTCGGGCAGTCCCCGATCGGATGAGGCCCTTTCCATTCCCTCGACGCCGTCGCCACTCGCCCTCATAATCGATGAAAGCGAGAACCCTTGCGCAGTGAGCGGCCTTTCCCGCCACACGACGACGCTCCGAGGAGAAGCCATGGTGTCCGCACGCGCGATCGCACGATCGCCGATCACCTGGGCCGTCGCCGTGCTGCTGGTGGTCGGGCTGGGCGTAGGACTGGCCGTGTTCGAGCCGTGGCGGCTGTTCACCGATACCACCGTGCAGGAGGCGGCGCCGTCGGTCACCGCGGCGCCCGGTCCGGGCGGCACGCAAGCGCAGCCGCAGGCCATCGCCCGGGGCACGTTCGTCTCGCACGAGCACGCCACCTCGGGCGCGGTCGCGGTCTTGCGGCTGCCCGACGGCAGCAGGGTGCTACGAGTGGAGAACCTCGACACCTCCGGCGGCCCCGACCTGCACATCTGGCTCACCGACGCGCCGGTGCGCGAGGGCCGCGACGCGTGGTTCGTCTTCGACGACGGCGTCCACACCGACCTGGGCAAGCTCAAAGGCAACCAGGGTAACCAGAACTACCCCGTCCCCGCCGACGCCGACCTGGCCCAGCTGACCAGCGTCGCGATCTGGTGCGACCGGTTCAACGTCTCCTTCGGCGCTGCCGAACTGCGACCGGCCTGAGCCCGGCCCCGGGGGCGCACCGCCGAAAAATGACCCGACAACGGCGGGTGCGCTGTGCCACCATGTGTTTCGACACCGACCACCGCCTCGAGGTGGTCGCCGAGCAGTGGAGAGGAGGGGCGGCAGTGATTCCGGAAACGACGAAGCGAATGCGGACCCGGGCGGCGCGACCGGCGGCCGCGGGCAATGCGTTCGGCAGGCCGTTGCACGCATCGCACGGCGAACCGGACGTCAGCCGCCTCCAGATCCTCGGCTGATCGCCGCATTCCTCTCCTCGCTTCATTTCGCACGAAACATGGTGATTCCCATGATGTTCCGCCGTGCCGCCGATCAGGCGGCGATAACCGCCGACAACTGGATACACACCGGGGTCCTCGTCCTGAACGCCTCCTACGAGGCGCTCGACGAGATCAAGGCCGACCGGGCCGTGGTGCTGCTGGTCGCCGGAGCCGCGGAGTCGGTGGCCGAGCGCGAGCCGCACTTCCCGATCCGGTCACGGCACGTGGAGATCGCTCTGCCGCAGACGATTCGGCTGCTGCGCTACGTCTACGTGGAGCACACCGTGCTGGTGCACGACGAGAGCAGGGCCACGCCGGCCGGCGTGCTGCGCCGTGACCGGAACCGGTGTGGCTACTGCGCCGGGTGGGCGCGCACCGTGGACCACATCCGGCCGCGGTCACGGGGCGGGCCGAACATCTGGAGCAACCTCGTGGCCTGCTGCGCGCCCTGCAACGCGGCCAAGGCCGACCGCACCCCGCAGGAGGCGGGCATGCGCCTGCTCTGGGAGCCGAAGGCCCCCACCCATCAGGTCAGGCAACAGCGCCGGATCTGGAAACAACTCGCCGCGACCTGACCGCGACCCGAGAAAGGAGAAGATAGCGATGACGCGCACCGAGACCACCGCCGTCGCGGAGTTGACCCTGGCCGACCTGCTCCCGCTCTCGGACTCCCGAGGGTGGCACCGCGCGGCCTGCCGCGGCGACCCGAACCACGAAGCCTGGTTCCCGTACCCGTCGCAAGACTTCGACTACGCGCGCGAAGTCTGCGCCCGCTGCCCGATCCGGGACGCCTGTGGCGAATTCGCCGCGCGCACCGGGCAGTCCGGCGTCTGGGGCGGGCACGAGTTCGACCGCGGACGGGTGATCCGCCACTGAGGTTGCGCCGTCGTGCCTTTCCGGTACGACGGCGGACCGCCGTGCCACTCGTGCCGGTCGGGAGAAGACTCGCCGACTTCGCCCGGCGCGGGTGACCATACACTGGGGCCCGTGGGCACTCATCGCAGCGGAACCAGGTCCCGGGGCGTCAGCAAAGGTCCGGTTATCGCAGTGGTCGCCGTTGCGTTACTGGCCGCGATCGTCGTCGGCTGGTTCCAGTTGCGCGATCGCGCGGCGGATCAGGACAGCGCGGCGGCGGCCGAATGCGTGGAGGGCCCCGCGACGCTCTGGGTGACGGCCGATCCCAGCATCGCGGCGCAGGTGCGGGCCGCCGCGGACAGCTACAACGCCACCCAGCCGAAAGTACGCGACCACTGCGCGCGGGTCAGCGTGACCGCGCAGCCATCCGCCGCGATCGTCGCCGCGTTCACCAGCGGCAAGCCGTGGGACCAGGCGCTCGGCCCGCAACCGGCGCTGTGGATCGCCGATTCGACCCGCTCCATCGAATCCATGCGGGTCCCCGGCCTGATCGAGGGCACACCGGTGCCCATCGCCGCCAGCCCGATCGTGCTCGCGGTACCGGAGGAGCTGCGTCGCGCACTGGAGCAGGCCGACGCGTCCTGGGCGGATCTGCCGCGGTTGCAGCAGGGATCGCTCGGGGAGCTCGGACTGGACGGATGGGGCGGGCTGCGCATGGCGCTGCCTCCGGGGGACGCCACGCTGGCCGCGGCCACGGCGGTCGGGACCGCGGTCTCGGGAGTCGAGCCGCTCAGCGAACAGGCGGCGCAGTCCGGCCAGGTGGTCGCCGCGATCTCCGGGCTCGCCGCCGACGCGCCCGAAGCACCCGACGCCGCGGCGGTGCCCGCGCAACTCACGGGCCAGGACGCGCCGCTGCACGCGATAGCGGCTACCGAACAGCAACTCAAGGGCGTGACCGGAGTTGTGGCGTTCCATCCCGCCGGGTCGGCGCCGGTGGCCGATTACCCGGCCGCGCTGATGTCCGGTGCCTGGGTGGACAAGACGCAGAATCTCATCGCCGGACGGTTCACCGACTACTTGCGCAAGCCCGAGCAGGCGCAGGCGTTCGTCGCGGCCGGCTTCGGCAGTGCGCCCCCCGCCGCGGCCGCCGTCCCGCCGCGCGGCGCGCTCGACAAGGTGCGCGTCACGCTGGCGAATCCCGTCCTCGGCGTGCGCTCGACGGTCCTGGTCGACGTCTCCGCCTCGATGGGGACCGCCGAGGGCTCCACGACGCGATTGGCGAACGTCATCGCCGCGCTGAACTCCACCATGACGGTCATGCCGCCCGACTTCGGCCTCGGTGTGTGGACCTTCGGCAAGAACCTCGACGGCAACACCCCGTATCGGGTGGCGGCCGCCACCGCGCCGCTGACCGCCGAGCAGCGTACGAAGATCACCACCGCGCTCAGTTCGGTGCGCCCGGATGAGAACCGGTCCGACCAGGCCTATCCGTCCCTGATCGCGGCGTACAAGAACGCGGTCGCCGGGTACACGCCCGGCCGCACCAACTCGGTGCTGTTGATCACCGACGGACCCGACGACGATTCCACGGTCACCGGCACCCAACTGGCCGCCGACATCACCGCGTCCATCGACCGCGCCCGCCCCGTGCGCATCGACGTGATCGTGCTCGGCGGCGGCGGCACCCAGACACTGCAGGCCTTGTCGCGGCAGACCGGCGGCAGCTACACCCGGCCGTCCACCTCCGACGACATCGGCTTCGGCAACGCCGTCGTCCAAGCGCTCACCACGCCGTAGCCGCGCGCACCCGGCGAAGTACCCGCATGTCACCTCCCTCCCGGGCTCTCGACACGCCGAATTGGTAAGTATAGACTTACGGTTCGTGGGCACTTACCGAGATGCCGCCCTCGACGCACTGGGCGATCCGACGAGACGGGCGATCTTCGAACGTCTCGGCGATGGGCCGTGCGCGGTAGGACAGCTGGCCGCGGGTCTGCCGGTGAGCAGGCCCGCGGTGTCCCAGCACCTCAAGGTGCTGGAACAGGCCGGTTTGGTGGCCCACGAAGCGGTCGGCACGCGCCGGGTCTACCGCTTGAATCCCACCGGTATCGACGCGCTGCGCGCGTACTTCACGCACTTCTGGACGACCGCGATGTCGGCTTTCCAGGACGAGGCGAACCGGCGCGCCGCCGAACAACGAACAGGCAAGGAGGAGCAGCCATGACACAACAGGTCAACGGCAAGGACGTGCGAGTCGAACTCGTCGTCGACGCACCGATCGAGACCGCCTACGAGGTGTTCACCTCTGGAATCGACCGCTGGTGGCCGCGTGAGCACCACATCGGCACCGGCCGGCTCGCCGAGGAGGTGATCGAGCCGCGCGTGGGCGGCCGCTGCCTCGGCCGCGAGGAGGACGGCACCGAATGCCCGTGGGGAACGGTACTGGTCTGGCAGCCGCCCAGCCATTTCGCGTTCTCCTGGCAGATCGGCCTGGACTGGAAGCAGGAGACCGATCCGGAACGCGCCAGCCGCGTCGACGTCACCTTTTCGGCCATCGCTCCCGATCGCACCGCCGTCACGCTGGTGCACTCCGGTTTCGAGAGGCACGGACCGGGCTGGGAATCCATGCACGACGCTGTCGGCAGTGCGGGCGGTTGGCCGGACCTGGCGAACAGTTACGCGAAAGCGGCCGCCGCGGCATGACGGCGAGGCGTGGCCGGGCCGGAGTTCAGCCCGCGTACGCCTCCAGCGGCGGGCAGGCGCACACGAGGTTGCGGTCGCCGTAGGCGCCGTCGATCCGGCGCACCGGCGGCCACACCTTCGCGCGGGCATGCCCGAGACCCCGCGGATACACGGCGACTTCCCGGCTGTAAGGGTGCTCCCACTCCCCCACCAGCGACGCCGCGGTGTGCGGCGCGCCGCGCAACGGGTTGTCGGTCACCGGCCATACACCCGCGGCGACCTGGTCGATCTCCGCGCGGATGGAAATCATCGCCTCGATGAAATCGTCCAGCTCGGCGAGATTTTCACTCTCGGTAGGTTCCACCATCAACGTACCGGCCACCGGGAAGCTCATGGTCGGCGCGTGGAAACCGTAGTCCGCCAGGCGTTTCGCCACATCGTCGACGGTGACGCCGGTCTGTTTGGTGATCTCGCGCAGGTCCAGGATGCACTCGTGGGCCACCATGCCGTGCTCGCCGGTGTAGAGCACCGGGAAATACTCGTCGAGCCGCCGCGCGATGTAGTTGGCCGAGGCGATCGCCGTCAGCGAGGCGCGGCGCAGCCCGTCGGCGCCCATCATGCGAATGTAGGCCCAGGTGATCGGCAGGATGGAGGCCGAGCCGTACTTCGCCGCCGACACCGCGTGGGATCCCGTCTCCAGCGGATCGCCGGGGAGATACCGCGCCAGGTGCGCGCGCACCGCGACCGGGCCGACGCCGGGGCCACCGCCGCCGTGCGGGATACAGAATGTCTTGTGCAGATTCAAGTGGCTCACATCGCCGCCGAACCGGCCCGGCCGGGCGAGACCGACCAGGGCGTTCAGGTTGGCGCCGTCCACATAGACCTGACCGCCCGCGTCGTGCACCAGCGCGCACAACTCGGCGACCTCGTGCTCGTAGACGCCGTGCGTGGACGGATAGGTGATCATGATGCAGGCCAGGCGATCGGCGTGATCGGCGATCTTGGCGCGCAGGTCGTCCAGGTCGACGTCGCCGTTGGCGCGGCACTTCACCACCTCCACGCGCAGTCCGGCCATCGCCGCCGAGGCCGCGTTGGTGCCGTGCGCGCTGGACGGGATGAGGCAGGTGTCGCGGTGGGTGTCACCGCGATCGAGATGGTAGCGGCGGATCGCCAGCAGCCCGGCGTACTCGCCCTGACTGCCCGCGTTGGGCTGCAGGCTCACCGAGTCGTAGCCGGTGATGTCCGACAACCAGCGTTCCAGATCCGCGATCACCTGTAGCAGACCGGGCGCGTCCTCGACCGGCGCGTAGGGATGCACGCGCGCGAAACCCGGCCAGGTGATGGCCTCCATCTCCGCGGTGGCGTTCAGCTTCATCGTGCACGAGCCGAGCGGGATCATGCTGCGGTCCAACGCGATGTCCTTGTCGGACAGCGTGCGCAGATACCGCAGCATCGCCGTCTCGGTGTGGTACTTCGTGAACGCGGGGTGGGTGAGGAACTCCGAGGCGCGGTCCTCGATCGCCGCGATCGGCGCGGCCGTCCCCGGCTCGGACGACACCGCGGTACCGAAGGATTCGAGCACGGCCGCGACATGCGCGGCGGTGGTCGCCTCGTCGCAGGCGATGCCGACGTGGTCGGCATCGACCAGGCGCAGATTGATGCCGCGCGACTTCGCTTTCGCCACGACGGCTTCCGCACCGCCGGGCACGTGCGCGAGCACCGTGTCGAAGAAACTGTCGTGCACGACCGCGCCATCCAGCCCGGCCGCGATCGCCGCGGCGTGCCCGTGCACCCGGCGCGCGATCGCCCGCAGCCCGTCGGCGCCGTGGTAGGAGGCGTACATCGCGGCCACGATGGCCAGCAGCACCTGCGCGGTGCAGATGTTGGAGGTCGCCTTCTCCCGGCGGATGTGCTGCTCGCGGGTCTGCAAGGCGAGCCGGTAGGCGACCGCGCCGTCCGCGTCGACCGAGACGCCGACCAGGCGGCCGGGCAGCTGACGGGCCTGCGCCTGCCGCACCGCGAGGTATCCGGCGTGCGGGCCACCGAAGCCGAGCGGGACACCGAAGCGCTGGGTGGTGCCGAAGCACACGTCGGCGCCCTGCTCACCGGGCGGCGCGATCAGGGTCATGGCCAGCAGGTCGGCGCCGATCGCCACGAGCGCGCCGCGTTCGTGCGCCGACGCGATCAGTCCGGTGCGGTCCACCACGCGACCGGAGGCTCCGGGCGACTGCGCCAGCACACCGAAGAACTCCCCTTCGGGCAGCTCGCCGGTGGACAGGTCCGCCTCCACGATCTCCAGGCCGAGCGGCTCTGCCCTGGTGTAGAGCACGGTCCTGGTCTGTGGGAACAGGTCGGCGTCGATCAGCAGCCTGGCGGAGTTCACCTTGCTCGCCCGGCGCAGCAACGTCATCGCCTCGGCGGCGGCGGTCGCCTCGTCCAGCATGGACGCGTTGGCGACGTCCATGCCGGTCAGCTCCGACACCATGGTCTGGAAGTTGAGCAGCGCCTCCAGCCTGCCCTGGCTGATCTCCGGCTGATAGGGCGTGTACGCGGTGTACCAGGCCGGATTCTCCAGTAGGTTGCGCACCAGCACCGGCGGGGTCAGCGTGTCGTAGTAGCCGAGCCCGATCATTGAGGTTGCCACGGTGTTCGATGCGGCCAGTCCAGCGAGTTCGGCGAGCACCTCGTGCTCGGAGGCCGCCGCGGGCAGCCCGGTCAGTCCGTCGCCGTCCAGGATGCTCGCGGGCAGCGCCGCGGCGGCCAGTTCGTCCAGCGACGGCACGCCGACGACGTCCAGGATCCTGGCCAGTTCGTCCCGGTCGGGTCCGATATGGCGGTCGGCGAATGAGCGAGTCACAACAGCTCCCAAGGTCGGGCGGGGTCGACCACGCGGTCGACGGGTACCGGCCCTCCCCCTCTGTCGTGGCGCCTGAGAGATTCGGGTGCCGCGACCGGTGGCCGAGACCCTTTCCCCATGGGCGGGCGGCTCGAAGCCACCGCTTTCCAGAGGCGCCGAAGCCCGCACGGTCCTTTTTGCCTGAGAGATTGACGGGGAGGTGCTGCTCCTTCGGCGCTCGGACTCTTTTCGAGACCGAGACTCTCCCGCACGGCGGCGACGCACGGTCAGTTTATGCCGACGCCACGCCGGAGCGCGCCCCGGGACCCCGCGCGAACCGTGTCGTTCTGGTCACTCGACCGGGACGCACGGTCAGACGGCCAGCCCCGCGCGCACTCTCATCGCGGCAAGCAAGATCGACTCGGCCTGGATGCCCACCAGACGGTCCAGCGGCACCTCGGCGCCCGGGGCGTTCTGCTCCACGTCGGCGCACCACTGCTGGAAGACCGCGGCGAACCGGTCGCGCTCGGCGGCCAGCAACGGCGCGGCGTCGCGGGCGTATTCCTCCTCCAGCAGGCGCAGCAACATGCCGCCCAGCCGCAGGCGCAGCATCGCGGTCCAGTCGTACTGCTCGACGAAGATCTCGCCCCTGGTCGCGATCCGGTTCCGTTCCGGCACAGCCTGTCTGCTCACCGCCAGCCCGGGCAATCCGGCGACCAGCGCGCGCACCGACCGCTCGAACGGGCTGCGACCGCTCAACCGGCCGTCGAGGCGGGCGAGCACCTCGGCGGCGACCTCCGCCATGGCCCGATAGTCGGCGGCGGTGGCATCGAGCAGGTCGCCCAGCACGCGGTCACCCGCCGAGCCGTCGCCGATGCGCGGATCGACCCACAGCGGCAATTCGCAGACCAGGATCGCCGTGCCGTAGCGCGCCGCGTAGTCCCGGCACCCACCCCCGCCCAACGCGGCGACCGAGTCGAGGCCCTGCGCCGCGAGCAGATCGGCCATCGCCTCGAACAGCGGCAGTTCGAAGACGCCGGGCGCCAGCGTGCGCGCGCCCGGCGCGTCGGGCTCACCGTGGTAGATCGGCACGTCGGCCGCGGCCAGCAGAGCGGTCAGCGCCGACCAGTACTCGGGGTCACCGCCGGTGGTATAGAAGAATCCGCCGCCGAATTCCGCGTTGTGCAGCGAGGCGATCAGCGCGGGGCGGGTACGGTCGATCAGCGACATCATCGCCCTTGTCTCCGGGAGCGGCACCCCGACGCGTCTGCCGCGCCACTCGGCCGGGAAGCACCATTCGGGTTGCTCGACCGCGGGCGGCCGGTAGAAGCCGCGCGCGACGCCGGTCCTGGTGTGCGGCCCGGCGAACCATCCTTCGTTCAACCGCGTCCCATCCGGATCGACACACAGCAGGAAGTGCCACGTGGCGCCGACGGTCACCGCCTCGTCCGCGGCCATCCGGCCGAGCAGGTGGCGAATCGTGGCCATGCCGATGGGCTCGTTCGGGTGCGGGTTGCCGAACACCAGGATGTGCTGCTCGCCCGATCCGACCGTCACCTCGCGAATCGGATCTCCACCGCGGGAGCGCCCGAGTTCGGTGATCGAGATCCGATCCGGGTGATCCGCGGCGAGCGCGTCGGCGAACGCGTCGAGTTCGTCGACGGTCGGAAACGCCTCGATCCGGCCGATCGACCCGACGAGACCGGTGATGTCGCCCGCACGCACGGCGCCCCCCTTTCGCTGCCGCCCCGGCCCCATCTCCCGCCGCCGACAGCGCTGTCACACACCACGGCCGGGAGGCTGCGCGCCTTACCCGGCCGTGGGAGCGTTGTTCCTGTATTTCGCGCTGACCTGGCGAATTCTAGCCCGTCTTGCGATTCATCCGCGCCTTGCGACGGAATGACAACTCATCCTCCGGACGCTCGGTGATCGCCGACGCGCGCTCCGCGGGGAAGTTGGCGATGGCGCCGGTCAGTTCGCGCATGGCGCCGCTGACGGCGATCCCGAAGACTCCCTGCCCACCCTGCAGTAAATCCACCACCTCCTCGGCCGAGGTGCACTCGTAGACCGAGGTGCCGTCGGAGAAGAGGGTGATCCCCGCCAGGTCCTGCACGCCGCGGCTGCGCAGATGGTCGACGGCTATCCGGATGTTCTGCAGCGAGATGCCGGCGTCGAGCAGCCGTTTGACGATCTTCAGGACGAGGATGTCCTTGAACGAGTACAACCGCTGACTCCCCGAGCCCGCCGCACTCCGGATGGACGGCACCACCAGACCGGTGCGCGCCCAGTAGTCGAGCTGCCGATAGGTGATTCCGGCCACCTGGCACGCACTGGGAACGCGATAGCCGACCAGATCGTCAGGTACCGAGTCGTCGGGGAACAGGCCTGGCTGTACCACATCCTGCGATTGCTCTGCCACTGACCACTCCCTTGCTTCGCCGACGCATTCCCAGCCTCATCGATGACCCGGCTCCGTCACCGACCGAATCGGTGCGGATTCGGCCGAAACGGTCGTGGCCCAACTGTCGAGATTACTCCCCACGATTGTCCAGGGAGCGGCGTCATCGAGCCAAACGCGACGCGCGGAAAAAGTCTCGACCTCTACTTCAGCTATCGGTCGCCTTGAAGTCGTCGGGGGACACCGACTCGAGAAACTCCTTGAACTTCTCGACCTCGTCCTCGCGCTCGTCCGGCATCACCAAGCCGGCTTCCTCGAGAACCGACTCCTCGGCATGGATCGGGCAACCCACCCGCAAGGCGATCGCAACCGAATCCGATGGCCGCGCCGAAATCCGCAGATCGTTCTCGAAGACCAGGTCGGCGTAGAACGTGCCCTCCTGCAGATCCACGATGCGCACCTCCTTGAGGGTGTGCCCCAGCTCGGTGATCAGGATCTTGATCAGGTCGTGCGTCAGTGGGCGGATCGGAGTCACCCCCTCCTGCTCGAGCACGATCGCCGTCGCCTCTGCTTGCCCGATCCAGATCGGCAGATACCGATCGCCCGCCACTTCGCGGAGCAACAGCACGGGCTGGTTCTGTGGCTGCTCGACACGGATGCCGATCACGCGCATTTCGCTCATCGCACTGCCTCCCATACTCGCCGCCGGCCCGGCATGACCGCTGCAGAGCTCGCCGTACCACGAGTCTAGGCGAACCCGCACCGGTCCAGCGATCCGTCTGCGCAGCCGAAATCACCGTGTTGGATCGCCGAAACCTACGGACCCGGGGCGCGCCCGGGGGTCAGCCCCCGAGCGAGCCCCGGACCGAGGACTTCACCAGACAGGTGTGCAGGGTCAGCGACAGCGCGGCCAGTTCGCGCACCGTCTCTTCCGCACGGGCGCGCGCCCCCGCGTCCCGGCTCTTCGCGATGGGGGCGACGATCTGTGCCACCAGCGCGGCCTCCCGGTCGGCGGCGAGCTTGAACGCACGCAGATGCCGTGCCTCCAAGCCGAATTCGGCCATCGCCCGGGCCGTCTTGGCCAGCGTGACCGCGTCCGCGTCGAAGTACCCCGCCGGGCCTGGCGTGATCAGATTGGCCCGGATGAGGTCGTTGAGGAACCGCTCCTCGATCCCGGCCTGGTCGAGCAGATCGGCCCGGGTGACCCGGATTTCGTGATCGAACCGCAGATCATCCGGCGACACCTCACTCGGCACGACACCGAGCCGCCGAGGCGCGGCCACCGGGCGCACCTCACGTTCGGAAACCGGCGCGGCTTGTCCGGCGTCCGCCGCGCCGGGTCCGGGCTCCGGCGCCCCGGCGCGGACGGAGTGCGCTCGGGCGCGGGCTTCCCGCACACCGAGCGTCGCCGCACCGCTGTCGATTGCCTCGAGCTGTTCCTTGATCACCTTCAACGGCAGGTACTGATCGCGTTGCGCGGTCAGGACGAACCGGAGCCGTTCCACATCCGCCACGGAGAACCTGCGGTAACCCGAGGGTGTCCGCTCCGGCCGGATCAGGCCCTCCGCTTCCAGGAAGCGGATCTTGGAAATGGTGACGTCGGGAAAGTCGGGACGCAGCAGGTCGAGCACGGAGCCGATCGACATTCCTCCGCGTGCCCACTGCGCCGCACCGGTCACAGCGCCGGGTCCTTCATGACTCCGAGCCTTTCATGAGTGCGCGACCCGGCGCCGACGCCGTCATAGACTCCCCGCGCCCGCCGACGAGTCCGACACCTGGGCGCGCGGTCCGGTGAGGAACACCAGCCGGAACTTGCCGATCTGCACCTCGTCACCGTTCTGCAGTTCCGAGGAGTCCACCGGCTCCCGGTTCACGTACGTGCCGTTGAGGCTGCCCACATCGACGACCTGGAACGAATCGTCGTCCTGACGGAACTCGGCGTGCCGACGGCTGACGGTGACGTCGTCGAGAAAGATGTCACTGTCGGGGTGGCGCCCCGCCGACGTGGTCGGCTGATCCAGCAGGAACCGCGAGCCCGCGTTCGGGCCGCGCTTGACGACCAGGAGGGCCGCGCCAACGGGCAGACCCTCGACCCCTTGGACCGGCTGCTCGCCGGTCGGCTCTCCGGAGCGCGACGCGTCGACCTCGTTCAGGAAATCCGCGCGGAAGACCGACGTCGTCTCGGCCGCGGTCTCCCCGTAACCCGGGTCTTTGTTCTCGCTCACCGTTTCTCTCCTCCTCGAACCTGATTATCCATGCAAGCAGGTGATACCTCTGGCATCACGACCTGCCGTCGAGTCCCTAGATTCCCGGCACAACCGCCGGGTGCATCTGTTGGCATTGACCGTACCCTGCCGGGCCGCACCCGTGCAGGTAGAACTGGGAAGGCTGCTTCAGCCCCCGATAACTCCTTGATAACCTGCGGCATCCAGCAGTTCACCGAGCGTCGCGTCGAGACTCGCCGCGTCGCCCACCTCCAACTCGAACAGCCATCCGTCACCGTAGGGATCGGTGTTCAACGTCTCCGGCTCCGAGTTCAGCATGTCGTTCACCGCAACCACTTTCGCGCTCAGCGGCGCGTAGATGTCGGACACGCTCTTGGTCGACTCCACCTCCGCGATGCTGTCCGCGGCGGCCACGTCCGCGTCCGTCTCGGGCAGCTGCACGAACACAACGTCACCGAGTTGAGACTGGGCGTAGTCGGTGATGCCCACCCGCACCCGGGTCGGTGCGATCCGGCGTACCCACTCGTGCTCCTCGGTGTAGCGCAGATCGTCGGGGGTCTGGGTCACAGGCCGTCCTTTCGTTTGAACGTTGCACGCAAACTCTATCGGCTACGCCGTCCGGTGCCCCACAGCCGGTATCGCTCTTGCGACCGCGATGGCCCTACCGGTATAGAGCACGCCGGTCCAGACGTAGACCGCGGTGCCCCAGATCAGCAAGGCCGCGCCGAAGGCGCGCCCGAAACCGTCGGCGGCCCAGTCCATCTGCCCCGCCAGCAGCCAGGGCAGCGCGGACATCAGCGCGAAGGTGGCCGCCTTGCCGAGGTAGATCACCTCCGGCGGGGGCAGTTCGCGGCGTTTGTACACCGACAGCGTCGCGGTGAGCACGAGGTCGCGCCCGACCAGGATCGCCGCCACCCACCACGGCATCAGGCCGCGGATCACGAACGCCGCCAGCGTGGTGACCAGATAGAGCCGGTCGACGAACGGATCCAGCAGCGCCCCCAGCCGCGAGGACTGATCGAGCAGCCGGGCGAGCTTGCCGTCCAGGAAGTCGGTGACGCCGCTGGCGATCAGGAGCGCGAACGCCCAGCCATCGGCCCGCTCGATCAGCAGCAACCACAGAAACAGCGGAACTCCGAGCAGGCGCAGCACGCTCAGCACGTTCGGGACGGTCAGGACGCGATCGGCGAAGACGCCGCGCACTCCGCCGCCTGTGGCGCGTTCCTCCGGTTGGGTGGTGCCCGATTCGGTTGTCACGACCCGTGCATACCTCACCGGCCCCGGTCCCCGCCATCTCCACGCGTCGAATTTCCGGATATCGGCCTCAGCACGCGCGTGCGAGGATGGTTTCCGCCACAGCACGCCGGTGACCGAATGATTCGAAATATTTCTCATTGTGTGGCCGGGTGAGCGAGAGGAAGTCATGTCCGCATTCGACTACGACGTGGTGGTGATCGGTTCCGGTTTCGGCGGCAGCGTCAGCGCTCTGCGACTCACCGAGAAGGGCTACCGGGTGGGTGTACTGGAGGCAGGCCGCCGCTGGAACGCCGAGGACATCCCGCGCACGAATTGGAATGTCCGCAAGTCGATCTGGGCCCCGCGCCTCGGCCTGACCGGACCGCAGCGGATCAGCCTGCTCGGCAAGTGCGCCGTGTTCTCCGGCGCCGGTGTCGGCGGCGGCTCGCTGATCTACGGGAACACGCTGTACGAACCGCTGCCGAACTTCTACACCGACCGGCAGTGGGCGCATATCACCGACTGGCGCGCGGAGCTGGCCCCGTACTACGACCAGGCCAAGCGCATGCTCGGCGTGGCGCCCAACCCGCGCACGACCCCGGCCGACGAGGTGATCCGGGGGATCGCCGAGGACCTCGGCGTGGCCGACACCTACCATCCGACCGAGGTCGGGGTGTTCTTCAACGAGAGCGCTCCCGGCGCCGAGGTCGACGACCCGTATTTCGGCGGCGCGGGCCCGCGCCGCACCGGCTGTGTGCACTGCGCGCGCTGCTTCACCGGCTGCCCGCACAACGCCAAGAACACCACCACGACCAACTACCTCCACCTTGCCGAACGGGCCGGGGCGCGGGTTCACCCGCTCACCACGGCCACCGCCGTGCGACCGCTGCCCGGCGGCGGGTACGCCGTCGACACCCAGCGTTCCGGCCGGTGGATCCGCAAGCAGCGCAGAACCTTCACCGCCCAGCAGGTCGTGTTCGCCGGCGCCGCGCTCGGCACGCAGAAGCTGCTGCACAAGATGCGCGACGACGGCGTGCTGGCGCACCTGTCGCCCCGGCTGGGCGAACTGACCCGCAGCAATTCCGAGGCCATCCTCAACGTGGTCAGCCGCGCCCGCCGCGATTTCGCCGAGGGCATCGCGATCACCTCCTCGATCCACCCGGAGCCCGACACCCACGTCGAGGTGTGTCACTACGGCAAACGCCAGAACGCGCTGTTCCCGATGTCGGTGCCCATCGTGGACGGCGGGGCGTTCCGCTTCCTGCGCTTCCTGCTGGCGATCGTGCTGCATCCGCTGGTGTTCCTGCGCAGTCTCGACGCGCGGCATGCCTCGGAGAAGTCGGTGATCCTGCTGATCATGCAGTCGCTGGACAACTCGCTGACCTCGTTCCGCAAGCGCGGGCGGCTGCGGACCAGGCAGGGCACCGGCGAGCCGAACCCGACCTGGATCCCGCTGGCCCACGACATCGGCAGGCGGTTCGGCGCCAAGGTCGACGGCGACACCCACGGGCTGATCATGGATGTGTTCGACATTCCCGCCACGGCCCACTACATCGGCGGATGCGTGATCGGCGACGGCCCCCGGACCGGCGTGGTGGACGCGTATCAGCGGGTCTACGGCCATCCCGGCCTGCACGTGGCGGACGGTTCGGCGGTGACCGCCAATCTCGGCGTGAACCCGTCGCTGACGATCACCGCGCAGGCCGAGCGCGCCATGGCCTACTGGCCCAACCGCGACGATCCCGACCCCAGGCCGGAACTGGGCTCGCCCTACCGGCGCATCGCTGCGGTGCCCCCGGCGCATCCCACGGTGCCCGCGGCGGCGCCGGGCGCGCTGCGGCTGCCGATCGAGCCGGCGCCGCCCAGCGTTCCGGCGCGATGAGGGCGAGGCCACGCAGCATGAACGGTCGGTTCCGGCTAGCGTGAGCCGTTGTGTCGGACAGTGGTATCGATCTGCGCTCCTACGTGCCCGCGGAGGAGGTCCGCGCCCGCGGACACGCACTGCGTCAGCGGGTTCCGGTCATTGCACGGGACCGGGAGGCGACCAGCGTGCGACGGCCGGGTGTGCTCGACTTCATCGAGGCGAGCAACGCGGGCCGGCTTGCGCATCTGATACCGCTGCGGATCGGGCGGATGATCGCCTCGCCGTTCACCTTCTACCGGGGCGCGGCGGGTCTGATGGCGGCCGATCTGGCGGGTGGCCCGGACAGTGGGCTCAGCGCCCAGCTGTGCGGTGACGCGCACGCGGCGAACTTCGGCCTGTACGGCACCGCGCGCGGCGAGATCATCATGGACATAAACGATTTCGACGAGACCGTGCCCGGCCCGTGGGAGTGGGATCTGGAGCGGCTGGCGGCCAGCTTGGTGCTGGCCGGACGCGAGGCGGGCGCCGACGAGGACGAGTGCCGCACCGCGGCGCGCGACGCCGCCCGCTCCTACCGCCTGGCCGCGGACGAGCTGGCCGCGATGCCGTTCATGACGTCATGGTGCGCGCTTCCCGACGAGTCGGTGATCACCCGAGCCAAGGCCGACGCCCTGCTCGACGACTTCAAGAAGGCGGCCAAGAAGGCCCGCAAGAACACCAGCGCCAAGGTGGTGGCGAAGTGGACCGAGCACCTGGATGACCACCAGACCGGCATCCGCAAGCACCGCTTCGTCAGCGATCCCCCGATCCTCACCGCGGTGGACGAGCACGTCGCGGCGGCGGTGATCGGCGGGCTGGAGCGCTACGCCGATACCCTGCCCGAGTCCCGGCGCACCCTGCTGACCCGATTCGCGGTGTCGGACATCGCGTTCCGGATCGTCGGGACCGGAAGCGTCGGCTTGCACAGCTACCTCGCGCTGCTGCACGGCAACGACGGCGAAGCGCTGGTCCTACAGGTGAAGCAGGCCGCGTCGGCGGCACTCGCCCCGTTCCTGCCGTCCCGTGCCGTGCGCCACGAGGGAGAGCGAATCGTGCAGGGGGCGCGGCTCGTCCAGTCCGAATCCGACATCCTGCTCGGCTGGACCTCGCTCGCCCCGGCCCCTGATGGTGCCGAATTGCCTTTCATCGTACGGCAATTCCGCAACCTGAAGGGCAGCATCGATCCCGCCGAGCTGCCCGCGACCGATTTGGACGACTACGGACGGCTGGCGGGCGCGCTGCTGGCCCGGGCCCATTCCCGGTCGCTGGATCCGCGCTTGCTGTCGGGCTATCTGGACGGTGACGAGCGCTTCGACGACGCGGTGGCCGCGTTCGCGGTGCGCTACGCCGACCGCACCGAGGCCGACCATGCCGAACTGGTCGAGGCCGTGCGGACCGGCCGGGTCGACGCCACGGAACCGGAGTAGCGGCTCCACCGGGGGGCGCGCACCCGACACGCCGTTCGCGCGGCGTGGGCGCGGCGAACCCGTTGCGGCACCTCGTATCCTGTCCACTGTCGAGTGTCGACGTGAAGGGTGGCCGCCAATGCTCGTGCGAGTCCAGAACGCCGCAGGCACCAATGCCGAGCGCGCGCTGATCGATTGGCTGCGCACCTGGAAGGACTCCGCGAGTCCGCACGGTGTCGCGACGATCACCTGCAGCCTGTTCCACAAGGATCGGCTGCACCAGTTCGATGCCGTGATCTGGACACCGACCAGCTGCGTGGTGATCGAGGCCGACGCGCTCGTCGCCCGCCAGGACGGTGTGCTCGAGGTCCCGCTGAACGGGCCGTGGAGCATCAACGGCGAACCGATGGCGACGGAGAGCCGCGACCGCCGCACACCGCTGGACAAGTCCCGCGAGCACACCTTCGCACTGCAGGAATGGCTGGCCGCCCGTGGTCTCGGGCAGCGCGTCGTGCACGGCGTCGCGCTGCTCGTCACGTTGTCCGGCGCCCAGCTCCAGCTCGAACAGCGCTGGGCCGATCCGAGTTTCGACGTGATCATCGGCGACGATCCCGGCCGGCTCCGGCACTACTTCGACGCGCTCGCCGCCGAGGAGAAACACCTCTGGACGGCCAACGACGTCGCCGTCGCGTTCCGCGGGCTCGGCATCCTGCCCTATCTGCCCGCACCGCAGGAACTGATCAACGAGGGCTTCCTCGGCCCGATCGACATCACGCTCTGGCACGGCGGCCCCAATCAGGCGCAGGCAGAGGCCTACGCGGAGGAACTCGCGCAGGCCGAACGGGAGGCACACGCGTCCCGGTACGCCATCCGGGCTCCGTGGTACAGCCCGTGGAAGTTGTATCCCCGGGAGACCGGTGACCTCGACTTCGGCCGCGCGGTGATGCGCACCCTCCTGGCCATCGGCATGGTGGTCGGCTTCGTCTGGGTGGTGTGGTTTCTGGTCACCGCGTTGACGACGTACGGGCCGGGCTGATCGGCCGCGCGCGGGCGGCGGCCGATCGCGGCAGCCCTACGAAGACGCCGAGATCGGCTGGGTCCGCTCCAAGACGCTCGCGTCGTCGAGCATGGCCGCGCGCAGCATCGACTCGGGCACACCCATGGCCTCGACCAGGGTCAGCGCGTGCGGACGCAGCCGGTCGACCAGCTCGTTCACGCCACGGCGCACGGTCTTGGCCCGGTCCACCGACATGAACCGGTGCATGATGTACCAGGCCTGGTTCTCTTCGATCGTGGAGTAGACGAACAGGTCGCACATCCAGTCGGCGATTTCACGCGCCTCGGGATCCTCGATGTCGGAGATGCCCTCGATGAACGCCTCGAGCACCAGGCGGTCGATGTGCGCCGCGCCCGCGGCCAGGATGTGGTCCTGGGCATTGTTGAACGCCTCGAACGGACCGGTCTCCTCGGCCCTGGCGCGCAGCCGGTGGGCCGCGGTCCGGACCAGGTAGTCCTCGCGGTCGGCGAACAACTGCAGCTGCACCACCCGGCGGGACAGGTCGCCCTCGTCGATGGAGTCGTCTCCTCGGTCGCGCAGGGTCTGGATGAGCTGGCGCACGCCGGACCGCTTGCGCACCACGTCACCGGCCATGGTGGCGGCGAAGCGCACCCAGCCCAGCGCGTCCAGGTCGCGCACCTCGTCGGCGTAGGAGGTGAGCAGTTCCTTGGCCACCAGCTGGGTGAGCACGACGTTGTCGCCCTCGAAAGTGGTGAAGACGTCGGTGTCGGCCTTCAACGTGACCAGCCGGTTCTCCGTGAGGTAGCCCGCGCCGCCGCACGCTTCGCGGCACTCCTGGATGGCGCGGGTGGCGTGGTTGGTCTGCGCGACCTTCAGGCCGGCGGCGCGCTTCTCCAGCGCGCGCTGGGCGCCCGCCTCGAGGTTCTGGCCGGTCTGCACCAGATGCATCCGGCGCACCAGGTCGTTCTGCGCGAACGCGAGGGCGTAGGACTTGGCGACCAGCGGCAGCAGCCTGCGCTGATGGCTGCGGTAGTCCAGCAGCACCGTCTCCACACCGGTGTCGGGGTCGGAGAACTGCCTGCGTTGCAGGGCGTAGCGCACCGCGATGCTCAGCGCGACCCGCGCGCCGGCCGCCGCCGCGCCGCCGACGCTGACCCGCCCGCGCACCAGGGTGCCGAGCGTGGTGAAGAACCGGCGGCTCGGGTTCTCGATCTCTGAGCTGTAGGTGCCGTCCGGCGCGACGTCGGCATAGCGGTTGAGCAGATTCTCCCGGGGCACCCGCACGTGGTCGAAGACGATGCGCCCGTTGTCCACGCCGGGCAGGCCGCCTTTGAGGCCGTCGTCGTAGGTGGTGACGCCGGCCAGGTCGGCGCCGTTCTCGTCGCGGATCGGCACCAGCAGGCAGTGCACGCCCTTGTTCTCGCCGAGCGTGATCAGCTGGGCGAACACCGCGGCCATCCGCGCGTGTTCGGCCGCGCCGCCGATGTAGTCCTTGCGGGCCGACGGCGTCGGCGAGTGCACCACGAACTCCTGGGTCTGCGGGTCGTAGGTCGCCGTGGTCTCCAGGTTCGCGACGTCGCTGCCGTGCCCGGACTCGGTCATGGCGAAGCAACCGAGCAGGTCCAGCGAGATCAAGCGCTCGATGTACTCGCGGTGCCGTTCGGTGCCGAGGTTCTCCACCGCGCCACCGAACAGTCCCCACTGCACGCCCGATTTCACCCACAGCGACAGGTCCGCGTACGCCAGCATCTCCAGCCCGACCACCGCCGCACCCGGTTCACTGGTGCCGCCGTTCTCCCGGCGGAACCCGCGCTCGGCGAATCCCATGGTGGAGATCGCCTTCATCTGCTCGAGCACCCGCGCTCGCGCGGCCTTGTAGTCCAGGTAGGGGTCGCCGGTGAACTCCTCCCCGGCCAGCAGGGTCCGGGCTTCGTCCCGGACGGCCGCCCAGGGTCCGTCGAGTGCCGCGCGTAGGTGGTCCGCCGTCGTTGCCGTGCCGCTAGTCATGCCTCGACGATAGCCCGGTACACCGGCGGCAAACCGTGATGCGCGACAACCCCGGAAGAGGGTCTTGCTAGACTGTTGAACATGTGTTTAATATACTGAACATGTGTTTAACCAACAGCCCGTTCCGCAAGGATCCGCCGAGGATCTGACCACCGCGGCCCGCATTCGCGATACCGCGATCGAGGTGTTCGGCGAGCACGGATTCCAGGTCGGAGTCCGCAAGATCGCCGCCGCCGCCGGTGTCTCGCCGGGGTTGGTCAACCATCACTTCGGTTCCAAAGACGGCCTGCGCGCCGCCTGCGACGACCGAGTCCTGCAGCTGATCCGCGACGAGAAGGTCAAGGCGATCACCGCGTCGTCGATGAAGGCGGGCATGCTCGACGCCCTGGCCGAGGTCGAGTCGTACGCGCCGCTGGTCGCCTATATGGTGCGCAGCCTGCAGGCAGGCGGACCGATGGCGGAATCGTTGTTCGAGCACATGGCCGCCGATGCCGAGGGTTATCTCGAGAAGGCGGTCGAGGCGGGCAGGATCAAGCCGAGTCGCGATCCGGCGGCGCGCGCCCGCTATCTGATGATGCTGAACGTCGGCGCGACCATGCTGTACATGCAGATGCGCCAGCACCGCGACGAGAAGATCGACTATCGCAAGGCGATTCGCGAACTCACCGAAGAACTCACCCCACCGGCCCTGGAGTTCTACACCCAAGGGCTGATCACCGATCCCACGATCTTGGACACATTCACCAAGGAGAAGTGATGTCCGACATCATCGAAGTCCGCGGTCTCCGCAAGACTTTCGGTCACGTCACCGCGCTGGACTGCCTCGACCTCAGGGTCACCGAGGGCGAGATCCACGGCTTCCTCGGCCCCAACGGCGCGGGCAAGTCCACCACCATCCGCGTACTACTCGGCATCCTGCGCGCCACGGGCGGGCAAGCCAGGCTGTTCGGGCGCGACCCGTGGGCCGACGCGGTCGCCCTGCACCGCGAATTGGCTTACGTGCCAGGCGATGTGACGCTGTGGCCGTCGCTGTCGGGCGGGGAGACCATCGACCTGCTCTCCCGGATGCGAGGCGGTCTCGACGAGAAACGAAGGGACGAGCTGATCGAGCGCTTCGACCTCGATCCCCGCAAGAAGGCGCGCACCTACTCCAAGGGTAACCGCCAGAAGGTCGCGCTGGTCGCGGCGCTGGCCTCCGGCGCGCGGCTGCTGCTGCTCGACGAGCCGACCTCGGGGCTGGACCCGCTGATGGAGCAGGTCTTCCGGGAGTGTGTGCACGAGGCGCGCGAGCGCGGCGCGACGGTCCTGCTGTCGAGCCACATCTTGTCCGAGGTCGAGGCGCTGTGCGACCGGGTGACCATCATCCGGGCCGGGCGCACGGTGGAGAGCGGGTCGCTGTCGGACCTGCGCCACCTCTCGCGCACATCGATCACCGCCGAATTGGTCGGCGACGCGGGCGATCTGAGCCGCATCCCCGGCGTAGAGGACATCGAGTTCGACGACCACACGCTGCGCTGCCAGGTCGACAACGAGCACTTGGGCGCGCTGATCCGGGTACTCGGCGACGCGGGCGTGCGCAGCCTGACCAGCACGCCGCCGACGCTCGAGGAGCTGTTCCTGCGGCATTACCACGTCGACGGCCACGACGCCGAGTCCGCCACGGTCACCGGGGAGAAGGTGCGAGCATGACCACCGCCATCGCCGGGCGCGCCGCGGCGTCGCCTGCGCGCGGCGTCTCCCGCGACTTCGCGGGCACCGGGCGGTTGCTGCGGCTGTACCTGCGCCGCGACCGGATCGTACTGCCGCTGTGGACGCTGCTCATCGGTCTGATGCCCGCGTTCCAGGTGGCCAGCATCAAGGGCCTGTACGACAACCAGGCGTCCCTGGACAGCTTCGCGCGCACCACAGCCGACAGCCCCGCGCTGATCGCGATGTACGGTCCGGTGTTCAGCTCGGCGCTCGGCTCGATCGGCACCTGGAAAGCCGGCGCCATGTACACCATGATCGCCATCGCCACGGTGCTCACGGTGATCCGGCACACCCGCGTGGAGGAGGAGACCGGGCGCGCGGAACTGGTGAGCGCCACCAGTATCGGGCGTTTCGCCGGTCTCACCGCCACCCTGATCATGACCTACACCGGCGCATTGCTCGCCGGGATCGTGTGCGCGATGGCGCTGTATGCCGCCGACCTGCCCGGCGCGGGATCGGTGGCTTTCGGTGCCGCGCTGGCGGCGTCCGGCACCGTCTGGGCGGCGATCGCCGCGGTCGCCGCTCAGGTGAGCGCCGGTGCGCGAGTGGCGCGCGGCGTAGCCTTCGGCGCCCTCGGCGCGGCCTTCGCCTTGCGGGCGGTCGGCGACGCCGGAAACGGTGTGCTGTCCTGGTTCTCGCCCATCGGATGGTCGTTGCAGATCCGCCCGTACGCCGACGAACGATGGTGGGTGCTGCTGCCCTTCGCCGTCCTCGCCGTGGCGGGCACCGCGCTGGCGTACGCGTTGCTCGGCAACCGCGACGTCGGTTCGGGGCTCATCGCCGAGCGCCCCGGGCCATCGGCCGCGGCGCCTGTGCTGTCCGGCCCGTTCGGATTGGCCTGGCGGTTGCAGCGCGGCACCCTGCTGGCGTGGACGGTCGGCTTCGCCCTGTACGGCCTGCTGATCGGCGGCGCGGTCAACAGCGTCGGCGACATGCTCGACGGCAGCGCATCCATCCGCGACATGGTCACCCGGATGGGCGGCTCCCAGCAGCTACAGCAGTCGTTCATCACCTACGCGATCACGATGCTGGCCGCGGCGGCCTCCGCCTACTCGATCTCCGCCGCCCTGCGCCTGCACGACGAGGAGACCAGCGCCCGGGTCGAGGCGACGCTGTCCGGTGCGGTCGGCCGGGTCCGATACGCGCTGAGCCACATCGGCTTCGCGCTGCTCGGGCCCGCCGCGGCACTGCTGGTCTCCGGCGTGGCGATCGGCATCGTGTACGGCGCCACCGGCGGTGATCTCGGCACGAAACTCGGGCAGTCGATCGGCGCCGCCGCCGTGCAGGTGCCCGCGGTCTGGGTCGTCACGGGCATGGCGGTCGCGCTCTACGGTGTCGCACCGCGCTTCGCCCCCCTCGCCTGGGGTGTGCTCAGCGCCATGGTGGTGATCTTCTTCGTGGGTTCGCTGGACGGGCTGCCGCAATGGATGGTGGATCTGGTGCCGTTCGTCCACCCACCGAAGGTGCCCGGCGCCGAATTCCAGGCGCTGCCGGTGCTGTGGCTGCTCGCGGTCGCGGCGGTCCTGCTGGCCGTCGGCGTCACCGCGTTCCGCAGGCGCGACCTGCGCTGACGACGGACCCCGTGGCCCGCGCGAAACCCCTTCGCGCGGGCCACTTCTCGTCCGGGGGCAGTTCGCCTCGCCTCGGGCCGGTGCTCGCGGGCTCGCCCATCGGCCGCGGCTACGAGTGACCGCGGTGGCGCGCCGAGCGCGTCACCCGTTGGGCTCGATACCCAGCTTCCCGGCCAGTCGCGTGAGGTAGGCGCGCACGTCCTCCGCCGCGCGATCGGGCAGCCCGAAAACCGCTTCGGTGACACCCGCTTCGGCCCAGCGCGCCAGCTGCTCGGCGTCGTGGCGCCCGGCGAGCGCGACGACCTCGGGGCGGTCGGCGCGCTCGTGCTCGCGCCACACCCGGTGCAGCAGAGCGATTTTCTGATCCAACCCGTCCTCGGTCGGCGTGGTGATCCATCCGTCGGCGTAGTTCGCCAACCAGGTGAAATTCTTCTCGGTGCCCGCCGCGCCGAGCAGGACCGGAATGCGTTTCTGCACCGGCTTCGGCCAGGACCAGCTGGCGCCGAAGGTGACGAATTCGCCGTCGAAGCCCGCCTCCTCTTCGGTCCACAGCACCCGCATGGCCTCGAGATGCTCACGCAGCACCGTCCTGCGCTTGCCCGCGGGCACACCGTGGTGGGCCAGCTCGTCGGTATTCCAGCCGAATCCGACGCCGAGACTGACCCGGCCGCCGGACAGATGGTCGAGCGAGGCGATGGTCTTGGCCAGCGTGATCGGGTGATGCTCGGCGGGCAGCGCCACCGCGGTGGACAACCCGATGCGCTCGGTCACGGACGCGGCGGTGCCCAGCGCGACCCACGGATCCAGGGTGCGCAGATAGCGGTCGTCGGGCAGGCTCGCATCGCCGGTGCGCGGGTGCGCCGCGGCGCGAACCACCGGGATGTGCGTGTGCTCGGGGACGTAGAACGTGTCGAAACCGGCACGCTCGGCGGCCACCGCCGCATCCGCGGGGGTGATGCCCCGATCGCTGGTGAACAACACGATTCCGTACCGCACCGTACGCGCTCCCATCGCCGAAATTAGAACAAGTTCTATCACGATCCGCCGGTCGCACCAAGGGGTGGCGGCACCGGCTCGCCCGCCGCGACCCGCACGGATGCCAAGGAGACGTCGGATGACTAGGTTCGCCTCCATGAGTCTCGACGCATCTTCCGTAGGCGATGTCACCACCGAACGGGTGGATCACCTCGGCTGGCGTCGCGGGCTTCGCCTGCGGCGCGCCCGGCCCATACCCGTCGTCACCCAGGCCGTCGGCCTGCTGGTGGCCGACCGGCAGGCGACCGCGGATACCATCGTCACCGCGCCGACGCCGTTGCAGCCGATCGATCTCACCGACGACGCCAGAGTGGCCGAAGTCCTCGACCTCGCGGTCCGGGTCGGCGAGGTGGTCCTCGCCTCCGGCACCGGCGTGGTGGACACCACCACGACGGTGCGGTTCATCGCCGCCACCTACGGCCTGTCCCGCTGCAGCATCGACGTCACCTACGACGCCATCCGCATCTGGGCCGACCGCGGGCCCGCGCTGCCGCCGGCCAGCACCATGCGGATCGTGCACTATCGCGCCCTGGACTTCACCCGGCTCGCCGCGGTGGACCGGCTCACCCGCCGGATCCGCAACGAACTGGTCCCGCCGGACCAGGCCCGCGCCGCACTCGACGCCATCACCTCGGCGCCGCATCCCTACCCCCGGTGGACCGCCACCGCCGCGTGGTCGCTGATGGCGGCGGCGATCGCCGCGCTGCTCGGCGCGGGCACACTCGTGGCCGCGGTCAGTTTCGCGACCACCGCGGCGATCGACCGCACCAATCGCGTCCTCAATCGCTACGGATTGCCGTTCTTCTTCCAGCACATGGTGGGCGGCGCCATCGCGGCGATCCCGGCCATCGTGCTGGCGAGCCTGGCCGCGCGCTTGCGCATCGATGCCGACCCGACCCTGATCATCGCCGCCGGGATCACCGTGCTGCTCAGTGGATTGCAGCTGGTCGGCTCGGTGCAGGACGCGATCACCGGCGCCCCCATCACCGCCACGGCCCGCATGCTCGAGGTGATGATGATGACCGGCGGCATCATCGCGGGCATCGCGTTCACCCTGCGCATCGCCGACCTCCTCGACGCCACGGTGCCACCGGTCTATCTGACCTCCGCCCGCGACATCACCGACCTGCCGGTGAAGATCCTGGCCGGTGCGGTGGCGGCCCTGGCGTTCGCGCTCGCCTGCTACGCCGAGCGCCGGGCCCTCGCCGCCGCGGCGGGCAGCGGCGCCGCGGGCATCATCTGCTTCCTGCTCGTCCAGCAGGCCGGGTTCGGGCCCGTGATCTCCTCCGGCGCGGCCGCGACGCTGGTCGGCCTGGCCGGTGGCCTGATGGCCCGCCGGGCGCTGACTCCCCCGCTGGTCGTCGCGGTCGCGGGCATCACCCCGTTGCTCCCCGGCCTCAAGGTCTATCGCGGGCTCTACGCCCTGCTCAACGACGAACTGCTGATCGGAGGCAACCAGCTGCTGTCGGCCTTCGGCATCGGCTGCGCGCTGGCGGCCGGTGTCACGCTCGGCGAGTGGTGTGACCGCACCGTGCGCAGGCCCCGGATACTGCGCCGGTTCGGCTCGCTGCGCCGCCCGATCGTGCGGCGACGGCGGCGCTCGGCGCCCGCGCACTGACCCGCGAGGCGCATGCGCGGCGAACGCCCGCCCGGTAACCTCTTATCGAACTGGTCAGGGCCGCGCGATGCGATGGCGGCCCCGGTGTGAGGTGAGGTGGTTCGGACATGCCGCAAACAGATCCGTTCTCGAAGCAGATCCGTACCGCCACCGCGCAGCAGCACGCGGAGGCGGAGAACTCCCGCTTCATGAGCGACATGCTGGGCGGGTCCCTCGGTGTCGACTCGTATCACCGCTACACCGGTCAGCTCTGGTTCATCTACCGCGCGCTCGAACAGCGGTGGGAGACGCTGGCCGACGACCCGGTCGCCGGACCGTTCATCCGGCCGGAGCTGGCCCGCACCGCCGAACTCGAACGCGATCTCGCGCATCTCCTTGGCTCCGGCTGGCGTACCGGCCTGGAACCGTTGCCCGCCACCGCGGCCTACGCCGCACGCATCGATGCGTGCGCACGCGACTGGCCCGCCGGGTACATCGCCCACCACTACACCCGCTACCTCGGCGACCTGTCCGGCGGACAAGTCATCCGCGGCACCGCCGAAAAGCTGTGGAACCTTCCCCATCGCGGCGACGGGGTGCGTTTCTACGTCTTCGACGGCGTACGCAATCCGGCGGCGTTCAAGCGGGAATACCGCGGCCTGCTCGATCGCCTGCCGCTCGATGATCTGGAGCGCCGCCGCGTACTCGACGAGGGCAAGCGCGCCTTCGCGATGAACACCGCGGTCTTCGAGGAGCTCGCCGAGGAATTCCCGGCCGCTCAGTAGCCGGATCGACGTGACGCATCGCGCTGCGGCGCGCGGTATTTCGGCAGTGCTGCGCGAATGCCGATGACGTGGGACAGTCATAATATGAGAGCGCGCCGCCGCATCGCCGTGGTTCTTGCCGGTCTTGCCGGTGTCGGTCTGGTGGGGGGTTGCGGCACGACGTCCGACCCCGGCGCCGGTCCCGGCTCGTCGACGGCGGCACAGATCGTGCCCTTGATCTCGACGGACGATCTGCGTCCCGCGCAGCCCGACGAGGTGCACCTGTTCGGCTTCAACGATCTGCACGGAAACCTGCAGCCGCCGAACGGGTCCAACGGGAAGATCGGCAGATACGACGCGGGCGGAGCCGCCTATCTGGCCACCCATCTGGCACGGCTGAAGGCCGCCTATCCGTCCAGCGCCGTACTGGCGGCCGGAGACAACATCGGGGCGAGCCCGCTGGTCTCCAGCCTGTTCCACGACGAGCCGACGATCGATTTCCTCAACAACGTGGGAGTGGCCGCCTCCGCGGTCGGCAATCACGAATTCGACGACGGAGTAAGGGAATTGACGCGTTTACAGCAAGGCGGGTGCGCGTGGGACGGATGTTCTCCCGGCGCTCCGTTCACCGGCGCGAAGTTCCCCTACCTGGCCGCGAACGTCACCGACGCGCAGGGCAACCCGCCACCCGCACTGCGCCCGTGGACCCTGCTCGAGGTGAGCGGGCACCGGATCGGCGTCGTCGGCACCGTCACGCCCGACACCGCGAATATCGTTCTGCCCGAGGGCATCCGGGGCTATCTGTTCGGCGACCAGGCCGCCGCGATCAACCGCTACGTGCCGGAGATGAAAGCGGCGGGTGCGGAGGCGATCGTGGCGCTGATGCATGACGGCGGCTCCCAGCGGCCCGAACAGGACGCACCACTGGACTACAACGGCTGCGCGAACGTCACCCCGAACGTGACCGAATTGGCCGAGCGGGTCGACCCCGCGGTCCGGGCGGTGTTCACCGCCCACAGCCACCAGCCCTACGTCTGCACCACCGGGGGCAAGGTCATCACCCAGGCATCGTCCTACGGACGGCTCATCACCGACGTCACGCTGCGCTTCGGCCCCGACGGTGTGCAAGCGTCGGCGCTCAACCGAGTGGTGACCCGCGAGGTGACACCCGACGCCCCGACGACCGCGCTGATCGATTTCTACACCGAGCAGTCCCGGCCCCGCGCGGGCCGCGTGGTCGGCGCGAGCGCGGCCCTCCTCCCGCACGACCCGAGCCCGGCGGGCACCTCACCGCTGGGCGACGTGATCGCCGATTCCATGCTGTCGGCCACCGCGGGACCGGGCGCCGCCGTAGCCGCCTTCATGAACCCCGGCGGCGTGCGCGCCGATCTGAGACAGGGACCGATCACCTACGGCGATATCTTCACCGTCCAGCCGTTCGGCAACCAGGTCGTCACGGTCACACTCACCGGCAGCCAGATCCTGCGCCTACTGGAACAGCAGTGGAACAACCCTGGCAAACCGACGATTCTTTCCCTCGCGGGCATCGGCTATGCCTACTCCGATACCGCTCCCACAGGCGCGAAGGTGATCGCGAACAGTGTCCGTATCGGAGGGCAGCCGCTCAACCCGGTCGCCGCCTATCGCGTGACGACCAACAACTTCCTCGCTTCGGGCGGCGACGGATTCACCGTCTTCACCGAGGGCGTCGACACCGCGGTGGGCCCGACCGACCTGGACGCCTTCGAGACGTTCCTGCGTGACAAACCTCCGCTGCAGGCCCCGCCGGCACGGGTCGAGAAGAAGTAGTCGAATCGGACGCCACAGAGTTGCTGGACACTCGACCAGAACGTGAGTAACTGGAATTCTGTGTAACACATACCGTTTGACCTGCGCAGACGGTGATCAGTCCCACATGTCGAACGGACCATGATCGCTTGCCGGTGCCGCACGCGGTCGATTACTGTTCAGTAATAAGTCAGGACGAAGGTGTTCCTACTTTCGGCCCGACGTGTGTCGCTGGGGGCCGAATCAACGCTGTCCGCATCCATTGCCGCATGCCGGATGACTTGTGCGACAACATGGTTCGAGTAAGCAGCAGGAGAGTGCGATGGCCACTTACATCGTGACGGGCGGAACCGGATTCTTGGGCAGGCGGGTGGTGCAGGACCTGCTGGATCGCGACGCCGACGCGATCGTCCACGTGCTGGTGCGCGAGACGTCGCTGGCGAAATTCACCGACATCGCGTCGGGCTGGCGCGGCGCCGAGCGGGTCTTCGCGCTCATCGGCGATCTCACCGCCGAGGGCCTGGGATTGGCGTGCGAGGCGCCGCGGGCCGACCACGTGGTGCACCTGGGCGCCGTCTACGACATGACCGCCGACGAGGACACCGCGCACGCGGCGAACGTCACCGGCACGCGCTCGGTGCTGGCCCTGGCGCACGAGCTGGGCGCGGTGCTGCACCACGTCTCCTCCGTGGCCGTGGCCGGCGACCACAAAGGCAAGTTCTTCGAGGAGGACTTCGACCTCGGGCAGCGGCTGACCTCGCCGTATCACCGCACCAAGTTCGCCGCCGAGAAGCTCGTCCGCGAGTCGCGCGGCGTGCGCTGGCGGGTCTATCGCCCCGCGATCATCGTGGGCGATTCCCGCACCGGCGAGATGGACAAGATCGACGGCCCCTACTACTTCTTCGGCGCGATCGCGCGGCTGGCCGCGCTGCCGTCCGAGCTGCCGTTGCCGCTCCCGGATCTCGGCGCCACGAATATCGTTCCGGTGGACTATGTCTCGGCCGCCATGGCGGAGCTGATCCGCCGCCCCGGCCTGGACGGGCGCACCTTCCACCTGGTCAACCCGGAGCCGCAGCCGTTCGGCGAGGTGTACCGCGCGCTCGCCGCCGCGGCGGGCGCCCCGACCGGTGTGGGCGCGGTGCCGGGCAGCGCAATGGCGCTCAGCGGGCTCGCGCAGATCCCCGGCCTCACCGCCGTGCGCGATTTCCTGCTCGAGCAGGTGGGCATCCCGGTCGAAGTCGCTCCACACACCTCGTTCTCCGCGGAGTTCATCAGCGACTCCACCCGCGCCCAGCTGCGCGGCTGCGGCCTGACGGTGCCGTCGTTCGACAGCTACGCCGAGCGGCTGTGGCAGTACTGGCGCGACCACCTCGACCCGCAGCGCGGACGCGTGTCCATCACCGGCGACCCGCTCGCCGGACGGGTCGTGCTGATCACCGGCGCGTCCTCCGGCATCGGGCTGGCCACCGCGCACGCCGTCGCCCGGCGCGGCGCCACGGTCCTGATGGTCGCCCGCGGGCACGACGACCTGGCGGCGGCCGCCGACGCCGTGCGCGCCGATGGCGGTGTCGCGCATACCTATCCGTGCGACATCACCGACTCCGAAGCGGTCGAGAAGCTCGTGCAGTGCGTGCTCGACGACCACGGCCACGTCGACTACCTGGTGAACAACGCGGGCCGTTCGATCCGCCGCTCGGTGCTCAACTCCACCGACCGGATGCACGATTTCGAGCGCACCATGGCGGTGAACTACTTCGGCGCCGTGCGGCTGATCCTCGGCCTGCTGCCGTCGATGCGGGCGCGACGCTTCGGACACGTGGTCAACATCTCCTCGATCGCGGTGCAGACCAAGGTGCCCCGATTCGCCGCCTATGTGGCGAGCAAGTCGGCGCTGGACAACTTCAGCGAGATCGCGGCGGTGGAGAACCGCGATGCCGGGATCACTTTCACCTCGGTGCGGATGCCGCTGGTGCGGACCCCGATGATCGCGCCGACCGACCTGTACCGCTCGCTTCCGGTGCCGGATCCGGAGCAGGCCGCCGCGATCGTGGTGCGTGCGCTCGAGGACCGGCCGCATCGCATCGACACGCCGGTCGGCACCTTCGCCCAGGCGGTGGAATTGCTGATGCCGTCGGTGAAGCGTCAGATCATGCACCAGGGCTACCGCATGTTCGGCGAATCCCGCGCCGCGCGGGGCGACGCGGAGCGCCGTCCGGGCGACCCGTCGCCCGCCACCGCGCCCGCGACCGGCGGCGGCGCGCTGTCCGCGCTGGCCCCTGTGATCATGCCGCTCATGGCGCTGCCGACCCCCGCGGCGCGCGTCGCTCGTATGGTCCCGGGCTTGCACTGGTAGCTCCGCACAGCCGAGTGGGGCCGACCTCGGTCGGCCCCACTCCTGCGGATTCCCGGTCCCGCGCGGTCACATCCGGTACACCGCGAACTCCACGGCGGGCCGCATGGCCCAGCGGTAGTCCGTGTGCGCGGCCGGACGGATGCCGCCCTCGCACACCGGATCACCACTCGCGCAGTAGTTTCCGGTCCGCCAGGCGTATTGCTCCGGCACGGACCAGCCGACCAGCCGGATCGGATCACCGAGCAACAGCACCGCGGCCACGCGGGATTCCAGATCCGCGGGCAGGGTGCGGATGCCACCGAGCGCGGTCACGATGCCCGTGCCGAGCACCCCGTGCGTCACGACGGCCCCTTGTGAGAAGCCGACCAGAACGAACCGCTGATCCGGGCACCGCGCCGCTTGCCACAGCACATGAGCGGTCATGTCCTGGGTCCCGCGGCCGATCGAGGACGGGTCGAGCAGGTCTGCGGGATAGTCCACCCGATATGCCTGCGAATCAACCGGAAGTGCTCGCCACAGGGCGTCATACAGCGGGTCGCCCACCACCGCACCCAGATATCCGGGTTCGTGGGTGCCTCGGGCGACGACCACCTCGACCGCCGCACAGGACGTCGCCCATGCGTGCAATCCCGTCGCAGCCCCGAACCCCGCGACGAGCAGTAGCACAGCGAATGCCTCTACTACACGCCACTTTTCGAAGTGAATTACCTTCCGGTTGGCCATCGTACTCACCTACTCACGCCGTTGTGAGACAGCCGAGCGACACTTGTCAGTGACGATTACTCGGCTATATCCGCGAAGGTAGGAACGGCCACGGGGGCCGTCAAGGAACTCCACCCGACCGATACGGAGTCAGCGCCGAATCGTGTTCTCCGTCGTCCTACGGTACGAGAACCGCTGCGCCCGTGAATCGTCCGTGTGCGAGATCGATCAGCGCCCGATCGGCCATGTCCAGGGAGTACCGGTGCGTGGCCAGATGTATCCGGTGGTCGGCGGCGAATGCCAGGAATTCACGAGCGTCCGCGCGGGTATTCGCGGTGACCGATCGAATCTCCCGTTCCTGGAACAGATGCCGCTGGTAGTTCAGCGCGGGGATGTCGCTGAGATGGATACCGGCGATGGCCAGGATCCCGCCGCGATCGAGCGCCGCGAGCGCGGGCGGCACCAGCTCACCGACCGGCGCGAACAGGATCGCCGAATCCAGCGGCACCGGAGGCGGATCCGCGGCGCCCTGCACCGACGCGGCGCCGAGCGCGGTCGCGAGTTCCCGCGCCGCCGGATCCCGGGTCATCACGTGCACCTGCGCTCCTTGCGCGGCGGCTACCTGGGCGGCGATGTGGGCGCTGCCGCCGAAGCCGTAGATTCCCAGCCGCCCGCCCGGCGGAACGGCGGCCCGCAGCAGCGCCCGGTATCCGATGATGCCCGCGCACAGCAAGGGGGCGGTGTCGGCATCCGAGTAACCGGCGGGCAAGCGCAGCGCGTATGTCGCGGGCACACAGGCGAATTCGGCGTATCCACCGTCGGCATCCCAGCCGGTGTAGGCCGAACGCGGGCAGAGGTTCTCCGCGCCGCGCAGGCAGAACTTGCACTCCCCGCACGTGTGCCGCAGCCAGGCGATGCCCACCCGGTCCCCCACCGCGAAACCCTCCCCCTCCGCACCCTGCCCGATCGCGACGACCTCGCCGACGACCTCGTGCCCCGGCACCACTCCGGCGCGGTGCACCGGAAGATCGCCTTCGGCCACGTGCAGGTCGGTCCGGCACACGCCGCAGGCCACCACACGCACCATCAGATCGCCGGGACCGGGTTCCGGGACGGAGGTTCGCTCCGCTTGCAGCGGGCCGCCATCGATCGGGCCCGGCCTGCGCACCCGCCAGCATCGCATCGCAGTCCTACCTTCGCGGACCTGGCTCATCGTCGGATCACCTCGCACCGATCGGATCGACACGGACCGGGCATCCCGGCCGGGCCGGGTGCGCCGAAATCACCCTACTCGGCGGATTCGGCCACACCGCCCACCGGCTTCTGATACGTTTCTGTATCGAGTACATTTCTGTATCCGATGCCCTGGTCGAGGCCGAACCGAGGAGGTGCCCGATGGCGTCCGATGCCGCGCAGGCCGCACCCGCCCGGGTCACCCGCCGCCGCGCCGAAACCAGGAATCGGCTGCTGACCGCGGCCTACGACGCGTTCGCCGAGGAAGGCTTCGGGCGCGCCACCGTGGAGCGGGTGTGCGAGCGCGCCGGATTCACCCGCGGGGCGTTCTACTCGAACTTCAGCTCGCTGGACGAGCTGTTCCTGGCCATGTGGGAGCAGCGCTCGACGGCGATGCTCACCGAGGCGGGCGCCATCCTCGACGAGATCGCCGCCGACGGCGCCGATGACGTGCGCGCCGCGGTCCGGCGACTGGAACGGGCGGTGCCGGTCGACGAGGGCTGGTACCGGATCACCGCCGAATTCACCGCGCATGCCCTGCGCACCCCCGCGCTGCGCCGGGTGATGGCCGCCCGCGAGGAAGCCATCGTCGCGGCCCTCATGCCCACCATCGTCGCGGCGCTCGCCCGCGGCGGCCGCACCGTGCCGGACCCGGAGGCGTTCGGCCAAGCGCTCATCGCCGTCCACGACGGGACCAGCGTGCAGGTCCTGATGGAGCCGGACAGCCGTGCCGCGCGCGAGCGCCGCACCGAACTGTTCCACCACGTCGTGCTGGCCTACAGCACCGCAACCGAAGGATGAACATGTCCCACAGCAGTTCCGAGGCGACGCCGGAGGCGGACGTCCTTGTCGTCGGCGCCGGATTGGCCGGCCTGGTCGCCACGCACGAACTGGTCAAGGCCGGTCGCACGGTGCACGTGCTCGACCAGGAGAATCGCAACAATCTCGGTGGGCAGGCGTTCTGGTCGCTGGGCGGGCTGTTCTTCGTCGACAGCCCGGAGCAGCGACGCCTCGGCATCAAGGATTCCTACGATCTGGCCTTGCAGGACTGGCTCGGCTCGGCCGGGTTCGACCGTGACGACGAGGACAAGTGGGCCCGGCAGTGGGCGCGGGCGTATGTGCGGTTCGCGGCCACCGAGAAGCGGGAGTACCTGCGCGAACTCGGCCTGCGGGTGACGCCGCTGGTCGGCTGGGCCGAACGCGGCGGCGACCGCGCCGACGGACACGGCAACTCGGTGCCGCGCTTCCATCTCACCTGGGGCACCGGCCCCGAGGTGGTCCGGGTCTTCGCCGAGCCGGTCCTGGAGGGCGAGCGGCGCGGACTGGTTCGATTCGGCTTCCGCCATCGGGTGGACGAATTGATCGTGGAGAACGACGCGGTGGTCGGCGTGCGCGGCGCGGTGCTCGAGGACACCGATCTGGACCGGGGACGCGCTTCGTCGCGGACCGAAGTGGGCGAATTCGAGTTGCGCGCCAAGGCCGTGATCGTGGCATCCGGCGGAATCGGTCACAACCACGAGCTGATCCGGCGCAACTGGCCCACCCAGCGACTGGGTCCGTGCCCGGAGACCATGATCTCCGGCGTGCCCGCGCACGTCGACGGCCGGATGCTCGCCATCACCGAGACCGCGGGCGGGGCCATCGTCAACCGGGACCGCATGTGGCACTACACCGAAGGCATCGTCAACTGGGACCCGATCTGGCCCGATCACGCGATCCGGATCATCCCCGGACCGTCCTCGATGTGGTTCGACGCGAACGGAAAGCGCCTGCCCGCACCGTGTTTCCCCGGATTCGACACCAACTCGACGATGAAGGAGATCCTGAAGACCGGCCACGACTATTCGTGGTTCGTGCTCACCCAGTCGATCATCGAGAAGGAGTTCGCGCTGTCGGGCTCCGAGCAGAACCCGGACATCACCGGCAAGGACCTCAAGCTGACGCTGAAAAGCCGCGTCGCCAAGGGCGCACCGGGGCCGGTCGAGGCGTTCAAACAGCACGGTGTCGATTTCGTCGTGGCGGACACGCTGCGTGAACTGGTCGAGGGCATGAACAAGATCGCTCGCGGCCCCCGGCTGGACTATGACGATCTGGAACGCCAGATCGTCGCGCGGGACCGTGAGCTGACGAACAAGTACAGCAAGGACAGCCAGCTGATGGCGATCGCCAACGCGCGCCGGTACCTCGGCGACAAGGCGGGCCGGGTCGCCAAACCGCACCGGATCCTCGATCCGGCCGCGGGCCCGCTGATCGCCGTGCGGCTCAACATCCTCACCCGCAAAACCCTGGGCGGCTTGCAGACCGACCTGAATTCCCAGGTGATCCGGCCGGACGGCACGGCGTTCCCTGGTCTGTACGCCGCGGGTGAGGTCGCCGGGTTCGGTGGTGGCGGCGTGCACGGGTACAACGCGCTGGAAGGCACCTTCCTCGGCGGATGCATCTTCTCGGGCCGGGCCGCCGGGCGTGCGCTGGCGGCGGAACTCGCCTGATCGCTAACGCCCGCAGCGGGAGGCGACCGCGCCGGTCCCGGCCGAGGTGGCGAGGACCGGCGCGGACGTGAACGACGGAGTGCCGGAGTAGAGCCGGGTCCGTGCCGCGTACCGCCCAGGCTCCACCGTGACATCGGTGATCTCGGCCTCGTTGCCGTAGACGTCCGTCACGCGCGCCGTGAACGGGCCCGGTCCGGCGCCGGAGAGGGTCCAATAGTTGTCCGCCCGCCGGGTGAGCGGTCGCCAGGGGCCGCCCGCAGTGGGTCGAACAGCCGCCTCACGCAATGGATTTCCGGTCCCGCCGAACAGGAGGCCGAACCAGGACGCGGACGAATCCGGCTGAACCTCGTAGGTCAGCTCCTGCGCCGGCTGCGGGTCCCGCACCAGGCGATAGCCGATCCGCGCCACCCCGTCGTGGGGATCGGCGATCCGTTCGAACGCCGCCGCGCTCAGATCCAGTTGCCCCGGACCGCATGCCGGGCAGTGGTCGACCACCAGTGCCCGGACCGACCCGCGCGGACCCGTGATGTCCAGATACGCCCCGCAAAGCTCGGCGCGCCCGAAGTCGGGGGTGGACAATCCGGCATAGAAGCCGTCCGGCGTCAGGTCGTGGAAGGAGCACGACACCTGCTTGCCGAGCACGAAGTAGCGCGCTTCGGCGGACGTTTCCGGCCCGATCGGCGCGAAGGTCATGGCGGTCACCGGATATCGGGACGGCGAGGACGCCTCGTGCAGGGGGCTCGCCGCGACACAGGTGGGCGCAGACGGCCGCACCAGCCAGACGCCCACCGCGACGGTAGCCAGCACGCCTGCGGCGAACCATAGCCACTCGGAACGGAATGGCCGCTCTTGGATCGGTACCCGGTGCATCGCTTCCCCGACTCCGGCTCGCCTGCTCGCGGACTGTCCATCCTGACCTCACCAGGAAAGCAGCCCCACCGCCCGGGCGCAGCGCGAACGAAAATTCTTCATTGTGAAGGACGCGTAATTCAGCAAGCACGCCGCTAATTTCGGCCTCGCCACCCGGCAACGACACCGGCTGGTCGGAAATGATCCGGCGTGGCTCGGGGCGAAACCACCACGCCCCACGCTGACCTCAGCGCCTGCGCGCGTGCCGAGGGAAGAGATTCCGTCCCGCCTCCTGGGCCACTTCGGACAGCGCACGGGCCAACCGAGCGGTGTCCGGCACCACTGTCTCGGAACCGGTGCGGCCCGACAGCGACACCGCGGCCACCGCGGCGCCACGCCCGCGAATCGGCACGGCCACGCATGCCAGACCGGGGACGCACTCCTCGTTGTCGACGGCGACACCCTGGCGATTGCGGATGCGGCCGAGTTCGCGATGCAGTTCGGTGCTGTCGGTGAGAGTGCGTGAGGTCAGTTGCGGCAGGCGGTCCCGGAAGGAAGCTTCCACGATGCTCGGGTCCAAGGTGGCCAACAGCGCCTTGCCCAATGCCGTACTGTGCGCGGGCATCCGGCCGCCGAGCCGGGTGGGCACGCTCGCGGCGAATCGGCCGCCGACCTTGTCCAGATACAACACGTCGCGCCCGTCCAGCACACCGAGGTGCCCGACCATTCCGGTCTGCTGACACAGATCGTGCAGCAGCGGACTCACCGCGTCACGGATCTCGTTGTGCTCGGCGGCAAGTCCGCCCAGCTCCAGCGTGCGCAGACCGAGCCGGTAGCCGCCGGGCGCGTGCGCCAGCCAGCGCAGCCGGATCAACTGGTCGAGAATGCGGTGCACGGTGGAACGCGGCAACCCGGTGCGCTCGGCCAGTTCGACGAGGGTGAGCGTCGGCGTGACGCCGTCGAAAGCCTCCAATATCAGCGTCATCCGCTCGATCATCGATACCGGGGGCTGACCCGGCCGTGCTGCCTGTCCAGATCCGGTCCATAACTCCCCCGGCTCGGGATCGGTCATCACCTCGACCGTCATTGCCAACCTCCACGCGTACTCGCGTAGAGCTTAGAGGCCACTAGGGCGACCCGTGCGCGGAATCCGCGAGGGTGAACAGCCACTCCCGGGTGTACCGCTCAGCCAGCAGCGGCAGGTAGTTCACGACGGTGGCGTGGTCGGCGACATGATCGTAGGACGAGTGCAGATGATCCTCGATCGCGGCTTCGCTGGCGACGCCGCCGAATTCGTCCTCCAAGCGCTGCGCGGCCGTTTTCAAGGCGAGTTCCTGATCGAGCGGGGTCTGCTGGTTCGTGTCGTGAGTGGCAGGACGGTCGGTCATCGCAAGATTCCCCTGGTGGTGACGAGATCGGTACCTGAGGTGCTGTCGTAGCCGTAGGACAACTCCTGTCCTACGGGTACCCGGTCGAACTGGTTCGACACCCCGCCTGTGACCGTCGGCCGCGCCCCTGCGTCCGAATTCTCCTTCCGGGGGACGCGATCATCCGCTGTTCGACGCCGATCGCCAGCGAAGTAGAACACGTTCTTGTCCGCGGCGCCCGCGCGTGTCAGGCTCGACAGATGGATCTCGACGCCATCGAAGCCGTCCGCCAGCTGAAGTACCGCTACTTCCGGAGCCTCGACCTCAAAGACTGGGACGATTTCGCCGACACCCTCGCCGTCGACGCGGAAGGACGCTACGGCACCCACGCCATGGGCGAGCCGCTGCACCTGGACGGCCGCGACGCCATCACGGCGTTCATGCGGGAGAACCTCGGACCCTCCATCGTCTCGGTGCACATCGCCAACCACCCGGAGATCAGCGTCGACGGAGCGACGGCCACGGGATCCTGGGCCTTCGAGGACACCGTCATCGCCACCGAGTACGGGGTCCTGATCCGCGGGGCCGGTTACTACACCGACACCTACCGCCGCGACGCCGACGGCAAATGGCGCATCGCCTCCACCGGCTACCGCCGCATCTACGAATCCATGCAGTCGCTGGCCGACACGCCCAGCTTCCAACTGCTGTCCAATATGTGGGCACCGGAGAAGTGACC
The DNA here is from genome assembly GCF_001612765.1 of Nocardia arthritidis NBRC 100137. GTDB lineage: Bacteria > Actinomycetota > Actinomycetes > Mycobacteriales > Mycobacteriaceae > Nocardia > Nocardia arthritidis. The sequence goes on from NZ_BDBB01000018.1 coordinate 185,877, forward strand.
GCCGGGCGCGGAAATCGGTCCACTATCGGCCCGGTGGCGCTGGACGGCCCGGCGCGTTCCGGCGGATGCTGCGACCATGCCCTCCCTTGCGCCTGACGAGTTCACTCCCGAAACCACCTACCTGAACACCGCGTCCTTCGGTCTGCCGCCCGCCCGGGCCCTGGCCGCGGTGCACGACGCGAGTGCGAGCTGGGCCTCCGGCCGCGGTGCGCCGACATCCGAGGTGGATCGACTGGCGCCCGGTCTGCGCGCCGGGTTCGCCCGGCTGCTCGACGGCGCGACCGCCGACGACATCGCGCTCGGCAGTGGTGTCGCGGGACTCATCGCCCCCGTGGCCACCGCACTGCCGCCCGGCGCGGAGGTCCTGCTGCCGGAAGGCGAATTCTCGTCGGTGTCCATGCCTTTCGTGTACCGGGACGACCTCGTCGTGCGCTTCGTGCCCTTGCGGGAACTGGCCGCGCGCGTGCGGCCGGAGACCGCGCTGGTGGCCATGAGTGTGGTCCAGTCCGCGGACGGCCGCGTCACCGATCTGGCCGAACTGCGCGCGGTGACCCGGGCCAACGGCGCGCGCCTGCTGGTGGATGCCACCCAGGCCGCGGGATGGCTGCCACTGCGCTTCGCCGACGCGGACTACTGGGTCTGCGCCACCTTCAAATGGTTGATCGGCGCACGCAGCGTCGCGTTCCTCGCCACACCGTCCGACCTCGTCCCGCAGCTGCGTCCGGTGGGCTCGAGCTGGTACGCCGCCGAGGACCGCTGGGCCGAGCTCTACCGTCCGGTCGCACTGCCCGCGACGGCACGGCGGTTCGACACGACACCGGACTGGCTCGGCGTCGTGGCAGCGCTGGCGGGGCTGTCGCTGATCGAGGAACTCACCGTCGAGAAAATCGGCGCGCACGACCTCGAACTCGCCGACCGCTTCCGCGACGGTCTGCGCGACCTGGGCTTCGAGCCCGTCGATGCGCGCTCACCGATCGTCTCCGTGCCCGGCGCGGGGGACCTGGCAGCCCGGCTCGCGGAGGCCGAGGTGATCGCCTCGGCGCGCGGCGGCGGGCTGCGGTTCGCCTTCCATCTCTACAACAGCGCCGACGACGTCGAGCGGGCGCTGTCCGCACTGCGCGCCGGATAGTTCCCGCGGCAGCCGCGTACCGCCCGACCGGTCAGAGATCGAGGTGAGCCTCCAGCGCGGCAAGCCGTAGCGGGACGCGACCGCGCCACCGGTCCGAGACCAGGGCCGGAGCGTCGAGCCCGCCCAATACCTCGAGGAGGCGCTGTCCGCACCGCGCCCCACGAGACAGAGCCCCGCACGTCACCGGTCTGCGACCAGGACCGGAGCCTGGGCCGCAGCCGCGCGGCCGCGCGCCTCGGGTCCGCGAGGTCGGTCACCGGCCGGGGCGGTGCGCGGGAGCCGTGATCAGCGGTAGATCGAGCGCGGTGAGGATGCCTGCGGGAGCGGCGACGACGGCGGGAACGGCGTTGACTATCCGCAAGCCCGTCGCCAGGACGGTCGCGTAGTTGTGATCCCCGTTGCGGCTCGAGGTCACCAGGTCCAGCGCGTAGTCGGGCTCGCCCGTGATCTCGACCCGGTAGGAGCCCTCGGGGTGCGCCGGCTGTGGCCAGTCCGGGCACAGGTCGGGACGCAACCGGGTCACGTGCTCGAGCACCGTGACCGGCACGTCCCCGACCATGCCCCGGACTTCGAAACGCAATGCCGCCGCGGTTCCTTCGGCGATGTGCCCGGTCGCGATGTCGAACGACTCCGGCGCCGGGATGCGCTCGTAGGACTGGGTGACGGCGTCGAGGGTGACGCCGATCCCGGCGGCGAGCTGACGGACCGTGCCGCCCCAGGCGAGCGACAACACCCCGGGCTGCAACAGCATGGGGATCTCGTCGACGGGCTTGCCGAAGCCCATGATGTCGAACATGACCGCCCGGTTGTCGTAGCTGGCGTAGTCCACGATCTCCAGGCAGCGCACCTGGTCGACGCGCAGACAGGTCCCCGTGAGCGCGAGCGGCAGCAGGTCGTTGGCGAAACCCGGGTCGATACCGTTCACCCACAGCGACGAATTCCCCTGCGCGGCCGCCTCCTGCACCGGTTTCAGCAGCTCGTCGGGCAGCACTCCGTAGGGGTATTGGAAGAACACCGGTGCGCAGGCGACGACATTGATTCCGGCGGCCAGGATGCGCTGGAGGTCTTGCACGGCTTCGAACAGCCGGTTGTCGGTCATGGAGCAGTAGACGACGCAGTCCGGCCGCGACGCGAGCAATGCGTCCGCGTCGGTCGTGGCAGTGATGCCGACGGGGTGCTCGAGGCCCGCGAGCGTCCCCGCGTCGACGCCGCTCTTGGCGGGACCGGACACCCACACGCCGGTCAGTTCCAGTTCGGGATGGGCGATCACGCCGGCCAGGGCATGCCTGCCCACATTGCCGGTGCCCCATTGCACTACGCGATATGTCATGTCACAGATCCGGGATCGGGAGGTCGAGGTTCGGGATGATCAAGCCGCCGTCGGGCTCGAGGATCTTGCCGGTGAGGTACTTGCCCGCGGGCGACACCAGATAGAGCGCGGCCGCGGCGATGTCTTCGGGTTCGCCGATGCGATGCAACGGTGTCTTCGATTCCAATTCGGTGCGCATGGCGTCGTTTCCCGCGACGATCTCCAGTGCGGAGGTCAGGATCGACCCCGGCGCGATGGCGTTCACCCGGATACGCGGGTTCAGGTCGAGGGCGGCGAGCCTCGTGTAGTGGGCGAGGGCGGCCTTGGCGGTGCCGTACGCCGCGAACGCACGCCCCGGCAGTCGACCCATGGTCGACGTGATGTTCAGGATCGAACCGCCACCGGCGGTTTCGAGCATGCGCGGTACCGCGGCTCGGACCAGTGCGTGCGCGTTGGTGACGTTGAACTCGAACGCGTCCGTCAGCGCCTGCGGCGTCGTGTCCAGCAGCGGGCACGGCAGCGCCCCGCCCACATTGTTGACCACGATGTCCAGTCGCCCGAAGCGTTCGACCGCCGCCGCGGCGAGAGCCGCCGTGGCATCGGCGTCGCTCAGATCCGCGGGCACCACGTGGGCCTGTCGACCTGCGGCGGCGACGCGCGCGGCCACCTCCTCGAGCTGGCTCTCGGTCCGTGCGGCGATGACGACATCCGCCCCCGCCTCCGCGAACGCCACCGCTATGGCCGCGCCGAGACCGCGACCCGCACCGGTGACTATGGCGACCTGATCATCGATTCGGAACCGATCCAGAATCATTCGCGCTCCCTACGCTGGTGACGAATATTCGACAACATGTGATCTAATATTCGTCATCGTAGGTCGCTCACCCGAGCGGGACAAGGGGTTGTGGACATGCCGGATCGATCGGCGTCGCCACCGACGCGTCGCGTCGTCGAAATCGTGTCGTTGCTGGCGGCCTCCGCGGAGGCGATCAGCGTCGCGGGCATCGCCGAACGCCTCGGTATCGCCCGCGCCACCGCGACCGCGATCTTGGCCGAACTCGACGCAGCCGGCTGGGTGGTCCGCGACCCTGCTCGCGGCTACGGCATAGGGCCCGCACTGGCCGGTCTGCACGGCGCTGCCCTCCCGCACGGTGTCGGCGAGCTCCTCGCCGGCCTCGCCGCCCGGACCGGTTACGGCGCCACATTCAGCCGCATCGAACCCGACCGACTGACGGTGCTCGACGTGCGGCACGGCGCCGACCGCGTCGTTCCCGGAATCCCGGTGGGACATCGGATTCCGCTGCAGTTCCCGGCCGGGGCCAGCGTGATGCCGTGGCGGCCCGCGAACGAGCAGAACATTTGGCTGCGCACCGCCGCCGAAGCGGATCAACGGATGGCCGGTGGGCTGCTGGCCCTGGTCCGCGAGCGTGGGGTGGCCGTCTTCCGGCCACGCGCCGACGACGCGGGGATGGTCGATCTGCTCGTCGATCTGCTCGGCGCCGTGGGATCCGAACTGCTGCAACCGCATCTGCGCGCTCGTGCGCTTCGCCAGCTCGCCGCACTGACCTCACGGCCCTTCACCAGGGCCGAGCTGGATTCGGAGGAAGTCTTGCCGCTGAGCTATCTCGCGGCGCCGGTTTTCGACGCGAGCGGCGCCGCCGCATACGAAGTGCAGCTGGGACCGCTGCGCGCCGCGACGACCCGAGCGGAACGCGAGGAATTCATGGACGCGACGCGAAGCACCGCAACCGCATTGACGACCGCGCTCACCGCCGACCGGCAAGAAAAGTAATCCCCC
>NZ_BDBB01000019.1 GCF_001612765.1 Nocardia arthritidis NBRC 100137
TTGTCGCCCGGTTCGGAGATGTCCGCGGTGCGCACGACCACCCCGACCGCCGATCCGGCCGAACAGGCGCGGGCGGCGGGCCAAGCGCCCGCCCCGCGGCCGCGACAGCAGCCGACCCAGGTGATGATCACGATCCCGGGTCTGCCACCCATTCCCTGCGGGATTCTCTGCCCGCCGCCACCGCCGGCGAATCCGTGTGCGGGACAATCGGTGCCCGCCCCGATGCCGTTCCCGGACCTACCCGGGACCGCACGCGTACCGCTCGCACCGCAGCAGCCCTACGGCGGCGCGGCGGCCGCACCCCGTGACCCAACCCCCGCGGGCCCGGCCGATCCCGCCGCGGCGGCCAGGCCCGCCGATGCCGGAGCCCCCGGACAGCCCGGCACCCCGGACCAGGCAGCCGCCGGATGCGTTCAGCCCGATGCCACCCTGGCCGCCACCGAATCCGCGCCCATCCCCGGTGAGCTGCCCGTCCCCGACAACGCACCGCGCAACGACACCGAACCCGCTACCACCACCCCGCCCGCCCCGGAGCCCGGAGCCGAACCGGCGCCCAGCGTCGAATCCGCACCTACGCCGCCGCCTGGAATCACCCTGCCGTTCGGCATCGTCATACCCCTGCCCGCGCCGCCGGCCGCACCCCCGCAGTGATTCAAACTCCGTATCAGATCACGAAGCAGTAACAAAAAGATCTCGGATGCGGTAGCCTCTCCCTCGGTCCGTAACAAAGGGCTCACTGCGAGTCATGGGAGGGTCACCACACCGTGGGGCGTCATCGAAAACAACCGCCTGTCACCGTCAGACGCAGTTCCGTCATCGCGTTGACCGGATTGGTTCCCGCTGGGCTCGTCTCCGTCACCGCCGCCTCCGAGGTCGGCGACGCCGTACCGCTCGCGGCCGCGGTTCAGACGCCGGATGATCAGAACGTGCAGGGCGCCCGGCCGCAGGCGGCCGTCGAGCCGGTCGCCGGGTCCGAGTTCCTCGCTCACGCGATGGCCAAGGCCGCGCCCACCACGCACCCTGTCGTGAAAACCGTTGCGCTGCCGAGTGGGCGGCAGCCCGCCGCGATGCCCGCCGGGCCGCTGGGCGTTCCCGGCGTGGCCGTCGCGGCCTATCAGAACGCGGAACGAGTGCTGGCCGCCGAGAACCCGGTGTGCGGCATGCCATGGTCGCTGCTGGCCGGCATCGGCCGGGTCGAGTCCACACACGCCTTCGGCGGTAAGGCCGATGCCGACGGCAACCCGCTCAGCCCCGTCTACGGCCCCGTGCTGGACGGCTCGCTCACCGGTAATCACGTGGTCCGCGACTCCGATGACGGCGCACTGGACGGTCTGGACGGTTACGACCGCGCAATCGGTCCGATGCAGTTCCTGCCCGACACCTGGAAGCGTTACGCGGCCGACGGCAACGGCGACGGCATCGCCGATCCGCAGAATCTGTTCGACGCCGCCCTGACCGCCGGAAAGTACCTGTGCGAAGGCGGCCTGAACATGCGTGACCTGGCACAACAGTCCAAAGCGATCCTGCGCTACAACCACTCCATGGCCTACGTCGCGAACGTCATGGCCTGGGAGACCTCCTACGGCACGGGGGTCGCACCCCGGCCCGCGGATCTGCCGAAAATTTGACACGCCTAAAATTACTGCCATGCCAGTAGTTACGGAATCGGACGTGCGGGGTGCCCTCGCGAAGGTCGACGACCCGGAGATCCGCAAGCCGATCACCGAACTGGGCATGGTGAAAAGCGTCGTCATCGGCGCCGGCAGCGATGTCCACGTGGAGATCTACCTGACGACGGCGGGCTGCCCCCTGCGTACGGAGATCCAGCAGCGGGTCACCAAGGCGATCGCCGACGTGCCCGGTGTGGGCGCAATCTCCGTCGATCTCGACGTAATGGACGACGAGCAACGCACCGCGCTGCGCAAGCAGTTGCGCGGCGACTCGGCCGATCCGGTCATCCCGTTCGCCCAGCCCGGGTCGCTGACCCGCGTCTACGCGGTCGCCTCCGGGAAAGGCGGCGTCGGCAAGTCCAGTGTCACGGTGAACCTGGCCGCCGCCATGGCCGCGCGCGGACTGTCGGTCGGCGTGCTTGACGCGGACATCTACGGTCATTCCATCCCGCGGATGCTCGGCACCGATGCCAGGCCCACCCAGGTCGAGCGGATGATCATGCCGCCGGTCGCGCACGACGTGAAAATGATCTCGATCGCCCAGTTCACTCAGGGCAACACGCCCGTGGTGTGGCGCGGCCCGATGCTGCACCGGGCGTTGCAGCAGTTCCTCGCCGACGTGTTCTGGGGTGACCTCGACATCCTGCTGCTCGACCTGCCGCCCGGCACCGGCGACGTCGCCATCTCCATCGCGCAGCTGATCCCGGGAGCCGAGATCCTGGTCGTCACCACCCCGCAGCCGGCCGCCGCCGAGGTGGCCGAGCGGGCGGGCGCGATCGCGCTGCAAACTCGCCAGCGCATCGCGGGCGTGGTGGAGAACATGTCCTGGCTGGACCTGCCGGACGGCACCCGGATGGACCTGTACGGCTCCGGCGGCGGCCAGGCCGTCGCCGACCGGCTCACCCGCGCCGTGGGTGCGACCGTGCCGCTGCTCGGTCAGATCCCCATCGAACAGGCGCTGCGCGAAGCGGGCGACGAAGGCACCCCCATCGTGCTGCGCGACCCGGAGAACCCCGCCGCCAAGGCTCTGCTGGAGGTGGCGGACAAACTCGCCGTCCGCCGCCGCGGCCTCGCGGGCATGTCCCTCGGCATCGACACCACCCGGCATCTGTAGCGAGCACTACGCGCGAGACCACCTGTCGGTGCGCCCTAATAAGCTCACCTCATGCTCACCATGCTGTTGTACGTGCTGATCGTCGGCTTGGTCGCCGCGGTGCTGTTCTTACTGGCCAGTGCGGTGTTCGGGCGGTCGGAGGAGCTGGGGCCGCTGCCGGAGGGGACGACGGCCACCGTGCTGCCGGTGGAAGGGATCACCGGGGCGGACGTGCGCGCGTTGCGCTTCCAGCAGGTGGTGCGCGGCTACAAAGCCGGGGAGGTGGATTGGGCGCTGACCCGGCTGGCCGCGCGGATCGATGAACTCCAGCACCAGTTGGCCGAAGCGCAGGCCGCGCGGTGGCAGACGCCGATCGCGCCGGAGTCGAAGTGAGCGCCCCGGCCGACGACGGGCTGGTTCGCTGTGCCTGGCCGCTGGAGTCGCAACTCTATCGGGACTATCACGACCACGAGTGGGGCAAGCCCCTGCACGGCGACGACGCCTTGTTCGAGCGGCTCTGCCTGGAGGCGTTTCAATCCGGCCTGTCCTGGCTGACCATCCTGCGCAAACGCCCGGCCTTTCGTGCGGCGTTCGCCGGGTTCGCCATCGAGCGCGTCGCGGAGTTCGGCGACGGCGACGTCGCCCGGCTGATGGCCGACGCGGGCATCGTCCGCAACCGCAGCAAGATCGACGCGGCCATCGCCAACGCCCGGGTTGCCCGCGACCTCGACGTCGGCCTGGACGAGTTGCTCTGGTCGTTCGCCCCACCGCCGCGCCCACGCCCCCGCTCCGGCGCCGACGTGCCCGCGACCACACCCGAATCCATCGCGCTGGCAAAAGAATTGAAACGGCGCGGATTCCGGTTCGTCGGACCCACCACGGCGTACGCCCTGATGCAGGCGACGGGGATGGTGGATGACCACCTGGCCGATTGCTGGGTGGGCAACGACCGGCCCGGCACGGGCCGACCGGTCACTTTTTGAACTCAGCTATCCGTCCACATCCGCGATAGGGAAGAATGGGACGGGTGTAGCTCGCCAAACGCCGGCGAGCTCACTGGTTGGTGACAACTGGAGTTCCAAGAAAGTGCGCAGCAGACCGCGCAGATCTGGAGGGAGCAGAGGATGGCGGCCATGAAGCCCCGCACCGGGGACGGTCCCCTCGAGGCAACCAAAGAAGGGCGTGGAATCGTCATGCGGGTTCCACTCGAGGGTGGCGGGCGTCTGGTCGTCGAACTCACGCCGGACGAGGCAGCGGCGCTCGGTGACGAACTGAAGAGCGTCACGAGCTGAGTGGGCCCGGCTGAGCACACGGCCCTCGCCGACGCGGCCGGCGTCCTGGCCTGCCCGGAATGTATTCGGGCGCACCAGGACGCCGCGCCGCTCGCGTTCGAACCGCGGGATCGAGCACTGCGCTGCGGTCGCGGCCACAGCTTCGACGTCGCCAGACAGGGCTACGTCAGTCTGCTGACCGGTGCGTCGACCAAGATGACCGGGGACACCGCGGCGATGCTCGACGCTCGTGCCGCTTTCCAGAGCGGAGGACACTTCGCGCCGATCGCCGACGCGGTGACGCACGCCGTCACGACGCGCCGGACGGACGGCCCGGTGCTGGAGATCGGCGCGGGCACCGGCTACTACCTCGCCCGGGCGCTCGACGCCGCTCCCCCGGCCGTCGGTATCGGACTGGACGTGGCCAAACCCGCCGTCCGCCGCTGCGCCCGCGCCCACCCACGCGCCGCGGCGGTGCTGGCCGACGCCTGGCGCGGGTTGCCGATCCGCGACGGCGCGCTGGCCTGCGTACTCTCCGTCTTCGCCCCGCGCAATCCCGGCGAAATCGCCCGGGTGCTCGCCGAGGACGGCTGCTTCGTCGTCGCCACACCCACCGAACGCCACCTTCGCGAGCTGATCGAGCCACTGGACATGGTCCGGGTCGACCCCGACAAGGACCGCAGGCTCGACGCTGCCATGGCGGGGCATTTCGAACCGGTCGACCGGACGCTGGTGGAGTACCCGATGACGCTCACCAGAGCCGATGTCTCGCACGTGGTGGGCATGGGTCCATCCGCGCACCACGGGGCCGCCGAAGCGGCGGATCCGGTGCGGTTGCCGGAGTCCGTCGAGGTGACCGCCTCGGTCGTGGTGGGCGCCTACCGCCCGGCGGCCTGATCGCCCGGCTCAGCCTTTCCTGATCTCGTCGTAGACCGCCACCGTGCGCGCGGCGATGCGCGACCAGTCGAATTCGGAGATCGCACGCTCCCGGCCCGCGGCCCCGAGCCGGGCGGCCAGCTCTCGATCACCGGCCACCTCGTTCACGGCGGCGGCGAGCCCGTGCTCGTAATCCCCGGCCGCACCCGCGTCGTAGTGCACCAGCCGTCCGTTGCGGCTGTCGACCACCTCGGGGATGCCGCCGACATCCGAGGCGACCACTGCGGTCGCGCAGGCCATCGCCTCGAGGTTGACGATGCCGAGCGGCTCGTACACCGACGGGCACACGAACAGCGACGCGGCAGCGAGAATCTGCCGGATCCGCTCTGTCGGCAACATCTCGCGAACCCAGAACACGTCGCCGCGGCGCTGCCGCAGCTCGTGCACCGCCGCGGTGACCTCCTGCGCCAGCTCGGGCGTGTCCGGCGCGCCCGCGCACAGCACGAGCTGGATGTCGGGATCGAAGTCGCGGGCGGCGGCAAGCAGGTGGCCGACACCCTTCTGGCGCGTGATGCGGCCGACGAAGGCGACGATGGGCAGGTCGGTTCGCACGCCGAGTTCGGCTAGCACCGACGGCTGGTCCCCGGTCGCCGGACCTGGATGCCAGACGGTCCCGTCGATGCCGTTGTGCACCACGTGGACCCGGTCCGGGTCGACGGCGGGATAGGCGTCGAGCACGTCGCGGCGCATCCCCTCGCTCACCGCGATGACGGCGTCGGCGTGCTCGACGGCGTTGCGCTCCGACCAGGAGGACAGCCGGTAGCCGCCGCCGAGCTGCTCGGCCTTCCACGGCCTGCGCGGCTCCAGCGAATGCGCGGTCAGCACGTGCGGGACCCCGTAGAGGGTCGCGGCCAGATGCCCGGCCAAGCCGCTGTACCAGGTGTGCGAATGCACCACGTCCACCTCGCCCACGGCGTCGGCCATTCGTAGCTGGGCGGACATCATCCGCAGCGCGGCGTTGGCGGCGTGTAGCGACGGATCCGGTTCATGGACCACGGCATCCGGGCGCTCGACGCCCATACAGTGCACGGTCACCTCGCACAGGTGACGCAAATGCGCCGTCAGCTGGGTGACGTGCACCCCCGCCCCGCCGTACACCTCGGGTGGATACTCGCGGGTCAGCATCGCGACGCGAAGCCGGTCCCGCTCGCCGGAATCCACCGCCGAGCGTCCGCCCTCCGTGCCGAAACTCACCGGTCCAAAGTAGACGTTCGGGTCGGCGGCGGCCACTCACGAACGTTCCACCGGGTAGTTTGGCAGGTGTGAGGAGCCAGCCGCACGTACTCGGGATCGTGCTCGCCGGTGGCGAGGGCAAGCGACTCTTTCCACTCACGGCCGACCGCGCCAAGCCCGCTGTCCCGTTCGGCGGCGCCTACCGCCTCATCGACTTCGTCCTCAGCAATCTGGTCAACGCGGGTTTCCTGCGGCTGTGCGTACTCACCCAATACAAGTCGCACTCGCTCGACCGGCACATCTCGCAGACCTGGCGGCTGTCCGGTTTCGCCGGCGAGTACATCACCCCGGTGCCCGCGCAGCAGCGGCTCGGGCCACGCTGGTACACCGGCAGCGCGGACGCGATCCTGCAGTCGCTGAACCTGATCTACGACGAGGACCCGGAGTACATAGCGGTTTTCGGCGCCGATCACGTCTACCGCATGGACCCGGAGCAGATGGTGCGCCACCACATCGATTCCGGCGCGGGCGTGACCGTGGCGGGTATCCGGGTGCCGCGCAGCGAGGCGAGCGCGTTCGGCTGCATCGACAGTGACGACGCCGGCCGCATCACGCAATTCCTGGAGAAACCCGCGCATCCGCCCGGCACCCCGGACGATCCGAACGTCACGTTCGCGTCCATGGGCAACTACGTCTTCACCACCAAGGTGCTGGTCGACTCGATCCGGGCGGACGCGGACAACGCGGACTCCGACCACGACATGGGCGGCGACATCATTCCGGCCCTCGTCGCGGCCGGACAGGCGAGCGTCTACGACTTCGCCGACAACGAAGTGCCCGGCGCCACCGACCGTGACCGCGGCTACTGGCGCGATGTCGGCACCATCGACGCGTTCTACGACGCGCACATGGACCTGGTCTCGGTGCATCCGGTGTTCAACCTCTACAACCGCCACTGGCCCATCCGCGGGGCGGCCGAGAACCTGCCGCCGGCCAAGTTCGCCCAGGGCGGGCTGGCGCAGGAATGCATCGTGGGCGCGGGCAGCATCCTGTCCGCCGCCACCGTCCGCAACTCGGTGCTCAGCGCCAATGTCATGGTCGACGACGGCGCCACCGTCGAAGGGTGTGTGCTCATGCCCGGCGTGCGGATCGGACGCGGTGCGGTGGTACGGCACGCCATTCTGGACAAGAACGTGGTCGTCGGCGAAGGCGAGATCATCGGAGTGGACCTGGCCCGCGATCGCGGCCGTTTCGCTGTGAGCAACGGCGGGGTCGTCACAGTCGGCAAAGGCGTCTGGGTGTAGCCGCGGCGAGCGATCCTAGGGTCCGCCCGGCTCGGGCGCCCGCGGGCCGAGGCAGAATGGCGCGCACGGCCCCGGTGTGCGCGGCACGGTGGAATTCGAGGCGTCACCGAAATCGGCGGTGCTCACCAAATAGACCATCAGCACGGCGAACAAGAGCACCGCGCCGAAAGCGATCATGGTCCGGCCCCAATGGATCGATTTGGGACGACGCTCGTCTTCGTCCCAGAGGAACATCATCATCACCACGTCGCACCTCTTCCGGATCCGTTCGGAACCTGACCTCCACCAGTATCGGTCGGGCATCGGCGTCGCGCTGCGGCTTGCGCCGAACCGTGGCTGTAAGGTCGCTTTTTCGCGAACCCCGCCGACTACCTGTGGGTGGCGCGGTCGCCAGGAGAAGAGGGCGCGGTCGCCCGAAGTTCCGGAAAAACTTCGGCGGCAGGCCTATTCGGCCGGAGCGAGAACCGCCGTCAACGGGGTATTACTGGGCGGGCGGGGTGACGTTCTGGGTGCAGAACGGCTCGCAGGGTCCCGGGGGCGGAGTGGTTTTCTCGGGGCCGGTGTCGAAATCGGTGTTGCTCACCACGACCATCACGAGCACTGCCCCCAGAATCACGAACAGCAGGGCCAACAGGGTGGGCCGCAGCCAACTCGTTCGCCGTTCGGTCACGACATCCCCCATGACCGCTACTTCGATCGGATTTAGTTCACGCATAACTGTTTTCCTCACTGAGTTCTTTCTCAGCGCATACCCCGGATTCCCGGATGGAATCAGACCGCGCGCGAATCACTAACCCCGTGAGGCACAGAGCAATCCGTCTCCGACCGGAATCAGTACACAGGTGAGTTCCGGGTTCTCCGCGATGGCGCGGGTGGCGGCGCGCACCGCCTGGGTGGCCGGATCCCGTTGCGCCGGATCGGGTACGCGCCCGCCCAGCAGCGCGTTGTGCAGCAGAATGGCGCCGCCCTCGCGCAGCAGACGCACCGCTTGGGCGACGTACTCCGGGTGCTCGAGCGGCGCCGCGTCGATGAAGACCAGGTCGTAGGCGCCGTCGGCCAGCCGGGGCAGCACATCCAGCGCCCGTCCGTTGATCAGCCGGGTGCGCGCCGGGGGGATGTCGGCGGCGCGGAACGCCTCCTTGGCCGCGCGCTGATGTTCCGGCTCCGAATCGATGGTGGTCAGCGTGCCGTCCTCGCGCATGCCGTCGAGCAGCCACAGCCCGCTGATGCCCGCGCCGGTACCGACCTCGACCACCGCGCGCGCTCCGAGCAGTTGCGCGTACATGCTCAGCAGCGCCCCCACCGAGGGCGGCACGGGGACAGCGCCGAGTTCGGTGGCCCGTTCGCGCGCGCTGATGAGGATTTCGTCCTCTACGACGGATTCCTCCACGTAGGCGAGATTCCGCTCCAGATTCGATGCCACGGGTATGAGGCTAACGCCGGGCGGGTGATCTCGGCGTTCCGGACAACACGCGCCGCCCGCCATTTCCGCCGCCGGTTTTCTCAGGTGACCCTCAGGATCTCCATATCCCGGCCATATCAGGACCAGAAAGAGTATGAGCAACCGACCGTGTATTAACACGGGACGCGGGAACAACGACATACCGGTTGTCTGTTGTATCCGTACGCGACGGTCCGAAGACCCGGACCGGAGCAAGTCCCCACGTTTGCGGTCCCTAGTAGGAGGTAGCCCCATCCACATGGTCGATGCGGCGCGCGAATACGCCACCCTGCCCGAGCAGATCCTGCCGGCCGAAGCCGACTCCGTCGAGGACGCGGTCGAGCTGAGCGGGACTGCTGCCTTCGATGCGACCGGTGACCGGTCGGCGATGCCGACGTGGGACGAACTGGTCCGGGAGCACGCCGACCGGGTCTACCGGTTGGCCTATCGCCTCTCCGGCGACGCACAGGACGCGGAGGACCTCACCCAGGAGACGTTCATAAGGGTGTTCCGTTCACTGTCGAACTACCAACCGGGCACCTTCGAGGGGTGGCTACACCGCATCACCACCAACCTGTTCCTGGACATGGTGCGCCGCCGCAACCGGATCAGGATGGAAGCGCTGCCCGAGGACTACGACCGGGTGCCCGCCGAGGGCCCGGGGCCGGAGCAGGCGTATCACGACGCCCGGCTGGACCCCGACCTGCAATCGGCCCTGGATTCGCTCGCGCCGGAGTTCCGCGCGGCCGTGGTGCTGTGTGACATCGAGGGGCTGTCCTACGAGGAGATCGGCGCTACGCTCGGCGTGAAACTGGGCACTGTGCGCAGTCGGATACACCGTGGACGTCAAGCCCTGCGCGACTACCTTGCGCATAATGGAAGTGAGCAGCGGTTCGCCGCTGAAGCGAACATAGGGTGATTCGTCGGACGCCGGCATCGCCCGAACGTCGGTCGATGTCGGTTGAAAGGGTGAGCACCGAATGAGTGGCGACTCGAGCACGTCCGGTCCGCCCCGTTTCCGCCCCACCGAGCATCTGGCGAGTGAGGCGATCGCGGCGTACGTGGACGGTGAGCTACGGATGAACGCCTACCTGCGTGCCGCTCAACACCTCTCGCTGTGTCCCGAGTGCGCGGCGGAGGTCGATGCCCAGCAGCAGGCGCGCATCGCGTTGCGACATGCGGGTCAGGTCGCGATTCCGACCGGCTTGCACGACAGCTTGACCAGGATTCCGCTCGCGGAGTTGCCGGGCGGCGCGTCCAGCGGCCGGGCGCCCTCTTCGGCTTCCGGCCAGTCCGGGCGTAACGACGCGGTTTTCGGCTTTCTGACCGATTCGTTCACCGCGACCCGGTGGACTACGTGGTGGCGCAAGTAGAGTTTCCCGAGTGACCACCGAATCGACGAATTCCGGATCGGCCGACACCTCGGATTCGGCGGCCGACCGCGGGAATCTCCGTCCGCCGGACGCCCCCGTTCTCGGTCCGCGCCCGGTCTACCGGCCCCATGTCGACACGCATACCGCGCGTGCCTTCCGCAGGCCGTCCGGCCTGTCCGGTTCGTTCGCCGAGCCCTTGCCGCTCCGCAAGACTGGTTCGGCGCCGCAATCCGGTCCCGAACTGCAGAACCGTCCGCCCGACGCGGTGCTGGCCGAGGCGTTCGGGCGCCCGGAGGGCTCCACCGAGATCCTGCAGCGCGACCCCGACGCGGCCGATGGCCCGTCGGCCGTGGCCGGACCGGCCGATCCGTGGCGTGATCCCGAAGCGGTCGCGCGCCTGGGCGCCCCCGCGGTACCCACCCCCAAGCCGCAGACGCTGCCGCAGGCGGAGAAGCTCGGCGCCCGCGAAGTGCTGTTCGGCTCCCGGGTCGCGCCCAAGGCGCTGGCCCTGCTCGCGCTCGTCGCGGTCGTCATCGGCCTGCTCGGCGGGCTGGTCGGACGACTGACCGCGGAAACCGCCTCGACGCTCACCTCGCGGAAGGTCACCCTCGAACAGACCGGTGACGGCACCCGCCCGCACGGCATGATCGCCCAGGTGGCCAACGCCGTGCTGCCCTCGGTCGTCTCCATCCGGGTGACCGTCGGCGACAACGGCGCCACCGGCTCCGGCGTGGTGATCGACGGCGGCGGCTACGTGGTCACCAACAACCACGTCATCTCGATGGCCGCACAGGACAAGTCCAACCGGTCCGCGATCCAGGTGCAGTTCTCCGACGGCACCCGGGTGCCCGCCCAGATCGTCGGCCGCGACCCGAAGACCGACCTGGCCGTGCTGAAGGTCGATGTGAAGAATCTCACCGTCGCTCAGCTCGGCAAGTCCGGCAACGTCCAAGTCGGTGACGATGTGCTGGCCATCGGTTCGCCGCTCGGCCTGAGCAAGACGGTGACCTCCGGCATCGTCAGCGCCCTGCACCGCCCGGTGAAGCTGGAGGGCGAGGGCAGCGACACGAAGGCCGTGATCGACGCCGTGCAGACCGACGCGTCGATCAACCCGGGTAACTCCGGCGGCGCGCTGGTGGACATGGACGGCCGGGTAGTCGGCATCAACACCGCCATCCGCAGCGAGACCGGCGGCTCGGTCGGCCTCGGCTTCGCCATCCCGGTGGACAAGGTGATCGAGGTCGCCCAGACCTTGATCCGCGACGGCGTCGTGCACCATCCGACGATCGGCCTCAGCGCGCGCACCAAGCAGGTGGCCAACGAAGTCATGAGCGGCGCGGCGGTGGCGGACGTGGTGGCCGGCGGTCCCGCGGCGAAGGCCGGGATCGTGGAGGGTGACGTGATCGTGAAGGTCGGCGATCGAGAGGTCACCGGTCCGGACGAACTGGTCGTCGCGGTGCAGTCGCGCAACATCGGCGAAACGGTGAACGTGCAGTTGATCCGCGATGGCAGGCAGGTGGACGTGCCGGTGACGCTGGAATCCGACTGACCCGCCTGCCGGATCGCCGGGTAGCCTGGTTACGTGTTCAGCAACATCGGCTGGAGCGAGATGGTCATCCTCCTCGTCGCCGCCCTCGTCATCCTCGGCCCGGAGCGCTTGCCCGGTGCCGTGCGCTGGACCACGCGCAGCCTGCGGCAGGTGCGCGATTACGCGAGCGGCGCCACTTCGCAATTGCGACAGGAACTCGGGCCGGAGTTCGACGATCTGCGCAAGCCGCTGGCCGACCTGAACGAACTGCGCGGTATGACTCCGCGGGCGATGGTGACCAAACACCTTCTCAACGGCGACGATTCGCTGTTCAAGGATTTCGACAGCGCGCTGCCCGATCCGAAGGACCTGTACAGCACGAACAGCGGGATGCCGGACTACCCGATGCCCAAGTTGGCTAAGCCGTTGGAGCGCAACGAACGTCCTCCGATCGACACCGACGCCACCTGATTCGTCAAGCAGACTAGACGCATTGAGCTGTTCAGCTGTCTAGACTTCGCACATGGCGGCCGATGACGTGGCGCGCGTGTTCGCGATCGAGGACAAGGTCGAGCGACTGAAAGCGGCCACCGACGGGGTGGCGGCAGCCCAGCAGACCATCAACGAACTGACCAGGATTCGGCGTGCCGTGATCCGGGAGCTTCATGCCGAAGGTTGGACGTTCGCCAGAATCGGTGCGGCAGCGGGTCTTTCCCGGGCCCGCATCCACCAGGTGAGTACACAGGGGCCCGCGCCGGAAGGACTGTTCTTCGGGCACGGTTCGCTCACCGTGCTCGTCCCCGAGGTGCGCGCCGGGCGGGTGATCGGTGCTCCCGATCCCGCCGCATCGCAGCGATTGGCCGAGCTCCTGCGCGAACTCGGCTTCAGCGTAGCGGTCGAGCATTTCCTACCCGGCCGCCCGATCGACCTGCGGCGTGACGGCCTGATCGTGCTGGGCGGTCCGGAACTGTCGCCGAGTTTGCGCCAGTTGGTGGCCGCCGATCCCCGCTTGCGCCGCGCGGTGGCGAGAGTGGGTGACGCGCGCCGGGGAATCGAGGACCGGGCGGCCCGGCGGGTGTACCGGCCGGGCGGACCGGAACCGCACGACATCGCCTACCTCGGCAGACTCCCCAGGCCCGACGGGCGGGGCAGTGTATTGATGATCGACGGCATGCACCCGCCCGGCTCGCTCGGCGCGATCCGGTTGCTCGCCACCCGGCTGGCCACACTGCACGAACGAGCGAGCAATCACCTGTTCTCGGTGCTGATCGCCTGTCGCTTCGACCGTGCCACGGGCGAACCACTGGAGGCCGACCTGCTCACGCCGGTCTACCGCCACGACCCCGAAAACAGATCGCCCGCAACGGGTGTTCGCCGCTGACTCGCATACCTCGCTCGACCTCCGTTGCCGGAGAACGGCGTCGGACCCGCCCCTACCGACGGGCGTGATCCCCGCGTCGGCCCCACGCGCGCAATGATATTCAGCAAATATGTGGACACCATGAGCAAGCTAATCCCCGACCGGAAATCCGGACGGTAGAGGTCGAGCGGGCGCTCCAACTTTCCGCGACCCATTCCGCCGATCACCTGGTTTCGAAGGCTCAGAAGAGTCCACGCGGGCCGCGATTCTTTCGTGTGGCCCAGGTCACCAGCCCTCGTCCGAGCGAGTTCATACAGGGATGATTGAATAGCTGGACGATAACCGCATGTGATAGGTGAACTCTGATGCGTGATCGAAAGCCGATGTCTGCGAGTTCCGTGACCCTCCTCTCCGTGCTGCGGCGCCCGCGGCACGGCAGCGCGGCCCCCGCCCGGATCGGCGATCCGGCGGTGACCACCCACCGGGTGACCTACAGCGAGCGGTTGCGAGTCTTCCTCCGCCCGGATGAGCCCATCGACAGCTTTCTTCGCCCGCTGGACAGGCTGGACGGCTTCCACCGCTACTCGGTGAACATGACCCGGCTCGCCGAGCCGATGCGGCCCGCGGACATCGACCCGGCGATCAGTTCCGCTCCCGGGCGGGAGTACCTGCAATGCATCGGCTCGGCGGACGCGCTCACCCTCGAGGTGCGCACCACCGTCGAGGGTGAGCCGCACCGCTTCACCGTGGGCTTGCCCGGTCAACGGCTCGGACCGCCCCGGGTGGACGTGCCGGTGCCGGCCTGCGTGCCCACGCCGCGGGTCTATCCGGACGAGTTGTTCACCGCCGAGCAGGCGGCCGAGATCTTCACGGCGTACTTCGAGACCGGCGCCGTCCCGTCCCAGCTACAGCTCCGCGAAACGGACGCCTGAGGTGTCCGGCAAGGAGGAATCGTGAATCCGTTACTGCTGATCGGCGGCGCCGTCCTGGCGGTGGGCCTGCTCGGCCTGGTCCTCAGTGTCCTGCTGCGGCCCGCGGGGGCGAAGGCTCACGTGACCGTCGCCGACCTTCAGGCCCGGCTGGCGAACGAGTCGGCCACCGCGCCCGAAGCGGACGGCCCGGTGGGCGCGGACCCGCGAGCCGATCGGCCCGACGCCGAGCGCGCGGAACGAGAGCGGCCCCGCACCGGCGACGATGCCCGAAACGGGGCCGCGGATCAGGAAGAGGACCGACCCGAAGCACGCGCGGACCAGGTGCTGTTACCGCATCGTCGCCGCCGCGACGGATAGTTCTTCGGTAACTAGGCTTACAGTACGGCGGATATTCGCCGACTGTCACGGGCCCGATGCGCTGGACCCGCTCGCCGAAAGGACCGGATTCCGGTGCGCGCGATACTCGGGCAACTGCTCACCCTGCTGCCCCTCGGGCCGGTCGCGCTGGCCCGCGTGGTGGACACGACCGGCGCCGGGCCTCGCGAACTCGGAGCGGCGATGATCGTCACCGGCTCCGGCGACGTACACGGCTCGCTGTCCGGTGGCTGCGTCGAGGCGGCCGTCGTCGCGTCGGCGCAGGAGGTCCTGAGCAGCGGCCATGCGGTGACCGACCGGTTCGGCTATGCCGACTCCGACGGACCGTCGGTGGGCCTGAGCTGCGGCGGAGAGATCGAGGTGTTCGTCGAGCGCGTCTCACCCGAACGACTCCCGCTGCTCACCGCGCTACGGCAGCGGATCGAGGACGGCTCCCCCGTCGCCGTGGCGACCACCATGGACGCCGTACCGGAATGGAAGCTGCTGACGATCGCCGCTACCGAACCGTGGCACGGCCTCGACCGTGACGCGCGGGCGCTGCTGGCCGCGGGCCGCTGCGGGGTGGTGGGCGCCGACGAGTGCGCGGCACTCGGCGCACCACGACCTCGGACGTTCGTCCAGGTCTTCGCGGCCCCGGCGCGGATGATCCTGGCGGGCGCCAACGACTTCGTGCGCGCGCTCAGCCGCACCGGCCGTCAACTGGGCTATCGGGTGACAGTGGTGGACGCCCGCGAGACCTTCGCCACCACCGCCCGGTTTCCCGCTGCCCACGAGGTCGTCGTGGATTGGCCGCACCGCTATCTGGGCGAGGAACAGGAGGCGGGGCGGATCGACCAGCGCACCGTGGTCTGCGTACTCACCCACGACGCAAAATTCGATGTGCCGATGCTGGTGACGGCGCTGTCGTGTCCGCACATCGGGTTCGTCGGCGCCCTCGGATCCCGCCGCACGCATGCCGAGCGCGTCGAGCGCCTGCGGGCCGCCGGCGTCGCCGACGACCAGCTCGGCCGGCTGCGCAGTCCGGTCGGGCTCGACCTCGGCGCGCGAACACCGGACGAGACGGCCATCTCGATCGCCGCCCAGATCCTGGCCGAACGCGGCGGGGCTTCCGCTCTGCCGCTGGACCGCATCGACGGGCCCATCCACCGCTGATTGCTCAAAGTTGCCTACAGGGCGATTGGACAACTGGTCAGCGGGCATACCCGGCCATAAATCGGCACATTACCTCGGTTGCGCGTCCCATTTCACTCTTGCACGGCGCGCCACATCGGCTCACACTGAATTCGCTGAAAGTTAACTATCAACAGGTGACGGTGCGTTCGCGCTTCGGCCCCGCCACGCTCTGCCCGGCCCGCCCCACCGAGAGGAGAAAGCGCCGTGACCGCCACCCAGATCGCCGTCCTCTGCTCGCTCGCCGGCGCCGCCGGCCTGGTCGCCACCATCGGATTGATGTACGGACCGGCGACCCGGCGACGCCGGGTCGGCGTCGCCCAGCACGTGATCGCGGAGCAGCTGCCCGCGCGTCCGCTACCGACCTGCCCGATCGGCAGGCCGCAGAAGATGCCCGTCGAGCCGTTGACCGTGGCGGAGGCACACGAACTCATGCAACGCCACCGGATCTGTGAACCGGCCGAGTGCGTTTACAAGCTCGCGGCCTTCCGCACCCTGATCGAGGCGGGATACATGCGGGACCCACACGCCGAAGGGGCCTGACCGCCTCCCGGCGCCGCGACGGTGGAGCGGTTCAGGCCGCCGCCCACGCGGGCCGCAGGGTGTTCATCGGCGGGCGGTCCATCAGGGACACCTCGGTGCGGTGCGCCGTGAACTCGTCGCCGATCAGCGGGAACTGGGTCAGCGCCGCACCGGAGTCCTGGATGCCGCTGCGCCCCAGCACGGTGCCGAGAATCTGACGGCTCATCACCCCCAGGTCGGCCAGCGGCCGGTTGCGGTGCGTGCGCACGCCCAAATTGACCTGACCGATCGCGGACATGCCGAGCCGGTCGTAGGTATCCAGCAGCAACCCGATCTCGACGCCGTAGCCCGGCGCGAACGGCACCGAGGTGAGCAGCTCGCGGGTGCCCGCGTATTCACCGCCCAGCGGCTGCAACACCTGCGAGAGTTCCGGGCGCAACGCGGCCAGCAGGGGCCGGGCGACCAGTTCGGTGACACGGCCACCGCCGGCCGCGTCCACCGCGCCGCCTTGCCGCAGCGGCCTGCGGTAGTAAGCCTTGGCCAGATGCATGTCGCCGACCGTGAGCAACGGACCGAGCAACTTCGGGACGAAGGCGGGATCCGGGTCGATCAGGTCGGAGTCGACGAAGGCGATCAGATCACCGCTGGTCACCGCCAGGGAGCGCCACAGCACCTCCCCCTTGCCCGGGACCGGCTCGAGTTCCGGCACCGCCTGTTCACGGCTGATCACCTCGGCGCCCGCCGCACGGGCGCGCTCCGCGGTGGCGTCGGTCGACCCGGAGTCCAGCACGATCAGCTCGTCGACCAGCGTGCCGAGCAGCGGCCGGATGCTGGCCACCACGCCGGCCACGGTCCGTTCTTCGTTCAGTGCGGGCAGCACCACCGACACGGTGCGCCCGGCTTTGGCGCGGACGAGCTCGTCCACTCGCCAGTTCGGGGTGTCCCAGGTATTGGTCGTCGCCCAGGCGGGCTCACGGTGTTGAAATGTCATGCCAGACCTCGCAAGGTTCGTGCGGGGGGCCGGATGCCCTGGATCGCGGCGATCATGTCCACGACTCGCCGGGTCGCGGCGACTTCGTGAACACGGAAGACTCGGGCGCCGGCCGCCGCCGACCATGCTGTTGCCGCCAATGTGCCCTCCAGCCGTTCGGAAAGACCGACACCTAAAGTCTCCCCGATGAAATCCTTGTTGCTCAGCGCCATCAAGACTGGCCATCCGGTTTTTACAAGAACGTCGACTCGGCGCAACAGTTCGAGCCCGTGATAGGTGTTCTTGCCGAAATCGTGCGTCGGATCGATCAGAATCGAATCCCGGCGTACCCCGGCCGCGAGCGCGTTCTCCGCGGCGCGCACCACGGTTTCGGTGACCTCACCCACCACGTCGGCGTAGCGGACCCGGTGCGGCCGGGTGCGCGGCACCGCGCCGCCGGTGTGACTGCACACCACACCGGCGCCGTGCGCGGCGGCCACCGGAACGAGATCGGGATCGGCGCCCGCCCAGGTGTCGTTGATCAGATCCGCCCCCTCGCCGACCGCCGCCAGCGCCACCTCGGCACGCCAGGTGTCGACGCTGATCAGTAGCTGCGGGTACTTCGCGCGAATGGCCGCGACGAACGGCACCACTCGGCGCGTCTCCTCGGCCGCGTCCACCGAATCGCCCGGACCCGCCTTCACCCCGCCGATGTCGACGAGGTCGGCGCCCTCGTCCACCGCGCGCGCCACGGCCTGGATCGCCGCCGCGTCGGTGAACGTGGCGCCGCGGTCGTAGAACGAGTCCGGCGTGCGATTCACGATCGCCATCACCAGCGCTCGATCCGTCGCCACCGGCCTGCCGCACAGCGTGGGAAGCGGCGCCGCGGTCGAGCTGAACATGTCAACGACTGTAGCCAGTCCGTCACTCCGGGTCTTCAGGCCGTGCTGATCTTGCCCGTCAGCTCTTGGGCGCACGTCCCGCCGCTACCTCGGCGGCATAGTCGTCGTAGGCGGGGACGTAGCCCTCGGCGCGGCCCGCGAGGACGTACAGCGTGCTGTCGGGATCCGGGGTGTATCCCTGCTTGCGCAGTTCGACCTTGCGGCTTTTGAACGTGGAGGTCTGCTCCAGTTCGTGGACGATCCGAATGAACAGCGGCACGGCATACCCCGGCAACTGCTGGTAGACCAGCTTCGCCACCGCCGCCCCGTCGAATTCCGCGCCGGAACGCAGCGTCACCGCGGCCATGCCCGCCTTGCCGTCCGTCCCGGGGATGTCCACGCCGTAGACCACCGCTTGCGCGATCGGCTCCGCCTTGCTCAGCGCGCCCTCCACCTCGGTGGTCGCCACGTTCTCGCCCTTCCAGCGGAACGTGTCACCGAGCCGGTCGACGAACGCGATGTGATGCCAGCCCTGCTCCCGGACCAGATCGCCGGTGTCGAACCAGACGTCCCCGGACTGGAAGCCGTCGCGCACCAACTTGGCCTCGGTGGCGTCCTTGTCGGTGTAACCGTCGAACGGCGAGCGGTCGGTCACCTTGGCCAGCAGCAGCCCGACCGCGCCGACGCCGACCCGGCGCAAACGGCCCTTGTTGTCCCGCTTCGCTTTTCCGGTTTCCTCGTCGTACTCCACGACGGCATACGGCAGCGGCCCGAAGCCTGCCGTGCGATCCACGCCGAAGGCGTTGACGAACGCGATGTTCGCCTCGCTCGCGCCGTAGAACTCCACGATCCGCTCGATGCCGAACCGCGATTTGAACTCGTCCCACAGTTCCGGGCGCAGCCCGTTGCCGACGGCGAGCCGGACCAGGTGCTGCCGATCGGTCGGCTTGGCGGGCTGGTTGACCAGGTAGCGGCACAGCTCGCCGATGTAGATGAATGCCGTGGCCTGCTCACGGATGACCTCGTCCCAGAATCGGGACGCGGAGAAACCACGGCCGAGCGCGAGTGTGCCGCCGGAGGCCAGCACCGCGGACAACGCGACGGTGAGCGCGTTGTTGTGGTACAGGGGCAGGCAGCAGTACAGGGTGTCGTTGCCGCGCAGGCGGATTCCCAGACCGCCCAGGCCTGCCATGCTCTTGGTCCAGCGCAGATGGGTCATCACGCTGGCCTTCGGCAGTCCGGTGGTGCCGGAGGTGAAGATGAGGAACGCCCGCTCGCGCGCGGTGACCTCCGCGCAGCTCGGTGGATCGGCGTCGTCGGCGTCGCGGGCCGCCTCGTGGAGGTCGTCGGCCGCGAGGACGCGGGTGGGCGGCTCGGGCAGCGAGTCGATCGCGTCGGCGCATTCCGCGCCCACCACGTTCAGCACGCTGTCGAGCAGGCCGAAGCTGTGCGCCAGCACGTTGTCGCGCTGATGGTGGTTGAGCAGCCCCACGGTGGCCCCGAGCTTGACCGTGGCCAGCACGACGAACAGTGTCTCCGGCCGGTTGGTCATCAGCACGCCGACCACGTCGCCGCGCCGCACCCCCCGGGCCGCGAGCACGCTCGCATACCGGTTCACCTGTGCGTTGGCCTGACCGTAGGTGAAGGTCGCCCCCTCGAACCGCAGGAACAACCGATCCGGATGCCGGTGGGCGTTGCGCTGGAAATACAGCCCCACCGAGGACTTGGAATCCGCCGTCACCAGCATGCTCAGCGCGTTGCGGAGCATGCCCGGCGCGTCCAGGGCCATCCCGGGGAGATTGCGGGCGAGGTCGAACAAACTCACTGTCGAGCGGGCGTCGGTGCTCACGTCTTCAGCTCTCCTCACTGGATGCGCGCTGCCTCCAGTGCCGCGAACGCGGACGGGAGATCGGTCACCACGGTAATCCGGTCCAATGCCGTCTGGGGCACGAACTTCCGCTCGTACAACTCGTCCAGCCAGGAAAACAACCCGCGGAAGAAGCCATTGGGATCCACCACAACAATGGGCTTCTCGTGCTGTCCCAGATACCCGCCGGTCCAGGCCTCGAAGAACTCCTCCAGCGTGCCGATGCCACCGGGCAGGGTGAGGAAGGCGTCGGCGCGGTCCTCCATCACCTGCTTGCGCTGGCGCATGGTGTCGGTGACCACCAGCTCGTCGGCGTCGACGTCGGCGACCTCCCGGTGCACCAGGTGTTTCGGGATCACGCCGATGGTGTTCGCGCCGCCCGCGCGCGCCGCGGTGGCGACCGCGCCCATCATGGAGACGTGCCCGCCGCCGGACACCAGTTGCCAACCGCGCCGGGCGATCTCGGTGCCGACCCGGGCGGCCAGCGAGAGGTGGTCCTGGTCGGTGGTGCTCGCCGAGCAGTAGACACAGACGGCGAAAGGCCGATCGCTCACCACTGATCCTCCGTCCCGATCGCGTCCTCGGCGCCACCCGCCTCCGCGGCGGCCTGGATGATGTGCACGACCTCCTCGACGCTGTCGGTCACGTGCAGCAGACCGAGGTCGCCGGGGGAGATCTTGCCCGAACCGCCGAGCGAATCGCGCAGCCAATCGACCAGCCCCGCCCAGTACCTGGTGCCGAACAGGATGATGGGAAACCGGGTGATCTTGTGCGTCTGCACCAGCGTCAGCGCCTCGAACAACTCGTCGAGCGTGCCGAACCCGCCGGGCAGGCAGATGAACGCCTGCGAGTACTTCACGAACATCGTCTTGCGGACGAAGAAGTACCGGAAATTGATGCCCAGGTCGACCCAGTCGTTGAGGCTCTGCTCGAACGGCAGCTCGATGCCGAGGCCGATCGAGTAGCCGCCCGCCTCGCAGGCGCCCTGGTTCGCCGCCTCCATCGCGCCGGGGCCGCCGCCGGTGATCACCGCGAAACCGGCCCGCGCCAGCGCGGCGCCGATGGCCCGCCCGGCCTGGTATTCCGGGTGGTCGACGGACGTGCGCGCGGAACCGAAGACGGTCACCGCCCGCGGCACCTCGGCGAGCGCGCCGAAGCCCTCGACGAACTCGGCTTGGATGCGCAGCACGCGCCATGGATCGGTGTGTACCCAGTCCGTGTCGCCACGCCTGTCCAACAGGTGCCGGTCGGCGGTGCCCACGCCGTCTGCCCGCTCGCGGCGAAACATGATCGGGCCGCGGAATTTCGGTGTCGACTTGGGTTTGGGGGCGACCTCACGGTCCGCGGCGTCGGTGGACATGCGTTCCACGCTACCGCCCGGCAAGGCGGACCCAGGGGCTGGACGGGAGAAGTCGTCCGGCGTTCCGAGTTACTCTCCGTCCGGTCTCGGTGGGTACGTGATGACGGCGGCGCTCGCGATTTCGACCCCGGGGAAAGGGCTCGGCCGCGCTAATCGGGCCAGGCGGGCGGGCGCTTCGCCAGGAAGGCCGCCATTCCCTCGCGGGCGCCGGGAAGTTGAGCGGCGGCGGCCATGACTTCCAGGGCGAGGGCGTAGGCGTCTGCTTCGGGACGGTCGAGTTGGCTGTAGAGAGTGCGTTTGCCGAGCGCCTTGCTGGCCCGGCTGCCACGGGTAGCGCGGGCGAGCAACGCGCCCACGGCAGTGTCCAGCTCGGCGTCCGGCACCGCTCGGTTGATCAGGCCCCACTGTTCGGCGGTGCGGGCATCGATCGGGTCGCCCGTGAGGGCCATTTCCATCAGGCGTTTACGTCCGACGGCGCGGGCCACCGGCACCGCGGGGGTGTGGCAGAACCAGCCACCCTTGCCACCGGGGAGCGCGAACCCGGCGGATTCGGCGGCGACGGCCAGATCGCAGGAGGCCACCAGCTGGCAGCCTGCGGCCGTGGCCAGACCGTGCACCCGGGCGATCACCACCTGCGGCACCGACTGGATGGTCGACATGAGCTCAGTGCAAAGCGTGAGCAGTTCCCGCACGCCGAGCAAGTCGCGCGCGGCGACGTCGGCGAAATCGTGGCCCGCGCAGAACACCGGGCCGCGCGCCGCGAGCACTATCCCTGCGGCGTCGGTCGCCCCGGCGGCCCGGAACGAGGCGAGCAGTTCGGCCAGATGCTCACCCGACAGCGCATTGCGCCGCTCCGGCCGATTCATGGTGATGCGCACCGTGTCGCCCTTCCGCGCGACCAGCAGATGCCGATACTCCAAGGCGGTCATATCTCCACCGTAGATCTCTAGGAGCAACGACACGACAGGTCCGAAAACCCGATTCGGAGGACTACCGCGCCGCGCCGAATGCGGCGAGAGCACCCTGATCCGCGCGCAGCGTTCAGTCCGGTGCGCTGCTCAGGTAGCTGCGCAACATGGCGGTGACGGCGGTGATCTGGTCGACCGGAACGTGCTCGTCGCGCTTGTGCGCGAGGTTGGGGTCGCCCGGACCGAAGTTGACGGCGGGGATGCCGCGGGCCGCGAAACGCGAGACGTCGGTCCAGCCGTACTTCGCGCGCACACCGCCGCCACCGTGGCGCTGCACCGAGTCGATCAGGTCCTTGGCAGCCGGCGCCGTCAGGCCGGGCAGCGCGCCCGGCGCCGCGTCGATCACCTCGAAGGACAGCTCGAGTCCGGCGAAGACCTCGCGCACATGCTCGACGGCTTGGTCGATCGTGCGGTCGGGAGCGAAACGGAAGTTGACCTCCAGCTCGGCGGCGTCCGGCACGACATTGCCCGCTACCCCGGCCTCGACCTGGACGGCGGACAGGCCCTCGCGATAGACGCAGCCGTCGATGTCCACTTCCCGCGCGCGATAGTCGGCCAGCCGCCCGAGTATCGGGGCCAGCCGGTGAATCGCGTTGTCGCCCAGCCACGCCCGCGCCGCGTGCGCACGCACGCCGGAGGTGCGCAGCCGAGCGCGCAGCGCGCCCTGGCAACCGGCCTCGATCCAGCCGCCCGACGGTTCGCCGAGGACTGCGAGGTCGCCGGTGAGCCAGTCGGGCAGATCGCGCTCGATGTGCCCGAGCCCGTTGAACTCGGCGGCGATCTCCTCCCCGTCGTAGAAGATCAGGGTCAGGTCGTGCACCAGGTCGGCGACGGTCGCGGCGAGGTGCAGAAAGACCGCGTCGCCCGACTTCATGTCCACCGAGCCGCAGCCGTAGAGGACCCGCTCACCCACCGGGCTCACCTCGAACCGGCCGGGCACGTTGTCGGCGATCGGCACGGTGTCCAGGTGCCCGGCCAGGATCACCCGGGTGGGCAGCCCACGCTGGGTGCGCGCCAGCACAACGTTTCCGTGCCGCAGGATCTCGAACCCCGTCGTCTGCTCACGCAACGCCCGCGCCACCACGTCGGCGATGGCCGCCTCGTCGCGCGAGACGCTCGGGATGTCGACGAGTGCGGCGGTCAGTGCGATCGGGTCGGCATGCAGGTCGATGGTCACGCGCTTCACCCTACGACCCGCTCACCCGCCACGGTCCACACGCCACTTCCCTTCGATCGCGGTTGTCATCTGGACCGGTCACGGAATGTTGCTCCGCTGAGGGAAGGCGCGTGGATCGGTACAGACCTGCGCGGACCACTCGGTGGACGCGGTGGTCTTCGGGAACCCCTCGACCGTGCGCAGCTTCGGGTGCCGCCCCGGTATTCGGCCGTCCGTCCACCGACTGGAGGCGTGTTTCTCCCCGAGGTCGCGCATGTGCCGCCGGATCGGTCCAGAAGTCGCCGTCGTGGATCGGGGCGGTGGTGTTCGCGCAGCAAGCCTGGTGACGGCGGTCGCCGGAGCAGCCGCACCGTTGTCCGGCGCGGGTCGGTAACCTCTAGGCCGTGAGCATCCAGGGAGCAGCAGCAGTCGGTATCGCCAATGTGACCGCGGACGGGACCGTACTGGACACGTGGTACCCGAACCCGCAGCTGGGCGAGTTCGCCGAGACCGGCACCAAGCGGCTGGACGAGGCGCCCGCCGAGTACGCGGCGCTGCTGGGCTTCGACGACGCGCGCGGGGTCGACGTGATCGCGGTGCGCACCACGATCGCCGACCTGTCCGCCGCCCCGGTCGACGCGCACGACGTCTACCTGCGCTTGCACCTGCTCTCGCACCGCCTGGTCAAGCCGCACGAGGTGAGTCTGGACGGCCAGTTCGGCCTGCTGACCAACGTGGTGTGGACCAACCACGGCCCCGCCGCGGTGGAGGGCTTCGAGGCCACCCGCGCCAAGCTGCGCGCCCGCGGCCCGGTCACCGTGTACAGCGTGGACAAGTTCCCGCGCATGGTCGACTACGTGCTGCCCTCCGGCGTCCGCATCGGCGACGCCGACCGCGTCCGTCTCGGCGCGCACCTGGCCTCCGGCACCACCGTCATGCACGAAGGCTTCGTGAACTTCAACGCGGGCACCCTCGGCGCCTCGATGATCGAGGGCCGCATCTCCGCGGGCGTCGTGGTCGGCGACGGCTCCGACATCGGCGGCGGCGCCTCCACCATGGGCACCCTCTCCGGCGGCGGCACCAAGGTCATCTCCATCGGCGAGCGCTCGCTGCTCGGCGCGAACTCCGGCCTCGGTATCCCGCTCGGCAACGACTGCGTGGTCGAGGCGGGCCTCTACCTGACCGCCGGCACCAAGGTCACCACCCCCGACGGCACCCTCGTCAAGGCGGCCGACCTGGCCGGCCACGACAACCTCCTGTTCCGCCGCAATTCCACCACCGGCGCCGTCGAGGTGGTCCCCCGCAAGGGCACCGGCATAGAACTCAACGCCGATCTCCACGCCAACGACTAGAACTTCACGAGTGGACAGGGTCGAGAGCTCTTCTCGCGCTCTGCCGCAACCATGTCCACTCGTGCAGCCTCGGCCCGATCAGGCGAGGTCGGGAGACGCACCGGAGAGCCCGAATGCGATGACGCGTCGCGGATGGATGCGGATCATTTCGCGGGAGACGCCGGAGATGTACGGGTCGACGTCGGTGAGCGCTTCGGCGGTGCCGCGGATTTCGAGGCAGCGGACGCGCCATGGCTGGACCGACGCGACGTCGTCGACGACGAATGCGACGTGGTCGTTGGTGGCGAGGTTGCGGAATTTCCACGAGGCGCCCATGTTCCAGCCCGCGATGTCGATGGTGCCCAGGTCGGCGTTGTAGCGGAAGCCGACGGGGTTGTTCTGCGGGGTGCCGTCGGGCCGGACGGTGGCCAGCCGGCCCAGGCGCTGGGCGTGCAGGTAGTCGATCTGTTCGGGGGTCAGGGTCGAAGTCATGGGCCGACCGTAGAACCTCTACCGAACTCGAGGTCAACCCAGCTTGTTCTTCTGCACCTTGCCCATCGCGTTGCGCGGCAGCGCGTCGACCACCCGGATCTCGCGCGGACGCTTGTGCACCGAGAGTTCCCCGGCGACATAATCGATCAGTTCGCGTTCGGTCGCGGCATCGCGCAACACGACGAAGGCGGTGATGCGCTGACCGAGGTCGTCGTCGGGCAGGCCGACCACCGCGGCCTCCGCGACCGCCGGATGACCGAGCAGCACCGTCTCGACCTCCCCCGCGCCGACCCGGTAGCCACCGGATTTGATGAGGTCCACCGATTCCCGGCCGACGATGCGGTGGAAGCCCTCCGCGTCGATCGCGGCGACGTCGCCGGTCCGGAACCAGCCGTCCTCGGTCCAACTCTGCGCGGTCGCCTCCGGTCGGTTCAGATAACCGTCGAAGAGCATGGGCCCGCAGACCTGGAGGCCGCCGACGCTCTCGCCGTCGTGCGGGACGGAGGAGCCGGACTCGTCCCGCAGCCGGGTGCGCACGCCGCGCACCGGCGTGCCGACCCAGCCCGGCCTGCGCTCGCCGTCGGCCCGGGTGGACAGCGTGATCATGGTCTCGCTCATGCCGTAGCGCTCGACCGGCGCGTGCCCGGTCAGCTCGCGCAGTCGCTCGAACACCGGCACGGGCAGTGGCGCACTACCGGAGACCAGCAGCCGCGCGCCGGACAATCGCTTCGCCGAGTCTGGGTCCTCGACCACCCGCGACCACACGGTCGGCACGCCGAAGTACAGCGAACCTTCGGCCGCCGCGTACGCCTGCGGCGTCGGTTTGCCGGTGTGGATCAGCGGACTGCCCACACGCAGCGGGCCGAGCAGGCCGAGAATCAGCCCATGCACGTGGAACAGCGGAAGCCCGTGCACCAGAGTGTCGCTCGCGGTCCAGGCCCATGCCTCGACGAGGGCGTCCAGACCGGCCGCGATCGCGCCCCTGCTGAGCATCACGCCTTTGGGCAAACCGGTGGTTCCCGAGGTGTACAGCACGAATGCCGTAGCGGCCGAATCGGGTTCGGGATAGGTGTGCCATGACCTGGCGTGCCGTCGCACCGGCACCACGGGCAGTTCCGCGTCCTCCGGTGCTTTCCCCAGCCACGCCTGAGCGCCCGAATCGGCCAGGATGTGCGCGCGCTCCGCGGTTCCGGAGTCCGGTGGAACGGGCACCACGGTGACACCCGCGATGAGGCAGCCGACCACCGCGAGCACGGTCTCCACGGTCGGGGCTGCCAGCACCGCCACCCGCTCGGCGCGCGCGACGCGTTCGGCCACCGAAGTGGCCGCGCCCAGCAGGTCACTGCGAGACAGGGTGGTCCCGTCGATGGTGACGGCGTCGGGGATATCCGCTCCGCCTGCGACGGCGAGCGGGTTCAGCGAACTGAGCAGCAGCGGCGGACCGAACGACATCCGACCACGCTACTTCGCCCGGTCCACCGCGTCCCGGGGCGACCGGAGCCGGATGTGACGGTTGACACTCGCGCTGACGTGGTGAGAACGTTGTTGCATAGCTTTCTCAGCATTGCGAGGTCGACGATGACCAGGCCACTTCCCGCGACGCGTTCCCCCGAATCGCCGGACTCCTTCGACATCGGGCGATACATCGACGGCGTAGCCGGCTTGTTCGGCGGCGTCGCGAACGTCATCATGCAGCTGAGCACTCCGCCGGTCGGCTACGGCGTACTGGAGAGCACCGTGCACAGCGGCAACGTGATGTTGCATCCGGTCAAACGACTGCGCACCACCCTGACCTACCTCTCGGTGGCGATGCTCGGCACCGACGAGGAACGCACCGCCTATCGCGAGGCGGTCGACGTCTCACACCGCCCGGTCCACTCGACCGCGTCGAGCCCGGTGCGCTACAACGCTTTCGACCCCGCGCTGCAACTGTGGGTCGCGGCCTGCCTGCATTGGGGAGCGCAGGATCTGTACGAGCGCATGCACGGCCCGATGGACGAGGCGACGGCCGACGCGTTCTACCATCTGGCCGCCCGGCTCGGCACCACTCTTCAGATGCCCGAATCGATGTGGCCTGCCGACCGGCGCGCCTTCGCGGAGTACTGGGCCACGAATCTCGCGAAGACCAGCATCGACCCGGTCGTCCGTGCCTATTTCGACGACCTCGTCGACCTACGCATGCTGCCCCGGCCCGCGCAGCTGGCGTTCGGGCGTCTGCATCGCTTCTTCGTGACCGGCCTGCTGCCCGAGCATCTGCGCGCCGAGATGGGCATGACCTGGACCGACCGCGACGAGCGCGCACTCGCCCACATCTTGCGCGCGGTCGGGGCCACGCAATCCCGGCTCCCGCGACCGATCCGCCTGTTTCCCCTGAACACCTATCTCCTCGATATGCGCGTCCGGCGCCGGCTCGGCCTGCGCCTGGTCTGACGACGGAATCCGTTTCGTCGAGCTACTACTGGGCAATCGCTTTCCGTACACCCGATCAGGTTGTCCCGATCGGCGGTCCGATGCCGCGAGCCAGGAGGAGAAGATGGGCTACCGATCGACCGCGACCGCGCTCGTCGCGGGCGCGTTCCTGGCACTGTCCGCGCCGGTGGCCTGCGCCGACGAGACCGCGGAGACCGAGGTGGCCGCGGTACCGCCGCGCACCGCCATCTCCGTGCGCACCTCGGTGGGCATCGGCTGGGGCACGGCGAACGAACACGAGTCGCGCTCGAGCCTGTCGCTGTCGAAACTCTTCCTCGCCGATTACGCCCTGCGCCGTGGCGACGGCTCGGCCGAGGACCGATTTCTAGGCGAGCAAATGATCCGCTATTCCGATGACGGGGCGGCGAGCGTGATGGAGGCCAAGTATCCCCAGGCCGTCGCCGCCATCGCCGCCGAATACGGGCTCTCCGAGACGGCGCCCGGACCCAATTGGGGCGCGGGCGCGACCAGCGCCGCCGACGTATCCGACTTTCTCGCCACGAAACTGCGCACCGATCCCGGATCACCGATCTTCGAATGGATGGCGGCGGCGGGATCGACGGCCCAAGACGGCACCGAACAGGACTGGGGCACCGCACGGTGGCCATTCGTGCTCGGCACCAAATGGGGCTGGTCGGATTTCGGCGAGCCGGAGGTCGCCTCGGCCTCCTACGGCCCCGGTTTCGCGGTGACCGCGCACACCCGGGGCACCTCGGCCGAGCAGACCGCGGATGTCATGGCCGCGCTCGGCGCGATGATCACCGGAGTCCCGCCACACCGCTGAGCCGGTCAGCGCACCCGGAACGACACCGCCACGTGGTCGCGCGCGAACTGCCGGATCGACGCGTCGTCACCGAGCGGGATGACGGTCTGCGGCGTCAGCGCCAGTGACAGCGCGGTACGGGCGATCATCTCGGCCAACGGCTCCGGATCGTATTCCGGCAACTTGCCTTCGCGCTGCAAGCGCGTGATGAACTCGGCCAGATAATCCCGCCCGAGCTCGATGACCGGAGCGCCCTGGGTGGTCAGGTAGGGCAGCACGAGTTCGGGTTCGGTGGCCAGCAGCCGGTGGATCAGTTGATTTCCGCGCAGCCCGTTGATGAACGCGGCGAACAGTTCGACGATCTGATCTTCCGCGCTCGCGTTCCGGTCTACTTGGCGCTGGAGCGCGGCGTCGACCTCCTCGATGAAATCGCGCGTCTGCCGCAGCCCGACGGCCCTGATCAGATCGGTTTTGCTCGCGAAGCGGCGATAGAGCGTGGCCAGCGACAATCCACCGCGGCGCGCGACTTCGACCATGCTGGTTCGCTTGATACCGAAGTCCAGGAACGCCAGCAGCGCCGCGTCCAGCACTCGCGCCTGGTTGCGATCCTCGGGGGCAGCGCTGCGCACCAGCGGCAGCAGCCTGGTCAGCCTGGCCATACCTCAACCCTATCCGCGAGATCGAAACGATGACATTTTCAGCATCGCACACCGTCACCGTCATCTCGCATGATTGACAGCACCCGCGAGTCGATGAGACAGTTTGGACATAATCTTCTCATCGACCGATACTTCTCGGATCGGGCCGACACGAAAGACGAGGTCGACGATGACCGCGCCGCTGCGCACCGCCGAGCACGAGCCCGACCCCAGCCGAGCCCTCACGCCGGAGACGGTCGAAGAGTACGTCGACGGCATCGCCGCCTTTCTCGGCGGCGCGGCCAATGTCATCATGCAGCTGAGTTTGCGCCCGGTCGGCCGCGGCGTCCTGGAGAGCACCGTCGACAGCGGCAAAGTCACGCTGCATCCGATCAAGCGGCTGCGCACCACACTCACCTATATCGCCGTCGCGCTGCTCGGGTCGGATGCCGAGCGCGAGGCGTACCGCGAGGCGGTCAACGTATCGCACCGATCAGTGCGCTCCACCGCAGCGAGCCCGGTGAAGTACAACGCTTTCGACCCGAACCTACAACTGTGGGTCGCGGCCTGCCTGTACTGGGGCATCGATGACCTCTACACCCGGATGCACGGACCCATGGACGCCGCCACCGCCGACGCCTTCTACGACTACGCCGCGCGCCTGGGCACCACCTTGCAGATGCGGCCGGAGATGTGGCCGGCGAATCGCGCGGCATTCCAGCGGTATTGGGACGAGAACTTGACCAAGCGCGGCATCGAGCCCGAGCTGCGGGACTACTTCGACGGCCTGGTCGACCTGAAGATGATGCCGCGACCGGTGCAGGTGGTCTTCGCCGGGCTGCAACGTTTCATCGTCACCGGCCTGCTCCCGCAGCACCTGCGCGACGAGATGGGCATGACCTGGACCGACCGCGACCAGCGGCGCCTGGACCGGCTGCTGCGGGCCATCGGGGCCGTGCACCGGCGACTGCCGAAATCGGCACGAATGTTCCCGCTCAACGCCTACCACTACGACCTGCGCAGGCGGCTGCGGCAGGGGAAGCCGCTGGTGTAACCGCGCGCCTCAGCTGCCCATGTGTGGATAGCGGTAATCCACGGCAGGCACGAACGTCTCCTTGATCGTCCGTGGCGCGACCCAGCGCAGCAGGTTCAACGGCGAACCGGCCTTGTCGTCGGTGCCGGAGGCGCGCGCCCCGCCGAACGGCTGCTGACCCACCACCGCGCCGGTGGGCTTGTCGTTGACGTAGAAGTTGCCCGCCGCGAATCGCAGCGCGGCGTCGGCCTCTTCGATCGCGTACCGGTCCTGCGCGAACACCGCGCCGGTGAGCGCGTAGGGCGCCGCCGACTCCACTTCGGCGAGGATCGCGCTGTAGGCGCCGGGTTCGGTGTCGTCGTAGACGTACACCGACAGGATCGGTCCGAAGTACTCGGTGGCGAACGATTCGTCGTGCGGGTTGTCCGCAAGGAACACGGTGGGCCGAACGAACCAGCCTTCGCTGTCGTCGTAGGTTCCGCCGACCGGGATGGCGATGCCCGCTTCCACGGCGCGGCGGATGGCCGTCACGTTCTTGTCGTAGGCGCGCCGATCGATCAACGCCCCACCGAAATTCGACAGATCCGCGACGTCGCCATAGCTCAGCTCGCCGGTCTCGTGCAGGAACTCGTCGCCCATCGCACGCCAGACCGACCGCGCGATGTAGGCGCGCGAGGCCGCCGAGCACTTCTGGCCCTGATACTCGAACGCTCCGCGAATCAGGGCAGTGCGCAGCGCGTCCGGGTCGGCCGAGGAGTGCGCGACGATGAAGTCCTTGCCACCTGTCTCCCCCACCAGGCGCGGATAGCCGTGATAGCGATCGACATTCGCGCCCACCTGCTGCCACAGATACCGAAAAGTCTTGGTGGAACCGGTGAAATGGATCCCGGCCAGCCGCGGATCGGTCAGCGCCACCTCCGAAAGCTGCACCCCGTTGCCGGTGACCATGTTGATCACGCCGGGCGGCAGGCCCGCCGCTTCCAGTAGCCGCATCGTGTGGAACGCCGACAACGTCTGCGTCGGCGAGGGCTTCCACACCACCGTGTTGCCCATCAGCGCGGGCGCGGTCGGCAGGTTCCCGGCGATCGCGGTGAAGTTGAACGGCGTGATGGCGTAGACGAACCCTTCCAGCGGTCGATAGTCCATCCGGTTCCACACCCCGGCGCTGGACCCGGGCTGCTGCGCCAGGATGTCCCGCGCGAACGCGACGTTGAAACGCCAGAAGTCGACCAGCTCACACGGAGCATCGATTTCGGCCTGCTGGGCCGATTTCGACTGCCCGAGCATGGTGGCCGCCGCGAGGGTCTCCCGCCACGGCCCGGCCAGCAGGTCGGCGGCGCGCAACAGCACCGCCGCGCGCTCCTCGAAGGGCAGTGCCCGCCACCCCGGGGCGGCCGCTATCGCGGCGTCGATGGCTCCGTGCGCTTCCGACTGGGTGATGTCGGTGTAGGTACCCAGCACTTGCCGGTGCCGGTGCGGTGCGACGATGTCGTGCCGTTCACCGATGCCGGGTCGGTGCTTGCCGCCGATCACCAGTGGCACGTCGACGGGCGCGGCGGCCAGCTCGGCGAGCTTGCCGATCAATAGCTCCCGTTCGGCGCTTCCGGGCGCGTAGGAGTGCACCGGCTCATTGGCGGGTGTGGGGACAACCGTGACAGCGTCCATACCTCAGGCTAGCTCGCCTGGTCGGGTGGGCGTGGACGCCGACACACCGGGATGACCCCAGGAGCAGAACGGTCGCGGTCGAAGTTGCTGTGTTCGCACGGAGCGGGAGAAAGCGCTTTCGGCGTCAGCCCGCGGCCAGTCGTTCGGCCGCCGCGGCGATCCGCTCGTCGGTCGCGGTCAGCGCGATCCGCACGTGCTCGCGCGCGCCGAGGCCGTAGAAGTCGCCGGGCGCGGCGAGGATGCCGCGGTCGGCGAGCCAGTCCAAGGTGGTCCGGCACGGCTCGCCGCGGGTGGACCACAGATACAGGCCCGCCTCGGAGTGATCGATCCGGAAACCCGCTGCCTCCAGCGCTTTTCGCAGCACATCACGGCGGGCGCGGTACCGCTCGCGCTGGCGCGCCTCGTGCGCGTCGTCGCTGAGCGCGGCCGTCATCGCCGCCTGGATCGGGAACGGCACCATCATGCCCGCGTGCTTGCGCACTTCGAGCAACTCCGCGACCAGCGCCGGATCGCCCGCCACGAACCCCGCGCGGTAACTGGCCAGGTTGGAGGTCTTCGACAGCGAATGCACGGCCAGCAGGTTGGTGTGGTCGCCGTCGCACACCTCGGGGTCGAGCACGGAGAGAGCGCGGCCCTCCCAGGCCAGTCCCAGGTAGCACTCGTCGGAGGCGACGATCGCGCCGCGTTCCCGGGCGAAGGCGACCACCTTGCGCAGATGCTCGACACCGAGTACGCGGCCGGTAGGGTTGGACGGCGAGTTCACGTAGATCAGCGCGGGCGTCTGCGGACCGAGCCGGGTCAGTCCGTCGGCGCGCAGCACCTGCGCGCCCGCCAGCAGCGCGCCCACCTCATATGTGGGATACGCGACCTCCGGGATGACGACCAGGTCGCCCGCGCCGAGGCCGAGCAGCCGGGGCAGTCCCGCGATCAGCTCTTTGGTGCCGATGGCAGGCAGCACGGCCGCGGGCTCGAGTCCGGTGATCCCGTAGCGCCGCTTCAGCGCGTCGACCGCGGCCGCGCGGAGTTCTGGGGTGCCGTGCGTGGTCGGGTAGCCGGGCACCGCGGCGACGGAGTTCAGCGCGGCCCGGATCAGCGGGTCGACCGGGTCGACCGGAGTGCCGACGGACAGGTCGACGATCCCGCCTGGATGAGCGGCTGCCCGCACCTTCACCGAAGCGATGGTGTCCCAGGGAAAATCGGGTAGCAGGCTGCTGACCCGGCCACGCGGCGACACGTCAGATCTCACTCACTCGCCATCGGGGGCAGTTCCTTGATGAACGGCGGGTCGTAGTCGACCTTGCCGACCTTGGTGGCGCCGCCGGGCGAGCCCAGCTCATCGAAGAAATCGACGTTGGCGTTCACGTATCCGCTCCACTGGTCCGGGGTGTCGTCTTCGTAGAAGATCGCCTCCACCGGGCACACCGGCTCACATGCACCACAGTCCACGCACTCGTCGGGATGGATGTACAGCATGCGGCCACCCTCGTAGATGCAGTCCACGGGGCATTCCTCGATGCATGCCTTGTCCTTCACGTCAACGCACGGTTCAGCGATGATGTACGGCACTGCCGCTCTCCTAGTCTGTCCTCGCCTGCGGGATAGTCCGCCCGGCGAAACCCTATCCCGGCACCCCACGTTACTACTGGTCAGCCTGCCCTAACTTCGGGTGGTATGTCCCGCCTATTCGGGTCTTCCGGCCGTACCGGTCGGGTGGCACGGGATTTGCGTTCAGGTCTTGCGTCGAGGACCGCTCCGGCTTCGGGAGTCCTCGGCGAGTGCGGCCGATTCCCTAGCCCACCGTCAGCGGCAATGCCGAGACCTTGCGTTCAGGCACACCGTAGGTGGTCGTCCGCTCCCGGGCCGGTCGCCCGATGCCCGCGGCGATCTCCACCAGTTCGGCGACGGTCTTCGCCGAACCGTGCTGCGAGCCCGCCATCCGGGAGATGGTCTCCTCCATCAACGTGCCGCCGAGATCGTTGGCGCCGCTGTTGAGCATCACCCGGGTGCCGGTGGTGCCGAGCTTGACCCAGCTGGTCTGGATGTTGTGGATCCGGCCGTGCAGCATGATCCTGGCCAGCGCGTGCGCGGCGCGGTTGTCCCGGTTGGTCGGTCCCGGCCGCGCGGCGCCCGCGAGGTACAGCGGCGCGCTCTGGTGCACGAACGGCAGCAACACGAATTCGGTGAAACCGCCGGTCTCGTCCTGGATACCGCGCAGCACGCGCAGATGCCCGACCCAATGCTTCGGATTGTCCACGTGGCCGTACATCATGGTCGAGCTGGACCGGATGCCCACCTGATGGGCCGTGGTGATCACCTCGATCCATGCCGAGGTGGGCAGTTTGCCCTTGGTGAGCACCCAGCGCACCTCGTCGTCCAGGATCTCCGCGGCGGTCCCGGGAATGGTGTCCAGGCCCGCTTCCTTCAGCGCGACCAGCCAGTCCCGGATGCTCTGACCGCCGCGCGAGGCGCCGTTCACGATCTCCATCGGGCTGAACGCGTGCACATGCAGCGACGGCACCCGCTGCTTGACCGCCCGCACCAGGTCGGCGTACCCGGTGACCGGCAGGTCGGGGTCGATACCGCCCTGCATGCACACCTCGGTGGCGCCGTCGACATGCGCCTCCCAGGCCCGGTCGGCGACCTCGTCCATGCTCAGCGTGAACGCGTCCGCGTCCCCCTTGCGCTGGGCGAACGCGCAGAACCGGCACCCGGTGTAGCAGATATTGGTGAAGTTGATGTTCCGGTTCACGACGTAGGTGACGTCGTCGCCGACGGTGTCACGGCGCAGCTGATCGGCCAGCGCGGCGACCGCGTCCAGGTCCGCGCCGTCCGCCGTGGCCAGCGCGAGATACTCGGCGTCGCTGAGCCCGGCCGGATCGCGCTCGGCGGCGCGCAGCGCGGCGAGCACGTCGGCATCCAGCCGCTGCGGCGTAGTGACGGCGAGGTCGCGCGCCTGTTCGCGAATGGTTTCCCAGTCGCCGAAAGCGCCGACGAGATCCTGCCCGAGCGCCGCGTCGCTGCGGGCCTCGGTGTTGCGGCCCTCGGTGTCGATGGCGGTGTTGAGGTCGACGCGCCCGGCCGATTCCCACGACTCTTCGGGTTCCTGCCAGGGCAGGCCGACCGGGATCGCGTCCGGCTTCGCCAGCCCCGTCGCGGGGTCGGTGAGCGCCGCGACGTGCGCGCCGATGCGCGGATCGACCCACGGATTGCCCGCGCGCACGTACTTCGGGTGCGCGGAGGTCCGCTCGACCAACTGGTAGCCCGCCGCCTCGGTGATCTCTCGCAACGTGTCCAAGTTCGGCCACGGCCGCTCCGGATTCACGTGGTCGGGCGTCACCGGCGAGACGCCGCCCCAGTCATCGATGCCCGCCTCGATCAGCGCGCGGCACTCCTCGTGCGACACCAGGTTCGGCGGCGCTTGCACCGGCACGTCGGGCCCGAGCAGCACGCGGGTGACGGCGATGGTGGCGAGGAATTCCTCCAGCCCCGCGTCCGGCACGTCCCGCATCGCGGTGTCGTCCTTGGCGCGGAAATTCTGGATGATGACTTCCTGGATATGCCCGAAAGCCTTGTGCTGCTTGCGGATCGCCATGATCGACTCGGCGCGCTCGGCCATCGTCTCGCCGATGCCGACCAGGATGCCGGTGGTGTAGGGCACCGAGAGCCGGCCCGCGTCGGTGATGGCACGCAGCCGCACGGCCGGATCCTTGTCCGGACTGCCGTAATGGCAGTTGCCCTTCTCGGTGAACAGCCGGGCGGAGGTGGTCTCCAGCATCATGCCC
This sequence comes from Nocardia arthritidis NBRC 100137, assembly GCF_001612765.1. Lineage (GTDB taxonomy): Bacteria > Actinomycetota > Actinomycetes > Mycobacteriales > Mycobacteriaceae > Nocardia > Nocardia arthritidis. Next base: position 35,524 of record NZ_BDBB01000019.1, read on the forward strand.
ATCGACTGCGCCACCGGCTTGAGCCGCGCGATCTCCGCCCAGGACATCACACCGGGGTTCAGGTGCGGCAGCAGGCCGGTCTCCTCCAGCACCATGATCGACACGGCGCGCAGGTAGTCCAGCGTGGAGTCGTAGCCGCGTTCGTCCAGCCACTGCGCGGCCTCCGGCCAGCGATCCTCGGGCCGGTCACCCAGCGTGAACAGCGCCTCCTTGCAGCCCAGCGCCGCACCTCGGCGGGCGATGTCGAGCACCTCGTCGGGTTCGAGGAACATGCCCTCGCCTTCGGCCCGCAGCTTGCCGGGCACCGTGACGAAGGTGCAGTAGTGGCACTTGTCCCGGCACAGGCGGGTCAGCGGGATGAAGACGTTGCGGGAATAACTGATCGTCTTCGGGCGCCCGGCCGACGCCAGCCCCGCGTCGCGCACCCGCGCGGCGCTGCGGCAGAGGTCGGCGAGGTCGTCGCCGGTCGCGTGCAACAGCACCGCGGCCTCGTCCACGTTCAACGTGACACCGTCGCGGGCCCTGCGCAGCGCCCGGCGCATGGCCGATGGACTGGGCGGCGCAGACGGGACGCTCGGGTTCGGTAGGTCGGTCACGCCCTCGATCATGCGCTACACATCCGGAACTGTCTCCCTCCAGTGCTGTTTGCGGCGGAGCGGACAAGCCACCCGGGGCTACGGCTCCACTCGCCACAGCGCCCACGCAGGAACGTGGAGCGCCGTTGAGCGTTGACAACTGCGGGGTGCCCGAGGCTATTCCAGGGCACTGCCCAGCAGAGGACTCGCGTTCACCCTCCGACGGTGGCTTCGGGTCGTTCCGCCAGACGCGGCCTTCGCAGTGAAGGCCGGGCGCGCGCGACTCCTCGGAGAGCACCCGCGTCGGCGCCGCGCCGGGAACGATCACCGCTGTCGCGGCTACACCGAGGCCGCGCCTGCGGCGACAACGCATGAGGGCGACCGCCCCGCACGCATGTGGTCCACGTCCGAATTCCTTGCGGCACAGAAGAATTAGTGCACCCCTGGGCATTGCGCAGTCCCCGCGCCCACCCGCCTGCCCGCTCGGCACCGCCGACGATCGCCGGCGACAGCGCACACTTGGTCGTGCAAACATTGGCAGCATGTCGCAGCCGCGCACGATCATGGCCGATCCGGCCTGGCGCCCCAGTCCCAAGGCGAAGCTCCTGTGGACCGCGCAGGCCGCGCTGGCCTGGGTGATTCCGTTCGCGGCGCTGCTGGTGTGGTCGCTGCTCGACTCCGCGCATCGAGGATGGCAGCTCGGCTTCTTCCTGGTCGCGCTCGTGCCTGCCGTACTGAACATCGGGGTGGCCCCGTGGTGGCGCTACGCCGTGCACCGCTGGGAGGTCACCGACGAGGCGGTATACACCCGGGTCGGCTGGCTCACCCAGGAGAGCCGGGTCGCGCCGATCTCGCGCGTACAGACCGTCGACACCGAACGCGGGCCGCTCGAGCGCCTGCTCGGACTGGCGACGGTCACCGTGACCACCGCGTCGTCCGCGGGGGCGGTCCAGATCAGCGCGCTCGATCTCGCGGTCGCCGAGGAGACCGTGACGCGGCTGACCCGGATCGCCGCCCAGCACCGCGGGGACGCGACATGAGTGGCGAACCGGCGGTGGACGCCGAGCAGGCCGAACAGCCGTGGCAGCGGCTGGACAAGCGGATGTTGCTGCTCCATCCGATCACCGAGGTGGTGAAGTTCATCCCGGTGCTGATCGGTTCGGTGATCCTCGGCACCAGCAGCGGAAACCATGTGTGGAGCATCATTCCGATCGTGCTGATCGTCGGGTTCGCGCTGACCCGCTGGTTCACCACGACGTATCGGGTCGGGCCGACGCACGTCGAGTTGCGCACCGGCCTGTTGCAACGCAAGAAGCTGTCGGTGCCGCGCTCACGCATCCGCTCGGTGGACATCGAAGCCGACGTGCTGCACCGGGCTCTCGGACTCGCGGTGCTGGCGATCGGCACCGGCCAGCAGGCCGATTCGGGTGAGCAGTTCAAGCTCGACGCCCTGGACAGCCGGGTCGTGCCGCCGTTACGAGCCGCGCTGCTCGCCCATACGGCTGCGCGAACGGAGCAGTCCGAGGACCGGAAAGAGCCGGGGCAGAACGAATCCGGTGGCTTCGCCGCCCCGCGCACGCGGGCGCGCGAGATCGGGCACTGGAGTCCGGCGTGGGTGCGCTACGCCCCGCTGTCGCTGACCGGCTTCGCGATCATCGCGCCGATCGTCGGCTTCGCGCTACAGTACGGGCTCGGCGAGATCGTGTTCCGGTCGGACGCGGTACACGACGTGGAAGACGGCGGCGCGCTCGTCCTGGCGCTCGCCGCGGCCGCGCTGCTGTGCGCCATCGTCCTCGTGGTCAGCGCTGCCGCGTGCGCGCACTATCTGGCCACTTATTTCGGGTTGCGCGTGCGCGACGACGGCAAGACATTGCAGCTGCGCCACGGCCTGTTCACCACGCGCCAGATCACGCTCGACCGGGCGCGGCTACGCGGGGCGACGGTCAACGAACCCTTGCTGCTGCGCCTTGCCGGAGGCGCCGAACTCGAAGCGATCATGACCGGGGAGAACCCGCGGCAGAAGATCATGCCGCAGGCCCCGCGCGAGGCCGTCGAACACACCCTCGGCCATCTCCTGGCTCCGGAGCAGGTGCACGACAACGGCATTCCGCTCCGTCCGGACGCGAGGCCCACCGGCGCGGGGGCATCGGACGCGCACACCGTCCCGGAGCCGGGCAGTGCTCCGCTTATCGCGCATGGGCCCGCCGCTCGGCGCCGAAGGCATACCCGCGCGCTCGCGCCGGTCGTCTTGATCAGCGCGGTATCGGTCTACTTCTCCACTGCGGGAGAGCACTATTCACCGTGGTGGTGGCTGGTGCCCGGCCTCGCGCTGCCGGTCGCGCTCGCACTCGCGGAGGACCGCTATCGCGGCCTCGGCCACGCGGTAATTCCCCGCACGGCCGCCGGCCCGACCTGGCTGATCACCCGGTCCGGGTCGCTCGACCGCGACCGCGACTGTCTGGAGGCCCCCGGCGTGATCGGCTGGACGGTGCGCCGGACCTTCTTCCAGCGGCGTGCGGGAGTCGCCACGGTGGTCGCGGCCACCGCGGCGGGCAAGAAGCGCTATGCGGTGGTCGACCTGCCCGACGCCCAGGCGTGGGGTCTGATCGAAGCGGTCACGCCGGGGCTGCCGGGTGCGCGCTGACCCACCCGCGCACGGTGTCGCTGATCGGTTGCCGAGCGACGGCATCGGACGCCTGCGGCAGGTACGCCGTCAACGCGATCTCGGCGGTCCGGCGGCCGAGATCAGTGACGACGGAACAGGCTCGCGTTCGCCTGGATGTAGAGGTACCCCAGCGGCGGCAGCAGCCCGCCGAACAGCAACAGTGCCGTCCGCCAATCACTGCCCAGCAGAATGTCACCGCCCGGACCGGCGCTCGCGCAGACCAGGAAGCCGAACGCCCAGGCCGCCACCGGAAGGCCCAGCACGGCGGGACGCCGGGTGACCGATCGCGCGCCCGCGACGAGCAGGACATTCACCACTCCTGCCGCCACGGCGGACGCCGGGAAGGCGACGGAGCCCAGGTAGGTCGGCAAGTACAACGCCTCGAGCGCCAGGGTGAGCAGGGCGTTCAGGACCAGAAGCACGAGGGTCACCGAACCCACGACGCCCATGGGACGGCGGGCATCCGCGGCTGCCACAGGAGCCCGATCGCCCGCGTGGTCATCGACCTTCGTCGTCACGGCACCGGCGGGTAGCCGAGGAGGGTCAACAGGTGGCTCTGCATATCAGCGAACGCGTACAGCACCGTCATATACATGTCGTGCTGTTCGGGCCAGTGCGGCCGCATGCTTTCGACGAACGCCGCGATCGCGTTCTGGAGCTCCCAGTTGTACATACTGCCGAGTCTATTCCGGCGCTACGAGGTGCATGATCAGTTCTCCCGGTCGGCAGGCAGAGCGGCGACCACCGGGAACTCGCCGGTCGGACCGCCACGCTCCGCCGCGATGGCCAGCACCCGCTTACGCGCGGCGAACCAGCCGACGATCAGCGCGGGAACGATCAGGGCGAGGGTCGCGACGGTCCAGGTTCCCACCGGATAGTCGAACCCGGTGAGCACGACGACGAAGAACAGGAACACCAGCGTGAGCAGGCCGGTGTAGGGCGCACCGAACATGCGGAACGCGGGCCGCTCGATGCGTCCCTGAGTGGACCAGCGCCACAATTGCAGCTGGCACAGCACGATGGTGGCCCACGAGGCGACGATGCCCAGCGACGCCATGTTCAGCACGATCTCGAACGCCCGATTCGGGACGATGCCGTTGAGCGCGATACCGACCAGCGCGATCAGGCTGGTGAGCAGGATGCCGCCGTAGGGGACGCCGTTGCCGCCCATCACCCCGGTGAATTTCGGCGCGCTGCCGTTCATCGACATCGAGCGCAGGATGCGGCCGGTCGAGTACAGGCCGGCGTTCAAACTGGAGAACGCCGCGGTGAGCACCACGAGATTCATCACGCTGCCGATCCCGGGGACGCCGAGCATGGTGAAGAACGTGACGAAGGGGCTCTCGTCGGCGGTGTACCGCGTGTACGGCAGCAACAACCCGAGCAGCACCAGCGAACCGACGTAGAAGACGGCGATCCGTGCGATCACCGAATTGATCGCCCGCGGCATGATCTTCTCCGGGTGCTCCGTCTCGCCCGCCGCGGTGCCGACCAATTCGACTGCGGCGTAGGCGAAGACGACACCGGACACCACCACGACCAGCGGCATGATGCCGGTCGGGAACAGGCCGCCGTGATCGGCGATCACGCTCGTGCCGGTCGCTTCTCCGTGCACGGTGAAGCGACCGAGCAGGAAGATCGTGCCGACGATCAGGAACGCGCTGAGCGCGAATACCTTCACCAGCGCGGCCCAGAATTCCATCTCGCCGAACCACTTCACCGAGATCAGGTTGACGCTCAGCACGAGGACCAGCGCGACCAGCGCGAGCACCCACTGGGGGACGGCGGAGAACCCGGACCAGTAGTGGAAGTACTGCGCGATCGCGGTGGTGTCGGCGATGCCGGTCATCGACCAGTTCAGGAAGTACATCCAGCCCGCGACGAAGGCGGCCTTCTCCCCGAAGAACTCGCGCGCGTAGGAGACGAACGACCCGGAGGAGGGCCGGTGCAGGACGAGTTCACCGAGCGCGCGCAGGATCAGGAACGCGAAGAACCCGCACACGCCGTAGACCAGGAACAATCCGGGTCCGGCGCTGGCCAACCGGCCGCCTGCGCCGAGGAACAGGCCGGTGCCGATGGCGCCGCCGATCGCGATCATCTGCAGCTGCCGCGGCTTCAGACTCTTGTGGTAACCATGGTCCTCGATGCTGAGGTGAGCTTCGTCGCCGCGCGCGGTCATGAGACGCCGGTTCCTCCTTTTCGACCCGAGATCACGCCGAACGGTACCCGCAGCGCGGGCACCGCTGGATGGCAACCCGAGGGCAACAACATCGGCGGAGTCCGGTCACTCCAGTCCGGCGAACAGATCGTGCTCCCGCCCGTCCGGCCCGAGCGGACCACGCCGTCCTCGCACCAGGATGAAGTGCTCTTCGGGCAGTACCGGCTGGGCGACATTGTTCGACAGGGCGAATTCCCGGCCGGACGGCGCGACGGTGACCTGGGTGGCGTGTGCCCGCAGCGCGGCGCGCTTGGCCGTCAGCGCGTCGGACACGTCGATCGTGGTGGTCACCGCGTCACTGGGCACGCTCGCGAGCTCGCCTTCGGCGGGCAGCCGCCAACCGGGCGGCAGGGCGCCGGGCAGGCCCGCGGCCGTGCGCCGGGCCAGCGCGGCGGTGTGCAGGCGCAGCATGTCGGCGTCGGTGACGGTCCAGTAGTACTTCGGGGTGTCCCAGCCCTCGCCCGCCGCCACCTGCACCGCGGCCGTGGTGATCTCGTGTGCCCGGATGTGGTCGGGGTGGCCGTAACCGCCGTTCGGGTCGTAACCGACCACGACGCGCGGCCGTAGCTCGAGCACCGCGTCGGTGAGAGCCCGCACCGCTTCGTCCCCGGAGCGCACGAATACCCGCGGCTTCTGCGCGGCGGGCGTGCCCGCCATTCCGGAGTCGCGCCAGCGTCCGGCGCCGCCGAGGAAGCGCGGCGGGCCCGCGTTCAACGCTTCCAGCGCACGGGTCAGCTCGAGGATGCGATAGCCGCCGAGCTGGTCGGCGTGCTGCGCGGCGAGCAGCGCCCACTCGTCGCCGATCACCTCGCCCTCCTCGCCGAGCGTGCAGGTGAGCACGGTGACCGGCACGCCGCGACGGCGGTAATGCGCGATCGTGCCTCCGGTGGTGATGGACTCGTCGTCCGGGTGGGCGTGCACCAGCAGCAGCCCGCCCGTCCCCGCGGTCACGGAATCCTGCGCCACATGGACGCGTCGCCGAAGATGCCGACCTGGATCGCGCCGCTGAGCGAGGAGCCGTCCAGCCGGGGACCGGACGCGGCGACGGCGTTGTCCTGCACGATCGGCAGCACCGTCGCCATTGCCCACAGTTTGGGCTCCGCGTCGGCGAGCACGCGGCCCACATCGCCGCCCCGCAGCGCTTCGTCGATCGCGGGTTGCAGGGTCGGATCACACACCCCGGACAGGTTGCTCGGCGCGCGTTGCGCCGCCTCCGCGATGGCCTGCGCCGGCCCGGTGACCCCCGGCAGCGCGGGAGGCGGGCACCCGTAGCGGGAGGCCAGCACGGTCGCCGGATCGGAACCGGCCACCTCCCAGCCGACGATCGCGTCGACCGTGCCCTCGATCAGTTCCTTGCCGTAGAGCTCGTCGGCGGCGACGCTGCGCACGGTGGCGTCGATCCCCGCGCTGCGCAGCTGGTCGGCAGCGGTATTGGCCACGGCCAAGGCGGTGGCGTCCCGATCGACCGCGCCGATGCGCACGGCCAGCGGCTTGCCGTCCTTGCCGAGGGTGCGCGGCTGCGGGGCGGGCGAGGTCGGGGAGATCGCGGGCGGCGGCTCCGGCGCCCGGCCGTAACCGGCGGCGGCGAGCAGCGCGAACGCCTCCTCCGCCGACGGACGCGGCGGAGCGGTCGGGGCGTAACCGGGATCGGACGGCGCGAGCACCTGCGCGCGAGCCGGTTCCACCCAGTTGCCGGTCTGGGCGCCCACCGTCGCCAGCAGCGCGGGGTCCAGCAGCGCCAGCACACCCGAACGGACCCTGGGATCGCTCAGTTCGCCTTTGCGCCCGTTCAGCGCCATCTGCAGCACCCGCGACTGCGGCATGATCGCGGTCCGCACGGAGGGAATCGCCCCCAACTGCGCCTGGGTCGCCACGCCGCCGTGGACCAGCGCCATCTGGATGTCTCCGGTGCGCAGCGAGCCCGCCAGCTGCGCGGGCGTGCCGCCGCGGCGCAGCAGGATCTGGCCCGGCATCGCCGGTGTGCCCCAGAAGCGGTCGTTGCGTTCCAGCAGCATCTCGTCACGGCCCGGGTCCGCGGAGCGGATCCCGAACGGGCCACCGGACACCCGGACGCCGTTGACCTGGCCGTTCATCCCCCTGGCGAACCCGCCGGGCGCGTCCTTGAGCAGATGGGACGGCAGCAGATCGGTGAACAGCTCGCGCCAGCCCGGGTAGGGCTGCGCCATCACGACGGTGACCGTCTTGCCACCCGCCGAGGAGTTCACATCCGAGATCATCCGGTATCCGGCCGGATCGACGACTCCGGGTTCGGAGATCATCTCCTGCCACAGGTAGCGGAAGTCCTCGGCCGCGATCGGCGCCCCGTCCGACCAGGACGCCTCGTTGCGCAACTTGTAGGTGATCGTGAACGGCTCCTGCGCGGTCACTTCGGCGGAGACCAGCAACGACGAATCCGGCACCCAGGCCGTCGCACCAGGCCGCGCCGGATCGGGTACCGGCCGGAACGGGCTCGGCAGCACCAGCGAGGCGATCGCCGAGGTGGCGGCGGACTGGTCCGAGCGCAGATGCGGATTGAAGGCGGTACCGATGGTGTCCAAGGCGACGACCACGGTCGTCTCCGCCGGCTTGACCGGAGTGGTCTTCGGGCTGTCGGTGCTCTCGATGGGCGGCGGCGGATTCGCGGCACAGCTGCTGATCAAGGTCAGCACTGCCACGGCCGGCAACAACGTGCGCCACGCTGCGCGTTTTCCTGCGCCCACTTTCACGCTCGGGAACTCTACCGTACGGTCGAGGCCGTTACCGGATTCCTGCTGCCGAGCGGGGAAACGACGCGGTCGAGCGGATATGCGCGGACGCGCAAACGCGAGTGCGTCGCAGCGCCGGTGATATATCCCGGCCATACCGCACCGAACCTCGGCGAATATTCACCGTACCCGCCGCGGAGCAATAGCCGACGATGCATCGGCGCACTGCGGTCCGGCAATTCGCATGCCGATTGTCGATATTCGCGAAACCACGAGGTCGTTCGCGCAAGCGAGCAATTGCACCGAAACGCCGACCGGAAGACGGGACCCGCCTCCGCGAAACCATGGGCCGATGCGCCCACTCTGGGCGCAGGCCGACCAGAGTTGCACGTCAAGCCATCCGTCCGCCGAGAAAGATCATCTCACCGACCGCCCGGGGGACCGTCCGCATGAAGTTGGAATGTCTCAGGACGTGCCGACGTCTGCCGATTCCTACGGATGATACGAACGTTCTCTGTCGAAGTATCATCCTGACTTCTCGCCACTCCACCGCACAAACCACGAGCACCCGGTCAGCAATTGTCTGCACGGAAGAACGAGTACTTCGTTCGATCGTCCCGCAGCGCAGCGAAAGGGGGAGGAATATCACAAGAAAGTCGACGGACTTCGGAAGACAGATGCGGCATCCGACCCGATCCGCAAACCACATCACAAAGCCGTATCGAGGATATTCCGATTGTCGCGCCCGCCCCGAATTTCGTCACGGATGAATTGCCGACGACCTTCGGGTGTACGCGAGTCGAATCCGCGGCTGTCCAGCGCGAACGCCTTCCGCCTCGCGCACCGACCGGCCACGGGATCCGGCATCATCACGGTGACACCGAATCCCGTTGCGCCGGAAGCGATTACAGCGCCGCGCGGTCCCGCGCCTTGCGCCGGGACAGTTCCCGCGCACGTTCGTTCTGCCCGAGGATCACCTTGCGGACCCGGACCACTTCGGGGGTGACCTCCACGCACTCGTCGGCGGCGCAGAACTCCATGGCGCCTTCGAGATCCAGTTGCAGCGGCTTGGCCAGGGTCTCGATCACATCGGCGGTCGAGCTGCGCATGTTGGTCAGCTTCTTCTCCCGCGTGACGTTGATGTCGAGATCCTCCGCGCGCGGGTTCACACCGACGACGTGCCCCTCGTAGGTGTCCGCGCCCGGCTCCACGAAGAACTGCCCGCGGTCGGCGAGCTGGATCATGGCGAACGGCGTCACCGAGCCCGCCCGGTCGGAGACCAGCGAGCCGGTGTGCCTGGCCCGGATCTCGCCCGCCCACGGCGCGTAGCCGTGCGACACGGCGTTGGCGATGCCGGTGCCGCGCGTTTCGGTGAGGAAGTCGGTGCGGAAGCCGATCAGGCCACGCGAGGGAACGATGAACTCCATCCGCACCCAGCCCGCGGCGTGGTTGCTCATCTGCACCATCTTGCCCTTGCGCGCGGCCAGCAACTGGGTGATCGCGCCGAGGTACTCGTCGGGGCAGTCGATGGTCAGCTCTTCGTACGGCTCGTGCACCTTGCCGTCGACCTGCTTGGTGACCACCTGCGGCTTGCCGACGGTGAGTTCGAAGCCCTCGCGGCGCATGGTCTCGACCAGGATGGCCAGCGCCAGCTCACCGCGGCCCTGCACCTCCCAGGCGTCCGGGCGGCCGATGTCGAGCACGCGCAGCGACACATTGCCGACCAGCTCCTGGTCCAGGCGCGCCTTCACCATGCGGGCGGTCAGCTTGTGGCCCTGCACCCGGCCGACCAGCGGCGAGGTGTTGGTGCCGATGGTGACCGAGATGGCGGGCTCGTCGACGGTGATGCGCGGCAGCGCGACCGGATCGTCGATGTCGGCGAGGGTGTCGCCGATCATGATCTCCGGGATGCCCGCGATGGCGACGATGTCGCCCGCCACGGCGACCTCACCCGGCTGGCGCTCCACGCCGATCGTCTGCAGCAGCTCGGTGATCTTCACCTGCTTGACGCCGTCGGCGTGCATCCACGCGACGTTCTGCCCCTTGCGCAGTTCGCCGTTGTGGATGCGGACCAGCGCGAGACGGCCGAGGAAGGCCGAGGCGTCCAGGTTGGTGACGTGCGCCTGCAGCGGCGCGGTCGGATCGCCCTTCGGCGCGGGGATGTATTCCAGCAGCACGTCGAACAGCGCGTCGAGGTTCTCCGCGGCCGGGGCGTTGCCGTTCTCCGGACGTTCCTTGGACGCCTTGCCCTCTCGGCCGGAGGCGTACAGCACCGGAAGGTCGAGCGCGAGCTCGGCGGCTTCGGCGGCGGCGTCGTCCAGGTCGGAGGCCAGGTCGAGCAGCAGGTCGTGACTTTCCTCGACGACCTCCTCGATGCGGGCGTCGGGGCGGTCGGTCTTGTTCACGACCAGGATCACCGGCAACGACGCGGCCAGCGCCTTGCGCAGCACGAACCGGGTCTGCGGCAGCGGGCCCTCGGAGGCGTCCACCAGCAGCACGACGCCGTCCACCATGGAAAGGCCGCGCTCGACCTCACCACCGAAGTCGGCGTGGCCCGGGGTATCGATGACATTGATGACGGTGACCGAGCCGTCCGGGTGGTGGCGGTGCACCGCCGTGTTCTTGGCGAGAATGGTGATGCCCTTCTCGCGTTCCAGGTCGCCGGAGTCCATCACGCGATCGACGGGCTCGGCCCGCTCGGCGAAGGCGCCCGACTGGCGCAGCATGGCGTCGACCAGGGTCGTCTTGCCGTGGTCGACGTGGGCCACGATGGCGACGTTGCGAAAATCGCGTGCAGACGACACGCCTGAATCCTCCTGCTGTTTCGGTGTGGGAGCCGATGGTGCTCGGTGTCCTGCGGTAGCGGGACCCCTGCGCGGTTACGCAGGTTGCCGCCTCCGGGTCCTGACGCTCACGCCGGGCTCCTTGCAGACAGGTGGAGAATCGAAACTCACCGGGCATAGCGGCCAGCTACACCCTACCGGCAGTCCGTTCGCGCAACGTTTCAGGCTTTGTACTTAGGGTACGCTAACCCCCGTGGGCAAGGTCAAAGCAAAGAAGGTTTCGAGCCTGAAACCCAAGAAGAAGTGCTGTCGGAAGAAGACGCGCTGCCTGAAGTGCCCCGTGGTCATCATGCGGATGAAGAAGTGCGAAGCGGCCGGAATCACCGGCAAGGATCTGAAAAAGGCACTCAAGCAGGCACGCGCGGCCTGACCCCCGCCGCCACCTTTCCGGGGCGGCCCGAGGCGAGTAGTAAGGAGTGTTATGGCCCAGCAGACACTGCTCTCCGATATCGAGATCGCCGAGGCCCTCACCGAACTGCCGGATTGGACCAGATCAGGGAACGCGCTGGTCCGCACGGTCAAGGCGCCCACCTTTCCCGCGGGCATCGACCTCGTGCGCCGGGTCGCCGAAGTCGCGGAGGAAGCCGACCACCATCCGGACATCGATATCCGCTGGCGCGACGTCACCTTCAGCTTGTCCACCCACTCCGCGGGCGGGCTCACCGCGCTGGACGTCGCCCTGGCGCACCAGATCGATCTTCTGGTAACACGACCTGGCTGAATCGCATCTACGTGGTGTGCGCGGGGCCCTCTGCCGTCACGCGCGCTTGCTCATCCGCGCCCGATCGCGCGCGCCGGAGCCCGAAGCGGATGACCCAGAGGTAGAACACGACGACGCCGAGCACGTCGACGGCGCCGAGCCAGGCGAGCACCCACGGGCGCGAGATGGTCCAGATCGAATCCTGGAAGAACGACAGCACCCACGGCACGCCGACCAACATCGTCACCAGCCAGTATCCCGCCAGGATCCGCGCGCCGGGCGCCCGGCGCAGCGGCCCGTAGACCAGCCAGAGCACCGTGGGCAGCAGCCACACCCAGTGATGCGACCAGGAGATGGGCGAGACCATCAGCCCGAACAGCTGCACCACGATCAGCGTGCCGAGCCGGTCGTCCGGGCCGAGCGCGCGCCAAGCCAGCAACGCCAGCACCGCGACCACGAGCACGGCCGCGATCCACCATGGGCCGGACTCCACGTCGTAACCGAGGATCCGGCTGAGTGTGCCGCGCAACGACTGATTCCACACCGACCCCACCGGGCCGATCCGATCGGCGTCCCCGAGCAGCGTGCCGAAGTACCGGCGCGCCTCGGCCGGTGCGATCAGGAAACTCAGCCCCACCGTCGCGCCGAAGACAACCGCCGACCACACCACGGTTGCCCAGCGCCCGCGCGCGACGAAGTAGAGGCCGGTGATCGCGGGCGTCAACTTGATGCCCGCGACGATCCCGACCAGTCCGCCGGAGATCCACCACCGCGAACTGCGCACCGCGAGCATCCCGCCGAGCACCAGGAAGACATTGACCTGGCCGTAGTCCATCGTGGTTCGCACAGGTTCCAGCCACAGCCCCAGCGCGGTCCAGCCGACGGTCGCGGCCCGCCACTGCGGCGTCCGCAGCCGCTGCGCACCGAAGATCAGCTCGAGACTGATGTGCACCACCGCGTACAGCGCCGCGGCGATGGCCAGCAACCAGGCCACCGCGACCACGGTGAACGGCAGATAGTGCAGCGGGAAGAACACCAGCGCCGCGAACGGCGGATAGGTGAACGGCAACGGGAAGTCCGGGGTCTTCTCCGCGTAGGTGAAGTCGTAGAGCTGATCGGTCAGCAGCGCGGCCGACCCGCCGACGTAGACGTGCAGGTCGACGAGGTTCATCCCGTTCGGAGACAGCAGCATCCAGAGCAACCGGGCCAGCACGGACAGGCCCAGCACCGACAAAGCCCATCGGAGGTGACGATTCAAATCGCTGGCTTTCGGCTCGAGTGCGGTGCGTCGGTTCGGCACGCCCGGACTTCGATGTTCTGGCGACAGCGCGGACGGCACCGATTAGATTAACCGCAGCGTGCTTCCGGTCGGCTCCACCCTCGAACCACCGGTAACATTTGCATCAACTTTCACACCAGTAACATCAGGACGCGGTATGTTCTGCTAACACTGATCGTCCACGGCGCCTTCTGGACGCCGCGGCTGTACACATAGCCGCAATGTCCCTAGAGTGACCCCCGAAACGATGGCTTTTAGCAATCGAACCCAGATGTACCCGAGGTAAGGACGGCCAGACCAGTGCTTCGCACCCGAGGATCGCGGATCGCATTGTCCGCGCTCGCCATCGCGGCGAGCGCCACGCTCGCCGCGCCGACGACAGCAATCGCGGCCCCCGCGACCGCCCCGGCGGCGCTCACGAACAGCGTTCCCATGGTTCCCGAAGGTGTTCCGGTGGATGCGCTGGCCGCGCTCGCCCCAGCAATCGTCGGCGCCGTCGCGGGCCCGGCGGATATCGCGAGCCCCGGCGGGATCGCCGGCCCGCAGTCGGCCATCCTGGATCAGGCACGCAGGCTGCTGGCCACCTTGAACCTGCCGCCGCAGATCAAGTCGACACTGGAACGGATCATCACCTTCCTGGACGGCAGCGGTGGCGGTGGTCCCGAGGTGCCGCAGGACGGCCCGGCTATCGCGCAGTTCCTGTACCCGACCATCGGGAAGGGCTGCATCGGCCCGAGCGCCGACTCGGTGGGCACCGCCCTGGCCGTCCCCGGCCCGGCCACGCTGCCGCCGCCCGGCCCGAGCGCGGGTCAGACCGGGTTCGTCTTCACCGCGCTCGGCACCAAGTCGCCGACGCCGGTGCAGAATCCGCCGATGACGGTGCAGTGGCTGAATCTGGACACCCGCCAGTCCGGCGTCCTGCCGCTGACCGACGAGGCCAAGATCAACCCGGACGGCCCCGCTACGCTGTCGGCGATCGCCGACACGGGCTTCGGTCGCGTCGTCGCGGTCGTCTCCGGCTCGCTGACCACCAAGTCCGGTGACGACGAGGCGCGGACCTGCTCGTTCCTGCCGACGCTCGGATTCTTCACCGTAGGCTGAGCTTTCGATCGAGGGCGGCGACTCCATCGGGGTCGCCGCCCGCGATCGTTTCGGGGAAACCCACGGCAACCTCGAACGGATCCGCCGCGCCGCCCCACGAGCCGTCCGGACTGTGGTAGACCGCTAAGTATGGCGACCATCGATCATTCGATACGCACGGCACATTCGATCCGCAGCAGACGCTCGCACCGCTCGATCCTGTCTTTCCGCTCGGAGGGGTCGATCCTGTCCATCGGGTCGGCCTACTCGGTCCTGTCCATCGGCAGCGTGGGTTCGGTGCTGTCGATCGGGTCGGTGGGCTCGGTCGGGTCGGCGATCTCCTCGTTCTCGTTCGCCAGCCTCGGTTCCGCGTTCTCCGGCCTGTCCCGGTGGTCGCTGTTCTCCTGGCTCGGCAACCACGAAGCCCCGGACAGCCGCCCCGCCCTGCGCGTCGTCCCGGACGACGAACCCGACCTGCGCGTCACCCCGATAAGCCACTGCCAGACCTAAAGGCGCTCGCTCGTTTCACCACTGTCCGTATTCGGGCGTGAGCACGTTGTTCACGTCGATTCCCACCCCGTCGATGGATCGTTTGTCGATCTCGAACTGGTGCAGGTGGGCGGCCGGGTGCACGAAGCCCTTGGGTGTGCCCCAGTTGTGCTGCCAATACCAGGCGCCCAATCCCGCGGTGCGGGCCAGCTCGATGGTCGGGGTGTTCGCGTAGACGCCGGTGTTCTCCTTACCGAGCACGGCCTGCCAGCCCAGCAGGTACGGCGCGATCATGGTGGCGAAGTCGACCGCGGAGGGGTTGTCGTCGATGGACGCGTAGATGGGCACGTTGTCCGGACCACCGGCGGCGCGGTGCAACGCGAGCCCGCGCTCGGCGTGCCGCTTGCCCGCCTCCAGCCCGCCGCGCCAGTCCGCGGTCGGGCCCTTGCCGAACTGGTAGCACGAGACGATCTGCAGACCGGCCGCTTTGAGATCGTCGACTTCGGCGGATCGCAGCGGTTTTCCCGCCATCCACTCCGCGCCCGGCCTCCGGTCGGACACGTAACGGATCACGCCGGCATGTCCGGCGTCGCGGATCGCCGCGGCCGAGGGGACGCCACCTGCGTAATCGATCAGGGTGCCGAGCGAGGGCCGCGCGGCGGCGGGAGCCGCCGCGGTGACGCCGACCACGGCCGCCGCCGCCGCGTAGGCGAACAGATCACGCCGGGATACCGGAATGGAACGCATCGTCGACTCCTTCGCGCAACTCCGACGTGGAATAGCAGCGTGCCCGGCGCACCTTCCCCAAATCACCGTGCGCCGGGAGCCTCGAACGTGAACTCATTTCACCACATTCACATTGGAACCGCTAGACCCAGGAGAAACACGTTTCACATTCGCCACACTAGCCGCAGGTGATCGGGTCAGGCGACGCCATCGATCCGCGCGGCCACGTCGATGGTGCGCATCGCGGGATCGGCCAGTTCTCTACGGATCACCGCCGCCACCTGTGCGACGACCTGTTTCTTTATTCCGGCAAGCACACCGAGGGCGGCCGCCCGCGCGCCTTGCGCGGTGAACTCCATCCGGATGTCGGCGGGGCCCGGCGGCGGCACGTCGATCACGACGCGCAAGGGGTCGGCGGCGCGGGCGGTGAGCGCCAACGGCACCTCCACGTCGGCGCGATAGCGATTGGCTTTCAGAACGTCCACCGTGATGTCCAGGCTTACCGGCAGCGTCAGGTCGAACGCGACCGGATCCGCCGACCGGTCCGCCAGCCGCGGCATGCGGACCGCTCCCCGGACGGTCACGACAGCACTGGCGCGCGGCCCCGCCCGCAGCGGCCCGACTTCGATCGGCCTGCCCGCCAACCGTTCGACCACGTCGGACACCCGTTCGCGCGTCACGATGCGGGAGAAGAACCGGTGCCCGAACTCGTCGTAACCGATCCAGTCGAACGCGATCCGATCCCGGTGCGACGAGCGTTTGCCCGCGACCATGGCCTCGACGTCGAACACCAGGTTCCGGCGGGTCTGCGGATCGGCCAGCATGGCGTTCACCCGGGACGCGACCTCCCGCTGCACCACCCCTGCGATGGGGTCGAGCAGCCATTCCCACGCCGACTCCACCGCTTGGGCGCGCAGGACGAAGCTGATGTCACGCTGGGTGATCGGCGGGATGTCGATGACGACGAGGACGGGCTCGGCGGTGCGGGCATGCAGCGTCAGATCGATCTCCACCCTGGCCTCCAGCCGCAGTTTCCGGCCGCCGAGAAGCACTTTGAGCGTGAGCGACACCGGGACGGTCACGGCGAAGGTCACCGAGGGACCGCTGTGCAGGACGCGCGGGGCGCCGACCTTGCCCTCGGCGACGAAACCCGCGAGTCCGGCCGGGCCGATCGAGACCGGCCCGATGGTCAAGCCGCGGCCCGTCATACCGGAGATGGCGGATTCGATGCGAGCGGCGTTCACGGCGTGCGTGACGAAACGCTCGCCGAACTCGGCGTAGTCGATCCAGGCAGGCGCACTACTCGATTCGTCGGTCGGATGCATCAGTAGTTCCGGAACCCTCAGCTCTCGATGGACACCCGACACGGTACGCGACCGATCTTGTCCCGCCCCGGAACGCGCTGTTCAGCCCGGGATCCCCGTCCTGCCGATGAGGGGGAAGCAGGGCGGGGACCGGCGGCGGCGCTGCCGGGCGCCGCCGTCTCCATCGTAGGACCATCCGGCACGCCCTTTCACCCGCATATCGGACAGATTCCGCTCGGCGTGAGTGATCTTCACAATCGCCCGAGACCGACCACTCCCGTCACGTCGTCCAGCGTGAAGCGGTGGATCCGGATCCCGCCGTACTCGTTGCCGCCGATCGTGGTCACCTGCCCGCCATCGGCGCGCAGGACGATGTTCGTGTGCTGACCGAACGGACTGGACTCCCGGTACAACAGCACGTCACCGGTCCGCGGTCGATAGTCCGAGCCGATCGGGACGAACCGGCCGACGCTCTCGTAGTACTCCTGCAACGTGTAGACACCCGGAATCCGCCAGGAGCCCGAATGTGGGTTGGCCAGCGCCACACCGGCCTCGCGCAGCACCCAGCTGACGAAATCGGCGCACCATGCCTCCTCGACGCCTTCCGCGTATTTCGTGCCCGCGCCCGGATCGGCGAACTCGCGCTCGGCGACCGCGACGATTCCGGCCTGGGTGGCGTCGAGCGCCGAACGGTCCAGCGTGGGGAACTCGGTGAGACGCTCGCCCACGACCGCTCGGCGGTCGGCGCGGTCCTGCCACCAGAGGGCCCCGGTGATCCCGGCGCCGACCACACCGAGCACTACCAACGCGAGCGCGATCCACCGCCCTGATCGCGATCCCGGCCGCTGTGCCATCGCTCCCCCGTTCATTCGTGTGATGCTGTTGTCGAGCCTATAGAATTCGACGCGCGAGCGCGCCCGACGATTCCCGGCGCCATCCGGCCGACCAGGCCGGAGGCAATCCGTACGAGCCGAAATCGCGTACGGCAACGGCGAAACCGCGCTAGTCTCCCGAGAGACCGGCCGATGGGGAGGTACCGCCCTGGACACGCTGTGGACATTCATCGTGCACCGGCGGCATCAGTTGCTGGTCGACTCCTACCTACACGTCTCGGCCGTGGTGCAATCGGTGCTGCTGGCCACGGCGGTCTCGGTGCTGATCGGGGTTCTGGTCTATCGCAGCCCGTTCGGCTCCTCGATCGCCTCCGCGCTGGCGGGCGCGGTGCTCACCGTTCCGTCCTTCGCGCTGCTCGGCCTGCTGATCCCGATCCTGGGCCTGGGTGTCGCGCCGACGATCACCGCGCTCGTGGTGTACGCACTGCTGCCGATCCTGCGCAACACCATCATCGGGCTCGCCTCGGTGGACCCGGCCGTGACCGATGCGGCCCGCGGGGTCGGAATGAACCGGCTCCGGGTGCTCGCCCGGATCGAATTACCGCTGGCCTGGCCGGCGATCCTGGCCGGAATGCGGGTGAGCACGCAGCTCATCATGGGAATTCTCGCCCTCGCCGCATACGCCAAGGGCCCTGGGCTCGGCAACCTGATCTTCTCCGGTCTCGCGCGCCTCGGCAGCCCGAACGCGGTGCCGCAGGCCCTGGTCGGCACGCTCCTCGTCGTCGTGCTCGCACTCGTACTCGACGGGATCTACGTCCTGATCGGACGGCTCACCACCTCGAGGGGAATCCGTGACTGAGACCGAAACCCGCGACGGCTCCGCGAAATCCGTCGTCTCCGGCGTCGAGATCGTGCTGCATTCGGTGACCAAACACTATCCGGGACAGCGTGATCCAGCCGTGGACAAGGTCTCGCTCACCATCCCGGCCGGTGAGATCGTGGTCCTGGTGGGACCGTCCGGCTGCGGCAAGACCACCACCATGCGGATGATCAACCGGCTGATCGAGCCGACCTCGGGCACCATCACGATCGATGGGCGCGACGCGGCCACGATCCATCCCGACCGATTGCGCCGCGGCATCGGCTATTCGATCCAGCAGGCGGGGCTGTTCCCGCACCTGACCGTCGCGAAGAACGTCGCGACCGTGCCGGGCCTGATCGGCTGGGACCGGCGGCGCATCGCGGCACGGGTCGACGAGATGCTGGAACTGGTCGGTCTCGACCCGGACACCTTCCGCGACCGCTATCCCCGCCGGTTGTCCGGCGGCCAGCAGCAGCGCGTCGGTGTGGCCAGGGCGCTGGCGGCCGACCCGCCCGTCCTGCTGATGGACGAGCCGTTCGGCGCGGTCGATCCGATCACCCGGGCCTCGCTGCAGAACGAGCTGCTGCGTCTGCAAGGCGAACTCGGCAAGACGATCGTTTTCGTCACCCACGATTTCACCGAGGCGGTCAAGCTCGGCGACCGCATCGCCGTGCTCGGCGACAAGTCCCGGATCCTGCAATACGACACGCCCGCGGCGATCCTGGCCGACCCCGCCGACGAGACGGTCGCCGGCTTCGTCGGCGCGGACGCCTCGCTCAAACAGCTCACACTGACCCGGGTAGGGGACGTCGAACTCGGCGACTGCCCCACCGCGACCGAGGAGGACCCGGCCGACGAGCTGCGCGCCGCGCTCGCGGACCGGGGCCTGCCGTGGGCGCTGCTGCTGGACGGTCAGCGCCGTCCACTCCGCTGGGTCTCGGCCGAGCACATGGCGCACGCCGACTCGCTGCGCGGCCTCGGATCACCGGTGCCGGAGACGTTGTCGCTGAAATCGACGCTGCAGGACGCGCTGGAAGCCCTGCTCACGCATCAGAACGCGACCGCGGTGGTGACCGGACCGCGCGGCGAGTACGTCGGCCTGATCACCATCGACACCCTGGTCGGCCACCTGTCGGCCCTGCGCGCCGCGCACGGAGCGGGCGGCGCCGCGCGGGACGAGGCGCCATGACCACCGCCACCGCGTCACCCGCCGCCCAGCGCAGGGCCGAGCGCATCCGTTTGCTCGTACAGCCGGTGCTCGTGCTCGTGCTCACCGCCGGCGTGCTGGTGTGGGCGTTCGCCCGCGACCTCACCGTCACGCAGCGAGCGAGCCTGAACGCGGGCAACGTCGCGACCGTCACCTGGCAGCACATCCTGATCACCGCGACCGTGGTGCTGATCGTGCTCGTGGTGGCCGTCCCGTTGGGCACCCTGCTCACGAGACCGGGATTTCGGTGCCTCACACCCGTTTTCGTGGGCATCGCGAACATCGGCGCGGCCGCACCGGCCATCGGGCTGATCGTGCTGTTCTATCTGGCCACCCGGACCACCGGTTTCTGGATCGGCGTGGCGCCGATCGCGTTCTACTCCCTGCTTCCGGTGCTGCGCAACACCATCCTGGGCTACCAGCAGGTGGATCGGACGCTCATCGATGCGGGCCGCGGTCAGGGGATGTCGGCCGTGACGGTGTTGCGCCGCATCGAATTCCCGCTCGCGGTGCCCTACATCCTGGCCGGGTTGCGCACCTCGCTGGTGCTCGCGGTCGGCACCGCGACACTGTCGTTCCTGGTGAGCGCGGGCGGGCTCGGCATTTTGATCGACACCGGCTACAAACTGCGCGACAACGTCACCCTGGTGGTCGGCGCGGTGCTCGCGGTGGCGCTGGCCCTGCTGGTGGATTGGCTCGGCGCGCTCGCCGAAGAATTCCTCGGGCCGAGGGGGCTGAAATGACGCGGGCCTGGCGCGCACTCGCTCTCGGGCTGGGGTTGGCGCTGGTGGCCGCCTGCGGGCTGCAATCCGGCGGCGCCGTGCCACTGCGAGTGGGGCCGGGCAGCATCGGCCCGATCCCCGCGCTGGACGGTGTGCCGGTCGCGGTGGGCTCCAAAGATTTCACCGAACAGAACATCCTCGGGTATCTCATCGAGTTCGCCCTGACCGCGGCCGGCGCCGAAGTCCGCGACCTGACCAACATCCAGGGCTCCAACAGCGTGCGCGACGCCCAGCTGCACGGGCAGATCGACCTCGCCTACGAATACACCGGCACCGGCTGGATCAACTACCTCGGCAACGAGAAGCCGGTGCCCGACGAGATCGGCCAGTTCGAGGCGGTGCGTGCGGCCGACCTCGCCGAGCACGGCATGGTGTGGACCGCGATGGCGCCGATGAACAACACCTACGCGCTGGTCATGAGCGCGCGGACCGCGCAGGAGACCGGCGTGCGCACGCTGTCGGACTACGCCGCGCTGGCCGCCGCCGATCCGGCCGCCGCGGCCATCTGCGTCGGCACCGAATTCAACGTGCGCCAGGACGGATTCCCCGGCCTCGTCCGCAAGTACGAGATCGACGCGGGCAAGGTGCGCAAGCAGATCGTGCAGGACGCGGTGGTCTACCAGGCGACCGCAGACGGCAGACAGTGCCGTTTCGGCTCGGTCGCCGCCACCGACGGACGCATCCCGGCACTGAATCTGGTCCTGCTGCAGGACGATCGCGGGTTCTTCCCGAAGTACAACGCCGCGCTGGTGATGCGCAAGAGTTTCGCCGACGAGCATCCGGAGGTGGTCGAGATCATGACGCCGATCTCGCAGCGCCTCACCAACGAGACCATCACCGAACTCAACCGTCAGGTCGACGTGGACGGGCGCGAACCCGCGGAGGTGGCCCGGGACTGGATGGTCGCTCAGGGGTTCGTCACCGCGCGCTGAAGCCGTGAGTCACCAGGGCGAGCGTCGGCGTTACCGCAGTCGGTTGCCCATCCGCCCCACCGGACAGCCGCGGATCGCGGACCCACCACCGGCCGGTCGGCCCACCGCCGCCGACCCGAACAAGGTGTCCGGATCGGCCACGATGACGGTGGCCTCTGTCAGCGGGTGAGCATCGGGCCCGGCCCGAGCCGCGGCAACGCTCAGCGCGGCTCACGCCCCAGGTACCGCAGCAGATCACCGACGGCGTCGCCGGACGGACCGTCGACGATCGCGGCATAGGCTCCCCACTGGCGCAGCGGTTCGACGATCTCCGCCGTCTCGCCGCTGCCGGGCGCCGGGTGACCGGCGCGGGCGGCGGCGAGCAGGTGGGTGGCGAGCTCGTCGGTCAACGGCGACGCCTGACCGGTCGCGATCGCGATGTCCCAGGCGTGGACCGCGGCGTCCAGCGCGCACATCACCGCGGCCACCGGAGTGGCGAGCGCGCCGTGCGGCAGCGGCGTCGGCACGGTCTCGGAGGCGTCGTCCACGGTGCTCCAGGCGAGGGCGGTCTGCTCGAGCGCCTCGCGCACCAACTCCGCGGGAGCACCGTCGAGCGCGCCGGACGGCTCGAACGGGTTGTAGGCCGGACCCTCGCCGATGCCGAGGAACTCGGCGAACGCCAACTGGTCACCGGCGGCGTGCTGGACGACCTGCGTCACATCCCATTCCGAGCACGGGGTCGGCAGATGCCACTGATCCGCCCGCACTCCGGCGACGACGCTCTCCAGCGCGCGGTAGGAATCGGCGAGCACGCCGCGCCAGACGGGGCGCAGAGTTGCGGCGGCGGTGGTGGCGTTCATGTCGGAGCCTTTCGGTCGTTTTCGGTTCTGACATGAGCCTATGCGGGCATTAGGCTATTATCGTTCCTAATTTGCCAGGGAGGAAAATGTGGCGTCCACCACTCCGCGACTGCTGCGGCTGCTCGCGTTGCTCCAGGACCGCGCGCACACCGGACGCGAGCTGGCCGAGCGTCTCGGCGTCACCGATCGCACCCTGCGGCACGACATTCAGCGCCTGCGCGAGCTGGGCTACCCGGTGCACGCCGAACGCGGCGCGATCGGCGGCTACCGGCTCGGCCGCGGCGCGACCATGCCGCCTTTGCTGCTGGACGATGACGAAGCGGTGGCCGTCGCCGTCGCGGTCGGACTCGCCGAGGACGGCTCCACCGGCATCGCGGACATCGCCGAGCACGTCACCAAAGCTCTGGGCAAACTGGATCAGATCCTGCCGAAACGCTTGCAGCGCAAGGTCTCCGCGTTGCGTGAGGCGACGGCGATCGGCCCGGCCACGACCGGATCGCGCGAGCCGGACGCGCCGGTTCCCGCCGCCGTGCTCACCACCCTGGCCGGCGCCATCCGCGACGGCGCGACAGTCCGGATCGCCGAAGCCCGGACCGAAGCGTCGATCGAGGTGGAGCCGTACCGGCTGATCAACTGGCAGCGCCGCTGGTATCTGGTCGCCTACAGCCTGGAAGACCACACCTGGCGCGCCATCCCGGTGGCCCGGATCAGCCACGCCGAGGGCGGTTCCCGCCGCTTCGCCGCACGCTCGCTTCCGGATGACGATCTGGTCGCCTTCGTCATGCGGCACGTCGCAACCACCGGATGGAAGGTGCAGGCACGGGTCACCGTGCTCGCGCCCGCCGAGACGGTCATCGCCCGCATCAATCCCGCCGTCGGCGTGGTCGAGGCCGTGGACGCGGACACCTGTGTGCTCTACACCGGCGCGGACGCGCTGGAGACCATCGCGATCTACCTGTCCATGCTGATGATGGATTTCCGCGTCGACGGGCCACCGGAGCTGGTCGCCCATATTCGCACCCTCGGCCGCCGGTACACCGAGTCCGTCGCCGACTCCTGAGTGCATTCCGATTCGCACTCGGCGATCCGGCTACCGCCGCAGTCGCGACTCGCGTGCAGCCGCTTCCCCCGCACGGACCCGCAGTCACCGATGCGGGTACCGACCCGGCTGAACCCGGATCGATACCGCCGGCACGACAGTCGTCAGGAATGCCCGATGGTGGTCGCCGCGTCGGTGGTCTTCCGCATCGGGATCAACGCGGTCAGGCCGATCGCGACCAGCGCCGCCACCATCGCGATGAGGAAGGTGGTGTGGAATCCGTCGCGCGAGGGCAGCAGGTGCGGGCCCAGCTGCAGGGTCATGTGCGCCAGCACCACGCTCATCACCGCCGCGGAGGTCGAGGTGCCGATCGAGCGCATCAGCGAGTTCAGGCCGTTGGCCGCCGCGGTCTCGGTGATCGGCACCGCGCCCATGATCAGCGCGGGCATCGCCGCGTACGCCAGGCCGACGCCGCCTGCGACGATCACCGCGGCGAGCATGATCTCCCAGACGCTGTTCATCAACACCACCGCGCACAGGTAGCCGACCGCGATCACCGCCGATCCGAGCGCGAGAGTGACCTTGGGACCACGGCTCGCCGACAGCCGGGCCGACACCGGCGACAGCAGCATCATCACGAAACCGGTCGGCGCCAGCGCCAATCCGGCGCTGATCATGGACAGCCCGAAACCGTATCCGGTCTGCTCCGGCGCCATCAGCAGTTGCGGGAAGGTCAGCGACATGCCGTAGAGCGCGAATCCGACGGCGATCGAGGCCGCGTTGGTGAACAGCACCCGCGGCCGCGCCGAGACCCGCAGGTCCACCAGCGGTGAACGCTGCCGCAGTTCGAAGACGCCCCAACCGAGGAACACCACCAGGGACACCGCGAACAGGACCAGGATCGGGGCGCTGGCCCAACCCCAGTCCGCGCCTTTGGTGATCGCGATGAGCAACGCGAGCAGCGCCGCCGACAACCCGAGCGCACCGCCGAAGTCGAATCGGGCGGGCGTGCGCACCGGCGACTCCGGCACCAACACGAAAACCAAGGCGGCGCAGACGACGCCGAGCGCGGCGGAAGTCCAGAACAGCACGTGCCAGTCCGCGTTCTGCGCGATGGCCGCCGCGACCGGCAGGCCGATCGCGCCGCCGACGCCGAGCGTGGCGCTCATGATCGCCATCGCGGAACCCACCCGCTCGGCGGGCAATTCGTCCCGCATGATGCTGATGCCCAGCGGAATGGCGCCGACCGCCGCACCTTGCAGCGAGCGGCCGACGATCTCGGGCAGCAACGTGGAGAACGACGCGCAGACCACCGAACCGGCCACCAGCAGAAGCAGGTTCGCGAACAGGATGCGGCGCTTGCCGAACATGTCGCCGAGACGTCCGCTGATCGGCGTCGCCACCGCGCCCGCCAGCAGCGTGGCCGTGACGACCCAGGAGGCGTTGGACGCGGAGGTGTTCAGCAGCGTGGGCAGTGCCGGAATGATCGGGATGACCAGCGTCTGCATGAGCGAGACGACGACACCGACCATGCCGAGCGTCGCGATGAGCAAGGCCGGCGCGGGACGCCGGTCGCTGGAATCAGAGACGGTCGAAGACGCGTCGGCGGTTACTGTCACGTATGCACGGTACATATGGTGTGTATGGTGCACAATTTGGCATCGACGTGATCCTCGCGACATAGTGGGGCATGTCCGATTCCGGTCCCGGCGACGACGCAGCGCTGAGCCGCCTCGCCTACGAGCTCTCGCTACTGTCCAGGCACTTTCCCGCCGCGCTGCTACGGCGCCCCGGCTTCCAGCTCGACCGCTCGGCGTATCTGATCTTGACCAGGCTGGAACTGGACCACCCGCTGAGTCTGCGCGAGCTGTCCGAAGCGTTCCGGTTGGACATTTCCACGATCAACCGGCAGGTCGCGGCGATGCTCAGACAAGGGTTGGTCGACCGGGTGCCCGACCCCGACGGGGGCATCGCCCGCAAGATCCGCGCCAGCCCGAAAGGACTGGAGTCACTGGCCTCCGACCGCGTGCAGAGCCGCCAAGGCATCGGTGCCGTGGTGGCCGACTGGACCGAGGCCGACATCGATCAACTCAGCAAGCTCATCGCGCGCTTCAACCAGTCGGTCGAGGACAAAGAGCACAATCCCTGGCCACGCCCGCCCGAGCTGGCGTGACGAACGGTCATGCGGCGGAGTAGACGCCGGGGGTGATGCCGTAGCAACGGCGGAACCAGCGGGTGAGATGCGCCTGGTCGGCGAAACCGGCCGCGATCGCCGCTTCGGCGACCGGGCGGCCCGCCGCGATCAACCGGCGAGCCGCGCGCAGCCGCAGCAGACGCTGGTAATCACTCGGCGCGAGACCGTAATTCGCGCGAAAGGCGCGGTACAGCGCGAAACGGCTGGCGCCGCTCGCCTCGACCAGGTCGTCCATGGACAGCGGGTCGAGATACCGGTCGTCGAGCAGGGCGCGGACGCGGCGGGCGATCGCGGCGCCCGGCTGGGCCGTGGAGCGACCGAGCGGACGGCGCGCCCCTCGCTGTACCAGCGCCGCCACCGAAGCCGCCAGCGCCTCGTCGGCGGCGAGTTCGGTGGCCGGGCCGGTCAAGCTCGCGCAGAGGCGGCGTAGCGCCGAGGTGAGCACCGGATCACGGAGCACGGGCTCGGCGAACAGCGGCAGCCCGGCCGGACGGCCCGCGTGATCGGAGAGCAGATCGGTGACCAGCTCGGTGCCGATGTGCACGATGGAGTAGGTGAAGCCCGCATCGGTCGTGCTGTGGCCGTTGTGCGGCTCGTCCGGGTTGAAGGCCATCACCATGCCCGCCGCGCTGGTCCGCGCCGCGCCGCGGCAATCGAAGCTCTGCGCGCCGAACTCGGTGAATCCGAACGAATAGGTCTCGTGGCTGTGCGCGTGGTAGACGTGCCGCTCGAAGTGCGCGTGCATCACCTCCACCGGGCGGTTCGGCATTCGCCGGTACCGCACCCACTCACCCTCGGCCACCCTCTCATTGTGCGCGCGCACCAGCGTTCAAGACCGCGAGGCCGCGCCTCAGCAGGATCGGGTCGTGCGTATCCGACTGTTGCTCGTTGTGGTCATGGCGTTGTGGGGAAGCGCGTTCGCGTCCTCGAAACTCGCGATCCGGGAAGTGCCGCACGAGGTGGCGGGGTTTATCCGCTTCTTCCTCGGCGCGCTCGTCCTGCTCGCCGCTCTGCGCCTGCCCAGGCTCGCGGTGCGGGACTCGGGACGGGTGGCGGTGCTCGGGCTGATCGGCGTCTTCGGCTACAACGTGCTGTTCTTCCTGGCACTGGCTCTGGCGCCCGCCGCGGACGGCAGCGTGATCGTGCCGATGGCGGCGCCGGTGATCACTGTCGCCGTCACGGCCGTGCTGACTCGCACGCGGCCGACCGCGGCCCGCGCCCTCGGGCTCGCCGTCGCGGTCGGCGGCGGTGTCGTCTTCTTCGCCGGGATCCCCTCCGGCGGTGGTGATCGCCTGCTCGGTGATCTCGTCTTCCTCGGTGCGGCCGCGTGCTGGGCGTGCTACACCATGCTCGGCGCCCCGGTGCTCGCCCGGCTGGCCGCCCCCACGGTGACCGTATACGCCACGGCCATCGGCGCTTTGGCGCTCGGCGTGGTCGCCGCGCCGCGCCTGCCCGGGGTGGCGTGGTCCGAACTCGGTGCCGAATTCTGGCTCAATCAGGCATATCTCGGCGTGCTGCCGACCGCGCTCGCCTACGTTCTCTACTATCGCGCCGTCGGCGAGGTCGGCCCGGCGACCGCTGCCTCCGCCATGTTCCTCGTCCCCGCCTTCGGTCTGGCCTGCGCGTGGCTGCTCCTCGGCGAATCCATCGCGCCCGTCCAAGCCCTCGGGGCCGCCCTGATGTTCGCCGGGGCATGGCTCAACACCCGTGACGGCAAACCTCGTGCGGCCACGCCACCGCCGATCACACCGGATGCCCACGATTGGCCTCCCTCCCTGGGATCACGGCGTTAGACTCCCGCATGCGAGAGCCACATCGGGCGACGAACACCGCGTGGTGGGACAACTACCTGGTCGCACTGGTCGGTCTGCTGCTCGCGGGCGGACTCGTCTTCGCCGCCGTCACCGCGGCCCAGGCGGGCGCCTACCCGCTCGCGATTGCTCTGGGAGTGCTGTCCATTCCCTTCGCCCTGCCTACCGTTGTCCAGATCGTGGGCGAACTCGTGTTCTACCTGACTCTGATCGGGTTTGCCCTGCTCCTGCCTGCGCTGATCGTCAGTCCCGGGTTACGCCGGTGGGGGAAGAAGCGGTGGCGCAGCCTGCGGTTGGTCGCCTGATTTCCCGAGCACACCCGGGCGGAGCGAACCGGAGCGTCGAACATCAAGCGGTATAGGGATGTTCGGCGCGCGCCGAACGTAGTGCGCGGCCCCACCAGACCAGCTGGCCGAGCAGTTGATCGGCGGCTGTCACCGGCATTTCCGGATCAGTCGGCTGCCCTGCGGAGTCGAACCGCCTGCCCGCATCGTGAAAGCTCACCGTGTCGCGCACGGTGACCGCGTGCAGTTCGGCGAATACCTGCCTGAGATGCTCGACCGCGCGCAAGCCGCCGGAGATCCCGCCATAGGAGACGAATCCCACCGGCTTGGCCCGCCATTCGGCGTAATGCCAATCGATGGCGTTCTTGACCGACGCCGGATAGCTGTGGTTGTACTCGGGTGTCACCACGACGAAAGCGTCCGCCGCGGCCAGCCGGGGGCCCACCGCTGCCAGCGCCCGCGCCGCCTCGGGTCCGGGATGGTGGGAAAGCTGTTCCGGCAGAGGTGTTTCGGCCAGATCGACGACGTCGACGGTGACGTCGTCGCGCCGGTCGGCGTGTCTGGCGAACCAGGTGGCGACGGTCGGGCCGAAGCGGCCCGCACGGGTGCTGCCGACGATCACGGCGAGCTGAATCGGATGGTCGAGCATGGTGGTTCCCTTCGACGCGTGCGTTGCACAGAACAGCGTCGGACCTGAACCACGCTTCAGGTCAAATCGGCGAGCGCCGATCAGACCTCCAGGTCCTCCTCGATGCCCTTCAGGCGGTGCCTGGCCAGCGCCAAATTCGCCCGGCCCCGGTCCAGGGCCAGGTAGAGGAACAGGCCCTTGGACTTGCGGCCGGTCATCGGCCGGATGATGTGGTACTGCCCGGACAGCGTGATGAGGATGTCCTCGATGTCCTCCTTGAGCCCCAGCTGGTCCATGGTCCGCATCTTGGCGCGCACCACCTCGGTGTTGCCCGCGCCGGCGACCTGAAGGTCGAGGGACTTGGAACTGCCGAGCATGCCCAGCGCCATACCGCTGTTGTAGTCGACCACGGCGGCGCCGATCGCGCCGTCGATCACCATCATGTCTTTGAGGGCCAGATCCATAGTGGACACAAGTTTTCCTTTCAGTGGGTTTTCGTTGTCTGTTCGCTTCGTGCGTCGCTCGCCACCGGCGTCAGCAAGTCGGCGATCGCCCGGGCCGCCGGGCGCGATTCCAGATGCAGCCTGCCGATGTTCACCTCGGGGGCGGCCAGGACGGTCAGCGAAGTCCAGCCCGCCGCGTAGATGACCACGTGCCCGCTCGTGCCGTGCACGACCACCTCGCTGAACCCGCCGCCGTGTGCGGTGGTGGCCAGCCGGTGCGACAGCGACAGCTGCGAGGCGGCCATCGCGGCCATCCCGTTCGGCTCGATCTGCGCAGGTAGATCATGTGCGACGAGCAGCCCGTCATTGGATGCCACGAGCGCGCCGGTCAGCCGCGGGACGCGATCGCGCAGGGCCTTCAGCTCCAGCAGCACCGCCGCGTTCGGTTCGGGTCCGGACATCGCCACCTTGGTCAACCTTCCCATCACATTGCCGAGCAGTTTCTTCCGCGCGGTCACGCGAGCTCCTCCAAAGCCGCTTGCAGGCGGACGAGCAGGTCCCGGTCCGGCGGTTCGGCACGCTCCGCGACGGGGATCGGCGCCGAGTGCCGCCCACGGCGTCTCGGAAGCCGGCCCGGCTCGGCGCTCACGGCCGCGACCGCCCCGGGCTCGTCGGTCACCGGTTCGGGTGCGACCGGCCGGGCCGCCACCGGGACGGACGTTCCGGCGGGCGGCTCGATGAGCCCCGCGGCGGTCAGATCCCGCACCGCGACCAGGCATCCATAGGTGGTGCGGCCCAGTTCGCGGCCGATCCCCGCGACACTGCGCCGCGCGTCCGCGGCGGCCAGCACCTCGGCTTGCCCCCCGGTGAGCACCAGACGCCGCCGCCGCACCCGGCGCACCGGCACGACCGGGACCCGATCGACCAGGTCCGCGGGCCACGGCCCGGACTCCGGGTCGCCGCGGCGCGCGCACTCCTGCACGAGAGCCCGTGGCGTGATGTGGCAGACCGGGGCCAGCCAGTGCGGTGGGGCCGGACGGAACTCCGGGACGGCGGGCGAGGCCAG
This sequence comes from Nocardia arthritidis NBRC 100137, assembly GCF_001612765.1. GTDB lineage: Bacteria > Actinomycetota > Actinomycetes > Mycobacteriales > Mycobacteriaceae > Nocardia > Nocardia arthritidis. The sequence continues at coordinate 65,028 of NZ_BDBB01000019.1, forward strand.
CAAGAAGTAGGCGGCATCGAAAACCGACAACATGGCGAGGGTTTCCAGCCGCGGCCGTCCCAGCACACGGCCGGGATCGCCCGCCCCCGCGCGCCGCCAGTCCTCGGCGGTCGCCACGCCCGCCTCGACGACCAGCCGGTCCAATCCCGTGGTGCGCCGGCAATCGGCGGAAACAATCGCGCCTTCGGCGAGGTGAAACGCACCGTCGCCCGCGCGCAGCACGCCCGTACGTCCTTCCTTCTCCAGCCGCCGCAATTCGACCGCGAGTTCAGGACTCATCGGTGCCCTCGGCCATTTCATCGAGAATTCCGCGCAGCTGATATCGCGCCATCGCGAGATTCCCGGCGCCCTCTTCGAACAGCACGTGTACGAAAAGCCGTCCGTCGAAGTCGCCGTTCACCAGGTTCAGCAGGTGATATCCGCGGGTCCCGTAGACGATGATCTCGGTGACGTCGTCACCGTCGCCGCCGCTCGACAAAGCCGGGCAGGCGAGCACCGCACGCACCACATCCGTTGTGGCGGCGGCATCTTCGTGCTCATCCAGCAGCTCGTGCCTGCCGTCCGCGGCGATCGCCAGACCGCTCGCACCGTCCACCAATGTCACACTGCGCGCACCGGGAATATCCATGATGCGTTTCAGACAACCGTCGATACCGATCACGCGCCACCACTTGTCATGTGAGGGGTTTACGGGTTCCAGACGCTACACACGCGCACCGCACGATGTACAGCTAATCGGGGAGAAATTTCCGGTAAAAAGCGTTTTCCCTGGCAGCGCGGAATAAATACCTTTCGGTATTCAATACCTATTGGTATTCAATACCCGTCGGTTTTCGATCTCGACACGCCGATCCGGCCACAATAAATCCTCGATACGGTCGCTCGACTGCTCCGGTGCCACATACGCGACACGCCTGCACCTGTGCACGCACGGGCAGGCGCCACCGGAACCGCACGGCCTCCGCCGCCGTGCGCCGCGCACGGAGGCATGCCGGGCCCGGGGAACCGGCGCGCCGGGCAGTCATCTCGCAGCAATTACAAGATCGGCGATCACGCTCGAAGGACCGGGCGGCTACACCGCACGAAATCAGCCGGCGGTGAGGCCGGTGGAGATCTTGACCACGACCTTGTCGTCGGTCACCTCCTGCACCGCGACGGTGCTTCCGTCGGCGGACCGGGTCTCCCCGACCGGGACCGTGACCTCCTGACCCCCCACCGACAGGGTGACCAGGTTGCCGTTCACACCGAGGAGTTTCGCTTCGATGCCCAGGATGCTCGCTTTGGCGTCCACACCACGGGCGAAGGTCACCGTGCAGCCGCTCAGGGCGCAATCGGTCTTCGTACCAGGGCCTTCCGTCGTGCAGGCAGCGAGGCCGAGGGGAATCACCAAGGCGAGGAACAACGCTGCGACGAGTCGAGGAAAAGCCACCCGCTCAGTGTAGGGCCCGCCGCCCTCCCTGTCCGGAGCGTTGGTTGCGCCTTATGCCTTACCGCGCAGGTAATCGCTCACCACGGCGGCGCCGAGACCGTCCAGATCCGGCATCACCACGCGGCCGCCGCTGCGGCGGGCCATCAGGTCGACGAACGCGGCCAGGCGCGGGTCCTCTCCGAGCATGAACACCGTCACCGACGCACCCAGCTTGGCCAAGGCGTCGACCTGAGCCATCGTCACGGCCAGCGTGCGCTGCGCGGGCGGCCAATTGAAGTACGTCTGGCCGTCCGGCTCCAGATGAGCGGTCGGCTCGCCGTCGGTGACGACGAGCACGATCGGCACCGCGTCCGGATGCCTGCGTAGGTGCCCTGCGGCGAGCAGCAGCGCGTGGTGCAGATTGGTGCCCTGCTCCCAGACGCCTTCCAACGCGGTCAGTTCGCCGATGTCCACGGTCGTCGCGTGCCTGCCGAAGGTGATCACGCTCAGCGCGTCGGAGCGGAACCTGGTGCCGATCAGGTGGTGCAGCGCCAAGGCGGTGCGCTTCATCGGCACCCATCTACCGTCCTGCACCATCGACCAGGACGTGTCGACGCACAGCGCGACGGCGGCCCTGGACCGCTGCTCGGTCTCCATGATCTCGACATCGGAAACGTCGAGCCGCACACTGCGTTTGCCCGTCGACGCCGACCGCAGCACGGCATTGCGCACGGTCCGCGACACATCCCACGGCTCGGTGTCGCCGAACCGCCAGGCCCGGGAACCGCCGGTCGGCTCACCCGCGGCGCCCGCCAGGGCGGTATCCCGTTCACCGCGACGGGATCGCAAGCGTCCGACGACATCACGCAGCGCCACCTCACCGAGCCGGCGCAAAGCCTTGGGCGTCAGTCGCAGCGAGCCGTCCTGCGCCCGCTCGAAGATGCCTTGCCTGCGCAATTCGCGCTCCAGTTCGGCCAGCCGGGCGGCATCCACGCCCGCGTCCGCACCGAGGTGGCGGACCAGCGCGTCCAGGTCGATGTCCTCCAAACGCGCACCGGCATAGGACTGGCCGAGTTGCTCGGCGAGCGCGTCGAGTTCGGCGAGATCCTGCAGGGCCTGCGCGCCTTCGCCGAGGCCGAGCGGGTCGTCGCCGCGGAACCGCCGACCGGAGTTCCAGTCCTCCCCGGGACGCAGCGCCCGCAGATGCGCGTCCAGCGCGGAGACCTGCTGGGCGATCCCCGGATCGCCGAACGCCTGGCCGATCAGCTCGGACAACTCCGCGCGCTGCTGCTCGGACATCGAATTCATCATGCGCTGCGCGGCGGCGGCGCGGGCTGCCAGCGCGTCGATCAGTTCCTCGGTGTCGCGCGGATTCTCCGGGAAGAACTCGCCGTGCTCGGCCATGAACTCGGCGAACCGCTGTTCGGTGTCCTCACCCCGGGCATGGGCGGCGAGCAGATCGTTCAGGTCGGACATCATCCGCCTGACCCGCTCGACGTCCTGCGGGGTGGTGTTCTGCAAAGCTTGCTTCATGCCCTGGAAGCGCGATTCCAGCAGCTCACGGCCGAGCAGGTCACGGATCTTCTGATAGTTGTCGCGGCCGGTCTCCGACCGCCAGGGGTACTCGGCGAGCTCGGTGACGGCGGCGGCCGTGCTCGACGGCAGCGCGTCCAGCTGCGCTTCGGCGAACCTGGCGTCGTCGGCGGGGTCGGGGAACAGGGCGCCGCGCTCGGCTTCCAACGCCTCTTCCAGCAGTTCCCGGACCCGCTGCAACGTGCCGTCCAGCCGGTGGCTCCTGGCGATCTCCGCGCGGCGCTGCCACAACCGGCGCGTCAGCTCCTCCAGGCCCGGCATGGTGCGGGTGCCGCGCCGCAACAGCTCTTGCAGGGCGTTGCGCGGCGAACTGCCCTCCATGACGTCGCGACCGACCCGGTCCAGCGCTTCCCGCAGGTCCAGTGGGGGCGCCAGCGGATCGGGCCCCTCGTGATAGGGGCCGTAGGAGTAGCGGTCGGGGGTCGTCACGACGCCTCGCCGGGAACCACGGCGGTCATCGGCCGTACACCGCCAAGCCGTCGTCGGAGTCCTTCGCGATCTGCCGGGCCAGGTAGAGCGCCTCTAGCGCGAACTCGACGGCCGAGGCGATCCGGGGCGGCGGATCGGCCGCGTCGACGCCGAGCCGCCCGGCCACTTCGTGCAGCACAGGCAGTTCGGGGAGCGCCGAGAGGACTTCCTCACCGGGGACGCGTTCGCCGGTGGTGACCAGATGCCCGTCGCCTACCGCCTCGGCCAGCGGCCGCAGGTTCAGGCCGCCGAGTAACGCCCGCGCCGTCTCGGAGAACGAGCGGCGCAGCAAATGGGTGAGATGCTCCTGTTCACGCCCCTCCTCCCCGGATTCGAACTCCAGCTTGCCGCGCAACACCGCGGGAACGGACTCGAGGTCGACGGGCCGCGCCACCGCGGGACTCTCCCCCGTCACCGCCGACCTGCGCAGCGCCGCCGCTGCCACCGTCTCGGCCGCGGCCACGGCGAAGCGCGCGGACACCCCCGAGCGCTGGTCGATCGCGGACGACTCGCGCAGTTGCCGCACGAACCGAGCGAGCACCTCGATCAGCGGATCGCCAACCTCGGCCACCAACTCGGCCTCCTGGCGCACCAGCGCCACCTCGGCCTCGACGCTGAGCGGGTAGTGAGTGCGGATCTCCGCGCCGAAACGGTCTTTCAGCGGGGTGATGATGCGGCCGCGGTTCGTGTAGTCCTCCGGGTTGGCGGTGGCCACGAGCAATACGTCCAGCGGCAGGCGCAGCGTATAGCCGCGGACCTGGATATCACGTTCCTCCATCACGTTCAGCAGCGCGACCTGGATGCGTTCGGCGAGGTCGGGCAGCTCGTTGATCGCCACGATGCCGCGGTGCGCGCGGGGGACGAGACCGAAGTGAATCGTCTCGGGATCACCGAGACTGCGCCCCTCGGCCACCTTCACCGGGTCGACGTCACCGATCAAGTCGCCGACGGAGGTGTCGGGCGTGGCGAGTTTCTCGGCGTACCGCTGCGAGCGATGCCGCCACGCGACGGGCAGGTCGTCACCGAGTTCCGCGGCCAGCCGCCGCCCGGCCGGGCTGATCGGGTCGAGCGGGTGTTCGCCCAGCTCGGCGCCTGCGATCACGGGCGTCCATTCGTCCAGCAGGCCGACCAGGGAACGCAGCAGCCGGGTCTTCCCCTGGCCTCGCTCGCCGAGCAGCACGACGTCGTGTCCCGCCAGCAGCGCGCGTTCCAGCTGCGGCACTACCGTCCGGTCGAACCCGACGATGCCGGGCCAGGGGTCACCGCCGGAACTCAGCAGCGCGAGCAGGTTCTCGCGGATCTCGGTCTTCACGCCACGCGGCAGATAGCCGGCCGAACGCAGGTCGCCCGCGGTGGTGGGCAGGTGTGCGGGAACTTTCACGAATTCGACGCTACGTCCATTTCGCCATCGGGTCGACCGGGAAACAAGCGCAGGACGCCGGCCTGCCCGCAGGCTACCCGGCCAGGACCCGGCGAAGCTGCTCGCAGCTCCGAGAAGACGAGCCGGACTATCGGGTAGTCAGCTGAGGTTCGCTGGTCGCGCGCGGCGCTGTCACGGCCGACATGTCGTCGGCGTCGTGCGCGATCGGTGACCCGTTCGCCGCCACGACCGATGTGACCGGTTCCATCCGCGCCGGGCGATCGTTGTCGTCCGCACCGGGTGCGTAGTGCTGGACCACGCCCGCGTCGAGCGGCTCCAGCGCACGGACATTCGATTCGGGGTGCGTCTCGGCAGTCTCCGAGGCGTGCGCCCCATCGGCCCCGCGCGCCGTAACCGCCTCCGCCACATCATCGGCGAACGGCGCCTCGGCGGTCTCTCCCGGCACGCCGTGCTCGTCGGCCGTCTCCGCGATGTCCGCGGCGCTCGGTGCGGGCACGGCAGCGGCGGGATGCTCCACCGGCTGCTCGCCGGGCTTGCTGAACCGAATCCGGTTGAGCGTCTGACGCACCGCCGCCGCCAATCGCGCGTCCAGCACGGCTTCGTCGGCAGTGGCTTCGACCGGCACTTGCGCGCCGCCCTCGGCGACGGGAGACCGTTCGACCGCGGGAAACGGCGTCGTGGCCAGCCACAGCTCCGTGAGTTCGGGAGCGGGAGCAGGCGCTGAGATCTCGGCGGCGGGCTGCCCCGCGGCGACCGGAGAGCCTTGTTCGTGCCGCGTGGCGTCGGCGGGGTGCTGTCCCGCAACAGCCGCGCCCTCCGGAACCGAGGCAGGCGGTGGTGGAGTGGCGGGTTGGTGAACGGTCGCCGCGGGCTCCATGAGAATGCTGGGCAGGATCTGGTTTCCGGCTCCGCCGACCTGAGTGAGCGCCGCCAGCCGTTCCTGGAGATCCTCGTGGTCGGGCACCGCGGCGGTCGCTTGCTCGATCGCGCGGCCGTATCGCTCGGCGACGAGCCGGTGGGTGACGAGCGCGACGCCGATCATGATCGGCGCGATCGCGTGGATGCCGATCCCGGCCATGTCGCCCGTCCGGAAGTACGGGAACGTGTTCAGCGCGATGCTCGCCGTCAGCAAGACGCCCTCGACGGTATAGACCTGCCACAGCCGATCGATCACCCCCCACTCGGCGGTATCCCCGGTGGACAGCATCAGCGCGACGAGTACCGCGCTGATCAAGGCTTCCAGACCGTAGGACAGCCAGAACATCGGATTCGTCGCGCCGCCGGTCGGCGCGATGTTCTGCTGCACGGTGACCGCGGAGAACAGCATCGAGAACGCGACCACACCGGCGAGCAGCCCCAGCACCCGCGGCTTGCGCTGGTGCAGGCGAGCGACTTTCGCGTGCGGGCTGCTGCTGTGGCGCTGTTCACCGATCGCCTGCGCGGCCCGCAGGAGGTCGGCAGCCTCCCGTTCGGCCAGCTCGGCGGCTGTGCGCCGCACGCGCTCCGCGGCATCGGCGGCCGCCTGGATGCGCGCCCGCTTCTCGTGGCGTTCGTAGTCACGCACGAGCTCGGCCAACTCGCGGGAGGCGGCGAGCTCGCGCTCCGACAATGCTTCCAGCAGCGCCGGATCGTCCTGGTGGGCCAACCGCTCATGCGCGATCTGCACCCGGTCCGGCAGCGCACCGGCCACCAGGTCATCCACCGGCGGCGCACCCGTGGGCGCGTGGGTCGTGAAACGACGGAACATCAGCAAAGAACCTTTCCGACGATCGAGTGTTCCAGACGCAGCGCGCCATAGCTGCCTCGGCCGTCGACCACTTCCGCCGAACCGGACGATCGTTCCGGCCCAGACGGAAAAGATAACCCGTCATCGAAATCCGTTCGACCCGACGAGCAAACAGGACCGAATGGAGTACACCGCCGGGCAGCGGGACGAACCGCCCAGCACAGAACTCGGGCCGCCACGCGGACCCGCGCTCGGAGTCCGTGCTCAGTAGCCTTTCGGCGAACGGTTCGGATCTGCCTGCTGGACCTTCGCTTGCAGGTCGTGGCCGTCCCGTGAGACACCGTACCGTTCCATGACATAGTTCATGCTGGCGGCGACATTGGCCACCGGGTCGTGAATGTTGCTGGAGGTTCCGGCCACGTGATAGGCCTGGAAGGTGCCTGGAATGGTCTGGGTAAGTCCCCTGGACGCCTTTCCGGCGGCGGCGTTGCTGTCCCAGTTGTTGACGGCGTTGGGGTTTCCGCCGGATTCTCGTTCGATCAGCACCTGGTAACCGCGCTTCCAGTACTCGCGGGCCGTCGGATCGGTGATGCCGAGCGCGTCGAGCGCGCGCTCGATGGCGGCGTCGACCGAGACATTGCCTTGATAGCGGGCGTAATCGGCGGTCGTCGCGGCGGGCACGAAGCCCGGGCCGGGCGAGTAGCTGCGCTGCATGTAGTTGCTCGGCACATAGTTGCTAGGCATGGCGTTGCTGCCCGCGGACGGCGGGGTGTACGTCGGGGCGGAGCCGGTGATGTCGTTCGCGTGGGTCTGGACTTTGTCGTTGGCTTTCTCGATCTCGTCGTTCACCTTGTCGACCGTCTTCAGTACGGCGTTCTCCAGCCTCGTCTGGAGATCCGGGTCTATGAACTCCTTCCCCGGACTCGGCTTCGGAACGTCGCGCAGGACCGCCTGCAGATCTTCGACGTGTTGCTTGACCGCCGCGAAAGCACCGCTGGAGATGTCGTAGGTGCCGTAGGCGGACAGGTCCACACTCTCGTCCTGCTTGTGAATCTCGTTTTTGATGGTGTCGAATTCACGCACCCGGCTGGAGTAGTCATCGGCCATGACGGACTTGTTCTCGTCGCCGGTGATGAGCTTCTCGTCGCGCAGCAGCTTCAACAGATCCGGAGCCTGCGAGGGCGTACCGGTCGCCAGCAGATCCGCGGAGGTCTGAATACCCTCCTGCACCGCCGCGAGGAACTCCTTGAACCCGGGGCGCACGCCGGCGGGCGGGTCGAGCTTCACCACCCAGCGCTCGGGACTCATCGCAGCACCCGAACCCGGGTCGGCCGCCGATCTGCGAACAACATCATCACCTCACGCCTGACAACCCTCATCAGGCCACGCGCGGCCTGCCATTGCGACACTGCCGAGTATCGCTCAACGCAGAAACGCCCATTCCCGGCGCTGAGAGTAGAGGTGTTCATCTCGCCGATGCGGGCGCCGCAGCGAGATGGTAGAAGCGGAGTGCATTTTCGGCATCAGCCTGCGCGTCCGACGGTCGAATGGCCGCACTGAGCCTTGATTCGGGCCATCTCCGCTCACGGGCGTATGTGGTCCCCGAGGTAGTGCCCGGCGAGGATGTCGCCGAGACGGATGGTCTGCTCGATGAGACCCGGAATGTCTATCGCGACGGCGCCCGCCCGCCAGGCGCTGGTCAGTTCCACGAATCCGCCGACGGCCATCAGTGCCGTGCGATGGAACTCCTCGCGGTCCACTCCGGCGCGGAGATATGGTTCCAGGCCCGTCGCGAGCAAGTCCGCGGCGAGGAGTACCAGATCGTGGCGGCGGCGTTCCAGTATCGCGCTGCCCGCGTGATCACCGAAGAGAACCTGGCTGCGACGGGGATCCTCCGCGAAGCCGAGGACCACCGCCTCGACCGCGCGATGCAGCACCTCCAGCGGCGGCGATTCGCGCCGGTCACCGATCGCGGCGACCAGAGTGGCAGTCGTTTCGTCCCGCACGTGGTCCCAGGCAGCGGCGAGCAGTTCTTCCCGATCGGCGAAACTCTCGCGAAAGTACCGATCGTTCAGGCCGGCTCGGGCGCAGACGCTACGCAGGCTGACCGCCGCCCAGCCGCTGTCCGCCCAGACATCGATCGCGGCGTCGATCAACCGTTCACGGCGGGCGGCGCGGCGCGCCTCGACGGTCCGGCCGCCCCAGGTCGATGGGCTGGTCATGACTCCATCTTGACAAACACACACCCGGTGCGAGTCAATTGGTGACGGAACGTCACCAGATTGTGGCGAGCCGGATCGCTTCGAATTTTCGCAGCGCCGCGAAAGGACGCCACATGCACGCAGGAATTCGCCGCAGGCTCCAGGGGTACGCCGCCGACCTGGCGGATCACTATCCCGCCCGGACGACTGCGCTCGCCCAACCGCCGGCCGGGAGCAACCTACTGCCGGTGCTGGGAGATGCGGGGCCGCCGTTGATCGGACATTCACTGCGCGTCTACAGCGATCCGATCGCGTGGGGACGCAACGCCTTCGAGAAGTACGGCGAAGTGTCGTGGACGAACCTCTTCGGCCGCCGGGCGGTCAACGTGCTCGGCCCGGCAGCGCTGGAAGTCGTCTGGAGCAACAAGGACAAGGTCTTCTCCAGCGAGAGGGGGTGGGAGTACTGGATCGGGCCGTTCTTCCGGCGCGGCATCATGCTGCTGGACTTCGATGAGCACCTGCACCACAGGCGCATCATGCAGCAGGCCTTCACGCGGCCGCGGCTGATCAGCTACCTCGACCTGATGCGGCCGGGCATCGAGCGGGAACTCGGGTCCTGGCGCCCGGAGCCGGGATTCCTGTTGTACGACAACGTGAAACAGATGTTGCTCAATCTCGCGACCGAGGTCTTCGTGGGTGCGAAGCTCGGGCCGGAGGCCAAGCGGCTGGAGCACGCCTTCGAGCACACCGTGGTCGGCGGGCAGGCGTTGATCCGGGCATCGGTACCCGGCGGCACCTGGTCGCGCGGACTGCACGGCCGAGCGCTGCTCGAGCAGTACTTCCGCGCCCAGCTGCCCGCCAAACGCGCCGGCGACGGCTCCGACTTGTTCAGCGTGCTGTGCCACGCCACGAGCGACACCGGGGACACCTTCACCGACGACGACGTCGTCAACCACATGATCTTCGTTCTGATGGCGGCACACGACACCAGCGCCGTCACGTTGTCCATGCTCACCTACCTGCTCGGTAAGAATCCGCACTGGCAGGAGCGGCTGCGCGCGGAAGCGATCGCGCTGGGCAAGGAGCATCTCGACTACGACGACTTGGAGCGGCTGCCGTCGCTGGATCTGGCATTCAAGGAAACACTGCGGATGTACGCGCCCGCGGGTGTGTTGATGCGTCAGGCGATCGCGGACACCGAAATCCTGGGTCGCTACGTTCCAGCCGGCACCGACATCATCATCGGCGCGTACCCCTCCATGCGATTGGCCCGGTGGTGGCCCCGCCCGGACGAGTTCGATCCGGAGCGCTTCGCCGAGCACCGCCGCGAGGACCGGATTCATCGGTATGCCTGGTCGCCGTTCGGTGGCGGCGCGCACAAGTGCATCGGCCTGCATTTCGGTGGCATGACCGTGAAGTCGATCATGCACCGGATGCTGCTGCGCTACGAGTGGAGCGTTCCCGTCGACTACCAGGTGCCACTCACCTGGGGTACCGGCCCCACGCCCGACGATGGCCTCCCGATCAATCTGCGGCCTCGGCACGCACAGGTCTCGACGTTCTCGGCGGCGTCGTAGGGGCCCTCGACCGGAACCGCTGCGCCTGCCACGCGCCGCGGCGGCCACGTCACGATGCTTGTCAGCCCTTGCTCGTCGGTTCAGCGGACTTGCCGCCCTCGACTTTTCGTGCCGCACGCTGCGCTTTGATGTCGGCCTGCCACTTCTCGAAGTCGGCCCGCATCACATCGATCTGACGTTCGACGGCTTCGTGGGTGTCCGACCACCAACTCTGCGCAGCCTCCCGCAGTTCACCCGCGGTCTTTTCGAACTCATTTCCCTCACGCTCGAGGGTCGCACCCAACTCTTCCCGCCGAGCCTGCAGCATCGCGCGGTTCTTCTCCCGCGCCGCAGCGGTGGACTCTTCGAATTGCTTCACCCGGGCCGCGAGATCCATCAGCGATTCCGACAACGGTTTCATATTCTTGCCCTCTCGAAATGTGTGACCCCGAAGGGTCGGCATCCATGGAGTCAAGCGTGTCTTCCCCATCCGGTTGAACCAAGGGCAGAACGTCATCTGATGTCCCGAGCTCTATGCCGCTTTCGGCCCAGCACCACGTCATCGAGCCGGGTGATCTCGGAGGAGAAGATGCGTCCACCGCTCGCGGCGCGAAGTCGCGGTCATTGCCTGACCGCGATGCCGGACGGCTGCGTGATCTCGACGGTGAGAGTGGTGGGAGTACCTGCGGTAACCGGTCGCGATCCGCCTGGCGGAGGAAGGCAAGCGCGATGATTTATCCTGGCGCGACAATGAGCGATTCGATCCGGGCTGCGGCGCTGCGTGGTTTCGGCAGTGTAGTCAGCGAGTGTGGCGGTGACCTCACCGCGCTGCTCGCGCGCGTGGGGATCGACTCCACGCTGCTGGATTCCGACGACGCGGTCATTTCGCATCGCAGCCTGGTGCGGCTGCTGGAACACGCATCCACGGAGTTGGAGGTCCCCGACCTCGGGTTGCGGGTCGCGGAGCACCAGGATATCTCGATCCTCGGCCCGCTCGCGGTGGTCATGCTCCACTCGGCCACGCTGCGAGAAGCTGTCGAGAGTGCGTCTCGGTTCATGTTCGTGCACAGTCCGGCGGTGTCGTTCACCTTGACCGATGATCCGGACGGAAACCCGGATGTGGTCGGGTTGCGGTACTCACTGAGATCACCCCCGCCCACGCGTCAGGTCGTCGAAATGGCGCTGCTCGTCGCCCATCGGGTGGGCCGGCTCGATATCGGCGCGACGTCGCTGCCGATCAGCGTGGACTTTCCCCACTCCCGGCTCAGCCCACCCGAGCGCTACGCGGAATGCTTCGGGGCACCGGCCCGGTTCAACCGCCCCACGGCCACCCTCAGATTGCCGGCCGAAGAGCTGGAATCGTCGATGGCGGCGGCGAATCCGCTCCTCAGACAGCTCGCGCTGGACTACCTCACATCGCGCTACCCCGACCCGCATCAGGTGTACGTACCCCGGGTCCGCGGCTACCTCGACCAGGCGCTGGGCAGCGGAGCGATCGAGTTGTCCGCTGTCGCAGCGATTTTCGGTATTCATCCACGAACTTTGCAGCGCCGCCTCGCGGCAGAGGGTACGTCGTACGCCGAGATTCTGGACGCTGCCCGCCGCGACGCCACGCTACGCCACTTGATCGACTCGGATCTGGCCCTCGCGCGCGTGACAGCCGCGGTCGGCCTCGGCGAGCAGTCGGCGCTGACGCGCTGCTGCCTGCGATGGTTCGGGGCCACCCCGAGCGCCGTACGCCGCGCGGGCGGCGTCGACGAATCTGTCGCGCAAAGGTAAATCCCTGTCGTTGAGGGGCAATACCTCGCAGGTCAGCGGTATGCACACTTCCAGTCCATGGACAACGACCTCGCACGACGCAGCAGCCGAGCGCTGCGCGCCCTGTTCCGGACAGCGGCCTGCCCCGACCTCGCGGAAGTGTCGGGACGCCTCGAAGCCGAACTCGCCGGACCGGCGCTCGTGCGCGCGCTGGCCCCGCTCGCGTTCCGGCTCACCGGCCTGGCGGATTGGTGGGGCAAGGACCTTCGGCCCGGCACCGAGGGCGCGAGGTTGACGGGACACAACCTCGCCGGTCCCCACGGCGAGCGGACCACCCTCCCACTCAGCGCGACCGTGGGTCCCTCCCGCCTCGACGGCGAGCCGGCCATAGTGGTGAGCTATCCGCCAGATGCCCCCTTCCCATGGCGCAGGGTGGTCGACGACCTGCGAACTCTTCCCGACGGGACCGTGCTGGGACTCACTTTCGGCCTGCCGTTCACTCCGCGCGACGGCTCGCCGTTCCTCCTACGGCGGGAGGCCCGGTGATGCGCGACTGGGTCGTGATCGGATCCGGTTTCGGGGGCAGCGTCGCCGCACTGCGACTGGCCGAAAAGGGGTACTCGGTCACCGTGCTCGAGAAGGGCCGCCGCTATCGTGACGAGGACTTCGCCACGAGCGCCTGGCAGGCCGGACGCATGCTCTGGGCCCCGCGAATCGGCCTCACCGGGATCCTGCAGGTGCGGTTGATGAAGCATGTATCGGTGATCGGCGGAGTCGGTGTCGGCGGAGGCTCGCTGGTATACGCGAGCACGCTCTACGTTCCCCACTCCGACGACTTCTACCGGCACGAACAGTGGGCGGAACTCGCCGATTGGCGCTCGATACTCGCCCCGCACTACGCCACCGCCGAACGCATGCTGGGAGTGGTGGACTGTCACAGCGACGGCCGAAGCGAGCAGATGATGCGCGCGGTCGCGGCCGACCTCGGCGTGCCCGACACCGCGCACCACACCAGAGTCGGGATCTTCCTCGGCACACCCGGCAAGACCGTGCCGGACCCGTACTTCGGCGGCGCCGGACCCGAACGCACAGGGTGCCTGCGCTGCGGCGAATGCCTGCTCGGCTGCCGGCACGGCGCCAAGAACAGCCTCGTCAAGAACTACCTCTACCTCGCTGAACGGCTCGGAGTCGAGGTACGGCCCGAACGCACGGTTGTCGACATACGCCCCCTCGGCGCACCCGACGGCACCGACGGATACGCCGTCACCACCGAACGCTCCGGCACCTGGCTGCGGCGTGACCGCCAGGTCGTCCACGCACACGGAGTCGTGCTCGCCGGCGGAGCGATGGGAACGACCGAACTGCTCACCAGGGCCCGCGGCACAGGCGCGCTCCCCCGGCTGTCGGACCGCGTTGGGCACGTCGTACGCACCAACAGCGAAGCCATCACCGCGGTCACCGCCCACGACCGCTCGGCCGACCTGAGCACCGACCTCACCATCACGATGAGCGTGCACCCCGACGAACACACCCACGTCACCAACAACACCTACGCATCGGTGGGCGACGCGTTGGCGTTGACATTCGGTCCGTTCACCGGCGGCCGACGACGGATTCTCCAGTTCGTGCGACAGATACTTCGCCATCCGTCCCGCTGGCTGAACCCAGCCCGCATCCGCGGCTGGTCCCGCCGCACCATCATCTTCACCGTCATGCAAAGCCTCGACAGCTCGCTTCGACTGCGCCCCAGAAGGTTCGGCTTCGGTATGACCACCGTCATCGACCACCCCGACAGCCGACCGGCAAGCTACCTACCGATCGCGAACCGATTCACCGAACTGGCGGCACGACACATCGACGGCTACCCGGAAAGCTCGGTCGCCGAATCACTGATCAGCTCGCCCACCACCGCCCATATCCTCGGTGGCGCCGTGATCGGGGCCGACCCGAGCCGAGGTGTCGTCGACCGATATCACCGAGTATTCGGATACCGCAACTTCCTGGTGACCGACGGATCCGCCGTGCCGGCCAACGTGGGTGTCAACCCCAGCCTCACCATCACCGCCATGGCCGAGGAAGCACTCAGCCACATCCCGGCCAAATACCCCACCCGACCCCTCGAACGCCGCCCGCCCATCCATTGGCACCCGACAAAGGGCTGACACGCTCATCCTTGCCGGCCGAGGCCGCGAAGCTCGCGAAACCTTGGAGTAGGCACTCGGCGTCCTACCCGATGCGGATGCGAAGCAGGAGGTCGATCTATCTCGCCGAAGCCAGCGCCCTGTAATGCCGAGTTCCGGATGTGTCTTGGGCACTCGCGGCTCAGAGTCCGAGTACCTGGCCAACCCTATTGGTCAGATCCTCCTCGGATACGGCGTCGACGTCGATGACGGGAAGTCCGATGCGGGTGCTCTCCGTACGGAGACGGTTGGTGAACAATCGATCACGTTCGAGCAGATTTCGTGCAGCACGCTCCGGATCACGGGTCTTGGCCGGGATCTCCCAGCCCCGTTTATCGAATGCTGCCCGGCGGAACGCGGGTGAGGGAAGCAACCACACGCCGTGGCTGCGCTCGGTGAGCAGCGGAGCGACCAGATGCGGCAACAGGCGGAATCCCTCGGCGATGACACCGGTTTCGGCGGACGAACACAACAGGTCGTCGACGATGAAATGAAATCCTTCGCCCCGGTACCAGTGGAAGGTGTCGAGCATCGTCTCCGGTGTCCGGTCCACCCAGCGTTCATCCATACTCATCGCCGCGAATCTGCTCAGCCAGGGTGATTTCTCCTGTGGGCTGCGCGCGGCGTGGTCGCGCATGGCGTCGTCGGTCGAGTACACGCGCAAGCCGTGCCGGGCGGCGAGATTGCCCGCGATCGTCGATTTGCCTGCACCACTGCCCCCACCGATCCAATAGATATGGCGCAGTCGTGCGCGCAGCGCGGCTGCGGTACGAGGCTGCTCGTGTTCGTCGGCACCCATTCCACCAAGCTATCCATCGGCGCCGCCGAAGCGCACACGATAGCGCCGCATACCGCCCTGACCGAACCGGCCGGCGTGGGCGCGGCCGACAGCGAGACAGGACATCCTCTTCCGCCGAGTTCAAGAGGCGATTGCGGGAGTGTGGACATAATCCCGGCTACACCGATGACTTTCGGGCGAATCTGCCGTCGATACCTCTGGGTATACCGACAGACAGGAGTCCAGGCATGACGAGACCGTTTCGATCGGGCATGACCTCGGTGCGGGCGAACGGTGTGGATCTGGGCATCGAGAGCTTCGGTCGCGAGGACGATCCGCTGGTCCTGCTGGCCGGCGGCACAACGATGTTGTCCTGGCCCGACGCGCTGTGCGAGCAGCTCGCGTCGGGCGGGCGGCGCGTGGTCCGCTACGACCTGCGTGACTCCGGCGCGTCGACGACCCTCGACCCGGAGAATCCGGCCTACAACCTGCGGGATCTCGCCGCCGACGCGGCCGCGCTCGTGGAGGTACTCGGTGCCGGGACCGCCCATCTCGGTGGAGTCGGCGTCGGTGGGATGGTCGCTCAGGTGGCCGCGCTGGACCACCCGGACGCGTTCTCCGCCGTGACCCTCGTCGGCACCCGGCCGGTGGCGCCGGGCCCGGTCGACGAGGACCTGCCCGACCACGACCCCGCGGTCATGGCCGCGCTGTTCTCCCGCCCGCTGCCGGACTGGACCGACCGGGCCGCTGTCGCGGCGTTCGCCGCCGAGGGGGCCGAGCCGATGGGCAACGATCGGGAGGAAGCGCGGGCGACGGCGGCCCGAATCTGGGACCGGACGCCGTCGAGCGATCCCGCGGTGCACCAGGCGAATCAGCTCGGAATGGTGTTCTCCCGGATCGATTGCGCGCCGCGCTGGCGCGGCCGGCTCGGTGCACTCGACGTGCCCACGCTCGTGGTGCACGGTCGCGCCGACCCGTTCTTCCCGGTCGGCAACGGCGAGGTCCTCGCCGCCGAGATCCCCGGGGCGCGACTGCTCGTCCTCGACGACATGGGTACCGCTCTGCGACACACCGCGGCCGACCAGGTCGCGACCGCCATGCTCGCCCTGTAACCGCCGGTTGGGCGGCATCCTGAGCCGACGGAACGCACCATTTTGCCCATACCGCGCCGACCGAACCGCGCAGCGTGCGGTGCCAGAGAAACGACTGATCTCCCAACCGACACCGGATGGGGGCTCAGCAAAGTCCTTACCAGCAGCGATACGTGCGCTGCCTACTTCTTCGCAGAAGCTAATCCGCTGCGGAACTCGACCACGTCCCCGTCCGCCATGACATAGTCCTTGCCTTCCATGCGCACCTTGCCCGCGGCCTTGGCGGCGGCCATCGAACCCGCCTCGACCAAGTCGTCGAAGGCGACGACTTCGGCTTTGATGAAGCCGCGTTCGAAGTCGGTGTGGATGACGCCTGCGGCCTTGGGGGCGGTGTCGCCTTGGTGGATGGTCCAGGCGCGGGCTTCTTTCGGGCCCGCGGTGAGGTAGGTCTGCAGGCCGAGGGTGTGGAAGCCGGCGCGGGCCAGGGCGTGCAGGCCGGGTTCGGTCTGGCCGATGGATTCGAGGAGTTCGAGGGCGGATTCCTCGTCGAGTTCCAGGAGCTCGGCTTCCACTTTGGCATCGAGGAACACCGCATCGGCCGGGGCCACGGAGGCTTTCAGCTCGGCGACTTTCGCCTCGTCGGTGAGCACCGACTCGTCGGCGTTGAAGACGTAGAGGAAAGGCTTGGTGGTGAGCAGCGAGAGTTCTTTCAGCAGCTCGGTATCCACCTTGTCCGCTGCGGCGAAGAGGGTGGTGCCGCTGTCTAGGATCTCCTGCGCGGCCTTGGCGGCATCGGCGACCGGCTTGCGGTCCTTCTTGACCTTGGCTTCCTTCTCCAACCGCACGACCGCCTTCTCCAGGGTCTGCAAATCGGCGAGGATGAGCTCGGTCTCGATCACCTCGATGTCGGCGCTCGGATCGACGCGGCCGTCGACGTGCACCACGTCGTCGTCGGCGAACACCCGCACCACCTGGCAGATGGCGTCGGCCTCGCGGATATTGGCGAGGAACTTGTTACCCAGGCCCGCACCCTCCGAAGCGCCTTTGACGATGCCCGCGATGTCGACGAACGACACGGTGGCGGGCACGATCCGCTCGGAGGAGAAGATCTCCGCCAGCTTATTCAGTCTCGGGTCGGGCAGCGGAACCACGCCGACGTTGGGCTCGATGGTCGCGAACGGGTAGTTCGCGGCGAGCACATCGTTCTTGGTCAACGCGTTGAACAGCGTCGACTTTCCGACGTTCGGCAGGCCGACAATTCCCAGGGTGAGACTCACGAGGAGCAGAGTCTACGCTGCGGGCCGACTCCGCTCCCCCGCGGCCGCCCATCGACACCAGCGCCGGTATCCCATGCCGCGAGTGGCTCACGGGCGGGCCTCAGGGGATGAGGACGACCTTGCCGAGGTTGGCGCGATGCTCGATGGCGGTGTGGGCCGCGGCCGCTTCCTCGAGGGGGAATTCGGCGTGCACGGCGGGGCGGAGTTGGCCCGAGGCGAAGTACTGCCACAGCTCTTGGCGCCAGTGCTCGTACAGGTCGGGCTGTTTTTGCGCGATGCGGGCCATTTGGAAGCCTATGACGGATTTCGCGCCGACGAGCAGGTCGTATGCCTGGATGGCGCCGCCGCCGGAGCTGTAGGCGACCAGGCGGCCGCCGGGGGCCAGGGCCGCTAGCGCGGGCGTCAGGAGGTCCCCGCCGACCGCGTCGAGCACGTAGTCGGCGGGAGGGCCCCAGGACTCTCGGCCGTACTCGACCACGTCGTCGGCTCCGAGCTTCTGGACGAAATCAGCCTTCGCGAGATCCGACACCGCGCCGACCACCCGCGCCGCGCCGCGCACCCGCGCGAGCTGGACCGCGAGATGACCGACGCCGCTGGCGGCGGCGGTTATCAAAGCGGACTCGCCTTCCCGCGCAGACGCGGCGTCGAGCGCGCCGAGCGCCACCAAGCCGCTGCGCACCAGCGCGACCGCGTCGACCGCCGACGCGCCGTCGGGAATCGGCGACGCCATGGCCGCCGACAGCACGGCGTAGTCCGCGTAACCGTGCCCGAACACGAGGCCGGTCACCCGATAGCCGGGCGCGTACCGCTCGACGCCCTCGCCGACCGCGACCACCTCGCCCGCGACCTCGCCGCCCAACGCGACAGGTTCGCGCTGCTCACGCACCTTCCGCACCACCGGCAGGGTCACCCCGACCGCCTCCACACGGACCAGCAGTTCCCCTGGACCGGGCGTCGGCACCTCGACCGAGACGAGCTCGAGCACCTCGGGACCACCGCCGCCCTCGTACTGCACCCGCCGCATCACACCTCCAGAAATCGTTAGAAGGCGCAACGGTAGCCGGATCGAGAGGGGTGATCACAGTCCACTACACGCTGTAGTGGTACATCTCACCGGCGGCCGGACCCGGTGGAGAGCCGCCCGGGGCCAGAGACCGAAGTCCGCGCGAATCCGCGAACGAGTCCGAACGAGCGTCCCCTCGAAATCCGGGCAAGTCCCGCGGTCTGGCCGCGGGACACGCGATCACGGCGATGGCCCGTGGTCCGCATTCGCATCACCCGCGACGACTCGGCCACCTGCCTGCTCGACACGGCCACCGCCGAAACCGCGATCCGCGCGCACGTCAACGTCGCGAACTGATCGGGCCACATGTCGGTCCCCGGGCGTAGCGTGTCCCGTATGGAGCCGACCACGGAGGTGGTGACGGCGCGTCCGGCGCCCGCGCTCGCCGCGTTCATCGACCGCTATATCGGGTATCGCATGTCCGGATTCGCGGCGGCGATCCATCGTGGGTTGCCCTCGCGGCACATGACTTTCATCGTCGGGATCGGCCCCACGATCGACGTCGTCGAGCAGACCGATCCGCGACAGTCTCCGCGGAACTACCGGTGCGTGCTGAGCGGCCTACAGGCGAGCACGGCGCTGATCGCGCACGACGGTCACCAGGAGGGGGTGGCCGTGGCGCTCACGCCACTCGGTTGCCGCACCTTGTTCGGCATGCCCGCGGCGGCGCTGTGGGATACGTCGGTCGAATTCTCCGAGGTCGTCGGTCCCGTCGGCCTGGAGTTGTGGGAACGGTTGCAATCCGCGCCGAGGTGGCCGGAACGTTTCGCCGTCTGCGATCGGGTGCTCTGCGCGCTCGCCGATCCCGACCGCGCGGTGGGTCCGGAGCTCACCCGGGCCTGGCGCGCCGTGGTCGGCTCCGGCGGCGCGATAGCGGTCGGCCCGCTGGCCGAGCAGATCGGGTGGAGCAGGCAGCATCTGACGCGCCGGTTCAATCGCGAGTTCGGTCTGAGCCCGAAGCTCGCGGCCCGGATCACGCGCTTCGAACGAGCCCGCCGAATGCTCGCGCACACGCCCTCCTACATCACCATCGCCCAGGTGGCCGCCGCGTGCGGCTATTACGACCAGGCCCATCTGGACCGCGACTTCGCCGACCTCGCCGGAACGAGCCCGACCGTCTGGCTCGCCGAGGAGGTTCCATCCGTCCAAGCCGCCGACGAGTCCGCCGGATGACGATGAATCCATGACGAATCCGACACAAACCAGCACCCGCACCGCCGTCTGGCCCACGCTGACCTTCCGCGATGCCCGCGCCATGGCAACTTTCCTCGTCGAGGCGTTCGGCTTCCGGGAAGCCGCGCTCTATACCCGCGAGGACGACCCGTCGATCGTCGAGCACGCGGAACTGCGCTGGCCGCTGGGCGGCGGCGTCATGTTCGGCTCGGCAGGCAAGGACGACAGCCCGTTCGGCACTCGCCCGACCGGCACCGACTCCGTCTATCTGGTCTGCGAGGAGCCCGACGCCTTGTTCGCCCGCGCGACCGCCGCGGGCGCGGAAGTGGTCCGCGGCCTGCGCGACGAGGACTACGGCTCGCGCGGCTTCACGGTCCGCGACCCGGAGGGCAACCTCTGGAGTTTCGGCACCTATTGGGGAACAACCGACTAACGCCCGCCGAGCCCCGACATCGCGATGCCGCGGATGAACGCGCGCTGGGCGATCGCGTAGATCACCAGCAGCGGAACCAGGATGACGACCGCGGCGGCCATCAGGATCGGCCACTGGGTGTGGTACTGGCCTTGCAGCCGGACCAGACCCAGTGTCGCGGTGGCCACGTCCTCGCGCTGGATCATGACCAGCGGCCAGAGGAAGTCGTTCCACACGGTGATCCAGGTGAGCACGGCGAGCACCATCAGGGCCGGACGGGTGTGCGGCAGCAGGACCCGCCAATAGACCTGCCAGGTGTTGCAACCGTCGAGGATGGCGGCCTCCTCCAGTTCGTCGGGCAGCGTGCGGAAGAACTGCCGCATCAGATACGTGCCGAACGCGCTGCCGAACAGGCCGGGAACGATCATCGCCCACGGGGTGTCCACCCAGCCGAACGCCCGCATCAGCAGGAACTGCGGGATCACCGTCACGGTCAGCGGCACCATCAGCGTCGCGAGGTAAGCGAGGAACAGCATGTCGCGCCCGCGAAAGCGCAAGCGCGCGAAGGCATAGCCGGCCAGGGAACAGAAGAAGACCTGCCCCGCCGTCACACACAGCGCGTAAACCGTGGTGTTGAGCAGCATCCGCCCCATCGGCAGCAGTTCGAAGACCTTCCCGTAGTTCGACCACTGCGGCCGCTGCGGAAGGAAAGCCGCGTCGGCGATCTCACCGTCCCGCTTCAGCGAGCCCGACACCGCCCACAGGATCGGCAGCAGCGCGCACCACGCGATACCGACCAGCACCGCGTATAGCGCGGTCCCGCGCAGCAGCCGCCGCACGACCGCCCGGTCGACCCGGCCGAACGCGACGCCCGCGCGGTCGCGCCGGACCGGCAGTGCGCGCCGCACCACCTCGTAGGTGTTCACTGTTCCACCTCCGAGCGCCGGGCCAGCCGCAACTGCACCAGGGTGAGCAGGAACAGCATCGCGAAGATCACCCAGGCGAGCGCGGAGGCATAACCGACCTCGTAGAAACCGAACGCGTTCTGGAACAGCATGATCCCCAACAGGTACGTACCCGTCTCCGGTCCCCCGTTCCCGCCGGTCAGCGCGTAGGCCTGGTCGAACGCCTGCACCGAATTGATGATCGTGATGATGAAGACGAACGACAACGGCCCTCGGATCAGCGGCAGCGTGATCGCGAACAACCGCCGCAGCGCACCGGCTCCGTCGATCATCGCGGCCTCGTAGAGCGTCTGCGGCACGCCCTGCATGGCGGCGAGCAGGATGACCGTCGCGAACGGCACGCTCTTCCACACGGTGACGATGCTGAGCGAGACCAGCGCCCAGTCGGGGTCGGTCAGCCACGGCACCGCGTCGATGCCGAACCCGGCCAGCGCCGAATTCAGCAGCCCGTCGTCGGTGAACAGGAACCGCCACACCACGGCCATGGCAACCGCCGAGGCGACCAACGGCAGAAACGCGAGGGTCCGAAAGAGGCCGATACCGGCCAGCTTTCGATTCAGTGCGGCGGCGACGGCCAGTCCGATCACCACCGTTGGCGCCAAGGTGGACACTGTGAAAACGGCAGTGTTGCGCAATGCGATGAGAAACAACGGGTCCGAACCGAACAGCCGCCGGTAGTTGTCCACACCGACAAAGCGCATGGGACTGAACAAGTCCCACGAATGAAAACTCAGATAGAGCGAAAATCCCAGCGGGAACAACAAGAAAATCGCCACGGCCGCCACGTTGGGCGCGACGAACGCCCACCCGGCCCGTTCCCGACGCCGCGCCAACCGGGAGGCCACACCCCCTTTGCCCGACGTTTGCGACCTTTGTGCGCCGGTCACGGCGTGTCCAGCAGCGCGTCGACGTCGGAGGCGAAACGCCCCTCCAGGGAGGCGGCGGTGGCGGCGCCGCGCAGCACTCGGTTGGCGCCGCGTTCGAGCAGGGCGGACACCTTGCCCCACGCGGGTGTCACCGGCAGCGGACGGGAGCTGGCCGGGCCTTCGGTGAATACCTCGAGATTGCGGACCTCGCGGTGCGCGGCGGCGAAACCCGGTGAACTCATGGCCGATTTCAGCACCGGAACGAACAGCCCGGACGCGGCGATGATCGCCTGCCCCACCGGTCCGGTCGCGAACTTCACGAACTCCCAAGCTTGTTCGACGCGCGGACTGTCCGCGGCGATGGCCAGGCCGGTGCTGCCGACGTCGGTGATCGCGCCGGGACCACCGTGCGGGCCGGTCGGCAGCACCGTGACGTCGATCGCGAGATCGTCGTGCCCGGCGAATTCGGAGTACAGCCAGTGCCCGCCCAATGCCATCGCCGCCCGGCCCCGCCGGAACAGGTCTGGCGCCGAAACCGAGAGCGTGTCGGCGGCTTTCGGCGCCACGCGGTGGCGTACGGCGAGATCGGCGTAGAACTGGAAGCCTTCGGCGAAGCGCGGATCGCCGAGGTTGGTCCTGGTCGGGTTCACCGAGGGCGAGAACCATTCGGCGCCGTTGTTCATGCCGAAGCAGGCCGCCGAGAAGTACGGCACCCAGGCGTCGGCGAAACCCCACCGGGTCCGTCCGGACGAGTCGCGCCTGGTCAACGCCGCGGCGGCGGCCAGGAACTCATCGAACGACCAGGCGTCGAGCCAGCGGGCGGGCGGGGTGATCCCGGCCTCGTCGAACAAGGTCCGGTTGTAGTACAGGAACACGCCGGACCACTGTTCGGGCAGGGCGTACTGCCCGCCCCCGTAAGCGAAGGTGTCATACAGCGCCGGATAGCTGTCGGCTTTCAGCTCGGCCGCGTAGCGCGGGTCGCGATCCAGCAGCGTGTTCAGATCCAGCAGGACGCCGCGCTCGGCCAGCCCGGAATAGAGCAGCTCCCACGCCATCAGCACGTCCGGGCACTTACCGCCCGCGCAGTAGGTGAGCATCTGCTGCAACGGATCCGGCCCCGACACAATGGTGCGAATCCGGATGCCGGGGTGCGATTTCCGGAACTCGTCGATGATCTTCAGCCGCACCCGCGCCTCTTCCGGCCTGGCCTGGAAGAAGAAGGTCAACGCGTCGTCATCGGAAGCGCAGCCGCCGCCGGCCAGCAGCGGCGCGGCCAGCGCCGACCCGAGCAGCGTCCGGCGACGGACCCGGGCGACGGGATTCGCACGCAACAAAGCCCTCCTCCAGGGCGGATGTGGAGCTCCTCGAACCGCATGGCAGCATACGTTCGGCAATCACGTGGTGACGGCCGACACATGAACAATATTTCACGGTGCCCGCTCGGCGTCCGGAATCGGCGCGACGGCGATCATCGATCGGATACGTTGTCACGTGTTTCAGCAAGATCCTGCGCGTTTTACAGGAGAGAAGGCAGATGGCGACAATCGAATATCTGCGGACCGATCCCGATCTGCCGCCCGTCGGCGTGGTCGACAAGTCCCCGATCACACCGGCCAAGAAATTGATCTTCGCCGCGATCGCCGTACTCGGCGCCATAGCTTGGGCGGTGCTCGCCATCTCGCGGGGCGAATCGGTGAACGCGGTGTGGATCGTGATCGCGGCGGTATCCACCTACATCATCGCGTATCGGTTCTACGCCAGGTTCATCGAACGCAAGATCGTCGAACCGCGTGACGACCTGGCCACGCCCGCCGAGATCCTGGAGAACGGCAAGGACTACATGCCGATGGACCGGCGGGTGCTCTACGGGCACCATTTCGCCGCCATCGCGGGCGCGGGTCCGCTGGTCGGGCCGGTGCTGGCCGCGCAGATGGGCTACCTGCCGGGGACCATCTGGATCGTGGTCGGCGTGGTACTGGCCGGGGCGGTGCAGGACTACCTGGTGCTATGGGTTTCGATGAAGCGGCGCGGCCGCAGCCTCGGGCAGATGGCCAGGGACGAGCTTGGGGTGATCGGCGGCTGGTCGGCCATCGTCGGCGTGCTGGTGATCATGATGATCCTTCTGGCGGTGCTCGCGCTGGTGGTCGTCAACGCGCTCGCGCACAGCCCGTGGGGCGTCTTCTCGATCGGCATGACCATTCCCATCGCGCTGTTCATGGGCGTATACCTGCGGTTCCTGCGGCCGGGCAAGGTCGGCGAGGTCTCCGTGATCGGATTCGCGCTGCTGCTGCTGGCCATCGTGAGCGGCGGCTGGGTGTCGGAAACCGACTGGGGCGCGGACTGGTTCACGCTCTCGCCGGTGACCATCTCCTGGCTGCTGATCGCCTACGGCTTCGTCGCCTCGGTGCTTCCGGTGTGGCTGCTGCTGGCGCCGCGCGACTACCTGTCGACGTTCATGAAGGTCGGCACCATCGGGCTGCTCGCGGTGGGCATCCTCGTCACGCTGCCGGTGCTGCACGCGCCCGCGGTCTCGTCGTTCGCCTCCACCGGCACCGGGCCTGCCTTCGCGGGCTCGCTGTTCCCGTTCCTGTTCATCACCATCGCCTGCGGTGCGCTGAGCGGGTTCCACGCGCTGGTCTCCTCCGGCACCACGCCGAAGCTGCTGGAGAAGGAATCACACGCCCGGATGATCGGCTACGGCGGCATGCTGATGGAGTCGTTCGTCGCGGTCATGGCCATCATCACCGCCTCGATCATCGACCAGCACCTGTACTTCGCGATGAACGCGCCGCTCGGCCTCACCGGCGGCACCGCGGAGAAGGCCGCGGCCTACACCAACAGCCTCGGGCTCAGCGGTCCCGCGGTCACTCCGGCGGAGCTGAGCCAGGCGGCGAGCGACGTCGGCGAATCGTCGATCATCTCTCGCACGGGCGGCGCGCCGACGCTGGCGGTCGGCATCTCGGAGGTGTTCCACCAGTTCCTCGGCGGCGCGAGCATGAAGTCGTTCTGGTACCACTTCGCGATCATGTTCGAGGCGCTGTTCATCCTCACCACGATCGACGCGGGCACCCGGGTGGCGCGGTTCATGCTCTCGGACGCGCTGGGCAACTTCGGCGGGGCGGCGAAGAAGTTCCGTGATCCGTCCTGGCGGGTGGGCGCGTGGCTGTGCTCCGCCATCGTGGTCGCGGCATGGGGTTCGATCCTGCTGATGGGCGTCACCGACCCGCTGGGCGGCATCAACACGCTGTTCCCGCTGTTCGGCATCGCCAACCAGTTGCTCGCCGCCATCGCGTTGACCGTGGTGCTGGTGATCGTGGTGAAGAAGGGCCTCGCGAAATGGGCCTGGGTGCCTGGTATTCCGCTGGTCTGGGACCTGCTGGTGACCATGACGGCATCGTGGCAGAAGATCTTCTCCGCCGACCCGAAGCTCGGCTACTGGAAGCAGCACAGCATCTGCCAGGCCGCGCAGGACGCCGGGAAGTTGTGCCTGACGGCGAAGACGCAGGACGACATGACCGCGATCGTGCGCAACACCTTCATCCAGGGCACACTGTCGATCGTGTTCGCGGTGCTGGTGCTGATCGTCGCGGTGGTCGGCGCCGTCGTGGCCTACCGCGCCTGGCGCTCCGGGGAGACGAGGACCACCGAGACGCCGGAAGAGCCGTCGAAGATCTTCGCGCCCAGTGGTTTCGTCGCCACCGCGGCGGAGAAGGAAGTGCAGAAGCAGTGGGACGAGTTGATCGCGACCGGAAAGGTGCGCGCTCCCGGCGCGGCGCACGTCCACGCGCGATGAACGACTCGGCCAAACCGGGTGCCGACCGGTCCGGGCGACCGGTCGGCACTCGGCTGCGCGCCGCGGCCCGCGCCTGCCGCGACGGCGTTCGGGCGGCCATCTGGTGGTTCGACTCGATCCTGGGCGGGCAGGATTATCAGCGCTACGTCGAGCACCTGCGGCGCAGGCATCCGGGCTGCGCCATTCCGACCGAGCGGGAGTACTGGCGGCAGCGGCACGCCGAGGCGGATCGCAATCCAGCCAATCGCTGCTGCTGAACGACAGAATTTCGGCGCGCGCCACCACACCCCCGTTTGGTAGCCACCACCACCGCGAACCAGGCGACGGCTGTGCGATGTCATGACCGTTATGCGAGGTGGGGACAACCACCGGCGGTGGTGACCGATTCCCGCTAGCACGGGTCCGCCACAGCTGCCATTGTGGTGGGCGTGACGATCACGGCTTTGGATTTCGAACGTTGCTACCGGGCGGTGTCGACCCGGGACTCCCGATTCGACGGGCAATTCTTCACCGCGGTACGGACCACCGGAATCTATTGCCGCCCTTCGTGTCCGGCGATCACGCCGAAGCGGGCCAACGTGTCGTTCCTGCCGACCGCCGCAGCGGCGCAGCAGGCGGGCTACCGCGCCTGCCGCCGCTGCCTGCCCGACGCGGCGCCCGGATCGCCGCTGTGGAACACGAGAGCGGATCTGGCCGCACGGGCGATGCGGCTGATCGGTGACGGCGTGGTCGAGCGCACCGGAGTGCCCGGGCTGGCCGCCACGCTCGGCTACTCCCAGCGGCAGCTCACCCGGGTGCTGACCACGGAACTGGGCGCGGGGCCGCTGGCACTGGCACGGGCGCACCGGGCACACACCGCGCGGCTGCTGATCCAGACCACCGCCATGCCCATGTCCGATATCGCGTTCGCGGCGGGCTTCGCCTCCATCCGCCAGTTCAACGACACGGTGCGCGAGGTGTTCGCGGTGAGCCCCACCATCATGCGGCTCGAGGCGCAGCGCGCGAAGACCGGCGCCTCCGCGCGCCCGGCACAGGCCGGCAGCGGATCGCTCACCCTGCGGCTGCCCTACCGGGAACCGCTCGACCGGGCCTGGCTGGAGTGGTTCCTGTCCGCCCACGTCGTGCCGGGCATGGAATTGTGGGAGAACCGCGCCTACACCAGGAACCTGCGCACGCCACACGGGCACGCCACCGCGCGGCTGAGCTTCCAGCGCGACCACGTGCGAGCGGAGCTGTCCCTGCACGACATGCGCGATCTCGCGCCGACGGTGGCCAGGCTGCGGCACCTGCTGGATCTGGACGCCGACCCGGTCGGGATCGATGACGCGCTCGGTGTCGGTCCTGCCGCGCTCATGCCTTCCTCGAGACAACTGCCCGAGCAGGCCGCCGAGTACCTGCCGGACGCGGGGTCGCCGCCGGAAACCGCGACGCCGACGGGGGCGGAGCCGCTCGACGCGGCGCGCCCGTCGTTCACGCCGGGTATCCGCGTGCCCGGGTGCGTGGACGGAGCCGAACTCTTGCTGCGCACCATGATCGGGCAGCAGATCTCGGTGTCGGCCGCCGCGACGCACACCGCGCGGCTGGTCGAAGCGCTCGGCGAACGGGTGGACGGGCCGATTCCGCTGCTGTTCCCGGCACCCGAAATCATCGCCGCGCGTGGCGCCGAGATCCTGACCGGACCGGCGCGGCGCATCCGTTCCATCATCGCGGCCGCCGAGGCACTCGCTTCCGGCGAGCTGCCGCTGCACCAGGGGCGTACCGCCGCCGACCTGCGCCACGACCTGCTCGCGCTGGACGGCGTCGGGCCGTGGACCGCCGACTACGTGATCATGCGCTTGCTCGCCGATCCGGACGTCCTGCTCGGGACCGACCTGGTCGTCCGCCGCGGCGCGACCCTGCTCGGCCTTGATCTGACGGACACCGCACGCTGGGCGCCGTGGCGGTCGTATTTGTCCATGCACCTATGGAAAGCGGCACTGACCAGCCGCGCCACACCTTCCGATGTCCCCGCGCTCGCCACCACGAAAGGCAGTGTCGAATCATGACCACCAGCATCGCCGTCCGCACCCAGACCGGCGGCACTCTCACCACGACAGCGGATTTCGCTGTCACGCAGACCCCGCTCGGCCCGTTCACCACGCTCGTCGACTCCGACGGCGCGGTCCTGGCCTCCGGCTGGACATCCGACGCGGAAGACCTCCGCGGCCTGATCCACCCCATCCTGCGTCCCGGCTCGTTACGGCAGCGGGATTCGCTGGGCGAGGTGACCGGCGCCGTCACCGCCTACCACGAGGGGGAGGTCACCGCGATCGATCGGATTCCGGTACGTCAGCAGTCCGGGGAGTTCCTCGTCCACGCCTGGGAGATACTCCGCGCCGTCCCGGCGGGCAGCCCTCTGACCTACACCGAATTCGCGGCCCGCGCCGGCCGCCCCGACGCCACGCGCGCCGCGGCCAACGCGTGCGCCCGCAACGCCGCCGCCCTCTTCGTGCCCTGCCACCGCATCCTGCGCATCGGCGGCGCACTCGGCGGCTTCCGCTGGGGACTACCGGTGAAACGGTGGCTGCTCGACCACGAGGGGTGAGCGTCCGGCGACCGGATCGGCGACTGTCGCGAGGGCAGACCGTCGCTCGCAGACGCCGCCGCGTCACCGGCGCACGGCTCGGCGACCGGTTCACCCAGCGCCGCATGTCCGTCGCCCGCAGCACTCGCGCGAGCAGACCCATGGTTCGCCGGTTCGCCGCGAGGGACGAGTCGCACATCATCGGGGCCGGAAACCGGCTGTCGGCGATCATCCGTCCCTCGCGGACGGAAGGCTCGCGCTCAGGCGATGGTCGCTTGCAGGTGGGAGCCCGCGCGGCCGCGCAGGACGTGCAGGCGGCTGGGGATGCGTTGGCGCATCTCGTCCACGTGGCTGACGACGCCGACCACGCGGCCGCCCGCGCGCAGTTCGTCCAGCACGCCCATCACGGCGTCCAGGGTGTCGGCGTCCAGGCCGCCGAAACCCTCGTCGATGAACAGGGTGTCCAGGACGAGGCCACCGGATTCGGCGGCGACGGTGTCGGCCAGGCCGAGCGCCAGCGACAGCGACGCCATGAAGGTTTCGCCGCCGGAGAGCGTCTTGGCCGGGCGGATGGCTCCGGTGTAGTCGTCACGGATGTCCAGCCCGAGCCCGCCGCGGCGACCGCGCGGACCGGCCTTGTCCGAGTGGACGAATTCGTAACGGCCGCCGGACATCCTGCGCAACCGCAGCGATCCCGCTTGGGCGACTTCTTCCAGACGTGCGGCGAGGACGTAGGAGTGCAGGGACATGCGGCGGTTGTTCGCCCCGCGCCCGGCGACCACGTCGGCGAGACCGTCCAGCTCGTCGAAAGCTCGCTGAGCCGGGGCGATCCGGTCCACGGCGGCCCAGAGCTGGCCGCCGAGGTCCTCGAGCTGGCCGGCCCGCCTGCTCGCCTCGGCATGGGTGGCCACCGCCGCGTTGAGCGCGGTCTGCGCCTCCGCCACGAGCGCGTCGAACTCGGCCGGATCGCCGGGCTCCTGCTGCGCTGCCGCCCGGATCTCCGGTTCCGCCAGCACCGCTTCCGCCGCGGCACGGGCACGGTCGGCGGCCACGAGTTCCGCGTCGATCTCGGCCTGCTGTCGCGGGCTGCGGGACGCGGCGGCGACGACCTTCGCGTAGGCGGTCAAGAGCGCGACATCGTCGCGCGCGGTGACGTCAGCAGCGGCCAAGCGCACCGGGTTATCCAGACCAGCGGATCCGGGGGTAACCCTCGTGTCGGATTCGGTGAAAAGAGCCGAATTCGCACCAGGCGAACCCGCCTCGCCGATCGCGGCCGATGCGCCGGGAACAAGCAGCGGACCGCCGAACTCGCCCTCAGGCACGAAACCCGCTGCGCGCGCGAGGTTCTGGACCCGTTCGGTGATGACCGACACCTGCTCACGCGCCGCTACGGCTTCGGCGCGGGCGTCGCGCAGGGCGGTGGCCTCGCTGACGAGGGCGGCGAGCCGCGCACGTCGGCGGTCGATGGTCTGGTCGGCGCCCGCCGCGGTACGCAGCCGTTCGGTGAGTTCGGCCAAGCGCTCGTCGGCGGAGACGATGGTGGCGGCGACCGCGCTGCGGCGCGCCTCGGATGCGCGCAGCTCCTCGTGCAGGCGGGCCTCGCCGTCGCGCAAACGGGTGAGTTCGGCTTCCAACCCATCGGCGTTCGCCGCCAGTTCCGAGGTGTCCTCGTAGCGGTCGGTCGCGGCGCGCAGGGCGGCGGCGAGTTCGACGCGGTCGGTATCGCCGCCGCGAGCGATGAGCGCTTCGATCTCGCGCTCGAGCCCGGTGATACGAGCCAGCGCGCGGTCGCGGGTGTCCTCCGCGGCGCGCTCGGCCGCCACGGCGGCCTCCTCCTCGTCCTTGGACACCGCGGCGTCGGTGGGCCGGGCGGGTGCGGGATGCTCCGCCGAACCGCAGACCGCGCAAGGACTCCCGTCAACCAATTCGCCGGCCAGTTCGGCGGCCATCCCGCTGAGCCTGCGCTCGCGCAGATCCAGTACGAGTTCCTTGGCGTCGAGATGCGCGGTGCGGGCGGCGTCGAACTCGATCCGGGCGTGATCGAGCGCGGTGCGACGGGCCGCCAGCTCGACCGCGGCTGTGGCGGCGGTCTGCAGCCGCTCGGTCTCCGCGGTGATGCCGGGCAGGGCCGCGGCCGCTTCGGTGGCCTCACGCAGCCGGGCCTCGGCCGCGGTGAGCGCCGCGGGCAGTTCGTCACGCCGGGTTGCGAGTTCGGTGACGCGCCGGGCCAGCGTCGCGTCCTCGGTACGCAGCGTGGCGAGTTCACCGCCGAGCCTGGTCGCGGTGGCGGCATCGGTGCGCACCTCGTCCAGCGCGCCGATCTGCGCGCTCCAGCGCTGGATCGCCGCGTCGATGTCGGCATCGTCGCGGACTTGCTCGCCGTCGGGATCGACCAGTTCGCCGCCACCGAGTTCGACGCTCTCCGGTTCCCGCAACCTGGCCGCGAGTCGCTGCGCCGCGGCCTGCTTCTCGCCGTCGCGCCTGCGCTGGGTTTGCACCGCCGAACGCGCTTCGTCGATAGCGGCCGCGACCGGCTCGGCCCGGCGAGCGAGGTCGAGTTCGGCTTGCAGTGCGGCGCGCCGGTCGGTGCCCGCGGCGTAGTCGTCCAGCTGGGCGCGCGCCACGCTCAGGCGGCGGCGCAGCTCGTGCAGCCGACGCGCCTGTTCGGCCTGCTCCCGGACGCGCGCCGAATCTCGTTGGCGGCGTTCGACCTCCGCGACGGCGGCAGCGAGATCGGCGCGTGCGGCGGCCAGCAGGTCCTGGGACCATTCGACGCACTCGGCCGGACCGACCGAATCCGCCACTCCGGCCGCCATACCCACCTGGGTGATCAGCCGCTTGACGCCGTCCGCACGAGCGTCCAGATCCGCTTCGGCGGCGCGACGCTTGTCGGCGAGCCACTGTTCCGCGGTGCCGAATCGCCTGGTGTCGAACAGCTTCTCGAGTAATTTCTCGCGATCTTCGTTGTCCGCGCGCAGGAAGCGGGCGAAATCGCCCTGCGGTAACAGCACCACCTGGAAGAACTGGTCGGCGCTCATGCCGAGCAGGCGCAGCACCTCCTCGCCGATATCCGGTATCCGGGAGAGGTTCTCCCCGCGGCCGTCCAGCCAGGTCAGCGTCGCCTTCGGGTTGATCGTGCGCATGCCGGTGCCATCACGTTTGGCACGCTGGAACTCGGGGCTGCGGGTCAGGCGAAGTCGCCGCCCACCCAAGGTCGCCTCCAGGACCACCTGCGGTGGCCTCTGCTCCGGTGCGTGATCGGAGTGCAGCCGCTTGCTCTCCCCGCGCGCGCCGGGGACCCTGCCATAGAGCGCGAACGCGATGGCGTCCAGCACCGTGGTCTTGCCCGCGCCGGTCTGGCCGTGCAGCAGGAACAATCCGTCGGCGCCGAGCGCGTCGAAGTCGACGACCGTGGTGTCGGCGAACGGGCCGAATGCGGTCATCTCGAGCTTGTGCAGCCTCATCCCGCCGCGCCTACACGCGGCTCCGGCAGAGCGCTCATGCGGTCAGTTCCTCGGCGGCGGCTACCACGGCCACCTGCTCCGGCTCGGCGACGGCGGCGGACAGCGCCCGCTCCAGCCAGTTCATCTCGCTCGAGTTGGGTACGCCACGGACGTCGGTGAGGAAGCTGCGGGCTACTTCGATGTCGCGGCGGCCGTGCACCCGCTCACGGTAGCGCAGTTCGGGGTTCCCCTCGGGCCGTGCCCATTCGACGTGGACAGCGTAGGGGAACCGTTCGCGCAGTTTGCGCATGGCGTCGACCGGGCGGGCGACGTCGGTGAGCACGGCCGACACGTAGTGCTGTTCGGCCGCGCAGTGCTGCGCGCCGCTCAGCAGCTCGTCCAGGGTGCCGGTCAGTTTGCTCAGGCCCCGTACCGTCGGCAGGTCCCGGCGGCGCACCGTGTGCAGACCGGACGCGTCCAGGTCGATGATCCAGACGGCTTTGCGATGCACGTTCTCGCCGAACGAATACGGCAGCGGCGAGCCGGAGTAGCGGACCTGCTCGGCGAGCGTCTGCGGCGAATGCAGGTGGCCGAGCGCTACGTAGTCGATCCCGTCGAAGGCGGCCAGCGGGACCGTCTCCACCCCGCCGACCGAGATCGAGCGCTCCGACCCGGTGGCTTCCCCGCCGACCACGAAGGCGTGCGCCAGCACGACCGTCCGCACCCCCGGCCGTCGCGCGATGTCGGCTCGCACCCGAGCCATGGCCGCGTCGAGGATCTCGGCATGCGAACGTGCTTGCGGCACTTCGAGTTCGGCGCGGGTGATCTCCGGTTCCAGGTACGGGATGCCGTAGAACGCCACCGGTCCGTACGCGTCTTCCAGCAGAACGGGGTGATCGGCGTCGGCCACGGTGGTACGTAGATGCAGCCCGCCCGCCGCGGCGAAACTCGCGCCGGCGCCCAGCCGGGCGGGCGAGTCGTGATTCCCCGAGGTGGCGACGATCTGCGCCCCCGCGGCCCGGATCGCCTCGAATCCCCGGTTGCACACCGCGATCGCGTCGGCGCTCGGAATCGATCGGTCGTACACGTCACCCGGTAGCACCACCACGTCGACCGACTCCTCGGCCACCAGGTCCGCGATGGCGGCCAGTGAACGAGCCTGGTCGGCAAGCAGATCGACCCCATGGAACGTGCGCCCGATGTGCCAGTCCGAGGTGTGCAGCATCCGCATGCCGCGAAACCGTAGGGCAACCCACCGACAGACTTCAATCGCCCCGGCCGCCGCGCCGGGTTTGCCCAGCAAGAGCCCGGCATGTCCAGCGAAGGGGACGGACGTGTTCGAGCCGGTCGGCCGCCGAGCCGAATCGCACATATCGCATGGTCTCCCGATCCTCGGCTCCGCAAGCCCGAATCCAGATGGTTCCCGCAACCACGGAACATACCGGCAGAACCGGTTGCCGACCCGATGCCGAACAGTTCTCGGTGCTCGATCGTGGTCGAGCCGGCCGGGCACTGCGACTTCCGCAGCCAGATGACCCCCACCGGTCGCGACGAGGGCGACCGCACGGTGCGACCGGACCTGGTGGGTGCGCCTGGCCGGCGGCAGGCACATCGTGGTGGACGCCAAGGTGCTGTTCGCCGCCTACCTGGACGCCTGCGCCACCGACGACCCCGAGGTGCGCCGAGCTGCTCACCCGGCACGCCAAGCATCTGCGCGCGCATGTCGATCAGCTGTCGGACAAGGCGTACCGGGCCACTTTCGATCCGGCGCCGGAATTCGTGGTCCTGTTCGCGCCCGGCGACCCGTTCCTGGACGCGGCCCTGACCACCGACTCGGAGTTGCTGGAGTACGCGTTCGGTCGCGACGTGATCCTCGCTACTCCGACAACCTCGATCGCGTTGCTGCGCGCCATCGCCTTCGGCTCGCGACAGGAGCCGCTGTCCAGGGATATGGCCACCCGTGCGGCGGCTGGGCCGTGAGCTGTATCACCGGCTGGACATGACGGGCAGCACCTGGACCGGCTGGGTACGCAACTCGGCAAGGCGGTGGAAACTTTCGACTACACCGTGGCGTCGGTGGAGTCGCGGGTGATGGTCACCGCACGCGACGGCGCGACCTGGAGATAGCCGAGTAGAAAGTGCCCGCCATCGGGCGCGTGGATTTTCGCCACCGCGCGGTGGGCTTCACCGACGCGGGCGAGTAACCAGGACTATGGCCGTGCCGCCACGCCGCCACGAGCGGCGGCAACTAGTCTGCATGTCGTGGCTGCTTCCGAACGTGTGCGATCCCGGGTGCCCGCGCCGCAACGCTCGATCCTGCCGTCGGTGCCGGGGATCCCGGTCGGCGCGGCGATCCTGATCGCGGTTGCCTGCACGTTTCTGGGGTTCCTGATCGATGCCGGCGGCGGCAATAACGAGCTGACCGGCACGTTCGCCGCGCTGTACGTCCTCGGGTGTGTGGCGGCCGTCGCCGCCGTCCGCTATCGCGGCTTGTTCAGCACGCTGGTGCTGCCGCCGCTGCTGCTCTTCGTCGCCGTGCCGCTGGCCTATCAGCAGCTCACCGGCCGTGGCTCGACCTCGCTGAAGGACATCCTGCTGAACCTGGCGATCCCGCTGGTGAACCGGTTCCCGACCATGATGCTCGCCACGGTCGTCGTCCTGTTGATCGGTGGCGCCCGGATCTACCTGCACCGCCGCGAAGAGGAGTCCACTCGTCCGCCGTCGACCCGCCGCGGCGCGGGCGTGGGCGGGGGCAAGGCGCCGGCGAAGAAGAACAAGCCCGGGCGTTCATCCCGCGGTCTCGCGGACTCGCCACGCCGCAAAACCCGCCGCCCGAAGGCGGAGCCCGCCGGGCCCGAGGCGGACGGCTCGGACGAGTCCACCCCACGGCCGGCCCGCCGACCAGCGGCGCAGGTCGCCGATACCCCGCCGCGCGTCGCACCCGCTCGCCCGCGGGAAGGACGGGCGCCTGCCAGGGGCGCTACCCGCCCGGCCGGGGCCGTGCCGCGGCCCGAAGGAGAACCACCGCGCGGCGCGGGCCGTCGCCGCGATATGCCCCCGCACCCCCAGCCCAATGTGCGCTACCGCGAACGTGATTCGGGCCGCCCGGAACGGCGCAGGCCGGAGAACCTGTAGCCGGTTCGCTCGGGTGCGACAGTGCGGCTACTGCGCCCCTGCGGACCCGGCGACCTCACCACGACGCGGCTCGGTATCGGAGATGTCGCTCATTCCGCATGCACGCGAGAACGGAGGCGCGCGGACCGGAGCCGGCCCCGTCGGGCACGGACCGGCGTCAACGACGGGTGTCGCGCAGTTCGCGGGGAAGGGCGAAGACGAGGGTCTCGTTGGCCGTGGTGACCGGCTGGACCTCGCCGTACCCGTGCTCGGCCAGCATGTCCAGCACGCCGCGGACCAGGATCTCGGGCACCGAGGCCCCCGAGGTGATGCCGATCGTGCGAACGCCGTCGAGCCAGGCCGGGTCGACCTCGCGAGCGAAGTCCACCAGGTACGCGGCCTTGGCGCCCGCACCGAGCGCCACCTCCACCAGGCGCACCGAGTTCGACGAATTGCGCGAGCCGACCACGATCACCAGGTCGCATTCCGGCGCCATCGCCTTCACCGCGACCTGGCGGTTCTGCGTGGCGTAGCAGATGTCGTCGCTCGGCGGGTCCTGCAGGGAGGGGAAGCGCTCCCGCAACCGCTGCACCGTCTCCATCGTCTCGTCCACGCTCAACGTGGTCTGCGAGAGCCAGATCACCTTCGACTCGTCGCGCACGCTGACCTTGTCCACCGCGCCGGGCCCGTCGACCAGCTGGACGTGCTCGGGCGCCTCACCCGCGGTGCCCTCGACCTCCTCGTGGCCCTCGTGACCGATCAGCAGGATGTCGTAGTCGTCGCGGGCGAACCGCTTCGCCTCCTGGTGCACCTTGGTGACCAGCGGGCAGGTGGCATCGATGGTGTGCAGACTGCGCGCGGCGGCCGAAGCGTGCACCGCGGGCGACACGCCGTGCGCGGAGAACACCACGACCGCGCCCTCGGGGACCTGGTCGGTCTCGTCTACGAAGATCACGCCGCGATCGCGCAGCGTCTCCACCACGTGGCGGTTGTGCACGATCTCCTTGCGCACATAGATCGGCGCGCCGTGCTTGTCCAGCGCCTTCTCGACGGTTTCGACCGCGCGGTCCACGCCGGCGCAGTACCCGCGCGGTTCCGCGAGCAGCACGCGTTTTCCGCCCTCGGCAAGGGCGTTTCCGACGCCTGCCGAGCGCGCGATTCCGACGTTCAAGGGAATGGCCGAAGACATGTCCACAGGATACGTGCGGACCGCGACCACGCCACGTCCGGGAGTTGCCCGTCACATCCGCGCCGGAGCCGGTGCGTACGGGCCGCGAACTGGGGCGAAGAGCCCGCCGTGGCCGAGTTGCCGACCCGGCCGCCGCGAATGTCTCGGACACTCCCGCCGGGACCTGCGTTTATTCTCCGCATTATGAGCACAGCGCCGCGCAATTCCCGCCGATCGGCCGCACGCCGTAACCGGCGAATATCGGAACCGGGCGCGCCCCTCCTTTGCATAACACACCATTTCGGGCAGGCTAGGACCATGTTTCGACCACCCTTTCTGGCCCGCGTCGCCGCCGGCGCCGCCGTATACGCCCTCGAGGAATCCCGCCGGCTACCCACGGCGGCAATGAATTTCCCGATCACGGCCATCAGTCAGGTACTGCAGACGACGATGCACGTCCAGCAGTTCGTCACCAGCCTGGCGCTGAAGGGCGACGCGGTATTCGACCGGTTGTCCAGCCACCCGGTCGAGCAGCCGGAGTGGGCCACCTTCGACGAGGACCTCACCGACGACCCGAGCCCCACCGCGCATCGCGGCAGTCGATTCGATCTCTTCACCGCCGACGATCCCGAAGCGTTCCGCGCGAACGAGTCTTTCTCCGCGGACGACACCCGCGCCGAAGCGACCAACGGCCATGTCGCCTCGGTGACGAGGATCGCCGAGGAGCCGGCCGAAGAACCGGAGCCGGGCAACTCGGAAACCGATCCCGAGTCTGCCGCGGAAGCGCCCGAGATCGCCGAACCGGAAGTCGCCGTCCGCTACGACTACGCCAACATGACCCTGGCCCAGCTGCGCGCCCGGCTGCGCCTGCTGACGATCGAAGACCTCACCGCGCTGCTGGAGTACGAGCAGCGCACCCGCGCCAGGGCGCCGTTCGTGACCATGCTCACGAACCGGATCGCCACTGTGCAGGCCCAGTGACCGAACCCCGGACTCCTTCGTCGCCGACGGCAAGCCGGGGGACCTCCGGTGGGCCCGCCGCCGCACCGGCCAACTCCGCCGAACACCCCTGGCCG
Organism: Nocardia arthritidis NBRC 100137; assembly: GCF_001612765.1. Taxonomy (GTDB): domain Bacteria; phylum Actinomycetota; class Actinomycetes; order Mycobacteriales; family Mycobacteriaceae; genus Nocardia; species Nocardia arthritidis. The sequence continues at coordinate 102,081 of NZ_BDBB01000019.1, forward strand.
GTGCGTTCGGTTTCCATGAAGGTCGCCCAGTGGATCGACCGGCTCGGCAGCATCTGGGTGGAGGGCCAGATCACCCAGATGAACCTCCGACCGGGCACCCGCACCGCGTTCCTGGTGCTGCGGGACCCGTCCGCCGACATGTCGCTGTCGGTGACCTGCGATCCGGACCTCATTCGCAATTCCCCCATCCCCCTGCAAGAGGGCAGCCGGGTGGTCGTCTACGGCAAGCTCTCGTTCTTCACCGGGCGCGGCACGATCTCGTTGCGCGTCGCGGAGATTCGGCCGGTCGGCATCGGCGAGCTGCTCGCCCGCATCGAACGGCTGAAGGCGCTGCTGGCCGCCGAGGGCCTGTTCGATCCCCGGCTCAAGCGCCCGATCCCGTTCCTGCCCGGGACGATCGGCCTCATCACCGGCCGCGCGAGCGCCGCGGAGCGCGACGTGCTGAGCGTCGCCCGCAACCGTTGGCCCGCGGTACGTTTCGAAATCCGCAACACAGCCGTGCAAGGACCCACCGCGGTCGCGCAGATGCTCACGGCGCTGGCCGAACTCGACCGGCATCCCGCCGTCGAGGTGATCGTGCTGGCGCGCGGCGGCGGCAGCGTGGAAGACCTGCTGCCGTTCTCCGACGAGGCGCTGTGCCGCGCCATCGTGGCCGCCACCACGCCGATCGTGAGCGCGATCGGCCACGAACCGGACAACCCGCTCAGTGACCTGGTCGCCGATCTGCGCGCGGCCACCCCCACCGATGCCGCCAAGCGGATCGTCCCCGACGCGGCCGCTGAACTGGCCTGCATCCGCGAGCTGCGCGAACGCACCGCCGCCGCGCTGCGCGGCTGGGTGGACCGGGAGACCAGGGCGCTCGCCCAACTGCGGTCGCGGCCCGTGCTGGCCGACCCGCTGCGCGAAATCGATCGCCGTCAGGAGGAGGTCGAACGCCTGCGCGCGGCCGCGCACCGCTCGGCCGAACAGCTGATCCGCACCGAATCCACGGCCACAAGGCACCTGCGCGAGAAACTCACCGCCGTCGGCCCTGCCGCGACGCTGGCCCGTGGCTACGCTGTCGTACAGCGCGTCGCCGGCCGGGAACGGGAGGTGGTGCGCTCGATCGAGGACGCGCCCGCGGGCAGCCAGTTGCGCATCCGGGTGGCCGACGGGGCCGTCACGGCCGCCGCGCTCGGCGCCCAGGCGCTCGGCGCGAAGCACACCGACACAGGGAGGAACTGACCTTGGCCGAGTCCGGCAAGTCCACGGGCAAGAACGGGACGGGAGCCGATCCGGCCGACGACGCGGCCGAGATCGCCGGTTTCGGTTACGAACGCGCCCGTGACGAACTGGTCAATGTCGTCAAGATCCTGGAACAGGGCGGCCTCGACCTGGACGAATCCCTGGCCCTGTGGGAACGCGGCGAGGCGCTGGCCACCCGCTGCGAAGAGCACCTGGCGGGCGCGCGCAAGCGCGTCGAGGACGCGCTGCACCGCAGCGACTTGGAGCGGCAGGAATGACCATCCGCCGCGCCACACCCGACATCCGCACCACCGACCTGGCCGCCAGCCGGGATTTCTACCGGCTACTCGGCTTCCAGGAGGCGATGGACCTGGGCTGGGTCGTGACCATGGCCTCACCGTCCAACCCGACCGCCCAGGTCCTGCTCGTAGGTCCCGACGCCGAGCGACTCCAGCCCGACATGAGCGTGGAGGTCGACGACGTCGACGCCGTACACGCCGAGGTGCTCGCCGCGGGCGCCGACATCGTCTACCCCTTGCGCGACGAGCCGTGGGGCGTGCGCCGCTTCTTCGTCCGCGACCCGAGCGGGACCATCGTCAACGTGGTGAGCCACCGCTGACGACGGTCCCGTGCACCGCGCTTATCGCGGTGCGGCCGCTACCCGGAATCGCGCGACGCCGTCCGCGCTGGTCACCCGCTCGAACCCGGCTTTCTCCAGCACACGCACCGACGGCGGATTGGACAGCTCCACATCGGCGCGCACCACGCGGACGCCCGGCGCGGTGAACGCGTGCGCCGTCAGCGCGGCGGTGGCCTCGGTCGCGTAACCACGACCGCGCCGCGAGGCGACGATGCCGTACCCGATCTCCAGCTCACCGTCGGCGGGCGGCCAGAACAGCCCGATCGATCCGACGACGAGCCCACTCGATCGTTCGACGATCAGCCGGTGCCCGAAGGGTCCGAGCCAGTCCGGATGCGCGGCGAGCAGGCCGGCGATGACGCGATCCCCCTCGGCCGGGAAATCCGCCGCCCACGCGGCCCGACGCTGGTCCTCGAGCACGGCGTCCGCCGCATCGGCGGTCCACGACCGCAGGATCAGACGTTCGGTGAGCAGATCGGAGGAAAGGAAAACAGACACGTGACACTCCTGGTCATCGAGAAGAGACCGGTTCGCGCCGACGCGACTGCGAAAAGAGGCCGACGCGACTGAGAAAAGAATCAGGGGCGCGCGAACCGGCGAAGGGCATGCGGAATACAGCTGAGGACAGCCATATTCATCGACCTCCGAGATCCGGTTCGGCACGTGTCTCGCGCCGCGGCAAACGTAACGGTCGCGCGCGACCGAAGGCAAGCGTGTTTCAGGGCTTCAGTGGTTGCGCCACGGCGATCGCCTGCGCGAGCGTGGTGAATGCCGCTTGGTTGCCCGCGCCGGTGATCAGCACGCGGGACCGGCCGAGGTCGGTGATCCACGCGGTCTCCGACCCCTGCTCGGCGTAGACGATCCACTTCTGCGCGCCGACCTGCTCGGTACCGCTGGCGTACCGGGACCCGAGTACGAACCGGGCCAGCGCCTCCTCGGTGGCGTTGCTCTGGCTGAAACGCATGTAGGTGCCCTGCGGCGTGATGTAGCCGACCGTGCTGACCGGTCCGCCGCCATTGCCTCCGATGGACTCGCGGCTGCCGGAATTCGGCGTCCACTCCGCGGGCAGGTCCGGATTGCGGATCGGGAACGGCAGGGATCGAGCGTCGGCGGTGAGCGCCGCCCGCGCGTCGAAGTGCGGGATCTGCCCCTGCGTCGGACCGTTCGCCGCGAAACTGCACTGGCTGGCCAGGCCCGCGAAAACCAGCGCGATCAACACCAACGGGATCAGCGACCAGAACAGATCCCGGTAGTCGTTCAGGATGCGTGGCTTTTGGTACGACACGCTCCCAGTATCCACTCGGACGGCGACGCCGCCCCGCGCACCCCGACCGCGGCCGAGCAGGGGTGTACGCCCGTGCCACATCGAATGAGACAATTGACCGGTACGTACCGACGCACAGGAGGCACCCCGCAATGACGGCAACTTCTCCCACACCTAGCCGCCGCGAGGCGCCCGACCGCAACCTCGCACTCGAGCTGGTCCGGGTGACCGAGGCCGGGGCGATGGCCGCGGGCCGGTGGGTCGGACGCGGCGACAAGGAGGGGGGCGACGGCGCCGCCGTCGACGCCATGCGGCAGCTGGTCAGCTCGGTGTCCATGCGCGGCATCGTCGTCATCGGCGAGGGCGAGAAGGACGAAGCGCCCATGCTGTACAACGGCGAGGCCGTCGGTGACGGCACCGGCCCCGAAGTGGACTTCGCGGTGGATCCCATCGACGGCACCACGCTGATGTCCAAGGGCGTCCCCGGCGCGATCTCGGTGCTCGCGGTCGCCGAGCGCGGCGCCATGTTCGATCCGTCCGCGGTGTTCTACATGCACAAGATCGCCGTCGGCCCCGATGCCGCCGATGTGATCGATATATCGGCCCCGATCGGCGAGAACATCAGCCGGGTCGCCAAGGCCAAGAACTCCTCGAAGTCCGACCTGACCGTCTGCATCCTGGACCGCCCCCGGCACGCCGAGCTGATCCAGCAGGTGCGCGACGCGGGCGCCCGCATCCGCCTGATCTCCGACGGCGACGTCGCGGGCGCGATCGCCGCGGCCCGCCCGGAATCCGGCACCGACATCCTGGTCGGCATCGGCGGCACGCCCGAGGGCATCATCGCCGCCGCCGCGATCCGCTGTATGGGCGGTGAGTTGCAGGGCATGCTCGCGCCGAAGGACGACGAGGAGCGGCAGAAGGCCATCGACGCCGGCCACGACCTCGACCGCGTGCTCACCACCGAGGATCTCGTCTCCGGCGAGAACGTCTTCTTCTGCGCCACCGGCGTCACCGACGGCGACTTGCTGCGCGGCGTGCGCTACTACGGCGGCGGCGCCTCGACCCAGTCGATCGTCATGCGCTCGAAGTCCGGCACGGTCCGCATGATCGACGCCTACCACCGCCTGACCAAGCTGCGCGAATACTCCTCGGTCGATTTCATCGGCGACGAACACGCGGTCCCGCCGCTGCCGTGACTTTTCGCAGCGCCTGCGACGCTGCGTGTTCGCGGGCCCCTCTGTGGCTCGCGTGTGCGCGACCACCGCTTGCGACTTCGTCGCGGACGCGGCGGCCACGCACACGCGAGCCGGGCCGCGAACGGAACATGCTCGGTCTCGCTCAGCTCGAAACCGGGAGTGGGCCGAGTAGGGCCGCAGCGGGGAAACCGCAACAGCCCGTCTACGCGATTTCGCTGTCCGGGGCGAAACAGCTGTCCAGGGCAATCCCGCGCGGTTCGAGGCTCGCGAGTCGGGGCCGAATAAGCACGTGGCGCCGCCACCGCGGCAGCAGCTCACGGTTTGTCGTTTCCACCTGTACTACAGTGGGCACGGCGTTCAGGTAGTGGGAGGCACGCCGCGGCCGGAGGGCGGTTTCCTATTCCCGAGTGCGGGGCGGCGGGGGTGTGCGAATGACCTCAGGCGTGGCTGCCCCAAGGGCAGCGGCCGCGGCATAGGGTCGGGATCATGAGCGAGGAGACGCAGTACCGCATCGAGCACGACACCATGGGCGAGGTCCGGGTTCCGGTGGACGCTTTGTGGCGGGCGCAGACCCAGCGGGCCGTGGAGAACTTCCCGATCAGCGGACGCGGCTTGGAGCGGGCGCAGATTCGCGCGCTCGGCCTGCTGAAGGCCGCGTGTGCCACGGTGAACCGGGACCTGGGTCTGCTCGATCCCGCGAAGGCCGGTGCCATCATCGCCGCGGCGAACGAGATCGCCGAGGGCAGGCACGACGACCAGTTCCCGATCGACGTCTTCCAAACCGGTTCCGGTACCAGCTCGAACATGAACGCCAACGAGGTGATCGCCTCGCTGGCCAAGGCCAACGGCGTCACCGTCCACCCGAACGACGACGTGAACATGTCCCAATCGTCCAACGACACCTTCCCCACCGCAACGCATCTCGCCGCCACCGAAGCGGTCATCACCGACCTGGTTCCCGCGCTGGAGCATCTGCGGCTGGCGCTGCTGGACAAGTCGACGGAGTGGCGCACCGTGGTGAAGTCCGGCCGCACGCACCTGATGGACGCCGTCCCGGTGACCCTCGGCCAGGAGTTCGGCGGCTACACCCGCCAGGTCGCTGCGGGCATCGAGCGCATCATGGCCACGCTGCCGCGGCTCGGCGAGCTGCCGATCGGCGGAACGGCGGTCGGCACCGGGCTGAACGCGCCGGAGGGCTTCGGCGCGAAGGTCGTCGCGGAACTCGTGCGCGCCACCGGCATCGATGCGTTGCGCGAGGCCGAGGACCACTTCGAGGCGCAGGCCGCACGCGACGGGCTGGTCGAGGCCTCCGGCGCGCTCCGCACGATCGCGGTGAGCCTGACCAAGATCGCCAACGACATCCGCTGGATGGGTTCGGGCCCGCTCACCGGACTTGCCGAGCTCCAACTGCCGGATCTGCAGCCGGGCAGCTCGATCATGCCCGGCAAGGTCAACCCGGTGCTCCCCGAGGCGGTGACGCAGGTCGGCGCGCAGGTGATCGGCAACGATGCCGCGGTCGCCTTCGCGGGCGCGAACGGCGCGTTCGAACTGAACGTCTACATCCCGGTGATGGCGCGCAACTTGCTGGAGTCGATTCGCCTGCTGGCAGGCGTCGCCCGCCTGTTCGCCGACAAGTGCGTGCGCGGCCTGGTCGCCAATGTCGAGCACCTGCGCACGCTCGCGGAGTCCTCCCCCTCGATCGTCACGCCGCTGAACTCCGCGATCGGCTACGAGGAGGCGGCCGCGGTCGCGAAGGAAGCGCTGCGGGAGAAGAAGACCATTCGCCAGACCGTCATCGATCGCGGCTTGCTGGACGAGAAGCTGACCGAGGAGGAACTCGACCGCCGCCTCGACGTGCTCGCCATGGCGAAGGTGAAAGAACAGGACTGACGGACCGGGAATCCTGCCTCGGCGCCACCGCTGAGCGTCGGAGCGATGCCAGAGGCGTCGCGTCCTAGCGCAGCGAAGCTGCGCGGAAACGGACGCCACCTCAGAAACCGGGGGTTTGCCGAGGTGGCGTTCACCTGGAACGTTTCGAACTCTGACCGGGCGACCCGACCGCGAGACACGGAAGGGAGCGCCCGTGATCCGAGAAGGCGGATCAGTCGCGCAGGCGCGAGAGTTCCTCGCGCGCCAGCTCGCCGTCCGGGCCGAAGTCGGTGCGGGTGAAGATGTTCCACCGCCGCAGCAACGGGGCGAAGACCAGCTCGTCCTCCTTGGCGCGGTCGTAGATGCCCGCCTCGGCGAGCATCTCGTCGCTGCTGCGGCCGTTCGGCAGCGTCACCGTGGGGACCTCGAAACCGGCGACCCGGTCGGCGATAGCCCGCACGGTCTGGTCGGGCGCCAGATCCAGGGCGGCGGCGACCAGGTCGGCGAAGAACACCGACTGCAGTTCGTCGTCCATCGCGATGCGCTCGGCGATGGCGGTGACGAGGGGGTTCTCGCCGAGCGCCGCGGTGTTGCGATGCCGGACCGCGCTGGCGGCCTCCTCGAACGCGCAGTTCGCCAGCACGTCCAGCAAATGCATCGCCGGGCGGCGGAAGCCCTTGGTCATGTGCTCCATGCGCAACCGCTCCAGTTCGACCGGGTCGACGGCCCTGGTCACCATGAGGTAGTTGCGGATGGTGATCTCGTGGCGGTTCTCCTCGGCCGTCCAGCGGCCGACCCAGCGCCACCACGCGCCGGTGCGCAGGTACTTGCCGATCTCCCGGTGGTAGGAGGGCAGGTTGTCGGCGATCAGCACCGAGACGGTCAGCGCCAGCTTGGCGGTTTCGCTGAGCTCCGACTGCTCCGGCGCCCAGTCGGTACCGCCGAGGAAGGCGAAGTTGCGGCCGTCGTCCCACGGAACGAGGTCTTGTGGCTGCCACCCGTCGGCGACATCGATGTGCTTACGCAGCAGCAGTTCTACGTCCACCGCGAGCGATTCGAGCAATTCGCGATCGGTCAGGAGAGTTTGCACCGAGATAACCTAGCGGCTTGGCCCGCGTAGCGGGGGCGGATGGATGGGATTCATAGGTAACCGGGACCGCACCGCGATCCCGGACGCCGTACATCTGGTTCCTACTTGGGCGTGACGGTGATAGTACCGTTCACCCAGGTGATGGTGCCGCCACTGAAGTCGCTCTGCTTGCCACCGGGGATGTCCTTCTCGTCGCTGACCGGGTAGCCGAGCTGCCCCTGCGCGCCGCCGTTGTCTTCCCACGCCTTGCGGATCTCGCCCCAGACGACGTGCGGATCGCCGTCCTTGGCCTCGTAGATCGTGCCGCCCGCGAAGTCCTGGTACTCCCCGTCCTCGGGGCCCTTCTCCTCCGCCTCCAGCGGAAGACCGAGCATGCCGGTCGGGCCACCGAGCTGCGTGTACTTCTCGTAGATTTCGCCCTCGACGGCGATCTCGCCGCCCGGCGTGGCGATCTTGGTGCCCTCCGCGCTCGCGCCCGTGGTGGCCGTGGCGCCCGTGGTGCCGGTCGGCTCCGCTCCGGTGCGCGTCGGGCTCCCGGTGCCGGGGCTCATCATCGAGGTGACCATGCCGGTCATACTGGCCATACCGCTCTTGACGCTGTCGCCTTTGTCGTCATCGTCGCCGCAGCCGGCCAAGACCAGCCCTGCCGCCGCGAGCACTGCGGTGAATCCAGCCGTTCGTCGAGCGAAGTGGTGCATGTCCATCCTCTCGCTGTGGGCTACCGGCACACCACGGACTCCATGACGACGCGCGTAGCCTCGGCCGATTGTCAGGCGATGACCCGGTGACCGACGAGGGCCACCGGGTCATATCGAACAGCTATCGCGGCGGATGATACCCACCGGATGTGCCGTGAAACACGCCGTTGGACGGCCGTGCGGGATCAGGAGTTGGGGCCGTACTCCTCCAGCATCTCGGTGACCAGCGCCGCGATCGGCGAGCGCTCGCTACGGGTCAGCGTGATGTGCGCGAAAAGCGGGTGACCTTTCAGCTTCTCGACCACCGCCGCGACACCGTCGTGCCTGCCGACACGCAGGTTGTCGCGCTGGGCCACGTCGTGGGTGAGCACCACCCGCGAGCCGGTTCCCAGGCGGCTGAGCACCGTGAGCAGCACGTTCCGCTCCAGTGACTGGGCCTCGTCCACGATCACGAAGGAGTCGTGCAGCGACCGCCCGCGAATGTGGGTCAGCGGCAACACCTCCAGCATGTCGCGGCTGAGCACCTCCTCCATCACCTCGCGGCTGGCCAGCCCGTCGAGCGTGTCGAAGACCGCCTGGGCCCACGGGCCCATCTTCTCGCTCTCGGTGCCGGGCAGATAGCCCAGCTCCTGGCCGCCCACCGCGTAGAGCGGACGGAAGACGACCACCTTGCGCTGCGTCCGCCGTTCCAGCACCGCCTCCAGGCCCGCGGTCAACGCCAGCGCCGACTTGCCGGTGCCCGCTCGGCCACCCAGCGAGACGATGCCGACGCTCTCGTCCAGCAGCAGGTCGAGCGCGATGCGCTGCTCGGCGGAACGGCCGTGCAACCCGAACGCCTCGCGCTCGCGCACCAGCTGCACCCGCTTGTCCGGCGTGACCCGGCCCAGCGCACTGGAGCTGACGCCGAGCAACCGAACGCCGGTGTGGCAGGGCAGCTCTCGCGCTTCGTCCAGATCGATCACCGATTCGGCGTAGAGCTGATCGATACGCGCGGTGCTGACGTCCAGTTCCACCATGCCGGACCAGCCGGAGGTCACCACGTCCTGGGCGTGGTACTCGTCGGCGTGCAAGCCCACCGCACTGGCCTTCACCCGCAGCGGGATGTCCTTGGACACCAACACCACTTCGCGGCCCTCGGCCGCGAGGTTGAGCGCACAGGCCAGGATCCGGGAGTCGTTGGTGTCGGTGCGGAAGCCGACCGGGAGGACCGCGGGATCGGTGTGGTTCAGTTCCACCTGCAACGTGCCGCCCTCGGTGCCGATCGGCACCTGCTGATCGAGCCTGCCGTACTGCAGGCGCAGATCGTCCAGATTGCGCAGGGCTTCTCGCGCGAACCAGCCCAGTTCGTGATGGTGCCTTTTGGCTTCGAGTTCACTGATGACCACCAGGGGTAATACCACGTCGTGTTCGCCGAACCGCGTGAAGGACCAGGGATCCGACAGCAGGACGGACGTGTCGATGACGAAGGTTGTGCCGGCTGATTGCGAGGGGCGGGCCCCCTTCGCGGCGGCTCCGCCTTTCGCGGAGCTGGAGTTCGCCGAGGGAGCGGAAACGGAGCGTGCAGCAGTCACGGTGGGCTCCTCTGTGTTCGCGCGGCAATCGCACGAACGATCTCGCTGGACCGGTCCGTCCTGATGGACCCGACGTTGCCGTCAGGTGCCACGAGGGCCGGGTCCCGGCCCCCTCGTACTGAGTAGCTCAGTCACGGTCAGGACCTCCCGTACGAGCCACACCGCCGCGGCCCGCACACCCGACGCTACCTCCGATTCCCATGTCCGCGCTCGGGGACCGGGAGGCGTGTCCGTGAATTTGTCGTAAACCGGCACGTCGCGGCTATTCACCGCAGCACGTCGAGCAGCACCGGAACATGACTGTGCGCCGGATCCTGTACGGCTGTGAGCAATGTGACCGGACCTTCGGCGGCCAGATCCCGCAAATCCCGCAAATCTTGTTGAACTTCCGGCGCGGCGAGCTCGGCACGGTAGCGGCGGGCGAATTCCGCGCCCCGCGCGTCCCGATCGGCGTGGAACCAGCGCCGCAACTCGGTGGACGGGGTGAGGTCCTTGGGCCAGCGATCGACCCGCGCTTGCGCTTTGGTGATACCCCTCGGCCAGAGCCGATCGACCAGTACCCGGGCGCCGTCGTCCGGGTCGGGGCTGTCGTAGACGCGCTTGACGCGGAAGCCGGGTTGCGGTTGCGGGGCCATAGCAGTCATCGCAGCACGCGCCCCGAGCGGCTCCGGGATTCGCCACGCCGTCGCTGTCGGCCGATTCGGCGGATAGAGTCGCTGGTATGTCCGGTAACGAGGATTTGGAGAAGCTGTCGTCGAAGGAGCTGCACGATCGGGCGATGAAGCTCGCCGTGCGACGCGGTGATGTGAAGTTCCTGTGGCGGCTGCTCACGTCGATCCCGGCCGCGGAAGCCGCCGCGGGCAATGTCGGCGAGAGCGAGGCGGACATCAAGTACGTGCTGCCTATGCTCGACGACTACGTCCACGCGGGCGACGGCGCGGTCGCCGAGGTGTTGCGGCCGGTCTACCTGGACTACCTGGCCCAGCACTCCTGAGGCCGGGTCAGCCGCGGGTGAGTGCGGCGCGCCAGAGGCCGGCGGCGGTGCCGCGCAGGAAGTTCCCCCAGCTGAAGTGGTCGTGCCACAGGATGATTCGGCCGTCGCGCAGTTCGAACGTGCCGGTCACCCAGAAGCCGACCCGCACCGGTCCGAAGCGCAGGTAGTCGGTGCGGTCGGTGAGCACGACGTCGCCGTCGGCGGCGATGTGGTGCAGGTCCACCCCGAAGCCGATCGAGTCGCGGCGTAGGCCGCGCAGCACGCCGCCGACCCGGCGGATGCCGCGCAGGTCGGGCAGCGAGGTGTTCTTCCAGACGATGTCCGGGTGCAGCAGGTCGATCGCCTCCTCTGCGGCGCCCATCTCCAGCGCGGCGAAGAACTCCCGCACGGTGGTGATCGAGTCCTGTTCCAGGTCGGGTTCGTCGGTCATGGTCCGAGCGTAGGCCGCGCCGGTCCTGCGCGGCGCGCGATGAGCACCGCCAGCCCGTCCAGAATGCGCGCGATGCCGAATCTCAGCGCACCCGCCCCTCCCGCGACCGCGCCTTCCTCGGCGAACGCGGCGGCCGCGGCGGGGTATCGCTCGGCCGCGGCGGCCACCATCTCGGCGAACTGCCCCGCGATCTGTTTCTCGAACTCCTCGGCGTCCGCCATCCGCACCTGCTGCGCCAGGCTGCGGGCGTGCCCGGTCAGCAGGACGATGGTGTCCAGACGTTCGGCGGTGGTGAGCCCGGTCCCGGCGAGCGCGCCCAGCGCGACTTCCAGCCAGGCCAGCTCGTTCGGGCCGATCGGCCGCATGCCCACCAGCGCCTCCAGCGACCAGGGATGAGCGCGGAAGCGTTCGTAGATCGTCTCGCACCACACGGCCAGCAGATCCCGCCAAGCGTCCTGCGCCGCCTCCGCGCCCGCGCTCATCTCCGGCGGTGCGCCCAGCGCCGTGTCCAGCATCAGCGCGACAAGCTCGGCCTTGCCGGGCACGTAGCGGTACAGCGACATCTTCGTGAAGCCGAGCCGCTCGGCCAGCCGCTGCATGGACAGATGCGCCAGCCCTTCGGCATCGGCCAGCTCGACGGCCTCCGCGACGATCCGCTCCAAGGACAGCGCTGGTTTGGGGCCCCGCTTGGGGCGCTGACCGGTGCCCCAGAGCAATTCGAGTGCGGTCGGTGTCGGCATGCCCGAAATCCTTCCGGAGAACGTCTTGACGTGAAACTGTGTCCACCATACTCTTATTTGAGTCCATCGGATACAGTTTCCATAGGACGCAGATTTGACAGGAGCTCATCATGCGCAACACCACCGTGCTCATCTCCGGCGCGAGCGTCGCCGGACCCGCGCTGGCCTACTGGCTGCACCGCTACGGGTTCGCGGTCACCGTCGTGGAGCGCGCTCCGGCGCTGCGCCCCGGGGGTCAGGCGATCGACTTCAAGGGCCGTACCCACCGCACCGTGCTGGAACGTATGGGCATGCTGGAGGACATCGAGCAACGCAGGACGGGCACCACCGACACGGTGTTCGTGGACGAGCGGGGCACCCGGCTGGCGCTGATGTCGGGTGAATTCACCGGCGGCGACGTCGAGATCCTGCGCGGCGACCTGTCCGAGATCATCCATCGGCGCACGGCCGACCACTGCGAATATCTGTTCGGCGATTCGATCACCGCGCTCACCGAGACCGCGGACGGCGTCGACGTCGAGTTCGAGCACGCGCCCGCCCGCACCTTCGACCTCGTCTTCGGCGCCGACGGCATCCACTCGCGGGTCCGCAGGCTGGCGTTCGGCCCCGAGCGCGATTTCGTGAAATACCTGGGTTATCACTACGCCGTCGCGGGCGCCAGCCCCTGGACCGGCAAGACCACCGGACCACGCGAACGGGTGACCGCGCACGCCCACAACGCTCCCGGACGGCTCGCGATCAGCGGCGGCCCGAAGGCACAGCAGATGTACATGTTCGCCTCCCCGGAGCTCGACTACGGCCGGGACGACAGCGCGGCCCAGCGCCGCATCCTCGCGGAGACCTACGCCGAGGTGGGCTGGGAAGTGCCGCGGATGCTCGCCGAGCTGGCCGGATTCGACGACTTCTACATGGACACGATCAGCCAGGTGCGCATGCCGGACGGATACACCAAGGGACGTGTGGCGCTGGTCGGCGACTCCGGATACGGAAACACGCTCGGAGGCTTCGGCACCGGACTCGCCGTCGTCGGCGCGTACGTCATCGCGGGCGAGTTGGCATCGGCCGGCGGCGACCACACCGTGGCGTTCGCGCACTACGACGAGATCATGAAGCGCTACGCGAAGATCGCGGGCAACAGCAACGCCGGTCGTTTCCTGGCGCCCAAGACCGCGCGCGGCATCAGGATGCGCAACTGGTTCCTCGGTTCCCGGCTGTTCGCGCTGATGATGAAATACAGCGACAACGCCGCCAACGACATCGATTTGAAGGACTACCCCACGCTGGTCGGCGCGGCGAACGCGCGCTGAGTCCTCGTCAGTGGCCTTGACAACGATCGGATCGGCCGCGCCCTACCGCATTCGGCACAACATCCCAGTTCGGAACCGTCGCGCCGCCTGCGACGAGCGGCACGACGGGGCGCCCCGAGAGGTCGGCTGTGTTTCGATGGAACCGGAGTGCGGCGGGACGCGTCTATAAGGTCAGACGGCACTGACGGAAGGGGCGGCGATGGCGGACAGCCCATTTCCCGGGTACATCGAAGCTGCGAAAACCGGGGCGCTGCGGGTACGGATGGACCCGCAAGGGTTCGTGGAGATAGACCAGGCGTGCCAGGAGTTGATCGACGCGCTCGTGGCCGCGCAAACCGACGTTCGCGAACTCGGCGAGCGGCAGCACTGGGGTCTGGGTGAGGACGATTCGAAGCTGACCTCCGCCGTCGAGCTTGTGCGACTGTTCCGTGAGAAGGCTTTCGGCGGCCCGAACAACGCATTCGACACACTGACCGAGTACATCTCCGTGACGCAGGAAATCCGATCCATGTTCCAGTCCATCCGCGATGGCTACGTTCGGACCGATACGGAATTCGCGGCAGCGATGCGGGAGCTCAGCGTATGAAAGCCGGCATAGGTGTTGTGGCAGCCGGGTCCGTCGCGGGAGCGGTAGGACTCGTCCTGCTCGCCGGATGCGGCGACGGGAGGACACCGAGCGAACCAGCGACGTCGACCACCCGCCCCACCGGTTCCGGCCCGAGCGCATCGCCGGGGGCGAATATCCAGTCCGCGTTCGATCCCTGCACCGCGCTGACGCCCCAGTTTCTCGCCGAGCGGCAGTGGGACTCGAGACCCCCGGAACCCAGACAGGACAGCCAAGGCGGCATCAACTGGAAGGGATGCCGTTACATCGCGCGGGCTGGATACGGATTCGTCGTCGAAACCACCAACGGCACCCTCGACCAGGTTCGCAGCAAATACCCTTCCGCCGTGGACCTTCCGGCAGGCGATCGGAAAGCCGTGCGCTATGAAGCCCGTCCGGACGTGCCGGGTGGCTGCACGATCAACGTCGAGATGAGGTCCGGCTCGCTCTACATCCTGACGAATGTTCCGCAGACGTCGGCGAACAAGAACCTCGTTGCCTGCGATATCGCCACCGATATCGCCCGAGCAATCGCACCACTGCTGCCCGCGGGCAGCTGAACACCGGGGGAAGCGATCATGAGACAGACCGACGGCCGCGCGATCACCAATCCGGAGAACGCGCAGAGCTTCTCGCACGCGGAGATCAAGCAGGCCGCCGACGCGATGAATCCGGGCGGGCTCGACGGGGTGTTCGCGGCGTGGTCGGCCATCGCGGCGGCGGTCACGAACGCCGGGCAGCAGTTCGAGAACGCGATCAAGAAAGCGGTGGAACAGAACTGGGAGGGCGCGGCGGCCGACAGCGCGGTGCGCGGCGTACGGGACTACGCGGCGCGGGTGGGCGAACTCGGCGAGGCCCTCGGCGCACAGAGCCTGCCATTGTCGGCGGCGGGGGACGCGGCGGCCAAATTCAAAGCGTCGGTGCCGGAATTGGTGGACGTCTCGGCAGGCGCGGCGAACGCGGAACAGCGCAACTCGCGTGAGGAGCAGGCCCGCGACGAGATGAACACCCAGTACATCCAGCCGTACGGGGCGACCGCCCCGGCCATCCCCACGCTGCCGCCGCCGGTCGGTCCCGCCGCCACGACGCCGACAGCGATCGAGACGGGCACCGGTGCGGCTGTGAACCCCGACGCGAGTTCGCAGCCGCTGGGCGGCGACCGCCCCACCGACACCTCTTCCTCCAGCGACGAGCCTTCGTCCGAAGGAGCCACCACCTCGCCCGGTGACGTGGAGGAGGAAGGCACCCCGGACGAGCCTGCGCAGCCGACGGCCGAGGACATCTCGGAAACGACCACGCCACAGGCCATCGCACAAGGCCAGGACACCGCGACCACCACACCGGCATCCACTACGAGCGCACAGACGACGACAAGCTCAGGCACGCCGTTCGTGTCCACGACGACTCCGCCTACCAGCGCACCCGCCGCCGTCGTCCCCACATCGTTCGACGGCCGACCGAACGGCACACCGGCCCGGCCGGGCACGCCCGGTGCGGCCGGAACTCCCGGCGTCGCGGACAACGAGGCGCGGTCGGGCACCTCACGTCCTGCCCAACCCACCGCCCCGGCGGCGGCGAATCCGCAGAACACCACGGCGGGACGCCCGGCAGCGTCCGGCGGCGCGGGGTACTCGGGCATGGTCCCACCGGGGCTGCGCGGCAGGCGCGCGGACGACGACGAGCACAAGTCGCCGAAATATCTGCGCACCGAGGAACACGCGAAGGAGTTGCTCGGCGAGGTGCAGCCGACCGTGCCGCCCGCGCTGGGAGAGAAATGACGGCGCAGTGGTCGCTGTCGGCCGAGCAGTTCGCCGCGGCATGGTTCGGCACGGGACTGGATCGCATGCCGTTCCCGTTCCGATTCACCAGCCGGTTCCCCGGCCTGCACGAGTACCAGGAGTATCAACGGCAGTTCCGCGCCGAGCTGGACCGCGACGAGCGTCTGCCCCTGCGCAGCGCGATCACCACGCTTGCCGGTCCCGACTGGCGCATCGAACTGTTCGGTTACGACAACACGCGCGAGGGCGTCGAACTGCGCGCCGTCGCCGGTGGGACACGGACCGGCTCCGGTGTGCTCGCCGTGCAGACGCCGGGCGCGGACGGCGGCCGAGTCAGGTTGCGCCGCTACCGAACCGATCAGCTCGCCACCGAAATGGTGCGCTTGCTGCCGGACACCCCGGCCGGAACGGTCGGTGAGAAGAGCTTCCTGCTCGACGACCTCAACGACGATCGTCCCGATGTGTTCGGAAACGCGCCGTCCAGTCAGGCCAAGGAACGCTACCGGCGTTTCTGGCGGCAATCGTGCACCACTCGCGGGACCGCGGCCGTTCTGCTCGGCCCGCGCAACGCCGAACCGCTGCGCACCGGCCGCCTCCGCTGGATCGACACGCCCGATGGCCGCTACTGCGAGGTGCCCGCCAATCGCGCTCTGATGATCCGCCCGGGTACCAGCGCCGACATCACCCGATACCTGGACGAGTCGATCGTGCGGGCCAAGGCGCGCCTGGACCGGTAATCGCTACCGCCGCGACCGCTCGCCCCGAACAGCCCGCACCGGCCCCTGCGCGATCCGGAAATCGCCGAAACGCCGCAACCGAGCCCGTCCGTCAGGGGCTACGAGTGGCACATGGCCGCGGCATTTCCCGAGAAGGGGACTCCACGCTGCGCCACTCGCGGCGGCGCGAGTCGGTGGCGAGGGTGTCGTCCGCCACGGGCCACGGGAGGCTTGGGCGATCCTGCCGCAGTGCCACCGAGCCGCAGACTCACCTCGTCCCGGTCGGGGTAACTGCGGCATGCGTTCCAGTGACCACCGTCGTAATGCGGGCGGACGGCATGGGCGTCTGCTTGGGCGGCGATACGGTGCATATCCCTGAACTCGACGACGCGGACGTATGCCAGACCCGGACCCCAGCCTCGCGCTGCTGCGCGGAACCCGGCGTCAGCCCAGCAGGCGCCAGTCCTCCAGGCCGTCGTACAGCGGAACGTCCTGCGCCAGCTTGCTCACCCGGGCGCGCAGCGCATCCAGGTCGGCGTTGCCGGCCAGCGCGCTCGCGATGATGTCGGCGACCTCGGCGAACTCGGTGTCGCCGAAACCGCGGGTGGCCAGGGCGGCGGTGCCGATCCGCAGGCCGGAGGTGACCATCGGAGGCCGCGGGTCGAACGGAACGGCGTTGCGGTTCACGGTGATACCGATCTCGTGCAGCAGGTCCTCGCCCTGCTGGCCGTCGAGTTCGGAGTTGCGCAGGTCGACCAGCACCAGGTGCACGTCGGTGCCGCCGGTGAGCACGCTGACGCCCTTGTCCTTGACGTCGGCGGCGGTGAGCCGCTCGGCCAGGATCTTCGCGCCCGACAGGGTGCGCTCCTGACGGTTCTTGAACTCCGCGCCCGCGGCGATCTTGAAGGCGACGGCCTTGGCGGCGATGGCGTGCATGAGCGGACCGCCCTGCTGGCCCGGGAAGACCGCGCTGTTCAGCTTTTTCGCGTACTCCTGCTTGGCCAGGATGAGGCCGGAGCGCGGACCGCCGAGAGTCTTGTGCACGGTGGAGGACACCACGTCGGCGTAGGGCACCGGCGAGGGGTGCAGACCGGCGGCGACCAGGCCGGCGAAGTGCGCCATGTCCACCCACAGGTAGGCGCCGACCTCGTCGGCGATCGAGCGGAACGCCGCGAAGTCCTGATGGCGCGGGTAGGCCGACCAGCCCGCCACGATCACCTTCGGACGCGCCTGCAGGGCGATCTCGCGCACCTCGTCCATGTCGACGCGGTGGTCTTCCTTGCTCACCCCATAGGAGTGCACCTCGTAGAGCTTGCCGGAGAAGTTCAGGCGCATGCCGTGGGTCAGGTGACCGCCGTGCGCGAGGTCGAGGCCGAGCAGCTTGTCGCCCGGGTCCATCAGCGACATCAGCACCGCGGCGTTGGCCTGCGCGCCGGAATGCGGCTGCACGTTCGCGAATTCGGCGCCGAACAGCTCCTTGGCACGGTCGCGCGCCAGGGTTTCCACCACGTCGACGTGCTCGCAGCCGCCGTAGTAGCGCCGCCCCGGGTAACCCTCGGCGTACTTGTTGGTGAGCACGCTGCCCTGCGCCTGCAGCACCGCGCGCGGCACGAAGTTCTCCGAGGCGATCATCTCGAGCGTGTCGCGTTCGCGGGCGAGCTCGCCTGCCATCGCGGCAGCGAGCTCCGGATCGAGCTCACCGAGAGACTGGGAATTGACAGAGGCGGTCGTCTGCGTCACGACCTCAGTCTATGGGCCGCGGGCCCGGCCCTCGAGCAGGGGGTTCACCCCGTCGGCGCGTCATGCGGTACGGCCGTGACGTGCGACACTCCCTGCGCATGCCGCCGCCCGTGGTCAGCGGGAGCCGTCATCCTCCGGAAGGTAGTTCTCCAACAGCACCGCGAGATGCCGCTGCGCGTCTTCCAGCGGCCGCGTGGACTTCATCGCCCGTGCCTGGATGATGGCTCCCTCCATCGCGCTGAACGCGAAACTGCTGAACGAGTGCGCGTCGGCGGCGGTCATGCCCGCGGAGACCAGGGCCGCGCCGAGCCGCTCGTGCCAGGCGGCGAAGACTTCGCCCGCGGCCGCCTGCACCCGGGGCTCGGACTCGGCCAGCGCCGCCCCGACGACCGGGCACCCGGCGCGATAACCGGTCTTCCGCAGCGCGGGCACCCACCAACCGAGCAGCGAATCGAACCAGCGGCGCGGCGGCGCGGCGGTGACCTTGTCGATCACCTCGCCGATCCGCGCGCCCGCCACCCGGGTGGCGGTCTCGACCAGCTCGCTCTTCCCCGCCGGGAAGTGCTGGTAGAGCGAGTTGCGGGAGGCGTTGCTGCGTTCCAGCAAGGTGGCCAGCCCCGCGGCGTGCACACCCTGCTCGCGAACCAGTTCGATGGCGCTTTCGATCAGCCGGGTGCGCGGCCCTGCGGTCATGCGAGCTCCTTGCTCGAGGGTTGCGTGAACCGATCGGTCCATGCTGCAATCATCTCAGATGTGGACCGATCGGTTCATCGAAAGGATGGGATTGATGTCCGAAGCCACGGTCGACCCCGCGCGACTGTCCGGTCTCGAACTCCTGCGCACCGCGATGAGCCGGACGGATCGCCCGCCGTTCATCGGCGATCTGCTCGGCATGGAGGTCGACGAACTCGAACACGGCAAGGTGGTCTTCGCGCTGCGCACCCGGCCCGACTTCGCCAACCCGCTCGGTACCACCCACGGTGGCATCTGCGCGACTCTGCTCGACTCGGTGATGGGGTGCGCGGTGCACACCACGCTGGAGCCCGGCGTCGGATACACGACGCTGGAGCTGAAGATCAACTACATCCGGGCCGTGCCCACCGGCGGACAGCGTCTCACCGCCACCGGCACCACGATCCATGTCGGGCGCACCACCGCGACCGCCGAGGGGCGGGTGGTCGACGAGCAGGGCCGCCTGGTCGCGCACGCCACCACCACCTGCGTCATCTTTCGCGCACAACAGTGACCCGAGGAGCACTGCCATGGCCGCACGAACACCGAGCGCCGCGGTACGCAAATTCCGGCGTGAACGCCTGATCGGCCGTTACCTGGTGAACCCGGCCGTCGGCCTGCTCGACCGGCTCGGCGTCCGGTCGCGGCTGATCGCCGAACTGGAGACCGTCGGCGCGCGCTCGGGTCGGCCGCGGCGGGTGCCGGTCACCGCGTCGATCGACGAGACGGGCGCGTGGCTGATCTCGCAACACGGCTACCGCTCCGGGTGGGCCCGCAACATCGCCGCCGACCCGCACGTGCGGCTGCGGCAGGGCAGCCACTGGCGTACCGGCACGGCCGCCTTCGTGCCGGAGGACGATGTGGTGGCCCGCTCGCGCACGTTCGCGAAGGGGCGGGTCACGGCCGCGGTCGCCGAACGAACCATGAAAGCTTTGGAGAGCGACCCGATCTCGGTGCGTATCACGTTCGCGGGCGCCTGAACCCGCGAACGCGCGGGCCCGGCGATCTCGAACACAAGCCGTGACGAGCGGCGGTGCGGCGACCAAGCGCTGCTGCGCACTCTCTCGCCGCTGCTGTGCAGCATCTCGGCGGGCGGCCAGGGCTGCGCGGTCATCCGATAACCGCTCAACCCGTCTTCCCGCCGGACACCGGCTCACGCGGCCGCGCGCACCGCTCCCGGCGTGAGCGGCTCGTCGAGCAGCCTGCGGAAGCGGTCGGCCCGGTCCTCGGCGTCGGCCGCGCGATCGAGCCACCCACCCAGCAGCCGGTACCCCTCGACGTAGGTGGAGATGTAGGCCCGCCACAGCGGCGAGGACAGGAAGCGCAGCGACTGGCGCGCCCGCTCGGGTGTCGTCAGGTTCCATTTCTGCAGGAACTCCGCCACCTCCTCGTGTGACCGTCTCCGATCGTGCAGCAGCAGCGCGGCGTCCTGGCGCACGCTCAGCAGCTTGGCGGAGGCGTTCGAAAGGCGTTCGGCGCGTTCGCCGTCGAAGCGCAGCCCCAGGTCCGCGTAGATCTCCTGCGCCCATTTGCCCCAGCCGGGTCCGACGATCGAGCGCAGCGCCTGATCCGCCAGCCCCTCGGCCATCAGGCACTGGGGCGTGTTCACCAGGAACAATGTCTGCTCGGCCTGCCCGGTGGCGACCAGGCCGGCCTCCTTGCGGCAGTGCTCGGTGTGGTGCCCCGGGTAGGACTCGTGCGCGATCAGCTGCGGCAGGTGCGCCATGTGCTGCTTCAGGTCGGAGTTGATCGCGACCCGGGAGTGGTAGTTGCCCAGGTAGTAGTTGAACCCGGACCACGGCTTGTCCCCGACCACCTCGTAGGTGACGTGCTCGTGGTCGGGCAGCGGGTAGCGGGCGCGGACCAACTCGCGTAGCGCGCCGGAGAACGCCTCGACGCAGACCGGCAGGCGCTCGGGCGGGATCTCATCGGCCTTGCGGTGCGCGGCCACCCGTTCGGCCAGCGGACCATCCCCGGCGAGCACCTCGTCCATCTGCCGGTGCGCCTCGCGGTAGTCGTCCACGTCGCCGGGCGCGATATCGACGTCGAAGTAGGCGCTGACCTCCTCGACGAACCCGATGTCGTCCCCCGCGAACTTCCGCCCGGAAAACTCCAGCGCGCGCAGGTGCACGTCGAGGAATTCGGCGCGCTGCGGCGCCAGCCCGGCCTCCGGCACCGCGGCACGCAACTCGGCGGCACGACGAGCCAGCTCACGCGGCTGTGGCGCGGGCGCGTTCTGCACCTCGCGGCGCAGTGCGGGGTCGCCGGTATAGGCGTCGACGAACCCTTCCTCCAGCCGGTCGAAGGCGAGGCCGAGCCGCAAGTATTCGGTCACGAGCGGATGCGCATCCATGCCAGCCGACATTAGCGGTTCACACCTGGGGCATCGAGTCGGTTACCAACGGGTAGTGGTACCCCGCTCATCCCACGATGTTGACGCGGAGCAGAATTCGGCTATGCGGCGACAGCTAGACCGAATCTCACCGGATCCGCACCCGCACTGTGCGTGTTTGCCGAAACGGAGCGTCGGGTAAGTGGCACGAATGAGCGAGCCGAGTCCCTACGTGGAATTCGACCGGAAACAGTGGCGGACCCTGCGTAAATCGACTCCCCTGGTGCTCACCGAGGAAGAACTGATCGGCCTGCGCGGTCTCGGGGAACAGATCGATCTCGAGGAAGTCGCGGAGGTATATCTCCCGCTCGCTCGTCTCATCCACCTGCAAGTGGCCGCCCGTCAGCGGCTGTTCGCCGCGACCGCGACCTTTCTCGGCGAAACCCACCCCGACCAGCAGGTACCGTTCGTGATCGGCGTCGCGGGCAGTGTCGCGGTGGGCAAGTCGACCACCGCGCGCGTGCTGCAGGCGCTATTGGCCCGCTGGGATCATCACCCGCGGGTCGACCTGGTCACCACCGATGGATTTCTCTATCCCACCGCGGAACTCACCCGGCGCGGCATCATGCACCGCAAGGGTTTCCCGGAGAGTTACGACCGCCGTAAGCTGCTGCGATTCGTCACCGAGGTGAAATCCGGTGCGGCCGAAGTTTGCGCCCCGGTCTATTCGCACATCTCCTATGACATCGTGTCGGGCAAGCTGCACTGCGTGCGCCAGCCCGACATTCTGATCGTGGAGGGGCTGAACGTGCTGCAGACCGGTCCGCGCCTGATGGTCTCGGATCTGTTCGACTTCTCGATCTACGTCGACGCGCGCATCGAGGACATCGAGAAGTGGTATGTGCAACGGTTTCTCACCCTGCGCAACACCGCTTTCGCCGATCCGAACGCGCATTTCCACCACTACTCCGGATTCACCGACGAACAGGCCACCGCCGCCGCGCAGGAGATCTGGAACAACACCAACCGGCCGAATCTGGTGGAGAACATTCTGCCCACCCGACCGCGCGCCACCCTGGTCCTGCGCAAGGACGCCGATCACAGCATCAACCGGCTGCGGCTACGGAAATTGTGATTCCGATTACAATTTCCACGCCTCGTCCAGGCGCAGGGCGACATCGATATCGCGGACCGCGGCGATGTGCGGCTTACGGATCTCGGCGCGGATGTAGCGGGCGACGAAACGCTTGATCTCGTGATCGACGCTGGCGAGGATGCGCAGCAACTGCCCGCGCTTGGTGGTGGCGGCCACATCGACGCGCACGTCGCCCGGCCGCGGTTCGGCGATATCGATCACCACCCGCAGCGGCGCGGCCGTGCGCACCGTCAGGTGCAGGTGCACGGCGCCCTCGACGTGGAACCGGTGCCGATCGACCGTCAAGTCCACCAGCAGGTCGACCTGGAGCGGGATGATCAGCTCGAACGCGATCGTCTCGTCGCCGCGACGGCGCAGCCGGGACGCGCCGAGCTGCACCTCCGCGGTCACCTTGGCCAGGCGGCCCGGCCCGACGCCGATCGGGCCGAAATCGAAGGCGGTGCCGGTCAGCTGTGCGAACGCGCCGGAGATGCGCTCTTCGGAGGCGGCGTACTCCAGGAAGCGTCTACCGAACTCGGCATAGCTGATGAAGTCGCCCGATTCGCGCCGGACGGCTTCGGCGGGCCGTTGGCCGAACGCGCTCATGAGACCGCACGGTACGCGAGAACGGCGTGTGTCGGACGGGAGGTGGCGCCGATTGCATCGGGCCGAGATCGACTCAGACGCCGAAACGGCGATGGCGTGCGGCGAAGTCGCGCAGCGCCCGCAGGAAATCCACCCGGCGGAACTCCGGCCAATACGCCTCGGTGAACCATATCTCCGAGTATGCGCTCTGCCACAGCAGGAACCCGGACAGCCGCTGCTCGCCGGACGTGCGAATGACCAGATCGGGGTCGGGCTGACCGGAGGTGTAGAGGTGCTGGCCGATGGCGTTCACGGTGATCGACTGGACCAGGTCCTCACCGGTTTCGCCCGCGGCGATCTCCTGGCGGACCAGCGAGCGCACCGCGTCGGTGATCTCCTGCCTGCCGCCGTAGCCGACCGCGACGTTGACGTGCACTCCGTCGCGGCCGTCGGTGCGCTCGGCCGCGGTGCGCAGCCGCTTGGCGATCAGCTCGGGGAAGCCGTCGAGCGAGCCGACGATGCGCACGCTCCAGTTCTGCTCCGGCGCCGACAGCTCCTCGACCACGTCGGTGATCACCTCGAACAGCGTCTCCAGTTCGTCGGGATCGCGCTGCAGATTCTCGGTGGACAGCAGGTAGACGGTCACCATCTCGATGCCCTCGGCCTCACACCAGCCGACCAGCTCGGCGATCTTCAGCGCGCCGACCCGGTGGCCGTGACTGACGTCGGTGAAACCGTTCTCCCGCGCCCAGCGGCGATTGCCGTCACACATCACCGCGACGTGCCGGGGATGTTGTTTGCCGGCCAGCTGCCTGGACAGCCGGGCCTCGTAGATGCGATACGGCAGACCCCGCACCTGACTCGGAAGTTCCACGCGGGCAACCCTACGCCTCGGGGGCACGATCACGGCATCGACCGCGATTGGCCGGTAGAGTGGCCGGGAGCGCACAAGTTACGGTTGCGTAGGTTACTGGCGGGTTAGCCGGCTCGTCGATACCGGGCCCTGCGCGGGGCCGCGAACAGACTCGTCCGGCTGCCCCTCGAGGAGGTACTCGTGTCCGAATCGGTCGGCGCCAACCACCCGGCACCGGTCCCGCTGGTCCCCGGCTCGGCGGGCGAAGCGCTCGCCGAGGCGTTGGTCAAGCCGCGCCTGCGGGGCTGGATCCATACCTGGGCCGTCGGCGTCGCGGCGATCGCGGCGATCGTGTTGATCGCCACCTCCGCGACGATCTCGGCGACCGCGGGATGGTCGACGCTGATCTATGGGATCACCGTGTGCGGGCTGTTCGGCGTCAGCGCCGTCTACCACCGGGTGACCTGGCCGACCCCTCGCGCTCGCATCCGGATGAAGCGAGCCGACCACTCGATGATCTTCCTGTTCATCGCGGGCAGCTATACACCCTTCGCTCTGCTCGGGCTGCCCGGAGGCACCGGGCAGACCCTGCTGGCCGTGGTCTGGGCGGGCGCGCTGGCCGGAGTGGCGCTGAAACTCCTGTGGCCCACCGCTCCCCGCTGGGTGGGCGTTCCGCTGTATCTGCTGCTCGGCTGGGCCATCGTGCCGGTGGCCGGACAGCTGAACAATCAGATCGGCATCGCGCCGCTGATTCTGCTGCTGATCGGTGGCCTGTTCTACAGCGGCGGCGCGATCCTCTACGCCACCAAGTGGCCGAACCCGTGGCCGGAAGTCTTCGGCCACCACGAGTTCTTCCACGCGGCCACGGTGCTCGCGGCACTGACCCATTACGCGGCGGTCTGGCTCGTCGTCTTGCGCTGAGCGCATAGAGTCGGCGGGGAGGTCGGACGAGGAGGGGCGGCGCGCGATGGGACGGCGAGGGAGATGACCGGGAAACCGCCTGTGCCGCTCGTCCTGGTTCTATGCTGCTCGTTCGTGTTCCTCGTCGCCGCCGCGCCCGGCATCGTCCTGCCGATCTCCGCACTCGGCACCGGCGGGCGCCGGCCATCGGGGTTGCGAACCCCATGATCGCGAAGCTCGTCGTCTGGGCGCTCAAAGCCCGGGGTGGTCTGGCCACGCTGGTCACCACGGCGAATCTCAGCGGCCTCGCGGTGATCGTCACCCAATTGTGGCTGAACGGGTTCCTCGGCAGGCTGGGCCCCGATTGGCCGCGGGCGCTGGCATTCGTCGGCATCTACCCCGCCGTCGGGTTCGTGGCCGGCATCGTGCTGGCGGTGCGCGACCGCAAGACGTACTTCGGCTGGCTCGACGCCGCGCGCAGGCCGACCGAGGTGGAGGCGCGGCGCCTGCTGCACCTGCCCGTCGCCATCACCATGCGCGCGCTCGCACTGTGGATTCCCGGCGTGATCGTGGCGACCGTGATCTTCGCGCAACTGAGCCCGCACAACGACCCGGGCGTGACGGCGGCGCTGTTCACGATCGGCGCCTTCGAGTCGGCGGCGGTCACCTTCCTGATCGTGGACCGGCTGATCCGCCCGACCATTCCGGTGGTGGCCCGAGTGCTCGGCTGGACCATGCACTGGAGTTCCTCGGTGCTGGTGCGGGTCGTGCTGACGTGGGCCGTGGCGGCGGCGCTTCCGCTGCTCATGCTGATCGTCGTACTGGCCGACCCGGCGGCGGCCGCGTCCGACCGGGTGCGCACCGCCATCTACCTGTCCGGGGTCGGCATCGGCGTCGGCGCGCTGGCCACGGCATTCCTCGCTCGCGCGGTCGCCGCGCCGATGCGCACCCTGCGTCAGGCCCTGGACCGGATCGCCCAGGGCGACCTGGAAGCCCGGGTGCCGATCGGCAGTACCAGCGAGATCGGCAGGTTGGAGCATTCGGTCAACGAGCTGGCCGCGAATCTGCGCGAGCGCGAGCGGATGCGGGAGGTGTTCGGCAGGCATGTCGGGACGGAGGTGGCCGAGCGCGCGCTCGCGGGCGGGGCGGACCTCACCGGCGACGTGCGCGAGGTGTCGGCGCTGTTCGTCGACGTGACCGGGTCGGTGGAGCTGTCCACCGGGCTGCCCCCGCAGGAATTCGTGGCCAAACTCAACCGGCTGCTCGCGATCGTCGTCGCGGCGACCGAGGAGAACAACGGCCTGGTCAACAAGTTCGAGGGCGACGCGGCCCTGTGTGTCTTCGGTGCGCCGATCGCGTTGCGCGACAACGCGACCCCGGCCCTGCGGGCGGCGCGGCGCATCCGGGACGAGGTGCTCGCCACCGGCGAACTCGACATCGGGATCGGCGTCGCGCGCGGACCGGTCTTCGCGGGCGACGTCGGCTCCGACACCCGGCTCGAGTTCACGGTGATCGGCGACGCGGTCAACGAGGCCGCCCGCCTCACCACGGCGGCCAAGGAGGTGCCGCGGCGGATCCTGGTGAGCCAGGCGGTGATCGAGGCAGGCGCGGAACACGAACGCGCCAAATGGACGTTCTACGACACCATCGTGCTACGCGGCATGAAGGAGCCGACGGTCTGCTGGACCGACATCGACAGCTCCGGCGCGCGGCCCGAGTCCACGAACACCCGCACCGATCAGCCCGAGCTGCCGCCGGACACCAATCCCGTCATCGAAATCCATACCGCCGCACCCGAGCCCGATGAGGCCAGGACACCGGGCACCGAGCTCGACGCCCCACCTCGTCGTTAGGCCCTCACTTCCTCGAAGCCGGAAGTCATCGTGTTGCAGAGTGTCGCCCTGGACCAGGGCGCGCCTGGACGGTCCCACGGACTGGCGCCGCACCTTTCGATACGCCGACCAGGCATCGATTCGCCCGCTCGGGCACGAGCCCGCTGGATCGCCTTATTGCCGCTAGTTCCGCTGGAGCGCCGCGCGGAGCTGGTCCGGAGTGGAGACCGGGAGGTCGCACACGGAGCCGCGGCAGACGTAGGCGGCGGGCGCGTCCCGGACCAGGGGCCGGTCGGCCAGGAGCGGCACGGCGTTCGGCGCGGCGGCGAGGACGACCGAGCCACCCGGGGCGGCGGAACGAGCCGCGGCGAGCAATTCGGTGGGCTGGTCGGCGGGTTCGGCGGTGGCGATGGCGACCTGCAATGGACCGCGCAGGGCCGCCTCGGCGACGGCGAGCCACTGGCCCGCCGAACGGGGCGCGCGCGCCAGCACGATCGCGCCGCGCTCGAGGGTGCGGTCGGCGAGTTCGCGGTAGCGGGCGGCTCGTTCGGGCTCGCTCGTGGCCGCGGCGGTGAGCAGCGCTTCGGCCAACGCGGAGGCGCCCGCGGGAGTGGCGCCGTCGATCGGATCACGCGGGCGGGCGACGAGAGTTTCGGCGTCGTCGGCGGTGTCGAACCAGCTGCCCGGCTGGTCCGGGTCGGCGAAGTGCTCGATCGCCAGGTCCAGCAAGCGCTGGGCGTCGTCCAGCCAGCCGAGTCCACCGGTGGCCTGGTGCAGCGCGAGCAGCCCGGTGACCAGCCAGGCGTGATCCTCCAGGATGCCGGGCGCGGCGCCCGCGACGCCGCCGAGTGAGGCGCGCCGCAGCCGCCCGTCCACCACGTGCTGCGCCAGCAGGAAGCGCGCGCACCGGACAGCGGCGGCGGTCCATTCCGGTTCGTCCAGTGCGGCCGCGGCCTCGGCGAGCGCGGTGATCGCCATTCCGTTCCACGCGGTGACCACTTTGTCGTCCCGGTCCGGCTGTGGGCGGCGGTCGCGGGCCGCGATCAACGCCGCTCGCACGCGTTCCACCCGCGCGGCGTCCTCCGCCGTGGCGGGCTCGACGTACCTGGTCGGCACCGAGGTGCCCTGTTCGAAGTTTCCGGCGGTGGTGACGCCGAAGAATCCGGCCGCCCATACCCCGTCGATCGGCCCCAGTTCGCCTGCCAGCTCAGCGGGCGTCCACACGTAGGTCGCGCCCTCGACGCCGGGTTGGCCGGGCTCCAGGTGAGTGTCGGCGTCCAGCGCGGAGGCGAAGCCGCCCTGTGCGGTTCCCAGGTCGTCGAGCAGGAACCGTACGATCTCCCGGGTCACTCGCCGCGACAACGATTCCGGAGGCGCCGGGGTGCTGCGCCGGGCCAGGTGCGCGTAGGCGCGCAGCAGCTGCGCGTTGTCGTAGAGCATCTTCTCGAAATGCGGCACGACCCATGCGGCGTCGACCGAATACCGCGCGAATCCTCCGCGCAGCTGGTCGTAGATGCCGCCGCGGGCCATCGCCTCGGCGGTGCGGGCCACCACGTCGATCACCGCGCCGTCACCGGTCCGTTCCCAGTGCCGCAGCAATCCCTCCAGCAGCGCCGACGGCGGGAATTTCGGAGCGCCGCCGAACCCGCCGTGCTCGGCGTCCTCGTCGCGCAGCACGGCGGCGACGGCGTGGGCGAGCAACTCCGGGGTGATCGTCAGGTCCGTGTCGGGCAGTCCCGCCGTCTGGTCGCGCAGCGCCGCCGCCACTTGCGCGGAGGCCTGGTTCACCTCGTCTCGCCGGGTGCGCCAGGTCTCGGTGATCGCGGTGAGCAACTCGGTGAACGACGGCATGCCGCCGCGCGGAAGCTTCGGGTAGTAGGTGCCGCAGTAGAACGGCTCGCCGTCGGGGGTCAGGAAGCAGGTCATCGGCCAGCCGCCCTGACCTGTCATCGCGACCGTGGCGTTCATGTACACCGCGTCCAGATCGGGCCGCTCCTCCCGGTCGACCTTCACGCAGACGAAGTTCTCGTTCATCTGCTCGGCCGTGGCCGGGTCCTCGAACGACTCGTGCGCCATCACGTGGCACCAGTGACAGGACGCGTACCCCACCGAGAGCAGGACGGGCACGTCCCGCTCGCGCGCTTCGGCCAGTGCCTCGGCATCCCATTCCCGCCAGTGCACCGGGTTGTCCGCATGCTGGCGCAGGTACGGGGACGTCGCCTCTCCGAGCCGGTTCATGGCTCCACCGTACGGCGCATCCCGGCGCCGTGCGGGCGGCACGGCCGGTGGTCTCGACTCGTGGTCCGGACATCCGCCGCGAACGACTACGTCACCGCTGAGGCGGCAGGCGCGCTCTCGCCACCGCGGTACGAACCCCACCCGGCCAACCGGGCGGAGAAGGCTGCGGGGCAGGACTCGCCGTGCCGAAACTCTCGGGCTTGTTGTGGGGCGACTCCGACGCGCAGGCAACGGTTGATTCCGTGTTCACTGGGTTCACTGGATTGGTCGCGGGCTCGAGCCCCGTCCGTATCGATGCGATTCCGGTAGCTCGATCGGTGAGCGTTCCACGGCAGGATCCTCGGATCCGTCGGTGCTCGATTCGCTCGGGCCGGTATTTCGTCGCCTGGAGATCTCGGGCGCCCAATGCGCCGTCCGGGAGCGGCTGAATTCGGTTCGGCCGCTCCCGCGCGAGAAATGCGAATGTCGGTTATCGGTAGGATATTCCGGCTCGGAGTCATCTCCGTTCACGCAGCCGGAACGGGTACCGGCGTCCCATGGAGAATTCCCGGCAACCGGATGGAGTGCGCAAGTCCCCTGCCGCGACGCATGGGGCTCGTTCCCGCCGGCTAGGCGGTTCGGGCAAGTACTTCTCGACCCACGTACGCCAACAACCGACGGTGTGCCGGTTCGTCTTCGGCGACAGCGACTTCGGGCCCGAAAACGCCGGGCCCGCGGAAAGTATCGATGCCTCCCATGGCTTGCATGGTGGCGAGCAGTTCGCCGCATAGCTCGTCGTCGGCGAGATCGGGCCGATCGATGGCCACCGCGATATCGACGCCGTGCACGAGGAGCTCGGTGAGATGCACCAGTGCCGCCGCGGGGCCGGGCAGTTCCCCGAGCGAGATGGCCACCGTGCCGTCCAGCGCGTCGAGCCGGTGCCAGGCGGCGCGGTCCACCTCCGCCGCCGCGGCGTAGGCGCCCTGCGGATCACCGCCGAGCCAGTCGGATTCGTGCTCGGCGCCCGCGTCCGTGCCGCTCAGCGCTGCCGCGAAGATGTGCATGCCGCCCACCGTGTGGTTGAGCACGGCGCGGACATCCCACTCCCGGCACGGCGTCGGCGCTGCCAGACCCGCTTCTCCCACGGCGGCGACGATCGCTCCGGTCGCATCCAGTGCACGGTCGATCTGTCCGATCACGTTGTCCATGAGCATCCTTCGGTCGAGCGGTTTGGCTGAATTGGTAACACAGGACGCCGACAAGTGCGCGGTAATGCGAACACCACCTTGCGCCGGGATAGTTGCCGACGGTGTGCTTGTCGGGACCGCGAACAATCCGGCTACGATCTCGTCCGGTTCGCTCGAGCGAAGTCGCGGTGCGTTTCCGGTACGCGGGAAACGGCTACTTCGGGTTCAACTTCTGCCGGATGTATTTCGGTCGCTCGACACAGCGAGCAGGCCGTCGCCGCCTTTTCTCGGACACCCCCGAACAAATTGATATACGACAATCGGCTGCCTCACCGACGCGGCGTTCCGGACGACCCGCTCCCCGAGGCGGGCTGCGACGCCGACTGGCCCTTTCGAACAGCAGAGAGCCGAGACCCGGCCGGTCTCGGCCCCGCCGCCGTCGGTCTATCCGAACACCGGGTAGTTGGCCCGGATGACGCCGTGCGGGTCCCGGGCGCGCTTGATCTCGCGCAGCCGGGTGAGCGTCTCGGAATCGAAAGCGGCCGAAGCGGTTTCACCGGGTGTGAGGAAGGTGTACGGCTTGCGGCCGCTGATCTGCCCGCGCACCGCGTCGACGAGGGCGGCGCGCCGCGCGGTGACCGCGTCGGCGAGGTGCGGCAGCCCGAGGCCGAGGCAGTAGAGCAGGTACGGCTCCGCGATCGGGCCGCGCGCGCCCCCGTCCGGCCCGGCTGTGGCCAGGGCGCCGCCCAGGTGCCGGATCTGCACGTTCGCCAGCGGCGCGACCGGCTCATCGATCAGGGTCTCGAGCACGGCGTCGCCGAGATCGGTGAGCTGCTCGGCACGCGACAGCGACGGGCTCGGGTCCGTCGGTTCGCCGGTGACCGCGCCGATATCGGCGGGCCCGAAAACGCCGCGCCGGTCGAGGATCGGGTTCCCGATGGCGTCGATCGGCGCGAGCAACGCACGCCCGCGGTCCGGATCACCGAGGTAGACGGCGTCCAGGCCGACCATGGGCGGTGCGTCCGGGATCTGCAGGCGCTGGAACCACACGCTCAGGTCCTCGGGCGCGGCGGCGGTGATCTCCTGGAAGACGTCGAAGACCTCGCGGATCCGCGCTTCGGGCCACAGCGTGCGGCCGCCGAACAGCTCCGGCGCGGGAAACAGGTCGAACTCGAGCGCCGTCACCACGGCGAAGTCGCCACCGCCGCCGCGCAGCGCCCAGCACAGGTCCGGATCGTCCTCGGCCGTGATCCGCCGCCGAGCGCCGTCGGCGTCCACCACCTCGAACGCGCGCACGGCGTCACTGGCCCAGCCGTACTTGCGGCCGAACCAGCCCATACCGCCACCGAGGGTGTAGCCGGTGACGCCGACCACCGGATTGCTGCCCGCCAGACCGGTCAAGCCGTGCCTGGCAGCG
Source organism: Nocardia arthritidis NBRC 100137 (assembly GCF_001612765.1). GTDB lineage: Bacteria > Actinomycetota > Actinomycetes > Mycobacteriales > Mycobacteriaceae > Nocardia > Nocardia arthritidis. The sequence continues at coordinate 133,132 of NZ_BDBB01000019.1, forward strand.
GCGGCCTGCACCCGGCCCCACGCCGCCCCGGCGCCGACGCGCGCCACCCGCCGCTCGGCATCGATCTCGATATCGTCCAACCGCCCGGTGCGCACCAGGATCGCGTCGGGCACTGCGCCGGACGCGCCGTGACCGGTCGGCTGGGTCACCACCTGCGCGCCGACACGGGCGGCGTACCGGACGACGGTCGCGATGTCGCCGGCGTCGCCGGCCCGCACCACGGCGGCCACCGGCTGGGTGACCGTCGTCGTCCACGGCCGGGCCGCGGTGTGGAAACCCTCGTCACCGGCCACCAGCACGCGACCGGGCAGCGCGGCGCGCAGTTCGTCGAATGTCATTGCTCGTCCTGACTCTCAGCGTTCGGAAGCAGACGCGAGCTACGAATGCGTGAGCCGGCCCTCCCGACAGGACGGGCCGTGGTTCGTGCCGCGACTACCTCATCGACGAAAGAGAGCGCGGAAGAGTGACAAAGAGCAGATCAGCGGGCTCAGCGCCCGGTCAACTCGATTCGGCGCGCCCTTCCGGGCCTGCGCCTTCGGTCCCTTCGGCACGACGGGTGACGCCGTGCTCGGTGCCTTCGTCGGCCTCCTGGTCCGGTTCTGGGTGTTCGGGCTCGAACGTCGCGGGCAGGCCCTTGATGTGCCGGTTCATCGAGCGGATCAGCAGAAAGGTCCCCGCGAGCAGAAGCAGGACGATGACCAGACCGAGCGGCGACGCCTTGCCGAACTCGGGGCCGGTCGGCGTCCCGGGCGTCTGGGCGAGCAGGACCAGCGTCACGACCGCTCGTCCTCGATGCCCGCGAACAGGTCGGTCTCCGGCAGCTCGGTGCGCACCCGGGTCTTGGCCAGCTCGAACTCCTCGGTCGGCCACAACCGCTGCTGCATCTCCAGCGGAACGGCGAAGAACGCGCCGTTCGGGTCGATCTGCGTCGCGTGCGCGCGCAAGGCGTCGTCGCGCTGCGGGAAGTACTTGGCGCACTCGATCTGGGTGGTGATCCGGGCGAATATGTCACCCCGCTCGGCGGCGTACTTGCGCATCCGGTCCAGCCATTCCTGCATCGGGAACGGTTCGCCGAGATGCTCGTACTCCGCGGCGAACGCTTCCATCCGCCGCATGCTGAAGCCGTGGTCGTAGTACAGCTTGAGCGGCGTCCACGGCTCCCCCGCCTCGGGGAAGCGCTCCGGATCCCCGGCCGCCTCGAACGCCGCCATCGACACCTCGTGGCAGCGGATGTGATCGGGGTGCGGGTAGCCGCCGGTCTCGTCGTAGGTGGTCATCACGTGCGGCTTGAACTCGCGCACCACGCGCACCAGGGCCTCGGTGGCCTCCTCCAGCGGAACCAGCGCGAAACTGCCTTCGGGCAGCGGCGGCATCGGGTCACCCTCGGGCAGCCCCGAGTCGACGAATCCGAGCCAGTGCTGGCGCACGCCGAGCGCGCGCGCCGCGGCGGCCATCTCTTCGCGACGGATCTCGTGAATCCGTTCCAGGACACCGGGGGTGTCCATGGCCGGGTTGAGGATGCTTCCGCGCTCTCCGCCGGTCAGCGTCACGACGAGGACGTCGTGTCCTTCGTCTGCGTAGCGGGCGGTCGTCGCGGCACCCTTGCTGGATTCGTCGTCTGGGTGGGCGTGCACCGCCATGAGGCGAAGGCCACTCACGTCTCGTTCTCCGTCGCTCTCGGTCGCGGGTGTCGGGGCTTCGTTACCTATAGTTCCATTCGACCCACATTTGTTCCGACGTACCCCCCGGGAGCGACCACCATGAGCCAGCCCGCGCCGGAGCCCGGCGGTGACGCGAAGGCCGCGGCGGCGTCACCGGGCCTGCCTCCCGCCGACCGGTACGGCACCCGGCCCCGCAAGCCGCGCCGCTGGATCGTGCCGGTGCTCGGCGTTCTGGTGGTGCTCGCCGGCCTCGGCGTGGCCTATCTCGGATACCAGAAGTACGGGCCGGAGGACATCGAGGCCGAGCAGCTCGGCTATGTCGTCGTCGACGACTCGACCATGACCATCCGGCTCAAGGTCACCCGGGCCGACCCGGAGCGGCCGGTGGTGTGTTTCGTCCGCGCGATGGCGCGCGACGGCTCCGAACTCGGCCGCCGCGAAGTGCTGATCGAACCGTCGAGCAGCGGGACGGTGGAGCTGACCACCGTCGTGCGCGCGTCCGCGCGGCCCGCGTCGGGCAGTGTGTACGCGTGCAGCGATCGGGTACCCGGCTACCTGCGAGCTGGCTGATTTCCGCGCATACACCGGCGACCTGCCTACGAAATCAACTCCGACCTGCACATTTGTGAATCATGCTAAAATGGCGTGATACACGGTTCCGGGGCTCGGAGCCGTGTTTGCTGCATTGGCGGCCAGCGCTGACGGTTCGGGCTTGCGAGCTTGCCCGCGACCAGGGCCTGTCGGGGTTCGATGAACTTCCCAGGATCGCTCTAGCCGTCGACTGGTGCATGCCCGCTTCCGGGTGGGTACACGCCAGTGCTCAGGGAATCCCGGCCTGCCGGGAACAACTACTAGGGAGTGATCGAGATGACTGAGACGCAAGTGACCTGGCTGACCCCGGAGTCGCACGACAGGCTCAAGAGCGAACTCGACGCGCTCATCGCCAACCGTCCGGTCATCGCCGCCGAGATCAACGAACGCCGGGAAGAGGGCGACCTCAAGGAGAACGGCGGGTACCACGCCGCCCGCGAGGAGCAGGGTCAGCAGGAGGCGCGCATTCGCCAGCTGCAGGAGCTGCTGAACAATGCCAAGGTCGGCGTCGCACCGACCAAGTCCGGCGTCGCGCTTCCCGGGTCGGTCGTCAAGGTCTACTACGACGGCGACGAGACGGACACCGAAACCTTCCTGATCGCCACCCGTGAGGAGGGCCTCAGCGATTCGAAGCTGGAGACCTACTCGCCGAACTCTCCGCTCGGTGGCGCGCTCATCGACGCCAAGGTGGGCGAGACCAGGGAATACACGCTGCCCAACGGCAACACGATGAAGGTCACCCTGCTCAGCGCCGAGCCCTACCACAGCTGATGCACTCGGCCGCGGCCCCGCGCCCGGCCGACACCCCCGCGGACACGAGCGGCCGCGCCCGATCATCGGGTGCGGCCGCTTCCTCATATCCGTGAACCTAGCTCAATGCCTGCTCGATGTCCGCGAGCAGGTCGCTGACATCCTCGATACCGACCGAGAGCCGCACCAGATCGGCGGGCACCTCCAGCTCGGACCCCTCGGTGGAGGCGTGCGTCATCGCGGCCGGATGCTCGATCAACGACTCGATGCCGCCCAGCGACTCGGCGAGGGTGAACACCTCGGTCCGCGAGCAGAACTTGCGCGCGGCCTCTACGTCGCCGTGCAACCGCACCGAGATCATCCCGCCGAACCGGCGCATCTGCTTGCCCGCGACGGCATGGCCGGGGTGCTCCGGCAGACCGGGGTAGATCACCTGCGAGATCGACGGATGCCGGGACAGGAAGTCGGCGAGGATTTCGGCGTTGTCACAGTGCCGGTCCATCCGCAGCGCGAGCGTCTTGATGCCGCGCAGTGTGAGGAAAGCGTCGAACGGGCCGGGGATGGCGCCCGCGCCGTTCTGCAGGAAGGCGAACGCCGCGTCGAGTTCCGGATCGTCGGTGATCAGCGCGCCGCCGATGACGTCGGAGTGGCCGCCGAGGTACTTGGTGGTGGAGTGCACCACGATGTCGGCGCCGAGCAGCAGGGGCTGCTGCAGATAGGGGGTCGCGAAGGTGTTGTCGACGACCAGCTTCGCGCCCGCCGCGTGCGCGACCTCGGCCAGTGCCGGGATGTCGCCGATGCTCAGCAGCGGGTTGGTCGGGGTTTCGATCCACACCAGCTTGGTGTTCGACCGGATCGCGGCACGCATCTCGTCGACGTTGAACACGTGCGCGGGCGAGTGCTCGATCCCCCACTGGCTGAAGACCTTGTCGATCAGCCGGAAGGTGCCGCCGTAGGCGTCGTCGGGGATCACGATGTGATCGCCCGGACGCAGCGTGGCGCGCAGCGCGCAGTCGGTCGCGGCCATGCCGGAGGCGAAGGCCCGGCCGTAGCGGCCCGATTCCAGCGCGGCGAGGTTCGCCTCCAGCACCGACCGGGTGGGGTTGCCGGTGCGGGCGTACTCGAAACCGCCGCGCAGACCGCCCACGCCGTCCTGGGCGAACGTCGAACTCGCGTAGATGGGCACATTCACCGCGCCGGTCTGCGGATCGGGTTCATACCCGGCGTGCACGGCCCGTGTGGAGAATCCCAGCTCGCTCATGAGGGTCAGCCTAATCGGGGCGATCCCTGGGCAACTTCCAGGTGTGCGCATATCTCGGCCGCGCCTGCGGCAGAATCGGGCAAATCTCCACAACGGCGTCGACGCAGCGGGATCCTGCCCCGCGGGTCCGGTCGATTTCCGCGACCTGCGGAGTTGCGTCGGAAATCTTTCGCCCGAGAGCAGGGGGCGTGAGCTCGGTCTCACCGGACCGGCCCCCATTTAGGCTGACTCCATGGTCACTGTGGAAGAACTGTTCGCTACCGACGCACTGCTGTCCGAGGACGAACGCGAGATCCGGGACACCGTCGCGGCCTTCGCGGCCCGGCGGCTGCGACCGCACATCGCGGACTGGTTCGAGGCGGGCACCTTCCCGGCCCGCGAGCTGGCCCCGGAGCTGGGCGAGCTGGGACTGCTCGGCATGCATCTGGAGGGATACGGCTGCGCGGGCATGTCGGCGACCACCTACGGCCTGGCCTGCCAGGAGCTGGAGGCGGTTGACTCGGGTGTCCGCAGCATGGTCTCGGTCCAGGGTTCGCTGGCGATGACCGCGATTCACGAATTCGGCTCGGAGGAACAGAAGCAGCAATGGCTGCCGGAACTGGCCGCGGGCCGGGCGATCGGCTGCTTCGGGCTCACCGAACCCGACTTCGGCTCGAACCCTGGCGGCATGCGCACCCGGGCGAAGCGCGACGGCGCGGACTGGGTGTTGAACGGCGCGAAGATGTGGATCACCAACGGGTCGGTGAGCGATGTCGCGGTGGTCTGGGCGCAGACCGAAGACGAGGGCAGGCAGGTGATCCGCGGGTTCCTGGTGCCCGCGGGGACGCCCGGGTTCACAGCGCGGGAGATGCACCGCAAACTGTCGCTGCGCGCGTCGGTCACCGCGGAACTGGACTTCGACGACGTGCGCTTGCCCGCCGACGCGGTGCTGCCCGGATCGCGGGGGCTGGCCTCGCCGCTGGCATGCCTGAGCGAGGCGCGCTTCGGCATCGTCTTCGGCGCGCTCGGCGCGGCACGCGAGTGCCTGGCGTCCACCATCGAGTACGCCAGGACCCGCGAGGTGTTCGACAAGCCGCTGGCCGCCTACCAGCTCACCCAGGCCAAGCTGGCCGACATGGCGCTGGAGTTCGGCAAGGGACAGCTGCTCGCGCTGCACATCGGGCGGCTGAAGGACCGCGGCGTGGCGACACCGGAGCAGGTGAGCGCGGGCAAGCTGAACAGCACGCGCGAGGCCATCGCCATCGCCCGCGAGTGCCGCACCATCCTCGGCGCCAACGGCATCACGCTCGACTACCCCGTGCTCCGCCATGCGAACAATCTGGAGTCGGTGCTCACCTACGAGGGCACCGCGGAGGTGCATCAGCTGGTGCTCGGCCGGGCCCTGACCGACGCGAATGCCTTCCGCTGAAAGCTATTTCACAGGGATATTCGCCGAATCGCGTTCAAATAGCAGAGCGGCCGAGAGATGAGTTCGAGACCGAAGAAAACTGAAAAATTGCTGGTCTAACGGAAATCGTCCTCGTCGGGGAAGTCGAAGTACTCGCGCGCTGACGGGTGGGCGCCGCCGGACCTCGTCCCATCGCCCCGGTGCTGTCCCCGAGTTCGCGCACCGTGCTGGTGCCGTTGCCGCCCTGGACCGTCCTGCCACGGCACGCTCTCCCCGCGGTCGGTCCACCGGTCCCACTGCCATTCCGCACCGGAGTCCGGCCGCTCTTCCCACTGCTGCCCCCGCGCCGCCTGCTGATCCATCCACAGCTGCTCACGAGCCGCGTCCGAGCGGCCGCGCTGGTAGGCCGCGGCCCGTCCGCGGACCGCGGGCATCTCCTCCTCCAGCTCGCCGAGCCAGTTCTCCCAGCGTTGCTGCATCGGGCGGACCATGCCGCCGCCGAGGCCGACCACCAGGATGCCGCCGATGGTGGCGAGCACCGTGATGAGGATCGGCAGCGTGACGGAGGTGGCCACGCCGATCTGGTTCAGCGCCGCCACGATGCCGATACCCCACACGAACACCGCCGCGACCCGGCCGAGCATCGGGCCGTAGGACAGGCCGCCGAGCAGGCTGCCGACCATCTCGCGCGTCGCGTGGGCGACCGCGCCCGCGACGACCAGGATGACTATCGCGACGCCCGCCTTGGGCAGCCAGGCGACGATGCCGTCGATCGTGTCGCTCACCGGATTGGACCCGAAGACCCCGAAGCCCAGTTGCAGGGCGAGCAACAGGATCGCGTAGTACGCCAGTTTCGCCAGCAGATCGCGGGCGTCGTAGCGACTGCGCGACAGCAGCTGCCGGATCCCGCCGCGCTCGACGAGGCGATCGAAACCGACCCGCTCCAGCACCTTCCCCATGATCGTGGCGACCGCTTTGGCGGCCAGCCAGCCGATGAGCAGGATGAGCAGGAACCCGGCGAGTTGGGGCACGAACCTCGCCACGGAACTCCACGCGTCGGACAATCCCTGCTGGTAATCGATAGCCGAACTGGAGGTGCGCATTACCTGCCCTTCGCTATCCGTCGACAACATGACGTTTGCCACGATGACATATTGCCCGGTTATACCTCTCAGACTTCACTCGGCAACGCGATTTGCGAAGAAGTTGCCAAAATCTGATGAATGAGACAGGACCACTGAAATAGGCCCCTCCGGGCCGAACGGCCGTCCAGCGGGCTATCCGGCGCGGGCTCGATCCCGTGATGCGAGCCGGGCGCGGATTACGGTCCGGGAGAACCGAATTGGTCCTGCGCGCGCCGCGAACGGACACTACTGTCGGTGCATGTCGTCGATCCGCGCCGCCGAGGTCCTCGCGGCACTGTCGCTGACCACCGATCTCGCCACCGGGATGCCGTTGGAAAAGGGGCTGGCCACCTGCCTGGTAGCCACCCACCTCGCCGAGCGGATCGGGCTGGCGGACGCCGAGCGCCACGCCGTCTTCCTCGCCGCACTGCTGGCCGCCCTCGGATGTACCGGCCGCGCCTCGGAGAATGCGGAGTCGTATGCCGACGACATCGCCTTCCAACGCGCGTGCCATGTGCTCGACCCCGGTGATTCCACCGTCTTCACCGCGCAGCTGCGCCGATTCGGCCACTGGTCGCCCGCCGCCCAATCCGCGCTGCGCAATCGGTTCGTCGCGCAGGTGCAGGCCGGCGCCCCGCGGGCCCTGCGTTCGTCGAGCGAGCTGGTCCGGGCGCTCGGATCGCGACTGGGCCTGCCGGATGCCGCCGTTCGCGCGCTGACCGAGGTGGAGGAACGCTGGGACGGACTCGGTGCGCCGGACCGGCTGCGCGGGGAGGCCATCTCGCTCGCCGGACGGATCCTGCACGTGGCCGAACAGGCAGTGCTCGCGCTGGAGGGGGTCGGCGAGGAACCCGCGACCGCCCTGCCGGTGGGCGGCAACTTCCCGCGCCGAGGAACCGAGCATCGGGGGGGTGGGTTCGGGCACGACCCCGCGCTGGGCGCGGTGGCGAGCCGGCCGGGCGTCGTACTCGGCGAGTTGCGGCGACGAGCCGGTGGGCACCTCGACCCCGACCTGGTGGCCGTCTGTGACGCGGATGCCATCCGCGCGGTGCTCGACGTCCCCGACCTGCTCGCCGCCGTCCTCGCCGCGGAACCAGGGGCGCAGGCCACGCTCCCGTCCGCCAAACTCGACCGGCCCGGCCTCGCGCTGGCCATGGTCGTCGACCTGAAAGGCCGTTACCTGCTTGGGCATTCGGCGCACGTGGCCGGACTGGCCGATGCCGCGGCCGGCCGGATGGGCGTGCCCGCCGACGACCGGGCGGTACTGCGCGCCGCCGCCCTGCTGCACGATCTCGGCCGGGCCGCGGTGTCCAGCACGGTCTGGGACCGCGGCGGCCCGCTCGGACCGCAGGACTGGAAACGCGTACGGCTGCGCGGTTATTGGACCGAACGCATCCTGCGCCGCTGCCCCGGGCTGGCGGATCTGGCCGAACTCACCGCAGGGCACGACGAACGACTCGACGGCAGCGGCTATCCCCCCGGTGCGCGGGATGCTTCGCCGGGGGCCCGATTACTCGCGGCCGCGAACATCTTCGCGGCCTGCACCGAAGCGCGACCCTATCGTCCGGCCGCTCGTCCCGAGGAAGCCGCGGCGCACCTCGGCGCCGAAGTCGCCGCGGGGCGCCTCGACGGTGACGCCTGCACCGCCGTGATCGCGGCCGCCGCGGAGCGCCCCGGCCCCGGCGGCCACGGCCTCTCCGCCACCGAGATCGACGTCCTGCGCCTGTCGGCTCGCGGCCGCTGTGGCCGGGAGATTGCCGCCGAACTGCTCCTCCCCGAACGCACCGTCACCCACCACCTCACCGAATTGCGCACCAAGACCGGCCACCGCACCCGGGCGGGCGCCGCGGTCTTCGCCATGTCCCACCACCTCTTGCCCGGTTGATCCGGTTCGCCCCGCGGAATCACGTTCGCGCACAGGGCTCGAGATGCGCGACTCGTGCGAGGCCGGCCTCACACGAGTCGCGGGCGGGATGGGTAGAGGATTGTTACCTCTTGTCATTCAGGTGCCATATGGGTGTCACCGTCAGGCCAAGGGAAATGCGGATGATATTGGGGGACCCGGGCATTGGGGCGATGCCTCCACCGCCACACCATCGGAGGTGCGAAGATGCACACGTTGACGATCGACCCTCGCGCACCGTGGTCGGTTCCGGATGTACTGGGAGCCTGCCATGTTCGTGCGTGACCATCTGCCGCGGCGCTCCCACGGCGTCGCCCGCCGACTGCCGGATCAGCGCGAATTGGTGGCTGCCTTCGGCGGTCGACCGAGTGATCCTGCGGACGACCATCCCCTGCTCGGCTGGGCCGCGACACTGGCCGCGCTGCACCGCAGGCGCCACCGCGATCCGCTGGCCGCAGCCGGAATAGATTGCCGCCGAGCGGAATTGGTCGCGGCCATCGACGCGTGGGTGGTCGACCAGCTGCCCAGGAAGCGGTCGACAGATCATCTGCGCGCCGAATCCGTAGGCGCCACGGTCGACCGCATGGCCGCCGCGCACGTCCACGCCAGCCACCTGTTGCACACCGCCGAGAAGGTGTCCGACGCGCGGGTGCACGCCGCCTGGTACCGGCTGGCCCTGCTGGCCGACGAATGGACCGACCTGATCACCGGCGGCGTGCGCGAAACGGTGCGCGGCAGGAGACCGGCGTAGGCCGACAGCCGAGAGGCGCCCTACTCGCCGCACTGCCCTGTGCGGTACGGCGAGTCGGCGCTAGAGCATCGCTGTCCGGATCGGTCGGTGTCCGCCTACCGGCCCAGGCTGCCCGTGCTGAGGAAGCCGAGCAGGTCGTGGCGGGTGATCACGCCGACGGGCTTGCCGTCTTCGACGACCATGAGCGCGTCGGTATCCGAGAGCGCCTTCGTCGCGGCGGAGATGGGCTCGCCCGAACCGATCAGCGGGAACGAGGGGCTCATGTGCTGAGCCACCGAATCGGTCAGGTGGGCCCGGCCCTCGAAGACCGCCGAGAGCAGATCGCGTTCGGACACGCTGCCCGCGACCTCGCCCGCCATGACCGGCGGCTCGGCGCCGACCACGGGCATCTGGGACACGCCGTACTCGCGCAGGATCTCGATCGCGTCGCGCAGCGTCTCCGACGGGTGGGTGTGCACCAGGTCCGGCAGCGCGCCGGACTTGCCCCGCAGCACGTCACCCACGAGTGGTTCGGCGGTGCCGTCCAGCCGCTCGCGGAGGAAGCCGTAGGAACTCATCCACTCGTCGTTGAAGATCTTCGACAGGTAGCCGCGGCCGCCGTCGGGCAGCAGCACCACGACCACCGCGTCCGGATCGCGTCGCGCCACCTCGACGGCGGCGACGACCGCCATGCCGCAGGAACCACCGACCAGCAGGCCCTCCTCGCGGGCCAGCCTGCGGGTCATGTCGAAGGAGTCCGCGTCGGAGACCGCGATGATCTCGTCCGGCACGGCGGGGTCATAGGCCGACGGCCAGAAGTCCTCGCCGACGCCCTCGACCAGGTACGGCCGCCCCGTGCCGCCGGAGTACACCGAGCCCTCGGGGTCGGCGCCGATGATCTGGACCTTCCCGCCGGAGACCTCCTTGAGGTAGCGGCCGGTGCCGGTGATGGTGCCGCCGGTGCCGACACCCGCCACGAAGTGGGTGACCTTGCCGTCGGTGTCGCGCCAGATCTCCGGGCCGGTGGTCTCGTAGTGGCTGGCCGGACCGCCGGGGTTGGAGTACTGGTCGGGCTTCCACGCGCCGTCGATCTCGCGGACCAGGCGGTCGGAGACGCTGTAGTAGCTGTTCGGGTGGTCCGGCGGCACCGCGGTCGGGCAGACCACGACCTCGGCGCCGTAAGCGCGCAGCACGTTGCGCTTGTCCTCGCTCACCTTGTCGGGGCAGACGAACACGCAGTTGTAGCCGCGCTGCTGCGCGACCAGGGCGAGGCCGACGCCGGTGTTGCCGGAGGTGGGCTCGACGATGGTGCCGCCCGGCCGCAGCTTCCCGGACTGCTCGGCGGCGTCGATCATCTTCACCGCGATCCGGTCCTTCGAACTGCCGCCCGGGTTCAAGTATTCGATCTTGGCCGCGACCAGCCCCGCGTTCGGTCCCACGACCGAGTTCAACCGGACCAGCGGCGTGTTGCCGATGAGATCCACGACATGATCCGCGATGCGCATGGCCCCCATAGTTGCAGACGCACTAACTGTGAGTTCGCGCACGCCGCGCGCAGCGGCCTCGGAGTGCGCGCGAACCGGCGCCCGCAGCCTTAGGATCGCTGCCATGAGGCAGCCGAACATCACCCGCGCCGCAACGCTTCTGGCCGGATCGGCGCTGGCTCTAGTGGTCGGATCGGGCGCGCAGGCGGAGGCGGCGACCGTCGAATTCCCGCAGGTGCCGACGCTCGCGCGCGGCGGTCTGTGCTGGACCAGCATCCGCACCTGGGCCGACACCGGTCCCGAATGGCCGGGGCGCGCCATCCTCAATGTCCGCGCGCTCCCCGTCAACGGTATCGGGCCCGGTATCTACCCGCTGGCGCCGCTGTGCGAGGTCCGCACCACCGTCGCGTGGCGCAATGTCACCACCGGGGCGACGGGCAGCTACGACAACGTCGTGGTCACCGGCATCTACGGCAGCATCCAGTACGCGCTGTTCCAGGACACCGGCCCCGGCCTCGTCGAGGTCACCGTCTCCACCGACGCGGCGAGCATCCCCGCTCGCGGCAGCTTCGTCGTACCGGGCTGACCTCGTTTTCGTAAAATTCCTGGCGTGAGCGCACCTCAGTTCCGCTGGCGCACCGCGGCGATGACCGGAGCCGCGGCCCTGCTCGCCGGTTCGGGCGCGGGGACGGCGTGGTGGGCGACCTATCGCCTGCTCATGGCGCAGGCGGGCGTCGCGCGCGGCATGATCGGCCGAGACACCTCCAAGCCGCCGGAAGCCGACGGCATCTACACCGCGGGCTGCGCGGCGCCGGAGCCGTGGCGGGCGGGCAAGCACGCCGACCTGCATCTGATGATCTTCGGCGACTCCACCGCGGCGGGACTCGGCTGCACGGTGGCCGACGAGGTGCCGGGCGTTCGCCTGGCCCGCGGACTCGCCGAGGCGACCGGGCGGCGGATCCGTCTGAGCACCAAAGCGATCTCCGGGGCCACCTCCAAGGGCTTGGCCGGTCAGGTGGACGCGATGTTCGTCGCAGGGCCGCCGCCGGATGCCGCGGTCATCCTCGTCGGCGCCAACGACGTGACCAAGAAGCACTCGATCCGGGCCTCCGCGCGCAGACTGGCCGCGGCGGTCGCCCGGTTGCGCCGCGCCGACGCGGTGGTGGTGGTCGCCACCTGCCCGAACTTGGGCATCGTGACCGCCATCCCGCAGCCGCTGCGCACCGTCGTGCAGAACTGGAGCACGCGGCTGGCCAAGGCGCAGCACGTGGCGACGACGGTGGCGGGCGGGCACCCGGTGCGGATGGGCTACCTGCTCGCGCCCGAGTTCCGCGCCGCGCCCGAGCTCCTGTTCTCCGCCGACGGATTCCACCCGTCGGCCGCGGGCTACGAACTGGCCGCGGCGAAATTGCTGCCGGTGCTGCTGGACGCACTGGCCGGGACGCACGCTTCCGGTACTCGGCGACGGGACGTAGATTCGGTAAGAACCCACGAGTAACAAAAGGGTTCGCCAGAACCGTTCGACCCAAGGAGTCCTCATGCCCGAGGCCGTCATCGTTTCGACCGCACGCTCCCCGATCGGCCGTGCCCGCAAGGGCTCGCTGGTCGACCTGCGGCCCGACGATCTGACCACACAGATTGTGCGGGCAGCGCTCGACAAGGTGCCTGCCCTGGACCCCGCCCAGATCGACGACCTGATCCTGGGCTGCGGCTCGCCGGGCGGTGAGCAGGGCTTCAACATCGCCCGTGTCGTCGCCGTGCAGCTCGGTTACGACTTCGTGCCCGGCACCACGGTGCACCGCTACTGCGCGTCGTCGCTGCAGTCCACCCGGATGGCGTTCCACGCGATCAAGGCCGGTGAGGGCGATGTGTTCATCTCCGCGGGTGTGGAGACGGTGTCGCGGTATGTGAACGGTTCGGCCGACAGCTGGCCGAACACGCAGAACCCGCTGTTCGCCGAGGCGCAGGCGCGCACCGCGAAGACCGCCGAGGGCGGCGCGGGCATCTGGCACGATCCGCGTGAGGACGGCCTGATCCCCGATGTGTACATCGCGATGGGACAGACCGCCGAGAACGTGGCGACCTCCACCGGCATCACCCGCGAGGACCAGGACCGCTGGGGCGTGCGCTCGCAGAACCGCGCCGAGGAGGCCATCGCGAACGGCTTCTTCGCCCGCGAGATCACCCCGGTGACGCTGCCGGACGGCACCGTGGTCAGCAAGGACGACGGCCCGCGCGCCGGGGTCACCTACGAGGCGGTCTCCGCGCTGAAGCCGGTGTTCCGTCCGGACGGCACCATCACCGCGGGCAACTGCTGCCCGCTCAACGACGGCGCCGCCGCTTTGGTGATCATGAGCGACACCAAGGCCAAGGAACTCGGTTTGACGCCGCTGGCGCGGATCGTGTCCACCGGCGTGTCCGGACTGTCGCCGGAGATCATGGGCCTGGGCCCGATCGAGGCCTGTAAGCGCGCGCTGGCGCTGGCGGGCAAGACCATCGATGACATCGACCTGGTCGAGATCAACGAGGCGTTCGCGGTGCAGGTGCTCGGCTCGGCCCGGGAGCTGAAGATCGACGAGGACAAGCTGAACGTCTCCGGCGGCGCGATCGCGCTGGGCCACCCGTTCGGCATGACCGGCGCCCGGATCACCACCACGCTGATCAACAACCTCCAGACCCACGACAAGCAGTTCGGTCTGGAGACCATGTGCGTCGGCGGCGGTCAGGGCATGGCGATGGTCATCGAACGCCTGAGCTGACCCGGATACGAGAAGGGCGGTCACCGGATCTCCGGTGACCGCCCTTCTGCTGGATGGCTAGTCGTTCTGGAAGTAGCTCAGCAGTCGCAGGATCTCGACGTACAGCCAGACCAGGGTGACGGTGAGACCGAGGGCGACGCCCCAGGCCGCCCGCTCCGGAGCCTGCGCGCGGATCAGCTGATCGGCGGCGTCGAAGTCGAGCAGGAAGCTGAACGCGGCGATGGCGATGACCACCAGGCTGAACACGATGGCCAGCGGGCCGCCGTCGCGCAGGCCGAGGCCGCCGTCGATGAAGAAGCTCGCGACCAGGTTGCCCAGCATCAGCACCAGGATGCCGATCATGGCGCCGACGATGATCCTGGTGAAGCGCGGCGTCACCCGGATGGCGCCGGTCTTGTAGACCACCAGCATGCCCGCGAAGACACCGAACGTGCCGAGCACCGCCTGACCGATCAGCGCGCTACCGCCGACCCCGCCGAACTCGACATTGGTGAACATGAACGACAGCGCACCGAGGAACAGGCCCTCGGCGACGGCGTAGGACAACACGAGCACCGGGTTGTCCATCTTGTTCGCGAAGGTCGCCACCAGCACCAGCACCAGGCCGACCAAGCCGCCGACGATCACGAACAACGGCGCGAGCGAGGTGTTCGCGTTGGTGAGCCCGTAGGAGACGATGGCGGACAGGGCCAGCACCGCGAGGGTGATGCCCGTCTTCGTCACCACGTCGTCGATGGTCATCGACCGGGTGGTGGCAGGAGCCTGCTGATAGGGCTGCGGTTGCTCGCCGTACTGCTGCGGATACCGGCCGTACTGGTTGCCGAACTGTCCCGCGGAGGTCACGCCCGAACCGAAGCTGGCGTATCCACCGCCCTCCTGCCTTGGCAGGTTCCTGAAAACCGGATTGCTCGTGGTACGCATGTGAACGGCGTCCCTTTCTGGAGTCGTTGCCGCTGTTCATCGAGTTCGTTCACTCGATATCCAACTGCCCAGTCCAACGTTTGTCATCCGTCGCGAGTTCCCGGAGAGTCTCACCGAGACGGACAATTCGGACTCTACCGCTGCCGTGGGTCGTGCAGGCCACGCACCGAGCGAGTCACGGTGAACTTCCGGTTGCGGCCGACCACCTCGGTCCGGCCCACCATCCGCTCGACCACGGCCCGGTAGTTCAGATGCGAGTTGTACACCGTCCACAACTCCCCGCCCGGTCGCAGCACCCGTCCGGTCTCGGCGAACATCTTGATCGCCGATCCGGTGTGCACGGCCGCGCCGACATGGAACGGCGGATTGCACAGCACCAGGTCGGCACTGTTGTCCGCGGCGGAGGACATGGCGTCGTCACGCACGGCAAACACCCGGTCGGCGACGCCGTTCGCCTCGGCGGTCGCCCGCGCCGAGGCGACGGCGGCGGCGGATTGGTCCGTGGCGGTCACTTTGATGCCCGGCCGCGCCGTGGCCAGCGCGACGGCCAGGATGCCGGTGCCGCAGCCGAGATCGATGGCGTCGCGGGCGTCCGGCTTCATCAGTTTCATGTGCTCGAGCAGGAATCTGGTGCCGATGTCCAGGCGCGCCCCGGAGAAGGCCGCGCCGTGCGCGACCACATCGAGACCGAGTTCGTCCAGCCGATCGCGCACCGGAAACGGCCGACCCGCCACGGGTTTGGGTCCGGCCACCAGCAGCGTTCGCGACTTCTGCCTGCCACGGCTGGCGCGCACCTCGGAGAACGATTGCGCCAGAACGTCGTTCATCGACTTGGTCAAATACTTGTCGCGCCCGCCCGCGAACACCTCGACCGCCGGATCCGCGTAACGCGCGATGGCGTCGGCGACCTCGGCCAGCCCGGCCAGCACCCGGGGCAGGCGAAGCAGCACCACCCGGGCATCACGCAGCAACCCCGGACCGAGCGGGTGCGCCGTGTAGCGATCCGACAGACCCGCCGCACGGGCGTTGTTGGCAAGGGCGAGTTCACCGGTGAGCAGATCCTGATGTACCCGGACGTCGCGCAGATCGTGCCCCGCGATGGCGCCAAGGGTCAGCGCACCGTAGGCGTCACCGATAACGGCTACCTTCCCGCTATCCGCAGTCGCCAGGGCTTCGGCCGCGACGTCGAGGATCAGCCGATCGGCGGCATCCACGGCGTAGAGGTTCAGCGCCTCCACGTCCGGATACCGCCGCAGCCGGCTCAGTACGTCCTCGACATCTCCCACACCTCAAGTGTGCTAGATCGTTGCCGAACGGTCGCGCCCACCCCGCCCAATCGTTCTCGCCGCCTTCTCCGCAGCGCGGCTCGCGCGCTGAACCGCTGCCGGACAGACGGTTTGGCGGACACTGCGCTCACGATCGCCGCCACGCCGTGGCCGACCACAGGCGAATCAGCCGCAACGCCCTCCGGTTACGCCATCCGGCGCGTTTCGCTGAGTAGCATCGGGCCATGCGCAACAGGATGGTGCTCATGGTCGCGGTCGCGACGGCACTGCTCGCGGGCTGTGGTGACGGCGACTCGCAACCGGACCTCCCGGTCGCCTCCAGCACCGCGACGCCTGCCGCGGTGGCGCAGGCCCCTGTGCCGGGGGACACCGCACCGAAGCAGGGCAAGCCCTCCGGCGACGCCGCACTCACGGTGACCGACGTTCGCCTGGGGCGTCAGCCCGGCTTCGATCGCGTGGTCTACGACCTCGGCGGGGTCGGCACGCCCGGCTGGCTCGTCCGGTACACCGACCGTGCCGTACAGGACGGCAGCGGCAATCCGGTGGACGTGGCGGGCCGGTCGATCCTGGAAGTGCGCATCCTCGGCTCGGCCTACCCGTTCGACAGCGGCGTGACGCCGTACGAGGGCCCCGACCCCGCCGTGAATCCGGAGGTCCCCGGCATCGCGGGCGTCTACCGGACGACGGTGTTCGAGGGCGTGACCCAGTCGTTCATCGGCATACAGGCCGACCGGCCCCCCTTCACCGTCACCGCGCTGTCCAACCCGACCCGGCTCGTCGTGGACATCGCGCACCCCTAGATACGGGTACCGCCAACGGGTATCCGGGCAGGGGTAGACTGGGCGCTCGTGGTCGAACGCCGCATACTCGACGCAGCCGGGCCGGCCCGGCTGCTCGTGATGCTGGCGCTGCTCGCCGGGGTGGTCGTTATGCACTCGGCGGTCTTCGGGTCCTCTGGCCACGTCCACGCCGGTGCGCACGCCGCGCCGGCGCTCGCTTCCGCAACATCGGCCGACGGCCGCGGACGGGATACCGAGATCCGTGCCACCTCCGGTCACGAGGTAGCCCGGTCGAGCCATGCGACATCCGACGGCAGCGAACCGGCGACCTCTCCTCAACGCACCTCCCGTCACGACGCGACCCGCCCGCATTACCCGACGCCCGCCATCGGCGCGGCGACGCTCCCGCACTGCGCGGGCGGCGGGTGCGACGGCTCGCACAGCGCGCTGCACAACTGTGTGTTCATCCTGACCGGTCTGATCGCGCTGGCCGCGTTGGTGCTGCTCTACCGGATGGCTGTCGATCGTCCCGGCGGCGCGGCGGCGCGGCACTGGCGGGCGCGGCGGGAACGACCGCCGCCATGGACCGTGCTCACCCTGGCCGAACTGGCGATTCTGCGGATCTGACAGGTCCGCCGCGGCCGGGTGTCCGAACCACGGTCGCGGCGTTGTCCACTCCGTCCTCAGACTTCGCACCTCGCAAGGAGCAACCCATGTCGATCACTCGCACCCGCTGGATCCTCGCCCTCGCCGCGATCTCAGCGGTGACCCTCGCCGGATGCGGCGACGCCGACACCGGGCACACCACCGAGCACGGCACCTCGACAACCGCCTCAGCCGTCACGAGCGCACCCGCACGCGCGGATTACGACGACGCCGACGTGATGTTTCTGCAGATGATGTATCCGCATCACGCCCAAGCCGTCGAGATGGCGCGGCTGGTGCCGAGTCACACCGACAACCCGCAGTTGCGGACGCTCGCCACACAGGTCGAGCAAGCTCAAGCGCCGGAGATGCAGCAGATCACCGCCCTCCTGCAGAGCTTCGGCAAGCCGGCTCCCACCGCGAACGAAGGGCACGGCGGCCACGGGATGCCCGGCATGATGTCCGCAGAGCGGATGACCGCGCTGCAGGCAGCGTCCGGTCCGGACTTCGACCGCCAGTGGCTGAACATGATGATCGAGCACCACGCGGGCGCGATCGCCATGTCCGAAACGGAACTGGCCGAGGGCCGCAATGCCGACGCGAAGGCGCTCGCCGAGGCGATCATCGCCGCTCAGCGGACCGAGATCGAGCAGATGCGGACCATGCTCGGCCAACGCTGAACCCGCCCCGCGCCGATATCGGTTGGCCATCGATATCGGCGCGGGCGCGCGTGTCTCGCCCACGCAACGTACGGTCGGATTGTCCGGCGCTCCTGCTGTCCCGGCCGGACTTTCGAGGGGAGTGAGGGGACCGACCATGCGACGACTCGAACGCGCGGGCCTGCTGGCGGCCGCGGTGGCCACCACGGCAGGCGTGCTGCTCATCGGCGCCTGCGCACAGCAAGTTTCCGGTACGGCGGAGGTCAACCGGACCGACCTGGCCGCGTACGCCTCGGAGGTCACTTCCTCCTCGGCCGCCGCCTCGTCGTCCAGGGCCGCCGCCGTCGAACGCGCGACCGGATCGGCGTGCGACGCCTTCCTGGCCGCGAACGGCAGTTCGGTACGGGCATTCAACGACTACATCGATGCCAGCAACGCCAAAGGCCGCGGCGATCCCGATACGAACGGCAAAGCCGACACCGCGGTCTCGACGCTGCGCAACAACGCGCGCTCGGTCGACCAGAACGTGACCAGAGAGGTGCCGTCCGGGGTCGCCGACCCGCTGCGCGCCTACCGCGACGACACGAACGCCCTGGCCGACACGCTGGCCCGCCGCGCCGACACCGACACGCTGAACGCGGTGATCGACCGGTTCAACGCCACCAAGAACACCGCGCTGGCCGCCTGTCAGGGGCACGGCACCCGCTGACCGGCAACGGTTCTGGAGCGGTCGGCCCCTACCCCGCGAGGTCATCGCGAGCGGCGCGTATCCGGAGTTCGCCCGGCGGGTGCGCGACGCGGAGGACCAAGCGCCGACCAGCGTTCGCCTCCGCGCTCACCCGCGTGCTGGACGCGTGACGGCACACGCCGCCGGATGACCCGAGCGGCCCGCCGGGCCGGTGCAGACGCCTTCTCATCGGTGAAGAATCCCGCCGCGCGGCTATAGCATCTGGCGCGTTCACTGCCACGCGGAACGGGACGAAGATATGACCAGCGGCATCCGGAATCCTCGTCCACCCGCCCGCAACGGCCGTCGCCGCAGATCAGCCGACTCCGCCACACCGACGTTCGCCGCGCTGCTGGCCGCGGCCGCGGAGCACAATCCCGACGGCGTCGCGGTCCTGGACGGCGAAACCACGATCACCTACCGCGACCTCGACGCCCGCTCGTCCCAGCTGGCCCGCACGTTGATCGCCGCGGGCGCGGGGCCCGAAACAGCTGTGGCGGTGGCGCTTCCGCGATCGCTCGAATCGGTGCTCGCGGTGTGGGCGATCGCCAAGACCGGCGCCGTCTTCGTCCCGATCGATCCGGCGCTTCCGTTGTCGCGCATTACTTTCCAGGTGCTCGACTGCGGCGCTGCGCTGGGGCTGACCCGAACCGGGCTCGTGACGACGCTGCCCACCGAGGTGCGCTGGCTCGCGCTGGACGACGCGGAAGTGATCGCGCGGGTGGCGGCGAACCCCGCGAACCCGATCGCGTATTTCGAACGGACGGCACGAGTTCGAGCCGCCCACGCGGCCTACCTGATCTACACCTCGGGATCGACCGGACGCCCGAAAGGCGTCGCCGTCACCCATACCGGGCTCGCCCCGCTGTGCACCGAATTCGCCGCGCGTCACGGGCTGGACAAGGACTCGCGGGTGCTGCACTTCGCATCACCGAGCTTCGACGCCTCCGTTCTGGAGTTGCTGCTGGCGCTCTGCTCCGCGGCGACTCTCGTGATCGCCCCGCCCGGCCTCTACGGCGGCACCGCCTTGGTGGAACTGCTCGCACAGCACGCGATCACCCATGCGTTCCTCACCCCGTCCGCGCTGGCCACGATCGAGCCGGCCGGGCTGCCTGCCCTGCGGTCGGTCCTGGTCGGCGGTGAGCCATGTCCCCCGATGTTGCCGCAGCACTGGGCCACCGACGGCCGCCTGTTCCACAATGCTTACGGCCCTACCGAATCCACCATCGTGGCGACGCTCAGCCCGGCGCTGTCGCCGGACACACCGGTCACCATCGGATCGGCCGTGCCCGGCACGCGCTGCCAGGTGCTCGATCACCGGCTGCGACCGGTCGGCATCGGTGTCGTCGGCGAGCTGTACGTGGCCGGACCCGGGGTGGCGCGAGGATATCACGGACGCCCCGATCTGACCGCGCAACGGTTTCTCGCCGATCCGTTCGGACCGCCCGGTTCCCGGATGTACCGCACCGGCGATCTCGTCCGGCGCACCACCACCGGTGATCTGGACTATTTCGGTAGGGCCGACGACCAGGTCAAGATCCGTGGCTTCCGCATCGAACTCGGCGAGATCGACGCGATCCTGTCGACGCAGCCCGGCGTCCGGCTGGCGGTGACCGTCGACCGCAAGACCGCCGCGGGTGAGACCACGCTCGCCGCGTTCGTCCAGCCCGAACCGGGACACGCCCCGGACCCCACCGCTCTGACCGACGCGCTCGCCGCACTGCTGCCGAAGTACATGGTGCCCAACACGATCACCATCGTCGAACGAATCCCGCGCACCCCCACGGGGAAGGCCGATCGGCCCGCACTGCGCTTGCGTGCCCTCGACGAGCCGGACTATCGGCCCGCCGCCGACCTCGGCGAGGAAACGGTCGCCGAGGTCCTCGCCCGTGTGCTGGGCCGGGAGCGGTTCGGCGCCGACGCCGATTTCTTCGCGGCGGGCGGAAATTCGCTGCTGGCGACGCAGGTCGCCGCGCGGTTGAGCGAAATCTGGCGGTTGCGCATCCCGCCGCGACTGGTGTTCGATCATCCCACCGTCGCGGGCCTGTCGAAGGCGATCCGCTCGCAGCAATTCGACACGGCCCGCCCGGTTCTGCGTGCGCGAACCAGGCCGGAACGCATCCCGCTGTCTCCCGCCCAGCTGCGGTTCTGGCTGCGCAACCAGTTCGACACGACGTCCTCGGTGGACAACATCGGCTTCGCGCTGCGGCTGTCGGAGCTGGACGTCCCCGCCTTGCGCGCGGCGTTCGCCGATACCGTCGAACGGCACGAGTCGCTGCGCACCAGGTATCCCGCCGACGAGGCGGGACCACGGCAGCTGATCCTCGACACCGAACGGGTGGTCGAGGATTTCGCGATCGAGGAACTGCCCGACAACGCGGTGCCCGGCCGGGTACGCGCGATCCTGCGGCACGGGTTCGACGTAGCGGCCGAGGTGCCGCTACGGGTCCGACTGCTGCGCACCCCCACCGAGTACGTCCTGGTCTGCGCCTTGCACCACATCTGCGCCGACGGGTCCTCGCTGGCGCCGCTGGCTCGCGACGTGGCCATGGCCTACGCGTCCCGGAGCGCGGGCGCCGCCCCGGCCTGGCAGCCGCCGGACGTCCAGTACGCCGACTACGCCCTGTGGCAGCGGGATCTGCTCGGTTCCCGCGACGACCCGGATTCGCCGCTGTCGCGGCAACTGGCGTACTGGACCGGCGAGCTGGCCGGCCTGCCCGACGAACTCGACCTGCCCGCCGACCGGCCGCGCCCGCCGGTGGCCACACTGCGCGGCTCGGCCACCCAGCGGTCGGTGCCCGCCACCCTGCACCGCGACCTGCTCACCGTCGCCCGGGCACACCGGGCGACGCTGTTCATGGTGATGCGCTCGGCGCTCGCCGTGCTGCTGTCGCGCCTGTCCGGCAGTACCGACATCGCGATCGGCGTGCCGATGAC
The DNA here is from genome assembly GCF_001612765.1 of Nocardia arthritidis NBRC 100137. GTDB lineage: Bacteria > Actinomycetota > Actinomycetes > Mycobacteriales > Mycobacteriaceae > Nocardia > Nocardia arthritidis. The sequence continues at coordinate 154,736 of NZ_BDBB01000019.1, forward strand.
CAACCGGGCCGAGCCCGCGCTCGCCGACGTCGTCGGCATGTTCGTCAACACGACCGTCTCCCGGACCGGGATCGAGCCCGGGGAGAGTTTCACCGCACTGCTGCGGCGCACCAGGGAGCGGGATCTGGTCAACTTCGCGCACTCGGAGGTGCCCTTCGAGCACGTGGTCGACGCGGTCGATCCGACCCGCTCGCCCGGACGCCACCCGCTCTACCAGGTCGGCTTCGCGTTCCAGAATTTCACGCAGGCCACCCTCGAACTGTCCGGGCCCAGTGTGTCGTTCCTCGACGTGGACGCCGACACCGCGAAGACCGACCTGCACATCGGTGTGGTCGACACCCGCGACGCCGACGGCGAGCCGGGCGAGATCATCATCCGGTTCGGCTACAGCACCGACCTGTTCGACGAACACACCGTGCAACGTTTCCTCGACGGTTACATCCGCGTCCTGCTCCAGGTCGCGTCCGACCCCGGTACCGTCGTCGGCGACATCGACATCATGGACCCGGTCGAGCACAAGCGCATCCGGTCCTGGGGCGCCGGAGCCGAGCACGAGGTCCCGGCCGAGCCGCTCACCGCCGCGACGGCGCGGCAGGCCGCGGCGACGCCCGACGCGATCGCCGTGGTCTGCGGAACCGAGACCCTCACCTACGCGCGACTGCGCGAGCGGACCGCCCGCCTGGCGCGCTGGCTGATCGAACGGGGCGTGGGTCCGGAGACAGTCGTGGCGGTGGCGATGCGGCGGTCGATCCAGCAGGTGGTCGCGCTCAACGCGATCGTGGAAGCGGGCGCGGCATGGGTGCCGATCGATCCGGGCCATCCCGCCGAACGCATTCGCTACGTGCTCGAATCGGCGGCGCCGCGATGTGTGCTGACCACCGCCGCCGACGGCTTCACGGCCGCCGAGGCGTACGACGTCGACACCTTGGACCTCGACCGCTTCGGCTCGGAGCCGGTGGTCGACGCCGAGCGCCGAGCGCCATGGCGCGCCGATCAGCCCGCCTACCTCATCTACACCTCCGGCTCGACCGGGCGCCCCAAGGGCGTGGTGGTCAGCCATCGGGCGATTGTGCACCAACTCGCTTGGATGCAAGCCGAATACGACGTCGACGCCGCCGACGTCTATCTGCACAAGACCCCCGCGACCTTCGACGTGTCCCTGTGGGGCTACTTCCTGCCGCTGCGCGCGGGCGCACGGCTGGTCCTTGCCGGGCCGGACGAGCATCGCGATCCGGCGGCGCTGGTCGGGTTGATCGCCGAGCACCGGGTGACGCTCACCGATTTCGTTCCCGCGATGCTCACCGTGTTCGCCCAGCACGCGACCGAGGACGAACTGTCCTCGCTGCGCGCGGTCTTCGTCATCGGTGAAGCGCTGCCTCCGGAGACCGCACGGGCTTTCGCGAGCGCGGCCCGGGCCGGCTTGCACAACCTGTACGGACCGACCGAGGCCGCGGTGAGCATCACCCGGCACGCCGTGTCGGCTGCCGACCGCACCGCTTCCGGCGTCTCCATCGGTGTGCCGGAATGGAATTCGCGATGCCACGTCCTTGACGACCGTTTGCGGCCGGTCCCGGTGGGCGTGGCGGGGGAACTCTACCTGGGTGGAGTTCAACTGGCCCGCGGCTACCACGGCGCGCCCGGCCTGACCGCGGCCCGGTTCGTCGCCGATCCGCTGCACCCCGGCGAGCGGATGTACCGGACCGGCGACCTGGTGCGGTGGAATCGCGGCGGCACCCTCGACTATCTGGGCCGCACCGACTTCCAGGTGAAGGTCCGCGGCCATCGCATCGAGCTCGGCGAGATCGAAGCGGCCCTGCTGGCCGATCCGGCGGTCGGCCGGGCCGCGGTGGCGGTCAAAGGCTCCGATGCGGGAGACCGGCTGGTCGGCTACGTGGTAGCCGCGCCGGGGGCCACGGTCGATCCGGACGCGGTGCGTCACTCGGTCGCCCGGGTGCTGCCCGGTTACATGGTGCCGTCGGCGGTGCTGGTGCTCGACACGTTCCCGGTGAACACCAGCGGGAAACTCGACCGCGCCGCGCTGCCCCAGCCGGTGTTCACCGCACGCGCCGGAGTGCGCCCCGGCACCCCGCTGGAGCGCGCGATCGCGGAGGTCTTCGCCGATGTGCTCGCCGTGTCCCCGATCGGGGTGAGCGACGACTTCTTCGAACTCGGCGGGTCGTCACTGCTCGCGTTCACCTTGCACCAGCGGCTGTCGGACCGGCTGCGGCGCGACGTGCCCATGTCGGCGATTCTCGCGGCCCCGACCGTCGGCGGCCTCGCGGCGCGGCTGACCGGCGAGTGCGCTCCCGCCGCGCCGACGCCGGAACGCGACGCCGTCCTCGAGCCGGAAATCGGCATCGGGGGCTGCGCACCCGCGCACAGCGGGCCGCCGCAGGAGGTCCTGCTCACCGGTGCGACGGGCTTTCTCGGCGCACACCTGCTGCAAGAACTGCTCGATCGCACCGAGGCGCGCGTGTGGTGCGTGGTGCGCGCCGACGACGCCGAAGAGGGCATCGACCGGATCCTGAGCGCGCTGAACCACTACCGGCTCTCCGGGACCACCGCCGCGGAGCGGATCGTCGTCGTCGCGGGCGATCTCACCGCACCACGCCTCGGCCTGGACCCTGCCGACTACGACTGCCTGGCCGACAGTATCGATGCGATCTACCACAACGGCGCTCGCGTCAATCACGTCGACCCCTACGCCCGGCTACGGCAGGCCAACGTGGAGGGCACCCGGGAATTGTTGCGGCTGGCGACCACTCGCCGGGTGAAGCCGTTCCATCTGATCTCCACCATGGGCGCGGCCGTCGGCGTCGCACCGGAATCTGCGGTGGTCGCCGAGGGCGTCCGCCTGCGTGCCGACCAGGTGCCCGGGAACGGCTATCTCGCGTCCAAATGGGTTGCCGAGGAACTGGTCCGTCAGGCCGGTGAGCGCGGACTGCCGATCGCCATCTACCGGCCGGGCACCATCTGCGGCTGCCCGGACGTCGGCGTGAACAGCCCGGACGATTCGCTGTGGAACATGGTCCGCGCCGCCGTGATGCTCGGTATGGCGCCCGATGTGGGCGACGCCACCGTCTCGCTGGTTCCGGTGAGCTATGTGGCGGGCGCGGTCGTGGAGATTTCGGCCCGCCCGCGCCCGGAAACCGTGTTCCACCTGGTCAATCGGGCCCCCGTCGCGGTCGGCGACATTCTCGCCAGTCTGCGTGCCCACGGGCTGCCGGTGGCGACGATGCCGGAGGACGCCGTGCGCGCGGGCCTGGTCAGGGAAGCGCGCCGCCGGGACGCGCGCGGCGACGATTCGCTGGTGCGCGCGGCGCTGCTGAGCCACGATTTCGCCGAACTCGCCGGTCACCTCGACTGGGCCGACGAGCACACCCGCGCGGCGCTGGCGGGCACCGGCGTGGACTGCCCGAAGGTGGACCGCACGGTGGTGGACACCTTCGTCCGCGAGTTCATCGAATCGGGTTTCCTGCCCCGGGATTGAGCAACTCAGTTGCCCGGCGGGACGGTGGCCCGCTCGACGGGTTGCTCGGTGTGCTCGCGGGCCCGCGCTCGTGCGCGCACCTGCTCCAGCACGATCAGGCCCACCCCGATCACCAGGAAGACGGCCGCGATGATCGCGGCTACGGTCGATAGCTGGGCGAACCCCCAGCCCGCCAGTACCGCTGCGGCTATCGCGACCGCGGCCGCGACCAGCAGCAACCCGTATCCCGGCCAGTTCCTGGTGTCGGCCATCGTCGCTCCGGGCGCGGGCGCGGGGTCGCGCGCGATGTCCGGAGCGTTATCGATCGGAGGGATCTCCCATGGCCCGTCGTCCGCTGTCACCGGTGTTTCCTCCCGCCGCGATACCGGCCATTTCTTCCGGTACCTGATGCGCAGAGGATGCCCGCATCATTTCCACCGAAACCGCTTGGCTTCAGTTGTAGGTCTTGGTGACTCCCTCGAGCAGGTGCTCGAGTGTGTCGTAGGTCGGGGTGGCGACAACGTCCAGCAGGTCCGCGGCCACCGGAGCGTTGCGTTCGGCGGCGACCTTCGCGAACTGGGCGCCGTCGTTGGTCCGGAAACCGTGCTCGGCGGCCAGCCGCTGCAACTCCGGGTCGGTGGACAGCAGGCGACCGAGCCGGTCACCCGTCTCGCCGAACGGCACCAGCGTGTGCCGGGACAGCACCGTCGGGGAGGGGTACACCAGCGTCATCTCCGGTTTGATCTGGCCGCGCACCAGCGCCTCGACGTACTGCGCCTCGTAGATCCACACCATCGGCGTCGGGCCCATCCCCGTGGCGAGGTAGTTGTTGAACGGGCCCTCACTGGTGTTCTCGGTGTAACCCTGGCCCACGAACAGTCGCGACACCGCGGGCAGCACGGCTTGCTCGGCGGTTTGTCCCTGCACGATCGAGTTGTTGTTCGCGGCATAGCTCGCCGCCGCCAGGTACATGGCGGCGGAATTCGAGCTACGCGGATCGGTGGTGGAGATCAAGATGTTCTTGCGCACCGGGTAGGCGGTGTTGTCGGGCAGCTCGTCCCAGCGCGTGCCGTTGCGAACGAGTTCGAGGTAGCGGCGCATGTCCAGCGTCGGCACCGGGCCTGGGCGCACCGCGCCCGCCCGGGTGAGCAGATCGGTGATCGGCGTGAACGTCGCGACGGCCATCGGCGAGGAGAACGGCGTGTACTTGGCGGTCACATTGCGCTGCCGCTGGATTCGCTCGGCCGCCTGCTCACTGGATGGGAAGGCGAAGTCGAATTTCGCGAGATCGATGGACGTGGCGATCTGGCGTGACCCGGCGGGCTCGACCTCCACGCGCACGCCGCCGCGCGCCAGCGCGTCGATCACCTTCGGGTCCTGGAAGAACGGTATCTTCTCCGACCCGACCACGCCGCGTACCACCGTGAGCGGCGCGGCGGGAGCCGGAGCGGCCGCGGGCGCCTCGGGAGCGGGTTGCCGCACGGCGAGAACGACGGCGACCACCGTCAGGATGACGACGGCGCCCACCGCATAGGGCGCGAAACGCTTCTTCGACGACCACAGGTCACGCAGCTGCGACAGTTTCCCCGCAGGGCTCGCGGAGGGCTCGGGCGCCTTGTCCATCGGGACCGTAGCGGGTTGGACTTCCGCTTCGGGAGACTTCTCCAACTCCCGTCGCACCACGCGCTCGATCAGGATCGGAACGAATTGCCGCACCGGATGGCCCGCGAACTTCTGCCGGGCCGCGCCCACGGTGCTCTCGATATGCTCGGGAGAATAGGTCTCGGTGTAGTTTTCGACCAGCCGCTCCGTCATCTGACGGATCGCCTGTTCCTCGCGGACGGTATCGACAACCACCACAGTCTCCTCGGCGTCGGGGGTAACGCGGCAGCGTCTCCGGCCTGCACCGCGCTGGCCAACACTAGCCCCATCACGCGACCGCCGACATCCGCGCAGACTTCCCTCCGGTGAACGATTTCGGCTGCGCCGGTGCGCATCTCACCACGATGCGCGGGTCCGTCTGCCCAGCTCACAGGCTCGCGATCGACCCGAGCAGAGCGCACGCGGCAGCACCGTGCCACCGCGGGCGGCGCCTAGCCCGCCATGGAGAATTCAATGGGCAATCCCCGACCCGCCACCACACGTTGTATTCCCGTTTCCCGCCGCCGCGCGGACGGGACGTGCCCATCGACGCCACACTCGTGGCGCTCGGTGCCCCACCCCACCGGACGCCCTCGTCAGCGGCAGAGAATTACTTCCGGGTAGCGCGAACCGAGGAGTTGACGATATCGTCAGCGCATTGCCCGTCGAAAGGAGCCCTATGTCTCGCGTCGCCGTGGTCACCGGTGCGTCGTCCGGAATCGGGAAGGCCACGGCCGCCGCTCTGGCCGGGCGGGGATATCGCGTGATCGGAACCAGCCGCAACCCCGGCACCATCGGCTCCGACGCCGTTGTGCCCGGCGTCGAGTACCGGGCGCTCGACCTCACCGACCCGTCGTCGATCGCTGCCTTCGCCGCCGGTCTGGACCAGGTCGACGTACTGGTGAACAACGCGGGCGAAAGCCAGGCGGGCCCGCTCGCCGAACTACCCACCGACGCCGTCGAACGGCTGTTCCAGCTGAATGTGCTCGGACCGGTCGCCCTGACCGGTGCGGTGCTGCCCGGCATGCGGGAACGCCGGTACGGCCGCGTCGTCATGGTCGGATCGATGCTCGCCAGCTTCCCCATGCCCTACCGCTCGTCCTACGTCGCCACCAAGGCGGCACTGCGCGGCTTCGCGGTAGCCGCCCGCTTCGAGGAGTCCCCCTTCGGCGTCTGGATCACCGCCGTCGAGCCCGGCCAGATCAACACCGGCCTGCGCGAGCGCCGCACCAAGTACCTCGCCGAAAACTCCCCCCACACCGCCGATTTCACGACTTTCATGGCGAAACTGGACGACAAGCAGGGCAAGGGCATCGCCCCGGAGAAGGTCGCCACCACGATCGTCGAAGCGATCGAAGCCGACCGCCCCAAACCCCTCTACGCCGTAGGAAGCAACGCCCCCGCCCTCTTCACCCTCCGCCGCCTCCTCCCCCGCACGGTCATGGAACGCATCATCGCCCGCGCCCACGGCCTTTCGCGCTGAGTACCCGATGGCGCTGTACGCGGAGATCCGAAAGATAGCGGAAGACCAGCGGCAGGTCCGCTACGCCTACACCACCGCGTCGGGAGTCGAGCGAACCCTTCTCCTCGACAAGGTCGCCGAGACGATACGCCCCGAGATCGGCACCGAGGACATACTGTTCCGCGCGGTTGCGCGCAAGGTCGCCTCGGCGTGGTTGAACAACAAGAGCGCACCTGATCGTTTACTCGCGCAGTCGTAGCCCGCGCCGAAGCGCATCGGTCGGCCGTGCTGGTTGCGAGCCGCGCCGTCGCGAACTCGAGGTGGTCGCAGTGCCCCCAGTCGGACTCGAACCGACACTTGGCGGATTTTAAGTCCGCTGCCTCTGCCAATTGGGCTATAGGGGCGTCCGGGACAGCGTACCGAGTCGTACGGCTGTACCGGAATTCCGAGTGTTCCTCGGGGTGGCGGGGCGTCGGCCGTGGGCGGATGCCGGAGGGCGCGGTCGGGTGACCGGCGCCGGTGGCGGTTGTTTCGAGCCCGGGGCGGCAGGCGTCCCAGAGAACTAGATCGGTCTGGGCGGGCCGGTGTTAACGTTCGCCGGTCGACTCGGCGTGTCGGGCGTCAGCGCCGGGGTGGCACCGGGATTCGGGCGAGGTCGGTGGCGATGTGGATCTCGCCGGTGAAGTACTTCGCCGCTTCGGCCAGGTGCTCGTCGAGGTCTCGGTAGCGCTGGGAGAAGTGGGTGAGGACCAAGGTGCGGACGCCCGCTTCGGCGGCGGCCCGCGCGGCTTGGCCCGCGGTGAGATGGCCGTATTCGACGGCGAGGTGTTCGTCGGCGTCCAGGAAGGTGGCTTCGATGACGAGCATGTCGGCGTCGGCCGCGAGCTCGCCGACACCGGCGCACAGCCGGGTGTCCATCACGAAGGCGAAGCTCTGACCGGCTCGGGGTTCGCTGATCTCCGCCAAAGTGATGGTGCGACCGTCGAACTCGACCTCGCCGCGCTGTTGCAGTTCGGCGATGATCGGCCCGCGCAACCCCAAGGCGCGCAACCGATCCGGCAGGATGCGCCGGCCGGGCGGCTCGCTGAGCCGATAGCCGAAGGTGTCCACCGGATGCGAGAGGTGCACCGCCGTCACCGTGAACGGCGCCCCCGGCAAGTCCACGGGGCCGGGGGCGGCGACCGGGCGCGGCCGCAGTTCGGCGCGGTGATAGTAGGACGTCGCGTTGACCAAGCGGTCGTAGTACACGCCGCCCGACGCCGGGAAGCAGACGTCGACCGGATGCGGCACCCGATCGAGGTTGATCCGCTGCACCACTCCGGCCAGCCCGAGGCTGTGGTCACCGTGGAAATGGGTGATGGCGATCCGGGTGATCCCGGTGACGGACACACCGGCATAGGTCATCTGCCGCTGCGTCCCCTCACCGGGATCGAACAGGATCGCCTCGTCGTCCCACCGGAGCAGGTACCCGTTGTGGTTTCGCTGTTTTGTCGGCACCTGACTCGCGGTTCCGAGAACAACCAACTCACGCTGCGACACCGCGTCAGGCTATCCGCCGGCCTCCGGCACGCCGAACACGGCCGCGCTACCGGGTGGCCGCGGCCTTGCGGACCAGGGAGTTGCGCCGGGAGTAGGCGAAGTAGACGACGAAGCCGATCAGCATCCACACCAGGAACCGCAGCCAGGTCTCCACCGACAGGTTCAGCATCAGCCACAGGCACGACAGCACCGCCAGGATGGGGATCAGCGGCACCAGCGGCACCCGGAATCCGCGCGGCAGGTCCGGACGCGTGCGTCGCAGGATGAGCACGCCGATCGACACCAGCACGAACGCGAACAGCGTCCCGATGTTGACCATCTCCTCCAGCGTGCCGAAATCCACGAACCCGGCCAGGAGCGCGCAGGCCACCCCCACGATGACGGTGACGCGCACCGGCGTGCCGTTGCCGCCGGTGTGCGCGAGCCTGCGCGGCATCAGTCCGTCGCGCGCCATCGCGAACAGCACCCGCGTCTGCCCGAGGTACATCACCATGACCACCGTGGTGAGCCCGGCGAGGGCGCCGATCGAGATGATGTTCTTCGCCCAGGTCACCCCGTGGATGGCGAACGCCGTCGCCAGCGTCGCGTCGCCGCCGGACAGCTCGGTGTAGGGCACCATGCCGGTGAGCACGAGCGACACCGCGACGTACAGGACGGTGACGATCAGCAGCGAGCCGAGGATGCCGCGCGGCACCGCCTTCTGCGGGTTGCGGGTCTCCTCCGCCGTCGTGGCGACCACGTCGAAGCCGATGAACGCGAAGAACACCAGGCTGGCCGCGGCGAGCAGGCCGTACCAGCCGAAGTTGCTGTCCCCGGCGCCGGTCAGGTAGGAGAACAGCGACTGCCGCAGGCCCTCGCCCCGCTCACCGGGCTGCGACGGCGGAATGTAGGGCGAGAGGTTCGAGGACTTGAAATAGGTGAAGCCGACGACCAGCACCAGCGCGATCACACCCAGCTTGATGGCGACCGCCACCGCCGACACCCGCGAGGACACCTTGGTGCCGGTCGCGAGCAGCACGCCGAGCACGGAGATCAGCAGCACCGCGCCCCAGTCGAAGGTCACCGGGCCGAGGTGCGCGATCGGCGAGATGTCCCCGAGTACCTCGCCGAGGTACTGCGACCAGCCCTTGGCCACCACCGCCGCGGCGAGGGCGAACTCCAGGATCAGGTCCCAGCCGATGATCCAGGCGACGAGCTCGCCGAAGGTGGCGTAGGAGTAGGTGTAGGCGCTGCCCGCCACCGGCACGGTGGACGCGAACTCGGCGTAGCACAGCGCGGTCAGCCCGCAGGCGATCGCGGCGAACACGAAGGCCAGCGAGACCGACGGGCCCGCGACATTGCCCGCGGTGCGTGCGGTGAGGGTGAAGATGCCCGCGCCGACCACGACGGCCACACCGAAGACGGTGAGGTCCCAGGCGGTCAGGTCCTTGCGGAGTTTCGAGTCGGGTTCGTCGGTGTCGCGGATCGACTGTTCGATGGACTTGGTGCGGAACAAACCGCCCCACCGAGACGAGACATCACCCGCCGGATCGGCTTGTGGCCCGGGGTTAGTCACGCGTTCTCCTTAGATCGTGCTGCTGTGCTTGGTGTTCTGTACCCATCCGGCGAGGCGATGCACGCCGGCCAGGAATTTGCTGATCCATGGTGCGATGGCGGCGACGATCAGCCCCCGCACAAACCATGACCGTCCCGGCGGTACCGGAAATCGGCGAACTCGTGACCTGGGTCATAGAACCGAGCCAAACTACCCGACATCGACGTTCCGAGACCACCGAGCCGTGGCGTTGCCGCTTCAACCATGTTTCGAAGATCGCAGCTCGGACCGCATTGTGGAGGATTCGTAGGTTCTGTTCACGCCCGTGGGGCAACCGGGTCGCGGCAGGTGGTTTGCCCACCGCACCACCGGGCACCCCGCAATCGACAGGCAAACCCGCCACGGACTACCCCCAGAAAGCGTTGAGCTGATGGTCCACGTGGAAATCACCGTGCCGACGACACCGGAACAGGTCTTCGACGTCCTCGCCGACGGATGGCTGTTCTGCGCCTGGGTGGTCGGCGCCACGCACATCCGCGACGTCGACGGCGAATGGCCCGGCGTCGGCTCCCAACTGCACTACAGCGCGGGTGTATGGCCGTTCACCGTGAACGACTCCACACAGGTCGTGTCGGTGGATCCGCCGCACATGCTCGAACTCGAGGCCAAACTCTCGCCGCTCGGCGCCGCGTGGATCCGTCTGGAACTCGTGGAGACCGCACCCGGCGAGACCCAGATCCGGATGTACGAGCACGCTGAGCGAGGACTGGGCAACCTGGTGCCCAATATTCTGCAAGAGCTGCTCCTGGTGCCGCGGAACAAGGAATCGCTGTCCCGGCTCGCCGATATCGCGGTCGGCAAAGCCCGTCTCGAGGGCCGCGCGCAAGCCCGGCCGGGCGCGGAGACACACGCCGAGGTACGGCTCGACGGTAACGTACCGCAGAACTGACCGGCCCGGTCGCCGGATGGAGCCCGGTCAGGCGATCGACAGCGCGATGCCGTCGAGGATGTCGTGCTCGCTGACGACCAACTCGGCGATGCCCGCGCGCCGGGACAGTTCCTCCGCGAGCACCTCGGTGATGACCGCGCCGCCGCCGATCACGTCGACCCGGCCGGGGTGCATCGGCCCCAGCGCGGCGCGCTGATCGTGGTCCATGGCGATCAGCCGGTCGCAGACCTCGCGGACCTGGTCCATGGTCAATCGGGTGAGATGCACCCGCTCCGAGTCGTATTCGGGGAGATCGAGCGCGACCGCGGCCAAGGTGGTCATCGTGCCCGCCACGCCGACCCAGGTGTGCGCGCCCTCCACGGGGACGTGCGTGAACGCTTCGGTCAACCGCTCGGTGGCGAAGGCGCGGGCGGCCGCGATCTCTTCGGCGGTCGGCGGGTTGCCCGCCAGGCAGCGCTCGGTGATCCGGACGCAGCCGATGTCGGCGGAGAAGGCCGACCGCACCCCCGCGCTGTCCCCGAACACCAGCTCGGTCGATCCGCCGCCCAGATCCACCACGACGAAGGGACCCGAGGCGCTGGACAGTTCGCCGATCGCGCCCGCGAACGACAGGCGCGCCTCCTCGTCGCCGGTGATCACCTCGGCTTCCGCGCCCGCGACCACGGTGCCCAGCTCGGTCCTGGCCATGGCGAAGAAGTCCTCGCGGTTGGCGGCGTCCCTGGTGGCGGAGGTGGCCACCATCCGCACCCGGCCGACGCCCGCCTCGCGCATCATCGCGGCGTAGTCGGCCAGGGCGGCGCGGGTGCGGTCGATCGCCTCCGGCGCCAGCGAACCGGTCGCGTCGACCCCTTGGCCGAGGCGGACGATGCGCATCTCGCGGTGCACGTCGGCCAGGCGCCCTTCAGCGAGCACGTCGGCGATCAGCAGTCGGATGGAGTTCGTGCCGCAATCCACGGCGGCTACGCGGTCACTCATCACTGTGCTCCAGTCTCTCGCGGGCCGGTCGGGCGCGGTGCGGGCCAGTCGGCCGGAACGGCGGTGCCACGTAAGCCGTGCTCGGCAGCCAGCGCCACGGACTCGTCGCCGAGCGGGTTCACCCCCGGCCCCTTGGCCAGTGCGTGCGCGATCAGGACGTGCAGGCACTTGACCCGCTCGGGCATCCCACCGCCGGTGAAATCCGTACCGAGCGACTCGATTTCGTCCCGTTCGGCCAGATAGCTCTCGTGTGCGGCGCGATAGGCGGCGGCCAGCTCCGCGTCGGCGGCCAGCCGCTCGGTCATCTCGCGCATCACACCGGCGGATTCCTGCCTGCTCGCCTCCGCGGTGAGCCGAGGATCGGTCAGATAGTAGAGCGTCGGGAAGGGGGTGCCGTCGGGCAACCGGGGCGCGGTCTTCACCACGGCCGGGATCCCGTCCGGGGTGCGATAGGCGATGGCGAGCACGCCGCGCGGCGCACGGCCGAGCTGCTCGGCGATGATCGCGAGATCCTGGTCGTTCGGGGCGGTCACCTGGGTCCTTCCGGTGCGGTGGGCGGCGCCGGAGCGGCCGCGGGCGTCGGCTGCGGCTCGGCGATGCTGCGCCACAGTTCGGTGTACCAGGGCTCGGGTTCCCTGGCTCTGGTGGGCGCCGGGGGCGGGGCGGGCGCCTCGATGCCGGGCACCTGCACGATGTACGGCGTCTCGCCGGGCAGCACCAGGCGAAGGCGGTCGCGCGCCTCGGTCCGGATGTAGGCCGGATCCTGTTGCTGCGCACGGCGATCCCGCAACCGAGCCAGATCCGCCTCGAGTTCCTCGCGCTGCTGCGCGAGCTGCGTGGCCTCCGCGCGCTGGGTGAAGTACGTGCGCATCGGCACGGCGAGGGTGAGCGCGAGCCCGCACACCACCATCGCGAGGATCACCGCCTTGCCGGTGGAGAGCCCCAGGAACGTGTGGTCGTGCCTGCCCGCGGCCGAACCCCGCGCGCTCTTGCGCGGTTTCGGTTTCTCCGCGGTCTCCGATCGCCTGCGGCCGCGCTTGGCCGCGGCATCGGCCGGGCGCGATCCGTCGGCACGCGACGTGCGGCGGTCCCCACGTCCGGCCGGACTGGTCCCACGCGCACGTCGCTCCGTCATCTCACGCCTCGGTCTCTGCTTCGCGGTACTCCCGGGGCCCTGGGTGATCACGCACCGCTACCTCCTCAGGGCCCGTCGCTCGTACCGCAGGTCAGCCTTCGAACGCGAAGCGAGGAAACGCGACGTCGCCGGCGTAACGCGCCGAATCGCCGAGCGCGTCCTCGATGCGCAGCAGCTGGTTGTACTTGGCGACCCGCTCGCTGCGAGCGGGGGCGCCGGTCTTGATCTGGCCGCTGCCCACCGCGACGGCGAGGTCGGCGATGGTGGTGTCCTCGGTCTCGCCGGACCGGTGCGACATCATCGTCTTGTAGCCGTTGCGATGCGCCAGCTCCACCGCGTCCAGGGTCTCGGTGAGCGTGCCGATCTGGTTGACCTTCACCAGCAGCGCGTTGGCAGCGCCCTTGGCGATGCCCTCTTCCAGGCGCTCCGGGTTGGTGACGAACAGGTCGTCGCCGACGAGCTGGATCTTCTCGCCGATCTGGTCGGTCAGGGTCACCCAGCCGTCCCAGTCGTCCTCCGACAGCGGGTCCTCGATGGACACCAGCGGGTAGGCGCCGATCAGGTCGGCGTAGAACTGCGCCATCTCCTCGGCCGAGCGCACGACGCCCTCGAACTTGTAGCCGCTGCCGGTGCTGTAGAACTCGGTGGCCGCGACGTCCAGCGCGAGCGCCACGTCGCTGCCCAGCTTCAGGCCGGTCTTGTCGATGGCCTCGCTGATCAGGTCGAGCGCGGCCTTGGTGCCCGCGACGTCGGGTGCGAAACCGCCCTCGTCACCGAGGCCGGTGGACAGGCCCTTGGCCTTCAGCACCGACTTCAGCGCGTGGTAGACCTCCGCGCCCCAGCGCAGCGACTCCTTGAAGGTAGGCGCGCCGATCGGGGCGACCATGAATTCCTGCACGTCGACACCGGTGTCGGCGTGCGCGCCACCGTTGAGGATGTTCATCATCGGGACGGGCAGCACGTGCGCGTTCGGACCGCCGAGGTAGCGGAACAGCTCGAGCCCCGAGGACTCGGCGGCGGCGCGGGCCACGGCCAGCGAGACACCCAGCAGGGCGTTGGCTCCGAGCCGGGACTTGTCCTGGGTGCCGTCCAGGTCCAGCAGCACCTGGTCGACGGTGCGCTGCTCCACGGCGTCCAAGCCGATGACGGCGGGCGCGATCTCGTCGAGCACACCCTCGACCGCCTTGCGCACGCCCTTGCCACCGTAGCGTTCGCCACCGTCGCGCAGTTCGACGGCCTCGTGCTCGCCGGTGGACGCGCCGGAGGGCACGGCCGCGCGGGTCAGGGTGCCGTCGTCGAGAGCGATCTCGACCTCGACGGTGGGGTTACCGCGGGAATCCAGGATCTCGCGAGCTCCGACCTGTTCGATGATGGCCACGAAAACGACACTCCTTCGGCTGCTGACACGGTTGGTCTCACGGGATGGGCCGTGCGCTGCGAGCCTATCGTCCCGGCAGCGAGGCGGGTAACCGGCACTCCGGGGACCGGAGGATCACACCCGGCGGCCGACGCTGTAACTCGCGGCTCGATCGCGCACCGTCAGCAGGTAGCTGTGCGACTGGTTGTAGGTGAGCAGCGCGCGCTGCCAGCCGTGCTCGGAGGTGAGATCGCCGCCGCTGGCGCACAGGTACCTGGCGGCGGTGAGCGCGGCGTCGTCGATGTTCTGCGGATCCGCGGTCGCGTCTCCGTTGGCGTCGACGCCCCAGCGCTTCCAGGTCTCCGGGATGAACTGCAGCGGGCCGACGGCGCGGTCGTGCACCGGATCGCCGTCGAGTGCGCCGCGGTCGGTGTCCTCGACCAGGGCGACGCCGGGCGAGCCGTCCAGCGGAATGCCGATGATCGGCGGGCGGATCGAGCCGTCCTCGCCCAGCTGCGCACCGCGATAGCTGCCGTGCCTGCTCTCCACGCTCGCGATGCCCGCCAGCGTCGTCCACGCGATGCCGCAGTCGGGGCGGGCCCTGGTCATCACGGCCGCCGCGTAGCCGTACGCCTCGAGGGCGACCGGCGGGATGCCGAGCCGCCCGGCCTGCTCGCCTGCCCACCCGCGCAGCTGGACGGCCGTGCGGCCGGGGGCGTCCAGGTCGATCACGGGCAGCGGCGTGCCGGGTCCGGGCGGAATACCCTCCGGGATCGGGGTGCGGTCGATCCCGCAACCGGCGAGCCCGAGAATCACCACGACGGCGGCCGAGACGCCGGTCTTTCGTAACACCCCTTCCATGATCCAGATGCCGGCTCGTGCCTGCGGCAAGCCGGTGACGGAGTCCACCGCGTGTCGGGTGCGCGCATGACCGCGGCGGTTCAGACGAGCAGCTCGCTGGTCGCGTTGTGCGTCGGCGCGGCGAGCACGGTTCCGGTGTGACCCGATTCGGCGATCCGCCCCTGATCGAGGACCAGCAGGCTGGGGCAGTATTCGGCGACCAAGGCCATGTCGTGGGTGATGATCAGCAGGGCGGTGTCGCGTTCGGCCCGGATCCGGTCCAGCAGTGCCATGATCGCCGACGCGGTGGCGTGGTCCAGTGCCGAGGTGATTTCGTCGCACAGGAGTACGGCGGGTTCGGCGGCGAGGGCGCGCGCCAGGGCCACGCGCTGACGTTGTCCGCCGGAGAGCTCGTGCGGGTAGCGGGCGGCCAGGTCGGCGGACAGTTCGACCGCGGCGAGCAGGTCGGCGACCCGCCGCGAGAGGTCCCGGCGCGCGACGCGCCCGATCCGCCGCAGCGGACGGCCGAGCGTCTGCGCCACGGTGCGGCGGGGGTTGAGCGCGGAGCGGGGATTCTGGGTGACCAACTGAATGCCGCTCGAGCCGTATCGGATTCGCCTGTTCGCACCCACGGCGATCCGGTTCCCGTTCATCTCCAGCGACCCGCTCGCAGAACGGTGCAACCCCGCGACGACGCGCGCCAGAGTGGTCTTGCCCGCGCCCGACGCGCCGACCACCGCGAGCGCCGAACCCGCTCCGAGCGCGAAATCGATGTCGGCGAGCACCTGGTGTCCGTTGATCGAAGCGCTGATTCCTTCGGCGCGCAGCACGACCCGGTCGTCGGTGATCACGGCCGCACCGTGGTGACTGTTTCGCGTCTGCGCCACGCCGCCCGCTGGATCCGGGCCGAGGCCACGGCGGGTGCGCATCTCCGTCCGAACACCGTCGATCGGGCCGGTGGCCGACGGGCGCGTTGCCGAATCAGCCGCCATGCCGAAGGTCTTTCTCGGCGTACCGCTCTGCGGCCGCCGAGCCGGATGCGCAGACGCCGAGCCGGCCACGCCGAGTTCGACGATGTCGTCGGCGATCGAGTGCACGAGGGCGGTGTCGTGGCCCGACAGCAGGATCGCCACCGACCGCTCCCGGGCGAGCGCCGCGAGTTGTCCGGCGATGTCGGTGCGCAGCGCGCCGTGCAGCCCGGCGAGCGGCTCGTCGAGCACCAGCACGCCGGTGCGGCGGATCAGCGCCCTGGCGAGGGCGACGCGGCGCTGCTGGCCGCCGGAGAGTTCACCGGGACGGCGGCGCAGGTAGTCCGGCGACAAGCCGACCAGTGCCAGCGTGTCGGTCAGGGTGGACTCGGGCGCGTCCGGAGCGACCTCGCGCAGCAGGGCGCGCACGCGCAGCAGCGGATTCAGCGCCGAACCCGGGTCCTGCCCCACGAAGGCGATGTGTCGACGCCGAAACCTGTGCAGCGCAGGGCGATCGAGCGTCAACACGTCGTGTCCTGCGACCGACGCCGATCCCGTCGCGCGCGCCCGCTCGGACGGCAACTGCCCGAGCAGGGCGCGCATCACCGTGGTCTTGCCCGACCCGGACGGGCCGGTGAGCGCCGTCACCGTGCCCGCCGGTATCCGGAATGTCGCGGGACCGGCCAATTCCCGGCCGTTGGGTCCCAGCACGGTCAGACAGTCGACCGAGACGAGATCGGTGGCCTGCCCGGCGCCCTCCGCTTCAGCCGCCGGGCATTCACGTTTCGTCACGCTCACGTTCATTCCCGCTCCCCTCGCCCGAACGCCGAGACCGCCAGGTTCACGCTCACCGCGACGATCGCGATCGCGAGACTCGGGGCCAGCACGGCCCATGGATTGAGCAGCATGCCGGAGGTGTTCTCGCGCACCATGACAGCCCAGTTGCTCGCGCCGAGCGTCGTGGGCAGTTGCAGGAACGACGCTGTGCTCACGAGATAGACCCCGGCCACGAAACGCAGCCCGAGCTGGGTGGTCGTCACCTCGCGCAGGTTCGGGATCACTTCCCGGAACACCAGGTGGGTCAGCGGCTCACCGGCGGCCCGCGCGCTCTCGACATATCCGGATGCCGCGACGCCGGCGGCGGCGGCGGTGAAGATCCGCGCACAATAGGGGACGCCGAACAGCAGCGCCAGGACGATCAGGCCCGAGGGGCCCGCGTCGGGCCACGAGGTCAGCACGAGCAGGATCCCCAGCACCGCGGGGAGCAGGATGAACAGGTCGGTGCCCAGTTCGATCCACTCGCCGATCCGCGGGCGCAGCGCCGCGACCGCGCCGAGGACACACGACACCCCGGTCACCGTCACCGCGATGATCGCGGCCACCAGCAGCAGTCCCCAACCGCCGTAGAGCAATTGGCTGAGCACATCGCGGCCCAGCCGGTCGGCGCCCAGCGGCGCGCCCGCGCCGGGATCGCCGAACGGGATGCCGATCGCTCGCTGCGCCGGGTGCGGCGCCAGCGTCGGGCCCAGCACCGCCAGCAGGGTGACCAGCAGCGC